>CAMAQH010000001.1 GCA_945860295.1 Prosthecobacter debontii
CTCCGGCGAGTTGGGTGCCTGCGGCCAACCAATTTGCGATCCAGTTCGGATCGCGATTTTTTTGATTGAGCGCATGCGCTCAATCAAAAAAACAACCCCAGACCAAAACATAACCAAAGACCCGAAACACAAACTTTCGGACACGCCCCTTCCACGAGCGGCTTGTCATCGCGATACCAGTCCATTTTTCCATCGCGGTCGTGCTTGAAATAATCCAGTGCGCCAAAGTAGTGTCCATATTGATGGTCAAAGCCGCGATGCGTCGGCGTGTAGTCTGATTGGAACTCACCGAGATGCCATTTGCCACAGATGGCCGTGCTGTAGCCCACGTCTTTCAAGGCCTGAGGAAGCAAGCGCTCAGTCAATGGCAGGCCCCATGGAGCGCCTGGCCGCACGACATTATAAACGCCTGTGTGGATGGCGTAGCGGCCGGTCATCAGCGCCGAGCGTGTGGGTGAGCACACAGGCTGCACATAGTAGGACTTCAACACGGCACCTTCTTTGGCCAGCTTGTCGATGTTCGGCGTGCGGATGTCTTTCCCACCGTTGAACCCACAGTCGGCATAGCCCAAATCATCGACCAAGAAATAGACGATGTTGGGTTTGGTGTCGGCAGCGCGTGACAGGCTGAGTGAGATTGCTGTGAGGGCAAAAAGTGTGTGGATGGATTTCATGGTGGGTGCTTATTTCTTTTTCTTCTTGGCCTTCTTTTCGGTCTTGTGATCGGCATCGCCATTCCAGCGTTGATCTTCCCAGCGCGGTGATTGCATCGTGGCGTTCCATTGATCGAAGAGAGCGGTCAGTTCTGTCTTTTTCGCCGGGTTTTCAGCGCTGAGATCCTTTTGCTCGCCGGGATCGGCGGCGAGGTTCAAGAGCATCGGTTCCATGTCTTTGGATGCCTTCACGAGCTTCCAATCACCCTGGCGGACGGCGTGCTGAACACCGAAACGGAAGTAAAGTTCGCGCGGGACGAGTTTGTCGGCCTTGCCCTCGAGCAGCGGGAGGAGATTCACGCCATCGAGTTCGATGCTAGGCTTTTCAGCCTCGGTAGCGGCGAGAGCGGTGGGTAACACGTCGAGTTGGATCACAGGATCTGCCACCACGCGGCCGCCGGGCACGCGACCTTTCCACTGTGCCATCCAGGTCACGCGGATGCCGCCTTCCCACACAAACCACTTCGAGCCGCGCAGGCTCATTTGCTCGGCTTCTTTGGACGCGCCGCCGTTGTCGCTGATGCAGAAAATGAGCGTGTTTTCCTCCAGCTTCAGGTCGCGTAGCCTCGTCATAACCGTGCCGATGGCTTCGTCTGCTTCAGCGATCAATGCGGCGTAGGCTTGCTGGCGTTTGCCGAGGGGCTTGAACTTCTCCAACCACTGCGGCGAAGTGACTACGGGCGAATGCACCGCGTTGAAAGAGAGATAAAGGAAGAACGGCTTGCCTTTATTGGTGTCGATCAAACCGCAAGCTTCGCGAGCATAAATAGGTGAGGTCACTGGCGCGCCTTCGAGTTCCTTGATCAGTTCATTGCCACGATAAAACGATGGTCCTTTACCCTCGCCAAGATTGCCGACCGTTCCCATGGCAAAATCGAAACCGCGCGAGAGTGGCATGAACTTCGGATCCGTGTCCCCAAGATGCCATTTGCCGACGATGCCCGTCGTGTAGCCCGCAGGCTTCAAATGCTGCGCCATCGTCGTTTCGCTCAGCAGCAGCTCACGACCTTCGCATGTCGGATTCGCATCATGTCCGGTGCGTGCTTGATAACGCCCCGTCATGAGCCCCACGCGACCCGGCGAGCACACGCAGCCGCTTGAGTAGCCATTCGTGAAGCGAACACCATCCGTCGCGAGGCGATCCATGTTCGGCGTCGGAGCCAATTTGCCGCAGTAAGCGCCCGGTTGCGCCCAACCCATGTCATCGAGGTAAAAGATTAAGATGTTCGTCTTGGTGGCCGTGCAAAGCGAAGAGCAAAGGGCGAGGAGAACGAGGAGTGTTTTCATGGTTTGGGTGCTTCGGGGGTTTCGGGCGTGGCGGGCTGACGTTTCTTGGCTCTTTCCATGTCTCTAACTTTCTTCTTTTCTTCCTTGGTCATCTTCTTCGCGGCGGGCGCAGCCATGTCGTAGCGCTTCTCACCGGCTTTAACGGGCTTTGCCATATCCGCGAGCCATGTGTCGTGCAGTTTCGTCAGTTCGGCGACTTTCTCGGGCATTTGTTTGGCGAGGTCGTTGGCCTCTGACACATCCTTGCTCAGATCAAAGAGGCCCAGCTTGTCCTTTTCTCCCACGAGCTTCCAATCGCCGGAACGCACGGCCCACCAGCCTTCGTCGCTGCCGGAGCACCAGAAGAAGTCACGCGATTGAGGCTGGGTTTCGCCTTTGAGCAACGGCAGTAGGTTATGGCCATCGAAACGCGTCTCGGCTGGCGTGGCTATGCCCGCCGCTGCGAGCGCCGTGGGCAAAATATCCAGCGAAGACACCGGCGACTGCCACTCGCCCGCTTTGAGCTGCGCAGGCCAGCAGATGAGAAACGGCACGCGAACACCGCCTTCGTAGTCGGTGTGCTTGCCACCGCGCAGCGGCGTGTTGTCCGCGCTTTGCGCCAGCGGGCCGCCGTTGTCGCTGATGAAGAAGAGGAGCGTGTTTTCCCAAACGCCACCGTCCTTGAGCGCCGTCACGACTTTGCCAATGGCGTCGTCCATGCGCTTGCCCATCGCGAGGCGGGCATCGCGGTCTTTGTTGCCCATGTTGAACTTCGCGATCTCGTCCTCCGGTGCCTGCAGAGGCGCATGAACGGCATTGAAGGCCAGATAAGCGAAGAACGGCCCCGCCTTGTGCTTCGTGATGAACGCCGCCGCCTCCTCGCCGAGGCGGTCCGTGAGGTAACCTTTCTCCTTCACCACCTCGGTGCCGCGATAGATCGGATCTTCAGGATCATCGAGCTTGAAGTAATCATGCGCACCACGGCCAAGAAAGCCGAACACCTCATCAAACCCGCGCAGTGCCGGACTCCACGCCGGATCAGGCCCGAGGTGCCATTTGCCAAACTGCGCCGTCGCATAGCCCGCAGGCTTCAAATACTGTGGAAAAATCGTCTCGCTCATCGGCAGGCCCGATCCGGCCTCGCCACCCGTGTAAAGCCCGAGCCGCTGCTGATAGCGCCCGGTCATCAGTCCAGCCCGCGTCGGCGAACACACATGCCCGCTGACATAACCCTGCCGACAAATCACACCCTGCTTCGCCAGCGAATCGAGATGCGGCGTGGTGACCTCCTTCGGATGCTGCGGATTGAAAAGCACATCCGCATAACCCAAGTCATCCGCGACGACGACGATGATGTTGGGCTTCGTCTCGGCGAAGAGCGGAGGGCAAAGGGCGAAGAGTGTGAGGAGAAGAATCGGCAGTTTCATGGCTTGGAGGTAAAGGATGGCAGCTTTTGAATCCGAGCGGTGAGTTCGGCCAGGATGTCGGCGTGATGCGCAGAGACATCGTGAAGCTCTTCGGGATCGGTGTCGTGATCGTAGAGTTCGGTTTCACCGTCGCTCCAGCGGGTGAGGCGCCAGCGGGCGGTGCGGATGCTTTGACCGTGCAGTTTGTCTCCGCGCGTGACGAGGGTGAAGGCAGCATCTTTGATACTGGCGGCGGGATCAACCAACACAGGCCGCAAAGTCGTTCCTGCGGCTGTGTGGGGCATTTTCAGGCCGCAGAAGTCGGCGACGGTGGGATACAGATCGACGAACTCGACGAGCGAGCGCGTCGTCTGGCCGCCTTTCATGCCCGGCCCGGCGATGATGAGCGGCGCACGGCAACTTCGCTCAAAGAGGGTGTTCTTGTTCCACCACTGACGCTCGCCGGTGTGGTAGCCGTGATCGCCGACAAAGATGACGAGCGTCTTGTCCCACAGTTTGCCGTTATCGAGCGCATCGAGCACACGACCGAGCTGCGCATCCATGAAGCTCGTGCCAGCGCAGTAGGCACGAAACAGCTCGCGCCACTCCTGCTCGGTGAACTTGGCGAAGGCCGTGCCGTAGTCGCCGAAGCCGACGCTGTCTTTGCGCACGGAGGTCATGTCGGCAGGATCGTTCCAGATTTTCAGCGAGTCAGCCGCGTAGAGATCAAAATATTTCTTCGGCGCGATGAAGGGATCGTGCGGCTTCATGAAACCGCAGCCGATGAACCACGGCGTGTCACCGAGCTTCTCGATCATCGCCACGGTGGTGGCGGCGATTTGACCATCAGGTTGATCATCATCCGTGCCGTCCGCCGCGCCCCACTGACACCATTTCAAGGCACCGCCGGTCACATTGCGGCCTTCTAGGAGTTTGCGGCCCGTCTTCGTCACCTCAAAAGCCTGCGCCGTATGCCACGAGCGGCCTGTGTCCATCCAGCGCTGCTTAGCTTCCACATTTTTGCCGCCGCCGAGATGGAAGAGCTTTCCAAAAGCCTGCGACTGCCAACCGGCGTCTTTGCAAAGCTGCGGCAGCGTGATGATGTCCGGCATCTTTTGCCGCAGAGGCATGTCATTGCCCACGATGCCCGTCTGCTCCGCCCGCAGGCCCGTCATCATGCTGCTGCGGCTCGGATTGCACACGGGATACTGCACATACGCGCGCTCAAACGTCGTGCCGCGAGCGCGCAGCCGGTCGAGGTTCGGCGTCTTCACGACCTCCTTCGTGAACGCCCCGCCGAAGTCCCGCAGATCGTCCGCCATGATGAGGAGGACGTTCGGCTGCGCGAAAACGGAGAGCAAAGGGCAGAGGGCGAGGAGGCAAACGAGCATGCGCATGGCGGCGCGTGAAACGACGTAGCACGGGCTTTCTAGCCTGTGTTCTACGGTCTTCATGACACAGGCTAGAAAGCCTATGCTCCGACTCAAAACTCAGTCCGCGTCGGCTTTCCGCCGTTCTTCGACGTCAGTTGGATCCAGTCGATCTCCACCGGTTGCTCCTGCATCGGCAAGTAAATGCGCACGATACCGAGGGGGCCTTCAGCAGGCAGTTCGACACTGATTTCCTCCCAGCCGCCGCCTTTCAACGTGAAGTCGTTTCGCCGCTGTTTGCCGCCGGCGCCTCCAGGCAGCCAGTCAAAGTGGCTGGTACCCGCTTTGGCCTTGATGCGGAACTTTACCGTCTTCGGGCCACTGTGTTTGCTGGCGGACATGCCGAGGAAGCAAGCGTCTCCGATGTTGGTGAGGCGCAGGATTCCCTCTTTGACGGTCGCTTTGCAATCACGGGCCTTCCAGCCTTGTAGAGCGGGATCGCTATCATCTTTGCCTTTGGCGGGTGCTTTGGATTTGCCCTTCGGCTGCTGCTTGCCTTCGAGTTCGGGGTGATACTTCGATGGATCAAACGCAGGATTCGGCACGGGCACGACGGCCTTCGTGTCGGTGAGGAACTTCTCGATCATGGCATCAAGTTCAGCCACCAGCTCGGGCTTCTGCGCTGCGAGGTTGTTCTTTTCGCCGAGATCCTTGCGCAGATTGAAGAGCAGGTGACGATGAGCGCCCTTTTCACCGCCGTGGAAGATGCGTATGAGCTTCCATTCATCACGGTGCACGGAAACAGCCGGTGGCAGCCAGTCCGGCACGCCCGGATTGTGCGGGAAGAATTGGAAGACGGCTTTGCCAGCAAGCGCATCGCCTTTCAGCGCAGGAAGGATGCTGGAGCCGTCGAAGCGCTGACCTTCGACAGGCTTCAAAGCGAGACCATCGAGCAGTGTCGGATAGTAATCCTCGCTTTGGATGATTGCATCGCTGCGACTGCCAGCCGCCGCGATTCCGGGCCAGACGATGACACCGGGCACCCGCGTGCCGCCTTCAAACATCGTCGCCTTGCCACCACGCAGCGGGCGGTTGCTCGTTGGCGTTGTGCCATCGACCTCGTTGTACATGTTTCCGCCATTATCGGCCGTGAAGATGATGATCGTGTCGTCCGCGAGCTTCAGACGATCCAGCGCATCGAGCAGCGTGCCGATGGCTTCGTCCATGCTCTGAATCATCGCGGCGTAGATCGGACTGCGTTGCGCATTCTTCGGGTCAATGCGGCCGCGATGCTTTTCGATGTTCGCCTTCTTCGCATCGAAGGGGGCATGCATGCTGAACATCCAGTAGTTCATGTAGAAAGGCTTGTCCTTCTGCTGCTCCATCCACGCCACGGCCTCCGCTGCCATGCGGTCCTCAATGTGCTCGCCGGGCGACTTCTCTTTGAAGTTCGGAAACTTCCATGGCGCGACAAAACTGCCCGCAGGCCCCGGACCAGCGGTGTGCGGTAGATCGAAATCAAACCCCTGCTGCAAAGGCGAATACGGCTCCGGCCCGAGATGCCACTTGCCGAAGTGCGCCGTCGCATAGCCCGCGTCCTTCAGCGTCTCCGCCAGCGTGCGATACTCCGTCTTCAATCGCGTCACCGGATCTGGCTGGATTGCTTTTTGATCCACCGGAGCCTTCTTGCCCTTTGTCGCCTGCAGCACCACTTGCGGCATGTGGCAGTTCGGCACGGTGATGCCGGTGCGTGCCGGGCTTTGTCCCGTGAGCAAAGCGGACCGCGTCGGCGAGCATAGCGGGCTAGCTGAATACGCCCGAGTGAAGGCCATGCCACGCTTCGCGAGCCGTTCGACATTTGGCGTCTGATAATACGAGGTGTTGCCGTAGAGCGTCGTGTCACTCCAACCGAGATCGTCCGCTAGGATGACGATGACATTGGGCTGCTGTGCGGCGAAGACTGAAGCGCAGAGAGTAGAGAGGAGGGCGGTGAGGTGCTTCATGGTGATCGCTGTTGAACGTAGCGTTTGCATCGACATCTCAGCAAATACTGTGTCGGATTCCGCAGGTTGGCGAGTCGCTGATCTAACGAAGCTCTTTTGAAATAGAGCCAGCGGCCAGGCGTTTCATGCGCCTACCATGACTCGTTCCACCGCCCTTCGTTTCCTTGCTATTGTTTTCCTCACTTTGCCTGCCGCTCTCCATGCGGAGGTAAAAAAACCTGCGCCGCTGGATGCCTGGCCAAAGCCAAAACCCACCAAGCACGACTACAAGAAGTGGGAGAAAAACATCGCGACTTTCGAGGCTGCAGACAAAGAGTCGCCGCCAGCAAAGGGGAGCTTACTTTTCGTCGGCTCCTCAACCATCGTTCGCTGGAAGACACTCGCTGAGGATTTTGCGGGTGTGCCGGTGCTGAACCGTGGCTTTGGTGGCAATCAGATCAAGGATTCCACTTTCTATGCCGAGCGTATGATCTTTCCGTATGCGCCAAAGGCTATCATTCTGCGCGCTGGTGGTAACGACATCAATGCGGGCTGGCCTGCGGAAGATGTGTTCAACGACTTCAAAATCTTCGTCGCAAAGATGCGTGAGCGTCTGCCAAACATCCCGATCTACTACATCGGTCTCAGCCCGACGATTAAACGCCTCAAGCAAGTCGATGAAGGCAACAAGCTCAACGACCTCATCGCCGGATGGGCCAAAGAACAGACGGGCATCACCTACATCGACACCCGCACGCTCACGCTCGATCAAAATGGCAAGGTGCGCCCCGAGTTGTTTGTCGAGGACATGCTACACTTCAATCCTGAGGGCTACAAGCTGCTCGCGGCTGCCTTGAAGCCCTTTGTCACAGCGGCTGCTGCGGCGAAGTAAGTTAAATATTCTGTTTGGCGCAAGCCTCTAATGGTGTGCAATCCAGAGGATTCACGGCTTCAATGAGAGCACCGGTTTGCCAGCCGCATCTCTGAGTTCTAACTGTCGAATCTCAATGCTGCCGCTTGGCAAGTGAACGCGCAGGTGGATCACCTTGCCATGAGTGGGGAGTTGGACTTCATGTGTTTGCCAATCGCTCTCAGCGCTGATTTTGAAGGCGACTCGATTGGCGGGAAGAAAGTCTTTATCGCTATCCATGCGCCAAGCGATGCTACCTGCGCCGGGAGTATTTGTTTTGATCGTGAGTGAGGCCGTGAGCGGGCCTTTGAGCTTGAGTTGGCTGCGCGTGATGAAGGGCGCTTGCTTGCCTTTGTCGGAAGTGAGCAGCAAGGTGCCATCCTTGACGCTGAGAGTGCCGTTGCGTGCCAGCCAACCTTGGATGCCTGCCTCTTCTTCTCCTTTGGCGGCTTTACCGGGCACATTCGCGATGGTTTTGCCTTCGAGGTAATGATCAAAGTAGTCGTTCCAAGTCGCTGCCATCGGGCCAAGGGCCATGCCGGCGGGGTTGAGTCCATCGGCCCAGGTTTTGAGCTTGGTGCGGAGACGCGTGGCGATCTCGGGGTGCTTCGCGGCGAGGTTGTGTTTCTCTTCGCGATCTGTGGCGAGGTCGTAGAGGTATTCGCGCTCGCCACCGCGCAGGAGTTTCCAGTTTCCTTTGCGAATGGCGCTCTGGGCCATCCAGCGCCAGTAAAGGGCGTCGTGCGGTGCGGCTTTGTTTTCACCAGTGAGGTGGGGGAGCAGATTCACGCCGTCTAGGTCGCCGGGCTTCACTTCGATTTTGTTAGTGGCAGCGGCCGTCGCGGCAACATCGAGCGCCGTTACAGGCTGCTCATAGGTTTGCCCGCCGGGAATCGTGCCGGGCCAGGCGATGAGGAAGGGCGTGGACATGCCGCCTTCAGCCAGCATGCCTTTTTCTCCATTGAGTGGCGTGTTGAGGCTGCCATCCCAACCACCGGCATCGCCAATGAGGGGCGAGTCGATCTTATGGATCTTCAGTGGAGCGCCGTTGTCGCCAATGAAGAAGATAAGCGTCTTCTCAGTGAGGTTATGTTTCTTCAAAGTGCTCGTGATGAGTCCCACGCCATCGTCAATGGCTGAAAGCATCGCCAGTGCGGCGCGTCGTCGCTCCGGCATCTCGCCGGGGAAGCGGTCCATGTAGCTCTGCGGCGCATCCAGCGGTGTGTGCGGGCCGCGATAGGCCACATAGAGAAAGAACGGCTGGTCCTTGTAGCGCTCGATGATCGACGCGGCGGCCTTCGAGCAACCATCGAGATGATACTCTGTCGGCGGTAGGTCGCTCATCGGCCGATCTTTGCCATCGAGCGTGATGTTCGCCGCGAACTTCTGCCCGCCGTGCTGCGAGAAGACATGCCTGAAGCCGTGCCGCGTGATCTCATTCTGCGGGCCGAGGTGCCACTTGCCGAACTGTGCCGTGACATATCCCGCATTCTGTAATCGCGTGGCTATGGTGGTCTCCTTGTTGAAGCCGTCGAGCGCGGAGCCGTTGTTGTCCAGATTGAAGCGGCCTTGGAACTTCCCCGTCATCAACCCGCCGCGCGATGGCACACACTGCGGCGCCGTGCTGTAACCATTCGTCGCCACCACGCCGCTGCGTGCCAGTGCATCGAGGTGCGGCGTCTTAACATCCTTCATCACGCCATAGATGCCGAGATCGGCATGCCCGTGGTCGTCGGTGTAGATGAGGATGATGTTGGGGCGCTGCTCCGCAGCGAATGACGAATGTAAAATGATGAATGACGAAAGGAAGGCGGCTAGGAGTTTCATACTGTTCCGGGTGAAACGTCATTCTCGCGCGAACATCGCTGATTTTATTGAGGGTCCACTTTCTTTCCGCGACGCAGAATCCAAGCGAACGGTTCCCAAAGTTGGCCGAAGTAGCCTTTTGGCATCGGCTCGCAAATGCCGAAGTTCTGAGGATAGCGTCCTTTGGGCATGTAGTAGGTGCCAAACAAAATGTCCCATAATGGAAGCAAGCCTGCGAAGTTCTTGTCCCATGCCTCGCGGTCCTTTGAGTGATGCCAGCGATGAAACACGGGCGTGGCGATGACGCTGCGCAGCGGACCGAAATCCCAGTTCACATTCGCGTGAATGAAGATGGCGTAGAATGTCAGGATGGGCGCTGTGGAAAGCGTGACGAGTGGATTGTAACCCATCAGCAGCACTGGCGTGACCTGCGCCAGCTTGTTCACGAGATCATTCACCGGATGCACTCGCAGACTGCCGAGCCAATCGAGATCCTCCGAGCTATGATGCACCGCATGAAACGGCCACCATTTGCCGCGATGAAACAGGCGGTGAGTCCAGTAGGCGGTGAAATCTACGAGCACGTAAATTTGGATCGCCTGCAACCAAATGGGCTGATGACTGAGTGGCCCATAGCCTGAGTAAGTGCCCAGTTTCAGAATATCGACTGAAGTCACTTGCGCCAGAATCAACAAACTGAGTGGAAGGATCAGCATGAGGCGCACCAGTGGCTTTGTGAGTAGAATCGTGGCGAACCAATAAATCACGTCTGTTAACCAACCGTTACGAAGGATCGGCTGCACGCGATTGCGACCACGCCCGGCGATACGCTCGATAACAAAAAAGATGGCTGACAGGATGACCAGCGTGACGAGAACGCTGAAAAAGGTTTTATCGGGTTTCATCAAGGAGGTGGTTTTTGAAGGGAAGCGGAGACGAGACGAAATGTGTGTCTCGCCTGCTAAACGAAACTTTAACCTCGCTGGTAATTGTGCGTTCCAATAAAACCGCTGACCTCATGGTTTAGGCGAAAGTTGTATAAAGCCATGGTTGAACGCATCGACCGCGGTGTTGGCATGATGCTCGCCGAACTGGAAATCTTGGTGCGCTGAACTCACCTTGAATCTACTTCGACTTCAGACCGACCGTATTTACGGCTATCACACGATACTCGTGCTTCTTACCAGCCTCAGCCTTCGTGTCGGTGAAGGTCATCTTCACAAGAGGATTCGCAGGTGTGTCGCTGTATTGCAGGCCCTGGAAGATCGGGCGACCAAAGGGGTTCGCTGGTTTCTCGGGCACGGCGGCGATCTGCTTGCCATCGCGCTCTATTACAAAGCTGGCGAGTCCGCTTTCGAGATCAGCCGTGACATCCCAGATGAGTTCGTTGCCTTTGAATTGAATGTTGGTTGGCGCAGGCGGTGGCGTTGTGTCCGTCACAGCGCTGTCTTTCACATACTGAGCCCAGGCTTTGGCCGTGGCTGCATTCGGCAGCCACACAGCTTTGGTCTTGTCGCCAGAAAACTTCGCAGCAGGCGCGGCTTCGCTACCGAGCAGAGGTGCTAGCCAGGCGCTATCGGGAGACATCGCTTGGAGTGCTCCACCGCCCTTTTTTGAAAGTCGTGCTGTTAGGCAGGCATCAAGCCAAGGCATAGCGAGGTAGCGTTGGTTGCCGCATTCATGTGAGGTGAAAGGATCAACGGAGACACCGATGAGGCCGCCTCGGGAACGCACATGATTGAAGAAAGCCTCATTCGCCGCCCACGCGCCAGCAAAGCGGCCTTCTTTAACCGTGACGCCTTCTTTCGTGCCGAGATTGCACATGATAGGCACACTCAGAGCGGCTTCTGGGACAGTGTGTGTCTTGATGGTTGATCGGCTTGGATTGGCTTCCAGCAAAGGCACACCCGAGCGTAGCCATGCCGCAGCGACGCGCTCAGGATGCATCAGCACCATACCGCCCGCCCAATGCCCGCCGCCGCTGTGACCCCAGAGCGCCCATGGCACTTTCGACAGCTCGGGATGTCCGCTTTTAGCACCGAGATCGACGAGGCATTTCTGGAACGCAGCACTCGATCCATTGCGCGGATCACACCACATTTGGCACTCGGCTTTCTCCGGCTGCTCGTAGGCTGGCGCGATCAGTGCGCAGTCATGCTTCTTCGCCAGCGCCTGCCAATGCAGATCATAGGCACCCGTGAGTCCCGATTTGCACGAGCCCTCACCACAGCCATGCTGGTGCACGATCACGCCCCGGAGCGTCTTCACGTCATTGGGCACCCAGACCGTGTAGTTCACCGGAAAAATCAGCTCGCCTGGCTTGGCCGATGCCTCATAGCGCACTCGATAGTAAGGTGCCTCAGCAGGAGGAAAGACATCATACGGTGCCTTTTGAGCTGACAATGATGTGGCGAAAGAGAGGAAGAGGAGTACTGCGGTGCGCATGGATTTAATATCAACGTCATCAGACCAGTGAGACTACAGGGAAATTATTTCTCAAAGCCTGCGCATGTGCATCCCAGTGATGGCTGGGTGGGAGACTGTGACTTGATCAGGCGTTAGGAACTGCACACTTATGGCCAGATAAGCCATCGCTTCACATCGACATGAAACACATCGAAAATCCAGACATCATCCTCATCGGCAGCGGCATCATGTCGTCGAATCTAGGCACGCTGCTGAAGCGGCTCGATCCGACTCTCACCATCCAGCTTTATGAAGTCACTGATGGGCTAGCGCAGGAGAGCTCGGATGGCTGGAACAACGCGGGCACGGGCCATGCAGGCATCTGCGAGCTGAGCTACACCCCGAAGCGTGAGGCAGACGGCAGCGTGAATGTGAGCAAGGTGATCGAGATCTTCGAGCAGTTCGAGCACTCGAAACAGTTCTGGAGTTACGCAGTCGGCAGCGGCATGGTGGAGCGGCCTTCTGAGTTCATCAATCCGCTCCAGCACATCAGCTTTGTGCATGGTCAGGAGCAGGTGGACTTTCTCAAAGCGCGCTATGAGGGCATGGTGGCGCATCCCTTTTTCAGCTCGATGGAATACACCACGGATCGCGACAAGATCGCGACCTGGGCACCGCTACTACTGGAGGGGCGCGGTGATGTGCCAATCGCGGCGACGAAGATGGATGCAGGCACGGACGTGAACTTTGGAGCTATCTCACGAAAGCTCCTGCAATGGCTTGGCCAGCAGGATGGCTGCGGCATTGCTTCAGCGCACAAAGTCGTCGGGCTGAAAAAAAAGAATGGGCGCTGGGAAGTGGAGGCGCGTGATCTAAAGACAAATGAAGTGTGCACGAATCACGCGAAGTTCGTCTTTGTCGGCGCGGGTGGTGGTAGCCTAGGCCTGCTGCAAAAGTCCGGCATCCCTGAGGCAAAGGGCCTGGGTGGCTTCCCCATCGGTGGCCAGTGGCTGATCTGCGACAGCCCAGAGATCGTGGCCAAGCATGAAGCGAAAGTTTATGGCCAAGCACTGGATGCTGCGCCGACCATGGCGGTGCCGCATCTCGACACGCGCATGCTAGATGGCAAAAAGACGCTGCTCTTTGGCCCGTTTGCCGCATGGACGACCAAGTTTCTGCACAAGAAGGGCAGCATCACTGACCTGCCGTTTTCCATTCGCCCAGACAATCTGACGACGCTGATCAACATTGGCATCAGCAACTTGGAACTGGTGCGTTACCTGATCCAACAAGGGCTGCAAAGCATGGCAGATCGGATGAAAGTGCTGCATGTCTTTTACCCAGCCGCGCAGGCCAAAGACTGGCGCTTGATCGATGCTGGCATTCGCGTGCAGGCCATCAAGAAGACGGATGGCCTGGCGGGAATCGTCCACTACGGGACGGAAGTCATCACTGATGCTGACCATAGCATCTCGGCTCTGCTCGGTGCCTCGCCGGGAGCTTCGGTGTCGGTGAATATCATCCTGGAAGTCATCAAGAAATGTTTCCCTCATCTGCTAGCCACACAGGAAGGTCATGCGCGCATGAAGGAGATGATCCCGACCTATGACGAAGACATCAAGCTGCTAGCCAATGCGAGGAGATTTCAGGAAGTAAATCAGCGGGCGGAGGAGTTGCTGGGGCTGCGGAGGGCTTAACCTTTCAAGCGAAACAAGTGACGTGCGTCTTCATGAATGCGTGATGAGTTTCTGAATTTGCTCTTTGAGCAGTGCGGCATCGACGATCTGATCGACATACCTTTGCGGCATCTTTGAAACACCGACGGTGCAGCCAATCAACGCGCCAAGGACTGCTCCGCGATGGCAGTTATCACCGCCGACATTGGCATTGGCGATGACGCCGCTTTCAAAATCGTCGGCATATTTCCAAGCCAGATAAAGTGAAGCGGGGAAGGCCTCGGCAATGTAGCAGGCAGGACTCACTCGCCGCCCGATCACGACATCATCAGGATATTTAGACCATTCGAGAGCTTTGCGTTTGGAAAACCAATCGGTGGTATTGACGAGGATTGCTTCGCGAAAGGCCACGCCAGCGAGAACATCACAAACTATCCTCACCATAGCATCTGCGGCAGCCAAGACTTCTGGTGCACGATGCGTGAGGCTGATGTGTTGTTTCACGGCCTCACGAGTGGCCGACAGATCACCGCCAAAGTAAGCACAGAGAATGCCGACATGAGCCAGGCCACCAATGTGGATGTCTGTGCCAGCACATTTACGCGGTGCGGTGCCGCGAGCATAGGCGGTGAAAAACTTCCGATGACACTCTTCGACATAAGTATCCCGATGCTTTCTAGGCGTGAGCATGAAGTCGATGTAGCGCGTGAGGTAGTCGTCAGCATCGTAACCGCCACAAGCGCTGAGTGACTGCATGAGCACCTTGCCTAGCTGGAGGTTCAGTGTGTTTTCACCAGCCCTGAGAAACTGGTGATAGTGAATACCGCGCTGGCCCCAGTATTGAGCCTGATCATGTAAGATGTCACCACGCTCATTGAGTGCCGTGTATTCAGAACGCCACAAAATGCTGCCTGAATGCTGGGAGCGTGGAGCCATGTAATCACGCACGATACCGTAGTCTTGATGTAATGCTGAGCGGTCATAATACCAATGCACAGGCATGGCCAGCGCATCGGCAATGAAGCCGCCTGTAGCTAGGCCGGCGAGTGAGTCTTGAGTTGTTTCCACTTTGCTTATTGAGCTATTGAGGCTGTTGGTTTGGCTGATTTCGCTGTCCATTGATTAAGCTTTAGATCTGCTGGGCTTAACCCGCGATTGAACTCCAATCCGCAGAGGTTCCAATGATGAGCATGGAGATCAAAGGGGCTGCGGACACGCTCATCAAAATCAGTCGGCCACAGAACACCACCGATGGAGCGATATGCGCGAAGGGTTACTTCCACCTCGGCTCCACGAGTGCTGTCCAGCCCATTGAGCGTCATGCGGACTCGCCTAAGTTGTTTGTCGCTACGGCTGATGAAGAGGATCACCCGATCTTCAGCAGCCACTCCAAGGCCTGGCCTTAGAACAGCGAGCACCTCGTCACACAGTTCGTCATCTACCTTGGATTCGCCATTCATAGCGAAGACGGTGCCGTTTTGCCGAAAGTAGAACGGCCCGAGCAGAAACATCGTATAGGCGTCTGCCACCAGAGCTGCCGCGTGACTGGCTTCCGCGTTATCGGAAGGCGCGCCGTTGTATGAAATGGCGATCTTTCCCGGCTGACGAAGGACATTTTTAATACCCCCTAATCCGGTGTGGGTCTGAGCCATGAGACGGGGCGAAAGGACCAGCCTTTCCTCGGAGCCACCCCGGAATTTTGAGTCCACCAGTATCGGCTGAAAGCGCGGCCCGATTGATGCCCATCGGCCTTTGTAGCGCACACTCAGGTCGTGGATCTTTGAGAAAGCATCGCCACCATGGGCCTTTTGCGAAGCGCTCAAAATGGCTAAAGCTCTGGAATCAGACGATTTGAGTTCTCGAGTGCAAATCTTCGTCGCGGCGCATGACGTGAACAGGCTTACCGAAGCAAGCAGGACTGCGAAGTTGTTTGTCTTCATGAAAATGAGGGAACTGGTTACGATCGACCTAGCCTGCATGATCAGCAGCAGTTTCACGATCAAAATTACGAACCACGCGGCCCTCACTGACTCAAAAAACTGGGCATTTAGATTTCCCTACCTTTTTACCTGAGCGGGGCGCGCCTCATCATGTGAGGCTTGGGTTTTGGTCGTCATTATTTATCAGCGGGTCAGGGCGGTTAACTGTGATTGCGAAATTAGACACATAATTTGCTGGCATTTTTTGTGAAAGGCAGGCGTTTTAAATCCATCTCCAAATATGAAACGACTCGCCTTTCTCTCTCTGCTTTTGCTGTCCCCGCTATTCGCCCAGGATGGTTTTAAACCACTATTCAATGGCAAAGACCTCTCCGGCTGGGATGGCAACCCGGAGCTGTGGAGTGTGGAAGATGGCTGCATCACGGGCAAGACAACCGGCCCAGAGCAACTCGCCTACAATCAGTTTCTGATCTGGCGCGGTGGCGTGATGAAGAACTTCGAGCTTAGAGCAAAGATCAAACAAAGCGGCAACAACACGGGCATCCAATACCGCAGCAAGGAGCTGCCGGAAAACGGCAAGTGGTCCATCGGCGGCTGCCAGTGTGACATTCACCCCGCTTCGCCAAATAACGGGATGGTCTATGAGGAAAAGGGACGCGGCATCATCTGTCAAAACGGTCAAGGCGTCGTGATCGACCCCGAGGGTAAGCGCTGGCTCGCCTCTGAGCATGAACCGGTAAAGATCGATATCGCCGAATGGCACGAGTACACCGTCATCGCACAGGGCAATCATTTGATCCACAAGATCGACGGCCAAGTGACCATCGACCTGCTCGACTTCGAGTTGGCGAAACGTTCGATGGAAGGTCTGCTCGCTTTCCAGATTCATCGCGGTCCAGCGATGAACGTGCAGATCAAGGACGTGATGCTCAAAGATCTGACGGAGGGCGCAGATGTCTCGTTTGAAAAATCAGCCATCCCGAGCGATGCACAGATCATTGAGGCCAAAGGACCGGCTGGAAAGACAAAGGGAAAAGCTAAAGCACAGCCACCCGCTGCTCCCACCAAAAGTGAGCCAAAAGCAAAAGGCAAAGCTAAGGGTAAAGGTGAAGCAAAAGCAAAACGCCCTGATGCGGTGGGTCCAGCCATTGGTGCCAATGTCGCCACGCCAGTGAGCAACATCAAAACGCTGCCGAATTTTAAAGTGGAACTGCTCTACTCCGTTCCCGGTGGTGAACAAGGTTCGTGGGTGAACCTTTGCACAGACGAAAAAGGCCGCATCTACGCCAGCGACCAATACGGCGGCCTTTACCGCTTTGCCGCACCTGCCGCAGGCCAGCCGCTGAAGCCCGCTGACGTGCAGAAGTTGCCAACCGACATCCGTGGCGTGAACGGCATGCTTTTTGCCTTCGGGGCGCTGTATGTCGGCGTGAACGATTACGAGAAAAAGATCCCCAGCGGCCTCTACCGCATCACCGACAGCAACCGCGACGACATGCCTGATAAAGTCGAGATGCTGCGTGAGTTCGAGGCTAGCAGCGATCACGGCGTGCATGCCATTTTGAAAACGCCGGATGGCAAAGGCCTCTACCTCATCAGCGGCAACAACGCCGTGCTCAAAGACGGCCCCGTCGCTGGAACGCCAGCCACATCGCCCGTGGCGAAGCTTTGGGGCGATGATCATCTCCTCACTCGTATGCCCGACGGTCGCGGCCACAACCGCCATGTCATGGCTCCTGGCGGCATCGTCTATCGCTTCACACCAGATGGGAAGACCTTTGAGATTTTCGCCAGCGGCTTCCGCAACATCTTCGACGGCGGCGTGAACCGTGATGGCGAGCTGTTCGTCTATGACGCCGACATGGAGTACGATTTCAACACGTCGTGGTATCGCCCCACACGCGTCAATCACGTCGTCAGCGGCGGCGAATACGGCTGGCGCAACGGCGCAGGCAAGTATCCCGAGTTCTACTATGACAACCTGCCCGCCACGCTGAACATCGGCCCCGGATCACCCACCGGCACCACCTTTGGTTACGGCGCTAAGTTCCCCACAAAATACCAAGAGGCATTCTACGTGCTCGATTGGAGCTGGGGCAAAATCTACGCCGTGCACCTGAAGCCCAGCGGCAGCACCTACACCGCCACGAAGGAAGAATTCGTCACCGGCGGCCCACTGCCGGTCAGCGATGCCATCATCGGCAAAGATGGCGCGATGTATTTCACCATCGGTGGCCGCCGCGTGCAGAGCGGGTTGTATCGGGTGAGTTACACTGGCAAAGAAAATACCGATGCGACCCATCAGTCCGATCAAACAGCATCCGCCACTGTCACCCGCCGCACCCTTGAAGCCTTCCACGGTAAACAAGACCTAAAAGCCGTCTCCACCGCCTGGTCGCATCTCAACAACGAAGACCGCTACATCCGCGCTGCCGCTCGCACCGCACTGGAGCACCAGCCGATTGCTGAATGGGAAGCCAAAGCTCTCGCTGAAACAAACGTCACCGCGCAGCTTGAAGCCCTGCTCTCACTCACACGCGCCACGGGTGTCTGCCCTACCCACCGTGCTGCGGATCATGTCGTGAGCGACACCATGCGCGACAAACTTTGGGCCGCGCTGCTCAAGCACGACTTCACCAAGCTCACCCCCGAGCAACGCCTCGCCTATGTCCGCCTCACGGAGATCGTTTTGCATCGCTTCGGCAATCCCGACGACGCCACCGTCGCCGCTATCATCGCTAAGCTCGACCCATCATTCCCAGCGGATAACTTTGAGCTGAACTGGATGCTCATCGAAACGCTCGCCTACCTGCAAGCGCCGAACACTGCCACCAAAGGCATGGCGCTCATCGCAGCAGCGGAAAGCCAGGAGCCACAGGTCGAATACGCCCGTAGCCTGCGCTTCCTCAAGGCTGGCTGGACGCCTGATTTGCGCAAACAGCAGCTCGAGTTCTTTCTGAAAGCCGCGAACTACAAAGGCGGCAGTAGCTTTGCCATCTTCATCGAGTTCATCCGCAAAGACTCGCTCGCCACATTTACGCCGGAAGAAAATGCACAGTTCGCGGAACTCATCGCCAAGAAGCCTGAGGTGAAAAGCGCCATCGAAAACGTCGGTGCCATGTTCATTGGCCGCACACCAACGATGTGGACGCTCGACGAACTCAGCGCCGCTGCCAAGACCGGTATGAATGGCCGCAATTTCGACAATGGTCGCAAGATGTTCAGCGCCTCCGCCTGCTACACTTGCCACCGCTTCGGCAACGCCGGCGGCATGACTGGCCCCGACCTCACCGGCGCGGGCGGTCGCTACAGCCCGCATGACTTGCTCGATCAGATCATCAACCCCAGCAAGGTCATCAACGAGCAGTTTGCACCCATCATCGTCACCAAAAACGACGGCAGCATCATGACCGGCGTCGTTGTCAATTTGAGCGGTGATGGCGTCACACTAAACACTGATCTCACCGACCCGAATCAGCGCGTGAACGTCGATCGCAAGGAGTTGAAGAGCATCGAACTCAGCACCGTGTCTCCCATGCCATCGATGCTGCTAGCCATGCTGAAGAAAGGCGAGATTCTCGACCTCTTAGCGTATGTGCTAAGCGCTGGAAACAAGGATCACGCGATGTTTGCGAAGTAGTTTCGATTTGGCAATCGAAGCCTCGTGGCGCAACAAATTCGATTACCAGTCGAATCTACGATGAGAGCGATTTGCAAGTCTTCACTGCCGCGCAAATCGTTTCCTTCACATCCTCCCAGTCCTGTGCCATCAGCAACTCGGGATCATTGTCATCCTCGGCATCGTCAAAGTAAATCATGCTGCGCATCACGACCATGGGATCATGGCTGGGGTATTTTTGGCGGTAGATGTCGATCAGTGCATCTACTCCGAGATGCTGGATGAGCGCATGAAGGTCGTAGAAGTCCTTGCGGGCACCACGATTGGTGATCGCGCTCAGTTTCATGCCAACGATGTCCGGCAGGCTAAACATGCGGATGCCATCCTGCGTCTCAGGCTGAGCAAGTAGAGGATACCGGTAGGTCACAAAGTCCACCTTCAGACCGTCGATAGTGGCATTCAGTCCGACCTTGTTCATCCCGGTGGTCTCAAAGCCGCTCAGTACTCGACTCAAGATGTCAGCGAGGCTTTCCACATCAAAAGGCTCTGGCGTGAAGAAGTCGAAATCAATGGAGCGACGATGCCCGAAACGAAGCGCCAGCGCTGTGCCGCCCACCAGTGAAAACTGCTGCAGGGCCGGATGCTTGGTCAGGTCTTTCAGGAGACCCAGGGAGCCATCGGGAAGGGTCTCGAAGTGCAGCATCGAAAGTTTTCTTTTTTTAGGTTCAGCATCAGACAGAGAAAATTCACAGTGCGCGGCTCCAGCGTCCGCAGGCTCGTGGCGACCTGCCGCAACTTGTCATCGCCATAGTGATGGCGGAGTTTGTGCCAGCCTTCCAGTCCACCGCGTTCGACGACACGAGCGATGATCAGCTTCTCATGTCGCGCTAGGTCCAGCGTCGCTAGATCAGTATCCCAAAACAAAGCCTTGGGCAGACCAAGGGGTGTGGGAGGGCTGGCTTGAGTCAAATTCACATCCTGACACTATCCACTCACCTCCAAAGCTCAATGCGGAATGCGACACATGTTTTGCCGGGAGAATCGAGAATTTGCATCGTTACAAACGGAGCCATGAAACGCTTCGCTTTCCTCTTCGCCCTTTGCCCGACGCTCTTTGCCGCTTCTCCCAACGTCCTCGTCATCATCGCTGATGATCTGGGCTACGCGGACATCGGCGTGCATGGCGGAAAAGAGGTTCCGACACCGAATATCGACGCGCTGGCGGCTTCGGGAGTGCGCTGCACGAATGGCTACGTCACCGCGCCGTATTGCAGTCCTTCGCGTGCAGGCTTTTTGACAGGGAAAGCGCAGACGCGGTTCGGGCATGAGTTCAATCCGCATGTCGGCGACGAGGCGAAGCTGGGACTGCCGCTGGACCAGCGTACGATTGCGAACGTGCTGCACGATGCGGGCTATGCGACGGCGCTCGTCGGCAAATGGCATCAGGGTTTTGATGCGGCGCATCATCCGCAGTCGCGGGGTTTCGACGAGTTCTTCGGCTTTCTCGTAGGCGGGCATAATTTCTTGCTGCACAAGGACGCCGAACCGGAGTTCGGTTCCGCGCATTCGCATGACATGATCTACCGGGGCCGCGAAGTGCAGCATCTCGACGGCTATACGACCGACCTCTTTACCGATGAGGCATTGGGCTTCATGAATCGCAACGCATCGAAGCCGTGGTTCATCTACCTCGCCTACAACGCCGTCCATACGCCGCTCGAAGTTTTGGCCAAATACGGTGACCGCGTGCCCGCTAGCATCACAGAGCCAAACCGGCGTGGCTACCTCTCGCTCTTACTTGGTCTCGATGACAACATCGGTCGCCTCACGGCAGAGCTCAAAGCCAAGTATCCGAACACGCTCGTATTCTTCTTCAGCGACAACGGCGGCTCCGGACGCAAGCCGTTCTTCGCCTACAACACCGGCATCAACACGCCCCTGCGCGGCGACAAAGGCCAGACACTCGAAGGTGGCATCCACGTACCGTTTTTCGTAAGCTGGCCTGGCCAGCTACCCGTAGGCAAGACCTATGATCACCCTGTCAGTGCCATGGACGTGCTGCCGACGGCGGTCGCCGCGGCTTCTTCGATTAGCGGGCAAAGTGACGTGGAGGGCATCAATCTTCTGCCTTATCTCCAAGGTGAAAAAACCAGTGCGCCACATGCAACACTCGCATGGCGATTCGGCCCGCAGAAAGCCCTTCGTAAGGGCAACTGGAAGCTTGTCGATGTCCGCGACATGGAAGCCAAAACGCAATCCGGCTGGCAACTCTATGATTTGAGTGCCGGCATCGGCGAAACAAACAATCTCGCCGCCGAGAAGCCTGAAATCGTCGCCGACCTAACCCGCGAGTGGGAGGCATGGGACAAGAAAAACATCGCACCCCTTTGGCATGGCAGCCCCAGCGAGGACCCAACCTCGCCACAAAAAACCACAGGAAAACCAAAAAAGAAAACGCGATGAAAGCCGCCACAATCATGAAACTCCTTTTAGCGATTCTCTTCACTCTTCACAGCTTTGCCACGGCCCAAACCATCTTCAGCATTGCGGGCGAAGATTTTCAAATCAACGGCAAGCCCATGTATGCAGGTTGCGAATGGAAGGGCCATCGCATTGAACGCCTGCTGCTGAACTCAAGCATGGTGTAGGCCACTTATGACGACCTAAACTTCGCAAGCGCCAAGCGCTGGGCCTACGCCGACACGGGCAAATGGGACGCTGAGCGCAACGTCAGCGAATTCATCGCCGCCATACCCGAGTGGCGCAAAAAAGGTCTGCTCGCCGGCACTCTCAATTTTCAAGTTGGTTCACCAGAGGGCTACTCAAAAACACAACCCTGGATCAGCGTTGCCTTCGATGAAGAGGGTAGCCTTCGCCCCGAGTTCGCAGGTCGTATAAAGCCTGTGCTCGACGCTGCCGATGCCAACGGCATGGTCGTCATCCTCGGCTACTTTTACTTTGGTCAAGACCAGCGTCTCAAAGACGAAGCAGCCGTCATTCGTGCTACCGATGAAGCAAGCAAGTGGCTGCTCACGGGAGGTTGGAAATACGTCCTCGTCGAAGTGAACAACGAGACGAATGTGAAAGCTTATGATCACGAAATCCTCAAACCAGGCCGCATTCATGAACTCATCGAGCGCGTGCACAAAACGAAGTGTGATGGCTGCCGGCTGCTCGTCGGCACCAGTTACGGCGGCGGTGGCATTCCACGGTAGAATGTCGTCCGCGCCTCCGACTTCTGCTGGACGCACCGGTTCATGTATCGTCGGCGGCTGTTCCGCTGGTTTCATCGGGTGTATCACCAGAGCACCAATCCAAGCCCCTGGGCGGCGTATTCATTCGCGCCGCTGGAGGCAGTCGTGCAGGCGGGCATTTTTCCGCTGCTGGCTTTCACATTACCCATGCATCCGCTGGCGTTTTTCGCCTTCATGATCTGGCAGATCGCCTTCAATGTCATCGGCCACACTGGCTATGAATAATTCCCGCCATAGCTCATGAAATCGTGGCTCGGCTAGCTGCTCAACACGCCCACCAACCAGACCCAGCATCACGAAAAAATGCGCGGCAACTACGGCCTCTACTTTTAATTATTGGAACCGCCTCATGGACACCAACCACAAAGACTACGAAGCTCGCTTTTACGAAGTCACCACGCGTTCCCACACTCACTCATGAAATTCGCCTCTCTACTCATCGCCACCCTTTGCACATCATCACTTTTTGCTGCTGACTGGCCCGCGTGGCGTGGGCCGACGGGTGATGGTCATGCGGCTGCGGGACAAAAATTGCCGGTGAAATGGAGTGAAAGCGAAAACGTGCTATGGAAGGCTGAGGTGCGAGGCCGTGGACATGGTTCGCCCATCGTCATCGGTGACCAAGTGCTGCTCGCGACGGCGGATGTGGAGACGGATGAGCAACTCGTGCTCTGCTTTGATCGTGGCACCGGAAAAGCACTCTGGGAGGCCGTGGTGCATCGCGGGAACCTCAACAACAAGGGCCACAAGATATCGTCGCAGGCCTCGTCGGATGTCGTGAGCGATGGCGAGCGGCTGTTCGTCAACTTCCTCAACAATGGAGCCATCTTCACCACTGCGCTTGATTTGAGCGGCAAGCAGCTCTGGCAGCGCCGCGTGTGCGATTTCCAGGTGCATCAGGGCTTTGGCTCCTCGCCCGTCGTTTATCAAAACATCGTGCTCGTCTCCGCGGATCATCGTGGCGGCGGCAAGATGACCGGCCTCAACAAACTCACCGGCGAGATCGTGTGGCAGCAGGATCGCCCGCCAGTGGCGAACTATGCCACGCCCGCCGTCTTCACCGCCGCTGGCAAGGTCCAAGCCGTGCTCGCGGGCTGCAACAAGGTCGAAAGCTTCGATCCGTTAACCGGCACAAAACTCTGGAGCATCGACGGCAGCACCGAGGAGACCGTCGTCACCGCCGTGACCGATGGCAGCCGCGTTTTCCTCGGCGGTGGTTATCCAAAAAATCACACTATGGCGCTCGAAGCCGATGGCTCTGGCAAGATCGCTTGGGAGAACGTCACCAAGACCTATGTGCCCTCCATGCTCGTCAAAAATGGCCACGTCTTCACCGTCGGCGATGCAGGCCGCGCCGTCTGCTGGAAATCCGCGACAGGCGAAGAACTTTGGAACGAAAAAGTGGACCGTGAGTTCTACGGCTCGCCCGTCATGGCCGATTTCCGCATCTACGCCACCAGCAAAGGCGGCGTCACCTCCGTCTTCGAGGCCACGCCGGAGAAGTTCACCCTCCTCGGCCAAAACCAGCTCGGCGACGAATGCTTCAGCACGCCCGCCATTTGCGACAACCGCATCTTCCTCCGCTCCGCCAAGACCAGTCCCACGCGGCAGGAGTATCTGTGGTGCGTGGGTGAGTGAACAAAACAAAACCCACCCCAGCAATCAATGCCGGGATGGGTTTGCAGATTTTGTTATTCGTTCCTTAAATCACTTTGCGAGATCGAAGCGATCTAGGTTCATGACCTTGGTCCAGGCGGCGGTGAAGTCAGTGATGAACTTCTCTTTGGCATCAGCACTGGCATAAACTTCTGCGGTGGCGCGGAGCTGGGAGTTTGAGCCGAAGACGAGATCCACGGACGTGGCCATCCACTTCGTTGCGCCGGTTTCACGGTCGGTGCCTTCATAGAAGTGCTCGCAGCGGGGCGAGATCTGCCACTCGTTCTCAATACTGAGCAGATTAACGAAGAAGTCGTTGGTGAGAGCACCGCGATTCTTGGTGAGCACGCCTAGGTCGGGATGACCGACGGTGGTGCCAAGGGCTCTCATGCCGCCGATGAGCACGGTCATCTCAGGGACGGAGAGCGTGAGCAACTGGGCGCGGTCCACGAGATTCTCGGGTGCAGGGCGGTCGAGTTCGTTACCGAGGTAGTTGCGGAAGCCGTCGTTCTTGGGTTCAAGAACGGCGAAGGATTCGACATCAGTCTGATCCTGCGTGGCGTCCACGCGACCTGGGCTGAAGGCCACCTTCACATCGTGACCGGCCTTCTTCGCAGCAGCTTCGACAGCGGCGCTGCCACCGAGCACAATGAGATCTGCGAGCGAGATCATCTTCTTACCGCTGTTGAACTCCGTTTGGACCTTCTCAAGCGCAGCGAGCACTTTGGCGAGCTGCTGCGGTTGATTGACCTCCCAGTCCTTCTGCGGAGCTAGGCGAATGCGGGCACCATTGGCACCGCCGCGCTTGTCGCTGCCGCGGAAGGTGGAAGCGGAAGCCCAGGCGGTGGAGACGAGTTCGGCGGTGGTGAGGCCGGAGTCGAGCAGCTTGGCTTTGAGCTGGGCGATGTCCTGCGCGTTAACTAATTCATTGTTCGCCGCAGGCAGCGGGTCCTGCCAGATCAGCGCTTCCTTCGGCATTTCAGAGCCGAGGTAGCGAGCGAGAGGACCCATGTCGCGGTGGGTGAGCTTGAACCAGGCTTTGGCGAAGGCGACCTCGAACTCCTTCGGGTTATCGAGGAAGCGCTTTGTGACCTTGCCGTAGGCGGGGTCCATCTTCAAAGCGATGTCGGTCGTGAACATGATGGGCGCATGACCTTTGCCCTTAACATGCGCATCAGGCACGGTGCCCTCACCTGCTCCGTCTTTGGGGATCCATTGTTGAGCGCCTGCGGGGCTCTTCGTCAGCTCCCAATCATAGGCGTAGAGATTCGAGAGATACATGTGCGACCAGCGGGCAGGAGCACTGGTCCAGGCGCCTTCGAGGCCACTGGTGATGGTGTCCTCAGCGTTGCCTTTGCCGAACTTGTTCTTCCAACCAAAGCCCATTTCTTGCAATGGCGCGGCTTCTGGTTCGGGGCCGACGTTCTTCGGATCACCTGCACCGTGAGCTTTACCAAAAGTGTGACCACCGGCGATGAGCGCGACGGTTTCCTCGTCATTCATGGCCATGCGGCCAAAGGTTTCGCGGATGTCCTTGGCCGCGGCCAGTGGATCAGCTTTGCCATTGGGGCCTTCAGGATTGACATAGATCAGGCCCATCTGCACGGCGGCGAGTGGTTTTTCGAGCTGGCGTTTATCCTTGTAGCGTTTGTCGCCCAGCCAAGTGGATTCAGGTCCCCAAAAGATGTCTTCCTGCGCCTCCCACACATCGGCACGACCACCAGCAAAGCCGAAAGTTTTGAAGCCCATGGATTCGAGAGCGACATTGCCAGTGAGGATCATCAAATCGGCCCAAGATATCTTGTTGCCGTATTTCTGTTTGATGGGCCAGAGCAGGCGACGCGCCTTGTCCAGGTTCCCATTGTCCGGCCAACTGTTCAGCGGCGCGAAGCGCTGAGTGCCGTATCCGGCACCGCCACGACCATCGCTGATGCGGTAGGTGCCAGCGCTGTGCCAGGCCATGCGGATCATGAAGGGGCCGTAGTTGCCGTAGTCGGCTGGCCACCACTTCTGCGACGTGGTCATGAGTTCAGTGAGTTCCTTTTTCAGAGCAGCGAGATCGAGCTTCTTGAACTCCTCGGCATAATTAAAGCCCTCGCCCATCGGATTTCCCCTCGGCGAGTTTTGGTGAAGGATTTTGAGGTTGAGCTGGTTAGGCCACCAATAGCTATTGGTCATGGCTCCGGCGGCGGTGTGACGGGCCGGGCTGGCCGCTGCGCCCATCACGGGGCATTTACTGATGTCTGCCAAGGGTTTGTCTGATTTGGGTTTGGCTGAGTCGCCCTGAGCTAAAGCCAACGCGACCGGAGTCAGCGTTAGAGTGGTGAACAGAATCCTGAACTTCGATGTTTTCATAGCATGTGAGGGTTGGGTCTCGTGTATCAAACTGCGGCAGTGGGTTGTGCAGAAGAGTATCGCTATTTCGGTCAACGCGGCAATGCATCCAATGCATTGTCTGAATGCTTGCGATGCGCTCAGCGCATCGCTAAACTGCCGGAATGAAGAGCGAACTCAATCTCCACCTGCTCGAACAATTCGTGGCCTTAGCGCGAACCAAAAACTTCACCCGTGCCGCCGAGGAGCTGCATCTTTCCCAGTCTGCGCTGAGCCGAGCTATTCAAAAACTCGAGGAGCAACTCGGCCAGCCACTCTTTGAGCGCAAGCCGCGCGAGGTGGTGCTGACCGATCACGGCGAGCTCCTGCTCGAACGTTCCCAGCAGATACTCAAACTCATGGAAGACATTTTCTCCGAGCTTTCAGAAGCCGGACGTCGTGGGCGCATTAGGCTCGGTACCATTCCGACCATCGCGCCTTATTTGTTGCCCAGCCTGCTGAGCAGTTTCTCCAAAGCGCACCCGGACATCTCAGTCATCGTGCAGGAGGACACGACTGAGAATCTCATCAAACGCTGTAGCCACGGCGAGATCGATCTCGCCATCCTCGCTCTGCCGATCATCGCCAAGTACCTCGAAGTTGAGCCGCTCTTTGACGAAGAACTGCTGTTTGTGATGCCTGTTGGCCATCCGCTAGCCGCCGCGAAAACTGTCGCCATCGATGCCGTGGAAAGTTACCCCTTAGTCATGCTGAGCGAAGCGCACTGCCTGTCGGACAACATCGCCACCTTCTGCCGTCGGAAATCCGTGCAGCCTGTCACCGTCGAGCGTACCAGTCAGCTCGCGACCGTGCAGGAACTCGTGACGCTGAATCACGGCGTCTCGATCGTCCCCGAAATGGCGCGAAAGACCGACACCAGCGACCGGCGACTCTACCGCTCCTTCAGCGGCGAAAAGCCCACTCGTACCGTGGCAATGATGTGGAACTCGTATCGCTTTCAAAATAAAGCGATCAAAGTGCTGATGGAGCATGTGCGGCTTCATTCCACTACCAATGCACGCAAGCGCGGCTGAGAATCCCTCGCCGTTTGCACACCTCTCACGCTGATTTCCAGGCGATAATCAGATGAGCGATTCGCGCTTGCCTGGACGTTTTTAAAACCATGAGAGCCCGATTCCTCCTCGCCACCCTCTGTCTCACCACATTCATCGCCCCCGCGTATGATTTGCCGCCGCCGATCACCGTTGGGCAACGTGTCGCCAGCTGTGGACATAGCTTTCATGTCTTCACCTATCGCCAAGTGTCGGAGATGGCGCTGGCTGCGGGGCTGAAGCACGAGCTTGCAGGCCTTTCAAGCATCGGCGGCTCCACGATTCAGAAGCATTGGGATGTACCGGAAAAGAAAAGCGCGGTGAAGCAAGTGCTCAAAGCCGGTAAGGCCGACGTGCTCACGCTTTCGCCCATCTGGCTGCCAGATGACGCTATCGAGCAGTTTGTTAAACTCGGTATCGAGCACAATCCCTCTTTGCGAATCACCGTGCAGGAATACTGGATGCCGAATGACGAGTATGAGCCGGTCTATCCGCTGCAAACGAGGAAAAAGGTCGATCACAACGCTACCGACCTCGCCAAGCTGCGCGATGCCACGCTGCGCTATGCGGAGGACATCGAAGACTACGTCAAAGGCATTAACCAACGCCTCGGCAAAGACGCTGTTCTCATCGTCCCTGTCGGCGTGGCGGCAGTGACGCTTCGTGAAAAAATCGTCAAAGGCGAAGCGCCCGGCCTCAAAGCTCAAGCCGACCTGTTCCGCGACAACTGGGGCCACGCCAATCCCCCGCTGCAAATTCTCTCCAGCTACTGCCACTACGCCGTCATCTATCAAAAAACTCCTGTCGGCCTGCCAATGCCACAAGCCTTCAAGCTGCTCAAAGACATGAGCGATGACGACAAAGCCAAACTCAACACCCTTCTCCAACAGATCGCTTGGGATACGGTGAGCCAGCATCCGATGAGCGGTGTGATAAAGCCGGCGTCCGCAAAGTGATTGATCATGGAACTCTTCCCACCCGATCCCAGCGCCAATCTTCTGCCCTGCGATGGCACGGTGAACTATCATGGACGAATCTTCTCCATGGCGGATGCCAATAACTATTCTGCGGCTCTGCTGAATGAGGTACCGTGGCAGCATGATGAAGTCGTCATCTTTGGAAAGCACATCGTCACAGCGCGGAAGGTGGCTTGGTATGGAGATTCCCGCTTATCCTATACATACTCAGGCATCACTCGACAGGCATTGCCATGGAACGAAACTCTCATGCGATTGAAAGCTGTCGTTGAGCAGCATTGCGGCACTACGTTTAACTCATGTCTGCTCAATCTCTATGAGCAAGGCGACCAAGGAATGGCTTGGCATAGCGACGACGAAAAATCACTGGCTCAGCATGCAGCCATCGCCTCCCTAAGCTTCGGCGCGGAGCGTCGATTCTGCTTCAAACACAAGCGCACCTCGCAGACAGCCGAGATCGTGTTGGAGCATGGTTCACTACTCGTGATGAAGGACACCACGCAAACCCACTGGCTGCACAGCATTCCCAAATCCAAGCGGATCACCGAGCCCAGGATCAACCTCACCTTTCGCACCATTGTGAGGCAAGACCGTGTCAGTTGATCGCGCCTTCAATAGCCATGCAAGTCAGTGTGGAGTATCACGTTTCCTCACGTCATGAAAATTCTCCTTTCTGCACTCCTATGCGCCCTTGGTGGTTCACTGTTTGCCGCATCGCAGCCGAACATCGTGATCATGCTCGTCGATGACATGGGTGTGATGGACACATCGGTGCCGTTTTTGACCGATGCAGATGGCAAACCGAAGCGGTATCCGCTCAACGACTACTACCGCACGCCGAACATGGAGCGACTCGCCGCACGCGGCATTCGCTTCAACAACTTCTGCGCCATGAGCGTCTGCTCGCCCACGCGCATCAGCATCATGACGGGGCAAAATGCCGCACGGCATCGCACTACGAACTGGATCAATCCCGACAACGACAACGCAGGCCCACAAGGCCCTGCGGAGTGGAATTGGAAAGGCCTCAAAAAGAGTGATGTCACGCTGCCCGCTCTTCTACAGGCCAATGGCTACCGCACCATTCATGTTGGCAAAGGCCACTTCGCCCCCCGTGAGTTTGAAGCGGCAAATCCACAGATCATCGGCTTCGACATTAATGTCGCCGGTGCTTCGATAGGTGCGCCAGGGAGCTACTACGGCACAAAGAACTTCGGTGGCTTGACGGATAACCCGAAGGCCAAGAAGAAGCCCGGTGCTGCGGTTCCTGGATTGGAGAAATACCATGGCCAGGACATCTTCCTCACCGAAGCACTGACCCTTGAAGCCAAAGCGCACGTCGGTGATGCGGTGAGAGAGAAGAAGCCCTTCCTCCTCTACTTCGCCCAATACGCGGTGCATGGGCCATTCAATTCAGATCCTCGTTTCGCCGATCATTACAAGGACAGCGGCAAACCTGCTCCTGCACAAGCATTCGCGACTCTCGTGGAAGGCATGGACAAGTCCCTCGGCGACGTCCTCGACCATCTCGACGCCCTCGGTGTCGCCGATAACACGCTCATCCTTTTCCTTGGCGACAACGGCAGCGACGCTCCGCTTGGCAACGAACACGCAGTCGCCTGCGCTGCTCCTCTGCGCGGCAAAAAGGGCTCACACTATGAAGGCGGCATGCGCGTGCCCTTCATCGCCGCTTGGGCTAAGCCCAACAGCGAGAATGCACATCAGAAACGCCTGCCCATCGTCGCAGGAGCCATCCAAAGCCAGCAAGCGGCCGTGTATGACATGTTTCCTACCCTGCTAGGCCTTGCGGGTATCGACTCGCCAGCTCAACACATCGTCGATGGTGAAAAACTGGACACACTATTCATCGCCAAGCCTGACAGCAGCCGCAGCGAGACTTTCCTCATGCACTACCCGCATTCACCGCATCGCACCAACTACTTCACTACCTTCCGCGATGGCGAATGGAAAGTCATTTACCACTACTTTCCTACCGAGGTCAGCGGCGGCAGACACTACCAGCTCTTCAACCTCAAAGCTGATCCCTTCGAGCAAACGGACCTCGCCACCACTAACCCAGTCGAACTGAAAAAGCTCATGCAGGGCCTCATCACCGGACTCGAAGCACAAAACGCCGTCTATCCCGTCGAAAAAGGCAGTTCCTCGCAGGCAAAACCGATGCTCCCCTGATTCAGCTTCATGATCAGCCGCAATGGAATCCGCGAGCGGCCAATATGACAGAAATAAACGGTCAAAGCGGCGTATCCAAACTCATTGTTTCCAACGCTCAGGTCCATGCCGCGTAAGACTACACATGGGTTGTTGTGACAACATGCCCTCATCGTTAGAACAAGAAAGCGGATGCATGTCACAATAATCTTGGCATCAATCGCCGCGATCGCACTTATTCACTACTAGCGCCTTTTACCCTCTGCTTCTCGTTTGACTGCTATGCACTGGCTTTACCTCATATTCGCGATCGTATCCGAAGTGGCGGGCACCACCTGTATGAAGCTCTCTGAGGGATTCACCAAGACGATTCCCTCAACACTGATGTGGGTATTTTATGGTATCTGTTTCTACTTCCTGACTCTGACTCTCAAGAAGGTCGATGTTGGTATCGCCTATGCAATTTGGAGCGGCGTTGGTACCGTGTTGATTGCCACCGTCGGCATCCTTTACTTTCGAGAACCTGTTGGCGTCCTGAAGGTTGCTGGGATCATGGCTATCATCGGCGGCGTGATTGCGTTGAACATCTCTGAGATTTAGCAGAATGAAAGTGTCGCGGGCCTCATAGCTTTGCGTTGAAACGCCGAGGACAGGCGACGTCAGACGTGGAGAGTTCCCTCAATGTCTGCCTGAGCGGCAAAATAACAATAATGTCACCGTGTTTCATTGGAATCAGTGGTCTTCACAGTGAAATTGAAATGATCGGGATGTCGGCCGTCTGGCTCTGATCACCGAAATCCCTCCTTGACGTGCAGACTCACGAAGGAAGCAGGCTAGCAATCTCAAACCAATAATTATCAAATGTCAGCAGAGCACACTATAGACCTTACGTCCGATGATGGTGACCTTGAGTTCGCATCGGGCATGAACGTCAACGCCGATGCTTCATGCTCGGACTTGATCGACACCTCGTTTTTTCGTGAACTGGTGGAGACTCTGTCGGTCCAACGCTGGGATGATCATCGCTACTATCATCACAGCCGCATCAATCAGTCGCTTCATCTCGTGAGCGCGCTCTGCTTCCTGGCTTCCTATGTGATCCTTTTCTATGATCCCGCGACCGCAGCGTTGCTCGCCTGGGGAGTTTCCATGACCACTAGACAGGCGGGGCACTTCTTCTTTGAGCCGCATGATTACGATCATGTGAACCACGCCTCCCACGAGCACAAGGAGGAAATCAAAATCGGCTATAACCTCAGGCGCAAGGTGGTGCTGATGAGCGCATGGGTGCTCCTACCGGTGGCGCTCTGGTATGTTCCTTCCATCGGTGGGGTGATCGAGCGTGCTACGGATTTCCAGGGCTACCTTCACAATGTCGGCATCGCCTGGCTCGCGCTTGGCGTCGGCGGCCTGCTCTTCCGCACCGTGCATCTGTTCTTCCTCTACAATGTTAAGACCGGCGTTGTCTGGGCGATCAAGATCCTCACCGATCCCTTCCATGATGCGATGATCTATCGCACCGCTCCTCTGCATCTTCTGCGTGGCCAGCTCATTGATCCCATGCTGCACGCTCAGCATGGTCGTCATCCTTGAGTTATCCATCGATCGCGGTGTCGGTTAGGGCTTCCCATGGCCAACACCCATACGATCACAGAGTCTAACGTGGTGATCGACCGAACCTGTGTTTCAACATCTCCCTCAAAACACCGCGTCGGATTGTCTTGTTGGAAAGTTCTGTCCCCTGCCACCACCAGCCGTCCTTCTGCATTGTCTGTGCAGCGAGCAGGAAGCGATCACAGACAGTGGCGACATCGGCCTCGGAGAAGTTAAGGCTGAAGATGAATCGGCCCGTGCCTACCCACGAAAGAGCCAAGCCTTGAGCGCGCAGGTAATACTGCAGCATCCAATTGTAGCGGGACGGCTGCGTAAAAGACACCGTCCAGATCGTGGACATATTCGTCACCTTCACCGGCAGCCGCGCAGCGCTAAGTCGCTCATTGAACTGTTTAGCCCGGCGGTTCCACGTTGTGTCGAGATCGTCATACATGGCCTGCACCTCTCGGGTTTGCAGACGCTCAAGGAAGACCTGCATCGCGCCCATTACATAAGGGTGAGAGTTGAAGGTGCCGCGTGCGAAGCAGATGTCGGCCGGGCGCACCTCACGGAATCTCTTCATCAGTTCACGCTTGCCACACACCACACCCACGGGAAGCCCGCCGCCGAGCGTCTTGCCGTACGTGACCATGTCCGCTTTCACGCCGAAATACTCCTGCGCTCCACCGGGAGCGAGGCGGAAGCCAAGAAACACTTCGTCAAAAATCAGCACAATGCCATTGGCCGTGCAAACCTCGCGCAACTTGCGCAGCCACTCGGTGTAGGCATCACGGTCATAGTGTGCATCACGCCCGCTGTCGATCAGGGCACCATCGCCTGGGGCCGCCTTGTTTGGATGCAGAGCCTGCAAGGGATTGACCAGAACGCAGGCGATGTCCTTGCGCGTGCGCAGCACTTGCAGCGTGCGCTCGCTCATCTCCGCAAGCGTGTATACTTTTCCTGGTGGCATCGGGTTGCCCGGGCCGGGCTGCACATCATCCCACCAGCCATGGTAAGCGCCGCAGAAGCGGACGATCTTCTTCCGACGAGTGTGATAACGCGCCAGCCTCACGGCCTGCATCACCGCCTCCGTTCCCGACATGTGGAAGGACACTTCATCCAGACCAGAGATGCGGCACAGCTCTTCCGAGATCCATGCGACCGCAGGATGGTAACTGCCAAGCACCGCACCAAGCTGGGCGACCCGCGCGCTGCCTTCTGCGATGCACGATTTGTAGAAGTCGTGGCCGAACACGTTCACGCCATAGCAGCCCGTCAAATCAATGAAGCTCTGCCCGTCGAGATCCGTGACCGTCACGCCAGCCGTTGCCTCGACGAACGAACCCACGGAAATCTTCTCCCGCAAAAACACGCTGTATTGAAACGGCACGCGATAGGCGCTCGTGAACTGAAGATCAGAAATCGTCGCCCGAGATTGCTTCGTCAGGGCGATGGACTTCGCATGGCGCGTGTTCAGCGTCAGCGCGAGCTGCTCAAAGCCTGCACGTCTGAGTGCCTGCACGTCCGCAGGCGCTCCGTCGGAGCTGAAGAACTCTTTCTCATCGTAGTAGTAGCCCGGCACCTGCGCAGCAAAGCGCTTGGCCATGCGCGAGTGCCCGATGAGGGAGCGATGCTTTGCCCGCGAGAGTTCCACTCGCTGCCGAATAGGCCTCCAGAGAGCTGCCAATGCTGCCGCCGCGATTGCTGTGTAAGTGACTTGTTCGTTCAGAGGAATTTCGGGGGTTAATGTACAATTTCTAGGTCCATCTCAGTACCAAACAATGAAAACAATGTTACAGCTTCGACAATGGCGGGACAGGCTCCTGCTGCAAGAGGACCTCAACTTTCTCCTCACCAATCGCGTTCCAAGGCAGGCACTCACCCGCTTAATGGGACGATTCAGCAAGATCCGGAATCCATGGATTTGTCGGCTTTCCATCGCCATCTGGCGAATGTTCACTGACCTCGATCTCAGTGAGGCGAAGAAGCAGAGCTTCGACAGTCTGCATGACTGCTTCACTCGCGAGTTGCTACCAGGTGTGCGATCCATCGACAGCGATCCCAAGGTTCTCTCCAGCCCTTGCGACGGCATCGTAGGAGCCAGTGGCACCGTGCAGTGCGGTGAAATCTTCCAAGCCAAAGGCTTCCCTTACCGCGTTGAAGACCTTTTCGGCGATCCCGAGCGGGCCGCTCCGTTCATGAACGGCACCTACGTCACTCTGCGGCTCACCTCCAGCATGTATCACCGTTTCCACGCGCCCTGCGCAGCGACCATCCAGCACGTCACCTACCTGAGCGGCGACACTTGGAACGTCAACCCCATTGCACTCAGACGTGTCGAGCGCCTTTTCTGCCGTAATGAACGCGCCGTCATTCGCATGGCATTGCCAGATGGAACGCCGCTGGCACTCGTGCCCGTAGCCGCCATCCTCGTCGCGAGCATTCGCCTCCATTTTCTCAATGTGCTGCTGCATCTCCGCTGGCCAGGTCCGAATGAAATGCCGTGTAACCAAGCCGTCGTCAAAGGCGAGGAACTAGGCTGGTTCGAGCACGGTTCCACGATCATCGTGTTCGCACCACCTGGCTTCACATTGGCTCCAGGAATCGAGACTGGGAAACAGATCCGCATGGGCCAGGCGTTGCTGAAGTTCGCATAGTCACTACTCCAACACGTGACTCTTCAGGAATTCAGTGATCAATACCGCCGACGGAACAGGATTGGTGAAGAGACCCTGATGCGAACCCGCGACCTCAACGATATGCGTTTGAGGCGCGAGGCTCTTCACCTCATCACAGTTGGCGCGCGGGACCACATCATCCTGCGTGAAGGCGAGATACATCAAAGGCGCAGCGCATTGCCGCAACTCCACACGGACATCCACACCCAACACTGCTCTCGACCGCGCCGCTAAAACCCGTGCTCTCACCCTGCGCCAAAGCACCGCCTTGGCCCGCCGCAGATCATTGCTCGCAAAGCCAGGGATCACATAGCGAATGCGCCGGACCGCACGGAGCGCCGCTATCACCGGTGTCCGCGTGATCGAACGAAACCGAGTCAACTCCGGACGCGGAGGCATCACAAACGACGCACACAAGACAACCGCAGATACCTGCGAGGGACGTCGCGCTGCCAGCATCAAAGCAAGCGGCCCCCCGAAGGAGGAACCAAGAACCGCAAACTTCCCCATCGACGCCACCCTTTGCTCAACCCGATCGATCAGTTCTTCATAACTGTTCGTGCCTGCCGCCGGATAGTTCAGGACCACAGGCTTGATCCATGACGGAAGATTGGCCAGCAAAGGACCAAACAAGACCTCCGTCCCATCAAGTCCGGGAAGAATCACAAGGGAAGTCTCATTCATTGTTTGATCGCGAGCACTGTTCTCGAGTCTGTTATCAATCGTTTCATCAATCCCTTCAATCGTCATTAGGATCACAACTCAGCATCGCTAGCTGCGAAACAAACGAAACCCTGTGCAACGATCTCGTCACTGATCCACCTGGCCCAGGCCTAATTTGTCCATCATTGGACTTGTTCCCGGATAATTTTGAGAGCTGCGCTGCCTGTGAAAACCGCCTTAAAATTGAGGAGAAACACGAGTTTTGACCGAAAAATGACGTGATTTTTGTAGCCCTTGGCTCGCGAGGAACAAGTCTATTCCCATGGGGTAATTCAAGGCCTTGAGACGCTCGGCCGCGCTTTTGAAAATTATGACGCCATCGGCCGCTGATGTCCTTGGAGAAGCATTGCGCGGACATCAGTCCTATTAGCGGCCTGCATCACCCGATGGTTCTCGGCAAGCATCACAACTGTGAGAAGGCTTGGCTCACTGGCGCGAACGTTCCGGGCGATGGCGGTGTCTTTCGCAACACCGTGTCTGCTGACCAACTCATCGCTGAGGTGCATGCTGCAGCCACACGTTTATCCTCACTAGAAATGGCCATCGAGGGCACTTCACTCGCCACAGCGCAGTAACTCGAACGCCGCCTTGTGCACATTTGCGAGCTTGGCCTGCCCGGTTGGGTTACTGCTGTCGAGGATGAGCCGCAGCTCGTCACCGTCACTTTCTTTGGCAATGTGGATGCCAAGCTCTTCGACGAACTCACTCGCGTGGACCCCAATGGCCCGCTGCCGACCAATGATCCGCGCGGCGGCCTTGCCGTCGCCCGCGAGAGACTCACGACCCACGCCTCTGCGAATGACCGCAAAACCGGCGGCATCCTTGAAGGCAAAAATCCCCATCGAACCCGGCGGCAGCGGCATTCAGATCAAGCTCAAGATGGACATGATGCTTGAAGGCTGCCGCCCAAGGCGCATCGTGCACTTTTACCCGCCGACTTGGAAAGTGAAAGCGCTGCCGAAGAAAGAAGAGTTCTTCGGACGCGAGTAACCATCACATCGCTCACCCATCATCCCCACTCATGAAACCAGCCATCCTTGCCATTCTCGCCCTACCGTTCGCAACCAGCCAAGCGCTAGATACTCACGTCGAAGCCGTCACCCGCATCGTCGAAGGCGCGAAAGGCAAAGTCGAGAAAACCGATGACGGCCAAAGCCTCAGGCTCGTCGATCTCCAAGTGCCCAATGCCGGACCGCATGACCACCGCAAAGATGATCCGTATGACGCGGCCTTCTTTGAACATCTCAGCCACATCATCACGCTCGAATCGCTGAACGTCATCTCAACGAAAGCGAACGACGAGTGGATCGCGCCGCTCGGGAAGCTTACGAATCTCAAGACGCTTCGTTTCACCAACAACGGCAAGCTCACCGATGCTGGGATGGAACATTTCGCGGGATTGAAAAACCTCGAAGCCTTCTCTTTCGTCGGCACGCAGATCACGGGCAAAGCCTATGCGAAGTTCGAAGGCTTCACTAAGCTCATCAAAGTGAGCCATCGCGGCAGTAGCATCAATGATGAGGGCCTTGCAGAACTCTGCGCTCACCTGCCAAACCTCGAAAGCATCAGCCTCGCTCACGCCAAATTCACCGATGCCGGAGCCGTACATCTAGCCAAGCTCACCAAGCTCAAAGGCCTCGAAATAGGCACTTCCGAAGCGACTCCACAGGCGCTGACTCACCTGGCCAAACTCCCACTCCTCGAATCCCTGCAACTCGGCGAAGGTTTCGACTCCATCGAATGTATTCCTTTGATCAAAGGCATCGCCACACTGCGCCGCCTCACCCTGACCAACGCCACGAAGTTAACCGATGCCGAGTTAAAGACAGTCACCTGCCTCACACAGCTCGAACACCTCGAACTAGGCAAGGTGCCATTTCCCGATGAGCGTCTTCCTGTGGTCAAAGATTTTGCCTTTCTCAAGTCCATGCGCCTTGTGCCGGTGAAGGATCCTTTTAGCGATGAGGCTCAGGCCAAAATCAAACTTCTAGTGCCGAAGACAGCGTTGCAATTCAAATAGGTACGCGAGTGCGATTAGCAGACCCATCATGAGAAATCTGTGCTTCATCCTGGGCCTTTTGTGCTCGTCGCTTTTCGCGGCATCGCCGCCAAACATCCTACTCATCTTTGCCGATGATCATGGCTATGGCGATGTCTCCGCCTACCACGCCTCCGATGTGCGCACGCCAAATATCGACCGCATTGGCAGCGAGGGCATTCTTTTCACGGCGATGCGAGCAAACTGTACCGTGTGCTCACCTTCACGCGCAGCTTTGCTCACGGGACGCTACGCGGATCGTGTCGGCGTACCGGGTGTGATCCGTACCAAGCCGGAGGACTCCTGGGGCTACTTCAAACAGGGTGTGCCGACGATTGCAGATGAATTGAAAAAGGCAGGCTATCACACAGGCATCATCGGCAAATGGCACCTCGGCCTGGAATCACCGAACACGCCGAACGAGCGCGGTTTTGACCACTTCCACGGCTTCCTCGGCGACATGATGGACAGCTACACGACGCATCTGCGCGGCGGTCAAAACTTCATGCGCCTCAACAACAAAGTCATTGATCCGCAGGGCCACGCGACAGACATCTTCACCGATTGGGCCAGCGATTACATCCGCGAGCGAGCCAAAACAAAGGACAAGCCGTTCTTCCTCTACCTCGCTTACAACGCGCCGCATTTCCCCATCGAACCGCCTGCCGAATGGCTAGCAAAGGTCCAAGCGCGTGCGCCTCAACTCGACGAGAAACGAGCGATGAACGTGGCCTTTGTGGAGCATCTCGATGATCGCATCGGACAGGTGCTTGCTGCACTTAAAGAGTCCGGTTTGGAAGAAAACACCGTGGTCGTTTTCAGCGCGGACAATGGCGGCTCGCTCCCACACGGCCAGAACAACGACCCATGGCGTGGGGGCAAGCAGGACCACTACGACGGCGGTCTGTGCGTGCCTTTCATGATGCGCTGGCCTGCTCAAATTAAGCCCGGTAGCCGCAGCGACTACCAAGGTTTGAACTTCGATCTCTTCCCCACTTTCCTCGAACTCGCGGGAGCCAAGCGCTCGCCTGAACTCGATGCTGTGAGCCTCGTGCCCATTCTCAAAGGCGGCACCATCACCACACGGCGCGATCTTTATTTTGTTCGACGCGAAGGCGGCAAAACGTACGGCGGCAAGAACTACGAAGCACTCATTCGCGGCGATTGGAAGCTCATGCAAAACGATCCCTATAGCCCGCTTGAGCTCTACAATCTCAGGCACGATCCGCAGGAAAAGACCAACGTCGCCACCAAGGCACCGAAGATCTTCAACGAGATGGCCGAGGGCCTGCGAAAACACATCCAGCGCGGCGGCAGCACGCCATGGCAGAGGCCGTGATGCCTCGGTAACATGACGGCTGAACAATCGCATTTGCGTTCTCTCTGGAGGCGGTGTCGTCTTGGGCACTGTCAACGTATGCGCGTACAACTGCTCCCACTCCTCTTTGTCACCTCCATCGCTGCGGCAGAAGAAAAGCCTTTCACCATGCTCACCGATGAGCTGCTCGCGAAGCTCCCCGAAGCCCAGCGGGCGGAATGGACGGCCTACATCGCCCAATCGCGTGCGTCTGCCGCTGAAGAGCACCGTCTTCTCGATGAAGAACGCATCAAGGGCGAGGCGAAGCCAGCGCCGGGCTATCGCGCTGAGTTTGAGTTCGATAGCGACACGCCTGCGGAGTGGTTCGCCAGCAAGGAAAACCTTAAGCTCGCCGACATCGTCATCAGCTACCAGACACCGACCGGCGGCTGGTCAAAGGCGGTCGATTACATGAAAGGCTCGCGCCAGCCCGGCACGCACTGGACCGCGCAAACCGGCGATGCCTGGCACTACTGCGGCACCTTTGACAACCGCACCACGACCGAGCAGATCAATTTCCTCGCCGGAGTCTTCACCGCCACGAAGCACGACGACGTGAAGACCGCGCTGATGAAGGGCCTCGACTACGTATTCGCCGCGCAGTATCCGAACGGCGGCTGGCCTCAAAATTACCCTGTCGAGCGCGGCTACCACGAGGCCATCACGCTCAATGACGACGCCATGGTGCACATCCTCGAGGTCCTGCACGACCTCGCCGAGGGCGACAACCACTTCGCCTTCGCCGATGTCCCGCTGAAGCAGCGTGCGCAGGCCGCTTTCGACAAAGGCATCGCCAACATCGCCGCCATGCAGGTCCGCATCAACGGCCAGCCCACAGTCTGGTGTGCGCAGCATCATCCGCTCACGCTCGAGCCCGTCAAAGCCCGCGCCAAAGAGCCGCCGTCCCTCAGCGGCGGCGAATCCGCGAACCTCGTGAAGTTCCTCATGCGCAGCGGCCCCACCACGCCCGAGGTCGTCGCCATGATCGAGGCCGCGCTGAAGTGGTTCGACGCCCACCGCCTCACCGGCCTGCGCAAAACAAAGAACGACCAGGGCAAGACCGACTACATCGCCGACCCCGCCTCCACCGACGTGCTCTGGGCCCGCTTCTACGACCTCCAAACCGCCAAACCCATCTTCGCCGGTGCCGACGACGGCATCGTTTATTCCACCTTCCAGGAAATGGCCGCCAAAAACAAAGTCGCCTACGACTTCTTCAGCACCCGCCCCGCCGAACTCCTCGGCAAGGAACTCCCACGGTGGAAGAAGCGGCTGGAGAAGGAGAAATGAAGCGATATTTCCCAAATCAGAATCGATCAGCCACCTCAAACTCATGCCTCCCTACTGGTTCTCATTCGTGCAAAGGCACGGCTTGATTGGTCGCGAAGTCTCCGTTCCTGCGGAGTGTGACAGCTCCGGTGTTGGTGCTGAGATCGAAATCCTCGACGAGTCGGGCATTCAATCCGAACAAACCGACCTCTATCCGGGAATTGCCGTAGCTGAGGCTGGTTATGTTCCAGTCGGCGGATGCAATATCGGGACTGGTGACCCCTATTTCATCAACACCCGCGATGGAGAAGGAGGGCCATTGTATCGAATTTATCATGATGAGGTCGTTGATGAGCACTTTGACGCGACCAAGGCGATTGCTGTGGTTCTCAAAGACTACCGAGAGCTACTGGACTTTGTAGGCTAGTGAGTCCGTCCATGCGCCTCCTCTTCTCGTCATTCGTCATTCTGGTTTCGTCATTGGCGGCGGAGCCGCCCAACATGCTTCTCGGTACGCAGGCCATCGGCGGGCGGTATCAGTTCACGCAGGACGAGCCTTTGCTGGAGAGTGCGAAGCTGATCGCGGAACTCGGGTCGGGCATCATGAAGTTCTCCATCTCGAAGCAGGCTTCGTTTGGCCAAACGAAGGCGAATGTGCGCGGCAGCAATCCCGGCCTCCAAACACTCTCCGAGATCGCGGAGAAGGAGCCGACGCATCGCGCGGTGCTCGACATGCCGTTCACGCACGTTTTCATCTGGGCCTATCCCTTCACCACGCATGGCAGTGCGGGCACCTTCAAGCCCGCCGAGCGCGATCTGGAGTATCGCGAGATGTTTGAACTCGTCGCGCATCTGCTGCGCACTTACAGCGGCAGCGGCAAACAATTCTACCTCGGCCACTGGGAGGGCGATTGGCATCTGCGACCGCACTTTGACCCGAAACAGCCCTTCCCGTCGCCCTTTGGCGAGAACTTCATCGCCTGGCTCAAGGTCCGCCAGCAGGCCATCGACGACGCGAAGCGCGACACGCCGCATCAAAACGTCGAAGTCTGGCACTACACCGAGGCGAACCTCGTCGAGCCCTTCCTGAAAGGCGGCCAATGCCTCGCCAACGACATCCTCCGACAGGTGGACGTCGATTTCGTCAGCTACTCCTGCTACGACAGCCTCCAGCGCGGCATCCGCGACGATCTCCACGCCGCGCTCGACCATCTCGAGTCGAAACTGAAGCCCAAGCCCGGTATCTCCGGCAAACGCGTCTTCATCGGCGAATACGGCTTCCCCGTACGGCGCTACTCGCCTGAGGAGCAAAACCGCAAAAGCATCGAAACCATGATCGCTGCCATCGAATGGGGCTGCCCCTTCGTGCTCTACTGGGAACTCTACGACAACGAAGGCACACCCGAAAAACCCGGCGGCTTCTGGCTCATCAACGAAAAGAACGAGAAGCAGCCCGTCTGGCACACCCACCAGCGCTATTTCGAGTGGGCGAGGAAGCACATCGCTGACTCCCAACAACGCACCGGCAAGTCCATCACCGACGCCGACTTCCGCGCGGCGGCCCTGGAATATCTGCGCCGATAGCCCAACTCTATTACTCGCAAGTGTATGGGCTCTCGCCTCAAAGGCATTCCCTGACCTGTTTTGCCAAGGTTAGTGCTCGAAATCACTTTCAACACCGCGTTAAGGAAGGTCTCAAACCATGTCCGCCTTTTCCGATCCCTTTAAAGAAGCCCGCGCTGATTCCGGCGTTATGCAGTGCCCATTTCACGGTGAAAACATCACCATGATTCTGCGACATGAAGATGTGCGGAAGGCAGCGAAGGATTGGCAGACTTTTAGTTCGGACGCGCCCTTCCGTGTGCCGATTCCATCGGAAGAAGATGTGCGCTCCATCCGCCAGCTCCCAATCGAAACGAATCCGCCCGAACACACGGATTACCGCGAGATCGTTGAGCCGTTTTTTCAGCGCGCCAAAGATCCCACGATGATCGCGCAGGTCGAAGCTCTGATCGGCAGCATGATTACTCAAGCACTGGAGTGCGAGTCCATCGAGATCGTGAACGAGTTCGCACTGCCTGTGCAATCACGCGCCCTGACCTACCTGCTCAACGTTCCGGAGTCCGAAGGCGAAATTTGGGTCAGCTGGGGCATCCATGTTTTCAAAGTCACGGGCGGTGAGTTCAAAGCAGGCACGGCGTTGGAAAGCTACCTGCACGCCAAATTCGATCAAGCTGAAGCAAACCCTGGACCCGACTTTTTCAGTGCTCTCAGTCAAGCCACTTTCCGCGACCGCAAGCTCACGCGCGAAGAATGCATGGGCTTTGCTAATCTTGCCTTTGCCGGTGGTCGCGACACGATCATCCACAGCATTTCCTGCGCGATAGGTTACCTCGCCGAGCATCCTGAAGCACTTGAGTTTCTCCGCGCGGATCAAAAGCGCATCACCCTCGCCAGCGAGGAGTTTTTCCGCGTCTTCATGCCGCTCACGCACATCGGCCGCGTGTGCCCTGCCGACACCGACGTGAATGGAGTCACCGTGAAAGCTGGCGAGCGCATCTCCCTCGCTTGGGCGTCCGCCAATTTTGACGAAGCCGCCTTTCCTGCTCCGCAGGAAATCCGCCTCGACCGCAAGCCCAACCCACACATCTCCTTTGGCTTCGGCACGCATCTCTGCCTCGGCGCACCTCATGCACGACTCATCCTGCGCACCTTACTAAAACTCTGCTGTGATCGCGTGAAGCGCATCACGATCCTCAAGGCCGATGAACGTGTCGAGCATGAAGCTAAGTTTGACCGCACTCTTGGTTATGACTCGCTGCTGGTGAAGTTGGAGGCGCTACGTCGCCTTTGACGATGCCGCCGACCTCACTTGGGTGAAAGCGCGGCGCGTTCAGGATCCCTTATGCCGCGCCGGATTCGGACCTGTGGACACACGCTTCACGCTTGATCCGTGGCTGTCGCCAGCCCTGGCTAAAGGGTTCGTGCCGGCGATCACTCTGAAGAATCGGCTGGGTTTAACAGCGAATCAATTCACCGCCAAGCACAGCCTCATCCCCATCATCAGCGCGTCGTTTGCCTATCTCCCGACGAACCTCGGACTCAATGCCACGACCAATGTCGTGAGCGTGGTCGCCCCTGTGACGACGCCTGCGAATATCACGAAATGGAAGGTCACCATCACTCCGACGACAGGCGCGTTTGTCGGCAGCTTAGTGCTGACCGATGTTGGTAAAACACGCACCGTGCCTTTAACCGGTATCATGCGTCAGTCACCGAGCAACGACCTCAGCGGCCTAATTGGCGATGGCAACTTTTTATTGGGCTGACGCCGTCCGCTACCGTTGGTTGTCATCGAGCATAGACGGTGACGGGGGCGGCGAGGATGCTTTGACGGCGAAACGGGTTCCGGCTCGCGCAAGTCCAGGCCCTTCGCAGGGGCCTTGATCTAAAAGACCCAGGAGAGCCTCGGGTGGCTCCATAGTGCGACGGGCACGGAAACGGTGCTGCTGGAGAAGGCTCCGCCTCCGTTGCGGAACTGCGTGAGCGCTCCGCGGTATGGGAGGGTTTGGATGTAGCGTGTGATTCACCTTCAAAAAAGAAGGCTCACGCCGTCCTCTACGGCGGGGACACTGAGGCTATCAGCTAGCCAGGAGATCTTTGGCCTGCTGCACCCAGTGATCGCGTTTGGCGCGGTCTTTGAAGGAGAGGATTTCGCTGAAAGCTTCGACATCGGCATCGGTCCAGTCGGCGATCTGGCGGAAGGTGCGGATGCCGTAGGTGTGGAGATGGGCGCTGAGCACGCTTTTGATGCCTTTGATCTTCGTGAGATCGTCGTCCGCGGTGACGCTGGCGGCTTGCTCTAAGGTGTGGTGCAGGGTGTGATTTTGACTTTGCAGGCTTTCCAATCTGGTTTGCGCTTCGGCCACTTGGGCTTCGCTGCGCTGAAGGCTCTTGGTGGCGAGTCCGAGGCCGGCCGCGTCGTTGCCTTTTTCCCGCAGGCGACTGACACGCTTCTGCCAGTCGCCGTGCTCCTGGCGCAGGGCGCTGAGGAGTGTCTGCTGTGCGGTGATGTTGGTTTCGAGACGGGTGATGGTGGCCTGCACGTCGGCGGCTGGTTTGGCTGGTTTGGCTGGTTTGGCTGGTTTGGCTGGTTTGGTGGGAGCGCTGGGCTTGCGGATGCGCTTGGGTTTTTCAGGAGCTGGCGCAGTGGATGGGACTGATATAACCGATGTTTGAGAGCGTAGGGCAGCGATCTCTTTTTGGAGTTGCTCGAGCTGTTGCTGGCGGGTACTGTTTTGACTCAGCGCGGAAACGAGGTCTTCGGCGCGCTGTTGGGCATCGCGCTTGGCATCTTTTAAATCGTCATGGCAGCGGATGAGTTCGCGCTCGAGATTGCGGCGGTGGTCGTTGGCTTCTTGGAGGTCGGCTTCGATTTTGAGCTGCGTAGTGCGCAGCATTTGGTCGTTCGCGAGGGCGGCATCACGCTGATCCTGAAGAGTCTTAAACTCGGTCGAGTCGGCATCAATGCGGGCGTTGAGCGCCTGGATGTCGCGCGTGGCGTTTTGGCCGCGCCAGCGCCAGCCTAGCAGGAAGAAGACGACGGCTGCGGCGAGCAGCAGCACGGCCATTTGAAGTAGGAGCCAGAGGAAGCCTTCCATGTTGGTTTAGGGTGCGGTCTCCTTCTTCGACCCGGCGTTGAGGGTTTTCCAGTGCTGACGAAGGTGATCGAAGCCATCCCAAAAGGTGTCTTCGGCCATGGCAGCGGGGAAGTCTTCGGAGAGGATGCCTGATTTGGCGACGGTTCCAGGCTGGTCGATGCCGACCGTGGCTGGGGTACTTTTCCAGACGGAGCCTGGTTTGGCAAAGGCAAGTGTGCCGGGGCTGGAGGCAGAGGGTAGGGGCGGCAGGCTACGGAGTGTCTGCTCAATGTCGCTCGATGGCTCGCAGGTGCCGCGGACAAGCAGGGCCTCGGCCATGACGAGTGCCTGACCAGCATATTTTTGGCGTGCGGCCTCGACGAGCTGTGTGTGCAGTGACTCCTCGGCTAGCTGGCCGGCGAGGATGACTTTACCCGGCAGCAAGGTGAGTGTGAGGAAGCTGGGCTGGGCGCGGATGGGCAAGGCGGGAATGCCTGTGGCTTTGCCCTGAAGCCAGTCTGTGACCATGCTGCTATCACTTTGGAGAAGCGTAGGAGGGAGATCGTCGGGCAGTAGTTTTTTCCAAGGTTGGGCATCTCCGCCGACATGCCAGTCCACGGTTTCCCAGGCGAAGCTGGAAAGGCCGAGCATGAGGGATTTGCCAGCTGTTTTGGGGTCTTCCTGAGTCGGGTCCGGAAGGAGTGCGGCAGTGATGGGGCCGAAATCGGCCTCGGCGCGGCGCTGCGGATTCACTCGGATGTCATCGAGGACGCGCCATTCTGGAAAGGCGGCAATGAGGCCATTGAGCAGTTCACGCTTGAGTCCAATATGGGCCATCTCACCACGAGCCAGCAGTCTGCGATCTCGTGTGGCGATGAAAACGTGGGGCGGCGGCAGTTTGGCTTGGCGTGCGGCCTCGGCGGCTCGGGCGCGCTCATCGGTCTGATAGCGACGCACACTCTGGATGAGCGGTAGAATGCTCTTTTCCCAGTCCTGTGGGGTGATGCCGATGCCTGTGATTTGCTTTTTAAGCTGATCATCCTTGGCATCCATCACCAGTCGCTGCCATCCACTACCGATGCGGGCGATTTGAAGTTGGGCACTGTCGCCGCCAGTATTTGCGCGGGGTTTAGGCAGGGTGGCCAGGGTGGCTTTCAGATCGGTCGCCTCATCGTGGGCGTCGGGCGCAGGTTGTAGGTGGCTTTCGATTCGGCCGCCTTTACCGCTCCAGCGGTCTTTAAAAAGAGCCGTGAGATCGCGCGCCTCATGGTCCGTGGCGGCAGCGCCGATTAATTGGCCGCTTTGACCATTTCCGGCCAGCACTAGCCAGCCGGGCGGGTAGGGCACGATCTCTAAAGCGTCTGTCACTTGTTGCACGGGATTCAGCTTCGCGGAAAAAACAGGTCCACTGCGGATTCGACTTTGAATTGTGTTGAGGATTTCGGCCCGCTGACTGTCCTTTCTGACTCGTCCGGACAAAAGGGCGCGCTGGCCATCGAACTGGATTTTAGGGGGCTCGTAGCCTGTCGGGCTATCGGCCAGCAGACTGAGCGCGCTTGCTGCCAGTTTTTGCTGAATGGCAGGGGCAACGATCACCCCGGCGAGGAGCCAGAATGCGATAAGCCAGAAGCCTGCGATTAACCACCTCGCGCGAGTCATTGTTTGGGGAAAGGTGACAGTTAGCAGACCGCTCGCATGAGGCAATAGCACAAAATCAGCCTGATCTCGGCCAAGGCTGTCTCCATTCCAGCCAATAATTGATCTGGCATAAAGGCTCAAGTCTGCTAAAACTCCCGCGTGCCATTCCGACACCCTACCTCCAAAGTTAACTGGACCAACAGTTCGTTTTTGACCTCCACGGCCGTATTGACCTTCACGCTGGTCCCCTGGTATCTTTACAACTACGGCATCGACCTCTTCCAGACGGTCATGTTCCTGGTCTTCTGCATCATTACCGGCCTCAGCATCACGCTGGGCTATCACCGCCTGTTTTCCCATTTGTCCTTCAAGGCTAAATGGCCCGTGCGTCTGCTGACTCTGATTTTCGGCGCAGCCACTTTTGAAAATCACGTCATCGCCTGGGCCTCTGATCATCGCCGCCACCATAAGAATGTGGATACCGATGGTGATCCTTATGACATTTCCAAAGGCTTCTGGCACGCCCACATCGGCTGGATCATGTTCCGCCGTGAGATCGAGCCGCCGTGGGACAATGTGAAGGATCTCATGAATGATCCTCTCGTCCGCTGGCAGCAAAAGCATTATGTGTTGATCGCCACGATGGCCAGTTTTGTCCTGCCTGCCTTCTTGGGCTGGCTGCACGCTGGCGCCAGTGGTGCCATCTGCGGTTTCCTCATCTCTGGCGTGGCCCGCATCACGGCAGTTCAGCATTCCACCTTCTTCATCAATTCCCTCTGCCACACGGTCGGCTCCCGCCCTTACTCGACGAATTGCAGCGCTCGTGACAGCGGCTTCATGGCCCTTTTTACCTTCGGTGAAGGCTATCACAACTACCATCACGAGTTTCAGCACGACTACCGCAACGGCGTGCGCTGGTATCAGTGGGACCCCACGAAATGGAGCGTCTGGACTCTCTCAAAGCTCGGCCTCACCAGCGACCTGCGCCGCGTGCCTGAAGAAAAAATCGTGCTGGCTGAAATCGCTGAAGCTCGCCGCCAACTCGGCAAACGCATCACCTGTGAGCGCCAGCCTATATCGGCAAAGGTCAGCGAGATGCTCCGTGCTTCCGATGAAAAACTTCACGAGTGGGCGCAGCGCTGGCAGACTTGGAAATCAACTCCGAATCCAGAGCGTCCAGACTATCTCGAAGAGATTCGCAACGCGCTCAAAGAGACTCGCCGAGATATTCAGCGTGCCTTTGAATTGGTGGCTATAGCGGCCTGATTGGCCCAGATACTCCTCCGACTTTAGCTTTTTAGCCCTCTCCTTCACTGGAGGGCTCCTGCGTCTGCTCGAACAGCAAGCCATGACGACTAGCCGCCTCGGGCTAACCGACACCGTGCAGCCGATTGTGGACGAACTGCTCAAGTTACCCAACGGAATCATCCTCATCACCGGTCCGACAGGCAACGGCAAAAGCACCACGCTCTGCGCTTTCCTCAATAAGATGAACCAAGCGCATCGGCGTATCGTCACTATTGAAGATCCGGTGGAATACAAAATGCCCGGCATAGTCTACGGCATAGTCTAGATCGCGGTGAAGCCAGAGATTGGACTCACTTAGAAAGTGCGCGTGCAACTCCAGAAGGGTGATCAGGCAGGTTGGATCAGCTTTGCAGAGCTCAATCAAGCTCCCGTTGAAACCATCGCGCCAGGCATCCCTACACGACCCGTTCAGTCTGTCCGCCTGCCCATCTCATCTCCGCTTTTACCACGCATTCAGCCAGAGGCAGTGACTCAAGTTCCAGTCGCCCCGCAGCCCTCCGCGTCAAACGATGTCCCTCTACCGCCATCGTGATTTAGTGATTTGCCCAACCCTCTAATTATATGTTGCTAGTCTTAATCCAGAATGGTCATTTGCATATCATGTCTGAACTCCTTGAGTTTCCACCGCACACCTTGCTAGCAGCCTTGCAGGCTCTCTTTGCTCTGTCGATCGGACATGCTTTAGCCGACTTCCCACTTCAGGGAGAGTACCTCGCCACGAGTAAGAACTGGCGTCTGCTCAAGCGTCTCCAAGACCCCTCACGTCCTGAGCGTATATGGGTCGTGTGCATGGCCGCTCACTGCCTGATCCATGCCGGCATGGTTTGGGTCATCACGGGTTCATCCCTGTTTGCGGCCATGGAGTTCGTTCTGCACTGGTCCATCGACGTCGCCAAATGCAGCGGCAAGACCAACTTCAATCTCGATCAGTCCATGCATATCATCTGCAAAGCTGGTTATGTCGCGGCGGCGTATGCCGGTTTGGCGTAGTTACTCCACGCCTCACTCCACCTTCAGGACACCGTTCATGACCATCCAGTGACCTGGGAAGGTGCATAGGTATGGGTAGTCGCCTTTTTCCTTTGGCGCGGTGATGTGGATGGTGAACTCGCCTTTCTGATTTGTCATGTCGGTGTAGGCGATCACGTCGGTGCTTTCTGGGACGTAGTGCTTCTGCATACCCTGTGGGTCGGTGATCATGAGATTGCACTTCTCGCCGAGTTTTTGCAGTGAACCGGGCTTCGCGAGCAGCCAGTTGTGCGGTACGACGTCGGGGTTTTTGAAGATAAGCGTGAGTTTCTCACCCGCTTTGGCCTTGAGTTGCTTTTGCATGTATTGCAGGCCCAAAGCGGCTTCGATGACCAGTTCGCGGCCGCCTTCGCCCTTGGCCCAGGGGTTCGGCTGGGTAGGCTTGGGCGCTGCGAGACCGATTTGGGCGGCGTGGTTGGTTTTGGCGATCTTTGAGTAAGAGGGGAAGTCGGTGAAGGGTTCGGCCAAAGCATGCGCGGTGAGGAAGATGTCGTGGCCAGTGCTTACGCGGACATGAACCTGGCTCGCGGTGACAATTTGAGGAATTTCGAGGAAGAGCGTCTTGCCGTCATCGAGCTTCTGAACGCTGCGCACCTCAAGCGGATCGTGGCCTGGGGTGTCGGCATACTTCACCGAATACTCGGGCGAGCCGTATTGTGCGCCGTATTTGTAGTTCCAGCATTGCGCGAAGCAGGCGGCGGCATCGGCGTCCTTCACGGGTTGGTTGAAACGGAGAAGCACGCCGTTGTCGCGTGCTTCAAAGCCTACCGGCACTGGTTTGTCGCCACTGGTGAAGCGCACGCGTTGGAAGCAGCCGTCCTTTGGCGTGTAACTGCCCCAGCCCTGCATGCCGTTCACATAAAGATGCCCGTCCTTTGGATTGAAGCGGGCACATTGCGGCCCGGAGTCGAAGTTTCCGCTGATTTTGACCGCCGCCGCCTGCCAACGGCCTTTCACCTGCTGCCGCATCATGAGCCAGGCGCTGCCGCCGCCTGAGGAGAGATGAATGAGGTTGTTGTTGCCTTTGAGTGCGGCCCATTGGTCGCTGGTGATGAAGACCTGGCTGCTCGCGCTGTTGTCCTCGCCACGCGGCATGTACATGAGCACCGGTTCCGGCGGCTTCCCATCCTTCGGACCACCGGCACCAAAGTGAGCACCTTCGTTTTTGCCAAGCTCGATCTGGCAGATGGACGTCGCTGGTGTCCAATCGCCTTCCTGGACGCTGGTGGTGATGAATCGGCCATCCGCTGAGATGCCGAGACCGTTGGGGTTGCGGAAGCCGGTTCCGAGGACTTCGAGTTTGTCACGGTCGGTGATCCGACATAGGCCCTGATTGCCGGAGGCAAAATACCAGCGGCCTTCTCTGTCCGCTTCGAGTCCGACGATGAAGTCATGACCGCCAGGCGAGGTCTGCATCGCATTCGTGACGCATTCGTAGAAGTCGGCTTCATCATCGCCATTCAGGTCGTGCAGGCAGGTGATTTGATCGCGACCAAGCACGTAGAGCTTGTCCTTCACGATCTTCATGCCAAGCGGCTGATGAAGGCCCGTGGCGAAGCGTTTCCAGCGTAGCTTCTCCAGCTTGTCGTCGATGCCTTTCACCAGCCACACCTCGCCCGTCATCGTGGAGACGGCTGCGGTGCCATCGCTGAAGAAATCATGTGCGGTGATGAAAAATAGCGTGCCATGCGGATTCTCGAACGGGATCGTGATGCGATCCGTGGCGAAGGGCGTCTGCGTGCCGAGTTCGCCTTTGGTTTCGATCCACTGCGGCCATTGGGCAGGGCCTGGTGTAGGTATGGGCGTTTCGCTGGTGACAATATTGACCTCATTGTCGCGGCGGAAAAAGCCACGGTAGGTTCCAGAAAGCTTCTTTTCCTGTTTGGAGATGACTTTGCCATCCATCGGTGCACCTGCCATGAAGCCGTGGCGGTTGTCATTGAGCTTGAGGAAGCCTCCCGACCATTCCAAACGCCACGCCATGCGTTCAGGATCAAAAACGGCAGATTTGCCGCCGGTGCGCACGCACACGCCTTTGTTCACGGTCACACCTGCGCCTTTGAAGACACCGCTGAAAACACTACCGAGATCACTCGCGGCCCAGCGTCCGTCCTTCCAGGTGGTTTGGTCGTTTTGATTGCCCCAGTGGCCTTGCTGGCCGCCGTCCATGCCGGGGAAGGCTGGGATGAGTTCGGGAGGCGGCTTTTGCTTCATGAATTGTAAGGCTTGCTTGCCGTAGAAGTCGAAGGTGCGCTCGCGATTGACGAACTCCTGCCAGTGCTGGTTGTCGGCTTTGTTGAGCGGCGGCAGATCCGGTGTGAAATCAGCGGCTTTCGGCGCGGGTGGCGGAAGGAGATCGCTGAGGTTGTCGAAGTCCCAGAGGCCGAGGGTGTTGTCCATGCGCAGGCGTGGCGCGTTGCCTTTGCGCGGTTTCATGACACCGCGGGCAATGCGCACGTCGTCGATGAGGCCTGCGCAACCGATGGAGTGATCGACGAGACTGCCGAAAGCGATACCACCGGCTGTCGATGTGCCTTTCAGCTGCTGTACGGGCTTTTCGAAGACTTGTTTGCCGTCGATCCAGAGGATGATGCTCTTGTCGTCGATGCTGGCGAGGAAGTCGTGCCACTGGCCGTCGCAGACATCGACCTGCGAGTCGAAATCGCCGCCGCGTCCGGGCATGTAGAGCGCGAGCGAGCCGCGTCCGGCATGCGTGTAGAGTTCCCAATGTGTGGCGGAGGATTTGGCGTCGGAGGCGATGAGGATGTTGTAGCGATCCTTGCTATTGAGCTTCGCGCGGCACTCGATGGTGAGCGGCAGCGCGCGGAAAGGTTCGTTATCGAGTAGGAAATAGCTGCCCTTCAAGGCATCGCCGAATTCCTTGCTCAGAGACGGTACGCCTTGCCCGACGACCGCCAGCTTCGTTGTGATGGAAGGTCCGGCAGCGGCAGATTTGTCGCTCCAAGTGCGATACTTTGGCTTCGCTCCCGGCTTCGCGTCATCAAGCTGCGGCACGAGCCACTTCAAGCCGTCGAGATTGTCGAGCAGGCGGCCTTCGGCGTCTTCGTTTGTGTGATTCAGAATGCCAATTGGGCCGCTGTAGCCGCTGGCGCGGATTTGGCGCTGCACCTTCACATCCTGCGTGCCGACACCGAGCGGGAGGATCTTGCGGCCTTTCGTATCGCCCGCGATGTCCATGCCGTTGAGGTTGAGGCAGAGGAGATGCGGCTTCATGGCCTCGATGGCCTTTGGCAGGCGGTCGAGGTGGCTGTGGCCGTGGTGGAGGTTGTAGATGATGCCGATGTTCTTGATGCCATGTGCCTTCAGCCCCTGGCAGACGGCGATCATGTTTTCCGGTTCGCCACCCCAGCCGCCGTGATTGTAGATGCCGACTGAACATACGAAGGGCACAGCGGCCTCGCAGATTGGTTTGAAACGAGCGATCTCTTTCTCGATGCGGCTTTGTTGATCTGCCTCATCCTTCACCGGAATCGCGCCACCGCCGCCGCTGATCCAAAGCTGGGGATGTACATCGAAGCGTTTGAAAAGCTCGAGTGCCTTTTTTGCCTCGTCATTGATCGCGCCTGGAAACCACCAGCCCATCAGCTTGATGTGATGCTTCTTGAGTGCGTTCAGTTCATCGTCCCATTGCGGGATGTGCTCGGCGCGGTAGTCATAGACAAATTTTTTCACGCCCATCTTCTCGAGCATTGCCGCACGTTCCTCCGGGCCGCGCTTCTTCGCGTCAAACGGCACGATGCACCACGCGGCTAGATTAGATTTGTCGAAGAGATCGGTGGCGGAGAGTGAGCCAACGAAAAGAAGGAAAAAGATAAGACGGAAGAGCATGGCGAAAGAGTGAGTAGTTTTAAACGCGACCAGGATGCAGGAGTCATCCCATCTTCGTGGCATTATCCCAGGTGTGTTCTGTGCGGGTGAGTTGGCCGGCTTTGATGACGCCGCCCTGGAGGACGGCGATGAAACGGCTGCGGTCTTCGAGGAGAGCAATGTCTTTTAAAACATCACCATCGACGATGAGGAGGTCGGCGAGCTTGCCGGGTTCGACGGTGCCGAATTCGTGGCTACGGCCCATGATCTCGGCGCCGGTTTTGGTGGCGCACATGATGGCCTCCAGCGGTGTGAAGCCGACATCCTTCACGAAGAAGGTGATCTCGCGGGCGTAGTCGCCGTGCGGGTTCCAGCCGAAGCCGTAGTCGCCACCGAGGCCGATGCGACCGCCTGCGCGGAGGATGCGCAACGCGGAAGCGGTGCCGCCATCGAGCGTTTCCTGATGGCCGTCGATGACGCTTTGAGGTAGGCCGAACTCGGGTCCACGCAGGATGCTGGCTTTTTCAAAGTAGAGTGCGGGGACACAGGGCACATCGCGCTTCAGGAGAAGTTCCAGGCCTTCGTCGTCGATGAAGGTGCCGTGCTCGATGCAGTCGTAACCGGCGCGCAGAGCGTTCTTGATGCCCTCGGTGGCGCGGCAGTGGCCGGTGACCTTGAGCTTGTGATTGTGCGCGGTTTGCACCACGGCGTTCATCTCGTCGAAGTTCATGCACAGCGTGTGATGATCGTTCGTGTCGGGCGATGCGGCATCGCCGGTGGGATAGGTCTTCACCCACTCGATGCCGTCTTTGACGAGCGCACGCACGGCGCTGCGGGCGTCCTCGACGCCGTTGATGATGAAGACGAGGCCTTCCATACCGATTTTGCGGAACTCGGGGTTCCAGTCCATCAATCCGCCCGCGCTGCAAATCTCGCGGCCTGAGGTGGCGAGACGCGGACCGGCAATGAGATCGTTCTCGATGGCCTTCTTGAGCCAGACATCGACATTGAAGAGGCAACCGCCACTGCGAGCCGCCGTGTAACCGCATTCGAGCGCGAGCTTCGCATTCACAGCGGTCAGCATACTGACGTATTCGACGGGGTATTTGATGTCGAGGTCCTGGAGTTCCTGGATGTTGAAGTAGGTGGCGTGGAAGTGAGCCTCGACGAGCCCCGGCAGGATCGTTCCGCCCTTGGCGTCGATGACGCGCGCATCGGGTGGTGTCTGCGGGGCAGCTTCAGTAGAGCCAGCATAAGTGATGCGACCGTCTTGAACGATCACGGTGGCGGTGGGGATGGCGGGCTTACCCGTGCCATCGACGAGTTGGCCGTTTTTGACGACGGTGATGCCTAGTTGGAGCTTCATGGTTGGCAGAAGCTATCAGGTGCAGCGCGGGCGTTCTAGTGACAGGACGGCATCCTTTGGAAGAAAAACGGCGCTCTAGGTTGTGTAGCGAGTGCGGTAGTCCCGAGGCGTCAGGCCTGTCTCGCGATGGAACTCGCGTGTGAAGTGGCTTTGATCGCAGAAGCCATGATGAAGGGCGATCTCTGCCAATGCCTGACGAGTGCTGACCAGCGTGCGGCAGGCTAGACGCACGCGCAGGCGGCGCAGATATTGCTGTGGTGTCATGTGGATGGTTCGCGAGAAGCGCCGCTCGAAGGCCCGCAGGGAAGAGCCCGCCAGCGCGGCCAGCCGCGTGTTTTCCACCGGCTCATGGTAGTGCTGATGAATGAAGGCAATCACTTTGGCCAGCGCCGCCTCTGCCGAATCAGGCTGAATATTTGCCGTCGGCGCGGAATGCGTGATGCCCACAGAGCCGTTAATCTGTCCGGCCTTGTCATGAAGCGGCAGTTTCGTCGTGTGACTCCAAACAGCCGTGTGATCGAAGCGGCCCACCAGCTCGACGCGGTTGATGATGCGTTCGCCGGCCAGCACTCGCTCGTCGTCCTGCTGATACTGATTGGCGAGGTGGGCAGGGGAAAGATCGAAGTCCGTGCTACCCACCACCTGATTACGCTCGTCGAGCGAGTAGTTCATGAGGAACCCGCGGCTGACCCACAAATACACGCCATGACGGTTCTTCACCCAGAACTGCACGTCAGCGAGAAAGTCGAACAGCTCCCAGACCTCTCTCCTGGATGAGGACAGGGCATGGATCGGGCTGACGGGTTTGTCGGGCATGTCACTCCAATGCAAGCAGGCGCAAGGCTTCACGACAAGGCGTGATTCGTTTCGGACCTCTGGTTGACGCATGGCGTGTCGCTTGGCACGCTAAAGGATGCTTCTCAATCACGGCATCCATCTCGGCTACTGCACCAATATCCACCGCGGAGAAACGTGGGAGGAGACGTGGCGTGGGCTGAAGGATTACACGCTGCGGGTGAAGGATCGTGTCAGCGATGGGAAGCCTTATGGCATCGGTCTGAGATTGAGCGAACAGGCAGCGCGTGAACTGAGCGCGCCAGGAAAGGTGGCTGAGTTTAAGGCCTGGCTGGAAGCGAATCACTGCTATGTCTTTACCATCAATGGTTTCCCATACGGCTCATTTCACGGCACACGGGTGAAGGAGCAGGTGTTTAAACCCGATTGGTCCACGAAGGAACGCTTGGTCTACACCAACCTACTCTTTGATCTCTTGGCTGAGCTTTTACCAGCAGGGGTGAGTGGCAGTGTGAGCACGCTTCCTGGATCGCATAAGACGTTTGGGATTGGTTCCGAGGAACTGACGGCCATCTTTGAAAACCTGCGCCTTTGCCGTGAGCACATTGAAAAGCTTTGTGTGGCCACGGGGCACGATCTTCACTTGGGCTTGGAGCCTGAGCCGCTAGGCCTGTTCGAGACGAGTGGCGAGACCCTGAAGTTTTTTGGCCTCTACTTCGATCGTTTTCCACAAGACAAAGACTTTTTTAAGTTTGTCGGCCTCAATTATGACACCTGCCATTTGGCCATTGAGTATGAGACGCCAAAGCGTGCTCTATCTCGGATCACGGGGGCAGGGATCCGATTGAGTAAACTGCATTTCAGCTCTGCGCTGAGGCTCACGCCAACGCCTGAGATGGTGGAGAAGTTACGGGCTTTTGATGAGCCGGTGTATTTTCATCAAGTCATCGCCAGCTATGGTCCCACGGAGCCTTTGCGGCGCTTCAAGGATCTGGCAGATGCACTGGCCTTTGCGCAGACAAATCCACAGGAGGTGGGTGAGGAATGGCGCGTGCATTTCCATATCCCACTTCATGCTGAGCCTGTGGATGGTTTTGAGAGCACCCGAGATCACATTCAGGGAGCCATGGATTGGCTGTCTCAAAACCCAACCAAGTGTCAGCACATTGAAATGGAAACCTACACCTGGGAGGTTTTACCGCCCGAGATGAGGGCAGGGGATGTGGTGGATCAGCTGGTCAAAGAATACGACTGGACGCTCGCTGAATTGCGTGAGCGAGGGCTGGCGGAGGCGTGACAATGCCGGTTGCCATTTGCTGCTGATGAACACACTTTGCCAGCCGTATGGAAAACAACACACCTCCTCCAGACGGCGACGCACCTGTCACAGATGCAGTGGGACCTTCCAAAGAAGAACGCACGATGGCTATGATTTGTCACCTTCTACCGCTCGTAGGCTGCCTCGTGCCGGCGCTTCCGATTTTAAATATCGTCGCTCCTCTTGTGCTCTGGCTGATCAAGAAAGACTCGATGCCCTTTGTGAACGATCAGGGTAAGGAGGTGCTCAACTTCCAGATCACGGTGAGCATCATCATCTTTGCCTGCATGCTCACATTCTGGCTACTGCTCCCCATCGGTATCGCCTTTGTGGTTGGCATTGGTGCCCTAGTGATGATGATCATCGCGGCGATCCAGTCCAATGAAGGCAAACCTTACCGTTATCCCTTCACGCTAAGGCTGATCAAGTGATATGAGCACCGAGCCTTCCCCCAGCAAAGCAAACACGCTCTGGTCCGAGCTGCGTGCGGCGCTGGACTTGGTGCTGGATTTTTCCTTCCAGCATTTTGTTACACCGCGCCTGATCCGGCTGCTTTATGCACTGAGTCTGATGGCGGCTGTGCTGGCGACACTGACTTGGATGTTCAGCGGTTTTACCCAGAGTCTGTTTTACGGCATGTTCACCTTTGTCACCGGGCCTGTGGCTTTCGTCATTTATATCTTGAGTGCACGGGTGGTGATGGAGGTGATCTTAGCTATCTTCCTGATCGCGGAAAAGCTGCGTGAGAAGTGATAGCGCGCGCACAAACTTCTTACAACTCACTTGCCAGAGCCTGACGCATTCCTCTGGAAAGGTGGGACAATGCATCCAGACAATGGTAATCTGCTCGCAGTTCACAGTCGTTACTTTCAGACAGCGGTTTGACCTTCATGGTTGTTGGCTGACCTACGATAACGCGCGGCGGATCGAGATATCCGCCTCGCTTATTTTTCAGAGCCGACCTGAAATTGCGCAATGCCTCAAAAAACGAGAAGTGCCGTATGACGAATCTGCAAATTTTCGCAAATAGTCGAAGTATCTGCTTTAATTTTTGATACAGGATAATATTTTCAATAGTTAAACCAGCATTGCAGAAATCTAAACCTTTCGTTTGTGGCTAGTTCAGACCCTTCCTTCATCACTCCGGCTGCTGCGCCTATGCCAGCCAGTCCGGATCGGGGTAATCCGTTTCTCAGCAACGTTTGCCGTTCGCCATGGGACTTGGATGGGTCTGTGGATGGCCTGAATGCCGAGGTCCTAGATCAGCTTGTGGATGCTGTCGAGGCGCGTGCAGGCGGTTCGCTGGTCCTGTTGACCGCACCGCGTGCTGGTTATGGAAAAACTCACCTTCTAGGGCGTGTCGCTGCGGCGACTGCACAGCAGGCGGTGATGGTGCCGCTGGCTTTTCGAGCCGGTGATGCATTGACGCTGACTACACTGGTGGGGCGCGGCATTGAGTCTCTGAGCCAGGCGGCTGGGGAGCATGCAGACTGGACGCGACTGCGCGAGTCGAGTGCTCAGGTGGTCACGCTGTTGCTGCACCGTCTGATCGAGAGTGGTCAGCTCGCCTGTGCGAATCCCAGTCAGGCACTCAACGTGCTGGCTGGCCCAGTGGTGGAGATTTTTGCTGCTCAGGGAAAGGCCCGAATGATCGGCGAATGGATCGGCAAGAATCGTGACAGCCTGCGTGGCCCACTGGCCATGCTCGCGGCAAAATCACTGCCTCTGCACGCCGAGCTGCTGGATGGCTGGATCGCTGCCATGCTGGATCAAAGTTATGACGGCGGCCTGACAGGCGTGGCCGAGATGCAGGAGCTGGCTTCAGCCGATGCGGATACGGGTTTGCCTGCTTGGCTGTGTCTGCTTTCCATTTGGCGGCCCGTGGTTTTGTTGGTTGATCATTTGGATGGCCTGTGTCGGAATCCTCAAGCTGGAGTCTCTATCGCCACGCTGCTCATGGACCTTGTGGACTGCCATCAGGTGCATGTGCTGCTGAGTCTAAATCAGGATGTTTGGCAGGCCACGTTTGGCCATCATTTACCCAGCGCGCTGGAGGATCGCCTGACGACCAGCCAGGTTATGCTGCATGGTCTGAGCGAAGCGGACGCTCAGTCATTGTTACGTTTGCGGCTAACTCAAAGCAGTCTGGATGCAGCTGGGCAAGCTGAGTTTGAAGCCTTCGTCTGCGTCAATTGTCACTTCCTTGGTCGCCCTATCGGATCGGTTTCTGCACGAGCTTTTTTGCGACATTGCGCGCGTCAGTGGGAGATTTTTCAAATGGAACAGCCAGCTCCGGCAGGCAGCCCTTTCCCCGTGCTACCCGAAGCCTTGGTTGAAGAGGACACTGCCATCCCGCGCATGACTGAGGAGATCGAGGAAGAGATGCCGCTAAGTGTGCCGGTTCTCCCCGATCTATTTGATACGGATACGGCGATCGAGATGCAGATCATGGCTAAAGGCCTGGCCGAGCCACGCCCTGCGCTGTCCCAGGATGAGGTCGTCGCCACGCACCCGCCTTTGCCAGTCGCGTCCCTCATTAAAGATGAGGACAGCGTGGAAGTTTGGCACAGCACGCCGGGCATGGCTGCGGCTAACAACGGCGTTGGACCAACGGCAGATGCGTTTGTCAAATTGCGCGAAATGCTCGCTCGCTTGCGCCAGCCTGGTAGTCAGGTCGCTTTAGCTTCCGTCGCCGGTGTGCAAGCTAGCGATCAGAGTCACTTCCGAGTGCCGGTAGCTACCGGCACTCCATACCTCCCTGCAGCGGCGACACCTACCATCAAGACCGCACCCGATGCTCTCAAGGGCCGCTTCCAGGCGCTGCGTCTGCAAATGAGCACTGAGGTTCAATCACAGCCGTTGAATTACGCGAAGATTGCCGATCTCATCCGTCTTGCCGGGCGTGGCTTTCCACTCGTCAGATTCAGCGAGCACGAGCTGCCAAGTCTCACGGGTCGCTACGCCATGTTCTGGGCGCTTCAGGGCGTGGAGATTCTCTTTGGCCTCGCGCCGTTCACCGACGTCGCTTACTGGCGCACGCTCAGCGGTTTCGCTGCGGGACGACTCGCGAATCTAGCCATACAAGCTGAGCGCGAGTCACGCCCGCCACCGAGGTTGAAATTGGTTTCCTTCAAAACGGAGCGCGAACAGCTCGCCTGGCAGAATCTCACCCACAGCCAGACCCTTTCTGCGCCGCTCGTCGGGATCACGGACATCGTGCATCTCGACATGAACAGTCTCGCCTCCCTATACGCCATGCAGCGTATTATTAATGAAGCCGAGTCTGGCACACTCCAGGCCGAGCCCACTCAAGTCATGACGGTGCTGGCTCGTGAGCTGGACTTTTTCTGGAAACGAATCACGCGGGCCGGGTAAAACAATTTGTGCCGCAGCGTGACAGTCAGCAGGACTGGCGTAATTTCTGCGCCCATGGCTCTACTTCGTGTCGAAAATCTCCAGGTTCATTTCCCCATCCGCTCCGTCTGGGGAAAGCATGATGTGGTGAAAGCGGTGGAGGGCGTGAGTTTTGAAATTACTGAAGGAAAAACACTCGGGCTGGTAGGCGAGAGCGGTAGTGGTAAATCCACTGTTTCTCGTGCGCTGATGAAGCTCCTCCCGCCCACTGGCGGCACAGCGCATTATCGTGGGCAGGAAATCCTAGCGATGCCCGAGTCCGTCTTCCGTCCGCTGCGCAGGGAACTGCAGATGATCTTTCAAGATCCTATCGGCTCGCTGAATCCGCGCATGACGATTGAGTTCATCATTGCAGAGCCTCAGACGATTCATTACAAAGACAAGTCACGCAGCGAGCGGCGCGATGTCTCAGCCGCTTTGCTAAAGCGCGTGGGTTTGCCAGAGGACTCGCTCAATCGCTACCCGCATGAGTTTAGCGGCGGGCAGCGGCAGCGCATTGGTATTGCTCGGGCACTTGCTGTGCGTCCGCAGTTTCTCATTTGTGACGAGCCTGTCAGTGCTCTGGATGTCAGCGTCCAGGCTTCGATCTTAAATCTGCTCAAGGATTTGCAGGACGAGTTCAAACTCACTTATCTTTTCATCGCTCATGACCTCGCCGTCGTTCGGTACATGAGTGATTCCATCATCGTGATGAACCGCGGTGTTGTCGTTGAGAGTGGTAATGCTGACGATGTCTGCGAGCGCCCGCAGCATGAATACACCCGCAAGCTCATCGCCTCCATCCCTGTACTTGGTTAGACATTCAGCGTTCCATGACCCCTCTTTTCAAAAAATTTCTTGGCATTAACTGGATACTAATGCTCACCATGGCGGGTCTTCTTACCTTCGGTGTCTATTCCATTTTTAATGCCTCATCCTTCCGTGAGTCGCAGGATTTGGCACTAAAATGGCGACAGCAAATCACCTGGATCGGCATCGGTCTGCCCTTTCTTTTTGGTGCAGCATTGATTGATTACAAATGGGTGCGCTGGGCCTGCTGGCCGATGTATCTCGCGGGTATTGGAGGGTTGATTTATCTGCATCTCTTCGGGGTCGAAATCAACGGTAACAAAAACTGGATCAACATCGGAGGCTTATCGATGCAGCCTTCGCAGTTTGCGATCATGTCGGGTATTGTGATGCTGGCAGTCGTCTTTGGCGAACTTCCGCGTATGGCCGCCGTGTTCCGTCGTCCTTGGTTGCGCATTGTGATTGGTGGTATGCTCGCGGGCATCCCTGCTGCGATGGTGATCAAGGAAGACTTGGGTTCAGGTCTTGTTTGGGGCCCCGTCTTTCTATCAATGATGTTGGTGGGCAGCATTCCCTTTCGTTACATCATCACACTGATTCTCAGTGCGCTCTGTGTGATGCCGCTTCTCTACTTTTTTATCCTCAAAGATTATCAGCAAGAGCGTATCGACCAAACCTGGTATCTACTAACCAATCAGCCGGAGAAAGTGGACACGCGCGGACATGGCTGGGTGCCAAATTTTGTGCAGACAGCCGTCGCTTCAGCAGGCTTTGAGGGTAAGGGGCCACTGTCTGAAAAGGCGCCGGACCAGCGCTCCATCCACCGCATGTTTTACCCTGAAGCAGAGGCCTTCAGTGACTATATTTTTAGCGTGATTTGTGAGGAGTTTGGCTTCCGCGGTTCGGTGCTTCTACTCAGCGGTCTTGCTCTGCTTTTGCTACAAGGTGTCTTTATTGCGTTCTATTCGCGTGATCAGGTGGGGCGACTCATCGTCGTGGGCGTTGTGACCATGTTCTTTGCTCACACTTTTCAAAATGCCGGCATGAATCTATGCATGCTTCCAGTGATCGGCCTGCCCATGCCTTTCATTAGCTACGGCGGCACATTTATGATCGTGACCCTCTTTCTCATGGGTATGATGCAGAGCGTTTGGGTGCATCGTAATATCTCGTCCGTGAAGAAGCGAACGTCGGGCGGATGTGAAATCAGAGATGAAGATGAGGATGATTGAGTATCCGACATCAGCTGATTGATTTCTGGTTCGCCAAAACACGCGCTGTTTCCAGATTATATTCTTCGTTCACTTTGCCCTATTGGAATCTGCGAGGTGGTCCTTGACTTTGTCAGATGCTATCCGTTTCGCATGAATGATGCGGCTTCTGTTTGGATGAATTTTAGGCTCTAGCGGCAGACGAGAGCCTTGAGTCGTTGTTCTGGTTTGCAGGAATAAGATGAGAGGTGGAATCGAGTCGCATAATTTGAGAATTACATGCCAAAGGGATGATGAGGAGCTAATCCAGCACTGCTGCGACCCTTGGTGCGCCAGCGTGGACCTTCGCCCACTGAGCCACCAGATGTGTCCAAGCGAAGACCGCACACAGTCATGAAAACATGTTCACCAGGCTTCACCCAGATGGTTATGAAGCGGCCTTCGCCAGCCTGCCCAAAATTCGCAAAACCAATCGAGGTGAGGAGAGCCTTCAATAGACCGGCCTTGATCAGGGTATAAGAAGTCTAGCTAGAGCAGTCGTAGGCGCGATCTTCGATTTTACCGTGACCAGCACCGCGAACGTAAGGGCTGCCCTGGAGCGAATTCGCAGCATTGATAGCGTATTGGACTTGAGTTGGCAGACAGGCGGAGCAAGCAGCGAAACGGCCTTCAAAACGGATCAGGTTGTTGGCCATATTATTTACGGAAGTTATGATTAATCGTTTGCCCCAAAATTGATAAAAAAGATGCGATGCTTCGGCAAGCCACTCTCTGGGTGAGACTCGAAAAGTAGGTCCAGACCTCGTTGGCGGAAAAATGAGTCAAAGAGTCGTAGTTAGCCCTGTAGGCGTCTGCGTCCTCAGGGGCATCAAAGGCTTGGATATAGGCCTTTAATGGCCTTGCTCTTCTGCGAGCCAATCATTTGCGTCCTGCAACTGGCGGTTGTGTCATCGTTGATTCCCGCTTTCATGACCGAATGCTCGAAGTCTTGAATGTGTCCCAAATCATCGTGCGTCCGAAGCGGGATGCACTTACGGTGCTGAATCAGGTGAGTTTTGGAGTCCCCAGAGGACACCTCATGGGGGTGATCGGAGCGACCGGCAGCGGCAAGAGCTGTCTGATAGGTTTGCTGATGGGAGTTGAGCAGGCTTCGTCGGGGGTCATCGCTTTTCAAGGCAAGGATACATCGATCAGTCCTGCGCATCCGAATAGTATTGCCCATGTGCCGGCGGAAGATGACACCCTTATCGGGGTGTTGACGGTGCGTGAGACGGTGATGAGTGCGCTCATGCTCCGAGTCGCAGGGCAGAGTTCCGATGAGCGTGTGGGCAAAGCTTCACACATCCTTGTAGGCCTGGGCCTTGAAATGATTGCCTCTCAGCGTGTGACCACACTCACGCTGGCAGAGTGTCGGCGACTGAAGCTTGCGCTCGCTCTGGTCAGTGATGCACCTCTGGTGCTGTGTGATGAGTTTACCGATGGTCTTGATGTGCAGTCCGAGCAGGAACTCACGGCACTGCTGAAATTTGTCGTTAGCGATCAACCGGGGCGCATCGTCATTCATGCCACGCAGACGCTTGGGAATCTGAGTTCTTATGACACTGTGGTCATTTTGCATGAAGGCCATGTCTGCTTCCATGGACCCGCCCGTGCAGTGGCGCACTACTTCAGTATCAGCACGTTAGAGGAACTCTATCCGCGACTCTCCAAGCGCCCTGCTGAGCGCTGGGGTGACTCTTGGTCAAGGCATCGCGAATCGTATTATGAAGCCTTTAAGCTCGGTGATCTTGGGCAGTCCCTTGCAGAAAGACCTGAAGAGGAATCCACTGAAGGCGGAAAGGGTAAGGCGTCCGCCTTGAAGCGTGCGAACTCGAATCCTGCGGATGAAGATAACTTTACCACTCCACAAGCTTTACCTTCAGTTATTACACAGGCTAGCCATCTCATACGCCGCCGTTGGAGTATTCTGCGTCGCACGCAGGGAGAGTGGCTACCGCACCTCGTACTGCTGATTCTCGCTTCGCTGCTAGCTTCGCTGCTAGTGGCCCCGAATACGGGGTATATTTCCGCTTCGAAGCGTGGTGCTCTCACTCCTGAGATCCTTTGGCCGGCTGCTTACACTTGTGCGATGGCGTTGTTTATTCAGATGCTGCTGATTTTGATCATGAGTGTCCATAATGGTTCTCGTGAGATCGCTAGGGAGCGGACTTTACTGGAGCGCGAACGCCGTGGCGGACTGAGAGTCTCCGCTTATCTGCTCGGTAAACTCGGCTTTCTTATTCCCATCGTGCTCGTGCAGAGTTTGACACTCGGCCTTTTTGGTGAGCTAACGGGTTGCAGTCTACCCGGAAACGGATCTGCGCGTTTGCTGTTGCTGATGCTAACTGGCATTGCCTTCACCAGTCTCTGCCTCGGTATTTCAGCGCGCTGTCGCAGCGCTGAGCGTGCGCAAAATTTTGCTTGGATGCTGCTGCTGCTGAATGTGCTGCTTTGCGGTGCGCTGCTCGGCTTCCCACGTCTTCTCGGGGGCGTGATTCAGCCTCTCATTACCGCATACTACGGCTGGTCGGGCAGTGTCGAGACGCTGAAAGACACGGCTGTATTTGTGCCCATGACACAATTTGTTAAAACTTGGTTCGCCACACCAACGGGTGCCATCGCGGCCCTGCTGTTGCATGCCTTTATTGGCTTGGTGCTCACGCTATCGGGTCTTAGAAAAACGCGGTGATCAGGGTATCCCGTGCCCTTTGGCAGCGGTCCAGAGACCATACCAATCCTCCCGTTCCAGTTTGATCTCGGCGGACTTCGCTGTGGTGATCAGGCGCTCCAGTTTGTTTGTGCCAATGATCGGTAGCGGCTGGGAAGGGTGCGCCATGATCCAGGCGTAGGCCAGTTGATCCAGCGTGGCGTCACCATATTTAGCGGAAAGCTCGGCTGCTTTGGCCTGTAGGCGTGCGCCAGCAGGGTTCGTCTCGTCCATAAGTCTGCCCTGGGCCAGTGGGGACCAGGCCATTGGCTTGATGCCGAGCTTCTGGCACTGATCGGCGGTGCCGTCGAAAATCGGGTCCATGTGCAGGAGACTAAATTCGATCTGATTCGTCACCAGAGGCTGATCCATGCGGGAGTTCAGCAGATCAAACTGATGCACATTGTAGTTCGAGACACCGGCGCTGCGGATCTTGCCCTCTTTGATCAGTTTATTCAGCCCCGCAGCGGTTTCGTCAGCGCTGGTTAGCCAATCGGGGCGATGCACGAGAAACAAGTCGATGTAGTCTGTGCCCAGGAGGCGCAGTGATTTCTCAGCGCTCTTCACCAGCCGTGCCGCTTCAGCATTGTAGAAAGCCACCTTCCGGTCGGGATGAAAATCACAAGGGACATAGATCCCGCACTTCGTCACGATCTCGAATTTCTCCCGCAGGCCCGGTGCTAGCTTTAAGGTCTGTCCCATGAACTCCTCAACTCGATACAGACCGTAGATTTCAGCCGTGTCCAGTGTGGTGATGCCCAGTTCAAGACAGGCGTGCAGGCGTTTTAGCAGATCGGTTGAATTGGCGGTCGCTGCATCATCCAAGAATCTCCAGGTGCCATAGATGAGACGTGAAAAGGTCGGGCCGTTCGTGGCGATAGGAAGACGTGGGATCATGACAGGATGGGAAATGGTGCGTGAGTGATGGCTGCAAAAAACCCGCTGGTCACGTGAACACAGCGGGTTTGTTTTGAAAACTTGGGGAGCGGACTTGTTACACCTTCTTTGTCAGGGCGCCGACCTTTAAGGCTAGGCGACTTTTGAAACGAGACGAGGTGTTCTTGTGGAGCACTTTAGTCTTGGCTGCCTTGTCTGAAGCTGCGGTGAATTCGCTCAGGCTTGCGTTGGCTGCGGCGACATCACCTTTTTCGACGGCGGTGATAACTTTTTTCCGCAGAGTGCGAATGCGACTCTTGACGGCTTGGTTAGCCGCAGTGCGCTTGATCGTTTTGCGGATATCTTTTTCTGAAGAGCGAATATTAGCCATAAAGGGTCTGCTGTAAGGGGACGGTCTGTATAAGGCACCACTTATGGACTGTCAAACTGGAATCTGGTTGTTAAAGAAGCGACGCGAGCAATTGGCTCACAGCCCAGCGGCGCGTCGGGCCTCATTCACCTGACGGATAAAACGAGCACGCTCGCCAGTAGCATCAGTTCCTTTGCCTTTCTCGGCCAAGGCAAGCACTAGGTGATGGTTTAACTCAGGACTCTGATGATCGCCACGCAAGAGCATACTGAGGCCAACGACAGCAGATTCAAAAATAAAGTCTTCACGCGTTGCCTGCCGAGTGATCCCGCGATCTTGGACATTAAGTTTGGAACTATCAAATGGCCCTACTGTCTGTGTGGTAAAGCGACCTTTTTCGAGAGTCACCACGGCCACCGATTTGCCTGTATCTGCAACATCATCGCTCACTGGTTGAAACTCATACCAAACAGTCTGTGAGCCTGCACTACGCAACTCGACAGCAGGAAGATGGCGCTCGCTGAGTCGGCGAAATTCGCGCACATTGCGGCGGTCAAAGGAGACTTGGAGAGGATAGGAGTTTGGCGTAATTGCAGCGGGCTGATCAGCAGGTAATTGCATCGTGATGCGTAGCAGCCGAGTGCTCCTGTTCCATGGGCAGGAGGCGATTTCCGCCTTCCATGAATGGATAAATACATCGGCCTTGGTTATCTTAGCATCCAGCTTTGGTTGAGGCGCTGGTTTCACGGGTACAGGTGAGGCAAAGTTGTCCTTGCCGCCCTTCATTGGCGCGGGGCGGATATCTGCGGGACGCAGCGAGAACTGATCCGTTGATTGACGGCTCGTGCTGATGAAAGCTACATCCGTGCTGGGGTGTGTCACCGCGACAGGAATCACGGGTGCTGGGGTAGGAGATGAAATGACAATCTGCGTTGGAATGGGTGCTTTTAGTTGTGGCGCAGTGAGGATCTCGACTGGTGTTTTCACAGTCGGCGTGGGAGCGGGTGCAGAAGCAAACACTGTAGGCGTCGATGCTACCGGAGGCGTCTTGACAAATAGAGGTGCAGACTCTGGCTGGGGCACCACGATCTCGATCTTTTCAGGAGCAGGCGGAACCGGTTTTACTGGCATATTTGCTACTGCATTTTGATGATTGCCGAGATCGGCATGACGCCCCGCCCAGTAGGCCACCGCAGTCAGCGTGATCACGGCAGCGGCTTTGAGCAGACCGCCCATCACAGGCCAGAGCGAAAAAGGCTTTTTCACCACCTGACGCGGCATCATCGGAGCCACGCGGCGTGGGATGTTCGTTGGGCGCAGCACCGCATGGCGCTGCTCCGGCAGTAGGCGCTCCTGTGGGATCGGCGCACGCTGGCGCAGTGCGTCCGTGACAGCCTCGATCTGTTCTAATTCGGAAGTGGCTGCGGGGCAATCGGATAGCAGTTTGTGAATTTCACCAGCCTGATGGGGATGCAGTTCCCCCAGCGAATAGGCAGTGAGTTCAGAGGTATCGTTGGCTGGGCTTGTCATAAAATGAGATTCAGGTGTGAGATTTGGTGGCGAGTTCGCGGTTCAGCAGCACGCGTAGTTTCTTGATGGCCATATGCATGATGAAACCGACATTGCCCACGCTGAGTCCCGTGATGTCGGCGATCTGTTGGTACGAACAGTCGTGGGTGAATTTGAGCCGGATGACTTCCTGTTGGTTGGGTCGCAGTTTTTCCACGAGATCCCAGATGTGCTCATACAGCTCATGAGAGATTGCATTCTCTGAGGGGTCAGGATCATAGGAAACAGCTGTATTGAGAGCGTCCTCATTACCCAGATCGAGTCGATGATCCTTGCGCAGCACATCCAGAGCGCGGTTGCGGCAGACGGTGAAGAGCCATGCTTTGAGACTGTCCCGCACCTTGGCAGGATCGGTGAGATAAAGCTTGAGCATCGCGTCCTGCACGACCTCCCGCGCCCGCTCCACGTCCCCATTGAGGACGCCTGTCGTATAGGCGATGAGGCTGCTTTCATGCTGATCCAGCGCCCGCCTGACGAGGAGGGTGGCTTCTTCGGGCTGGGGTTGAATGGTGAGCATTGGAACACGGTGCGTCATCTTAAACGCACGGGGAAGAAAAATATTAGGCTTGGCGATTCTACTTTACCACCCGCCGCCGAGGGCTTTTACCAGCAGGACGGTGGCTAGGAAAAGCTCGCCTTTCAGCTTGGTGCATTCGCGTTCAGCGCGGAGCAGTGTGCGCTGGGCATCGAGCACTTCGTAATAGGCGACGAGGCCGGAATCATAGCGCTTTTGGGCGAGTTCCAGAGCCTTTGTGGCGGAGGCAACGGTCACGTCTTGTACTGCTGACTGCCGCCGCAGGACGTCGAGGGCACTGAGTGAATCCTCGGTGTCACGCATGGCAGTGAGCACGGTCTGGCGATAAGCTGCTGCGCCTTGTTCGTAGCGGGCCTTGGAGGCTTCGCTGTTTGACTTCACACGACCGCCACGCAGCAGCGGCCACTCGATGGCGGCAGGGCCGAGTCCCCAGATGCGGCTGCTACTGCTGTCGATCAGTTGATAAAAACTCGTCTGCGAGCCGCCGCGCAGGCCGATTGTCAGTGTGGGAAAATAGGCCGCCCGAGCCACGCCGATCTCGGCATTCAGGGCCGCCATCTGACGCTCCGCAGACGCGATGTCTGGTCGGCGCTCCAGCAGGCTGCTTGGTACGCTGCGTGGCAGAGAAGGCGGTGATCCATCAAGCGGTTCGGCAGGCAAATTAAATTCTGTTGGCATCTTTCCAAGCAACAGAGCGATGGCGTGCTCGAGCTCCGCGCGCGGGCGCTCTAAACCTATCGCTTCGGCCTGCGTCTCCGCGAGATCCGTCTCCGCCTGAGCCACGTCGATCTGCGCGATGTCGCCCTGCGTGAAACGCTTCCTTGCCATGTCCACCGTGCGCTGCCGCACCGCCACGGTGCGCTTCAAAAGTGCGAGCTGAGCATCCTGCACACGCAGCGCGTAGTAGTTCATCGCCAGCTCGCTGAGCAACCCTAGCCGGGCGTTTTGTACATCAGCCTCGGCACTGTCGGCACGGGCTTTGCCAGCCTTGCTCTGGTTGCGGACGCGCCCCCAGAAATCCAGCTCATAGGTGAAGTCGAGCGTGTTAAGCAACGTGTTGCGCGTGCGACCGCCCGCGAATTGAAACGCCATCGTGCCCGTGCTGCGATCTCGCTGCGCGCTGTTGCGCATCGTGGCAAAAGGAAACAACCCAGAGCTATTCGCCCGAGCCTGCGCCCGAGCTTCGATTACTCGCTGGCGGGCGATTTCAAGCGTCGGACTTGCCGCCTCCGCCTCCGTCATCAACTGGCTCAATTTTGCATCCCCAAACAACCGCCACCAGTCTCCACGCGCCTCGGTATCACTCGGCTTCGCCGTGCGCCAGGGGCCATGCGTTTTGAACTCCGCAGGCAGGGACGATTCAGGCTCGTTGTATTTCGGAGCAACGTTGCATCCCGAAAACAACACGGCGCAAATAATGGAAATGGAGATCGACTTCGTCATTCAGGTTTCGTTTGTTCGAGAGCCTCATCCAGCTTCCGGCTTGCATCGAGCGGCGAGCCAGTGCGTTTGGCCAGCAGCGCATACATCATCGGCACCAGAATCAACGTCACAAGAGTGGCGAGGCTGACGCCGAAGACGACGACAACTCCGACCACGCGCCGGGTTTCAAATCCTGCGCCGCTTCCGAGCATGAGCGGTAGTGCGCCCATCACCGTGGCGAGTGCGGTCATTAAAATGGGCCGCAGGCGCTGCTCGCTAGCGGTCAAGATGGCCTCGCGGAAGGCCACGCCTTCATCGCGGAGTTGATTGATAAACTCGACGATGAGGATGCCGTTCTTCGACGCAAGTCCGATGAGCATGATGAGGCCGATCTGGCTGTGGATGCTCTGATTCATGCCCATGAACATCAGGCCAAGCAGCGCACCGGCCACGGCCAACGGCACTGTCAGCATGATGGTGAAAGGATGCACGAAACTCTCGAACTGCGCCGCAAGCACGAGGAAGGCAATCAGCATCGCGAGACCAAAGACGAGCCCGATGTTACCCTGGTTCTGCTTCAGCTTCAGTGAGTTGCCTTTGTAGCCCACGATGGCGCTGCTGGGCAGTGTTTCGCGGATCAGGTCTTCCACATAAGTCACCGCTTCGCCAAGACTGTAGCCTGAGGCCAGCTCGGCATCGAAGGTGATGCTTCTCATGCGGTTGTAGCGGTTCAGCGTGCCGCTGTCGGCGAACTCTTCGGTCTTCACGAGGTTCGCCAGCGGGATGAGTTGTTTCGTGCGTTCACTGCGGACGAAGAGGTTGTTCAGATCCACCGGCGTGCGTTTGTTAGCGTAGTTGCCTTCGAGCATCACATCGTATTCTTCACCTTCGTGGATGAAGGTGGTCGCGCGTCGCCCACCGAGCATGGTTTCCAAAGTCATACCGATGTCCGCTGTCGAGACGCCGAGGTCAGCAGCACGCGCTTGATCAATTGTCACGCGTAGTTGCGGCTTGGTATCGCGGTAATCACAGTCGAAGCCGAGCAGTTTTGAATTCAGCCGACCCTTCGCGAGGATGAGGTCACGCCACTTAGCGAGTTCTTCATAGGTGGGGCCGCTGACCACGATTTCGAGCGGCTTGTTTAGCCCGCGCAGGATTGCCTGTCGCATGATGACAGATACCTTTGCTTCCGTCATCTCGGCGGTCTTGGCGCGCACTTCTTCCATGATTGTGAAACCATCCCGCCGTGTGCCGAAGGGCGTCAGTGTCATCACGGCGATGGAGTCGTTGAAGTCCGCTGAAGCACCAAAAGTTCTTGGCGCACGGGCATTCACACGAGTGGCCTCCTTCGTGTCTTCGACGAGATACATCAGGCGATCAGTGAGCTTATCGAGCGTCTGCACGGCATTGCCATAAGTCGTGCCCGGCGGTGCGGTGGCAACGACGAAAAACGAGCCGCGATCCTCACGCGGCATGAACTCATCTGGGATGTGAATCAGCAGCCACACGCACAGCGCAATGATGCCTGCGACGATGGGGAAAGCTGAGCCGGGGAAGTGTAGCGCGCCATTCAGCACCCAGCGATAACTCCGCTGCACTGCTCCGAACACACGATCCAAGATGCGCGCGATGAAACCATCGCCCTCGCGCCCGCGCAGCATTTTAGAAGCCATCATCGGCGTCAGCGTCAACGCCACAAAACCACTGAAGGCCACAGCGATGGAAAGCGTGACGCTGAACTCTGCAAACATGCGTCCAGTGTCCCCCGGCATGAAGGCCACGGGGATGAACACACTCATCAGCACAAGCGTGGTGGCGATGACGGCGAACCCAACTTGGCGTGTGCCTTTGTATGCGGCGACGAGTGGGGTTTCCCCCTCTTCGATGCGGCGGTGAATGTTTTCCAAGACGACGATGGCGTCATCCACCACAAGTCCGATCGCCAGCACGAAAGCGAGTAGCGTGAGGGTATTCATTGAGTAGCCAAACGCCTGCAAAACCAGGCAGGTGGCAAACACACTGACCGGCACGGCGACCGTCGGAATCAGCACCGCTCGGAAGCTGCCGAGAAAGAGGAAGATGATCGCCACCACCAGCGCCAGCGTGATGCCGAGCGTGCGATACACTTCATTCAGTGACTCCTCGATGAACTGGCTGATGTCGTAGCTGTTCTCCAGCTTCAAATCCGGCGGCAGCGTCTTGCGTATGTCATTGGCTTCTTCACGTACCGCGCGGGCGACTTCGAGCGGGTTCGAGCGCGACTGACGAATGATGCCGACGGATACCATGAGCACTCGGTTGCCTTTGAAAACCGTGCGTGCCTCCTCTGCACCGAGCGCGATCTTGGCCACCTCGCTCAGCCGCACCTGATAACCATTCGCGCCACGCGCGATGACGAGCTTCTCGAAGTCTTCGACACTGCGATACTGACGCGTCAGCCGCACGGTGAACTGCCGGTCGAGTGACTGCACCGTGCCGGCAGGCGGGTCCACATTTTCACTGCGCAACGCCTTTTCGACATCAATGGCGGTGAGTCCGCGCGCCGCGAGCGCCTCGCGGTCCAACCACACGCGCAAAGCATAACGCGAGCCACCATTGATGCGCACACGCGCCACGCCGGGCAGCCGCGAGAAACGATCCACGAGGTATCGCTCGGCATAGTCGGTGAGTTCCAGCGTGTTCCGAGATTCGCTCGTGAGATTCAGATACATCAGCACCTCGGCACTGAGTTCCGTCTTGCCGACATTCGGCGGGTCCACCTCGGGCGGCAGCGTGGCGAGCACGGGACTGATCGCCTCGCGGATGTCATTCGCCGCCGCATCGAGATCTCGCCCGAGGGTGAACTCGACCGTGATCTCCGACTTCCCATCGACACTGATCGACGAGATGTTTTCGATGGCCTCCACCTGCGAGATGCGATCTTCCAACCGCTGTGTGATGCGGCTTTCCACCACGCTCGCCGAAGCTCCACGATAATAAGTTTCCACCGTAACAATCGGTGGCTCGATGTCAGGAAACTCGCGCAACGGCAGCCGCGTGTAAGCGACGATACCAAAGGTGACGAGCACCAAGTTCATCACCAAAGCCAGCACTGGGCGGCGCACTGATGTATCAGAGAGCCACATGCCTTACTTCGCACTCTCCCCGCTGCGTTTGGACGAGAGCGCCTCGGGGTCGAAGGCTTTCACGGGGCCGGTAAACTGGCCGGTGATTTTGATGACCATGCCATCCTGCAAAGCGACGAGTCCATCCGCGACGACGAGCTGGTTTTCTTCCAGGCCCTTGAGCACTTCGAGGTAGCCCGGCTTGCGGCGACCGGTGGTGATCTCGACACGCTTGGCTTTTTCCTCGGCGATGATGAATACAAAAGCCTTCGAGCCGATGGGCACGAGCGCGCGCTCGGGTATGGAGTTGGAGATGCGTGGCTCGACTCGGAGCGAGGCCGTGACGAGCATGCCCGGCTTGAGTAAAAGATCCGCGTTCGGCACCTCGGCGCGCGCGGCGATGGCTCGTGTGGCGGGATCAATACGCGAGTCTAGATGAGCGAGCTTGCCTTTGAAAACGCGGTCCCGAGTCGCTTCAGTGCGCGCTTCGATCTCGGTGCCTTCTTTGATCATGCCGATGTAGGTTTCGGGCACGCTGAAGTCAATCTTCACTACATCAATCTTATCCAGTGAGACGATCACCGTGCCAGGTGAGACAAGCGCGCCGACGCTGATGCGCCGCAGCCCGAGCCAGCCGTCGAATGGTGCCACGATGCGCCTGTCGGCGAGACGTGCTTCAGCTTCGAGAATGTTTTGCTTCGCGACATCGGCAAGCGTGCGCCGCTCTTCCAGACGCGCTTCGGGTGCGGCGCCATCTTTGACGAGACTTTGCAGGCGCGTGATCTCACGCTCGTGCTCCGTGAGCTGAGACCTCGAAGCTGAGAGCGCCGCCAGTTCCTCAGCCGCGCTGAGTTCAACTAGCAGCGTGCCTTTTTTTACCTGCTGCCCATCTTGAAAATGTAGTGCCGTGACGGTCTCGGTGACATTCGCACTGAGGTCGATCGACTCATCTGCCGCCACCGTGCCAATGGCGAGCAAGTCGAGTGCGTATTCCATCTTTGTGACCTTGGCTGTCGAGACGACCATGGCTCCCTTCGCCTTTGGTGCAGCGGTTAGAGTCTGCTTCAGCACCTTTTGCTGCTGCCAAAACATCCATCCTCCACCTCCGACAGCGGCGCTGATGAATAGAAAAACAATGGAGCGCAGCCAGGGCGCGGGACGGGAGTCGGACATGATGGGGTAGAAACAAACGCGGCTCAATGGCTTCGCTAGCAGTCAAAACCAAGCTGGACAAGTTGGCATCAGACTCTAGCATTCGTTTCTCATGACCGCGCGCGCAACGGCTTTGCTCCATCTTACCCTGCGACTTACGCAAGGGTAGGCGGCCCGCGTTTGCTCGTCATGCCCTTGCTGTCACGTCACGGCAGCCCTTCAGGTCCACCCCAGGAAATCTCTCCTGCCAATCTTGTCATCCCGTTTTAAATTTATCCCTTCATGTTGAAGAATCCAGCCACCAAGTATCAGCCCTTCCCGCTGATCAATCTGCCAAACCGTCAATGGCCTGCCCGCCATCTCACCCAAGCCCCCATGTGGTGCAGTGTGGACCTGCGCGATGGCAATCAGGCGCTCGCCGTGCCGATGAATGTCTCGCAAAAGCTGGAGATGTTTGATGCGCTCGTGAAGTGCGGCTTCAAGGAAATCGAGGTCGGTTTCCCCTCCGCCTCGAATACCGAGTTCAGCTTCAATCGCCGCCTCATCGAAGAGAAGCGCATCCCCGACGATGTCACCATCCAGTGCCTAGTGCAGGCGCGTGAGGACTTGATCGAAAAGACCGTCGAGTCCCTGCTCGGTGCGAAACAGGTGGTTATCCACATGTACAACAGCACGTCACCGGCACAGCGGAAGTATGTGTTTGGCAAGACCAAGGAGGAGATCGTGCAGATCGCCGTCAAAGGCGCGCAGATGATCAAGGATCGCCTGCATCGTCTGGAAGCCACCGGCACGCAGGTCACGCTGCAATATTCGCCCGAGAGTTTCAGCGCCACCGAAGTCGAGTTTGCCAAAGAGATCAGCGAGGCCGTGATGGATGTCTGGCAGCCGACACCGCAGCGGAAGATGATCTTGAATTTGCCCGACACGGTCGAGGTCGCGATGCCTAATGTGTATGCCGATCAGATCGAATGGATCTGCACGCACATTAAAAACCGTGACAGCCTCATCATCAGCCTGCACACGCACAATGACCGCGGCACCGGCACAGCCGCCACCGAACTGGGCTTGCTGGCAGGTGCGGATCGTGTGGAAGGCACGCTTTTTGGGAATGGCGAGCGCACGGGCAATCTGGACATCGTCCAAGTCGCCATGAACCTCTACATGCACGGCATCTCCCCCGGCCTGGATTTTAGCGACATGAGCGGCCTGATCCACATGTATGAACGCACCACCGGCATGACCGTGGCCCCGCGTCATCCTTACAGCGGTGAGCTGGTCTTCACCGCCTTCAGTGGCAGTCATCAGGACGCGATTAAGAAAGGTCTGACGGGTTATGACGAGCACAAAACCATCTGGGATGTGCCCTACCTCACCATCGACCCGAACGACATCGGCCGCGAATACCGCGAGGTCATCCGCGTGAACAGTCAGAGCGGCAAAGGCGGTGTCGCTTATCTTCTCGAAAGCGAGTTCGGCATTGAGCTGCCGAAGGACATGCAGCGCGAGTTCGGCCCCATCGCCAACGACCTCGTAGACAAGCTTGGTCGCGAAGTCACTGCCACCGAGTTAAAGGACATGTTCTGGAAAGAATACATCGAGCGCGAGCAGCCCTACGCGCTGCATCACTTCCATGCCGATGGCGTGGACGGCGTCTTCACCTGCCGTTGCAGCCTCGTCGTGAATGACCAGGAGCGCGGAATCGTAGGCACAGGCAACGGCCCCATCGCCGCCTTTGTGAATGCCCTCATTACTGATGCAGGAGCGCCGCCATTTGAAGTCGCCATCTACCGCGAGCAAAGCCTCAGCTCCGGCACCGAAGCCGCCGCCCTAGCCTACATCCAGATCAAGCTCACCAGCGGCAAAACCGTCTGGGGTGCCGGTGTGGACACAAATATCGAGCTGGCCTCCATCAAAGCGGTGGTCAGAGCGGTGAATCGCACGCTTTAGTCAGTCATATTGCCTCTGCCTTACCCAACTATGACTGGATAGGCAGCGGCACAGGCGGCGCGCAAAAGGGGCAAATCCTCTCAAGAATAATCTGGTTTATACTGCTGAGTCTTGAAATTCATAATTGGCGGGTTAATTTTTATGGAAATTCAACTTTTATGGCGAGCCTTTGAGCTTGCTCATGCCTTTCCGTTCCCACCAGATTTTCACTTTCCTGCTTATCGGCTCTGCCGCGATGAGCTTGTGCTGGCCGATGTGCAGTGAAGCAGCGGCACCGAAAACGCGGTTGGACATTGTGCCGATGTGGCAGGGGCAACCTCTGATCAGAGAAGAGCCGAGCGAACCGCAGGTGCTCGCGTGAGTCGGCTGGATTATTTGCTCTCGAAGTTGGCTCTGAAACGCGCTGATGGCTCATAGTTGGCGTCGCGTGACTGGTCACTGCCCACGCCTGTGCGCCAAGTGCAACTAAATCCAGCTGCCGTCTGACTGCCGTCCTAGCGGCTGTTTTGTGCCCTTTTCGGCCCCTTCATCCGGTCGCCTCTCCTACGTGGAGTGGCGACCCCTACGAGAATCGAACTCGTATCGCATCCGTGAAAGGGATGTGTCCTAACCGTTAGACGAAGGGGTCATGCTCTGTTTGAGCGGGTCGCGATTCTGCTCCACGACGGCGGTTCCGCAAGGAAAAAGATGGCTTTTCTCGACTTGCTTCACTGGGGCTCTGCAACAGGCCACCTGCATGAGCAAATCGTGAGGATGAAAAGTGCGGGGCCTTTCGTTCGACCCCGCCCCGTGATTGATCTCACTGCGCTTGGAGCAGCGACTTCTTAGCCATCATGGCCATCAGCGCTTCGATCATGCCTGAGTTTCCACCTGCACCGCCAGTGACTAGCACGTCGGGCACGACGCGGAGGTTCTTTTCCGCGATGATTTGGAAGAGCTGCATGAGCGCATAAGTGTCCTGACCGACGGCTGAAATACCCGCGCTGTGGGCTTCAGCTTTAGCCTGGCCTGTGGCGCGGATGGCGTCGGCTTCACCATTGGCGCGGAGTCGCGTGCTGGTGGCTTCGCCCTCGCTTTTCTTCACGGCAGAGCTTGCATGGAGTTCGGCGATCTGCACGCCTTGCTCGGCACCGACGATCTGGTTTTGGATGTCAGCGAGCGAGGTCTGACGGACGAGTTGCTGGCGCTGTTTTTCTGCCGCTTCCTGCATCTCGTAGGTCTTGCGCTGCTCTTCGGCGATCTTGCGATCGGTCTGTGTTTTCATGAGCGACTCGGGCGGTGTGATGTCGCCGATCAGCGTGTCGATGGCTTCCACGTCATACTCGCGCAAAGCAGCCGCGATGTGTGAAGCAGCCTCATGCTGGCGCTCACTGCGCGCGCTGAGGAAGTCGAGCACGGTGTAGTCTTGAGCACTGTTGCGGAAGTAGTTGCCGACGATAGGCTGCAAAACGTGGTCGATGAGATTTTGCAATGAACCGGCACGGCTGATCACCTTCGGCGCTTCATTGGCTCCGATGTGGATAATCTGCGAGACATCGAGATTAAAAGCAAAGCCATCTCGTGAACGCACGGTGATGGAGTTGAGCTTCTCATCAAAGCGATGCGACTCGGTGCGGCTTGCCCAGTTGAGCACGATGTTCGTCGTGGGCACGAGTTCCACGCGCTGGATGCGCAGATTGATCGGGTGTTTGCCGGGCAGCAAGGGCTTCACCCAGACGCCTTTGTGTCCCACTTCGACGAGGTCTCCATGCTTGAAGTCCGGCCCGCTCACATCTTCATGCGCTTTACCAACATAAGAGATGACGACACCGACATGACCGATGGGGATTTCGATCATTTCCGTCTGCTCGACATCGGCGAACCAAGGATTCAAATTCCACTGACCGCTTAGCAGGATTTGCTCCTGCAAGCCACGGCTACCACCGGCATTGAGGAAAGCTTGCGCGTCCTGGAAGTTGTTGTGTCCAGGAATCATCGAACCCGCCATTTCACCCTGCTCGATGGACACGCCGTCCATGGTGGTGACGATGCCGACAAGATCCGCCGCCACATGGAGCAGGCGGAGTTTCTCCGCTGACAAACCATGTTCATGAGCGGTGCGTGATGTGATCACCGTAAAGAGCGCTGGATTGATGCGGTAAGTACCCGCAGTGAGCACACCGAGTTGGCGGCCTTTTTCACCGCCATGGGTGAGGAAAGCACGTGCGTCCTGGAAGTGATCACAGCCGACCATGCGGCCAAGAATTCGCTCAGGAGGAATGGCGTCACCTGCTCTTGCCACGATGAGTGCCAGCTCACCCTGAGGAACGACGAGCATGGGCACGCGCTGCACCTGATACTGCCAGATCCAGTAGCCGAAATGCAATCCGGGAGGCAGCGTATCAGCTTGGAAACCGGCCTCGCCATTGAGGGCGAGCATCTTACCAGGCTTGAGATTTTTGAGAGCGAAACGTTTGATGACGACGCCCACTTCTTGCTCGCCGATACGCACGAGACTGACAAAGCAGAAGGCGATGATGACGCCGATGATGATGAAGGACCAGGGATGTTGAAGAATAAAAATAAACAGAGGATTCATGATGAAATATAGATTTGAGATTTGGTTTGTGGCGTGATGGAGCGCGGGTTTTCTAACCCGACGCATCTCGATCATGCGCGATTTGAAAAAACTGAAGATGCTATGCTTAGCCTATTGCTCGATGCTCCTACGGCGGCGTGACCGGGAGATGTGCCTTAAAGGCAGCGACAAGGTCGTGATTCATAGATGTGGTTTCACTGTCGGCTTTTTGCCGGACGGTTTCCCGTCCTGCTCAAGCAGGTCTATCTGGGGAAACCATGGTCCCGATGCACTTGCACCGGGCAGAGGATCGCCCTCCCAAATTGCCTGCGAGGTTAGCTGTCGGACTAGGTCTTGGAAGTGACCCCTCGGACGGTTACCCGCCCTCGTGCGCCCCTTCCTGGAGTCTCTTGCGATTCTCCAGGAGATTGGTTCCCCCGCGCCACCACTCAGGAAGGAGTGATGACTTCGGCTGCGTGACGATTAACGAGCGGACAACCAATTTTGTCAAATGAGCCAATTGTAATCGCAGTCATCGAAGACTCTCAAAACTTGATGCCAACACGAACACCAAAGGTCGTTGGGGCGCCGCTTTCACCGATGAAGCCGGATGGGGCTAGTCCAGCGTAATTGAAGGTGAGCGGGATGTAGTCGGTGCCGAGCGCGTTGTTCACAAAGGCTTCGACATACCACGCTCCACTGCGAGCACCGAGGCGGAAGTTGGCGAGGGTGTAGGCATCTTGAGCGGCGGTGTTTTGAGCGTCGTAATTGAAGGAGCCGATGGTCTGGATGTCGGCTCGTGCATAGACACTGAGTCGAGCCGTCAGAGGGACATCAATCAGAATACCGAAGCTGGTGGTATAGTTGGGAGTGAAGGGCAGTTGTTTGCCGCTGAGGGCGACGCCGCTGTCGGTGGCATTGGAGAGGAACTGGGTGTCCTGCCAGCCTGCGCTGCCGAAGACGCTGACCATGCGGTTGAGCTTGTAGTCGAGATTGAGTTCAAGCCCCTGAGAGGTGGCATCCCCCGCATTGGCGATGAAGAATTGGCCTGCGCCGAGTGGCTGGTTGAGTTGTAGATCCTTCCAGTCGGTGTAGAAGGCAGCGATGCTAAAGCTTAGTTTGTTAGACAGGGCGAGGCCCTTGAGTCCGACCTCATAATTCCAGCTCCGCTCTTCTTCATACAAGGCAGGGCCAGTGGCATTGAAGCCGCCCGCTTTGTAGCCACTCGCCATGCTGAAGTAAGTCATGAGATCAGGTGTGAGGCGGTAACTGATGGCGGCCTGGGGCGTGATCTGGCTGAACTCACGATCTGCTTTCACGATGGCCGCCGGACCCAGCGCTGGAACTGAGGTGCTGAGGATGTCGGCATCTTTACTTTCGTAGTCCAGGCGGAGTCCAGCGGTGATGTCCAAACGATCCCAAAGGGTAAGCGTGCCCTGCACATAGCTGCCAATGCCCATGTCGGTTAGCTCGGCTTTGCCAATCGTGCGGAGTATGGCTGGAATGGGACTCAGCGGCGGGTTCAAGATATTGGAGGCGTCCTGCTCATATTGGGCTTGAAAAAGGAACATGCCTGCCTGCCAACTGAGCTTCACATCATCACTCAGCGTCACCGGTTCACCTGTCGGATTGGCAAAGCGAAACTCCTGAGTCCAAGTGCTCATCTGTTCGCGATTTGAGCGCGTGGCGAGAGGGAAGGGGAGGTAATCGAGGTCTGTGCTGTCCGCTGTTTCCCAGCCGACATGGCCTGTGGTGGAAGTGAAATCGAAAGCGTTAGCATGATAAGTAATCTGCAAGGTCGGCATGATCACGTCGCGTGATGAGAAGCCCACAAAATCGCGCGCCGACTGACGCGGTTGGCGGCGCAAGGCAGCGAGATCATTGAGCGCGTAGTCACCGTCATCCGCCGATTCACCTGCGATGATGAAACGCACTTCGAGATCATCATTGGGCACCCACAGAAACTGCGCTTTGCCAAAGTTGGCGCTGCGATTGTCGAGGTCGTTGCCCGTGAGTGTGTTGGTGGTGAATCCATCGCGCTCGCTATGACCACCGGCGAAGCTGAAGCCGAGTTGATCTTTGATGAGCGGTGCCGTGACACTGCCACGGAAGTCATAGAGGTTGTAGCTGCCAAAGGTCGTCTGAAACTCGCCACCGAAACTCGTGAGTGAAGGGCGGCGGCTGGTGATGTTGATCAGACCGCCGACGGTGTTTCGTCCATACAGCGCTCCGAGTGGGCCGCGCACGAAGTCGATCTGCTCGACATCGAGTAGCTCCAAGCTGGAGGAGTTAGCACTGAATTGTGGCACGCCGTCGATGTAAGTCGTGACGCCCGGATTCATTGGCGAAGCGCCGATGCCGCGAAAGCGTGGGTTGCTGAGCTTGCGCGCGCTGAACTCAGTAAACATCGTATTCGGCGCATGAATCGCCGCATCCTTCACAAAGCGCACCATGGCAGAGTCGAGGAAGTTGTGATCACTCACAGTGGCACTGAGTGGCAGACTGAGCAGATCCTGATGCAGCTTTGGAGCCGAGATGATGATTGGCTCGATTTCAGGCACCTCAGGCACCGCTTTCGCCACCGGCAGCGGGACGGCAGTGGGTGGCTTGTTGGGCAGGTCAGCGGCCAGGGCATTGCCAATCAAGGATGTGAAAAGAAATGGAAGCAGTAAACGCAGGCAGGTCATGTTGTAACTGATCAGGGAACGCCGCGCGGAAGCTGGCAACCGCTTTGTTCAAAGTGGAGTGCGGCCTTCGCGTCTTCGTCCACTGATCATGATTTGAGTGTGGTTTTGTGATAGCCAGAGGCTTTGGCTTTCGCTAAAACCCATGGCTGCATGATCTCACGCTTTCTTTTATTGCTTCTAATGACCGCCACGGCGCACGCTCGTAGCCCGTGGACGACTTCACGCATTCAGGGTTCGCCTGAGCTGGCGAAGCCATTCATCGCTGATGAGATTCTGACCCAGCAGGATGTGGCAGATGTGCTGGAGATCGTGAGCTTGCCTGGAAAAATAATCGTGGCGGAAAATGGTGGGAAGATCTGGTCGCTGCCGCGTGATCTATCGGCATCGACCAAAGATCTCATGATCGATTTGAAGGCGAAGTATCCAGCGCTGGATCACACCTATGGGATGGCGTTTCATCCGAAGTGGCGAGAGAATAAAGAGGTTTTTATCACCTATACTTTGGGTGCTGGCGTGGAGGATGGGACGAAGCTTTCGCGTTTCAAACTGAGTTCTATCGAGCCGATGATCATTGACCCTGAGAGTGAGGAAGGCGTGCTCGCCTGGCTTTCGGGTGGGCACAATGGAGCCAGCATTCAGTTTGGTCCTGATGGCATGCTCTACATCAGCACGGGAGATGCTGAAGTGCCTGCACCACCTGATCCGCGCAACACGGGCCAGGATACGAGTGACCTGCTTAGCAGTGTGCTGCGAATCGATATTGATAAGCGTGAGGGCGGTAAAAACTATGGCGTGCCTGCCGACAATCCTTTTATGGGTAAGGCCAATGCGCGGCCTGAGATATGGGCCTTTGGATTTCGTAATCCATGGAAGATCAGCTTCGATCTCCAAGGTCGCCTGTGGTGTGGGGATGTCGGTTGGGAGCTGTGGGAGATGATTCATTTGGTTGGGCGTGGCACGAACCATGGCTGGAGTGCGATGGAGGCGACGCAGACGGTGAAGCCAGAGTTGCTCAGCCCGCTCGCACCGATTACTCCGCCAGTCGTCGCACATCCACACACTGAGGCCGCGAGCATCACGGGAGGTTTTGTTTATCATGGGAAAGCGCTACCTGAACTTGATGGAGCCTACGTCTATGGCGACTACGAGACGGGCAAGGTCTGGGCGCTGTGGCATGATGGGACCAAGATCACTCGGCACGAAGAGATCGCTGATACGCCGCATAAAATCGTTACCTTTGGTCGGCTCGACGACGGCGAGATCATCTATGCGCACTGGGGAAAGCCGAGCACATTTTATCGACTCATTCGCAACCCCGCTGTCAGTCAGCCCGCAAGCTTTCCGCACAAGCTGAGCGAGACGGGTTTGTTCGCGGATGTGGTGAATCAAACGCCTGCGACAGGTGTGTATGAATTCAACGTCACCGAGCCAATGTGGCATGATCGACTTGTGGGTCAGCGCTTCATCGCTTTGCCCGGTGAATCCAAGATCGAAGCCTCGATCTTGAAGAAGAAAGATGGCAGTCCGAATGGAAGCAAAGTGCTGTGGCCGAAGGATGCGGTGCTAGCGAAAACACTGAGTACGCCTGATGTTGCTGCGCGCCTCGTGGAGACGCAAATTCTGCATCACGATGGCGAAACTTGGACGGGCTACAGTTACCGCTGGAACTCTGAGCAAACGGACGCGGAGTTGGTGGCGGTGAATGGTGCGGAGACTGAGGTTCCAGTAGAGCAGGCCCCCATTCAGCATCGCTTTCATGCCCGAGCTGAGTGCGTCCGTTGTCATACGCCTTGGACGGGTTTCGCGTTGGGTTTTCAGCCACAGCAGCTTGCTAGCATTAGTGGCCAGTCTGCGCGCGAGACGGCCCTGAGCGTGGGCTTGGTGAATGAGGCTTTTTTTGAAACTAGCGCGGCTCGTGTCGTCAATAGTCGCGACACGAAAGCTGATCTGGATGCTCGCGCGCGCTCATGGTTGCACGCCAACTGTGCGCACTGCCATCGGCAGAATGGTGGTGGATCGGTGGCGCTCAGGTTGAACTTGGAGCTGCCGCTTCTTGAGACGGTCTTGATCGGTGAGAAGCCGCTACGTGGTGACATGGGTATCATGGATGCGCGGCTGATTGCTCCTGGTGTGCCTTCGCATAGCACGCTGCTGGCTCGTATTGCACGAACTGGTGCGGGGCGGATGCCGATCATCGGATCAAACGAGGTGGACATGCACGGCTTTGATCTGCTTTGGCAATGGATCGAGGGACTTGGTAAGCATACTCCGCCTTTGGTCGGAAAATATCCGCTGACTGCGGCGACTTCAAATGAAGCTCACACGGTTTCAGACGCGCTGAGTGTGTTGGAGTCTCGTCATACTTCTCGAGTGATGACCAGCGAACCTGACAAGCGTTTCGAGTCCTACCTTGGCTCCACTGATCCAAACATCGCGCCGCTCTTTGAGCGTTTTTTACCGCCAGACAAGCGGCGTAAAACAATTGGGCTGACGCCAGATGTGCCGCAGCTTATTGCCATGTCGGGTGATTCAAAACGCGGCGGTGAACTGCTGTCTCCGACTGGGCGCGCGGGGACTTGTCTGGCTTGTCATTTCGTGAATGGAACGGGTCGCGACTTTGGGCCGGATCTCTCGAAGGTGGGTGCTCGTTTGACTAAGGAGCTGTTGCTAGAAAGCCTGTTGCAGCCTTCCAAGATGATCGCTCAAGGTTTCGCGGCTTACACGGCGACCTTGTCTGATGGTAGTATGCAGATGGGATTCATGGTGAAGCAGACGAAGGATGTGGCTGCGCTGAAACTTGTTACAGGACAGTCGATCACGCTGCGGATGGAAGAGGCGAAGACGATCAAATCGCTGCCAAGCTCGCTGATGCCCGAGGGGCTGCTGCAGTCACTCACGGCTCAGGAAGTGGCTGACTTGCTGGCGTTTTTAGTTTCGCTGAAGTGACCAAAAGCAAAGAGCACCGGGAGTGAACTCCACGGTGCTCTTCGGGGTTTGTTTGGCTGTTGAGGGGGAGTGGTTATGCGGCCATGACAGGGGCCATCTGACGGGCGAAGACTTCACGATGGAGCGCACTGGAGCTTCGTCATCGACGACGAGAATGGTGTCGCGTTGGCTGACATGTATGTGCGTTCGTCGGAGATATTGGTTGGGGGTCTCTTCCTCGATGTTTTCAGGATCGTTGCTGCGTGGTAGGAAGACGCGGAATTCGGTGCCTTGGTTTTCGACACTGTCGAACTCGATCCAACTGCCGTGCTCACGCACGATGTCCTGAGCCATACTGAGGCCAAGTCCTGTGCCGCGACCTGGATCTTTGGTGGTGAAGAAGAGCTCGAAGATCTGGTGGCGCATGCCTTCTGCGATGCCGTGCCCATTGTCACGAACGACGATCATGGCGAACTCGGCGGTCCCTGCATCATCCTGCTCGAGGTGCATGACGTTTTCGATACCGATCTCGATGATGCCGTTTTCTGCGGTCACGGCATCGCGTGCATTGAGGCAGAGATTGAGCAGCACCTGTTCGAGCTGAGTGGCGTCGGCGGTGGCGAATGAGGCATTCATGCCAGCGCGGACGCGAATGGTGAGGCGAGGGTCCACGCTGTGTTTGAGCAAGCTCTGCACATCAGCCATGAGCTTCTTAAGATTGGTGACTTAGCGCAGTTGGTTGCTCGTGCTGCAGCGTGAGAAGCCAAGGAGTTGCTTGACCAAATCCGCAGCACGCTGGGTGGCGTGATTGGCATTCTGGAGGCGGTCGCGCATGTCGGGACTGTTCGCCGCTGGTGAAAGCTCAGCCAGGGTGAGATTGCCACGGATAGCGGTAAGCACGTTGCTAATGTCATGGGCGATGCCGCCTGCGAGTTGGCCTATGTTGCCGAGCTTTTGGGATTCACGAACTTGCTTCCGCAGGCCACGTATTTCGCTGCAATCGCGTATCATCCACAGACGATCTCTGAGTCATCTGAGATTCGAGTCCATCGAGTCTGCTCTTGAGCGCACTGACTCTCATGGCCGCGGCAAGGAGGTTGCCTTTGACCTGTTCGATCTCCCGGCGCAGTTCCCGGTGTAGTTCCTCCCTGGTTTCGGGAATGATCATTTCACTCGTCGTCTGCCAGTGGCTGGAGGCCGGCGTGGCGTCGCGAGTTGGCTCCGGCACTTCAATGGGGGACGGATTCATGATTCCAGCGCTCTATTTTGCTAGGCGACGGTTGAGTGGCGGGCTTCGACACTGCTTTGATGCACGGCTAGGGCTGAGAGTCCTTTGGCTGCGCGCTTTTTAGGTGGCCTACTATCAAATTTGGTGGGCAGGATCGATGTCTTGGCCATTTCAACTACGTGATCTATGAAAGGCGAGAGCGCTACAGGCAGTGGCGGCGGCATTTGATTCGCGGCGTTCGTCGGAAAGGGACTATGGCTCGAAAATACTTCGCTTGATGACTCAATGTGAAGCTCAACCTCATCCACGTAGGGGCTGGCTACTTCCGCTGTGGCCGAGCTAGAGTTGAGCGGGGCATGATGTTTGGACGTGAGGAAAGAGATAGCCAAGAGCATTTATTATAATAATTATAAATTATATAATAAAAAGGGTCTAGTATAAAATAAATGCTTCTGAATATCCGCCTCGACCAGATACCGAAGCGAGACCCATTTTTGTTTTGGCTTTAGCAACTGGACCGCATGGCTTCGTCACTGACCTAATTCGAGGAAGTGCCTATTAGAGAAGGCACTAAGCACGCATTGAGGCAGATTTTCGCGTCGTTTTTCTTGTCACTAGATGCCGAGTGGCCTATGAAGCGGTACGTTTCTGATATTGCTCTCTTTTCAATCTCTTAATCGGCGGCCCCTTACCTCACATTGGAACCATGACTTTCCTTCGACTGTCTGTAGCCCTGGCATACTTCGCCCTGTTTTGCGTTACCGACGCACGGGGGCAAACGATACTCGACTCCCTTACCAGCGACCTGAACATCGAGGGCGTCGAGACGACCTATGATCCAGCCACTGGACTCGCAATTGCCAAAGGAGACGTGCACATCAGTTACGCCGATGTCGAGATCCGCTGCGGCATGGCCAGCTATAACGCGACGACGGGGGAGGTGATCGCGCGTGAAAATGTGGTGATCTGGAAAGCCGGCACGACTTACAAAGGAGAAAACATCATCTACAACGCCAACACAGGTGACATCAGTGGTGATGCCGTGCGTAGTGCCATGCCCATGGAGACAGGCAGCTTCTTCTACCAAACCGACAAATTTGAGACGGAAACGAAGCTGATCCAGCGAGTCGATGGCGGTGAAACCTACCTGACCACTCATGATTCAGAGGACCCAAACTTCCGCCTCCGCGCCCGTAGCCTGACCATTTACCCGGATGACCGGGTCGTGCTCAAAAATGTCAGCGTCATGATTGGTGACACACCGGTTTTCTACCTCCCCTACATCTCGCAGCCATTGGATGGTGAAGTCGGCTACAAGTTCAATCCAGGCTACCAGAGCCGCTGGGGTGCCTTTTTGCTTAATCAGTATGGTGTCATCCACGGAGATCACACGATGGCCAAATACCATCTCGATCTGCGCTCAACTCGCGGTGTGGGTGTGGGTGCTGACTTTCAATCGCTCAAGCACAGAGACAACTGGTTCAACTTCACCGGCCTCAAACTCTATTATCAAAGGGATGGTGATCCGACCCTGAACAAAACCGGTGACGTGCGTGGTCCAGTGCCGACCAATCGCTATCGCGTCAATTTTCAGCACCGCATCTACCTGCCAGGGCCGGAAAAGAGCACATGGTACATGGATTTTGACATCAACAAAATCAGTGACGCCCACTTCTACGAAGACTTCTTCTTCAACGACTTCCGCGAGACGCCTGAGCCTGACAACCAAGTCTCACTCATCCACACCGACCCGCGTTATGTGGCAAGTTTGATGTTCCGGTTTCAGGCAAATGGGTTCTACAGTGTAGGCGAAAAGCTGCCTGAGTTGAGCATCGACTGGACTCGCCGCCCGCTGTGGAATTCGGGCATTTTCCATCAGGGCACGGCTTCACTAGGTTTCATAAGAGACCAATTAAGTGATGCACTTGATGCTGGCGCTAATGATAATGATGACTTCGGACTCTGGTCGCGCATACAAAATGTCTACCTGGGCGGCGGCAGTCCTTCAGTATCTGATTTCAGCAGTATCTTGGGAGTTCTGGGTTTGGGTCCTCGCAATGCTCTTCTCAATCCCTTAACTATTCCCGAGTTTCTACTAGCGCAGGGACGACTCAAGGGAAGAACACCGAGAACCTCCAGCTTCACACGTTTCCATGCCTACCATGAGCTACTTTACCCCAAGACTTTCTTTGGTTGGCTGAATGTCGTGCCGCGTGTCGGCGCAGGAGTCACTCATTATTGGGGTATAAACAGCCCATATTTAGACAAATATAATCGGAGTTCTCTGAGTGGCGACGAAACCAAAGGCATCTTCCACGCTGGACTCGATGTTTCCTTCAAGGTCACTAAAACTTGGGAAGAATTCACCAACGAAACACTCGGCATCGACGGCCTGCGCCACGTCTTGCAGCCGTACATGAATGTCTCTTATCTGGATGCCAGCCAGCCCACGGGCTTCCCCTCCATCGACCGCCTCTCCCGCACGACTCGCCCGCGTTCCCTCGACGTGCCGCTTTACTCCGCCGTGGATGATCTGCGCTCATGGAATGTGACCCGCCTCGGTGTTCGCAATCACCTCCAAACACGCCGCGATTACACCAAGGAGTCAGGCAATGGCCGCTTCCTCTCCGCCACTGAAGATCCCTCGCAGACTTACACCTTTGCTGGCATGAACACCTATGTGGATGTCTTTTCCAAAGACCCAGAGTTCAATCGTGACGTCTCAAATCTCTACAACGAAATTTTCTTCCGGCCTGTGCCCTGGGTAAATTTCTGGATGGATATGCAGCTCCCCATCATGAGTTCGACCGGCAACTTCACCGAGCTTAATCAGGGCATCACCCTCATGCCCTCGAGTTCGCTCTCACTTACCCTGGGTCACCAATACATCTCAGGCAGTCCCTACTTCCAAAGCTCCAATCTTATCTTCTCCCGTATTTATGCTCGGGTCACTGATAACTGGGGAGTTTCCATGAACCACATCTATGAAATGGATGACGGCACCATGGAGTTCCAGAGCTACAGCGTGACTCGTGATCTCACGAGTTGGGTCGCCTCCATCGGTGCTATGATGCGTGACAATCGCAGGGGTCAGTCTGAAATCGGTATTCTCTTCTCACTCACACTAAAAGATTTCCCCGGCCTGATTATACCCCTCGACATTGATCCGAACCCATCGGGTCGTGGAGGCAGCCAGAATTCTGGACGTTAGCCGTGTATTGAAGGCGGGTTGTATGACATTAAAGTCAGACTTAACCGATTCAGATCTCAGGTTTAATTGTTAAGATAGGTTACTCGAACGTTCTCTTTTTCGTCATTTCTAATTTCACCTTACCCATTACATGAAGCTCACCATCATCGGCTCAGGTTACGTCGGACTCACCACAGGTGCCTGCTTTGCAGAAGTCGGCCACAATGTCCTCTGTGTGGACAATGATCCGCTTAAGGTGGAGACACTGCTTGCCGGCCAAATCCCCATCTACGAACCAGGGCTGGAGGACATGGTGAAAAAAAATGTCGCTGCTCGTCGTCTCCGCTTCACCACCAGCACTGAAGAAGGCGTCGATCATGGTGAAGTGCTTTTCATCGCTGTCCCGACCCCCCCCCAGCCTGACGGCAGCGTGGACCTCAGTTTCATCGAAAAAGTCGCGCGTGAGATTTCTCAGTTCCTCACCAGCTACCGCGTCATCGTGGATAAAAGCACCGTGCCAGTGAAGACTGGCGAGCGTGTCACCCAGACCATCCGTCGTTACGCCAAACCAGGCGTTGAGTTTGATGTCATCAGCAATCCAGAGTTCCTCAGAGAAGGCTGTGCCGTCGCTGATCTCATGAAGCCTGACCGCATCGTCATCGGTGGTAACAGTGACCGCGCGCTCGCCCTCATGCAGAAAGTGTATGAGCCATTCGTCGCTCCTGTTCTGGTCACTGATATTAACAGCGCCGAACTCATCAAGCACGCCGCCAACAGCTTCCTCGCCCTCAAGATCAGCTACATTAATGCCCTGGCAGAGATCTGCGAAAACAGTGGCGCAGACGTGCTCAAGGTCGCTGAAGGCATCGGTGCCGACAAGCGTATCGGTCGTGATTTCCTCTCCGCCGGACTAGGTTACGGCGGATCATGTTTCCCAAAGGACATCGCCGCCTTTATCGCCATTAGCGAGCAGATCGGCATCCCCTTCGATCTGCTTAAAGAAGTCGAGCGCATCAATGCACGCCAGCTTGAGCGCTTTCTCAATTCCATCCGTGAGGCACTTTGGGTGCTGAAGGACAAAAAACTCGCCGTTTGGGGACTGTCCTTCAAGCCCAACACCGACGACGTCCGATCTTCCGTCGCCATCAGTCTTGTCGAGAGACTCGTCGGTGAAGGAGCCGACGTCACCGCCTACGACCCCAAGGCCATGGACAAGGCCAGAGCGCTGCCAGTCGCAGGCAAGATCAAGCTTGCTGAAAGCGCCCTTGAGGCCGCATCCGGCGCAGAAGCCCTCATCATCGCCACCGAGTGGCGTGAGTTTGCCAGTGTCGATCTCGCCGAGTTGCGTGAGGTCATGCGCACCCCACTTATTTTTGACGGACGCAATCTGATAGATCCAGTGGCCGCTGCCGACTTTGGATTCCAATACCGTGGCATCGGCCGTGGTGTTGTGGAGGCACGAGGCTAACTAATGATCATGCCAGCTACACGCATCCCATCCCCCGGCTTCCGAGCCACCAGCATCCGCTCCGTCGCCATCGAGGTGCTCACCGAATGGCAGAAAACGCCACGCTTCGCCGTGGACATTCTTGATGACTGGACACGCCGCACCGCGCTCTCCGCGCCCAATGCCGCCTTCCTTCACGACATCGTATTCACCTCCCTGCGGAACCTCAGCCTGCTCGATCACTGGACCGACCATCTCACGGATAACAAACACCTCGATCATCGCACTCGTTGGCTCCTGCGCATCGGTCTCTGCCAGCTCATCCTACTCGGCGTCCCATCTCATGCCGCCGTGAATGAAACCGTCGCCGTTGCGGGCCGCTCTGGCGCCCTCATCAATGCCGTGCTTCGTCGTGCCGACCGCGAGCAGCGGCAGCTTCTGGAAAAAGCGCACACACTGCCCCTCGCCATCGCCCACTCGCACCCCGAGTTCCTCATTCGCCGATGGATCAAAATCATGGGCAAGGCCAAGGCCGAGTCCGTCTGCCAGTGGAATCAAAACCAAGCCCCCACGCACATTCGAGTCAATCGACTCATCGACGGAGCCGTCGAGCGCATGGCACGCCTCCCCGGCCTGCTCGCCCACACCAGTGAAGAAGACTTCTTCGAGTGCGAGACCCCACCGCGTGAGGCCCTCAAGCACGGCCTCTGCTACGTCCAAGATCCCAGCACCGCCATCGCCCCGAAAATGCTTGGCGCACTCCCCGGTGAAAGCGTGCTCGACGCCTGTGCCGCTCCTGGTGGGAAAACCGCCATCATCTCCCAGATGATGTGTAATGAGGGCCGCCTCATCGCCTGCGATTCCTCCACCGCACGCCTGCCGCGGTTGCGTGAAAACCTCACCCGCCTTCATGCCCGCAATGCCCAGGTCATGCAGCATGATTTCCTCTCAGACACACCGCCACCTTTTGGCGATCTCCTGTTTGATCGCATCTTGCTGGATGTTCCTTGTTCAAACACCGGCGTCATGCGCCGCCGCATAGACGTCCGCTGGCGCTTGCAGGAGGAAGAGTTCGCCACGCTTGCCCAGACCCAGCGCGCCATCGTCGAGTCCGCCCTCCGCTATCTGAAGCCCGGCGGCAGCCTCGTCTATAGCACCTGCAGCATCGACCCCGAGGAAAATCAGCAGATCGTCCGCGCCGTGTTAGAAACCCATCCAGAGCTAGAAATGGCCGAAAGCCGCCTCGTCTTCCCCCCAAAAGACCTCATGGACGGAGCCTATGCCGCCCGCCTCTTGAAGAAGGCCTGGCCACCTGTGCCAGCAGGTGGGCTTTGAAACGTGAAGGCGTTATGTGATCTTGGTTTCACAAGGGATTGCTGGTTTATTTTCATAGATACGCATCGTCAATTTGTTCATAGCAGAGTGCTGAGATGCCTTTTGCCCAGGTCAGTGCTGGAGAGCGGAGCTTTTCATGTTTTGAGGGCTCTACTAGGCACGCCGGATCGCTTATGAATTGGGGGACGCTCTGGCGCTATCACGCTGTGCATCACAGCACTAAAAAGCTGTGGTTTTTTAATACCGGACGTCCAATGAAATCAGTTTCAAAGTTGCTATGCCAAAAGGCATCTGGGGCCAAATCGTAGAGCCTTTCCGATGGAGGAAAATGCAGACTGCGGCCGAGATTGGCACATCTAAGTGTGAGCTGCTTTGAGGAGTAAAGTTGAGGTTTCGCGACTTCCGACAATGCGCCACTGTTTACCGCGCTGCACTGGCGATGACTTCACGGGCGGTGTGCTCGCCGAGTAGCTTGGAGGCATTCACTTCGACGAGGCTCTCACGACCGAGGAACTCCATGAGGACTTTGATGCGTTCTTCTCCGCTGTGGATGCTGTTGACGATGCCTTTCAGCCCGCGCATGGGGCCTTCCGTTAACTCCACGGTATCGCCCACTTTGACGCCGATGTGGATCTCTTTGATGACTTGGCCTTCCATCTCCTGGCGGATCAATTCGATCACGCGATCAGACACGGGAGTCATCTGCCCGCCGAAGTCCACGATGCGGATGACATTCTGCGAATGTTTCACGGCCCGCATGGATGTGGCAGGGGTGAAGCGCGCGAAGAAGTAGCTGGGGAAGAGTGCCTCGATAAACCAGACCTTTCCGCGCTTGGTGATGCGCTGGAATTTGATGCGTGGGCAGTAAGTCTCGACATCTGGCAGGCCGAGCATGAGGCCTGCGGCAAGGTGCTCGCACTTCGGTCGGGAGTGGATGACATACCAAGCGGGGGTTTCAGAAAACTTCATGTGCCTGAGGTAACATGGGGGCAGGGAAGCGGGCAACCTCAAACCCGTTTGCGCATTCCGCACCTCTGCGCCAGTCTGCGCACCCTTACCCTAACCTGCATGTTCAAAGAACTCCACGACTACCTCTACCACCTGTCACCGACGGGCGGTCTGCCGATGAAGCCTGTGGGCATTCTGCTGGGTCTGGCCCTGTTGGTGACGCATCTCTGGGCCTGGCGCAATGCGGATAAGGCGAAGGCTTTTCTGCGCTCTTTTCCCCGTCATTATGGCTGGGGTGTGGCGCTGCTGACGATTGATTTTTTCTGGAGCATGATGGTGCTGTCGAACATGGACATGGGTGAGTTCTTCTTCCTGCGTAAATGGTTCCTGACTCTGGTGCCGATCGGCTTTGTGCTGGTGCTGATCTATGTGAAGGAATTTCTCTCCGTGCGTGCTCTGGGAAGCCTGATGCTGCTGGTCTCTGGTGTGGTGCTGGCGGCAGCTTTTCTCCAGCCTCCCGTCACGCGCCTACTGCTGCCTGTTCTGGCTTATGCTTGGATCATTTCGGGCATGTTCTTTGTCGGTATGCCTTTCCTGATGCGTGACTGGACGACCTGGCTGCTGGCTAAAGAAGGCCGCTGGAGTCTGGCGGTGTGGGGCGGGATCGGCTACGGCGCGGCGCTGCTGGTGCTGGCAGTTCTGACTTACTGAGCATGGAGCCGCAGCGTCCTCGTGTGCTAGTGATCCGTGGCGGGGCGATTGGTGACTTCATCCTCACGCTGCCGGCGATCCGGCTGCTGCGGGAAAGCATCGCGGGGTGCCATCTCGAAGCACTGGGTTATCCCGGCATCGTCGAATTGGCCAAGCACGCGGGTCTTGCCGATGCTACACGCAGTCTAGAGCACCGGACGATGGCTTCTTTGTTTGCACCTGGAGCGTCCATTGATCCTGCTTTGGTGGAGTATCTATGCAGCTTCAATCTCGTCGTCAGTTACCTCTTTGATCCTGATGGTATCTTGCGTGCGAACCTGGAACGCATCGGCGTGAAGACGCTCATCGAGTGCCCGCATCGTGTGGTCGATGGGCAAGGCCACGCTTCAGAGCAGCTCGCGCGTCCGCTGCAAAAGTTGGCGATGTTTTTAGAAGAGCCTGGATGGCGCGCGCCGCTTTTCATTTCTACACCACTCGCCAGCGCGAGACGCATCACCATTCATCTCGGCAGCGGATCGGAGACGAAGAACTGGCCTGCCGAGCACTGGCAGCGACTCGCAGATGAATTGCAAACGCGGCATCCGCAGACCTCGATAGTTTTCATCACTGGAGAGGCTGAGGCAGCGCGTGGGACCAGAGCAGGTGCAGCCAGCGATCATTGGCACGCATTGCCACTTGCCGAGCTGGCAGATCGTCTCGGCACTTGCCAGTTCTTCCTCGGTCACGACAGCGGCATCTCACATCTTGCCTCGGCTTGCGGTGTGCCATGCATCCTTCTTTTTGGTCCCACCAACCCAACTACCTGGGCTCCGCCACAATCAACGGTGCAGGTTCTGCGCGCTCCGGCGGGTGATTTGAATCTGTTACCTTATGAGGTCGTGCGTGACACGGTGATGGCTCGGTTGGTGTGATAAAAGTCTGGAAACTCGTGCCAAGCCTGCCTTGTGACGACTCTGTGACGTGCTATTTTTTGTCCTCATGTCTGATTCACCGCGTTTACGCACACTCCTAATCCTCGGTGCCCCTGGCAGTGGCAAAGGCACGCAGGGAAAGGTCCTGGGTTCCATCCCGCGCTTCCATCATCTGGCCTGTGGAGATGTCTTTCGCTCGCTCGACACGCGCACCACTTTGGGACAAAAATTTGTCGAATACTCCAGCCGTGGCGAACTCGTGCCCGATGATTTAACTGTGCAACTCTGGCGCGCAAACATCAAACAGCGTGTGGACGGCCACGTCTTCAAACCTGAGATCGACTTTCTGGTGCTCGACGGCATCCCGCGCAATGTCGAGCAGGCGAAGTACATGGAGCAGGACATCGACGTGCTGAAAGTTTTCCACCTCAGTTGCCCCGACCGCACCGAGCTTGCTCGTCGTCTGCGTAAACGCGCCCTGAAGGACAACCGCTTCGATGACGCCAACGAGTCTGTCATTCAGCAGCGCTTCGCCACGTACGAGGCCGAGACGAAACCGATTCTCGATTACTATGCAGGCGACCGAATCTGCCAGATCGATGCCAGCCAGCCACCAGCTAAGGTGCTATACGACATCATCGCTGGCGTCATGACACTCGACGCTTGGCGTGAAATCGAGAAGATGAAGGTCTAGCCCATGCGCATCCTTTTTATCGGCACAGGAGACATTGGTCTGCCCTCACTGGAGTGGTTGCTTTCAACCCCGAAGCATGAAGTCGTCGGCGTCATCACACAGCCAGATAAACCCGCTGGTCGTAAGCTCGTGCTCACACCGCCAGAGGTGAAAGTGCGTTCATTGGCCGCTGGTTTGACCGTCCTGCAACCGCCGAAGATTCGCTATATTGTCGATGAACTAAAATTGTTTCAGGCCGATGTCGCTGTGGTCGTCGCCTATGGGCAAATCCTGCCGCGCACGGTGCTCGATGTCCCACGTCTCGCCTGTCTGAACATCCACGCATCCCTTTTGCCAAGACATCGCGGCGCATCGCCGATCCAGGCAGTGATTCGCGAGGGCGATGCCGAGACCGGCGTGACCATTATGTTCATGGATGAAGGCCTTGATACAGGAGACATTTTGCTCATGGACGCCATGCCCATTCTGCCCACCGACACTGGCGGCGTGCTGCATGACAAGCTCGCCCTCGCCGCGCCCGCCAGCCTGGAGCGCGCGCTGGATATTATCGCCGCTGGCCATCCGCCACGCACACCGCAGGACAACGCGCTCACCACGCACTGCGGCAAGTTGAAGCGTGAAGACGGTCGCCTAGACTGGACTCGCAGCGCCGAGGCATTGGAGCGCCTCATCCGTGCCTACAATCCCTGGCCTGGCACGAGTTGTCTGTTGCCTGATGGTAAGCCACTCAAAGTCCACCGTGCCACGATCATCGAAGGTGAAGCATGCCCCTTAGCTGGCACCATTGTCTCCGCCGATCCCAAAGTGGGCCTAATCATCAGTTGCGGCACAGGATTGCTGAAGCTCGAAGAAGTCCAAGCCGAAGGCGGGAAACGCCTCTCCGCAGCCGACTTCCTGCGCGGTCACACGCTGGAGGTCGGGACGAGACTTGCGTAACCTTTATTTGTCCCGCAAACTCTGCTCATGGAAACGCTCACCTATCCGCACATCACACTCGCCGTAGACGGGCGGGCGTGGATCACCGGCTGCAACACCAAAGTAATCGAGGTTGCGCTCGATCATATGGCTCATGGCTGGACGGCAGAGGAAATTCATTTTCAGCATCCGCACCTGCCGCTTTCACACATTCACTCAGCGCTCGCCTATTACTACGATCACCGTAGCGAGCTTGATGAGGCTATGTCGGTTCAGGTTGAGTCCGTTGCTTCGTTTAGGGCGGCGTCATCTCCTTTCATGCTGGCAGAGCGTGCCAGACCGAGAAAACTTGTGACGGCCTAAAACTCATGGCTGCCGGTCTTTATATGGACGTGCATGTGCCACGAGCGGTAACAATCGCTTTGCGAAAGAGAGGCGTGGATGTTTTGACGGCTTAGGAAGATGGTACTCATGTCTGGCCAGATGATGAGCTGCTGGATCGTGCCACCGAGTTGAGCCGCATGGTTGTCACCCAGGACGAAGATTTTCTGGGGGAAGCACATCGTCGGCAGGAACTCGGTGAGCCTTTTGCCACGGTGATTTACGGTCACCAACTTATCGTCAGCCTCTCCGACTTGATTCGCGATCTCGAAATTCTCGCTCAAATCGCCGAGGAAAGAGATGTCACGGATCAGGTCATTTATCTGCCACTCAAGTAGTCCGCATAGTGTACTGTGCGGACCACGTCACACCTCGCTCTTCGGTTCGAGCAGAAGGATGCCCACGATGAACCTGATCACCGCGATGTCTCACCAATGTCGCTCTTTATGCATCTGACGCTGATGAGATGACGATCTTTTGGAATAAAGTCCATGATCTCTGCACCTTGATTTCTAAAAAGACTCCAACCTAGTTTCTTGAGAGCAAAACCTGTATCTGCAACGAATCGTATTCTTGAGGCCCCGAATGTTTTCGGCGGATGAACCGGAACATAGCCACAGATGTCTCTGGGAAAGTGAGGCTGCATGTAAGAGACATCGATGGTGAATAGCTTTTTCAACATGTGAAAAGGCAAAGACACTTCATAGACGCAAAGAAACCAATCTTTAGGCAGGCCGCATACGAAACGAGGTGTGCCAGCAACTGTAATATCATTGCGGATCACGCCTTTAAACCTCCTGTTTCCAAGCTTCAAAACAGGAACAGTTTCAGTTTTAGGAGTTCCTAGAACTGGCAGCAAGACAGGAATAAAAACGAACACATGGGTGTCAGGATCTTTTGGCCAATCGTCTTTATCCATTTCGAATGTGTACTTGCCACAGACCTGCGAATTCCCCGACTGCACGGTGACCGTTACGTCTTCGCATACCATCGTTATGTTACGACGATTAGGATCGACCGCGATTGGATTGCCTTGGACAAAGGAAATCGTCAAGGTCAGAGCTATGAAAAATTGGGACAGGAGTTTCATGCAAATCCAACGGATTGGGACGCTGGCCGAAGGCATTCAGCCAGCGTATCGAAACCTCTTTCTAAAGATCACTCCTCACTTTTGGGCTCTGGCAGCAGGAAGCCCACGATGAAACTGATCACCGCAATGCTTGTGCCGACATAACCGGCGGCCATCGCGACGTGCATCGGGAGAAGCGGTCCTTTGCCTGCGAGCATCGGAGCGACAAAGCTGGTTGTGACGAACGCCATGCTCGTGCCGATCATGCGCCCGCCCACGTTTGTGGCGAAACTACCGCCCGTGCCGCGCAGATGCAGAGGGAACACTTTGGGCAGGTATTCACCGAAGTAACTGAACTGAGCCACGGTGAGCAAGCCACAGATGGCATAGGCCCATAGGAAGGTTGATCCGCCCTGTTCGAACAGTTTGAAATAAGTCAGCGGCAGGAGAACCATGGCGGGGATCTGGAAGATCCTCAGGAGCTTCACACGGCTGATGCCCACGATGAGCAGCACCGCCAGGAGGATGCGTCCGACGAGACCGCCAAGTTCCTGATGAAGCTGCACTTTATCGCCCATGGACTTCACCTTTTCGTTCAGCGGCTTTTGCTGGCCAAAGTTTGCTTTGATCTTGCCAATGACTTCTTTGCGCGCTGGATCAGTGGCCGCGAGCTTGTTGAGTTCTATGTTGAGGCCTTCAGCTTCTTTGCGCAGCGGAGCCAATTCCTTGGACTCGGCCTTTAACTCAGGCAGTCCTGGAGTCACTCGTGCCACCGTGACCTGGAGCGCGCCAAATGCGATGCCATAAGCGCAAGCTGACAGCGCTGCTGTGACGAGTGTCACGCGGCGAAGCTCTGGCGAAAAGAGAGCGCCAAAACTTGGGCGCTTCAGCAAGCCCGCTGCACGGCGATCAATCCAAACCTGACTCTCAGGCACAAACGGCAGCAGCAGTGCAATCGGGATGGCGGGTAGGATGCCCGTCATCAGCAAGTAGCGCCATGATCCGGGATCGGTTGCACCAAGAGCGACTGGCAGCCCCATGTGGGATAGATCTGCGCCATGCTTGCTGATCCAGACACTCACGCCTGTCACGAGCAAGCCGCCGAGCGAGGCAAAGGCCTGCGTGATACCGAGCCACTTCTCCCTTTCCTTTTTGTCGGAGAACACTTCCGCCAGCCAAGTGATCGCCGCCACGAACTCCACGCACACGCCGATGAAGGTCGTGCTGCGGAAGAAAATGAACATCGGCAATGTGGTCGCAAACGCCGCGCAAAAGGGCGAGAGCGAATACATGAAGATGCTCGCCGCCATGATCTTCTTCCGCCCAAAGCGGTCCACCAGCCAGCCACCGAGCAAGCCAAACACACCGCCGCATAGAGCCGCAATCCACAGCAGCTTGCCCACCCAGTCCGTGACCATCGGATTGTTCAGCGGCACTTTTAATAATTCCGCAATCGCTGGGGCCGCGACCAGCGGAGTCATCAGCAGTTCATAAGTGTCGAAAAGAAATCCGATGCTGGCGATGACGATGATCAGCCAAGTGGTGGTGGTGAATTTGGAAGGCATGGGCGGAGAGGTTGACGGTTGTTAACAGTGGTTGACGGTTGTTGACAGTTGTTTTCAGAGTTCCTGCGCTCGGCGCAGTTGGGAGTCTCGGAGATTGTGGATGCGCACGGCCAAATCAAAGGCTTGATCCAAAAGCGCGTCGGTATCTTTAGCCGTGGTAAATTGGAGGTCGGTGGCGATGATCAGATCCGAAGCAGTTTCCATCAGAGAACCGTGAGCTTGGCTGGAGTAGTGAGCCTGATCCTTGAGGGTAGCTCTCCCGCAGCCTTCAGCCAAATTGTTCGCCACCGAAACGGCGGCCCGAGTGAGCTGGCCTGTCAGGCCAAATCGCTCGTCGCGTGGGAAAGTGCATGAGCACTGGTAAACACCCATCACGAGCTTTCTGGCATCTTGCCAGAGCTCAAGCTTCTCGAATGGAAATGGTTTCCTCATGGGAGTTGACGTTGGTTTACAGTTGTTGACGATGGTTGACGGTTGTCTGTATCAGCGGCGTAGCCGCATCGGTTTGGCAGCCACTGTAAACAACAGTCAACCACCGTAAACCACCGTCAACTTCTGCCTCATGCTAGCAATGGCCTGACCATGTCCAAAATCTTCGGCACCTCGACAAAGGGGTCAGCGGCCACTTCGTACTCCAGCGTGAACCAGCCTTGGTAGTTAGCATCGCGTAGGATTTTCAAAAGACGCGGCACATCGGCAGGCTGGCCTTCGCCTTTCTTGCTGCCTTTGGGACTCATCTCCATCTTGAGTTGAACGTTGACGGCATAAGGCGCGATCTTTGCGAGGTCGCCATACGGATCTTCGGTGTGGAAGTTGCCGCTGTCCCAGTTGATGCCAGCCCAGGGGCTGTTCGCGGCTTTGATCATCTTTACTAGATTGTCTGGTTCAGCGACAATACCGCCATGGTTTTCGAGTCCGAGGAAAACGCCTTTTGTCGCGGCGTAATCAAGACATTCCTGGTAGGCTTCGAGGCAATTAGCGACGGCCTTTTCTTCACTGAGATCCTTTGGTTGTGCACCCGCGAAGACGCGGATGTGCGGTGCATTCATCAGTGCGGCGTGGTCGATCCACTTCTTCGTGTAGGCGATCTGTTCGTCGAGCTTCTCGCCTTTCGGCAGAGCAAAGTTGTTGCCGACCGCGGTGCCAGCGAGCTGGACGCCACGCAGGTAGGCTCGGCGCTTTACTTCGAGCAGGAATTTCTCATCCACATCCGGCGGGAAGAAGTAGCTGGTGACTTCAGCCCCCGGCACATTGTTGTCCGCACACCAGTCGATGAAATCCAGGATGCTCCAAGGCTTACGGTCGCCCTTCGGTTTCTGCTCCTTGTCACGGCTCCACTGGAAGTATTCGCGGAAGCTGTAAGCGGCCACGCCAAGCTGCATTCGGCTTTTGCCCGCGCGGTTGATGGGCTCGATGGCAGGCAGAGTGGAGGCGCTGAGCGCCCCGAGGCTGGCGGAGATAAATTGGCGGCGTGAGATCATGAGAGTGAGTGAACGAATGGATTGCCCCCTGATTAACAGGATTCTTCAAATTGGAAAACAACCTTGTCGTTTGAGTGGTGAAAATCATTGCCACTCAGACTGCAAAGAACTAGCACATGCGGTACATGTCCGAAATCGATGGGATCTATAGTGAAGATGGGTGCGTGGGCGAGCCGTCCTCGCGCTCAGAGACACCGCGTCGTGGCCAGAAGTTGTTGTTTGTGTCGAATCTTTTTCCCGACAGCACTGCACCCTATTTAGGACTCGATAATGCGACCGTGCTGCATGAGCTGCGCCTCGCGCATGGCTGGGACTTGAGCGTGGTTTGTCCGCGTCCCACTCTTTCGCTCAATAGACTGACTCGTGCTGAGGGTGGCTGGAAATGCCGTGCGCAAGATGCGGTGCTAAAGCCTAGCTTCATTCCTGTGCCCTATGTGCCGCGTGTGGGCAGTCGGGTGAATCATCAGCTCATGGCTGCCAGATTACGCCCACTGTTGAAGAGCATGGACTTTGATGTCCTGCTCGTTTCATGGCTGTATCCTGACGGCTGCGCACTGGCGATGATCGCCCGCAAAATGGGGAAACCCTGCGTGCTCATTACGCAGGGTAGTGATACGCATCAGTACCTGAGGCAACCTGTGCGGCGGCGACTGATTCTACATGCCATCACTCAGACTCACGGCGTCATCGCCCGCAGTCGTGATCTCGCCCGCCGTCTTGCTGAGGCTGGCGCGGATGCCGGGAAGCTGCATCCTATCTACAATGGCGTGGATCTCGCCGTCTTCCGCCCGCAGCCGCAGGCAGCAGCTCGCGCGCAGCTTGGTCTGTCAGCAGATGCTCGAATCGCCCTTTTCGTGGGTAATTTTCTCGACGTGAAAAACCCGCTCATGCTGGTGCTCGCCTTTGCGGATTTTGTGAAAAGCACCCCGGAGAAAAATAATCTGCTCATGATGGCGGGTCGCGGTCCGATGCTTGATGAGGTTCGTGAACATGCCGCCACGCTCGGCATGGCGGATCGCGTGGTGCTCACGGGGCCACTCGACTCTGGCCAGATTGCGTTGCGCATGGCGGCGGCGGATTTTCTCTGTCTCTCCAGCCGAAATGAAGGGCTGCCAAATGTGATTCTAGAAGCCTTTGCCTGCGGGCTGCCTGTGCTCAGTACCGATGTCGGCGGCATCTCTGAAGTGGTGAATGATCCAGCGCGAGGACTGCTCGTCACGCCTGGAGATCAAAACGCTTACACCCAGGGCTTAAAGCACATGACGGCTACCACTTGGCAGCGCAATGTGATCGCTGAATTCGGCGCACGCTTTTCGTGGAAGAATGCGGCTGCGGCCTACGACGTTCTACTCCGACCTCTAACGCCATGCATCGAATCACTCTCTCTCTAGTTTCTCTTCTGTTTAGCATCGCTCACGCTGAGCCTGTCAAAGTCCGCCTCTGGCCTGATGGCGCTCCTGGGGCAAAGGGGCAGGAGGATAAAGATCAGCCCTTTGTTTATGTCTGGTCTGCTGCCAAAGAAAAAGCGAATGGCGCGGCCTTTGTCGTGTGCCCCGGCGGCGGTTACGGGGGGCTCGCAGCAGATCATGAGGGCACACAGGTAGCGAAGTGGTTCAATGGTCTCGGCGTCTCCGCTTTCGTGCTGCATTATCGCCTCGGCAGTCAGGGGTATCATTACCCGATTCAGCTCATCGACGTGCAGCGCGCGATACGCCATGTGCGGGCCAATGCTAAGGAGTATGGCATCGACCCGAATCGCATCGGTATCGTTGGTTTTTCCGCAGGCGGGCATCTGACCTCAATGGCGGCGACTCTCTTTGATGAAAAGCCAGCCGGTGCCACGAATGACGCTGTGGATAAGGTAAGCGCGCGGCCTGATGTAGCGGCTCCGACCTATCCTGTGATCTCGATGATCGAGTCCTATCGGCATGATGGCTCACGGAAAAATCTCCTCGGTCCGAACAACAGCGACGAGCTTGCCGCGCAAGTCAGCACCGAGCGCCGCGTGACTCCGCAGACACCCCCGATCTTCCTTTTCCAGACGGATGAAGATACGGTCGTGCCTGCCGAGAATGCTGTGGCGTTTTACCTCGCCTGTCGGAAAAATAAAGTGCCCGCCGAGCTGCATGTCTATCGTCCAGGACCGCATGGTGTCGGCCTTTTTCTGGGTGATCCCGTGCTCGGCACATGGAGCGGCCACTTTCGTGATTGGCTGCGTAATCAGGGCTTTCTCAAGCCTGCTAAACGCACGGCAATCTCTGGTAAAGCCACGGTGAATGGAACGCCAGTAAGCTGGGGCAGCGTGATCTTCACGCCTGAAGATCCAAGCGCTGCCGTAGCTTGCGCACGAGTCATGCATGGTAGCTTTAAACTTGATGGAAAAACTGGACCGGTGGTCGGTAAAGTTAAACTCACTGTTAGCTACAGTGCGGCAGATGTGCCCGGCCTCGATACGGACGATGGCTCAGTAACGACGAGTGAACAGAAGCCTGGGGCAGGAGATTGGACCATGGAAGTTGGCGAGAGTCAAAAGCCACTGGAGCTTCAAATAAAGCGCTGACCCATGCAACGTCCAACACTCGCTGACATCGCCGCGCAGCTCGGTGTCTCGAAGATGTCCGTGTCTCGTGCCCTGCGTGGTGAGCGTCAGGTAAGCGCGGGGTTACGTGAGCGTGTGCTACATGCTGCGACGGCGATGGGCTACCGCCCTGATCCTCAGATCGCGAAGTTGATGACGCATATGAGCCGCTCGAAACGTGTCGCATCCCCCATCACGCTCGCGTTTATCTGGGCGGAGCAGAAGGAGGAGTCAGCCAAAACTTCCTCATGGTCAGAGGAACTTGTTCGCGGCGCTCATGTGCGAGCCGATCAGCTAGGCTATCGTCTGGAGGAGTTTCATCTCAAAGCACGCGGCATGACCGCACGTCGCATGTCTGGCATCCTTGAAGCGCGGGGCATCCCCGGCTTCATCCTTTCGCCGCTTTTCTCACGCAGCCGTGGGCATGTTTCTATGCAGTGGGAGAAGTTTAGCAGTGTGGTCATCGGACTCGGCTACGCCCGCCCAGCCTTGCATCGTGTGCATCACCATCACTTCCTAGGCATGATGAATGCTATGCGGATGCTGAAAAGGCAGGGTTTCCGCCGCATCGGGTTTTATGCAGAGAGCACGATCAATGAGCGCATGTATCGCGCCTGGTCGGCCAGCTTTCTCGCGCATCATCCACTGCCTGTGACTCAGTCTGCTGAACTCTTGGCCCTGCATCGACAGATCAAGCACGCTGATTTTCAGACCTGGTTGAAGTCGGCCAAACCTGATGTCGTCATCGAGACGGGCTATCATTTGACCGAGTGGTTGCCGCCCTCTGGTAAGATCGCTCACGCCACCCTTGGCTGGCGTGCTGACTGCCCCGGCATCGCTGGCATCGACCAGCAGGCTCATGTGCTGGGTGCGGCGGCGGTGGACCTCCTTGTGGCTCAGCATCAGCAGAATGAACGCGGCATCCCTGAGCACGCCAAGATCGTCATGACTGAGGGCCTCTGGCGCGCTGCAAGATAGGCAACGAGCCATCGTTTTCTGCCGTCTCATGTGCGCCCTCTTCATTCTCTCTGCTCTTTGTCCGATGCTCTCGGCGGCAAAGCCTAACGTACTACTTATCTGCGTGGACGACCTCAAGCCCACCATCGGTTGCTTTGGAGACACTCACGCGAAGACGCCGAACATTGACCGACTCGCCGCACGCGGGATGCTCTTTGAAAAGGCCTTCTGCAATCAGGCCGTGTGCTCGCCCTCACGCAATGCCCTGCTTACCAGTCTGCGCCCGCAGACGCTCGGCATCTACGAACTCAGCACAAACTTCCGCAAAGGTTCGCCTGATGCAGTCACGCTGCCGCAGCTCTTTAAAAACAATGGCTATCGCGCTGAAGGCCTTGGCAAGATCTTCCATGTCGGCCATGGCAATGTGAATGATGAAGCATCGTGGAGTGTGCCTCATTATTCACCGAAGACGATCAGCTACGCGCTGAAGGAAAACAATCCACCGACCTCGACACGTGAAGAGGCCCTGTTTGATAACAAAAAGGAAGCCTGGAAACTGCCTCGCGGCGCGCCTACAGAAAACGCCGACGTGCCCGACAATCGCTATGGAGATGGCATGATCGCCGATGAAGCCATCAAGCGCCTCGAAGCCGCGAAGCAAAAGCCAGATGAGCCATTCTTCCTCGCTGTGGGCTTCCTGAAACCCCATCTGCCTTTCGTTGCTCCGAAAAAATACTGGGACCTGCATGATCCCGCCACACTCCCCAAGCCGACGTCTCATCAAGCGCCTGAAGGTGCGCCCGAGTTCGCGCCATCGTCATGGGGAGAACTTCGTCAGTATAAAGACATGCCGGATACCGGCCCCGTCACACAGGAGCAGCAGCGCCACCTCATCCACGGCTACTATGCGGCTACGAGTTACATGGACGCGCAGCTCGGCAAGGTGCTGGACGCGCTGGATGCCACAGGCTTCACCTCAAACACTATCATCGTCTTCTGGGGAGATCACGGCTGGCATCTCGGTGACCATGGCATGTGGTGTAAACACACGAACTATGAGCAGGCAGCGCACATCCCAGTCATCGTCAGCGCACCCGGAATCACGCAGGCCGGCTCGCGCACTAAGTCTCTGATCGAGACGGTGGACATCTACCCCACACTTGCCGAGCTGGCCGCTCTACCTGCTCCTGCCAATCTTGATGGACGCAGCTTTGTCACCGTACTCAAAGATGCCTCAGCCAGCATCAGGGATCACGCCATCCACGTCTATCCGCGCGGTGAAGGGCTGGGTCGTGCCATCCGCACGGATCGTTATCGCCTCGTCGAATGGAAGCCCATCGGTGCGGGTGCTGAGAAGTCCGTGTTTGAACTCTACGACTATCAAGCGGACCCGCTTGAGTCGAAAAACCTCGCCAGTGATCAGCCTGACATCGTGGCAGAACTCCGCGAATTACTGACGCAGCATCCTGAAGCCAAGCGGCAAATTCAAAGCAAGCCCGGCGCCAATAAAGCCGAGCCGAATAAGTCCGAACTAACCAAAGATCGCGGAGTGATGTTTGACCAGCGTGATAAGGACAAAGACGGTAAGCTCACGCGGGCGGAATTTCTTCTCAGTCAACCCGATCCTGAAGAGGCCCCGAAGCGCTTCCCGAAATTCGACACGGACGGTAGCGGCGTGCTGAGCAGTGAGGAGTTCATCAAAGGCGGGAAAAAGTAAGCCCGCCATAGCTGACGGGCTTACAGAATCAGTTCACGCTAAGTAGATCTTCAGTAGGCCTCTTCGACGCTGGAGGTCCAGGGAAGTGGGCCATTGAAGCCGTTGTTATAGTCGTAGTGCATGAAGTAGGCGCGGTCATAGCCGGTGCCACCATTCACATTGACGTAGCTATTGAAGTCATTGCCCACAGTCGCCAAGGTAGGGTTTGAACCAGCGGCGAAGATGTCGTTACCATTGCCCAAGTTGATGTTCACGGTGCCGTGGAAGACGCTGTAGATGGATGAGACAGCAGTGTCTGTTTCGAAAGCCACATAGTCATCACCACTGCCTGTATTGACGGTCACGGCACGGTCAAAGATGCTGTCACGAACGACGACATCACTTTCAGCAGTGCCCGTTAGATTGATACCGACATTGCCACGGAAATCACTGTCGATGAGGCGCACTGTGTCGATCCCGCCAAAGGCCACGGTAGTGTTGACGGTGAGGTTGCCGTAGATATCCGAGTCGCGCACCATGACATCGGCGCTGCCAGTTCCAGTGCTGATGGTGACATTGCCACGCACGGTGATCAGTGCGCTGTCTCCCTGATAGTGGCCGACATCTACCACATCATTGCCCGTGCTCGCTGCATAGGAAACGGAGCCGATGGAACCATTCGTGGCATTTATGCTGAGCGCATTGTTTCCGGTTGATGCATTCATGCTCATCAGCCCACCGATGATCACCCTCGGACCATCCACAATCAGCGTGTCATTGCCAGTCGTGCCAATAAAACTTAGCGCGCCACCGATGCGGATCGATGCCGCAGTATTCAGGTCGAGTAAGTTCGTGCCCGCGCCGCCATTGAACCCAAGATTCGTAATAACCTGGAGGCTTTGACCCGCTAAGGTCACGCTATCCAGGCCGGTGCCACCGACATAGCTAAGAGCATTGGCTTTGATCAGTGCAGCCGAGTCGCTGAGCACACTTTTCGTGCCATGTCCGAGGCTCATGGCAAAAGTGCTGAGAGTCTCGATACTGCCCGTAAGAGTTATCTTATCGTCACCAGAACTGGAGAGTAGAGATAGAGCGCCAGTCGCGCGCAGGCTATCGTCACCGAGTCCGCCGATTTCAAAGTCAGTCGGACTCGTGGTGCTGGTGCGCAGAGTGATTGCGCCTTTCACATCACCCAGAGCAGCTGCCAGAATGTAGGTTTGCTTCTCAATGGCTGAGCCACCTGCGATGGCACTGATCGCCCCATTCGAGAGCAGTCTATTGGCATTCACATCAAAGGTATTTTGCCCCGTGCCGAGATCTACGGAGAGGCCTTTGCCAAAGAAGAGATTACCACCAGCAGTGAAGTAGTCGTGTCCGTTGCCGAGGCGCACCGTGGCTGTGTTGCTGATGGTCGTGCTAGTGAGATCGAGGGTGTCATGGCCCTCACCACCATCGACGGTGAGCGTGCCTGGGATAATCGCCTGAGAGATGATTAAGTTGTCATGGCCAGCACCGAGATTGGCCTTCAAGGAAAGCGGCGCGGCGAAAGTGATGCTCGGCAATAGTGGGCCGCCATTCATGCTGAACTGGGTCGTGCCGCTTGTCTGTGGCGCGATCGTCCAGTTATTGCCGGACTCGGTGATTTGTAGATCGTTTGAGAGCGCATCACCATTCACGGTGAGCACACCCGATGTCATGCTGAGTAATACGATGCCGGCAGGTGCCAAGCGGGATTCCAAGGATTCAAGAACCGAGGAGGAGGAAGTGTTTTGTTTCATGGCTGCACGTTTGAGTGCGGCCTTATGGACTGTGAGTCTCAGAAGTTTATTCGGATATTTTATGCCGACTTCTCAGCGCCCGCCAGGGCGGTTGAAGATTGGCGGAATAACCTTCTTCAAAAGCGGCAACAAGGATTTGGGTGCCTCACCGGCGATACGTTCGGCTTCGCGTTTGTCGGCTTCGCTCGGTGCCTCACGCATTCCTTTCTTGTCTTGTGCGGTGCTTTTGAAGATTTTCGACGACCATTTTGCATCGGAGATGGACCCCTCACCTTTGTACTGCAGCAGTTCGCTAAAGGGTAGGAATACAATGCCGGGGAGACCCCGCACACGCACCTGAGCGCTGAGATCCAGCTCATCGCGGATGAAGTCTATCTTGCCATTGAGCAAGATTTTAAAGGTGCTCGTCAGCGCCTCGAAGTCATCCGTCATGATGTAGCCATCCGCGACGCTGAAGGTGCAGTCAGCTTCTTTGGCGATGTTGTACCCAGAGATCTGCTTTGGCAAAATCGTGCCCAACATGGGTGCCAAAAGTCCGACGATGGGAATGGAGTAAAGGTTACCATTCAAGATGGAAAGGGCCCCGCCTCCCTTCAGTTCGTTCCAGTCGTTGAGTTTGCCGGTGAACTTAAAATGCCCCGTTATGTCACCCTCGGTGTCATTGTTCTTTGAATAGACTTGAGCTGACTTCTGAAGGCTCACACTTTTCAGCCTGATCTCTCCAGAATAGTCATCAGGGCGGCGGTTTGCGCCCGCAATCCCGTCGATCCCAAAGCCGCCATCTAGCAGGGTAGAGAGCACCTCGAAGTGGATGCCATTACCGCGCTCGTAAACTTTGGCAGCGACTTTTTCAAAGGGCAGTTTTTTTCCAAAAACCTCATACGGAAAACGGGCAGCCTTCACCGCGACCGAGAAGCTGTTGCTGTCAGGTCGCAGATCCACCCTGCCCTTTGCGCTCATCGGGCCCCCGTATAGCTGACCACTGACATCAAAGTCCAGAATGGGGCCTTTGAAGATCAGATCACCCACCGGTTCACTGATCAGATAATCCTCACCGAAGAGTTGATAATGGCCGGGTCCGCTTGGATGTCGGAACTTAACCCGGAAGTCACTTTTTTCTGTCTCACCCCGATAATAAATAATGCCATCCGCCTCCACAGAAGTGGTGTTGGGCAGTCGGTAGCGCGCGACGATGTCCGCCGTCTTCGGCGCGAAAACGCCTACAACACCGACCGGGTCCATGCTTGTTTTCACACCTTTCAGACGCACCCATTTCTCAGCATCATCGACATGCACATGCACTGCCTCACCCACGCCTTCAGGGCGCTTCATGATTAAATTCCGGTAATGCTGAATGGGCCCCTGAAACTCCACATCAGCCTGCAATTCATCAAGCTCTAAGCCTCGATACTTGAAGTGCCGAAGATCACCATGACCTGTATTTAAACACTTCTGAGGATCAGGTTCTGGACCCACACCGTTGAGCACGAAATTGATCGACGACTCCGGCGTGAATTGGAAACGCTGGATGATGTCCCGAGTCGCCTTCATCTTCGCAAAAGGCAGAAAAGCATTCGGATCCATGCGCAATGTGAGCTGATACCTGCAACCCTGTGTCTCATGCACCAGCGTTTGTGCTGACAGTGTGCCCGTTTTATGCCGCAACAGAAGATCGCGGATATACACGCCTTCAGGAGCCACACCGATCATCGTTTTCACTCCATCAAAAACCTCACCGCGAGTGCTGAAGCGTCCACAGTCCAGACTTCCCGTCACCTGCACAGGCCGCTTGTGCTTCGACAATGGGCCATCCACGTGCCACACGCCCTCCAGCGCAAAATGCGGGGATTCATAAAAGACGATCTCACGCAGATTGTCGCTGTTGAGAAACGTCTGAGCCAGGCCTGGTAAATCCGCACTGGAGGTTAGGTGAAAGCGCAGATCATCGGCACCCATCATCCAAGTCGCACTCGCATTCACCTCCCCCAGGTGATCTTTTAAATGCAAGCGAGTCAGGTCCACAAAGCCTGCGTTGTATTCCGCTTCAGCGCGCAACTCCTTGCAGGCATAGCCCTCGTAGCCCAGGCCTTCAGCATCGAAATAAAGTTTTGCATTCATCTCCGTCATGCGGTCCAGAGAACCGTGGACCTCAAGACTGAGACGTGGCGCTTTCGCAAACTCAAAACGCTTAAGCCAATCTAGGCCGCGGCGGATGCGCAGCCGGTGATTATGCAATGCCTGAACCTTCTGCATCGTCGTGGTTGATTCAGCTTCGGGCTTACTGCCAACAGCAGGTTCTGGCGGCAATAAAAGCTCGCCAGAGACACTTAGCACGATACCCGACATAGTGCCCTCAGACTGCTGGAGTTCCAGTCGGCCCTCACTCAAAAAAGCCCGTGCACTGAGGTCTTCGATTTCGATCACTGTGGGTGATGCCGACTCTGGGTCCACAGGCAGCGTCACATTGGTGTGGCTCAGTTCCAGGCCTTCGAGCACGAACTGCTTTTCCAAAAGCTTGCCAAAATTAAAATCCAAATTCAGTCGATCAATCGCCACCAGCACCTGCTTGTGATCCGCGTCCGCAAAGACCCGTACGTCCCGTGCAACGATGCCGCCGATCGGATTCAGAATCAGTCGATCGAAATCCAAATGAAGACCTCGCCCCGCCATCTCCTTGATTACAAATTCCCGCCAACTCGTTCCAAACGCATCCGTGCTGACATAGATCACCCCGGCCAGCAGTCCGCTGGTCAGTACAAGTTTGATCACGCCATTGAGAAAACGCCGCATGTGTTCAGGCCCTCAGTGTGCTGCCTCTGCCGCGCCTTTGCAATCGCAGGCTGCCGCAAGCAGCTAGCGCAAGACCTCTTCATACTCATTCGTAAACTTCCGCTCATGAATTTCCGTCTTTTATTACTGCTGCCATTCCTTGCTCTTAATCTACACGCATTGGAGCCAACGAATGTAAAGGAGGCGGCGGAGAAGAAGGCGGCTGCAAACAAATTAACGGCGGAGAAGTTCGCGCAATGGAAGGCGACGTTGCCGCCGGAGCAGCAGGCCTGGGAGACGGTGCTGGAGGAGAACCTCGGCATGGGTTTTTATCTGCCTCTGTATCAGGCGGACAAACTGGCGGGCCGTGTCACGGCCTGGGATTATGTGAAGGATGATCCGAAGCTGCCTCGCGTGCTGCTGATCGGCGATTCGGTCTCGCGCGGTTACACGTTGGCGACGCAGAAAGCACTAGCAGGTGCGGCAAACGTGCACCGTGCGCCGGAAAACTGCGGACCGACGGCGAATGGGCTCAAGAAGCTTAAGGTCTGGCTCGGTGAGGGGAAGTGGGACATCATTCACTTCAACTTTGGGATTCATGATCGGAAGACGCCGCTGCCAGATTACGAGAAGCGGCTGAATGAAATCACCACTCAACTGAAGGCGACAGGTGCCAAGGTGATCTGGGCAAGCACGACTCCCGTGGCTGAAGGCGGGATGAAGGATGCAACAGCGTCCGATCTCGTGATTCGAAACGAGGCGGCAGCGCGCGTGATGGCTAAGCATGGCGTGGATATCGACGACCTATATGCAGCTATGCTGCCACATTCAGCGGAGTATCAGAACCCGAAGGACGTACACTTCGGCGAGCCCGGCTATCAATTCCTCGGACAGCAGGTGGCGGCATCCGTCAGGAAACACATCCCACTGCTGACGACGGTGAACACGGCGGTGATCCCGACGGGGAAGCTAGAAAAAGATGGCTATGGCTGGGAAGAGCGACACGCGGAAATCATGAAGATCAAAGCTGAGCTGAATCCTGAGATTGTGCTGATCGGTGACTCGATCACTCACTTCTGGGGTGGTCTGCCGGATGGCGGTAAGATGGGGAATCGAGGCACGGAAACCTGGCAGAGTTTGTTCGGCAAACGGCGCGTGCTGAATCTTGGCTTTGGCTGGGACCGCACGCAGAACGTACTGAAGCGGATCGAACTCGGTGAGCTAGATGGCCTGAAACCAAAGGCTATCGTGATTCACATCGGAACGAACAATCTAGCTGGGACAGTCAATGCACGGGCAAGCACGCCGGAGGAGATTGTGGGCGGCATTAGTGCGATCATTGAGCAATCTCTTTCAAAGTGCCCTGATGCTAAGATCATCCTGATGGCGATCTTTCCGCGCGGCAAAACGGCGGCTGATCCGAAGCGGGCCATTTTGCAGGACATCAACACGCGTCTCGCTGCTGGACCGGGACGACATGCGGGTGTGACCTTTCTCGACATCACTGGCAAGTGGCTAGAGACTGATGGCATTATATCCAAAGACAACATGCCTGATTCACTGCACCCGAATCAGAAAGGCTACGCCGTGTGGGCGGAGGCGTTGAAGGGTTTGCTTCCGTGAAGTGTGTACATTAGGGCTTTAGCCCGATCACATATTCGCGAGTGAAGACGGCGTCGATGCTTCCACGCAGGCGGCCTTCGACGAAGCTGCTGCGGTCTTCGGAGACGTATTCGGGGATGTTGGGATTAGGCGCGAGTTCCCAGGAATGATCGCTACGATGCACGGCAAACACGCGACCTGCGTAGTCATGCAGGACTTCGAGTCCACCGGTGAATTTGCGGGTGCGGTAGCGCTGGTCTTGAGCAAGCTGGCCCCAGCCGGTCATGGTGCCGTCACGCTGCAAGGCGACTCCGTAACCTGAGGCGATGCTGATGCCGACGAGGTCGCGCATGTTTGTCGGCAATGGGGTGACGGGCGGTGTCAGCATGCCCCAGTAAACGGGTGTGCCGTCACGTAGGATCGCACACCAGCCAAGGGTGGTCGGGATGTAGAAGAGCTTGGCGACAGGGCCTAAACCTGTGGGCGGTGTGGGGTCGCCGCTGCCTACATTCTGGATGCTGCCATCGGTGCAAAGGGCGTAACCAGAGCCGGCTGTGCCTGCATGGACGCTCAGGGCTGCTTTGCCATCGGAAGCCTGCCAGGTCGTAGCGTTCTCGACGGTGCTTGGACTCCAGGCGATGACTTTGCCATCGCCTCGCAGAGCGAGCGCGGCGCTGCCCGTGCTGTCGATCTGCACCACATCGGTCGCGGCAGATGGCGCAGATACAGGCGAGCCGTCCCATTGACCCCAGGCACGCAAACTACCATCAGGCAGCAAAGCGAAAACATGCTCTTCGCCACCGGCAATGGCGACGACTGGGCCGAGACTCCGTGGCACGCGATTGACCTCAGGTGGCGGTGTTATGGGGCTGGTATTTAAAGCGGTGCGCTGGATCGAAAAGACGCTGCCCGCGCGGTCGGGTCGTTTGGTCGGCGTGCCTGCGGAGGCGGCTGACTGGGGCGTGTCAGACTTGGGTTCTGACGATTCCATCTGCTGCCATTCTTTGAGCACTGCTGCTACGAGAGCGATACCGATGCTGTCACCTGCGGCTTCGCGTTTTTGGCGCAGTGGTGTGAGATAGGATTCCACGGATTTGGCGCTTGTAGCTGCAGATACTTTTTGTTTTTTGAGTAGTGTGGTGAGTTGCTGGCGGTAGATGGTGCGGTTCTTCAGCAGTATTGCGGATAGAGAGACGTCCATGCCCGCATTCGGAAGCGAATTACCGAGGGTGATGAGATCCACTTCTTGCTTGATGGCATTCTGCTCAGTGGGGGATCTGCCAGGAATTTCACGACGCAGTGCATTAATATACAGGGCGTCCAGTTTCTGGCGCTGCTCGGCGATCTCTTTGGCATCAGTGGGGGCAAAGGATTCTCTGAGTTTAAGCCGCAGCGCGGCCAGCTCTGGGTCATGCTTGGCGAGGTCCGCCATCTGAGTGGTGATGAGCGCATCGGTGGCCGTCTTGCTGATGAGCGTGGCCCATTTGGGTAGGCGCCAGAGGATGAGGTCAGAGGTGCCGTCCTGCTGTTTTTTCGAGTCCTTGTAGCGCGTGCTGAGCACGGCCCAGTGCTCGTCTCGACTGACGGTGATGTCGGTGACTGGCTCGCTCAAAGTGGCGCGCCAGACTTCATCGCCGCTGCTCACTTCATAGGCGCGTAGGGAGCTGTCAGACCATGATGTGAACATGAGTCGGTTTCTATCCACGATCTTGCCAGCTAAGGCGCTGGGGCCTTCACGCGGCGGTGATGGTAGTGCTTTGATGAGGCTGAGGTCGGGTAAAGAAACCACCTTTGGGGAGCTGCCTACGGTGTAAGTCATGGTGGCTCCAGGCTCGGCGAAGAAGCGTGTGATGTAACCGAGGGCCGAGCTATCGAGCTTGGTGAACTGATCGCTGGTGGTGGAGTAGCTCACGGCATAGGGGCGGTAGGTTTTGGTCGCTGCATCACTTAGCTCAGAGCCGGTGATGATGAAGTCCCGGCCATCAGGCGTCAGGGTCATGGCGTAGATGCGGCCTTGGTGGATACTCACGGGCTCAAAGGAGCCGCCTGTCTGCGGTTTCCAGATCATGATATCCTGGGAAACATCATCGCGCTTGCCAGACGCTAGCACGGTTTTGCCATCTGCTGAAAGTGCTACGTTATACATCTGATCGTTGGGGTATCGAGCGGTATGGAGCACCTTGCCACTGGCCAGCTCTATGAGCGCGACCTTATCTGTCTGGGCGCTGTGAAGCACGGCGATTGACTCGTCTGCACTGAGTTGCATGCGCGAGATTTGCGCCATTTCTGGATCGACTTTGAGCAGCTCCTTTTGCGTGGCGACATCCCACACGCGCAGTGTGGCGTCCATGCTGACGGAGACGACTCTGCGCTGATCTTTGAGCAGCTTCAGGGAATAGGCCGGACCGCGGTGACCATGGAAGTGTGCGACCTCACCGGGGCTGCCATCAGGCACTGTGTAGGCTGGCGCGTCGGGCAGTTGGATCACGGGTTCTGCCATGTCCTGCGTCACTTTGGTCGCGACCATCGGTGGTGCTTTTTCGACTGGGGCTGGATCGGGTGTTGGCTCGCTTGGTTTGACTGGTTCTTCCACCTTCGTCTTCTCTGGCGCGTCGTCATTTTTTGCTACTTCGATGCTCACTTTGTCTTTGAGCATTAGCCAGGTAAATACCCCAACCAAAAGCATACAGGCCAAGCCCCAACCAATCGGCCCGAGTAGGCGGGCCAGGCGTGCGAACGCGGATGGTCGATAGCTCGTGTATGACTCTGGTGGCTCGATTTTTTCTCGTGGTGCAGGCCCAGTTTTCTTTGCCGTGTTGGTCTGCTGCTGCTTCTCCGCCGTAGCGGTTAGCAGGGCGATTTTCACTTCACTCGCCTTTTGATAGCGCTCGTCAGGGTCACTTATTAGGCACTTTGAAATTACATCGGCAAAGCCATCGGGTAAGCCTTTGCTCGCATCCTTTCCTGCCGCAGTCGGTGTCTTGCCGGTGAGCATCTCATGAATGACCACGCCGAGCGAGTAGATGTCTGCGCGGTGATCCACGACTGCGCCGACGATGAAGCGCTCTGGCGCGGTGTAGTCAGGCGTGCCGTATTCAGGCTCGTCGGCATTGGGCTGTGCGGTCAGATCGCGAGCGAGTCCGAAGTCGGCAACCTTCACTTTCCAGTCATTGGTGATGAGAATGTTGGCCGGTTTGATGTCACGATGAGCCACACCTCGGTCATGGGCAAATTGCAGCGCATCACAAAGTTGAGCGATGACCTCGCGCGCTCTCTGTGGCGTAATTTCGCCCGCGCGTGTGCGCAGATGCAGGTCTTGCCCCTCGACATACTCCATCACTAAAAATAGATGACGCGCATGAGTCTGGCCGAAGTCGAACACAGCGACGATATGCGGATGCACCAACTTGGCCATGGAGCGCGCTTCTTTGATGAAGCGCTGCGTTGCTTCGTCACTCTCAGCGGCTGCAATGGGTAGCACTTTGATCGCTACCCAGCGGTCCAAGGCTGCCTGTCGTGCTTTATAAACTGCACCCATGCCGCCCACGCCGATGATGTCATGCATCTCGTATTGGGGCAGCAAATAGGCGAGTTCCTGGAGGGACGGATACGCCGCATCTGCCGCCTCGGGTGGAGGCTGTGGGATGGAGGGATCATTCAGCTCGTTGGACATGCTGGAAGTACGTCGGAAAAAGGAGCCGCAGGTTACATCGTGACAGTCGGTTTAGGCTAGAGGAAAAAGCATGGATAGAGTGTCTGCATGGTGCTTGTTTCACCTCATTATGATTCGCCCACTTCTGATCCTGCAATTGATCCTGTGCTTGAGCCTCGCGACCGCTCATGCTGAAGAGTCGGGCTTCCCCAAATTTGCCGCAGCCACAGTTCAACCGCTGGCCACGGATGCCGCAACCAATGCAGTCAGACGTGGCGGTAATGCGGTGGATGCTGCCGTGGCCGCAGGATTGACCCTGGGCGTAGTGGATGGCCATAACTCAGGCATCGGTGGAGGTTGCTTTCTCGTGATCCGAGCCGCAGATGGAACGATCACCTGCATCGACGGACGTGAGATGGCTCCTGCGAAAGCCAGTCGAGATATGTATGTGATCGGTGGCAAACTCGATAATGAAGCGAGTAAGACTGGTGCGTTGGCCTCGGGCATTCCCGGCGCTTTGCGAGCTTATGACCTAGCTTTGAAAAAGCATGGCAAACTGAAGCTCGCTGATTTACTGCTGCCAGCCGCAGAGATCGCCGAGAAAGGCTTCATCATTGACGAAGTGTATGCGCGGAAGCTCGCAGCCACGGCAGATAAACTGAAACTCTTCCCTGCGACAGCCATGATCTTTTTTAAAGCTGACGGCACGCCGCTGAAGAAGGCTGATCTTCTGGTGCAGAAGGATCTGGCGAAAACGTATCGCGCTATCGCCAAGCATGGGCTCGACTGGTTTTACGGTGGCGAATACGCGCAAAAGGTGGAAAACTGGATGAAGAAGAACGGTGGCATCTCTACCGCCGCAGACTTTGCTAATTACAAAGCCATCGAGCGTGAGCCAGTGCGTGGGAAGTATCGCGGTTACGACATCGTGGCTATGTCGCCGCCGAGCAGCGGTGGTGTGCATGTGGCGCAGATTCTTGGCATCATGGAGCATTTTCCGATCCGGCACTTCCGCGCCAGCAGTCGTGTGCATGTCATCACTGAGGCCATGAAGCTGGCCTTTGCCGACCGTGCTTACTGGCTGGGTGATCCTGATTTTGTTAAAGTGCCACGCGGCCTCATCGATCCCGTGTATGCGAAAGAACTCGCGGCAAGGATTAACCTCGATCATACGACGCCCGTGCCTGCTCACGGCACGCCACCCCATTGGGACGGTGACATCTTCGGCAAGCACACCACGCATCTCAGCACAGCCGATGTGGACGGGAACTGGGTGGCACTGAATCAGACGATCAACACCGCCTTTGGCAGCAAGGTCATCATCCCCGGAACCGGCGTGCTGCTCAATGATGAGATGGATGACTTCGCTGTCCAGCCGGGTGTGCCAAATGCCTTTAAACTTATCGGTGCTGAGGCCAATAGCATCGCTCCGGGCAAGCGCCCGCTTTCTAGCATGAGTCCGACACTCGTGTTTAAGGACGGCCAGCCGATACTCACGGTCGGTGCGGCTGGTGGGCCGACGATCATCACGCAGACATTACTCTTGATTTCCAATATGATCGACCAAGGCATGGCTCCAAACGAAGCGCTGAAGCAGCCGCGCTTTCATCAGCAATGGACGCCTGACGAACTCAAAATTGAGATGACTTTTGATGCTGAAACACTCCAGCGAGTCGAGGCCTTTGGTCACAAACTTGAAAAGTCCTCAGGCTTCGGAGCCTGCCAATGCGTGATGTGGGATGCGCGGCGGAAACTCTTGGTGCCAGCCCATGATCCACGTGTGCCTGGTAAGGCAGATGGAATGTAATCCAATTTTTTAGTTCGCCAGATCGTCGTTCACATCAGCATGTTATTCGCTAAGCCTCTTCTCCCTGTTCTCCTGGTTCTTTTTCTCGTTGCCGTGGCGACACTACGGAGATCTGACCGATCCGTCCCATCCGGTGCATGTGCTCTGGCTAGACTTGGCTATGGTTTAGCCAAGCTCTGCTTGCTGCTTCTGCCCCTGGAGTGGATGCAGCATTTGTATGCGAATGCCGAGCCGCTCGCGGTTAGCTCCAAGGCGGTCTGGCTCACTTCGCTGACACTGACTTGCCAGATGTATCTTGCCTTCTCAGGCGTCGGAGATGTTTGCATCGCTATCGCTCAGCTTCGTGGGAAAGCGGTGCGTGAGTTCTGCGATGCGCCCTATCGTGCGGGCGGCTTCATTGGCCTCTGGCAGCGGTTGCATCTTGGACTCACACGCTGTGGCAAAACGGTGTGTGTGACGTTGTTGCCGACTCTCTTACTAGTCGCTGGCGTGGCCGCTTTGTGGCGTGGTTGGTCACTGGCAATTCTTCTTTGGCTGCTCGTGCAGGTGCTACTCATTGTGCTAGAAAGCTGGCGTGGCAAAAGTTTGTTTGCGCCACTGCCACAGCCTTTGCGGGTGATCTTGGTCATGCTGGTGATCATCATCACCAATGTGCTGCTCGTGACACCTGATCTGAGGCTCGCACTCGATCGTCTTTGGCTGATGTTTAGTGCTGCTAAGCCGACGTTGTATTCGCTGATGCTCGACAAGCGTTTGGCCAGTAACTGGCAGCAATCCATGCTAAGTATTGCCGTGCTGGTCAGTGTGGGTTTGCCGCCGCTTGGCTGGGTTCTTCAGCAATCGAACAAGATATGGCAGGTCATCGGTATCTTACTGCTGCCAGTGTCTTTGCTCATGGCTCTGCGTGAAAGCTGGAAGCTGTCAGCCACGATCCAAATGATCACGCAACGTCCGGTGATAGAGCTCTTTGGTGAAGGCAATTCGCGAGTCTATCACGGCTATGAAGGCTGGTTGTTTTCTCAGTCGGAGCTGGATCGCCTTACACTCAAACGAGTGAACCCAAGCGCTACTAAGTCACTGGTGATGCTGGCAGAAAAATTAAAAGCCACTGGTGTGCCGCTATTCGTGATCGCCATGCCGACCAAAGCAGCGCTTTATCCAGCGAATATTCTGAGTGCTGAATATAATAACCCAGTGCAGCCGCCTGGCCAAAAAGCCAAGCTGGAGCAACTGCACACTGCGGGCATTGAGGTGTTGGACCCGTCCCAGGTTCTGTGGGATCGACTCATCCGCGCTGAGGCCTATTACCAGAATGACAGTCACTGGACGCCCGAAACGATGAAGGAGGTAGCGCTTCTCGCGGCGAAGCAGATTCGCAAAAAATGGCCAGCGCTGCATCAAACCGACACGCCCCTGATCAATGCCACCATTTTGGATCGCACGGATGTCGGTGATCTCGCGAGAGTGCTGCTGCCGCTGAGTGAAAGTTGGTTCGGCACAGAGTTCGCCCAGCTTGTGTCGATTCGCGGTTTGGAAGGTGATCTAAAATCTCCCATACTACTCGTCGGTGGCGAGTTATTGCGAGTCTATGAAGATGCCGACTCAAGCTTTGGCAATGCCAATGGTCAGTCTCAGGACGCAGGCTTCGCCACACAATTAGCCGCACTGCTTGGTCGGGCATTGCATGTGCAAAGGGCCGATGTAACCAAGATCACTGCGGCCGAGTTCGCCGAGTCGGCAGGCAAGAAGAAGCTGGTGATCTTCCTGCTGCCTGCGGATGCGCTTTGACCGCTCTTTAGCAGCTCGTTTTACTCGGCAGATCGACGAGCATTTGGGCATTACTCGGGTAGCGTTCCATGAGTTGCAGGACGCGCTGGATGGCGTCGATGGGCTTGTGGCCGGCTAGACCGCGACGCAGCATGTGGATCTTGTCGAGTTGAAAGGACTGCAGGAGCAGTTCTTCACGGCGTGTGCCCGATTTAAAGATGTTCACGGCGGGGTAATAGAACTGCTCGGCGATCTTGCGATCGAGCACGAGTTCCAGATTGCCGGTGCCTTTGAACTCCTGGAAAATGAGATCATCCATTCGGCTGCCGGTTTCGACCAGCGCCGTGGCGAGAACGGTGAGGCTGCCTGCTCCACGAGTATTACGAGCAGCAGCAAAAAGTCGGCGAGGGATCTCCATAGCACCCACCCCCATACCGCCGCTCATGGTGGCTCCACCTTGCTTGGCGTTATTGAAGGCACGGGCGAGGCGGGTGATGGAATCCATCAGAATAAAGACGTGCTCACCGCATTCGACGAGGCGCTTAGCGCGCTCGACAGCAAAGGCGGCGATGCGTGTGTGGCTGCGGATGTCCTGATCGTTCGAACTGGCGTAGATTTCAGCCTGTGGGAGGATACGCTTGAACTCGGTGACTTCTTCGGGGCGCTCGTCGACCAGCAGGATCATGAGATGCATGGTCGGGTGGTTTTCCACGACGGCTTCGGCAATGTGCTGAAGCAACGTGGTCTTACCTGCACGAGGCGGGGCGACGATGAGTCCACGCTGACCACGGCCGACGGGAGTGAACATGTCGATCACGCGTGTGGTGAAGCGGTCTTTGCGTGTTTCGAGCTGGATCTTTTTATTGGGATTGATGGCTTTCAGCTCTTCAAAGAGTGGCATGTCACGCATGGCCTCTGGGGCTCGGCCATTCACTTCAGCGATGCTGGTGACCTGTGGCCCACGCGGACCTTTCTGGGCGATGCCCTTCATGTACATGCCTTCACGCAGACCGTATTGTCGGATGAAGTCTCCGGAGACAAAGGCGTCATTCGGATGTTGCACATACATGCGCTCGCGCTGGCGTAGGAAGCCATAGCCTTTGGGGGTCATTTCGAGAACACCATCGGCAGGCTCAGGTGGTCCGAGCGGTGCTTCAGGCAGGCGGGGACGATCATCCTCGTTGTTGCTATAATGGTTATTCCGCTGCTGTGAATTCTGCGAATGCTGGGAGCCGCCGCGTGAAGAACCACGTTCTTCGTTGTTGCCGCCTTGGCCCTCTGATGGTGGTGGGCCTTTGCCTTCCTGAGCAAGTCGTCGTGCGATCTTTTCCTGACGGAAGCGTTCACGGCGCTCTTTCCAACGCTCAAATTTGGTTTTACGGCGTTCCTGCGAAGCGCCTTCACCCTGTGGATTGCCATCGCCTCTGGGAGCCTGATAATTGGGCTGCGGCTGTGCTGGCGCTGGTGCAGGTTCGGAGGCCACGACTGACTCGATGACTGGCTCGGGGGTCGCGATCACGGCTGGGACTGCGGCGATGATCACAGGAGGAGCGACTGGTTCAGAGGCTGGCGCAGGTACGTGCGTCTCAGCTTTCCTTGTCTGCATTTGCACGAGGATCGCGGCAGCTTTTTTTCGGACGGCAGATGTGCGAGTGGGCTTCGTGACGGGAGCTTCCTCAATGACGATAGGCGCGGCAGCTTTTTTAGCAGCGGGCTTTTTTGCGGCAGCTTTTTTGGCTGTTGCTTTGACGGCGATGGGTACAGCGATGACTACGGCCTTCTTGGTGGCAGTTTTTTTAGCTGGAGCTTTTTTGGCGGCAGCTTTCTTGGCCACCACTTTTTTGGCGGCAGTTTTCTTTTTGGGCTTTGCCGGTTGGTCGTCTAAAGGGAGTTTGTCGCTCATGAGGGGTCAGGGAGAGGGTATTCAGTAAAGGGAGTCGGCGATCTCGTCGGCGATCTCGAAGTTTGAATGCACGGTTTGGGTGTCGTCGTAGTCGTCGAGCAGGTCGTAGATTTTGATCACGGACTTGGCGACCTCGAGATCGGTTAGGGTGATCGAGGCGTTTGGCTGGTAAATGAGCTTTTGGGAGGTGGTGCTGACACCCTTTTCACGGAGCGCTCCGACGACTTGAAATAACTGGTCTGTGGTGCTGTAGATAATCCAGTCATCACCGTCGTCTTGCACATCTTCGGCCCCGGCATCGAGCGCTAGTTCCATGGCGGCATCTTCAGTCAGGCCGCCTTTTTCCAAACGGATTTCGCCACGGCGGCTGAACTGATAAGCAACGCTGCCAATCTCGGCAAAGGTGCCGCCGTTCTTGGCAAGTAGCAGCCGCAGGTCGTTGGCGGCGCGGTTGCGATTGTCGGTGACGACTTCAATCATAAAAGCGATGCCGCCTGGGCCATAGGCCTCATAGGTGATCTCTTCGATGGTTGTGCCGCCGAGTTCGCCGCTGCCTTTTTTGATGGCGCGTTCGATGTTGTCATTCGGAGCATTGGCATTGCGTGCCGCGAGAATGGCGGAGCGTAGGCGGGCATTGAGGTCGGGATTTGATCCGCCGTTCTTGGCGGCGATGGTGATCTCCTTGGCTAACTTGCTAAAGGCATTACCACGTTTCGCGTCCACCACAGCTTTGCCGCGCTTGATTTTGGACCATTTATTATGTCCTGCCATGTTGCTTGGGGGTTTAGAGAAAAGCTGGGATGAGCCGCTGCCTAAGCGGTGCTCCCTGAGCTGAAGTGGATGGGGATGTTGAAGGGGGGATAGCGGCATTGCCGCGGTCTCCGCTCGTTCCAAGCCGAAGCTTGTCGCAGGATGGGTTTCGTCAGCAAAAGATGCTTTCAAAACCGCAGCTCCAGTCACCGGAGCGGACACCAATGTTCACCTGATTGAGAGAACCAGGAACGCGCAGAGTGTGGGACAAGCGAGCGGCCTTGCAAGATGTTTTTTCACACCGTCCCTAGCGCTTGGCCCTCAGGCTATCACGCTGCATTCACGGCATAGCGCAAAATGCTGGCTAGCTTGGTGCGCATATCTTTGCGCTCCACGATCATATCTACCAGACCATGCAGCATCATGAACTCAGCGGTCTGAAATCCAGGTGGTAAATCAGCATGAGTCGTCTCTTTTACCACTCGTGGTCCGGCAAAGCCGATCATGCACTTCGGTTCAGCGATAATGACATCTCCGAGTGTGGCAAAGCTGGCCGTGACACCTCCCGTGGTCGGATGCGTGAGCACTGAAATGTAGGGCAGACGTGCGGCTGAATGACGTGCCAGAGCACCGCTCGTTTTCGCCATTTGCATGAGGCTGAGGATGCCTTCATGCATTCGCGCTCCACCCGAGGCGGAGAAAACGATGACGGGCTTTCTTTCTGCCGTGGCGGTTTCGATGGCGCGGGTGATTTTTTCACCGACGACGCTGCCCATGGAGGCACCGAGAAAGCGGAAATCCATGACCGCGATCAGTGATGGAATGCCTTCGATGATACAGCGCCCTGTGACGACGGCCTCCTTCAGGCCTGTCTTGGCCTGGTAGGCCTTCACTTTATCGACATAGCCTTTGAATCCGAGTGCATCTACGGAGTCGAGTTGGAGGTCCATTTCCTCAAAGGTGCCCTCATCGACAAGACTCGCGATACGCTCGCCGCTGCTGATGGTGAAGTGGTAACCGCAACTCGTGCAGACACGCAGATTTTTGGCCAATGCCTGCTCGAAGAGACTTTCGGCACAGGACGGACATTTGGTCCATAGCCCCTCAGGCATGTCCTTCTTTTTTTCACCGAGTCCGTCAACGGAGCGTTTTTTGAAAAATCCCATGATGTCATATGTCTGCGTCCAGAACCGCAGGCTGTCCACCATCTCCTCGGGTTGGCAGACCGCAGGAGTGCTGAGAACGCCCCAGCAGGGTTCAAACAGCCCAACCGACGCTGGACTTGGGATAAATTCTAGCCGCGTGCTGCGGTGATGACCACCACTTTTTCAGCCCCGGCCTGCCGTTTTAGCACCTTGGCGCATTCGTGGGCCGTGGCTCCAGTCGTCAGCACATCGTCCACCAGCAGGATTTTACGCCCGAGCAGATCTGGCCGGGGCCGCCATGGTAAAGCCAGCCGGAGGGCGAAAACGCCGCGCAGATTCTCCAACCTTTGCCGCCGCTGCAGCTTCGCTTGAGTCGAGGTGAGGCGTGTGCGCCGCAGCGCCTGCACCGCTGGGATGCCGGTTTCCTCAGCCAGCATCCGGCACAGTTCCCAGCTTTGATTGAACTCGCGCCGCATCTCCCGCAGAAAGTGCAGCGGCACAGGCACTAGCAACCACTGAGAGAGATCCTCACCGATGAGGCGCGGATCATTCAGAGCAGGTTTCAGAGTGTCTGCCAACACGCCACGCAGGGAGAGATCACGGCTGTATTTGAATTGGTGAATGAGTTCCCGAAGAACCCCACGCGCCTTAAAGGCTGAGATAGCAAAATCGAAGGCCATGCGCCGCCCATCACAGTTTGAACAGCGGAACTCGCGAGTCATCGGGCCATCAAAAGACTCCCCGCACACCGAGCAATACGGCGGCTTGATCGGCTCCAAATCACCCAAGCAGACCTGGCACAGCCAAGCATCGATACCAGAACGTGGTGCGTGTTTTTCCAGTGTCACATCGCAAGCCGGACAGAGGCGTGGGAAAACCGTATCGAGGACAAGCATCCCACCGCGCCGAAGTAACGGGGAGGTAATTAGGGACTCATGTGGACCGGGGTAGGCCATGGTTAGAATTCTGGAGCCGTCCGTAGCGCACAGCAAGTCCGACACGATGTCAAATTCCGACGCCTTTGGTTTCCACAAGGCCGTGAATCCTTTGACAAATCATGCCGCATTGGCGCAGGGAACGAGATGTCTCCTGAATCTCAGCCCACACGCCGAATCGAGCTCCTGCTCTTCGTTGACACGCTGCTACTTTATATTTTGAATGTAGTCGCCACGGATCATCGCGACCTCATCTGGGATGAGGGGCGTTACCACAAATATGCAGAGCACCTCACGCAGGGTTTCTACGTCACGCCAGAGAAGCCCGACATCATCAATGGTCCCGGTTACCCACTCGTAATGGCATCGATGATTGCCGCGGCCGTGCCGGTGATGGGGCAGCGCATGTTGAATACTCTATTCATGGCCTTCGCTGTCTGGTTCAGTTTCCGCGCAGTTCTACCGTATGCAGGCAGGCACTGGGCGCTGATCGTGGCTCTGATCACTGCACTGCATCCGAGTCTCGTCCGCGTCGGACCGTATCTCATGACGGAAGCGCTTGCTGTGTGCTGCATCGCAGGATTTGGCTGGGCCTTTAGCGCTGCACTGAGGGCTGAAAAGTGGCACTGGAGTTTGATCCTTGCGGCTGGGGTTGCCTTTGGGTGGCTGACGCTGACACGGGTCTTTTTTGGCAATGTCATCATGGCGACCGTGGTGTTTTTGGTGCTACTGCTGATCGTCTGGAAAAGCCAGCGCGGTAAGCTGCTGCGAGCACTGGCTGTGATGGCGGCGTCTTTTACCATCTGTGTGCCTTGGCTAGCTTTCACCAAAGCGCAGACGGGTGATCTCCTTTGCTGGTCCACAAATTCGAGTGAGTTACTCTACTGGGCGACGAGCACTCATGAAGGCGAAAATGGGCACTGGTTCTCCGAAGATGACTCTTTAAATAAAAAGGAACTCATCGTTGTGACCTTTATTGCCGTGAATGGACCCATTATACTGATGGCTTTCGTCACCTTCGTCATTGGTTTCAGAAGCAGCCGCCATGTGCCGATCGAGATCGCTCTCCTGGCACTCATGATCCTCATATATAAGGGCGGCAGCAGCCTAGCTCCGTGTCTGCCACTTTACTCCGTCGTCATCTGGCCCTGGTTAGGACTGTGCATCGCAGCGGTGTTGTCTAAGCATCTGCGAGTCAGTTTGGCGTGAACTACTATTGCACAGTGGTTGCGGAATAGCTTGAGAGGGCCTAGGCACAGCTTTGACATCATGCACGCCGCAGGCCCCAAGAACCCACTCCATGGCATCACGCTGGAGAAAATGCTCATTCAGCTCGAAGCCCACTACGGCTGGGAGATGCTGGGTCAGATGATCAAGATCAACTGTTTTAGTTTTCATCCCAGCATCAAGTCCAGCCTCATCTTCCTGCGCCGAACTCCCTGGGCGCGAGCAAAGGTGGAGGAACTTTATCTCGACTCGATTCCCGATATGCAACCCAAAGTCGAACCCGCACTTGCATCAGGCACGGTGCAGATTGCTGACCTCGACATAGGCCTGACGGAGACGCGCGGAGATCTCGCGCATGAGCACCTGCAAGAGAGTGATCTTCAAACTCGGTTAAGTGAGGGTCAGAGCGATGAACCAAGCGCAAGTGCTGATGAGGCACTCGACCGTGTCGACAGCGAGCACGTCGACTAAGCGCGGTGAGTCATTGAGAAAGGCCATCTCTCCCACGTTCATGCCAGCGGTGAGCACATCAATACGGCGGCAACTTTTCTCTTCGTCGAGGATCTGCTCTTCGGCATTCCCTTCGAGAGGAACAAACATCTCTTCGGCACTTCATAGACATGATCATCGCGCGTGGCGATGCAGATGCCGAACCACTTGGGATCAGCTTTGGAAAGTTCGGGAATATAGTCCGCGCCAGCACCTTCCATGATGGGTGCATAGTGGGCATGGAGTTTCTCAAGATACTCTTGGATAGAAGCGAGCATCAGACCACACCAAGCTGGTATAGAGCCGAAGAGGTGGAATATATTCGCGTCTGCAGAATCCATGTCTCAAGCCACCGCTGCCTTACCGGGTCGTGTGGCCACAAAGACGGTATGTGTCTTGCGCTTGGCCTGCGGGTAGGCGCGCGTCGGCACGACCTCGACCTTGAAGCCTGCTTTTTTCAGCCGCTTTTCAAAACGCCGGTCCTGGCTGGCTGACCAAAAAGTCGCGAGGGCACCTGGCTTCAGGGCTTGCGTGATCGCACCAAAACCCTGTGCCTGATAGAGCCGCGAGTTACCATCCTGAACCATGGCGATGGGGCCATTGTCCACATCTAGCAGGATCGCGTCATAGTGGCCTTTGGGCGCTTGATTGATCACTTCAAACACATCTCCCACTGTGATCTGCACGCGCGGATCATCCAGCAGCAGACCATTCACCGCGCTCAGATGCTCGCGGTTCCAGGCCACAATCTCCGGTAGCAGCTCTGCCACCTGCACCGTGGCATCCTTGGCCACCAGTTCAAGCGCACGACGCAGCGTGAAGCCGAAGCCGAGTCCGCCGATCAGCACGCGCGCTCCTGCCAGCGGGCTCAGTCGCGAGCAGGCTAGCTCGGCCAGCACCGTCTCCGATTCATACGCATTCGTGCCCATCAGCGGCTGGCGATCCACTCGTAGATAAAAATGCGTGTCGTGTGAGTGCAGTGTCAGTTCGGCACCCTCAGGAGTGCGTGCTTGGGCGATGTTGAGGAAAGGTTTCAAAAGGAGGTGTTGCCATTCGTGCCAAATGTCACGCTGCGCATCTTGAAATGCGCTGCGCACTCCCCATACTCAGGCGAACAATTCCCCGACCTCACTGCGCGCCATGCTTTCCTTTCTTAAAATCCGCAACCTAGCCCTCGTCGAGGATGTCACATGGGACCTGGTGCCTGGCCTCGTCGGAGTAACAGGCGAGACCGGGGCAGGAAAGTCGATCATCGTCGGCGCGCTCAAACTCATCCTCGGCGAGCGCGCGGACCGCAGCCTCATCCGCACCGGGCAGGACGCCTGCACGGTGGAGGCTAGCTTTCATCTCAAAAACAGTACCGCAGTAGATGCCGTGCTGGAAGAGGCAGGCATGGAGTCCTGCCAGGATGGTGAGCTGCTCATCAAGCGCACCGTCAGCGCCAGCGGCGCGAACAAGCAGTTTGTTAACTGCTCGCCCGTAACTATCCAGGTGCTCAAAGGGCTGGGGGAGTTTCTCGTCGATCTGCACGGACCGCATGATCATCAGTCGTTGAACTCGCAGGAGAAGCAGCTTGAGATGCTCGACAAATTTGCCGCGCTCGAAGACTTGCTTGGTAGTTATCATGATGCCTGGAAGCAGTGGCGCAGCACTTTGACCGAACTCGACGAAATGGAGAACAGCGAGCGTGCCGGCAGTCAGCAGATCGACATGCTGAAGTTTCAAGTCAATGAGATCGCCGTCGCCAATCTAAAGCCAGGAGAGGAAGAAGAGATCGAATCACGTCACCGAATCGCCGCCAATGGTGCGCGCCTCGCTGAACTGTGCGGAACCATCACCAGCCGCCTCAGTGATGGTGATGGCGGCGTGCTCGATGCCCTGCGTGAAATCGGTCGCAGCATCCATGATCTGGAGAAGATTGATCCTGGGACTGCGGCGATGTTTGAAGGCTTCAAGTCCGCTCAGATCGAGCTGACCGAGCTAGAGAGTAGCGTGCAGGATTATGCCGATGATCTGGAGACTGATCCCGCCGAACTCGCGCAGCTCGATCAGCGCATCCACACCATTCAAACACTGAAGCGCAAGTATGGTTCCAGCGTCGCAGCCATCATCGAGTTTCAGACCGATGCCGCGCAACGACTCGCCAAGATCGAGAACCGTGGTGAGGAGATCGAGCGCCTGCAAAAGCTCGTCAAAGAGCGTCGCACTCAGGTGGACAAGCACGGCAAACAGCTCAGTAAAAAGCGCGCCGATGCCGCGCCCAAGCTTGCCAAAGAAATCGCTGCCCATCTTGCCGACCTCGGTTTCAAGCGCAGCGTTTTCGAAGTCGAACTGGCCGCACATACTGAGCCTGGACGCCATGGTTTGGAGGAAATTGATTTCCAGTTTGCTCCCAATCCTGGTGAGCCACTCAAGCCCCTGCGCCTAACAGCCAGCAGTGGCGAAATGTCCCGCGTCCTGCTCGCGGTGAAGAGCGCGCTGGCCAAACAAGATGCCGTGGGCCTGCTCGTTTTTGATGAGATCGACGCCAACGTCGGTGGCAACATCGCCGAGGCCGTGGGCCGCAAGATGGCCTCGCTCGGCAGTTCGCATCAAGTCATCGCCATCACCCACTTTCCGCAGGTCGCCTCGCTTGCGCAGAGCCATTTCGTAGTCACCAAAGAGATCGAGGGCAACCGCACCAAGTCCAGCATCCACGAAGTTGTCGGCGATGAGCGCATTGAGGAGCTAGCCCGAATGCTCGGCGGCAAAGCCGAGTCCGCGCGTGAGCACGCCAAGGCGCTGCTGGCCGGGTGAGATTTCGCTCGCCCTATTCACTGCTTTCCAGTTACCGTAACAGAATTGCCGCGATTGCAGTGGAGCCAAGGCTTCGTTAAATCTGGCTGAATTTGAAACCAACTATGAAGCTATTACGACTCATCCTCCCCGCTCTCGCTGCAGCCACGCTCTCTGTCCAAGCCCAGCAGATTTGGGTGGAGGCGGAGTCTTTTGCTAATCAGGGGGGATGGGTGCTGGATACGCAGTTTATCGACATCATGGGTTCTCCCTATTTAATGGCGCACGGCATGGGCACGCCGGTGAAGAATGCGGAGACGAAGGTGACGGTGGCGGAGCCGGGCTTTTATAAAGTATGGGTGCGGACGAAGAACTGGGTTGGGCCTTGGAATGCACCGGGTGCTCCGGGGAAATTTCAGGTGAGTGTGAATGGACAGGTGCTCGACAAGGTGCTGGGCACGCAGGGTAAAGACTGGCTATGGGAAGAAGCAGGCACGGTGGATTTGAAGAGCAGCGCCAAACTCGCGCTGGTGGACAAGACGGGCTTTGATGGCCGCGCGGATGCGATCCTACTGAGCAAAGATGCATCCTTCACACCGCCTGAGGATCTGGTGGTGACGAACCAACTGCGTCGCAAGCTGCTCGGGTTGCCGGAGAAGGCACCGGAGACGGCGGAGTATGATTTGGTCGTCGTCGGCGGTGGTTACTCGGGCATGGGCGCGGCGCTTTCTGGCGCACGGCAGGGATTGAAGGTGGCCTTTGTGCAGAATCGTCCGGTGCTCGGCGGCAATGGATCGAGCGAGATTCAGGTGTGGGCTATGGGGGGCACGCGGCGTGGTTTGTATCCGCATCTGGGCGAGATCGTGGAGGAGTTTGCAGATCGTGCGAGCAATAGCCCAGCGGCATTACCCGATGAGTACAATGACAAGCTGAAGGAAGACACGGTGAAGGCTGAGAAGTCGATCGACCTGTTCCTCAACACGCATGTTTATGGCGTGGAGATGGGCAAGGACGGGAAGAATATTCGCAGCGTGACGGGTCTGGATACGAAGACGGGCAAAGAGACGCGATTCGTGGGCAAGTTGTTCGTGGATTGCACGGGTCACGGCAGTGTCGGTGCGCTGGCGGGTGCCGAATTCATGATGGAAGAAAAGGGTCGCATGGGCATGAGCAACATGTGGGTGCTCAAGAAGGTGGCCGAATCAAAAGCCTGGCCGCAGACGCCTTGGGCACTGCCTTTGGGGTTGGAAGATTTTCCTGCGCCGAGAGCATTGGAGCCTGTGGGCGTTAAGAACAAAGTCAACATGGCTGGCTTTGATCTTGGTTATACGCCGGTCGCAAATGCGGCTGACTTTCTCCATGGTGAGTGGTTCTGGGAGAGCGGCTTTGATAAGCATCCGATCAATGATCTGGAACTGATCCGCGATCATAACTTCCGCGCTGTCTATGGTGCGGTGAGTGCTCTGAAGAAGCTGGCTGCTGACAAGTACGGTAGCTACGACATGCAGTGGCTGGCCTACATCGGCGGGCCGCGTGAAAGTCGGCGCATTGTTGGTGATATGATTTTGAATGGCGATGACATGGTCAAAGGAGTCATCCACCCCGATGGTTGTGTGCCGACGACTTGGGACCAAGATTTGCATTATCCGAAAGAGCAGTATGCTGTAAAGACACCGGATAATCCGTTCATCAGCCGCGCTGAATTTGGCAAGCACACGGATCGCAAAAATGGTTATCCGGTGCCGTATCGGTGCTTCTATTCCAAGGATATCGGTAACCTTTTCATGGCGGGCCGGACGATCAGTGTGGATCGTAACTCGCTGGGCAGCACGCGCGTGATGCGCACCTGCGGCATGATGGGCGAGGTGGTGGGTAAGGCTGCCTGGATTTGCGTCCGCCACCACACGACACCGCGCGGTGTGTATGAGCAGTATCTGGACATCCTCAAAGACCTCATGAACCAGCCTGGAGCGATGCGTCGAGACAGTCTGGAAGCGGCGCTTTATCTCCCAGTAAATGCGAAGAAGCTGCCTGAGGTCGCTAGTGATGGTTTTGATCCGAAGAAGATGGAGGGCATCGTCATTGATGACGAAGACGCTGAACTGGAAGGCGCATGGGCTAAGGGCCAAGGCTTGAAGCCATTCGTTGGCGATCATTACAGCTACGGCAGTGCCAAGGGAGCCAGTGCGCGCTTCATTTTTGCGGTCAAAGAGAGTGGGAATTATGACGTGCGTGTTTATTGGCAGCCGCATGAAAACCGCGCCAAGGCCGCCCCAATCATGGTGCTGAGCGCGGATGGTGAGAAGATGATTCGTGTGAACCAATCAAAGCCTGCCAGCGGACTGCAAGGTGCGCAAAGCCTGGGCACTTTTAAGTTTAACGCGGGGGAAGAAGCTTCTGTTATTTTTCGCACTGAGGGTGCCCAGGGTAATGTGCATCTGGATGCTGTGCAGGTGGTGCCGGTGAAGTGAATGAAGTGGAAAGTAAAAGATGGGATTGACCGTCTCTTGCCTGCCCTGTCATCATCACTCAACCACCATGAACCGTCGATTCCTACTCTCCCTTCTCGCTACGCTGCCGCTTTGTTCTTGTTTTGCCGCTGCTGACTACCTGACCTATGAGCCGAAAGGTGAGGCGAAGGGCAAGCACGTTGTCTTGCTCGCAGGTGATGAGGAGTACCGCAGTGAAGAGGGGTTGCCTATGTTGGCGAAGATCCTCAGCGAGCGTCATGGATTCAAGACCACGGTGCTCTTTTCTGTGGATAAAGAGGGATTCATCGACGCCAACAATCAGGCCAGCCTGACGAACCCGGCGGCGCTCGACAGTGCTGATGCGATCATCATGCTGATCCGCTTCCGCCATTGGCCGGATGAGGCGATGAAGCACTTCCATGATGCGGTGCAGCGCGGCGTGCCGATCATCGCTCTACGCACGGCAACGCATGCCTTCAATATGGACAAGGCCAGCACTTACGGGGCCTGGGCCTGGAATAATGAGCAGGGTGGCTTTGGCCGCATCGTTCTGGGCGAGACATGGGTAAGCCACTGGGGCAAGCACCGCGCTGAGGCGACGAAGGGTGTTATCGAAACAGCCGCGAAGGACAATCCCGTGCTGCGCGGTGTGGCTGATTTGTTTGGCACCACCGATGTTTATGAAGCGGCACCTCCTGCGGATTCGGTGATCCTGGTGCGCGGTCAGGTGGTGACGGGCATGGAGCCGGCCAGTGCGCCTGCTTATTATCGGAAAAAGAACAAGGCTGGCGCGGAGCAGGGAGTGAATGAACCGATGATGCCCGTCGCCTGGACGCGAGAGGTGAAGAATGAGGCGGGTAAGACGAACAAGGTTCTTTGCACCACGATGGGCGCTGCGACTGATCTGACTAATGAAGGCCTGCGCCGCCTTGTGGTGAATGGTGTGTATTGGGAACTCGGCCTGGAAGTGCCGGCCTCGGCAGATGTAAACATCGTGGGTGAGTTCAAGCCGCTCATGTATGGGACGAAGGACGGCACGGACCTGAATGATCCTCATCGCTTCAATGGCTTTAAGCGTGGGGTTAAACCGGCGGACTTGAAGTAGTCTGACTGGCTTTGCATATTGTGGAAAGTCACAGTCACGCCTAGCCTGCATCTTCATGGCAAATCTCGGCAAACTTAATCACCTAAAGGTGCTCTACAGCACGCCTCATGGCATTTATCTGGATGGAGGTGATCATGGGGAGATCCTGCTGCCGACGCGCTACATCCCGCGTGGGACGCAGCTTGATGATATGCTGGAGGTCTTTGTTTATCGGGATTCGGAGGACCGCGTCATCGCCACAACGGACCGACCGCTGGCCTTCGCTGGGGAGTTTGCGTCACTTGAGGTCATTAGCGTGAATCGCCAAGTGGGTGCCTTTTTGAACTGGGGCTTGCCGAAGGATCTACTGCTGCCTTTCCGCGAGCAGCCTGACCAAGTAAGTGCTGGTCAGAAGGTGGTGGTTTTTGTGATACTGGACGAACGCTCTGACCGTATCATTGCCACGGCGAGATTGAATAAGCACCTCAGTCGCCAGCGCGTGCCGTACCGTCAGGGGCAGGAAGTCAGCATGCTGATCACAAACCGTACTCCGATGGGTTATAATGCAGTGGTTGGGAAGACGCACATGGGACTGCTGCATCAGAGTCGGGTCACGATTCCACTGCAACCGGGGCAGGAGGTCAAAGGCTACATCGCTGCCGTGCACGCTGATGGGAAGATCGATCTGAGCCTTGATGCATCCGGCTATCAGCGGGTGGCCTCGCTGTCGGATCGTATTCTTGAGGCGCTCAAAGCCAACGGCGGTCAGCTTGATCTTGACGATGACAGCCCACCCGAGCGCATTCGCGAGACCTTTGAAGCCAGCAAATCGGCTTTCAAGCAGGCTCTCGGAGCCCTATTTCGTCAACGTCAGATCTGCTTTACCCGCCCAGGCATCGCATGGGTGGACGTGCGGGAGCCAACGATTGCGGATTGGAAGCCGAGCGGTAAGTGATACAAAAAAGCCGGTTTATGGGGCTTTTATGACTATGAGGAATGGATGTATCGCACCTCTGATCATTCAACCCTAGAGGGGCTAAATGGCTGGATCATACATGCCCAAAAAGTGAGGTGAAGATGAAAATCTGTCGAGAGGATGTAAGGCAAATGTATTTACATTGAACAGACTTCTTGGCAAAATTGACCACAAATAAAGGAAAATACACCAGCTAGTTTGAGCCCAGTTTGACCCCAGTTAGGGGCAATCTATAAACGATTGAAAATCAACCTTTTAAAGCCATGAAACATCGCTCTTCACCCTTCTTGCTCCACTTGCGCCATCATCAATATTGGATGACTTGCCTGCTTACAGCGCTGATGGCCGTGTGGCAGATTGGTCAGCCCCTCCAAGCCTCGACGATAAATTGGACATCTGGTAGCAGCACCGACTTGAACTGGGTAACGCCTGGCAACTGGAGCACTGGACTGCCACTGGCTTCTGACGATGTAATCTTTGGTACGCCAATTCCTAATCCTGGATCTCTGGCCAGCCCGGGAACCATCACACTTGGTGCAGGCACCGTGGCTAATAGCCTGCGGCTACGTGACAATTACACCCTGTCTGGGGGAAATTTGGCTTTGACCACGGGTCAGGTTCGAGTGGATACCAGTGCCACTATTAATTCCCCGTTGGTTGGTGCCGGAGGACTGATCAAAACGGGCCTGGGTACACTTACCTTACTTGGTTTAAATTCAGGGTTGACGGGTCAGGTGGGCGTCAATGTGGGCACTCTGAGGGTGTCTGGAAGTCTCGGCGCGGGTCCATTGTCCTTGGCCGGCGGCACTCTGGCGCTTGAAAGTGACACAGGCTTGAGCTTCACGCCTGCGACGACGGTCTCGCTCAACTCGATCATTCTTTCTGGTCGTCAGACATCTGGGGCGGGCGTGACACATACTTTTGGCGCATTGAACATCGGTCCACAGCAATTGGGCATCGAATCGGGTGCGAATGTCACGAGCGGCGTGTCAGGTGTGACCTTTGGAGTAACCACACTTTCCGCCAGTGGCGCTGGATTCAATGTGGGTGCTAATGCGAATCTCTCGTTGGGAGCCATCGGCGGGAATTTCAATTTCTACAAATCGGGGGCGGGCACGCTGACGCTTGGAGGAACCAGTACCCGCTCTTCCGGTAGCGCCTTTTTGACAAGCGGCACCGCCGTGCAGACGAACGTCGCTGGTTTCGGAACCGCTGCCTCAACTCTGACGATGATTGGTGGCACAACTCTTGACCTTGCCACCGATGCTACGACCAATGCCTATCCCACAACTTTATTTGGCAGCGCTACGATTCTCTCTAACCGAGCTACAGCTGGGGCTGGCATTACGCACACTTTGGGCGCACTGACCTTGCTCGGGAGCAACACGTTGACAGCAGGCAAGGGGGCTAACGTTAGCAGCGGTTCCGCTGGTGTGACATATGGTGCGGTGACCACCGTCGGGGCGGCGACTTTTGTTTCATCCACCAGCAATTCTTTGCTGACACTCGGTGCTGTAAACAATCTTGGTAACAATACCACATTCTCTGGTCCTGGAAACACAACAGCAAGCGGTGCGATCAGCGGTGGTGGCGGCATCATTATGAATGGCACTGGCGTGCTGACTCTGTCTGCGGCAAATACGAATGGTGGTGCGACCGTGGTCAATTCTGGCACCGCACAGTTGGGCATCGCGACTGGTTTGGGCACTGCGGGCACGGCAAACACCGTCCTCAATGGCACAAGCATTCTTAGTATCAACGGTTTTGCGCCTACTGTGCTGGCCATTTCTGGCAGTGGTGGCACGATCCTTCAGAACAATCACTCCTCCACTGCTGTCGCCCTGACCGTGACGCCAGGAGGCACGGCCAACTCTGTTTTCGCTGGAACCGTCCGAAATGGCGGAGTGGGCACGATGGGTGTCACGGTGAATGGCAGTGGTGCTTTTACTCTTAGCGGCAACAACAATTACTCTGGACCCACGACACTCACACAAGGACAACTAAATATTAACAGCGCCACGGCACTGGGAACGAGTGCTGTGACTCTCACGGCGGGCGTGATCGACAACACCAGCGGCGGCGCGCTCATTCTGACGAACAACAACGCTGTGACTGTCGGTGGTAATTTTACGTTCGGCGGCACTAATAACCTGAGCTTTGGCTCTGGAATATTTACGGCAGGAGCCGCACGCACGGTGACTTTGGCGGGAAGTGGCACTCTCACAACGGGCAACTGGGTTAACAACTACGCCACGTCCACCACGACCATCAACGCCCTTCCGGATTCCACATCCATGCTGCGCGTGAACGCCTTCAATTCCACAAGTACGGCCACCCCCGGCACAATCTCTGGTAACGGTAACCTGATCATCGCGGGCGGCATCACGCCGACTGTTCCTGCCGCCAGCAGCATTGTGTTTTCCAACGCCGGAACCATCTCTCTGACCGGCACCAGCACCTACACAGGTGCCACCACTTTCAACAGCGGCATCGTGGAGCTGGATGCGCGCATCGGCACTGCGGTATTGAACAATGCTACCGCCCCCACCTTTGCCGGCGGTTCTTTCATTTACCTTGGCAATACCGCCTCCGGTAGCTCCCAGACCTTGGGGAACGTGACTCTGGCATCGGGCGGTTCCAACATCCAGGTGTTTGGCGGCGGTGCTGGCACCTCGACTTTGGCCTTGGGAACACTCAGTGGGGGAGCCTTGGCCACCACCAGCCAGTCCGCGCTGAATATTCGTCTGGGCACAGGTTCCAACCCCACGGTCACCACCACCAGTTTGGCCTCGGGACTCACCAACGCTTTATTGGGCGCGCGCGGTGCCATCGTCTTCACCGATGCTGCGGGGACCACCCGTTTTGCCACGCTGACCACCGGTTCTACCACCAATGCCGTTTCCGGACTCACCATCGCCACGGCCCTGCCGGCCACGGGTGGTGCAGCCGCCACCAACTACACGCTGAACAACGCCAGTATGACGGTCACGGCGAGCGAGTCTGCCAATGCCCTGCATCTCACCAATACCGGCGCAGCCCAGACCCTGACCATTAACAATGGATTGACTCTGACGCTGACGAGCGGGGGGCTGCTCTACACGGGTTCTGGCCCGTTCAATATCGCTCCGCAAGCAGCGGGAACGGGTGTGATCAGGGCTAACTCCACCACGGCATCCGACCTGATTATTCACAACTACGGCACTGGTGGTTTGAATATTAGCGCAATTATTGCCAACGGCACGGGCGCTTCGCCTCTTACGGTGAGTGGAACAGGCTTGACTACCCTGTCAGCCATCAACACCTACACCGGGACAACCCATGTCAATGGCGGTGCCAAGCTGGGGATTTCACTCAACACGAACTTGGGTGCTGCCGCCACGGGTGCTGCCGTGACCTTGAACAACGGCACTCTCCTTGCCACTGCCTCCGTTGCGCTTGAGAACAGCTCCACGACTAACTTTCGCGCGGTCAATCTGGGCGCCAGCGGCGGCACTTTTGAAGTCACAGGGGCAAACAGCCTGACGGTTCGTGGTGTCATCAGCGGCGCTGGAAATCTGACCAAGACAGGCACCGGCAACATGCTGTTGTATGGTGCGAACGCGTATTCGGGTGGATTCACCAAGGTTCAGAACGGTTCGATTCAGATTGCTTCTACAGGCTCAGTCGCGCCCGCGACCGTTGTCGCATTGGGAAATGGAACGACTTCGGGCAAACTGATCCTGGGAGACGCTGTCGGTGTAAAGAGTCAGGTCGTCGGTGGACTGATGACCAGTGGAGCCGGCCTGGCAAATGCTGTCGTGGGAGGGAACGCTGCAAACTCGACACTCACTTACACCGGCACTGTGGGCATTCCGACGATTTATTCCGGCACACTTGGAGGAGCCGGGGCGAATGAAAACAATCTGGCTCTGAATGTCACCGCAGGCATCCTGAGCTTGAGTGGAAACAACACCTTCACGGGTGGCACGACGATCAATGGTGGTGTCCTCAATATCAACAGTGCCTCAGCGCTCGGCACAGGGGCGTTGACCGTCACAACCGCTGGCACGATTGATAACACCACTTTGCTGCCGATCACACTGAGCAACAACAACGCGGTGACTCTGAACAACAACCTTACCTTCGGAGCCACACGGAGCCTGAACATGGGTGCCACCAGTACGACGACCATGGCGGCCAGCCGCACGGTGACCCTGCTTGGGGACACAACGAACACGAACTCTCTGACGCTGGCAAACTTCAATGTGACTGCCGCTGCCCAGACGCTCACCGTCAATCGCGCCCAAGGATCGGGTGTCGCCTTGAATATCGGCACCTTGAACCTGAACACAGGCACCGCTGGAACAGCCACGATCATCAGCGGCAACGGCATTGTGAACATCACCAACCAGATCACTGCCGCAGCGGCGGCGACACCTTTCACCTACAGCGGAACCGGAATGCTTACGATCGCTGGTGCCGCCAACTACGGCGGGCTGACGACATTCAGTGGTGCTGGCACAGTGAAGCTTGCTGCAGGCGGAAGTCTTCCTGCTGCCTCAGGTTTGACTGTTTCCAGCGGTAGCTTTGATCTAAATGGACAAAGTCAAACGGTGAACGGTGTCTTAACCCTGTCAGGCCCTGCCGTGATTTCCAATACGAGCGTCACTGCTTCAACTCTTACCGCGACGAATATCGCTGCCAGCACCGGCCACTTGGCAGGAAATTTGTCTGGTGCCTTCACCCTGACTGGAGCCGCTGCAGCGATGAGTGGCACTTACACCAATACAGGCAGCTTAACCTTCAGCAATGCTGGTACTGGAGCCTTCACGGTGAGCGGAAACGTCCTGAATGTCGGTAACGTCACATTCAACGCGAACAACACGAATGCGTTTACGGTGTCAGCTCCCTTAATGAATCCTACAGGACTCATTACCAACAGCGGTACTGGCACTGGGAGTGTGACCGTCAGCGGAAACATCGGTTCCAATGTGACTGGGCTGGTTCAAAACAGCGCTGGTTCCTCACTCCTACTCACTGGCAATAACAGTGCTTTCAGCGGAACAGTCAATGTCAGTGCCGGTCTCCTTCAGGCAAATGAGTTAACCGTGAGTGCGATCACGGCCACAAACGGCACGCTGCGTTCGGTCATTAAAACAACGAACCCTAATTTTACGGTCAATGGCACGGGTGGTATTTTCATGAATCCAGGGAGTGTTGTGCCAAGCTCTTTGAACATCAGTCTGACTGGAGAAGGTGCTGCCTTGCAGCTTGGCAATGGCAACGATCATACGATCCCTTCGTTTGTCTCTAGCGGTAGAACTCAGCTTCTCTTTGGCGCGGGAGTTGGCAACTCAATGATGAATTTTACAGACACGGGTACGCTGACAATGGATGGCGTTATCAGCATGGGCGGAATTGCCACAGGGATCGGAAGTGTGGAAAAGAACGGCTACTCAACCTGGGTGCTGTCCGGCGGTAACGCATACAATGGTAACACGACCATCAATGGTGGCTCGGTTCAGATCGCTGGCGGAGCCGTCGTCGAAGTGCTACCTGACCGCTCTGCCGTCAGCTTGGCCTCTGGAGCTACATTGGATTTGAACGGCAAGGCCGAAACGATTGGCTCGCTAGCTGGTCTTGGTGGCGTGTCTCTGGGATCCGGGGTGCTAACCACAGGCCGCAATGCCTCCAGTTCTAGCTTTGGCGGTGTTCTCAGTGGTGGTGGTTCAGTAACCAAGATCGGTAACGGCACCATGACACTAACGGGCGGCAACACCTTTACCGGGGCACTGACCGTGGCTGGCGGTAGTGTTGTGTTGAACACGACGGGTGGTAATACTCTAGCGGATGGCGTAAATGTGGCTCTTACAGGCGGTGGGTTGGTGGTCAATACTTCTGACTCGATCAATCGTCTCACAGCGACAAGGAATTCAGTGATCACTTTAGCTTCTGGTGCCACTTTGACCACCAATCATACAGTTGTGGCGACAGATACACGCAGTGCTAAGTCGAGCACCCTGACGCGTGCCGTGGCAGTTCCTGGTGGAACTCAGGGTCTCATCGTTGGTATGGCTGTTTCTGGCGAGGACACATTTAATCAGGTGCTCCCTGCTGGCACGTTCATTGTGCAAATTCTGAATCAAAATCAGGTGCTCCTAAATGCGACACCCCTCCGCTCGGAGACGAGCAATTTGGTCTTCGCTTCCGTTGACAAAGTGGCAGCTTTCACTGGGGCTGGTAACTGGACCAAGAACGGTGCTGGCGCGGTGCTCCTTGGCGGTAATAGCGATCTGACTGGGACCGTGACCATCAATGATGGTCTTCTCATCGCCGGAGGCTTTAGTCAGGGCGGGCGTAACTACATCCAGGACACGATTGGAAACTCCGCTTCCGTGGTGCTTGGTGCATTGGGTGCGCCGACTTTGAATCTGGCGTCCAATATCGTCAATTTGCTGCCCTATGAGAAGATTGGTAGCCTCTCGGGCGGTAGTTCCACCGCGACGGTTAATATCACGGGTATCACCAGCGCAGGAGCGCTCGCTATGGGTGGAAACAACCAGAGCACGGTTTATAACGGCAATATCCGGGGTGGCCTTGGGAGTTGGCTCATCAAGGAGGGTTCAGGCCAATTCACTTGGAACAACTCCGATGCACAGACTTTTGATGGCGCGGCGCGTGTGGACCAGGGAGAGATGCTGGTGGCTGGTAGCGTGGGATTAAGCCCCAGCGTGAATGCTGCGCTGAGCAATCAGGCTGGGGCCAAGCTCACTTTAAATACCTCCGATACTGACGGGGAAATACTGAATTCCATTTCTGGTGGCGGGCATGGAGCAATAGGCGCCTTCCCCAATGGCCTGCGAGGTGCCATTTTGGGAAACTACATCGCTGTTGGCGCTTCTGAAATCCAGATTGGAACCAGCGTCCTGACGATCGCCAATAGCACGGCTGGATCGGTTTTCTCAATCGGTAGTAATCTGACAGGAACTGGAGCACTCAGAAAGACAGGCAACAACACGTTGGAAATCTTGGGTGTGAATTCCAATAGTGGTAACACTGAGGTGAAGAGTGTGGCAGCCGGCACGACCAGCACCATGCGCATCGGTGTTTACAGCGCTAGTTCTGGAGTGGGCACTCCGACTGCTGGCGGTTTCGGTCAGCTTTCGGCATCTTCCGCTCTCGGGCTGATTTCAAATGATACAGGCCTTAATGGCAACGTCCAGTTTGATCTCAATGGCTCCACTCAAACAGTCAAAGCTCTCTACACCGGTAACATCAACGGAACGAGGATTCTCAACATGGGCGGAGGCACCATCAACGTCAATACGCCCTCGAATTTCTTGAATGGATATTTTGATGGGATCTTGCTTGGTCGTGGGACTATCAACGTGAATGCCACCCATACTCTGGGATGGGAAATTCAGGGCAGTTCCGCCGCTCCTCCTTCCACGCTCAACAACAACAACAGCCATACAGGCAGCTTCAATGTGAACGGGGGTTTGGTTATCCTAGCTGGTGTGAATGGGAGCATCGGCGACGTCGTCCACACCAGTGTGGCCTCTGGCGCTACACTGAAGGTCAAGTTTTTAGACACCATCGGTTCCCTCAAGGGTGCCGGTAATCTCGTGTTCGACGCTTTGAGTCCCACGCTGACCGTCACTTCCGCGCCCCAAGGTTCATTGGCCTCGAGCGTTTGGTCGGGTACTTCCTCTGGACCAGGTAATTTGACGCTTGCCCGGCGTGCTCGGATGATTATCACTTCAAACCAAGGCTACACTGGCCTAACGACGCTGAAAGACGCCGCCAATCTGACTTTGGACTACTCGGGTGCGGGAGTGAACAACATCATCCCAGGGGCCTTCCGAATGGCGGGCGGTAGCATTCGCATTCAGGGGGGCACTTCTGCCATCACGGAGTTGGTGGCATCGAGCACCCTCGCTTCGGGGGCTACAATCATCTCAGGATCATCCTCGGCAGCCAGACTTGGTCTGGGATCCATGACTCGGCAGCTAGGTGGTATGCTGGAAGTTCGTGGTGCCAACGTCACGATCGGAAATCCAGAGGAAGTGGGGCTCAATACGCTCGGCGGCTACGCCACTTTTGGTGCCGCCGCAGATATCACTACTTGGGCGGTTCCTAGAGGCAACAGCCTTACCATTGTAGGTTTGGCGGACTCAGATTACGAAATCGATCTGCCGAATATCAGCAGCACGGTCAATTTTGATGTGCGCAGTAACTTTCCATTGTCGGACGACGTGGGGTCCTTGCGCTTCAATACAGCACCAGAATCTGGTGAGAGAGTAGTGCTCCTGAGCGGCACAGGAGATCCGCGCCGGATTGACTCGGGCGGGTTATTGGTCACGAAAAACATGGGCGCTATCGATGTCAGGCTTACCGATGATGGTGATGCTGATGGTTATAGTGATGGGGTTGGCATCACCGGCGGCTCAGGTGAGATCGTGGCGAACGAGCTCATTCTGCACCAGCATAACACTCGTGGCAGTCTCATCATTGATGCTTCGATTACCGATGACCCAAATGCGGTATCCAACCCAACTCTGAGCTTTTCTAAAACAGGTCAGGGGCGCGTCATCCTGACCCAGCAGAACACGTATCAGGGACTCACCAATATTTTTGCGGGTGTGCTGCAGCTCGGAGATGGTAATAGTGTCTTAGGTAGTCTAGGCACGGGTGGTCAGAGTATAACTAACAATGGCTACTTGGTTCTCAATCACGGTTCTGGTACGCCGACTGCCATCGGTGATCTTGTTGGGACTGGGGCTGTTCAGGTCATGGGCGGTGCCACAGAAACATTGGGCGGCGCCAACAGCAGCTATGCGGGTGCTACTTATGTTCTGAGCGGAAAACTGCGCGCGACTCAGCCACTCTCTCTTGGTTCGACGGATGGTCTCACTTCAGTTGCTCCACTAGCAACGCTTGAGATCGGCGGAACAGGTCTGACGTCCTCAGAGTCCATTTTCCTGCGTGGGGGCATACTTTCTGGCATTGATGTCGGAGCTACTCTGAACGGAACATTATTGCTCGGATCGAACAGTTCCATCAATTCAACGGATGCTGGGACTCAGACCCGTCTGGCTGGACTTGTGATCGTGAGTCCTGGGTCTGATTTGACCCTAGGTGGCTCTGGTTTTGTGATTTTCAACAACACAAATAACCAACTCGGCTCGGTGACCTCCACGGCTAATATTCACATTGGTGGTAACCCGCTGCTTGCAGCGGCTGTCGGCTCCATTGGGCGTGCTCCGATCAGCACTTCGCGTAAAGTCACGGTTAACGTCAATGATGCGCACTTTGTCTTGGGGTCAAACATCAGTGGCACAGGTGGTCTGACCTTGAATCGAAGCACCACTTACCTAACGGGCAACAACACCTACACGGGTCCCACGCTGGTTGGTGGGAATGGCTCCCAGGTGGAAGGAATTTTCGATGGTGCCACTTTGGACGCGAACGCTGAGCTTCGGGTCGCTAATGACACGTACAGTGGAAAGCTTGGTACGGGTAGGGTGGTGATTCAGTCTTCTACAGGCGGCCAGTCCATCATGCGATTCCATTCATTGGGCAATGAGACGGTGAACAACACCATCAACATCAATCCATGGAACGCCACACCTGGCACGGTTAGAAATGCGCTTCTGATCCGTCACGGCCTTGGATCATTGAATCTCTCCGGGGAGATCGTGGCAGGTGACCACAACAGCGCCGGACGCGACCCCAAAACGCAGCGCGCTTTCCTGCAAACAGAGACGGGTGGCAAGCTCACGATCAGCGGAAACATTGTGACTGGACCCGGCAAACGGCTCAACTTCCAACCGGTCAGTAACTCGATTTTCGAATTTGCGGGTAGTGCCAGCAATATCATCTGGGGCCGAATGCTAGGTAATAACAGCGATAACTCGACGGCTAACTACATCTTCAATAACACTGGCGAGACGACACTCAAGGAGGCGCAAAACTTCGCGAACACAGGCGGCACCAATCGTTTAAACAACGTTTACATTCAGCGCGGGACACTTGTGGTGAGCAATGAGGAAGACCCCTCAACCACCACTCAAGCACCGGATGGTGTGAATGATGACATCGACATGTATTTGCTTCGCGGCGCGGCGATTCGCTTTGATTACAATGAAACGGCTGGCTTTTTTGCCACACAAAAAGGCTCAGACATTCAGGTGCCTTCGGGCGTCACGCTTATCATTGATGACAATGCCAACCAAGTCTATAACGGTGGTTTTTCTGGAGATGGCACCGTTCATTTCAATGCTATCGGCGGTGCCGCTTGGCATGGTTTGTTCGGGCCAAGTTCGCTGTCCGCCAGCCCTATCATTGGCAGCACGAGTCAAGTCACTACCGTCCGTGTTTCAGACTTGGCTATTGCTAGCGGTTTAGATGCGGCCAAGACAATCAATCTCGGTATCTCTGGCATTCTTGGTGCGGCCCCTCAGGAAACTCGGCTCGAGTTCGTGAATCGCAGTCTCTCGCTAAATAGCCCCACTCCGCATGTGACGAATAAGGACATTAATTTGAGCAATAGCAGTGCGTTTGAGAGTAAGCAAACAAGCGCTCCGGCTAGCGGCGGAGGTTCCGAAATCACGCTGGATGATGTGGGCGGGTTGGTTGATAACATGGCCGTGAGCGGCCCCGGCATCGCTAAGGGCACGCGAATCGCCGCGATCAATACGGGATCAAACACCGTGACCCTGACCTTGCCGATTGTGGGCGGCACACCTGCGCTGTCCAAGGTGACTTTTGAGGAGGTCACCTTCGCTGGCACGATTCGTATTGGTGCTAATGCCGTCGGTCCGCTGGTGATCGGCTCAGACTCCAGCAGAACTGCTGCAAACAACTGCAAGATCTCTATTACCAACCAGGGTAATAAGACGCTGATTCTTCACGGGCAGAACACCGGAGCTAATACGATCAACGGAATGCTCGATCAAAAGGATGCAGTTCTGAGCCTGAGTGTGAACCCGAACGTAGGCAACAACGACCAGTATGGTGCTGGGCGCTGGGTGCTCACGAATACCAACAACAATTTCAGTGGCAACGTTTCTGTGGGAGTCGGCACACTTGAGCTTTCTGGAAACCTAGGCGTAGGCACTGAAATCACGGGCATTTTGGGCAACCTAGCTGCGAATCGAGTTTTCGATTTGGGAACAGCTAACTTTGATGGTCGCCGCTATGACATCTTTGGTAATGGTGACAACCTTGGCGGTGCTGGCGGAGCTACCTCTAGTGGTTCTCTGGTCTTCAAAGATCCAATCGCGGGCACCCTGACTTTAGGCAGCAACATCACTTTCACCCAGAGCTTTAACAACGGCACGAATCCAGGGAATGGTGAGATCATCAACGCTGGCACCAAGGTGCTCGTGATCAACGGTGCTTTGGTTGCTAGCGCGTTTAACGCTATTTCTGGAGCTTTGGACAGCAGCATCGCAATCGCAGGCGCTCGTAACTGGGTGCTGGACGGCGATAATCTGGGAAACAACACCATTAACGGCAGCATCTCCAACGGCAACGGCGCTACTGTCGGTGTTAGCAAAGAAGGCGCAGGTAAATGGATACTCAGTAACACGAGTAACAGCATGACCGGAACGGTCACCGTCAGCCGAGGTTTCCTAGACATGGCCGGCGGCAGCTCAATCGGCGATGACGCAACCGTGAATGTCTCCAACGCAGGCTCTGATGGTAGTTCCGTCGGTGGTGCCACCCTTCGCATCCGCACCAGTGAGACCATCGGCGGCCTTGCCGGCTCCATCGGCAGCTTCGCCACACTTGATGCGGGTTTGCTGACCGTCCGAAATGCCGCCCAGACCTTCTCGGGTGTCATTACTGGTGGCGCTGGCATCACCCGCACGAATAATGACGCTAATGCTCGTGTTTCCACCTTCACCAATAAGAACACCTATACAGGCCCAACGACGATCACGACCAATGGCGTCAACTTTGTGGGCAACCGCTTTGACGTCTATCATCTGGCGAACGGAGCCAGCAGCCTTGGAAACGCCGCCAATGATGCTTCGAATCTGGTCATCAACACCAACACGGGTGCAGGTGGCCTGCGCTATCTGGGCTTTACTGATCAGGCGACGAGCCGCCTTTTCACCATGGGGTCGGGGACCAGTGCGGCGAACATTTGGGCGGACGGCACTGTGATCGGAACGATGGCCCCAAAGATCGAATTCACCAATCCTGGTGCCATCGCCTTCTCTGGAGCCGCCGACAGCACGCAAACTCTGGTGCTGCGCGGCGCCACGATTGCCAACAACCTGTTTGCCCCGCAGCTCACCAACAATGGCACGGGCGCCACCTCTCTTTCCAAGATTGAAGCTGGCATGTGGATCGTCAGCAATCCTGCCAACAGCTTCACCGGCGGCACCAGCATCACGGCCGGCACGCTCGCCATCACCAGCGGTACGGCGTTGGGCAGCGGACTCGTCACCATCAATGGTGGTGCGGGCACTGGACTCTTGCTCCGCAATGCTGGCACAGTCGCTAATAACATCACTAATTTGACCTCGCAGGGGGCTTTGACAACCGACAGTGGGGTCAATAACGTGACTGGCGGAGTTGCCATAGCCGGAACGAATGCAGACTTCCGTACCGGTGCCTCTTCTGGAAGCAGTCTGAACTTTGGCGGTGTCATCAGCGGTGCCCTGGGCACAGGTCGTTTTTACGTCGCGGATGGTGGCACCAAGATTTTTAGCGGTGCTAATACATACACTGGCATCACCTCGGCGATGGGCGGCACCCTCCGCCTTGATTACGGAGCCAGCAACACCTCCAAGCTCCCTGATGCTGCCGCTTTGGAACTGGGTTGGAGAGACAACGGCATTGTCACTTTACTGGGCGCGGATGCCGATGTGTCGAACCTCAGCTACCAGGCTGGCATGTCCGGTGCCCAATTGGAGCTGAGCGGTGGCAGTCACGTCGAGATCATGACGGGTCTGACCATCAGTCAGGGGGCTAACAAAATCAGCCGAGTGGGCGGAAGCACTGCCAGTCTTCAGCTTGGTGCCATTGGCCGTTTGGTGGCTGGAGCGGTGATCGACCAGGGCACTCTTGATTTTGCCGTTGGTGGTCTCGCCTACACAACCACTGCCAATGTCGGCACTGGCGTGAATGTCATTCATGGTGGTTATGCCACCGTGGGTGGAGCCGGGTGGGCACAGCGCGTTGACAATACCGTTCTGGGCACTGCTGGTGCTGTAGTTTCGACGGATGTCGGTAATACCATCACCCTTTCAAATATGGCTAATGGATCGAACATCCGCTTCTTGACTGGAGCGCCCGCAGGTCTGACCACAAACGTTGATTATTTTGTCGTCGGAGCCACAGCAACAACCTTCCAAGTTTCTGCGACACTTGGCGGTGCGGTCATTGATATTACTGCCAATGGCAACACGGGGACTGTCATTAGCAATTCGGCTAGCAATACGATCCTAGGCACTGCTGGTGCCGTCGCCTCCGACTCAACCACGGATCGCATCACCATTCCGAATTTGCAGAACGGGCAGCTTGTGCGCTTCACCTTAAATGCCCCTACTGGGCTGGCCGTAGCCACTGATTATTTTGTGGTGAATGCCACAACGATTGACTTCCAGGTGGCCACCGCACTTGGCGGCGCGGCCATCAATTTTACCGCTAATGGCATGAATGGAACAGTGGCGAGAACGGGGCAGATCAATGCTGCCCTGGCCAATGCTTACAATAACAACACGACTGCGACCACGTTTGGCGCGGGAATTAACACGGATGTTTTAGTTTCTAGCGCACGGGCTGCGGCCACCACTTCTCAGACACTTCGGTTTAATTCGGCAACGGCAACGGATCTTAGTTTGGCTGGATTTGCTCTTTCACTGGAACAGGGCGGGGTCCTAACCACGCCGGGTTCCGGCGCTGCTAGCATCTCAGGCGGCATTATTCAGCGCTCTTTGGGAACGGCTGGTTTGGACACGATCTTCCACACCTATAGCTCGAATGCGCTGACCGTCTCTTCGGTCATCCAGAACAATACCGCTGCACAGGGAATCACTAAGACAGGCAATGGTCCACTTGTGTTAACGGGTGCCAATGCCTTCACGGGTCGCGTCAGTCTCCAGCAGGGCATGATTCAGGTGGGTGATGGCACCGCGGGTTCGGCGGCAGCCCTGCTTTCCGGTCTTGCTGCGCCGATTAGCAGCAGTCTTGGAACGGAATTGAGGTTGAACGTGCTGAATGCAGCCACCGCCTACAATCCTGGTGCTTTCACCGGTTCTGGCCTGCTCAATCTCGCCCCGACCAACACGTCAGCGATCATTCTCGACGATGACAACGCCAACTGGATCGGAGACTTGACCGTCAGTGGCGGCAGGGTCCGCGCGGCGGCTGCCAACGCCCTCGGCTCGAGTCGCGGCATCACGACGATTAATAGCACCGGCACTCTTCAAATCGACACCAGCGTCACCATTCCAGAGCTGGTCACCTTCAATCAAGGATCCACACTGACGACTCTGCCGGCGGCGGTGGCGGTCATGAATGGCAAACAGACTTTTACGAACGCCGGTGCTGGTGGCTTCACCATCAACATTCCTGCACCCGCAGTGGCAGGTGCGCTGGGTCTGAACATCAGTGGCATCATTTACGCTGGCAATGGCTTTACCAAAACAGGCAACGGCGTCCTGCAGCTCAGTGCTAGCCAGTTCACCAACGTACTGGATGGGTTCACTGTCGCCAACACGGGTGCCTCTCTCGTGGGGCAGGTTTTGGTCAATGCTGGTGAGCTACGTGTCGGTAATCCGCGCGCCCTGGGTGCCACGGGCGTCGGCAACGAAACCATCGTCGCCTTGGGTGCCACCGTTGATCTGCGCGGTCAGTCGCTCAATTACGGTGATGACTCCTCAGCCATGCGTGAGATCTTTAGCGTCACTGGTGCCGGGCTGAATAATACTGGTGCGCTCCGCAATACATCGGGCACAGGGCAGATCTCCCACTTGGTGATGACTGGAAACACCACACTCAGCGGTGGTGGCTTTGCGAATGCATCACGCCTTGATCTCAGCCCCTTTGACAGCAATCTGAACAATGGCTCCGTGCTCGACGGTAACTTTACCCGCAACAATGCCACTCTGGCGGGTGGTGGTAATGAATTGACCATCGTGGGCAGTCAGGCAGTTGTGCTGCATCAGCCGACCTTCACGTCAGCTCTCAGTAAGATCAATTTGAAGGAAGGCATCCTGCGCCTGGAAATGGATGTCCCAGTCAATGCAAGCAGCCTGTGGACGGGGATCACCCCAGCTAATGTGACAGGTGGCATTGAGATCGCCTACGCTGGCCCGACTTTGGCAGATCAGACCACTGCGGCTACTCTTGGCGTGGGTCCGAACGTGGGAGCCAGGCTGAATCTCTTCCGTAACTGGGATACACACCACACGGTGAACATCGCCATGAATGGTGTCACGGCTGCTGCATCTGGAGGTTACAACTACATCGACACGGGCACTGACACGATCCCGAATCCGCGCACTTATCTCGACGGCACATTGACGCTCAGTGGCGATGCCAGCCGCAACGTCATTCACAATGATGCGTCTGCCTCTGCCAATAGCGTGACGGCTCAGGGTAACTTGACGGGTGAAATCGCCACGAAGCTGATCGTGGGTGGCCAGATCACTGGTGCGGGTGGCTTCACCAAGACTGGTTTCCGTGAACTCCGCCTGACCAATAACAACACCTTCACGGGTGGTGTGAATGTCCTGCGCTTTGGCACAGCAGCCGTCGGCTGGCAGAGCAACCAGGTGACTGTGAATGGAGTGGTCTATAACACCTTTGGCGATGCTGAAGGTTGGGCTGAGTATGGCTTGACCCTCGCTGGTAGTAATTCCCGTCTCTCTGGAACCAGTGACGTCACTCTCCAGCGCCGTGGAATGTTGACGCTGGATAACACCAGCCGCCTTGACCTCACTTCTGCTACTGCCGGTGGTAACAACGATGACCGCATCAACGATGGTGCCAATATCAATTTTGAACATGGTTGGCTACGCATTCAAGGCGGTGGAGCAGCCAATAACGAAAACCTAGCCACAGCGAACAATGCGGTGCTCGCCATCAAGTCCGGAACCAATATCCTCGACCTCTGGCCTGCGGATGGGCAACTCCAAGCGATGACTCTGACCATCGGTAAAATCTCACGCAATGCTGGAGCGGTCCTGCGCATCAATAACTTGGATGCCACCTCCACCTTCGGCAGTGCAGTCCCCACAGGTGCCACCGACAGTGTTCGTGTGGCCCTGACCAGTGCCGTCGGTCTTGATCAGAGTGGTTCTGGCACGGGCGTGACGAACCGGGCGATAACCATCGGTATTCTCGGTGGCATCATCCCTCACGGTTACCTCGAAGACATGCGTGAACTTGGCTACAACAACGCCAACGTTTCTGATCTCTACAATCAGGGGCGCAATCAGCAGTTCCTTTCCGGCAATCACTTCATGACGCTGGACGGTGGTTTCCTCCGCCCGCTGGATGATTCCGAGTATTTCACTCCGGCGAACGGAGTCATGGATCCCACAAGCGGTGCCGCTGGGCAGAACGTTAACCTCAACGATACCAGCAGCATCGTCAGGCAGGACATGAGCATCAACTCCCTCCGCTTCGGTCCCACGGCAGATAACAACGGCTCAGTCGGCAGCATCAACAACGGCACCACGCTCACGAGCTATAACGCACCTTACACACCGACTCTGATTGTGGACGGCACGCTAGGCATCGCCTCAGGCATGATCAGCAGCGCCTTCTTCACGGTGGGTAATAGCACCACGAGTAACAATGCGAACCCATTTGCTGACACTTTCATCCAGGGTGGCACACTCGACTTTGGTGCCCGAGAGGCGATCATTAACAATCAGAATGGCTTTGTGCGCCTCACGGATGGTTCCGTGCAGCAGGGGAATCTCCAGATCCGATCCAACATCGCCGGCTCGGGTGGTCTTTTGAAGACTGGGTTCTCACAGGTCGTGCTCGACGGCATGAACACTTACTCAGGACTCTCGACCGTGTCGGATGGCAATCTCCTCATCCGCAACGGACGTATGTCGGGTGGTGCAGGTGGCCCCGGCAATGGTTACAAAGTCGAAGGTAATGGAAACTTGCTCACCAGCAGCGGTATCATCCTTGGTTCGGCTGCTTTTCCTGAGGATATCTTTGTGGGAGTCCTCCAGGGTGACCAGACCGTCCTCCAAGCTCAGAATGATCTCACCAGTTACTTTGGTGACATCACCGTGGACAATGTCGATGTGGCAGGCCAGACGATCTTCACGCCTCGTGTTAATGCCAGCGGTGCTAACTCGACACTCATCATCAATGGCGACATTTACGGCGCAAACACCGCCATCAGCAATGATGTGTCGGCCATCGATTCGCGCATTATAACCACCAATGGATCGAGCAATGGTCAGATCATCCTTCGTGGCCGTCTTGGGGATAAGGGAGTTGGTGGCGTGGCCACCCCGGTGTCGGGTTCTGTCGCGACTTTGCAATCGGGTTCTTCCATCACACAGGGAGCCACTCCGGCGGTTGTCACCAATGAGAATGAGGTTCTCCGCTTCCAGATCACTGGGAATAGTGACCTCAACTTCACCATGGAGCAGCAGACGGCAGCGGCGGGTCGCTTGCTGCTAGATGCTGGCGTGCTGACCATCAGCTACAACCCTGCGGATCTCGCTAATGAGGGGACTGGATTCTGGACGACGACGGCCCTGAGTCGGATCGCCAACAGGGACTCCAATGCCGTTTTCAACAGCACCAATAATGGAAACAATGGTAATGCCACCATGCATGGATTCACCATCGGCAGTGGTGGTGGTAACACCGCCCTTTTCTTGGGTCAATCCGGCTCTACAGGCGTCGCTGGTCAGTTCTTCAACATGGCAAGCTGGCGCGTCTCAGGTGGCAACACCACCTATGTCGGTGGCATTAATGAAACTGGCACAGTCACCTTTGGTGATGGCACCGGCAGTCTCAGTTTGGACAAGGCCGTGCGCCTTTACTCCATGGGCGGCGGCACAGTGAATCTGAACATGCGCCTGAATGGTAACCAGGCGGTCCAAAAGGTTGGACGGGGCACGGTGGTGCTTCAAAATACCCTATTAAATAGTGCTAGTGATACGCTTTCCTTTGAGCTCGGCGGCGGCACCATGATCATCGATCATAGCGGACTAAACGGCACCCGTTTCGGCACAACTGGAAACTTCACTTTCCGTGGTGGTAGTCTGGTTTCCAGAGGCAGATCGGATGCCGCCTTTACTGCCAGCTATAGCACGGATACCGCTGCGGTCAGAACCCTGACATTCTCTGCTGGTGGCTCTGAGATCGCGGCGGAAACGATCGCACCCCAGAATCTGACCGTTACGCTCGGAAACACGAGTGGAACCAATGGAATTCTAATTCGTAGTGCAGGTGCCACGGCAAACTTCGTGGAGAATCAGTCGGCAGGCGGTGTCGCTGCCATCAATCTAGTGGCAGGTCTCACCTCGGACTTGGTGAAGACGCAATTGATCCCATGGGCCACCTACGGTGCTCAGCGCGGACGGGCTTCTGACTTTGCGGTCGTGAATGCTGCCAACGGTATTGATCCCTACACCCGTGTTGTGGCGGAGTTCCAAAACAATGTGTCTTTGTGGGGTGGCCATCAGGACATCTCGGAAAATGGTGGCGTTGGCTTCTTTGGCACTCTGGCGGCTAGTCCCGCAGGAGGTCTGGCACCCAATTCACTGCGCTTTGATGCCATGGCGGATAGTCTGGTCAATCTCGGTGGTCAGGTTCTGTCGATCATGGGTGCCGAACTCGGTGGAGCCATCTTGGTGTCTTCAAACACGGGTGTTTCAAATAAGACCATCTCGAATGGCTCCATTAATATCTTTAATGCCTCGGTCCAGACCAATCATAACATCCCTATCACCGCAAGCCTTACAAACGGCCAGAGAACGCTTACCAACGTCTCTTCGACGACACCTCTGATCCCAGGGATGCTCGTGACAGGGGCTGGAATTCCAGATGGCACCACGGTCGCCACTGTCGCCGGAGCTGCCGTGACGCTTTCCAATCCGGTCACGAGCAGTGGCTCAAATCTCACGCTCAGCGTGAGCCTCCACCACGGTGACCTGAATAAAGACAGCTTCGTCATCAGCAACATGCTGACGACGGCGGGCATTGATCCCGGTATGGCGGTGCGTGGTATTCAGAATGTCACCTCGATCGTGATCACTAACGACGGCACCGGCTACACTTCGCCACCTGCAGTGACCATTACTGGTGGCGGTGGCACGGGAGCCTCGGCGACGGCTACAGTCGGCGGAGGGATAGTGACCTCCATCACCGTCACCTCATCTGGAACCGGTTTTACCTCCGAACCTACGGTTGCCCTCGTGGGTGGTGGCGGTTCGGGTGCAGTGGCCAGAGCCGTGGTGCCTGCTGCTTTAGTTCAGGCTGGGGCGACCGCCGCACAAATGACCAGCAATTCGGTTACCCTATCTTCCAAACCCGCGTTCACCGCAGCGCGAGTGCCGTTGATTTTTGGTAGCACCGCCCCAGACAATTCGGTGGGCTTCAACTTCACGGCCACAGCCGACACCACCAATGCTAATCGTGTCCTCACGAATGTGAGTGCGACAGCTGGTATGAGCATTGGCATGCTCATTTCAGGAGCGGGTATTCCTGCCGGCACCACCATTTCAGCCATCAGCGGCTCGACGGTGACGCTCACCAACAATGCAACTGCAACCGCAACGAGTACCGTCACCATCAACCAGCTTGCTGGGATCACAGACGGAGATAATGTCGTGGCTCCTGCCAATCTGACGATCACTGGTATGCAGCGGACCAAGGGTCTTCTACCGGGGATGAATGTGCGAGGCATCCAAAATGTGACCGCTGTCAAAGTCACCGTAGGCGGCGCGAATTACACTTCGGTTCCATCAGTGTCTATCAGCAGCAGCAATACTGTGGGCAGCGGTGCTGCTGGAACGGCCCTGCTCGGGGTGAGTCCGGCAAGCTTCACCATCAATGGTGGCACCACGACTTACTCGACCGAGCCTACAGTGAATATCACCGGAGGTGGTGGCGCAGGCGCTACAGCGACGGCCGTGCTCACTGGCGGCGTTGTTTCAGGCATTACCGTTACCAATCCGGGGAGAGGCTACAGCTCGGCTCCCGCAATCTTCTTTAGCGGCGGTGTCGAAACGGCCTCCGGCACAAATCCTACGGGCACTGGCAATGCCACTAAGTTCGTGGTTTCCGCTGTGTTCGTGACCGCCTCTGGCAGTGCTTACACGGCTGAGCCTAACATCGCGTTTAGCGGCGGTGGTGGCTCAGGTGCTACAGCCAGAGTCATTCTGCCTTTCGTGGTTATTCCTGTCGGCACCTTCATTACAGCGGTGACTCCTACCTCGGTCACACTCTCTGCCAAGCCAACCATCAGTTCCGATCCAGGCGTGCTCATGCCTCTACTCGTCGGGGTGTCTGAACTTCTCGTCCATCAATACGGTCAGGGTAATCTGAATGTCGATGTGCCAGTGACAGGTGTTGGTGCGGTAACGATTGCAGGCCCCTCCACCACCAATGCGAGCGAATTCAACACCACGGGTACAGTGCGCTTTAATGCCACGAATACTTACACGGGCCGCACTTTCATCAATGGCAGCGTGTTGGAAATCAACTCGGCTTCGGCTCTCGGTGCTTATCCGGCAGCAGCGACCAATACTCAGCTCACCATAAACGGCGGCACGCTACGCTGGACTGGCGGCGTCTCATCCCTCGGCAATCGTGGCATCACTCTCCAAGGCAGTGGTGGCGTCATTGAAGTCACAAATCCAGATGGCAATCTGCATGTTGGCACTGGCGTGAATGGCACCCAGGCCCAGATCGTTTCGGAAGATGCCTTCCGTGGCGATTTGATCAAGACTGGCGCAGGCACGCTGACTCTCAATGGCTCTGGTACTGGGAGCAATAGCGGCTTCCAGGGGCTGCTAGACATTCGCCAGGGGTCACTCGCTGTCATGGCAGATGTCGGAGATGCCAATGCGGGCACTCTTTCCATCCTCGGCACGAACCGTTCATGGGCTGATGGCACGATCTTCCGTCAGGGAACCAATTTCCAAGCTTTCCTAGGTGCCGCAAACAACGCAGGTGTTGATTGGAACATCGAAGAATTCATGACCTTCGAAGGTGGTAACACCTTTACTTACTCGGGTCTGATCGATATCAACGCCAACAACGCCACGGCAAACACTCTCGATACCCAGATCAATCTCGGCAACCGCCGCCCGCTGAACCTCAACGGTGTGACCAATATCGCGGGCAATACCACCTTTGATGTCGGGTTTGCCAGCAATATCCGCTTCGCACTAAACGCCGGTTATGTCACTGGCGCTGGGGACATCATCAAGGATGGCCAGGGTCAGATGGAGTTCCGTGGCAACATCCCAGATTGGAAAGGCAATCTGGCCATCAAGCAGGGCACGGTCTATGCCATCAGTGCCGCAGACATGCTGGGTAGCGGTTATGCTTCCGGCAAAACCATCACTCTCGGTGATGCCGAGCGCCAAGGCACCGCGCAGCTCCTGATCCAGAATCCTGATAGCATTCAAAATTGGGCCTTCGAAGTGAAGCACGACATCAGTGTCGTCTATAACCCAACCCAGACCAAGCGCTTGGGCATCGACAACGTCGCCAATGGCAACAAGATCTCCTATGATGGAAACATCACCCTAAACGACAACTTGATTCTCCTCCTTCAGGACGGTGGCATCTCCAGCGGTGGTGAGCAGGCGATTCTCAATTTCAACGGCAGATTCAAAGATGGTCTGACCACAAGTGGTAACCTTGTTATCCAGGCCACTGAGGGCGGTGGTGCCAACGACAACGTCAACGGTCGCATGACTGGTTATTCAGTCTTCAACGGAGACAATAGCGCTTGGACGGGAGATGTGCACCTCAGCGTCAACACCAGTTACGACCAAGACAAAACCACGGTGCTTCGCCTTGGCAACAACCTCGCCCTCACGGCGGCGAATGATTTGGTGATGAACTTTAACTCCATCCTCCAAGCGGGTGGGCAGACAGTTTCGATCGGCTCCCTGACCACTCAGGGTGGGAATGGCTCCTTCAATGGTGATGCAGGGACCATGTCTGCTAGCACGAACGGCAGCACCGAAATCATCGAAAACGCTTCCACGACCGCAGGTATCCTGACCATTGCGCAGACCACGCCGGCAACCTTTGAAGCCGCCTGGGATGCCAAATTCCGAGATGGTGTGAGCAATAGCCAGTTCTTCAATGTCGGCACAAACACACACCTGGCTTCCGCCTCATTGAGCGTCGTGAAATCCGGCTCAGGCTGGAGCGTAATGACCTTGGACAATGACTACACAGGCACCACCACAGTGTCTCAGGGAGTCCTACAAATCGGTCGTGATGGCGTGGGTGACTCAGGTGCCAACAATGCCCTAGGAACCACCGTCAACAGCGGTGCCACAGTTGCAGGCACTGGCTGGGCGCAAGGTGCTCTCACCGCGGAATCTGGTGCCACCGTCTCTCCTGGGGATGCGGGTGGAAATGCACTGGGAACGCTCAATGTGAATGGGACCGCGCTCTTTGCTGCTGGCTCCACCGCCCTGCTTCAGGTGCGCATGCCGACTTACAACAATCCCGGTGCCGTGGACACGGGTGACGCAACCTATTCAGCCTGGCGCAGCGCCATCGGCACAGATGCCTTTTCCAGCGCGCTCAAAGACCTCGTGACGACATCTCAGCATGACATGATCAATGCCAGCAACGCCAGTGTCCTCGGCGGCCAAGGCACGATCAATATCGCGCTCGGTGCTCAGGTCACACTGGTCAATGACGGCTACACCCCCAAGGCTGGTGACATCTTCCATCTGTTCAAAGGCACGCTGCTCAGTGCGATCAATACAGGTGCCGGCATCCGCACCGGGCTGGAGGTTAGCACGCTCCTCAACCCCCTTGACCTGAATCTCTTCGAACTCGGTGGCAATCTCCGTTGGGACACCACACTTCTGAACACACTCGGGGTTCTCCTAGTGGTTACCAGTGAATCTGTCGGCAGCCTGCCACAGCCGCCCACGATTACGACTGGCCCTACTCGCTCCCCGTCTTCTGGCGTCTTGCCGCCCGGAGCAACTATCACTCTATCCTGCAAGGTGGATTCAACCTCTGCTGTGCCAATTACAGTCCAATGGCTGCTCAACGATGTGCCGGTGTCCCCATCTCTGATCACATCGAGCACGCTGACGCCAATCAATGCTATTCCTGTTGGTAGCGGAGTTACCTCCACCATTTCGCTCATTGCCAGCAGCGACACGAAAGGCACCTATAAATTCATCGCTAGTACTGCCGGCGGTCAAGTTGTCAGCGCTGGAGTCTTGGTGGATGTGAATGACACGCCGCTCATTCCTGCAGGTGATTTCATCGTGGGTGGAACGGGAGGTCAGCCAACCTCGCGTCTTGTGAATCCGAGCCTGCCAGTTATACCAATTTCCACCACCTTCAGTTCGAGAGTGACAGGTCCCGGACCCTACACCGCACGCTGGTACAAGGTCGTTGCTAGTGTGGAAACCCTGGTTTTCACCGAGACAGGCAGCGCCAATGCGCAGAACAAGTTCACCAGCAACTTCACTATCGTTGAAGTCGCAGAAGCGAATCAAGGAGACTACATCTGCCGCTTCACCACTCCCGGCGGTTCCGCCACCAGCAACATGGCAACTCTGACGGTGCGTGACGCGGTGTCCAATGTGGTGGCCACCCGCACCCGCAATCCCGACCCCACTTATCTGGGTGAAACGATCATCTTCAGTGTCACGGCTCAAGGTGAGGCTGACCTGCGCTATCAATGGTTCAAGAATGGCGCCGCTTTGGTGGGCAAGACAACCTCGACACTCAGCGTGACCAACAGCGCCATTCTGGCGGTGCCGGACACTTATTTCGTGAAGGTTACCAATCCCGTCAATGATCCGAATTTGGTGAGCTTCACCAATGCAGTCCAAAGTAACGCGGTCTCCCTGTCAGTTCTTGATTCGAAGCCGGTGATTAACAGCACTGTCATGCCGCACCGCACCATGCTTGCGGGTGAATCCTTTTCCATGTCAGTCACTGCAAGTGGGCGGCCTGATCTGCGCTATCAATGGAAGCGCAATGCGGTCAACGTGGTCGGTGCCACCGGTTCAACCTTCACTGTCAATCCAGTCACCCTGGCATCGGGTGGCACCTACACTTGTGAAATCTCAAATCCCACCACGACCAAGCTGCTGGCAGGCCCTGCCGAGATCGTCGTTGTGGACAGCGGAACCACCGTCGTTCCTGTAAAACTTGGTGCTGCTACCACCACCCTCACCGCCAATGTCGGGCGCGGCACGAAGACGAGTGTCTTCTACAAGTGGTACAAGCGCGTGATCACACCAGTGGTGGATAGTGATCCTCTGATCACGGATACGGCAGTATCGACGACTGACTCCCGCTTCACCGGGGAGGAGTCCACCGGCACTGTCACCAGCACACTGAAGATCGCCAACGCGGTCATCGGAGATGACGGCCTCTATATCTGCAAAGTCAAAGGCACCGATGGTGTCGATGTTGCCGGCTGCTTGCAGGACGTTCGTGTTTATGATGCTGTGCCTATCAATCAAACAGCAATCGCACTCAAGGACGGCATTGTCGGTGGCTATTACACCGAGCGGATCGTTGTTGATCCCGCGCGTAACCGGTCGCCAGTTTCCTTTGCTGTCGTGGGGACTCTGCCACCCGGACTGACATTGGACAAGATCACCGGCATTATTAGTGGTCGTCCGACGACCGCCAAGACCTACCCCTTCTCAACAACGGCCACCAACCTCGTCGGTGCAAGTGTGGAGAAGATCACTTCCACCATCATCATCAAGCCTCTCCCTCTTGGACTCGCAGGAACCTATGCCGGTCCGATTAGCCGCAATGCAGGTTTGAATGGCAATCTCGGTGGCCGCTTCGACATGACCGTCACGGCGACAGGGTCCGTCAGTGGCAAGGTGACCCTTGGAAGCTCGACTGCACGAACCTTCACGGGCGCAGCATTAGAAATCGACGATACAGGTGCCGTGCAGACGAATGCTACGATCAGGATTCCAGCCACAACGACAGTGCCTGCCCTGCCTGCTCTCACTTTGGTCTTCAAGCTCAACAGTACCGTAGGCGTCGGCACGGCACCTCCTGCCACCGTCCTAGCAGACGCCACGATCAGTGATGGCACGAACATGACCACCTTCAAAGGTTGGCGCAATAACTGGGCGGCCACCGCAGTCGCTAATGTTTCAGCCAAGGCTGATGCTTATGCTGGCGACTACACCTTTGGCATGATGCTTCCAGGCGGCTCACCACTCATTGGTAATTCGCAGGTGCCACAGGGTTCCGGTTTCGGTATCTTCAAAGTGGTCACGGCTGGCAGCTTTACCCTTGCTGGGCGCACGCCAGATGGTGAGACGCTCACGGGTGCTTATTGGATCGGTCCGAACGGTGAGTTCTTCATCTTCCAGACTCTTTATACAACGGCAATCAAGGGATCGATCCTCGGTGAGTTGCGGATTGAGTCCAACACGCCAAGCACAGACAACGACATCTTCGGTGACGTTACTCATGTCCGGCCTCCAAACAGCGCTGCTGTTACCGCAACTGTGTCTCGCGCCTACCGTTCTGGTTTCGGCACCGCAGTGACGGCCACGGGCGTCACACCTACCACGGTGACTCAGCCTGTGTCACTGGTTGCCGTGGGTGGCCGCTACATCGTCCCGCCGACGACTGGCCCTACCGTGTTTATGGGGCTGACTCCTCGTACCACCGATCCATTGAGTAATGCCGAACTCATCTTCAGTGAAGATGGTGTGTTGCCTGCCCGCACCAGCGTCTTCCCAGCTTCCTACAACAAAGACATCGTTGCCAATCTCAATCCGAACATCCCTGTGACCATCGATGTTAAAAGCGTTGTGAAAGTGCCTTTGGCGAAGTCCGCCAGTAACCTCACCAGCACGACGTTCCTGCCAGTGCTCACCACCGGCGCATTCTCCGGTGCCTTCACCCTTAGTGACAGCTTCGCTCGCCTGCCGCTAGCACCGCTGGTGATTCCCCGGACCGTCGCTTACCTGGGTGCTGTCGTCCGTGAGCGCACCAGCGCTGTGGGCCAGCCGCGCGTCGTTGAGAACTATGGTATCGGCTACTTCATGATCGACCAGTTGCCACCAAACGTCACCACCCCGGCTACCACCACGCCTCGCCTCTCCGGCAGCGTCATATTCGTAAAAGCTCCCTGATGATTTCCGCCTCACCTTGGGTGCTTGAAGGAAATTCAAGTTCCTGCGTCTTGAGGGTTGTCAGGCTTCATCCGACTCGCTAGTTTGGCTCTGCGCAGACGTGGGGTCTGTGCATACAACTCACAGCATCGTATGTTCTCGCTCCCGGTGGTTAAGGTCGGCACAGTCTCAGTGGATGGCACGGAGCCGTTGTTCATACTCGGACCTTGTGTCATCGAGAGTGAGGATTTCATCTGGGACGTGGCCGAGCGCCTCGGAGCCATCGCCAACAGCCTGCGTTTGAAGTGGATTTTCAAAGCCTCGTATGACAAGGCTAACCGCAGCGCTGGCACCTCATATCGCGGCATGGGAGTGAAGGACGGCTGCAAACTGCTGGAGAAGATCGGCCGAAAACTCGGCGTGCCAGTCACCACAGACGTCCACTCGCCGGAGGAAGCCAAAATCGCCGCTGAACATATCGACCTGCTTCAGATCCCAGCTTTCCTCTGCCGTCAGACGGATCTCATCCTCACCGCTGGTGAGACAGGGCGCGCGGTAAACGTCAAGAAAGGCCAGTTTATGGCTCCATGGGATGTGAAAAACATTGCTGAGAAGCTCATCAGCACAGGATGCCAAAACTTCGTCTTCACCGAGCGCGGCACGACTTTTGGTTACCAAAATCTCGTCGCTGATATGCGCTCCCTTTACTGGATGCGTGAACTCGGCTACCGCGTCATCTTTGATGCTACCCATTCTGTTCAGCGTCCAGGTGGACTCGGCACTACTACCGGAGGCGATGGCAAACTCGCGCCAGTGCTTGCCCGCGCCGCAGTGGCCACTGGCTGTGATGGCGTCTTCATGGAGACGCACCCGAATCCAGCCAAGGCTTTCTCAGACGGCCCCAATCAAGTGCCGCTTCCCGAGATCGCACAGGTTATCAGTCAGCTCAGAAAGATCCATGCCGTTGTGCAGGAGGCTACATAAAATGATAGGCCGAACCACCTTACTTTTACTCACCACCGCAGGCGTCCTGCTTTCGCAGACTGCAGTGCCGCCAGATGGCATGAACGCCTTTGGTAAAATGGTGCCCACCGGCTTCGTCAATCGTGGGGTCATCATCCCCTCCTTCAATGCGCAAGGTCGCAAGTCCTCCGAACTACGCGCTGAGACACTCACCCGAATTGATGACGACCGTTTTCAGGCCGGAAAGGTGAACATCGAAATCTATGCGGCAGAACCGGCGCAAAACATCCAGGTGCAGCTCAGCAGTGCCGTGCATCACATGACCGATCAGGTGCTAAGAAGCGGAGAGCGCAGTGTGGTTCGGCGCTCAGATTTCGAGACTTCTGGGGATTCACTGGTCTTCGATTCGCGCACCTCCATCGGCTCCATGAAAGGGCGCGTGCGTACCTTGATCTTTGACCCCCGCGCTCTCTCTGGCAAAACAGACAAGTGACCCAACTGACACCTACTGACATGAAAACCTTTTCACTGATTTTACTCGCCCATCTGGGGCTGATCATGTCCGTCCATGCGCAGGGAGGTAGCCGTCTGAGCACGCCCTCTACAGATCAAAAAAAGCAATTGCAGCAAGCCGCACAAAGACTGCGCGAAGCCCAGACTAGTGGTGAGCTTGATCAGGCGAAAAGTACTGCCAAGGAGTTGCTGAAAAACCTTCCCTCAAGCATCAAAGACGCAGCTCAGAGCGCCGCGCAGTCACCCGAGCTCAAAGCCCAGGCCATGGATGCCGTGAAGTCCGCCGCCCAGTCCATTTTGCCTCAGGCTCAGGGCCTGTTGAGACAGCCCGGCACTCCCGCCGCCGTGCCCACACCAGCGCCTGTAGTTATGCCTGCCGTGCAAGACCAACCACCTAAGGGACCGAAGCCTCTAGCCCTCGCGCCGATCGCTGGTGGCAACACCGCTGTGGACCCGAATACCGCGAATCCAACCGCCATTATCGAAGCCGATAATTCAGTTTTTGATCTCAAGACTTCCGTCTTCATTTACACCGGCCACGTACGCGCTCGGCATCCCGACTTCTACATCGAGTGTGAGGAACTCGAAGTCCACATGGTGAAACAGGAAGAGTCAAAAGGTGGCCCAAAGCCAGCACCCAAAGTCGCAAACGATCCCATCCTTATTGATGGCAAGAAGAAGTCAGAAGCACCGCCGATTAAGAAGGCCATCGCCCGAGGTCCTATGGTCACGATTGAAAAGCGCAGCGAGCAGGGAGATGTCCAGCAGGGTAAATGCCGCCGCCTTGATTACGATGGTGCTACAGGAGACATCACATTGAGTGACTACCCGCAGGTGCAGCGTGGCAACGTCCTCCAAATCGCCACGCAATCTGACACCACCATGGTGTTTAAAAAGAGCGGCAAATTCATCACCAACGGGCGCCCGCGCACAGTCATCCTCAATGACGCAGCAGCACCTGCGGCTAATCCCAACGCCCAGTAAACCGTATGGCCGTGGCTCGCCCCAAACGTAAACACACACAGGAAGCGACACCCTCACTTTGGGAGGATAGCCCGTCTGAAGTGGAGATGAACGAATCCGAGGAAGCACCATCAGCGCCCGGTGAGCGGCTACTTTACACCGAAGGCCTGAAGAAAGTTTATGATGGCCGCGCCGTCGTCAATGGTGTGGACATCGAAGTGAAAGCGGGTGAAATCGTCGGACTTCTCGGACCCAACGGAGCCGGTAAGACCACCACCTTTTACATGATCGTCGGCCTCGTCCGACCCAATGACGGCAAGGTGTTCTTCGATGGCAAAGACGCCACCGACCAGCCCATGTTTAAGCGTGCCCGACTCGGCATGGGCTACCTGCCACAAGAAGAATCCATCTTTCGCAGACTCAGCGTGCGGGACAATATCCTCGCTGTCATGGAAACACAGCCCTACACCAAGAAGGAGCGTGATGAGCAGTGCCAGGAGTTGATGGAAAAGTTTGGTATTGACCACGTCGCAGACAACCTCGCGCTCACCCTTTCCGGCGGAGAAAAGCGCCGCCTCACCATCGCCCGCAGTTTGGTCACTGAACCTAAATTGCTCATGCTTGATGAACCTTTCAGCGGAGTGGACCCAATCGCTGTCAGTGAGATTCAAGACATTATTCATATGTTGCGCCGCGCTGGTCTCGCCATCCTGATCACCGACCACAATGCACGTGAAACACTCAACATTGTGGACCGCGCATATCTCATTTACGAAGGCCAAGTGAGACGCCATGGAACCAAAGACGTTCTCGTCAATGACCCCGAAGCACGTCGCCTTTATTTGGGCGAAGACTTCTCCATGTAGGCCGCACCTTTCCCCAAACCAATCACCCTAAACCAAGGAGGACAAACACATGCAAAAGCACAACGTTAACCTACCCATCGTCGTCACAGGACGGCACGTCGAAATCACCGAAGCCATCCGCGACTACGCGCATAAAAAGATCGAGGGACTGCACCTCGACTACCCGCGCATCATCGAGGCAAAAGTTATCCTGGACATCGAACACCACCGCCAGATTGCAGAAATCATCCTCTTTTGTGCCAATCACATCGTCATCGAAGTCAAGAGCACCACGGAAGACATCTATGCATCCATCGACGAGTCGATCTCCAAAATCGCTCGCCGCATGCGTAAGTTCAAAACACGCCTTCTCAGGAGTCATCGCCCGCGCAAAGAGGGCAGCATTCGTCACATCGAGCAGCACGTCTTCCATGCCGACGATCTGCACAGTGAAGAAGAGCACGTCGAAGCTGCCTACGTTCACAAGGAGCCTTACAAGGTGCGGCCACTTTACCCAGATGAGGCGATCCTTGACCTTGAGATGAGCGCCAGCTCATTTGTCGTCTTCCACAATCAGACGACTCATAAGCTAGCCATCATGTTCCGCCGTAAGGATGGCGAGTACGGTCTCATCGAGCCTGAAGATAAAGCTGCCTGAATGGAAATGACGAATGGGGTGCAATCAGCTCGGTTGCACCGCCTTCGTCGTTCCAAATCCAGGCTGGTTACATCAGCCAATGATTAAAAAGCCATTGAGTATTCCCTCTGGGCCTGCCCTCCTGGCTATCTCAGGCGGGCGCGACTCAGTGGCTTTGCTCCAATGGCTAATTTCCGCAGGGTACAAAAAGCTCATTCTTTGCCACCTCAATCACGGCCTGCGTGGTCGTGAATCTGGGCAAGATGCCGCCTTTGTTCGCCGACTCGCGACGCGCTATGGGTTGAAGTGTGAAATACGCAAAGCCGATGCCGCTGCCCATGCACGTCAGCATCACTTGTCGGTCGAGACAGCCGGTCGTGAACTACGTCACGCCTTCCTTTTCGAGATGGCTCGGAAGCACCGTGCCAAAAGCGTCTTCATGGCTCATCATGCCGATGATCAAGCCGAGACAATCTTGGCCAATCTTTGTCGTGGTGCCTCACTCCGTGGCGTAGGTGGCATGTTGAAGATCACGCCGTTGAAACGTGGCAATCAGCGACTAATTATTCAGCGTCCCTTCCTTGATTGGAGGCGCGCTGATATCGCCGCCTACGTTCAGGAGCATCGACTCACTTTCCGTGAGGACTCTAGCAATCTCTCCCTTCAATACCGACGCAACCGCCTGCGCCATGAGGTTCTGCCGCTACTCGATGACATCTTCAATCGTGATGTCGCCGCCAACATAGCCCGCTTCGGCCAGCACGCGCAACTTGATGACTTAGCTCTCTGGCAAATGGCGCAGGAGCATTTCCCCAAGCTGCTTGCCTCAGACAACAGCCTGATCATCACCCCGGAATTGTGTCTTGAGCGTCCTGCTATTCTTTCTCGAATTATTCACTTTTGGCTGCTCCAAATCTTGAAGCTAAAGGCCATCGACTCTGACATCATCGAAAGCGCCATGACCATGCTGCGTCTCGGTGGCCCAGCTAAAATCAATCTCCCCGGTGCCCTCCATCTTCGCCGTAAAGCCAAGCGCCTGTGGGTCGAGTAGGAGCGTGTAGAGATAAAAACACTTTCGCGTGGCATTTTAGAGCCCGAGCTAATCTTCGGCTTGTTCCTGCGTTTCACTGTGAGCCTATTGCCGCCCGCTTCTTTTATGAAATTCCTTCCCATCTTATTAGCCACCCTTGGCACTGTCTCAGCCGCTGATTTCAAGAAGGACATTCAGCCCATTTTTGAAAAAAACTGCTACGAATGCCACAGTCAGAAGACAGGCAAGAAAAAGGCAGGCTATGTCTTTGATGACCTTGAGACATTAAAGCTCGATATCAATCCCAAGGGGGTCGTCGTCCCTGGTGATCCGGGAGAGAGTCATCTGTTTACCGTCATCTCAGATGAAAGTCACAAGGCACACATGCCCCCGGATGACAATCTCTCCAAAGATGACATCGAGAAGATTCGCGATTGGATCACTGAAGGAGCCGGTTTAACGAAAGATGTGCCCAAATTGAAGGCCATTGCCGGAGCTCGCAAAAAAGATCTACCCCCGATCATGACCTGGATCAATTTTGAGGGGAAAAAGATCAAAGCCGGCTTTGTCCGACTAGAGGGAGAAAATGTGATTCTGCGAATGCCCGCCAATTCCCAAGAGGTACCTTATCCACTAAATAAACTGGACGCCGCTAGCCAGCTTCAGGCTCGTGACAGCGCTCAATGAACTGCCGTTGAAGTTCAGTCCGACTCTGTTTTCAGAAGTCCAAGAAGATCTCTGCACGCCGGTTCTTCGACCGCCCCTGAGGGTCATCTGTGCCGTCAGCTTTTTGATTTGGACTCAGCGGTTGAGCCTTGCCTAGAGCCGTCGTGATGACCTGCGCTTCCGCTACGCCTAGCGCTACAAGCTGGACCTTCACCGTTTCAGCACGCGCACGGGAAAGCTGGATGTTGTAGCCATCCGTGCCCTTATCGTCCGTGTGCCCAGCGATGTTGAGTTTTTTATTGGGATCAGATTTTAGCAGACCAGCCACGATTTCGAGCTGCTTCTGAGCGCGCGGATGCAGCGTGGCCTGATCATACTCAAAGTAAAGCGCCAATGATTCACCGCCCGTGGGGTTCTTCACGATCGGCGTGTAGGGCACACCCATCTTCGAGGCAGACGCAGCGAATGAACTGAGGATATCAGAGAGGTTAAGCCCTACTACACGCCAGGGCTGATCCGAGCCACTGCGCTGGAGTTCCAGCCCGAGCTCAGTGGACTGCTGCAAGATCTGCGACTGCACCTGTGCGATCACCCACGACACCTCAGGATTCGCCACTGTGATGATCAGAGGCTTCGTCGGCTTGAACTCATACTGCCCCTCTTCAAAGACGATACACAGTCCGGCTAGGCGCTCAGCGGGCACACGCTTCTCATCCACAAACCTCCTCGCCTCGACAAAATCATGCCTGAGCAGCGCACGCACAAAATCGTTACCAAAGGTCAATGCATCGGACCCTTGAGACACCGTGAATAAGGATTTAGTCAGCGGTATGGCAGGGGCCGCAGGCATTGTTGGTGCAGTGGCAGGGCTTGCAGTTATCGGTGGCTTAGCCGCAGCGGCAGCAGGCAGTGCCGTAGCGAGTTCTTTGGGTAATTCCAAGCGCGTGATCTTCCAGCCCATGCGTTCATCACGTTCCAGATCGAGTTGCAGACGGATTGGTTTTTGCTGCCCAGGCAGGGTGAACGGAATGGCCACGCGTGTTTTGTTTTCCACCATGCCAATCAACTCCACCTGTTCCTCCGTGCCGAGCTTGGCACCCAGATCCTTCATCATCTTTTCAAAGACCTTCGTCGCAGCCCCTGCCTGCGTTGGGTCAGCGGCAGCTGCCATCTCACCAACACGAGAAAAGTCACCCGCAGCCAAACTGCGGACCATTTCTTTTCCCAGATCCAGCGGGCGCGCAAAACCAAAGTGAGCGACGGGACCCGCTGGGACAGGTGGTGTTTTTGACTTCACTGCAGGAGCCGGTACAGCCGTAGGCTCAGGCATCTTGGCTGGCGCGGTTTCAGTCGTGACGGATTGGACCGCTTTCTTTTCTAAGTTCGGCCGAGTGACAAAAAAGAACACAGCAGCGCTGATGACCAGAGCAAGAAGCACGATCACGACTGGTGTGACACGGCCAGAGGTCAGCTGACGGCAGCACCGGCGAGAGGTGGAAGGGAAGGGGATCATGAATCTTTGGCTCTTAGCACCAGCATTTAAAGTGCCAACGAAGATGCCAGCACCCCGCACTGCCAGCAAGGCGGTTTTTCAGCCTAGGATTGTGAAAAAGCCATCCGTTGAGAGCGATCCAGCCAATCAGTGATACAGTGGCTACGCGGGTCCTAGTGATATTGCCAAATGAGAGGCCGCAGAGCCTAGAAAGGGGTAGGCTGACGATTTGAGTGCCTGAGCATGGCTCCATGCACGGCATTGCCAGAGCTGATTCACTGCTTACCATCCGCCCTTACCGCATAATGAACTACCCTGACCAAGCACGCCGCGTCATCCGCCTAGAGATCGAAGAACTGGAGAGCCTGCATTCGCGTGTTGGTGATGACTTTTCTCAGGCCATCGGCCTGCTTCTTAACTGCGTGGTAAATCGTGGAAAGCTCATCGTCTGTGGTGTTGGCAAAAGCGGCAACATCGGACGCAAACTGACCGCCACGCTCAACAGCACCGGTGCCACCTCTGTTTGTCTGAATGTCGGCGATGCCTTGCATGGCGACCTCGGAGTGATTGATTCCGGCGATTTGGCAATCCTGCTTAGCTACAGCGGAGAAACGGGCGAACTTGTGGATCTGTTGCCTCACTTAAAGCGCCTTGGACTGCCCATTGTCGCCATCACGGGAGATGTGAGTAGCACCCTGGCCAAACAGGCGGACTGTGTGCTCGATGTGCAAGTGACTCAGGAGGCCTGTCCCTTGAATTTGGCCCCCACTTCAAGCACCACCGCCATGTTGGTCCTTTGTGATGCCCTCGCCATGGTGCTGCTGGAGGCTCGCGGGTTTAAGACCGAGGATTTTGCCAAATTACACCCCGGCGGCTCTCTGGGCCGCGCGCTGCTGACGCTGGTTTCTGACGTCATGCGGCAGGGTGATCAACTGGCACTCGTTTCCCTTGAAACGACCGTGCAAGAGGCGCTCCACGCCATGACCCGTGCCCGAAGTGGTGCGGCGGTCGTCGTGAATGCCGATGGCACTCTTGCGGGTGTTTTCACCCATGGAGATTTCGTGCGCGCTTTCCAAAAAGACTACGCTATTTCTGATCTACCGGTGACTCAATTTATGACCGCGAAACCCATCAGTATCCAGGCTGATAAACTCGCAGTTGAAGTGCTGGCTACGCTAAAAAAAGTGCGTGTCGATGATCTGTTAGTCCTAGATGCAGTGGGCCGACCGGTGGGCATGGTCGATACTCAGGATCTCACTCGCCTGCGTCTGGTGTAACTAGGTTACGCAGCCAGCGGCACACCATACGGCAGATCGTCTGGCAGCTTCACAAACTCTGAGATACGGCTCCAGAGTTGGGTGTAGTCCTTGTTGATGTCACCCGAGAGGCAGTCGGTGATTTCAGCTCCGGCATCTGGGTGCTTCATGACCACGTCTTTGAAGGAGAAATTTGGATCGTAGAAGGCGTAGATCAGCTTGCGCATGTTCTCCACGCCCTGGCGGATCAATTGGCCGTATTCGGCGAAGCGCTCTGGCGATACATCCTTGGCCTGAAATGCCTCATGAATCGCATCGGCAGCCAGCACACCGCTTTTAATTGCTAGCATGACGCCACTGCTAAAAACCGGGTCCAGAAAGGCAAACGCATCTCCCACTAAAAGCAGCCCTGGAGAGGCCCCATATTTAGAGTGTTTTGAGTATTCGCTGGTGATCCAAAACTCTTCCGTGCAGGTGCCTGTGGAGAGATGCTCTTTGATCCACTCATTCTCCCCGATCTCACGCTTGAACATTTCCTTCATGTCACGCACGCCTCCGCGTGTCAGGTACTTGCCCTCAGCCACCACGCCGACACTGACCATGTCGTCATGCATCGGGATGTGCCAAAACCAGCCCTTCTCCGCTACAAAGGCGATCGTCGTGCCGCCTTCATCCATGCCTTCAGCACGTTTGGAACCTTTGTAGTATGTCCAAATGGCGACCTTGTTCAGATAGGGGTCGCCGATGCGCCAGCCTTGTCGAACTGACGCAAAAGCCTCTTTGCCAGAGGCGTCCACGACCAGCGCCGCATGCAGATGGTCCATGCGCCCGTCCTTGTTCTTCACCTCGACACCGATGACGCGGCCACTGTCATTTTTCAGAAGTTGAATCACCGTCGTCTCTTCACGCACTTCGGCACCTTTTTCTCGGGCATTGTTCATTAGCATCTGGTCAAACTCTGACCGCATCACCTGCCATGTTTGCGCCACGGTTTCTTTGTCGTAGCGCGTATGAAAATAAAATGGCTGCGAGGGGCGACCATCTGGCTGCACAAAGCTCACGCTGTATTTTTTTGTGAAGTGAGAGGCCTTCATCTTCGGTATCATCCCGAGCCGCTCCAGCGGACCAAAGGTGAACGGAATCAGCGACTCGCCCACATGATAGCGTGGAAACTTGGCTCGCTCGATGACCAGCACTTTATACCCGTGCTCGGCCAAAATAGCCGCAGTGCTGGTGCCCGCAGGGCCACCGCCAATGATGATAATGTCGTGAGTTGAGGTCATAGTTGAATGTTACCTAAACTATAACGACCTCAAACCTCATCCCATCCATCACTTCTCGCTATGGCTTTAATGCCTGCCGGGCATTAAAATGGATCAGCCGACAATGATGCCCTTCGCCTTGCGCTCTTTTTCGCGCTCCAGTAAAGGAATCGTCTCGCTGGTCTCGATGACTTGCAGGCCGAGTTCACCGATCGTGGCAAAGCTTAGTCCAGCAAGCGCAGGCACTTCAGTGGTGATGCGTTTGAAGACATCTTCCACGTTGTAGAGTCCGTTTGATCCACCGATTTCGACGATGAGATCACGCAGGATTTCCCAGGTGTCGCGGGCATTGCCGGGGGCATTCACCGCTTTATTCAGGCGTTGCAGACGACCCGTGACATTGATCATGCTGCCGCGCTTTTCCGCATATGCATTGCCTGGCAAAACAACGTGCGAAAGCTCGGCACTGGCATTCGCCAAAATGTGCAGAGTTGTGAGGAAGCTGACGTTCTCAAGATCACGGCGCTCAAAGCCTACCTTAAGCAAGTTTTCACCCAGAGCGATCACCGCACGCAGGCGACCCTGGCTCATGAGTTCGGTGATGCCTGCGAGCTTTGATCCAGGCTCACTGCCGAGGATCTGGCGCGCGCCATTCGAGTTTGGATTCAGGTCGTCAGCACGGAGATAATTGTCCGCTCCGCCGGTGCGCGGGATGACATCTACATTTTCAGTGCCCAGAGTCTTGGCCAGATGCTTCACAAAGAACAGTTCTTCGTTTGTCATGCGTGCGCTGGCGATGATGGCAATCTCTTCGCCCTTCACGCCAGCAAGCCCCGCGGCCACCGCTTGAATGGCTTTCTTCCAAGTCGTCGCTTCGTGCTTGCTACCGACCTTCAGCATCGGGTCAGTGAGGCGCAGTTCACTATTAACAAAATGGAAATCGAGACGGCCCTGGTCACACATCCATGTCGAGTTCACGTCGTTATTTTCACGCGGAGTCTGACGATAGACCGTGTCGCCACGAGCACCAATCTCCATGTTGCAACCGCGACTACAGCCTGTGCAGATGCTGCTTGTTTCGCTCAAGAACCAGACGCGCTGTTGGAAGCGGAAGTCATTCGAAGTCAGAGCACCCACCGGGCAGATGTCCACCGTGTTGAGCGAGTAATTGTTTTCCAAACGCTTGCCCGGATGCACCGCCAGCGTGGTGTGACTGCCGCGCTCGGTGAAGCCCAGTACCGGATCATCGGCGATCTCAGCGCTGAAGCGAATGCAGCGGCTGCACATGATGCAGCGCTCATCATCAAGACGGACACGCGGGCCGATATCGACATTTTTCGGCTTCTTCACCTTGTCTTCACGGAAGCGGCTCTCTCCATTACCATGCTCGACGCTGAATTCCTGGAGTCGGCACTCGCCAGCCTGATCGCAGATCGGGCAGTCGAGCGGGTGATTGATGAGCAGGAACTCCATCACACCCTTGCGGCATTCCTGGGTCAAAATGGAATCCGTGCGGATGCCCATGCCTTCAGCCACCGTGTTCGCACAAGCGATCACCGCGCGCGGCATCCAGCCGATTTTTGGCATCCCATGCTCGTCCTTTTCCGGCTCAGTGCCAGGGGCCGGACGCGGCGGCATGCCCATCTCCACCAAGCACATGCGGCAGTTGCCAGGGCTGGAGAGTTTTGGGTGATAGCAGTAGTGCGGGACTTCCTTCTTGGCCTGTTTGCAGGCCTCGATCATGCGTGTGCCTTTGGGAAATTTGAGCCAAACACCATCGATTTGGACATTGACCATATCCACGGTTGTGAGTGGAGCGGCAGGAGCGGGGTGGGCTTCGGGGGCAGGCATGAGGACAGAATGACGAATTCAGAACGAGTATCGGAGCCGGAAGGATAGCGGCAACCCGATTTTGTGAAAAATTTCACAAGCTCGTAGCATAGACTTTGTAGTCTGTGCAGTTTGAGGACCGATCTTATTCAAGAACCCTGGTTAGAAAGCCAAGGTTATGACTATGCAGCGCGCTTCACTTCCCAGGTGTGGATCGCTGGATTGCAGATGTCGCGGACAAAAGGAGCCTCACTGGCTTCGGAGCCGAAGACATAAACCCGCTTCCGCAGGGTCAGCTTGGTCAGCGTAAAGCCGGGATTTTGAAGCGAGTGAAAGTAGCCGAGGATAGTTTCCCTTTCCAAATCCAACGCGCCGCCCTTCATGCCATATTCGAGAACAAAACTGGATTTTTCAAAAGCCGAAGAACCGCCTTCACGCATCTCCTGGCTGATCGGATCGAGCAAAACCTGCCGCACAAAAGCCTCCATAGCAGCGGTGTCGCCTTCATAATCCACCTTGTAGAGGTTCGTTTCACGGAAGGTGAGCTTCTGGTTCAGCGGCGCGTAGAGCAGCTTTTGGCAGTCGCTTTCGTGATCAAACTTGCCGAGGATTTCAAAGGATTGAGTCATCTGTGTTAATGGTCCTAGCGAGAAAGCCGCAGCCTGCAACGGCGGATTAAAAGCAAGGTCGCAGATGAATGCCTGCGGCATTTAATGAGGCGGAAATCAGAACGAACCGCATCAGCAACTTTTCAAGCAAAGTCAGGTTAGAGTGCTGGAATCCCTGACTGCCATGAATCCCTTTATCATCAATCGCCGTGAGTTTTTGAAGACGAGCAGTAATGGCTTTGGCTACCTTGCCTTTGCAGCGCTGGCTCAGCAGCAGGCCGTGCGCGGGGAATCGTCCTTGATCGCCAAGAACCCGCATTTTGCCGCCCGCGCAAAGCATGTCATCTTTCTCTGCATGCAGGGCGCTCCGTCGCATGTCGATCTGCTGGATTATAAGCCGAAGCTCATGGCTGACAGCGGCAAGAGTGCGCCATCCGTAGCTGGTAGGTATGGGCAGTCTAAGCTGATGAAGTCGCCGTGGAAGTTCAATCAGCATGGCAAAAGTGCCATGTGGATCTCCGAGCTGCTGCCAAATCTTGCCAAGCACGCCGACGAGCTTTGTGTGATCAATTCGATGGCCACTGATCTACCTGCACATCCGCAGGCTTTCACACAACTTCACACGGGAACCACACAGTTTGTTCGGCCATCACTCGGCTCTTGGGCGATGTATGGATTGGGCACGATGAATGAAAACCTGCCCGGCTTTATCACCATCAATCCCCCTGGCAATGCCACACGCAGCTACGGCAGCGCTTTCCTGCCCGCTATTTATCAGGGCACCAAGATCGGTGGCAATGCGCTGCCTGGAGGCGGAGACTTGGCTCGGCGTTACGGTGGTGGATCGGAGCAGGCCAGCATCGCCAACATCAAGAACAGCCGCTACACCAGGGAAGCCCAGCGCACGCAGCTCGATCTTGTGCAGTCACTGAACAAATCTCGCATGGCCCAAGACGGTGGCGTGAGTCCTGAAGTGGAAGGTGTCATCGAGTCCTACGAGCTAGCTTTCCGAATGCAGGCCGAGGTGCCGAAGGTGCTAGATATCACCAAGGAATCCACCGCCACGAAAGCACTTTACGGCATCGACGACGGCGAAACGGACACCTTTGGCAAACAGTGCCTCATGGCCCGTAAACTCGTCGAAGCCGGCGTGCGCTTCATCGAGATCACGCATGGCAACTGGGATCAGCATTTCAATCTCAAAGCTACGCTCGAACGCAATACCAACGCCATCGACAAGCCTGTTGCTGGCTTGCTCGCCGATCTCAAGGCACGCGGACTGCTCAAAGACACCCTCGTCATCTGGGGTGGCGAATTTGGCCGAACTCCCCACAGCCAAGGCGAGGATGGACGCGATCATAACAACAAAGGTTTCACGATGTGGATGGCTGGTGGTGGCGTCAGAGGCGGCATGAACTACGGCAAGACCGACGACTACGGCTACGAAGCCGTGGAAAACAAAATGCACATCCACGACTGGCACGCGACCGTCCTTCATTTACTCGGTCTCGATCACGAGAAGCTCACCTATCGCTACGCTGGCCGCGACTTCCGCCTCACCGATATCTATGGCACCGTGGCGAAGGAGATCATGGCTTAGGCGATGACCTTCTGGATCACTTTGCTTAGCTTGTCGGCAGGTGGATTTTGGCAAAATCGCGCATGTTAAAGTGGTGACGCATGGCAGCAGCTAGTTCGCGGCAAATGCTTTCATAGATGCGCGGGATGCGGCTGAACTCACCAATTCAGACGACAAGTATCACAAACGCCGCACGATCACTTTGTGTACTTTTCCTGTCGTGTTCCAGGTGGCGAAGCCGAATGGCAGGCAGTGGTCGATGTCACCGTGGCGCAGGGAGACCTTTTTTCCTTTGATGCTGGCATTCACCACAGGGCGATCATTGATCCATGCGCGAAGGTCGTCGGGGTGGACTTCGATGCGAATGCGATACCAGCGGTTGTTTTCAAAAGCCTGCTCGGCGCGTGTTTGGTTCTCATTTGCGTCGAGGAACTCGATGCTTGAGATGCCGGTCACGGTGCCGCCCCAGCCGCCGATGACAAAGGTGGCATGTGACTGTTGGCTGCCGACGGGGAAGGTGCACATGCCGAAGATGTCACGCCCCTCGACTCGCATGGCTTCGTAGCTGATCGCATAGTTGGTGTCTGGCAGCCCGGATGTGGCCCAGTGGCTGAACTTGGCTCCGCTCATGGGCTGGCCGGCGGTGATCGTGAGTTCGCCTCCTTTGATCGAGATCGCGCCTTCATCAGGAATCCCCGCCTGCTGCCACGCAGAGGTTTGGCTTGGGGCTAGCAGGGACCATTCAGTCGGGCTCTTTGACGGAGTATTGGGTCGGCAGGAGACGACGCAAAGTGCAGCGAGGACTGAAAGGGCACGCATGTCTATTTTCCGATCCGATACAGTGCCTTGTCGGTGCGCAGATACAGCGTGCCATCGACAGCGATGGGGCTGGCCATGAGGCTGCCTTCGAGGGTGTTTTGAGAGAGGATTTTAAATTCTTTCGTGGCGGGAATGACGGTGACAACGCCTTCACGACTGGGGAAATAAATTTTGTTATCCGCGACGATGGGTGAGGCGCTGAATTTACCACCGAGGCGCTCGCGGTAATGGGCTTCTCCGGTCTTGGGATCGAGGCAACTGACGATGCCACCGTCATCAATGTAGAAGAGGAGTTCATTCGCCAAGACTGGCGAGCACATCTTGGGTGCGTTCTTGTTGTTACGCCAAGCGATCTCGGGTGTCTTGAGTCCGGCATACTTTAAGGCGATGACTTGGGATTTGCCAAAGCTGGTGCTGAAGTAAATGCGCTCGGCATCGGCGACGGGGCGGACGGACATGGAGAAGCCGAGTTCGCCATACGGGAGTTTCCACAGCTCTTTGCCTGTGGCGGATTCGTAGCCATAAACCCAGTCGGCTGCGGGACTGACGACGGTGGGCTGGCCGTTCATGGTGATGATGAGCGGTGTGCCGTAGGCTTTGCGCTGTTGCGGGCGCGGGTCCATTTTACCGCTTCGTGCAGTCTTCCAGGCGAGCTTGCCGGTGGCTTTGTCGAAGGCGGCAATGAACTGCTGATCGCTGCCATCGAAGTGGGCGATGAGCATGTTCCGCCAAAGCACGGGCGTGGAGCCAGGACCGTTTTCATGCATGACGTGCAGCTCTTCATTCTTCCACAGAACCTTCTGCGTGGTCGTGTCGAGGCAGACGGTGCCAAAGCTGCCGAAGTGGGCGTAGAGATGACCACCTTCAATGATCGAAGTGGGTGAGGCGTAGCTATTGAGCTGGTGCGCCCATTGGGGATCTTTGATGTTTAGGACTTCGATGTCGTGCAGGACTTTGCCGTTGGCTTTGTCCACGCAAAGAACTCGCAGGCTAACGGAGTCGAGCACCGTCAGCGGTTGGTCACCGGTATTAGTCGTGAGCTTGGCTTTTACCTGATCTGGTGTGGCGGCTTTTTCTATGGCGGTCGTGATCCAGAGTTGATCGCCGACGAGCAGTGGCGTGGAGTGGCCGCGGCCTGGAAGCTCAGCTTTCCAAATGATGCCGCTGGTCTCACTCCAGGTTTCAGGCAGACCTTTGGCGGTGCTGATGCCTTGCCCGCCCTCACCACGCCACTCGGGCCAGTTTTCTGCGGAGACTTGGCAAACGGCAAGCAGTAGGAGCGCAAACGTATACTTCATAAAAAGATTCGAGCAGCCTAACTTACTTCAGGATTAAAGCGCGTTGCTGACGGTAAGTGTCACGTAGCCGCTTAAGTGTTGCGGGGATTTCTGGCTCGTCGGTGTCGGGAATGGGCTTGCTGCTTTCCAGGCGTTTCAACTCACGTTGGAGGTGCGGGATGTCGTCAAGTCGAACTTTATCTAGCGCAGCAGCGGTTTCGTTTTGCACAGCAGTGCGATACTGTGCATTCAGGCCTGCGAGCGGGTCTGGAGCAAGCTGGGTGATGGGCACTGACATGGGCGAGACGGATGGCTCCGGTAGTTGAGGGGCTGCGGGCAGTTTGCCAAGGACGTCGGCAGGAATAGCGGCTTCTTCACGTGCAGATTCGGCGTCGTCTTTGTCCTGAAGGACGATTTTATCCTTCAGCAGGTAAGAGACAAAAATGATACCTGCGGCGATGCCGAAGATGACAAGGTGAAGACTGGCGCGGAGGCAGGACCAGAGGAAGTCGTCGAGCTTTTTTGCAAAGCTGGGCTGGGCTCGCTGGACTGGCGCAGTTGGCCTGCCTGGGGCATAATGTGGAGGTGCGGCGACGTGCGGGGCTTTGGAGGCTACGATTGGGGGCTGTGCGGTAGCGGCGACTTCGGCTGCTGGGGTGGGCGCTGGAGCAGCGTTTTGCTTCTCGGAGCGGAGGGCATTGATCAGTGCTTCTTTCACCTGTAGGGCCGTGCCAAAGCGGCGTGCTGGATCCGCATGTACGCAGCGGCGGATGATGGCCGCAAAAGTGGGGGGGAGATTGCGGGAGACGCGACCGTCAGCGGCCAGCGGCTCTTTACCAAACATTTCATGTAGTACGCAACCAAGCGCAAATAGATCGTCGGCTTCATTGGCCTGGGCATCATGCAGCCATGAGATCTCACGCTCGGCATTCTCTGCCATGCCGATGCCAGTCACTTTGAGCTGCCACTCACGATCAATAAGGAGTGTGCGTGTGTTCAGCGCCCCGTGGACGGTTTTGTTCTCATGGATCAACCCTAACGTGTCACAAAGCTGGAGAGCCAGAGTGTAGGCGAGCTTGGGTGTGATCTGGCGTTCGCTGATCAAATCTGTCAGCAGGCGACCATCGACATGTTCGGTAATGAGATAGAGATGCCCGGCGTGAGTGCGGCCAAAATCATAGACGGCAACGATGCGCGGATGCACCAATCGTGCGCGTGAACGCAAGCGGCCCATGAGGCGTGCCGCGGCCTCGGCAACAGGTTCAGCGAGCACGCGGATCATCACCTTGCGGTCAAGTGCAGGCTGGCTGGCGCGGTAGATGGCACTCTCAATCCCTACCTCGATGCACTCGTGAATCTCATACTGCAGCAGGGAGTTCCCCAGCTCTTCAGCAGTGGGGAAATTCGGCGGCGTTGTGTCTGACATGGGCAAAGGTTGGGATGCAGTAATTCGCCATTTTTGGCAGACTCGGCAAGTGCTGTTTGTTAGCTCGCAGTGCAGATTTAATGCCTATCTCGCCGCCACTTTTTGATCTGAATCACGGCGAATTTGGCTGAGCGCTTCAGCATCTATGTGTCCGCGCTGGCGGCTCAAAGTGCGGTGATGATGGCGGCACCGATTTCGGCGGTGGTTACCTTCCGGGTGCCAGGAGCGCCGCTGAAGATGTCGCCCGTGCGGAGGCCGTCATCGATGACTTTTTTGACGGCGTTCTCGATGCTGGCGGCTTCGGCTTCGAGGCCGAGGGAGAAGCGCAGCAAGAGGGCGACGGAGAGGATTTGTGCGATAGGATTGGCAATGCCCATGCCTGCGATGTCTGGGGCGGTGCCGCCGCTGGGTTCAAATAGGCCGAAGTAAAGGCCATCTCCCTTGGGCTTGCCAAGGCTGGCGCTGGCTAACATGCCGAGGCTGCCACAGATCATGGCCATCTCATCACTAAGGATGTCACCAAACAAATTTTCAGTCACGAGTACGTCAAAGCTGCGTGGGGCCTTGATGAGCTGCATGGCGGCGTTATCGACATAAAGATGGGCCAGGGTGACATCGGGGTATTCCTTGGCGACTTCGACCATGGTCTCGCGCCAGAGGACGGAGTTGGTGAGGACGTTGGCTTTGTCCACGCTGGTGACGTGTTTGCGACGGAGCTGTGCAGCTTTGAACGCGACGTGGGCGATGCGCACGATTTCACTCTTCTTATAGACCATGGTGTCGATCACCTCGATGTCACCGTCTGGAAGGACAGTGCGGCTTTTTGGCTGACCAAAGTACATGCCGCCGGTGAGTTCGCGGACACAGAGAAGATCGAAACCGCCTTCAACGAGGTCGGGACGGAGCGGGGAGGAGGAGGTGAGAGCTGGATAGCAGAGTCCTGGGCGCAGATTGGCGAAGAGGCCGAAATGTTTTCTCAGGGGAAGCAGGGCACCGCGCTCAGGCTGCTCATTGGGGGGGAGTTTTTCCCACTTCGGGCCTCCGACGGAGCCGAAGAGAATGGCATCGCTGGATTCACAAGCGACGACGGTCTCTGTGGGCAGGGCTTTGCCTACGGCGTCGATGGCAGCGCCACCGACGAGTTGGTGGTTATAAGTGAAGCTGATGCCTGAACGGCTGGCGACGGTGTCGAGGACTTGGAGGGCCTGGGCCATGACTTCTGGCCCGATACCATCACCGGGGAGGACTGCGAGTTTGTAGGAGCGGCTCATTTTTTGCGGGCTGGGTTTATGGATGCAGAAGGGCAGGGCGGCAAGAGCAGAGTCTCGGGTTTGCATTGAGCAGAGCCGGTTCAGATGGGTCAAAAGAACCGAGGCTCAAGCCAACGAGATACAAACAGGGCCTCCAGATTTTAGGATTGCCTTCTCTCTGTGATGTCAATACGCTGTCTATACAATTATGAAAATCCACCCCCCTTCTTTTTGGATCGCTTCGGCCAGCCTGCTGCTGACTGCCACCTCTGGATTGAGCCAGGGAGTGCAAATACTCAAGGACATCAATATCGCGCCTCTGGGAACAAGTGCTCTGGCTGATGAAATGGCTGTAGTCGGTAATAAACTCTATATTTCCACAGATGATGACATTGTGGGTTCCGAGTTGTGGCTGTTAAATGTGGCCGGGTCATTCAACAGCCCAAAATCAGTGGCGCTGGATGGCTCGAGCAATGTTTATGTTGCAGACACAAGCAATCATGCGATCCGCAAGATCACGCTCTTAGGGGGCATTAGCACATTGGCCGGTGGTCTAGGAGAACCGGGCAGTTTTAATGGGAGTGGTATCGCTGCTAGATTCTCCTCTCCCAGAGGCGTTGCCGTGTTGAAAACTGCGGTGAGCACCCCAGTCATTCCTGCTGGAACGGTTTATGTGGCTGACACAGGCAACCACGTCATCCGCAGGATCTCGCTAGATGGAGCGGTCATGACGCTGGCGGGTACCGTTGGGTCTGTCGGCACAGTAGAAGGTTTAGGTAGTGCGGCCAGATTTTCCTCCCCAGGTGGATTGGTAGTTAGAAGTGATGGCTCTGTTTTTGTCGCGGATACGGGCAATCATACCATTCGCCAAATCTCGGCCGCTGGGCTGGTCACTACTTTTGCCGGGACGGCAGGATCAATCGGCAGTGATAATGCGACGGGCACTGCCGCCAGATTTTCTTCTCCTCAGGGTGTGGCGCTGGACAGTTTTGGTAATGTGTATGTTGCTGATACGGGAAATCACCTCATCCGGAAGATCGATAATACTGGCGCTGTGACGACACTGGCTGGCAGCTCGGGAAATAGTGGCAGCACCGATGGCGCAGGCGCTACTGCGAGGTTTTCTTCCCCAGAAGGCATCGCGACGGATACCACGGGCAATTTGTATGTCGCAGATGTGGGTAACCATACGATTCGTAAAATCGTCATCTCATCTGGGGTAGTCACTACGCTGGCGGGCACGGCTGGTCAGATCGGCAGCATAGATGCCACGAGTGCTGCAGCCAGATTCTCCTCGCCGCGCGGCCTGGCCGTGGATGGCACGGGCATTTATGTCGCAGATACAGACAACCAAATCATTCGCAAATCCACCACGGCTGGCGTCACCACGAAACTGGCGGGTAAAGTGGGCGTAGCTGGGCTGGATGATGGAGCTGCCAACCCTACAAGCGCTGGTATCGTATCGCTAGTCATTGGCGCATTGCCAGCCCTGATCAAAGACATCCTGCCCGGGAGCGCCGACTCGATTCCCACGAACCTCACGGCTGTCGGCAGCAACCTCTTTTTCACAGCAGTGAATTCGACCAATGAACGCGATATCTGGAAAAGTGATGGCACTAATATAGGCACGGTGCGTGTGGGGGGTAACCATGATTATGACGCGATCACCGGACCTGATAAGCTCACGAATGTGAATGGAACACTGTACTTTGCAGGTCGAACCAATGATGATGAGAGGGAGCTCTGGAAAAGCGACGGCACTGAGCTTGGAACAAAAATAGTAATGGATTTTAATACCATACCCGGGCTCGGCGGTAACATTCGGGACCTGTTCTCCTTTGGTGGGAATCTCATCTTGGTGGCAAACGATGGTGGATCGAGATTTGGGCCCAGTGTAGTTCCTGCAAGCGTTCCTGCATTCGAAGTGGGAGCGGAAATTTGGAAAAGCAATGGGACCGCCGCAAGCACCACCCTCATTTCCGATGTCCTACCAGGAAACACAGGCTCCACGGTGCTGGCACCTCCTGAATTCACAAACTTCAATGGACAACTCTATTTTAGCGCGAATGGGACTAAAATCGGGACAGGTGGGGAAGAGCCGGTTGGAAGGGAGCTCTTCCGCACTAATGGACAGGCAAACGCTCATGTGCTGGTCAAAGACATTGAAGATGGTGAGTTTGGTTCCTCACCCTCCGATTTGGTCGTTTCGGGCGCTACTGCTACCGCTACTGGGCGTCTTTATTTTATCGCAGGCACGACCAATCTGGGACGTGAACTATGGACCAGTGACGGATCACTGGATGAACTGGGGAATGTCTTGGTAAAGGATATCAAAACAGGAACTGATTCCGCCGAAATCGCCAATCTCACGCCGATCGTCGTTAATTCTACCCCGACGGCGGCACCTACACTCTCCAACAGGGTGGTATTTACCGCTGACAATGGATTAGATGGAGTGGAGCTATGGCATAGTGATGGGAATACAAATAATACCCAAATACTCAAGGAGCTGACCCCTGGTGCCGATGGCTCCATCTTGGCTAATTTTGTGAGCCTGTCATCGAGCTTGGTGGTTTTCACCAAGGAGGATGTGACGACTGCCGATCTCAGTCTGTGGCGTACGGATGGTACCGCCAATGGCACCGTTCAGATTGAAGATTTCCTCATCGAGCCGACTCCGGGAACAGCGGCCGTGAGTGCCAAGCAGTTCCGCAATCCCGTGCGGGTCGGTTCGACTCTTTATTTCATGATGGGGGATGATGAGCTGTGGAAAACCAATGGGATCAACGATGCAGGCACGGTGCGCGTTCATCGTTTCCGCTCCGGCTCACAGGGTTCCTCTGCCCAGAAATTCACCCAACTGGCTAATGGCAAGGCGGTTTTCTCTGCTTCCAGCGTGAATGAAGGTAATGAGCCTTGGATCACTGATGGCACACCCGCCGGGACCGTGATGGTCGGAGATTTGGTCGTTGGCAGTAGCGGTTCAGACCCCATGAACTTCACTGCAGGCACTGGCAGTCAGTTCTTTTTCACCGCTGAGCTGACACCTGGTGATCGTGAAGTTCATTTTAATAATGGCAGCACTGACGCCCTGCTTCAGATCAATGCCTCGGGCAGTGCTGTTCCAGAAAATCTTTTCTATAACAACGGCACTCTCTTCTTCTCCGCCAGAAACAATGACACGAATGCCGAGCTTTGGAAAACTGACGGAACGACAACCGCGCTGGTGAAGGATCTCAACACGGATGGATCTGGAAATATCAATGTCGGTTCTTATCCAGGTCAATTCGCGGCCATTGGAAGCACGGTTTACTTTGCGGCGACCAATAATTTCACCGGACGTGAACTCTACAAAACGGATGACACACTTGGTGCGATCCGCGTTAAAGACATCAGCGCGCTTGGCAGTAACAGCTCCCACCCTGAAGAGTTGGTGGTCATGCCTGCCACCGGGACATTGAGCACGCTCTACTTCATCGCCACAGGTTCAGGAAATGGTCTGACGAATGCACAAAATACCGGACGCGAACTCTGGAAGAGTAATGGGACGGATGTCGGAACGGTTGTGGTCAAAAATATCTTGGCCGGTGATCTTAGTTCGATTGACGAAAACAGACCCGCTTATCTTACCGTGGTCGGAACGACTCTGTTCTTCGCGGCAGACGACGGAGTTAATGGGCGTGAACTTTGGAAGTCCGATGGCACCGCTTTGGGAACCGTGCTGGTCAAAAATATCGCTGCAGGCATTACCGCATCGGATCCTACCGAACTGCGCAGTGCTGGCGGAAAACTCTTCTTCTTGGCCAATGATGGCGTCAGTGGCCGTGAGCTGTGGGTTAGCAATGGCACGGCTGCGGGAACGGTCTTGGTGAAGGATCTTGTGGCTGGTCTTGCCGATGCATTCATCGACAATTTAACAGTCATCAACAACATCGTTTGTTTCGCCGCAGATGACGGCCTCTCAGGCCGCGAAGTATGGCTTTCTGACGGCACCGCTGCGGGCACGCGCATTGCTTTCGACGCAGTGCTGGGGTCCAGTTCCTCAAATCCCAACAGTCTGTCCAACTTCGGTAATAACCTGCTCTTCGCGGCGTCCGATTCAGATGCAGGCAATGAACCGCGCATTGCCCTCATGGCACCGAAGCTCATCGTGGAGCAGCCTGCAGCAACCGCATTGACCAGCGGCACTTCAACCGTGGATTTCACACCCAGCAGCACGGTTGCTTCCGGGCAGAAAGTCCCATTGCCATTTGTGCTCAAGAATGATGGCATCACCAGCCTGAATAACGTTGCTGCGCTGGTTAGTGGTCCGAACGCCGCCGAGTTTACAGTTTTCACGAAACCTGCCACTTCGATCAATGGGGGAGTCTCATCCACCATGGTTGTTCTTTTCACCCCGAAAGAAGGTGGACCGCGCACAGCGACACTCACTATCTTGAGCACAGATGTGTTCACCCCATCCTTCTTGATCCAACTCACTGGTAACTGTGCCAAAGACCCGACCGTCACGCTCCAACCCGTGGCGCGTATGGTGAATGTTGGCGAGCCTGTGACCTTCACATCTGCCGCTACCAGTTCTTCTGCGCTGACTCAGCAGTGGCGCAAAAATGCAGCCAGTGTGGTTGGAGCCATAAGCAGCCCCTACAAAATATTTGCCACCCAACTCACTCAGGCTGGCACATACAGTGTGCAGTTTAAAAACGGAGTCTTACCCGCTGGACTTGGCACCAGTAACAACGCTGAACTCGGTGTCGTCGAAGACTTCATGCCACCTAGACTCCTACCGATTAAGGTTGGAACGGCGACCACCACCATCGCCGTCAATGCGGCTGGCAACGGTCTAACCTATCTTTGGAAACGCTCTGCTGGCGGTGAACTCTCCCTTGATACCCGTTTCAAAAACTTCAACACCAAGATACTCACGATCACGGCGGCAGCGCTTGGGGACAGTGTGGACTACTTCTGCGAAGTCACCGGCCCCGGCGGCATGAGATTCGGCGGCACCACGCATCTCCAGATCTATAATGGTCGTCCAAATGTCGATGATCCACAGGGCATGCCCAATGGCATCGTCAGTCGCATGTACAGCCATCAGATTAAAGTGGCAGCAGGTGATGCCACCGCTCCCGTCTCCTACTCGGCCGCTGGACTTCCACCTGGGGTCACGGTGAATACTAAAACCGGTCTGATCAGCGGACGCCCGACAAAGGCCGGTCTCTACAACAAGATCAAAATCAACGCGACCAACGCCGTGGGCGCAGACCTGACACCTCCGGCTGATCAAAGTATCACCATCGTAGATATGCCCACCGGACTGGATGGAGTCTATGTGGGCCTCATCGAGCGTGAGGCGAATCTAAATGAAAGCCTCGGCGGACGAATTGATCTGACCGTCACGGCTCTTACCGGGGCCTTCAGCGGCTCACTAACCATGGGTAGTTCGCCAAAACTCTCTTTCAAAGGCGGACTCGACATCGGCATTGATGGCAGCGGTCAACCCGTCCCACCATACACAGCAACGGTGACCATTTCGCGCACGGGTATCCTCGCTCCACTGACGCTCACATTCACGATTGATCCGACCAAGAAGGATCGCTTCAGTGTCGGTGAAGTAGCGTCTCAAGATGTCGCAGGCGTGGTTTCTGTCCCTGTCACTGCCTGGAAACAGATTCGGAAAGCCACGCCCCTGGCTTCTTCAGCATCGGCTTACTTGGGCCTCTATAACCTCGGCCTTCGCCTGCCCGTTACCACCCCCATCGCTAATCCGAATATCGGAGACAACAACGTGCCTCAGGGAAATGGCTACGCCAGCTTCACGGTCGCCGCCGCAGGCACACTTACCATCACAGGCAGAACCCCGGATGGTGAGACGCTCACAGGTGGTGCCTTTGTCGGTCCTTCGGGAGAGGTGCTCATCTTCCAGCCGCTCTACACCACGGTAAAAAAAGGATCCATCCTCGGCCAACTCAATATTGGCACGGGCACACTTCCCCTCGACCCGACTGACAACGTCATCACCGGCGAGCTCGACTGGGTGCGGCCACCGAACCCTGCGGTCGTCTCTGCAACTGCCGCTACCCGCACCTATCGTTCAGGCTTTGGTCTTGCTGGCACACCAGTCGCTACACCCGTTGGGTTGGAGGCTTTTGGTGGTTTCTACAAACCGCCAACGACGGTTTTAATGATCACGACGCCCTCGACGACCGTGGCCAACGCCAGCGTCAGATTCACCGACGGTGGTGTGAATGGAAACCTACCCACAGGGCCAGCTCCGAGCCGCGAGCCAAATGTCAATGTGGCCATCACCGCCACCAGCACCGCTAACGTGATCGGTGCAAACGCAGCCCTGACCAAAATCACACCCAACCGCACCACGGGAGCGATCACTGGCAGCTTCGCCCTTTCAGACGACAATCTCCGCACCGTTCCTCCGATCACGCCCGACCCAGTCTTGCGCGCAGTCACTTTTCAGGGGCTGATCGTCCCAGAAGGAGGCGGTGCTACTCATCGTGGCGTCGGCTACTTCATGCTGCCGCAGATACCCATTGATAACACCACGCTGCCGACCACCACCTTGATCTATTCAGGAATGATGGTCTTCACTAATCCCTAACGCGACCACTTTGCAGATCAGCCATCATCAGCCGCACCGCCCATGATGGCTGATTCATCACCGCTCCTGCTCTTTGATGGCGTGTGCAATCTCTGCGCCAGTTCCGTGCAGTTTGTCCTCAAACATGATCATCGCGGCCTCGTGCGCTTTAGCTCCATTCAGTCAGAGACAGGCTCAACACTCTATCGCGAGCATGGCTTCGACCCTGAGCAGCCGCACTCCATGCTTCTGATCACCGATCACGGCAGCTTCACCCAGAGCGATGCCGCGATTGAGCTAGCTCAGCTCATGGGCGGCTGGCTCAGCGCCGCAGTCATTTTTAAAATTATCCCCCGCTCCATTCGCGATGCCGTGTATCTCCTCATCGCTAAAAATCGCTACCGCATCTTCGGCAAAAAAGATCAGTGCTGGCTACCGCGTCTCGAATGGAAAGAGCGATTTGTCTCGTGAGCTTCAGCGGTCATTCTGCGTATGAGAGAAATGCGTTTCGTCCTCAGCCTCGCCTTCCTCACCACCGCTCACGCAGCCGACATTTCAATCGGTGACAATGCTGCGCTTAAGTCCGTGCTTCGTGATCTCAAGCCCAACACAACCCTGAAAATCGCCCCTGGCGACTACACTGGCGGTCACCACACTAGCGCCGTCTCGGGCCTCACGGTTGAGGCACTCGATCCAACACATCCGCCGCACTTCAAAGGTGGTAGCACCGCGTGGCAGTTTTCTCGTTGTGAAAACCTCACCCTTCGTCATCTCCGCATCAGCGGCCAGACTGCAAACGGCATCAATCTCGATGACGGCGGCCAGCGCACCAATCCAGTCAAAGGCATCACGCTTGATCACCTCGACATCAGCGACATCGGCCCCAAGGGAAATCATGATGCCATCAAGTGCAGCGGCCTCGACGGACTCACCATCAGCGACTGCGCCATCACTGGCTGGGGAGGGCAAGGCATCGACTTCGTCGGCTGCCACAAATCGAAGATCACCGGATGCAAATTCATCGGCAAACCCGGCTTCACCGCCAGCGCCGCCATTCAGCTTAAAGGTGGCACCAGCGAGGTCACAGTGGAAAAATGCCATTTCAAAAACGCCGGTGAGCGTCCCGTGAATGTCGGCGGCTCCACTGGTCTCGACTACTTTCGCCCGCCGGATGCCGCCTATGAAGGCAAAGACCTTATCGTTCAGGATTGCATCATCGAAGGTAGCTCATGTGCCGCTGCCTTTGTCGGAGCCGATGGAGCCCGCTTCACTCGCAACACCATCCTCTTTCCCGAGAAGTGGATCTTCCGCATCCTGCAGGAAACCACAGGCGACCGTTTCCCACCCTGCCGCAACGTTCAGATCACCGACAACAAGATCATCTTCCACCGCGCCCAAGTGCAGATCGAAATTAACATCGGCTCCAACACCGCCCCCGATACTTCCAGCTTCGCCAACAACCACTGGTTCGCCGAAGACCGTCCTGACCGCTCCAAGCCCAAGCTCCCTGTCGAGGAGTCCGGAGGTGTTTACGGCAAAGGTCCGAGATAAATAGACACAAATCCTTGTGTCTTCCCGCCGTATGTCTGAGAGTCCTGATCTTCCTGCTACCGCCTCATGCGCGACTACTTCATCCGCCGTTTTCTCCTCATTCTTCCGACACTGATCGGGGCGACGATGGTGGTTTTTTTCATCACGCGAGTGACGCCAGGTGGGCCGATGGAGGCCGCACTACGACAGGCGGCAGCGCAGCAGGGGGACCGAGGCATGAAGGATGCGGGCGCCTCGCTCAGCGAGGAGCAGAAGGAGGAGATGGCAGCTTATTATGGCTTCGACCGGCCGTTTTTTCCGGCCTACCTCGCCTGGCTGGGTATTTTGCCGAAGGAAGGCGACAAGCAGTTCATCAAGTTCGCGAAGGACAAGCATGAGATGCCCGTGACACTGCAAAAGCTGCTGCCGCGCGAGCAATGGAAGCCGAACAACGCCTATCGGACTACGCAGGCCAAAGTGACTCGTGATGGCAAGCTCTCCGCCGATGACGCCAGCGGTCTGAAAAAATGGCAAACTCGCGCTGAAAAAGAAAAAGAACGCGTGCAGGTCTTCCGCTCGAAGTTTGATGGCCTGCTACAAGGCAACCTCGGCATCTCGACGCGCTACAACGAGTATGTCTGGGATATGATTCGCGAGCGCATGCCGATCTCGATTTTCTATGGCTTGGTCACTTTCATCATCAGCTACCTCGTTTGCATTCCGCTCGGCATTTTGAAGGCCATCAAGCACCGCACGGTGATCGACAATGCCAGCTCGATCCTCATCTTCGTGGGTTACTCCATCCCCGGTTTCGTGCTGGCGAGCGTTCTCGTGGTGTATCTCGCGGCACGGCTGAACTGGTTTCCCACGGGCGGTTTTGTCAGTGAAAATTATGCTTCGCTCACCGTCGGCGGCAAGGCCTGGGATGTGGTGCATCACGCCGTGCTGCCGCTCATCTGCTACATGGTTGGCAGTTTCGCCTTCATGACCATGCTGGTGAAAAACAACCTCATGGACAACCTCGCCGCTGACTATGTCCGCACAGCAGTTGCCAAAGGTGCGGGCTTCAAGCGCGCAGTGCTCGTGCATGCGCTGCGAAACTCTCTCATCCCGCTGGCGACGACGCTGGGGCACATCGTCTCGATCTTCGTGGCGGGTTCGACGCTCATTGAGCTGATCTTTGAGATCAACGGCTTCGGTCTGCTCGGTTACTACAGCGTGTTGGATCGCGATTACCCGCTCGTGATGGGTATCCTCGTCATCCAGGTCGTCTTGCTCATGGTGGGCAACATCTTGTCCGATTTCTTCGTCGCGCTCACCGATCCACGCATTCGCTTTGAGTAAACCATGTCTCCTCGCACCACTGGCATCACCCTCATTGCTTATGCAGCGCTCGCCGCGTTGTTCCGGTGGCTGTCGTTTTCCGTGCCTGTCTTTAAGGTTTCGTTTCTAGGCGGTTCTTGGCTGGGATGGATTTTGCTGGCGGTGTTTGCGATCACGGGCGGCTGGTTGCTCTGGATCGGACAAACGCAGTGGCATTGGAGTCCACTGACCTTGAAACAGTTCCGCCGCTTTCGTGAGATCAAGCGTGGCCATGCCTCGTTCCTGGTTCTGCTCGCACTGGTGGGCGTGGGATCACTCGACACGCTGATCGTGGGCAAGCGTGCGCTGGTTGTCCGCTATGAGGGCAAGTTTTACTTCCCGTTTGTGACGGACGCGAAGCCCGCGACCACCTTCGGTCTGAACGATGAGTCGGAGACGGATTACCGCGAGTTGCAGCGTCAGTTCCGCGAGTCCAAATCGTCGAACTGGGTGCTTATGCCCATCGTGCCTTATGATCCGAAGCTCGACACTCCGGAGGCCATCGAGGAAGTCGTGATGCGTGAGGGTGTAGCTTATCGGTTGAGTGAAACCAAGCCCTTCGATGGTCGCGGGCACACAACGTTTCGCGACAAGCCGCAGCAGAAACGTCAGGAATGGGTCTTCCGTCATGGTTTGAAGCAGGGCGAGATGCTCGGCTGGGATGCGAGCAACGAGCAAGTGGAGAAAGCCACTTTCGACAAGGGCAAACGCACCGCCTACAACGACTTCACTGAAGGCAAAGCAGCAGCGCTTGAATCGAAAGCCTCTGAAACTATGTTGACGGTGGTTTATCCGCCTTCACCGCCATCTTGGGCGCAGCGACACTTCCTCGGCACGACTTCGATGGGTGGTGATGTTCTAGCCATTCTCTATGGCGGCTGGCAGCAGGCGATCATTGCTTCGATTCTGTTTGTGACCTTCGTTTTCGTCGTCGGCATCGCTGCGGGCGGATTGCTCGGCTACTTCGGCGGCGTGTTGGATCTCGTGGGCATGAGGTTGATCGAGATATGGTCGGTGCTGCCGTTCCTGTTCATCGTCATGATCGTCAGCTCGATCATCAGTCCAAATCTATTCCTGCTGGTGGTCATCATCTCGCTGTTCAGTTGGATGGGCACCACGATCTACATCCGCACGGCGGCCATGAAGGAGAAAGCGCGTGATTATGTAGCCTCCGCGCGGCTTCTTGGTGCCAGCACGGGGCGCATCATCTTCAAGCACATCCTGCCCAACAGCATCGCCATCTTAGTGACACTCGCACCTTTTGAAGTCTCCGCGATCATCACCTCTCTCGCCGCGCTGGATTACCTCGGCTTCGGTTTGCCGCCGGAAGAACCGAGCTGGGGCCGCCTGCTGCATGAAGGCACCGAGGACTTCAATTACCCCTGGATCGTATGCAGCGCCTTCGTGGCGATGACCACAGTGCTCGTGCTCGTCACTTTTGTGGGCGAAGCCATACGCGAGGCCTTTGATCCCAAGAAATTCACGACTTACCGATGAGCACTGGGCACATGATTTCATTCGCTCGCAAAGCTGCTCTCATCAGCTGTGCCGCACTTGTTGTTGCTTGTTCCGACTCCGACGACACCCGCTTCCCGCCGTATGACAACACCGAGGAGGTGAAAGCCTATTGGAAATCAAAGCCTGACTTCTTCCAGTGGAAGACATCTGCGGATCTCCCGGCGAGTCTGAAATGGGAGCACGCCGCCGATGTGCCGGAGTTTGGCGATCCGCGCGCCAAGAAGGGCGGCACTTTACACGACTGGCATCCCACTTTCCCGCCGACCTTTCGCAAAGTCGGCCCGGATGCGAGCAACGCTTTTCGCGGTGAACATCATGACAACATCGAGATTGGTCTGATCACGCGCCATCCCGATGAGGATGTGTGGATTCCTGGTCTGGCGAAGGAGTGGGCCATCTCCGAAGATCGCAAGACCGTCTATTTCCGACTCCAAGACAAGCTGACCTTCTCCGACGCTCATCCTGTCGGGGTGGAGGACTTCTTCATGACCTTCTTCGTGATGACCAGCACGCACCTGAAGGATCCTTGGTACAATGACTGGTACACGAAAGAATATGCTGGGATCACGAAGTTCGACGACCGCACTTTCTCGATCACGATTCCTGAGCCCAAGCCGGACCCCATCTGGTATGCGATGATTCCGCCCAGCCCGCGGCACTTCTACCGTGAACTCGGACCTGACTTCCCAGCGCGCTATCAATGGCGGATATGCCCGGTGACCGGGGCTTATGTGATCGACCCTGCTTTGATGAAGCGCGGACGCTCCATCACGCTCAGCCGAGTGAAGGACTGGTGGGCACGCGATCTGAAGCACTACCGCTACGTATTCAATTGCGATTACCTGGAATACAAGATCATCGCCAGTCAGGATAAAGCTTTCGAGATGTTCCGTCAGGGCCAGTTCGACTACTATCTCGCCGGCCTGCCGCGCTATTGGTATGACAAGGCGGAAGTCCCCGAGATCTATCGCGGCTACATCGAGCGGCACATGTTTTACAATGAGTATCCGCAGGTCACCTGGGGCATCCGTATCAACGAAAGCAAGCCGCTGCTCGACATTCTCGATGTGCGACTCGGCATCAGCTACGCGATGAACTTCCAGAAGGTGATCGATGTGGACTTTCGTGGCGACAAGACGCGCATGAACAGCACGGTGTCAGGCTTCGGCAAGTTCACCAACCCTGATCTCCGCGCCCGGCCCTACGATCCGGTCAAAGCACGCGAGCATTTCGCGAAGGCTGGTTTCACCAAGGCCGGACCGGATGGCATCCTGCAAAACGCGGAGGGCAAAAAGCTTTCCTTCACACTCACCACCTTCAACTCCGGCACCATCACGCCGATCATGCTGCGCTTGAAGGAAGAAGCCAAAAAGGCCGGGCTGGAGATCAATGTCGAGGGCCTTGACTCCACGCAGATGTACAAGAAGCTCGACCAGAAGAACCACGAGATGGGCTTTGCCGGATTCGGCGCGCAGCCTCCGTATCCGCGCTTCTGGGACGACTACCACAGCGCCAACGCCTTCAAGATCGGCAAAGACGGCAAGCGCGAGATCGTCACCGACACCAACAACATGACGCAGACCGCCGATCCCGCGCTCGATCCGCTCATTGACCAGCATCGCAAAGCGAAGACTGAGGAAGAAGTGCAGCGTCTCTCCTGGCAACTCGCCAAGCTCATCGAAGACCGCGCCTGCATCATCCCGGCCTGGGAATCGCCGTTTTATCGCCACATGACCTGGCGCTGGGTGCAGTGGCCTGCGAAGGGCAATGCGCGTAAAAGCCGCGAGCCGATGGATGCTCACATGTTCTGGATTGACGAAGATGTGAAGCATGAAACGAAGGAAGCCATTCGCACCGGGCACGATTTCGGCGAAACCCTGCGTGTCTTCGACGCCTACAAAGCCAAGCAATGAGCAGCACCATCCTCCAGGTCGAAAACCTCGTCACTGCGTTCGATACGGACGCTGGGCGTATGACCGCCGTCGATGGGGTCAGCTTCGATGTGCCAAGTGGCAAAACACTCGGCATCGTGGGTGAGTCCGGCTGCGGCAAAAGCGTCACGGCTTTTTCCATCACACGACTGTTGCCTCAGCCGCACGGTAAGATTCTCGGCGGCAGCATCCGCTTTGAGGGACGTGATCTGGTGACGCTGCCACTTGATGAGATGCAGAAGACCCGAGGCAACGAGATATCCATGATCTTCCAGGAACCGATGACCGCGCTGAACCCGGTGCAGACAGTCGGCAGGCAGCTTGCGGAGGCCATCCTGCTCCACAAGGAGTGTAGCAAGGCCGAGGTGCTCGCGCGCAGCATCGACATGATGAAGAAGGTGCGCATCCCCGCGCCTGAGCAACGCTTGAATGAGTATCCGCATCAGCTCAGCGGCGGCATGAGACAGCGCATGATGATCGCCATGGCGCTGATCAACAAACCGAAGCTCCTCATCGCCGACGAGCCCACGACCGCGCTTGATGTTACCGTGCAGGCACAGATCCTGGAGCTCATCGCCGATTTGCAAAAGGAGATGGGCATGAGCGTCATCCTCATCACCCACGACCTCGGTGTCATTGCTGAAGTCTGTGATGAAGTCGCCGTCATGTATGCCGGACGTATCGTCGAGCGGGCAAGCGTCTTCGATCTCTTCGCCAATCCGCTTCACGCCTACACCCAGGGGCTGCTGGAAAGCATCCCGCGTCTCGACAGCAAGCCCAAGACGCTATTGAAAGCCATCCCCGGCAATGTCCCCGGCATCGCCGACTTCAAGCCCGGTTGCCGATTCGCCGAGCGCTCCGGCCGTGAGCACAATCAAGCGCATCTGACCATCCGCCCGCCCTTCGTCGAGATCGCGCCTAACCACTTCGTCGAGCATTGCCCCATTTGCGTCTCATGAGCCTCCTTACCGTCCAAAACCTCCAGCAGCACTTCCCTGTTCGCGGCGGATTGCTCCGGCGCTCTGTGGCTTCGTGCAAAGCGGTCGATGGGGTGAGTTTCAGCCTCGGTGAAGGTGAAACACTTGGCCTCGTCGGTGAATCTGGCTGCGGCAAGACCACACTGGGCAAGGCCATCGTGCGGCTGCTCAAACCGACCGCCGGCAGCATTCAATTCGACGGCCAGGACATCACGCACGCCGGTATCGGTGCGCTGCGTCCGATGCGGCGTCATGTGCAGATGATCTTCCAAGATCCGGCGGAGTCGCTTAACCCACGCCACACCGTGCGGGATATTTTGGAGGAGCCCTTCATCGTGCAAAAGATGGGGACGAAGGACGAGCGTCGGAAGTGGGTGCTCGATTTACTCGACAAAGTCGGCCTGACTGCGAGTTCGACAGATCGCTTTCCCTTCGAGTTCAGCGGCGGCCAGCGCCAGCGCATCGGCATCGCGCGCGCCATTGCTTTGAAGCCGAAGCTCATCATTTGTGATGAGCCTGTCTCAGCGCTGGATGTTTCTGTGCAAAGCCAAGTGCTCAATCTTCTGCTCGATCTTCAGCGCGACATGGGCCTGAGCTATCTTTTCATCGCCCATGGCCTCAACGTCGTGAAACACATGAGCGATCGCGTGGCAGTGATGTATCTCGGCAAGATCGTCGAACTTGCCCCGGCTGAGGAGCTGTATCACAACCCACGCCACACCTATACCAAAGCGTTGCTTGATGCGATTCCCATGGCAGACCCGACGAAGCGGCGCGAGCGCCAACTGCTGCGCGGCGACGTGCCTTCACCGATCAATCCGCCGGCCGGCTGTGCCTTCGGACATCGCATGAAGCACCCGAATTGGGAGCAGAGTGTGAACATGGATCTCACGCTCAAAGAAATCTCGCCGGGGCATTTCGTGCAACCTTGCCCATGCTGCACCTGAGTTTTGCGCAACATAATTTTGTGCACCGCTTTTAAGCGGATCTGGGGAGACAACCGGCTTCAAAGAAGCCGGCTGAAGTCGGGCTTCGATCGAAAAGTTAAGCAAAGAGTTTCGTCACTGGCTTCGCCTTCACCAACTCACGAGGCTGGTTGAGATGATTGTGGACGATGGTCTCAGGGTCGATACCGACGGCGTGGTAGATGGTGGCGAGCAGTTCCATCGGATGCACGGGATCTTCCGCTGGGGCAGAGCCGGTTTTGTCGGATTTACCGTGGATGTAGCCGCGCTTGATCCCGGCACCACCGATGATGGCAGTGTAGCAGTAAGGCCAGTGGTCACGACCGTCGGCGCTGTTGCCATTGCCGGAGGTGGACACGCCTTTTTCTGGGCTGCGACCAAACTCACCGAGGGCGACGACAAGTGTTTCATCAAGCAGTCCGCTGGAGTCGAGATCTTCAAACAGAGCACTTAGACCTTGATCAAGCATCGGCCCGCTCTGGTTTTTCATGCGTTGAGTGAGGCCGACGTGATGATCCCAGGAATGGTTGTCGGAGTTGGCGACCTTGGGCCAGATGAGTTCGACTACGCGTGTGCCAGCTTCGATGAGGCGACGCGCCAACATGCAGCTTTGACCAAAGGTGTTGCGACCGTAGCGATCACGCAGTTTTGGTGACTCACGGTCGAGAGCAAAGGCATCACGAGCACGACCGCTGGCGATGAGATTCAGGGCCTGATCGTAGTAGCTGTCGAGGCTCAGATCTTTCACAGCAGCCTCGATGGTCGGCATCTGGTCGTTGATCGCATCACGCAGTTTGGCGCGGCGTTGAAGGCGGACACTGAAGAGGTCGGGGCGCAGTTGCAGATCTTCGATCTTGATACGGTCCATCTTGCCCATGTCGAGGTCGTCACCATCGGGATAAAGTGTGTAGGGGTCGTAGGACTTGCCGAGGAAGCCTGCGGTGCCGCCTTTGCCGACGACATTGGATTCCTGGAGCGGGCGCGGCAGCATCACGAAAGGCAGCATCGGCTCATCCATCGGCTTCAGACGGATGATGTTGCTGCCGAAGTTCGGGTAGTCTTTCGGGCTTGGTGGCTCGAGCTGGCCGGACGGGCTGACTTTATCCGTCGTGTAGCCGGTCATGATCTGGTAAATGGCCGCCGTGTGGTTGAACAAGCCGTTGGGCGTGTAGCTCATCGAATTGATCATCGTGAACTTGTCATTCACCTTCGCCAGTTGGGGCAGGATCTCGGTGAAATGATGGCCGGGCACCTTGGTCGGGATCGTCTTGAAAACGGAGCGCACCTTGTCTGGCACGTTCTCTTTTGGATCCCAGAGATCGAGATGGCTCGGACCGCCCTGGAGATAAATCATGAGCACATGTTTCGCTTTTCCCCAGCCCACGCGGCCAGCGGCGGCGGAGTTCACGGAGGCGGCCTGGGCACGGAACATGCCGTTCAAAGTCAGGCCCATCATGGTAGCACCGCCCACGCGCAGAATATCGCGCCGGGTCATGCCGAGGTCTTTGTCACACAGGTCTTTGCCGAGAGCGCCAGGGATGCGGAACATAATGTTTTGGGATGTGCGGAGAGTTTACGACACTTGGCCTAACGAAGCCAAGCGAGAAATGATAACCCACCCCATACGACACCCGACTCCTGTTCTTGCTGCCCACATCATCTCAGCGGGAAAATCCATCCCAAGGCGGGGAAGGACCAAATGCATCTGGGTTCCTCACTTCCAACCACCGCCTAGGGCACGGATCACCTGCACCGTAGCGGTCAGGCGTTGGCCGTCGAGCTGGGCCTGGAGCAGGCGGGTGGTGAGCACAGTGCGGTCGGCATCCACGACCTCGAAGTAGCTGGACAGACCTTTGTCATAACGCAGGCGCGCTAGCTTGCTGGTGTCTTGGGCCGCTGTGAGCGCCGCGGTCACGGCAGCGCGCTGGCGACTGTAGGCGTTTACATCGAGCATGGCGTTTTCCACTTCCTGCAAAGCGGTGAAGATGGCTTGCCGATAACTTGCTAGGCTTTCGTCATGTTTGGATTGGGCGGCGCGTAGATTGCCCCGAAGGCGTCCGCCTTGAAAAAGTGGGATCGTGAGCTGCGGGCCGATGTTCGCCGTGCGGCTCTTCCATTCCAGGAAATCCTCCGCGCCCACGCTCTCGAGTCCGCCGCTGCCGACGAGACTGAAGGCCGGGAAAAAGTTCGCCTTGGCCACGCCGATATTGGCATTGGCCTCACGCATTCCTTGCTCCGCCTCACGGATGTCAGGCCGGCGCAGGAGCAGCGCACTGGGAACTCCAGCGGCGATGGATGGCGGAGCTGGCAGGCGGCGATTTTTTGTCAGTCGGAAAGCCGTTGGGGACTCACCGCAAAGCACCGCCAGCGCATTCTCCGTATTGCCACGCTGGCGCACGATATTGATCATGTCGTTGTTCGCCAGCTCCAATTCGGTGCGTGCGCGTGCCACGTCCATCTCATTGGCTAGGCCGCCTTCAAAGCGGGATTTCTGGAGCGTCAACGCTTCCTGCCTGAGCGCGATTGTTTCACGCAAAATTTGCTCCTGGGTATCCAGCGATGCAGTCAGAAAAAAACTGCGCGCGACTTCCGCCGCGACAAGTAGCCGCTGAGCTGCTAGGCGATCTGCGGCAGCATCTTCACGGGCCCGCGCCGCCTCCACGCTGCGGCGCACACGGCCCCAGAGATCGACTTCATAATTCAGCCCCATGAAAATCTGGTGTCGATCACGCTCGAGTGCTGGAAGCTTCAAGTTGGCAGGCAGATTGGCCCCGATGCTGTTGGCTGATGAATGCTCATAGGTTGCATTGTTTTGCAGATTGAACTGAGGGAACCAATCCGCACGCTGCACGCCTGACATGGCCCGAGCCGTCTCCATACGAGCCTGTGCTCCGAGCAGATCCTGATTGTTCGCCAGTGCACGCGCGACGAGTTCATTGAGCGTGCTATTCCGAAACAGCGTCCACCATTGATCTGGCATCGCTAGATCAGACATATCAGCGCGCTGTTTCCAGCGAGTGGTGAGCTTCATCTCAGGGAGCTTAAAGTCAGGCCCCACTGTGCAGGAGGTGAAAAGCAAACTGCTGGCAAAGCAGGCCATTGGTAAAAGATCGTGGCGTATCATCATGGCAATTAGAGTTTAACATGGGTTATTCGCCATGAATCATTTTGCAAACGTCAGCGCGTGGATTGTGGATGCCGACTTGCTCCATCAGCGAGCAAGCGTTTACCTTCCGCACATCCATCACCCCATTTACGCCATGAGCACGATGACACTCCAGAAACTCCAGACCGCCCTCGCGACCGTGCAAGATGAACTCCATCGAGTGAAAGGGCGGCTCGACGAGCTGGAAAAGGTGGTCAGCATCGATCACGATCAAGATGGCATTCGCCGTGTCTATCTGGAGTGTACGGACTTTGTACTCAGGCCTGCGGACGACCAGCGGCAGATCGCGGTGCACTTGGGAGCGGACGCTGAGGGTGGCTATATCCACCTGCATTATCCAGACTCAGCGATGCCCGCTGTGGACATCGGTTTCGAGCCTTCGGGTGATCCTCATTTGCAGCTCAAAGGCAAGGATTACAAGGCTCGTACAGACCTCTTCATTCGGGATAATTGCGGCTGCGTCGCGGTGCTCTCAGTGGCCGGCAAACCGGGCGCTTTGATGCGTGCTCAAGATGATGGCGGATCCATCGCCGTGCTTCAGGCCGATGGTCAGGCGCGCGCTGTTTTGATCCATGGCGGTCATGAATCTCCCACTGTCGAAGGCGCTCCACCACCGATCACTACCAACCTCATTTTTGCTGATGGCAATGGCCACACCATGCTGAAACTGCGTGCCGATGAAACGGGTGGCATGTTGACCGCAGGCATCGCCGGACAATCAGACGCCATCGCACTGGTGGCAAGGGAGGACGGCCCCGCTCTGCTCATGCATAGCCCGGCAGAGGATCACAGCGTTTCCATCCTGGCCATGACCGGGGCTGCTGAGATTTGCGTCCATGAAAACAAAATCCCCGGCAACGGCACACAGGCCAGTCTCACAGCAGGTGAGTTTGGCAGTAGTCTCGGATTGCGCGGCATCGGCGGTCAGAAGTCGGTGGACATTTCTGCGCTGGATGTGGCCAGCAGCCTAACCATGCATGATGCTCAGGGTGATGTGCGCGTCATGCTGGCGCATCACTTCGGCAGCCATTCGGCGCTCACTTTACATAGTCTGACCGATGAGGAAGGTCTGCGCGCCATCGCCAGTGCTGATGTCTCCTCCATCGAGATCATCTCCCCGGTCGATCCCCACACCAAAGTGCTCACCGCAGTCACCGCTGAAAAAGCCGTCACCATAGTACAAAAGCACCACCGCCCCATCGTCATGTTTGGAGAAGGAGATCAGGGCGGCGTGATTTGTGCCTATGGTCCCACCGCAGAGAGTGCGGGCATCGCTTCCATCTCAGGTGGCCCCGTCGCAGGCTCCGTCGTGCTAGCCACGGTGGACGGTACCGCACAGCTCACGCTTGATGCCACCGATCACGGCGGCAGGATGCTTATCAACAACGACCTCGGCTTCCAGCGTGTCGCCATGGGCGTCTATGAAGAAGCTGGTGGCCTGCATCTGAACAATACCGGCAGCATCGGCATCCAGGCCGTGGCGACTCCGAAAGGTGGCGTCGTCACCGTCAGTGATCACGATGGTAACCCCATCGCCAGTTTGCCGGAAAGCGATGGTGAAGACTCGGGTGATTGGGGCAAACTCCCCGACAGCTTTTAGCCGCGATGTCACGCGCGTTCATCCTCTTGATTCTGCTGCTTTCTCAAGCCGCCGCCCAGAGTGTGCTCACCCGCGCCCTCGACATCCGCACGTTGCCGTATGAGCGCTCTTTGGAAAAGTTGCCCGTCGATCTCACCGCCACGGTCGGCTTTGTCGAAAGCGGCGGCACGGTGTTTGTTCAAGACGACAGCGCAGGCACGCATCTGCATTTCAAACCGCCGCGCAATGACCTTCGTGTCGGCGACCGCGTGCAGGTCAAAGGCATCACCATGGCCGGGCTTTACCTGCCCGGAGTCGAAGTCGTCGAACTACAAATCCTCGGCCACGAATCGCCTCCCGCTGCTGTCTCCGCCGCCTATGACGATCTCGCCTCAGGGCGCTTTCATTATCAACGAGTCGTCATCGAGGGCCTCGGCCGCACGCTGACGCCGCTGGATGAAAATCGCTCGCTGCTGCGCCTCGCCATGGGCAGTCGAGTGATCGAGGTGCGCGTCGATGCGCCGCTGGATGCCGCGCCGTCGCTTATTGATGCCCGGCTGCGTATCACCGCCCTCGCCGCCGGGGGCATCAATGACCGCCGCCAGCTCGTCTTTCCTTACCTCCGCGTCACGGATTGGAGTGATGCCGCCCTCACGCAAAGTACCGCCGCGCCGGACTCGCTGCCCGTCATCTCCGTCGCCGCGCTGCTGCGATTCGGTGCCGCCGACGAGCCACATCACCGCGCCCGCATTCGCGGCACCGTGCTCGCCGCCTTCACCGATGGCCGCGTCTTTCTGCGGGATGTCACGCCGCCACCGCCGCGCGAAACACCGAAGGACGAGCCACCCAAGCCGCCTCAATCGCCTTCAGTCGCCATTCGCCTCACCTCGCCAGTCGATCTGACCCCAGGCCATCTCGTCGAAATCACCGGCTTTCCCGTCATGACCGGCTTCAGCGCTTCGTTAGCTGATTCACTCGTGCTTTCCACCGAACCTGCTGACGCCCCTACTGCCGAGTTGGTTTCTCTCAAGGAGTTTCAAAACGGCTCGCACGATGCCGATCTTGTCCAGCTCGCCGCACCCGCCATCTTGAACGACTTCTTCCGCACCAGCGATGGCTACGAGCTGCGCCTCACCTCCGGCGGCACTTCCATCCGCGCCTTTCTTCTTCAAAACACCGCCCCCAGTCTCCAGCTTGGCTCCGTCTGCCAGCTCACCGGCATCTGCCTCGTCGAGTCCGCCACCTCGGACAAAGGTTTCCGCTCCGAGCCCGACCGCGCCTCGCTCCTCCTGCGCTCCTCCGCTGACATCCGCACGCTCAGCACCGCGCCCTTTTGGAATGCCCGCCGACTCGTTTTCGCCATCGCCCTGCTCGGAGGGCTGGTGCTGCTCACCCTCATTTTGCTCACCCTCCAGCGCCGACAGATTACCCGTTTGGAAAGCAAAATCGCCCACCAGGCCACGCTCGACGAGCGCCAGCGCATCGCCCGCGAGTTTCACGATACCCTGGAGCAAGAACTCACCGGCCTCTCCCTCCGGCTCGATGCCGCCAGCAGCCGACCGCTCGAGGAAAAAGCCCGCACCCTGCTCGAAACCAGCCGCAGCCTCGTCTCCCGAATTCAGAGCGAAGCCCGCAACCTCGTCTCAGACCTCCGCGAAACTGGGCACGCCACCACCTTGACCAAGGCCCTCCAACTCCTCGCATCCCGCGCCCCCGAGGGCATTGCCATCACGCTTGACCTCCACCCCATCGGCCCCATCCCGCCGCCCGTCACGCATCACCTCCGCATGATCGCTCAGGAAGCCATCACCAATGCCCTCAAACACGCCCACCCCACCCACATCACCCTCCACCTCTCCGCCACTCCATCCCTCCTTACGCTCCGGATCACCGATGACGGCCAAGGCTTCGACCCCACCGCCCAAACCCACGGCCAACCCGGCCACTTCGGCTGCATCGGCATCCGCGAACGAGCGAGGAAAGCCGGCTCTGAGGTGCGATGGGAGAGCGAGGTGGGGAAAGGCACGGCGGTGTGTGTCGAGCTACCGCTTGGGAAATGATGAAGGCCGAATTTCGGAATGCCAAACGAATGTCGAATGAGCAATGACGAACGTCTGAGCAATGGCAACCCCACTAGCGGGAGCCAGTGTTGAACGCGGGGTTGGGGTGGTAGTTACGTGGAAACATCGAGAACAGAGTGTCTAGTGGGGGTTGTCCATCCGCGCTTGTTCTGCTTGGCTTCGTCCTCCCAGCGGTTCCAGTAGCTGTGTTGCTCGCGCCCTTACTTCCCATGATCACTCTCCTCCTCATCGACGATCACTTTGTCGTCCGTAGCGGCCTCGTGGCCTCGTTGGAGCTTGAGGACGATTTGAAAGTCATCGGCGAATCAGATCGAGGTGAAGATGCAGCATCTCTGTTCGCCCAGAATAAGCCCGACGTCGTCCTCATGGATATCCAGCTCCCAGGCATCAGCGGCATCGACGCCACCGCCGCGCTGTTGCGGGAGCATCCTGCCGCCCGCGTGCTCATTTTCTCCACCTTCGCCCGCGATGATGAAATCCAGGCCGCGCTGAAGGCAGGAGCGCTTGGTTACCTGCAGAAATCCTCTTCACGCAACGATCTCCTCACTGCCATTCGCACCGTCGCCAGAGGCGAGTGCAGTTTGCCAGCCGAAATCGCTCAGCGCCTCAAAGACCGTCTCGCTGAACCCGAGATCACCCCGCGTGAGCGTGAGATTCTGGCACTCGTCGCCCAAGGCAATGCCAACAAGGAAATCGCCGTCACGCTCGGCATCGGAGAGGACACCGTGAAGCAACACGTCAGTCGCATCTTGATGAAGTTCAAAGTCAACGACCGCGCTCAGGCGACGGCGGAGGCGATTCGACGAGGCTTGGTCAAGGTGTGACAGTCGTCTCCACCGCAAGTAGCTTCAGCCCATAGGGAACGAACTTTTCAAAGTCGTCTATGTTTCGTGTCGCCACGCGCACATCACGCGTCATCGCGCAGGCAGCGATCATGCAGTCCGCGTGAGAGCCGCGTTTGCGGCTGGTATAATGAAACAAACGTGAAGCCTGCTCCGCCTCCTTCGCGGTGAAATCGAGGATACGGCCCTCGACGATGGCCTGCACAGCGTCCTTTTGCTGTTTGGTGTGCGGCCCATTCAAAAACTCCGACCAGGCGATGGCGGATACCGCCAGTTTCTCACCCAACTCCAGCCACTGGCGGATCACCGCGATGTGCGGCGATCCGATGGTGACGAGGTCGATGAGAAGATTGGTGTCCAGGTGAATCATACTTCCCACCAGTAGCGTTTGGCCTCGCGCTCGGCCTGCACCTCTTCACGGAAGGCCTCGGCCTCTTGCACGGTGAGACCGCCGCCATTTTGCAGCCAATCGAGAGCTTTCAGTGGTTTAGGGCATTGGTCTTTCATGTCTTCTTCCTCCTTGATGCGACGCACCGCCCTGCGCATGACCTCAGCCTTTGGGATACGCCATTTCTGCGCGAGCAGATCAAGGGCGCTGAGTGTGAACTGATCCAAAGCCATGCTGGTTCGGGTGAGTGTGTATGCCATGTGGTAACGAGTTATGCCTATACCACCCTTCATCAAGTGTTTTTTCGACCCCACTAAAGTGGGGTGACCTGGGTGCTGAAAGACGTCCGATTCAGCCGTTAGTATTATTATGCAGTCGCGATTTCTTTCTGTCCTTCTAGTCCTTGCCGTCCTCCCAGCCATCGCGCAAAACGACAGCGCTGGCAACGATGTCTCGGACAAGCCGAAGCTCACGCCGGACATGCAATGGCGCTTTGATGACTCCAAGGAGATCGGGCCGCGTGCGCCGATATATCCTGGCTTTCCTGGAACCAACACGGCCATGCTTTTCACCGGCGATGGCAAGAAGTCCGTCGTCGAGATGAAGGACAGCGAGGCTCTGCGTTTTGGACTCAATGACACGATCACTCTCGAAGCTTGGGTCAAGACGGCGGGCATCACCGGTGCGCCTTATATCATCGGTAAGGGCCGACTCGGCACCAAGAAGTTCGGCGTGAACAATCAAAACTACGCGCTGCGTCTCCAAGCAGGCAAAAGCGGTGCGCAGATCGGCTTCCTTTTCGCTAGTGCAAATGTACCTGGCGGCGAGAAGGGCGACTGGCATCGCTGGTGGTCGAAAGCGACCGTGCCCAACGCAGGCTGGCACCACATCGCCGTCACTTACACTTTTGGTAAATCGAAGAGTATCAAGGGCTACATCGACGGTCTGGAAACCGATGGTGATTGGGACATCGGTGGTGCTACGGATCGCGCACCTGTGACTGATGGCGATGCGCTCCTGATCGGCTCCGGCTCCACTCGTGCTGCCACACACTCCTTTCATGGCTGGCTCGACGATGTGGCCATCTATCGCGGCCCCGTTGACCTTGACACGCTGAAATCGCGCTATCGCTTCGTACCTCCCGCACCGCCGATTGCGACAAAAGACGTGCCCGCAGGCCGGGTGCTCGTGCAGCTCGCCGAACAAGGCATGCCTGATGCGAGCGCTTGGCCCAGCGAACCGCCAAAGGTCGCCGAGACTTACACGGAAGACGTCTTCGGCTTCCTCGACGTTCCGCAGAAATATGTCGATACCGGCGTGCGCGGTGAGCGTCATGTGCCCTTCCTGCTGCGTGCCGCCGCGAGCATCACCTTCCCCAAAGGCAAACATCGCGTGCTTCTGCGTGCTCGTGGTGCCAGCAATCTTTACCTCGACGGCAAAACGATCCTTAACACACCTTTACCGCCGAATGACAGCGACGGTCATCATCTCGTCGCCGATCAAAAAGACTACCTCGACCTCGGTCCCGACTTTCGCTTTGTGCCACCCGGCAATCGCGAATCGTGGTGTGAGATCGTCGGCACTGGCAAGCCGCAATTCATCGTGCTGGAGACGCTCGTCGGCAGCTACGCAGGGAAAGCCGTCCGCCGTCCTGAACTTGGTGAAACCGTGGTCGCTTGGTTACCTGAGGGCAGCGAGTCGTGGAAACTGCTAACGTCAGGCAAACGCGAAGTGCCTTACACCGACGCTGGTTGGGCCGCGTATGAAGCCGAGCGCATCGCGCATTACGATCAGGTGAATGCCAAAGCCCGTGCCGCCATGCGCGCCCAGTTTGACGGCTACTGGTCAAAGCGTCGCGGTGACGCCAAGCAGTGGCTCGCGAAGTCCGAGGAAGTCAAAGTTCCCGAGCTGCCCAAAGGCTTCCCCAAAGGCAACGCCATCGACAACTTCATCGCCGCGAAGATCGCCACCGTTTCCGATCAAGCCGCGCACAAAGGCAGCGTCGACTTCTTCAAAGATATACATCCCTTGTTCGAGACCAAATGCATCGAATGCCATCGCGGAACCAAGGCCAAAGGCGGCCTGAAGCTCGACGCGCTCGCCGATGCCCTCAAAGGCGGCGAATCCGACGGCGCAGCCATTGAGCCTGGCAAACCAAAGCACAGCGCCCTGCTCACGCGCATCCTTTCCGACGATGAAGACGACATGATGCCGCCCAAAGGCGATCGCTTGAGCAAAGATCAGGTCTCGCTGCTAACAAAATGGATCGAAGAAGGCGCGAACTGGCCCGAGATCAAAGCCGATCACCTCACGCTCACGCCAATCACCGACGACCTTACCTTCCTACGCCGCGTCACGCTCGACACGATCGGCGTCGTGCCACCGCTCGAAGAAATTGCCGCCTTCCAGAAGAATCCTGATCGCGCAGCGTTGATCGACAAGCTCCTCGCCGACCCACGCTGGGCCGATCATTGGATGGGTTACTGGCAGGACGTGCTGGCGGAGAATCCAAATATCCTCAACCCCACACTCAACAACACCGGGCCCTTCCGCTGGTGGCTTTACGAGTCGCTCAGGGACAATAAGCCGATGGATTTCTTCGTCACCGAACTGCTGCGCCAAAAAGGCAGCGAACGTCTCGGCGGCCCTGCTGGCTTTGGCACGGCATCACAAAACGACGTGCCGATGGCTGCGAAAGGCACCATCGTCAGTGCCGCGTTTCTTGGTGTCGAAATGAAGTGCGCTCGCTGCCATGACTCACCCACGAACAAGTCGATGCAGGAAGATCTCTTCCAACTCGCCGCCATGCTCGGCAGCAAAGAAGTCGAGCTACCACTGACGAGCACCGTCTCAATGGACAAGATCATTGCCGCTGGCCGCAAGCCCTTGATCCAAGTCACCCTCAAACCCGGCACCAAAGTGCAGCCGAAATGGCCTTTCGCCGAGTTCTGTGATGAAGCCGCTGCCTCCCTCGCCAGCGATCCAAAAGACACACGGGACCAACTCGCCACCATGATCACCGCGCCGCAGAACGAGCGCTTTGCGCAAGTCATGGCCAACCGCATCTGGTCCCGCTTCATGGGCCGCGGCATCGTCGATCCCGTCGATGACTGGGAGAAAGGCAAGGCCACGCATCCCGAGCTGCTGAAGTGGCTTGGCCGCGAATTCGTGCGTGGCGGTTACGACATGAAAAAGCTCGCCCGCATCATTCTCACCTCGAACGCTTATCAGCGTGCCACTGATTCCACGCTGAAGGAAACCAGCCCGCTTTACACCAGCCCCGCACCGCGTCGCCTCTATGCCGAGCAGATCGTGGACAGCCTCTTCGCCGCCACTGGCAAACCTTTCCGCACGGAAGAAGTCTGCCTCGACATCGACAACACCCGCGACCTCAAAAACGCTATCCATCTTGGTAAACCGCGCCGCAGTTGGATGCTCACGAGCACTAGTAACGAGCGCGACCGCCCCAGCCTCAACCTCCCGCGCATCCAGGCCGTCACCGACGTTCTCGGCGCTTTTGGTTGGCGCGGATCACGCCAAGATCCCACCAGCAAACGCGACTCCGACCCGAACGTCCTCCAACCCGCCATCCTCAGCAACGGCACTGTCGGCATCTGGCTCACTCGTTTGAGCGATGATCACGGCGTCACCCAGCTCGCCTTAAAGAAGCAGCCCGTGGATCAATTCATCGATCAACTCTTCCTCAAACTCCTCACCCGCCACCCCAGCGCTGAAGAACGCGAGCTCTACACCAAGCATCTCAGCGAAGGCTACGAGTCACGCATCAACACCGCGCAGACCTCCGAGATTAAACCTACCCGCACACGCACTCCGTATGTCAGTTGGTCCAACCACCTCGACGCCGAAGCCACCAACGTCCGCATGGCCCAAGAAGCCGCCGCCCGCACCGGCGACAAGCCCACCGACCGCCTCAACGCCGACTGGCGCCAACGCCTCGAAGACATCCTCTGGGCCATGTTGAATGCTCCCGAGTGGGCGTTTAGTCCTTAGTGGCAAGAACTTGAAACTTCAAACCTGTAACCTGAAACTTTACCGATCATGAAACGCCGTTCCTTTATCACGTCCGCTGCCGCTTTCGGCGCTGCGCCGCTGTTTGCTAATAACACGCCTATCCACACGCCGAAGGGCAAGGCGGAGCATTGCATCTTCATCTGGCTCGGTGGCGGCATGGCGCAGATCGACACTTTTGACCCTAAGAAGCTCGGCGATAATATGGGCAAGCCGCAGAAGGCGGGCTCGCTCTACAAGGCCATCGACACCACGGTCAAGGGCGTGCAGGTGACTGAGCATCTGAGCCAGACGGCGAAGGTCATGGAACATGTCACGGTAATGCGCACGGTGAACCATCACGTCATCGACGAACACGCCTTCGCGACCAACATCGTCCACACGGGGCGCATGATCTCGGGGAACGTGGTGTATCCAAGCATCGGCTCCATCATCGCCAATCAGCGTGGTGCCGCGAGTGCTGATGTGCCGGCATATATGTTGATCGGTTACCCGAATGTGAGTCGTGGCCCAGGGTTCCTCGGTGCTAGGAGTGGCTACGTTTATCTCACCGACACCAACACGGGGCCATCGGGCTTCACCCGGCCTGAATATGTGGACGAAAAGCGCGCGGAGATTCGTCATCAACTGCTGAAGCCGCTGATGGCACGCACTGCTAAAGGCTCTTCCGCCGCAGACTATGAATTGGCCCAACAAGAAGCGCTGCGTCTCGCTGGACCGAAGTTCATGCGCCACTTCAATCTCAAGGAAGAGCCTGACACGCTGCGTAACGAATATGGCGGCGAGTTTGGTCAGCGCTGCCTGCTTTCTCGTCGTCTCGTGCAGGCCGGCGTGCGATTCATCGAAGTCTCGCACAACCTCAACTTCATGAACGGCACAGGTTGGGACATCCACAACGAAGGCTACAAGAACCAGCACCTCCTCATCCAAGAACTCGACACCGCACTTGCTGCCCTCATTCGCGACCTGAAAGACAAAAAGCTCCTCGACAAGACTCTCATCGTCGTTGGCACAGAGTTCGGTCGCCCACCTGAGTTCGACGGACGCGGCGGACGCGGACATCAAGGCACCGCCTTCTCGATGGTGTTAGCTGGTGGTGGCTTGAATCACTGCGGCGCTTATGGTGTCACGGATGAACTCGCGAAGAAGCCAGTGGAGAACCCTGTGCCGCTCGTTGATTTTCACGCCACAATACACGCCGCGATGGGCATTGATCCAAGCAAGGAACTCATGGACGGCACGCGCCCTGTGCCGATCACCGATGGCGGTAAGGCGGTGGCGGCTTTGTTTGGCTGATTCAGGTAGAGAATACCGTGCCACTTTTATGGCACGGGATTTTGAGAATGGTGAAGGCTGCGTTAACGGGATGACCTCAAACGCTGGATTGAAAGTGCTGCCAGTGAACTGGCAGCGCAGCTTCACAGTCGCACCGTCGCACCGTCGCGGTAGAACACTCTGGTGAATGCGCGAAGCTTGCCTGCTTGATCCAGAATGCTGCCGGTGACGAGGCCGTTGGCTTTGTTCAAAGTCACCACGGGCTTGGAGGGTTCCCACCAGCACAAGAGCCAACAGGCTGAGGTGTGTTTTCGTGGTCTGTGTTTTCATAAGATGGATAAGGTCGTTGCTCGAGGGAGCAGCGTTGTGCCACCAAGCCACTTGCAAAACCCTGAATTTACCGGGACTTGCGATGGATGGTTGATATAAGAAAAGCAGCGCTCATTGAAGGAATGGGAGAGCTTTCGGCCAAAGAGAAACGCTTTTGCAAGACAACCTCACGGATATGCCACAGGTGCATTGCGCCCACGGCTGCAAAAAGAACGCCAAAGGCCACACCAATCACTGGATTGGTTACAAGCTGTGCCTGAGCACTGGAGATGCAGATGTGCCGCTAGCCGCCTACTTGAGCGGAGCCAATCTGCACGACAGCCGTGTATTACCATCTCAAGGGCAACCACGGCGGGTGCACGGTGAGAGTGAGAGGAGCGAGCAAAGTGATGACGCATCTCATGTTTGGTGTCGTTGTGATGAGCGCCAAGACGCGCGCTTCATCACTCCAGGGGATGAGCTGCGCTTTATCAGATAGCGGCTGTGCGAAGCGGTTCATGCGGACAACTCCCGTGGTGGTGAGTGTGATGGTGCCAGTGCATGCATGAACGAGCAAGCCTTCGGCTCGGGCTTCTTGCTCGAACATAGCCCACGCTCACTTGGACTCACGATGGTCAATAGATTCACCGCTGACACTTCCTCCGCCACCGCTGACCGTCTGCGCCTCTGGAGTGGCTACTTCAATGTCGACGACAGCACCTATCGCAACTTCTTCTTCCAGCAGCGTTCGACCAGCAGCGCCTGGATTCAAGAAGACGACACCACACAACTCGATCAAAGCGCGCAGACACTCCTGCAACCCGGTCAGGCATTCTTCATCCTCCCGCGCGCAGCTATGCCGGATCGCGCGGAAGATGCGCCGTAATCAAGGCACCTTCACCCGCTTGTGAATGATCGTGCCTTCCAGAGTCGTCTGCCCCTGATCTCCAGTGAAAGTCACGTTGGAGTTCATCGTTTCTTTGTCAGCACCTTCAAGAGTGTCCTGCACGGCGATGCTACCATTGCCATTCCCCGTGATCGCTTTTAGATCCATAACGAGTGTCACGTCAGACACGCTTCCCTCAAAGCGAATCGTCTGCCCATCACTGCCTGTGAGCACCGCCTCGTAGCTATCAGTCGCCGAGTTGTGAGTGATAGCCCAATTAAACTTCTGCGTGTCACCATTCATCGTGCGTGTTCCTTCGATGGAAAAAGAGTCCGTAGCGTCCACCTTGCCTGTCCAGGTTTCCGTGATGGTGACAACCTTGTTGTTCTCGCCCGTGAGCTTCCCCTCAGCCTTCCACTCACCGATGAGGTGCTTGAAGAAAGCATGCTGAGTCAGATCAAGGGCGCTGCATGGCAGTGAGAACAAGGCCAGAGCCGTGAAGATAGTTTGAATCGGTCGCATCGGAGCAGGCTATCACTCCGGCGCATTCCAGTGCAAGTCTCAAAGCAACGCTTGTGCATTGCCCTGCTGCACGGCCACCAGTTGCTCAGATGTCAGCACGGACTCCTGCAACTTGAGCGCACTCGACTCCCAGTAAAAGAACGGGGCGTGTGAGCCGAAGCACAGCTTCTCGGTGGGCCAGGATTTGAGCAGGTTTTCCACGCCGCCCACGCCTTCGATCATCGCCATGTCGAGCCAGAGATTGGTGCTGCCTTGCAGCGTTTTGGTCACCATCGCCGCATTGGCATTCAGAAGCATGACACGGGCACTTGGCACACGTTTCATAATCTCAGTCAGTGGCTTAAGATCAACTGGCGCGACTTGGGTGAGCGGATGCTGAGTGCGCTGATCCTCAAGTTGCGTGACGATTTGCACAAGCACTTGCCGGGCGCTCGCCAACTCCAGCAATTGCGTGAAGCTCGGGTCATCTAGAGTGTAGCCGTGATGGCTTGGGTGCAGACGCAGGATATTCATGCCATGGGTGTCGACACAGCGGTTGAAGTCATCTTTCCAAGCTGGCAGCAGCAGATGAATCGAACCCGCAGGCCGTAGTCTCGGCTGGTGTTTGCAAGCAACGGCTAGACGCTGGTTCACAGCGGCGATGTCCCGATGCAGGAGCGCTTCAAACGATCCAGCCCAGGCTTGATCGATGTGGTGCTTGCTGAGGAAAGCACTGTCGACCTGTGGTAGATCACGATTGGGATGACGACCGAGATGGAGGTTGCAGTCGATGACCCTCGTTTGCTTTTCATCAGCCACTATAGGCGCTGCGGCAAATGCTGCGGTGTGTCCGAGAAAGTGTCTTCGATTCATGCCTTGATTCCTTTCGCTTCTAGGATCGGCAGCATCAGGCCGCGCAGGTTGTCGCAAAAAATCTTCTGCTTGTCCGCCTCGCTGATCTGCGCGCCGTGAACTTTCGCTAGCTGGCTGGCAAAGCTGCGTCCTCCGCTGTCGCTGCCGTAGATGATTCGGTCCGCGCCGAGTTCGCGCACCGCCATCTCCGTGATGCCCCAGGTCGGGTCACTGCCCGCGAGATCGGCAAAGAGATTCTTCTGATCACGGATCGCTCGCAGACCCAGTTCCCAGGTGCCTCCTGTGTGTCCGCAGATGATTGGCACCTTCGGGAAACGCTTGGCCAAAGCGACGAGATCATCAGGCGTCGATTCACCCACGTAGTTGCCATTCGTCTTGAACCAGGTGTGCTGAAAAATCACCGCCTTAAGCTCCGCCGCCCGCGCGATGATCGGATCGATCTCCGGCACGTTGCAGTGCTGCGCTACCCACAGCTTCACGCCCAACATCGGCCCATTTGCCACACAACGTTCCAGCTCTGAGAGACTGCGCTCAATGTGTTTGGCGCTGAGATAGACAAAGCCAAATGCACGGTCCGAATGCTTGTCGAGCGCGCGTAGCACTTCGTCATTCTGCTTCACCAGATCATCGGGCGTCGGGTCCTGCGCCCACTTCATCCCCATGTAAATGCACAGTCGCTCAATGCCGACGCGGTCCGCATAGCGCAGCAGTTCACTCAGTCGATCCTCCGGCGTAAGCCCGGCGACACCGCTCAGATGACAATGTAGATCCCAGATTCGCATGGGAAGTTAACGGAACGCCGCCATGATTTCCGTCACGCTTTCCAGAACCGTCAAAGCCGATGCTCCGTACTCGGAGCGTTTGGAGCACTGCTTTTAAGCGGCTCTGGAATCCCCTGCGGTGAGCAATCCAGCGCGCATCGCTTCCAATGGTGCAGGTTGATCAAACCAGTGCTCAAACGAGATCGCGCCCTGATGAAGAAGCAGACACATGCCGTCAGCATGTTTGGCTCCTGCGAAGTTGGCCTGCTGAATGATATCCGTCGGGCCAGTGGTGCGATACACCATGTCATAGACGAGATGGCGTGACTCCAGTGAACCCGCTGGCAGCAACGGTGCGTCTTCTGCCTTCATGCCCACTGAGGTCGCATTCACGATGAGATCCACATTCGCTAAATGCTCAGCGAGATCATGCGATTCGAGTGAGCAAGTCTGTAGCCGTGCCTGCCAAGGCGTGGCTTCCCGAAGCTCCTTCACCAGTGGCCCGAGTTTAGACGCCGTTCGATTCGCTAGCACCAAGTCACGACAGCCAGCAAGCACACTTTGCACCGCCACGGCACGCCCTGCGCCACCACCTGCACCAATGATGAGGACACGCAGATCTTTGATCTCTGCCCCGAATGCTTCCTTCACGCTGCGCAGGAAACCTGGGCCGTCTGTGTTGTAGCCAAACATCTTTCCATCGCGAATCGCCAATGTGTTCACTGCTCCGAGTTGCTGAGCGAGTTGATCGACAACATCCACCGCATCGAGTGCCTCAAATTTGTGCGGGATTGTGATGTTCACTCCGATAAAGCCTTGTTTCACAAAGAGTCCGAACGCTTCCTTCACACTACCGACCGGCACTTGCACGCGGACATACTGCGCGTCGATGCCGCAGGCTTGCAGCGCCGGGTTGTGCATCTGCGGTGATTTGGAATGTCCGATCGGATCGCCGATCACTGCCAGCCGCGCAGGCGGAGTTAGGGCAGGGAAGTCATGGAGTTGGTCGAAAGTGAAGAAGTCAGCCACGTTCCAGAGATGGCGCTGCGGAGCGAATGGTCAAGCTGTCGCACATCCCGGTTGACGGAACGCTCTGCACTGAGCACTGAGCATTTGATATTGTTCATGGCCCGCGACTACACGCTACATACTTCAACTTCCTCAGCCCCTCGCATTGACTACAAAGCGGAGCTCAATGAGCAGCAGTATGCTGCTGTGACCGCGCCACCGGGACAGACGCTGGTCATTGCGGGCGCTGGATCGGGAAAGACTCGGACGCTGACGTATCGCGTGGCTTGGCTACTGGATAATGGTGTGCTGCCGGATCAGATCCTGCTACTGACTTTCACGAACAAAGCCGCACGTGAAATGCTGGATCGCGTGACAGCTCTGGTGCCTGTGGACATACAGCGGCTGTGGAGTGGCACGTTTCACAGCATCGGGAACAAGCTGCTGCGTTGGAACTCGGAGCGCCTCGGTTATCGCAAAGGTTACTCCATCATGGATCGTGAGGATCAGAAGGATCTGCTGGAGACCGTGGTGAACAATAGCGGCATCGACACCGCAGGTTTCCGCTTTCCCAAAGCCGAGGTGCTGGGCGACATCTACTCGATGGCGAACAATACCTGCATGTCATTGCCGGAGATCGTCGCCTCGCGTTATCCCTATTTTGATCATGCCCTGGATCATATCATAAGCCTTCGGAAGCTATATCAGGCGAAGAAGGTGGAGACGAACTGCATGGACTTTGACGATCTGCTCACGCAGTCCGTGCGCTTGCTGAAGGAGAACGAAGACCTGCTGGAGCGCTATCGTCGGCAGTTCGAGTTCGTGCTCGTGGATGAGTATCAGGACACCAACAGCCTTCAGTCTGAGTTCGTCGAGATGCTCACCGGTGTGGATGGAAATCTCATGGTCGTGGGTGATGACGCGCAGTCGATCTACTCTTGGCGTGGTGCAGATGTGACGAACATATTAAACTTTGCGGATCACTGGCCACGAGCGCGTTCGCACAAGATTGAGGTAAACTACCGCAGCGTGCCTGAGGTGCTCGCTTTAGCCAATGCAAGCATCGCGAACAACCGAGCGCAGATTCGCAAGAACCTCCAGCCTGCGCGTGAAGGGAAGGGGACGCTTCCCGCACTCGTCCCTCTCGACAGTGGTAGTGCCCAGGCATCCTTCGTCGCTCAGCGCATCTTGGAGCAGCAGGAGGAAGGCGTTGAGCTGAATGAGATCGCTGTCATTTATCGCGCGCATTTCCACAGCATGGAGATTCAGATGGAGCTGACGAGTCGCGGTATCCCTTTCAAGATCACCAGTGGCCTGCGTTTCTTTGAGCAAGCGCATGTGAAGGACGTGGCCTGCTTCATGAAGTTCGCTGTGAATCGGCGTGATGAAGTCAGCTTCATGCGCATGGTCAAACTCATCCCCGGTATCGGCGGCAGCAGCGCCACGAAGTTGTGGAATGCTTGGCTCAAAACGGATGCCGCGAGCGCTGAGGTGATGACTGGAAAGTTCAGTGAATTGCTACTGCCCATGACGGTTCCAAAGAAGGCCCGCGAGAGCTGGGATCAGTTCGCTTACACGTTGGATGAGCTGATCGTCGATGGTAAAGTCGCCACGCCGCCGGAGATGATTCGCAGTGTTTTTGAAGGCGTGTATCAGGAGTACATGCAGGCCAAGTTCAAGAACGCCGAGCAGCGCGAGCAAGATCTGGAGCAGCTCAGTAATTACAGCAGCCGATTCACTGATCCTCTGGACTTCCTGAGTCAGCTCTCACTGCTCAGCGGCGTGGATACGGATAACAAGCCTGATCAAGAAGAACGAGATGCGGTAACTCTAACGACAGCGCATCAGGCCAAAGGTCTTGAATGGCACACCGTCTTCGCCGTCTGGATGGCTGATGGCATGTTCCCGCATGCTCGTGCCGTGGAAGAAAGTGACCTCGGTCTTGAGGAAGAGCGCCGCCTTTTTTATGTCACCGTCACTCGCGCGAAGGACGAACTTTATCTCACCTATCCCGTGCTTAATCACCAAGCCCGCGATGGCGACATCCTCATGAAGCCCAGCCGTTTTATCACTGAGCTTGATCCTGAGTTGATGGAAAAATGGAATGTGCGCAGCGGCTGGTAAGCCTCTTTAGAACTTCAAATCTTGCGGGAAATTGCGGATCAGATCATCATCGGTGTAGGGCTGTTTGTCAGGCCCGTAGTAGATGAGCTGGAATGCGCAGCCAAGCGCACAGGTGCAAACCAGGCTCAGTGATGAGCAAACGAGGAAGAGCCTGAGTGGCTATGATGGTTGAGGATCCTAGCTCCACCCAACCATAATTATGAAGCGCCACGAACCTATCTCCAAAATCATGAGCACTCGCTTGGTCACCGTTCATCACGGCGACCCTATTTCGAAAGTGCGTCAACTCGCCACCCAACATGGCGTTCATCACATTCCAGTCGTCAATGGTGATCAACTCGTGGGCATCATCAGTTGGTCGGACATGCTGCGCGTGAGCTTTGGCGACGCCTTCAATGCCGACCAGCGTTCGGTGGATGCGACCCTCGATCACACTTTTACCATCGAGCAACTCATGCAGAAGAACCCGGTGACACTAGAAGACAATGCAAGTGTGCGTGATGCAGCCGAAATCCTAGCCAAAGGTGATTTCCATTCTATCCCCGTGGTGCATGGCACGAAGCTTGTCGGCATCGTGACTTCGACGGATCTGATTAAGCATTTGCTGGATCAAATTTAGTTCAGTCATTTCAGCGCGGATATGACCCCAGTGAGGGGCGTCTTAATTTCTGGTGAAAGCGTCTCAGAGATTGAGCGTGATCTGCTGCGGCCTTGTCTTGTGTTGCCATGCGTTTAATTCTTCTTTCCAGTCTGGCCTGTGCGTGGTGCTGCTGTGTGTTGATGGTGCGTTTCCATGCGGCGGGTGATCTGTCCTTCCGCTTCATGATTTGGAATCTGTTTCTAGCCGGTATTCCTCTGGGGCTTAGCCTGCTGATGCCCTACATCCGCTCGGCCAAGATAGCGGTGATGGTCGTGCCTGTCTGGCTGCTCTTCTTTCCTAATGCACCGTATGTACTCACTGATCTCATGCATCTGCGTGAGCGGTCCAATGCCCCTTTCTGGCTTGATCTGCTGATGCTGCTATCCTTTGGACTGGTGTCACTCTGGATGGGCTTTCAATCACTACGGCTGATGCAGGACTGGGTGTCGCAGCGCTACGGAGGCATCGCCAGTTGGTGCTTTGCGTGTGGCACGCTGATTCTGACAGGCTTCGGCATTTATCTTGGCCGCTTTCTGCGCTGGAATAGCTGGGACATCGTGACCCGTCCCTGGCGCTTGATGGCCGATATTGGCGACCGTGTGATCTATCCACTGGAGCATCTGCGCACCTGGGGATTCACGTTGGGTTTCGGTGGTCTGCTGGTGCTTGGCTACCTACTGTGGGTCTCTAGCCAAACGGATGAAGCCCGCGCAACGGCACGCCGCTGAATCCGGCGGCGTTGGCGGCGAGCGCGCTCTGCACATCACCACGGCGCGGCACGCCTTCCTGAGCGCCTGATTTGAGCGTGGATAACGCGGCTGCGGTATTGGCCCAGCGGACGGCTTCTTCGATGGCGATGCCTTCGCCATAGTGGGCGGCGAAGGCTCCCGCAAAGGAGTCGCCAGCACCGACGGTATCGACTGGTGTCACGGGATGGGCGGGCACTTCATGCACGGCTGTCTTGCTAACAATGAGCGTGGATTTACCGCCGCGTGTGGTGATGAGATGACGGATGCGTTTGGCGCTCAGGCTGTCTTTCCACTGCTCGGGATCGGCTGCGCCAAAGACGCTGGCGGTCTCGGTTTCATTGAGAATGAGCACGTCGATGGTGACCTCTCCCCAAGGGAAATCAGCCCGGACGGGTGAGGCATTCAAAATGACTGGCACCCGCGCTTCATTGGCGATGTGGATGGCATCCAAAACGGACTCCAGTGGGAGCTCAAGCTGGAGCAGCAGCAGCTTCGTCACGGCGATGCGCGAGCGCTGCATTTTGACGGATGGTGGCGTCAGTCCGGCATTCGCACCGAGGATGACGACGATCTGATTTTCACCTTGTGCATCCACCGAGATGAAGGCCGTGCCGGTGCCTCCGCGCACGGTGTTTAGCGAGCTGCAATTGACGCCTTCACGGCGTAGGTGATTGCGATAGTCGCGGCCATCAGGATCGTCACCCAGACAGCCGATGAGTGTGACCTGTGCGCCTTGCCGTGTGGCAGCCAGAGCTTGATTGGCTCCTTTGCCACCGAAGCGCTTTTCCAATCCCGTAGCGGCGACGGTTTCTCCAGGCGCTGGCAAATGATCCACCTGTGTGATCAAATCGATATTGAGCGAACCCAAAACGACAATGCTTGCGGTGGATGTTTTGGCCATTGGTGGAGTGTGTTACTTGAGCTTGGCCAGTCGATCCTTTGTCCACGTCAGGCCCTGTTGGATGACCTCATCTCCGGGGGTTAGGGCGGCGAGTGTCTCCCAAAGCTGCGAGGCCTGGGTGAAGGCGGTTTTGGCGTCGGCTTTCTTCGTCATGACTTGGCTGGTGTGGCCGAGCACGCCATAAATCTGGGCGAGCTGGATCTGCCACTGCTTGCGCTCTGGCGTCATCGTGGTTTTGGGTTCTTTGGCTAGCAGTGTCTCCATAGCCTCGACGGCTTGCTTGATGATGGGCAGAGCTGAGTTGGGCTTGCCCATATCAGACATGAGTTCCGCATACTCACCGCGCAGCTTCGCGAGCAACACGCCGTAGCGAACGTTGTCTTTTTCGTCGGCGAGGATTTCATTGAGCAGCTCGATGGCGTCCTGCTTTTTCTTCACGGCATCACCTGGCTTACCAGCATCCCGATCGAGCAGTGAAATATCACCGTAATTGCGGGCGAGAAAATACTTCACGTCTGCCCACTCGGGAAGCAGGCGATTGAGCTCCAGGAGAATGGGGATGGCCTGCTGATGGGCTTCAAGCGCCTCTTTGGATCCGATGCTCTTGCTGATGAGTTCCGCAAGTTCGGTGTAGGCTTCGGCGAGCAGCAATGCTTGCTCTTGATTACGCGGAGATGAACCCATGACGAGCTGCCCCATCTCGGTGACGGCATCGATTAAAGTGGTGAGTGCATCCTGAAGTTGACCTGCCTCACGCTCGGCCTGGCCTTTGGTAAACTTAGAGCGAGCGAGGAGAAACTTCTCATCAGGGATGAGGTCCGCAGCAATGATTTTTGGATCGAGCACTTCGGGGACTTTTGCCAGTGCCTTTTCTGACTCAGCCAAGTCACCGGTTTGCAGTGCGCGGCTGCCATACTCCATCCAGGCACGAGCACACTCATTGCGTGCCATTCGGTTTTTAGGATCAGCCGCCAAGCCATCCGTCAGAGCCAGCGTGGCACCTTTCAGCAGCGCGAGTGAGGCCTCACGCTCACCACGGTGATCATGAATGTCTGAGAGCAGTAGGCTGTAGCGCCCCATCCATTGCTGATAAAGCGGTGCCTGGGCTGAGCTGCTCTGGCTTTGCAGCAACTGCGCGGCCTGATCCCGAGCTTTTTGCAGGTAGGTCATGGCCTGCGCATAATCACCCAGTCGCAGATGAATCTGGCCGATGTTCCCATAGACGCGGAGCCGTTCGACTCCGAGGGCGGAGTTCCCCTCCAGCCCAGTCAGGCCAGCCATGCAAAAGCCGAGCGCGTCCTTGAGCTGGCCTTTGGAAAATTCGACATCGAGTTGGTTATTCGTCGGTGATTGGAGGAGCTGCGTGAGGAATTGATCCACCGCATTCTGTGAATGTTGCAGGTTCGCGTCTGCGGTCAGCTTCTCATTGATCGCAGTGTCACGTTGTTGGGTGACAAGGGTGATCTTGTCATCGCGATTCTTTTTCTCTTGAGCGAGAACGACGTCTCCCTGAGCGATGACCACTTCATCCTTCTGCGCGCGCCGTAGCTGAAAAAGCCCATAAAACGTGGCGCTGGTAAGGCCGATGAGCAGCGCTGCGGCGATGGTCTGAAGTGTGCGGACTTTCAGCGCATGCTTCTTGCGCTCCTGCACTGTTTGTTCGCGGGATTCTTCCAGTAGGTAATCTGACTCCAGCACCTCAAACTCTCGCACCACCTCCCGCAGATCTGACCAGCGGGCCGCAGAGTTTAGGTCGAGTGCACGCTCGATGATATTACGCCGGCGCTCATCCCATTTGGAGTGCTCAGGCGTGGGCCAGGTGATCTTTGGCTGACCGCGCACGGCCACCAGCAGAGCGGCGCTGTCGATTCCATGGGCTAAACCAGAGGCCGCTTTTTGCTGCACGAATGCGACCTGATCTGCCCATGCTTTTTCAGCGCGCGGTAGCCTGCCTGTGAGCAGCCGATAAGACAGCACGCCAAAGGCATACACATCCCATGACGGCCCATAGCCGGCAAAGACACCATCTGGATTCTCTGCCTGCTCGGGGCAGAGATGCACAAAGTGATCCGTGAGCTCTAGATGATGGATGCCGCTGACCCAACCCTGGGCGATGTCGGTAAGGCGAATGCTCGACTTGGCATCATCTTCGAGCAGCACATTGCACGGGCGTAGATTCCCATGCGGAATGCCATACCTGTGTAGCCATGCCAATGCGTCGGCGATGTGGTAGATAAATCCCCAGGCTCTATCTGTCGGAAGACCATGGCAGACGGTTTCGAGAGTGGGTGTCTGCCACTGCCTGCGGCCTTGACTGTCCTTCGTCATCACACCCACCAGTGGCGTGGCCATGTAGTAGGGACTTTTGTCGAAATTAAAATCCTCTACCGCTAGCACGCCTCGATGATGCGGCATCTGCTGCATGGCGCGGATAGTCGTGCTTAGCGACTTACGGTTGATGGCCATGGAGGAAAAGACCTTCACGGCGCGGGCCTTGCCACTGGCGTTAGCTCGATAGACGGCCCCACATCGGCCACTGCCAATCAAGTCCAGTAATTCGTGTCCGGCGATCTCAGGCAGACTCATGCGGCGTGCTCTGGGTTGGTTGTCATGGTGGGTTGATCCGCAGCAGTTTCAGACCGGTGCGGCTAGAAAGATGCAGTGTTCCTGAAAAGGAATCAAGCCATGCCTTGAAGTTGTGAATCAAGAGCGCCGTTCAAAAGGACGGCTTCAAAGTTCATAAAGACTGCTCCGTAACCGCTCGGCTTCGATCAGGGTTTTGAAGCGCACCTCATCACTCTCACGTGTGTCGCTGATCAGGCAGTAGCGGTAGTCACGCCAGTGCTGCATCTCGGCCTCAGCATTCTTCATGCGTAGCTCCAGTGCATCGTCACTCTCAGTCGCGCGGCCAGAGAGGCGGTTGCGCAGTTCATTCAGACTCGGTGGCATGACAAAGATGTCGGTCAGGCAGCGGCGGACCAGATCATCCTCACAGCCGCGGACCTGGATCGCTCCTTGCACGTCGATGTCCATAAACACATCCACCCCACGGCGCAGGTTTTCAAAGACGTAGCTCTTCAGCGTGCCATACCAGCGATTGTGAACTCGGGCATATTCAAACAGTTCACCACGGTCCACGCGCGCCAGAAAATCAGTTTCATCGAGGAAAAAGTAGTCCCTCCCATCCACCTCTCCTGGTCGCGGTGGTCGCGTGGTGCAGGAGACAGAGAACACTGCCTTTTCGCCATCGCAGACTTTGCGGCAGAGAGTGGTCTTACCAGTGCCTGAGGGGCCGGAGACGACGATCAGCATGCCGAGGCGCGGTGTGGTGGGAATCATGCGCAGCGTTTAGCCATGCCACAGCCCCCGCGCAACCGCTTTGAATTGACCCTCGCGGCATCTGACAAGTCGTGGCTTCATTTCGCGTTTGTTTCCTGTCCAAAAAATGGCGCTAGCCGCCTGTACCCACTGCCATGACCGCCACGCTCCTCCCAAGACTGTTTCTGATCTCTACGCTCCTCGCTAGTGCAGGCCGTGCTGCGCCGAGTCCTGAGGCGCTCAAGTTTTTCGAGTCAAAGATTCGGCCCATTCTGGTGGAGAGCTGCCATGAGTGCCACGCGGACAAGAAACACAAAGGTGATCTGCGTGTGGATAATCTGCCTTACCTCATCCAGGGCGGCCACACGGGCCCCGCTGTGGTGCCGCACCAGCCAGACAAATCACTGCTGATGAAAGCCATCAGCTATACCGATCCCGACATGGAAATGCCGCCTGATGGCAAACTTTCAGACGCACAAATCGCCGCGCTGAAGCAATGGATACTGATGGGTGCGCCGTGGCCTGAGGCCGAAGTCGCTGCTTTTAAACCAGCGCGTAAACCGGGTGACATGACGCCTGAAGATAAAAAATGGTGGTCGTTTGTGCCGGTGAAAAACCCGCCCGTGCCCATAGCGGCCTCAGGCTCCACGCCCATTGATGGTTTCATTCAAACTGAGCTCAACAAAAACGGTCTCACGGGAAGTAAAGAAGCGTCGCCTCAAGAACTCATCCGTCGAGTCACCTTCGATCTCCATGGCCTGCCGCCAAAGCCTGAGGATGAGGCGCAATTTGTGAAGGAATTTAGCGCTGCGAAGTCGCAGGATACTACAGACAAGATTCCCACCTCACAGCCGCGTGCCGATCAGGTGCTCTCAGTCTGGGTGGATAGGCTCCTCGCTTCACCACGCTACGGCGAGCGCTGGGCACAGCATTGGCTCGACCTCACTCGCTACGCTGAGAGTGAGGGGTACCGCCTCGATTCCTACCGCCCAAACGTCTGGCCCTATCGCGACTATGTGATCGATTCGCTCAACAACGACAAGCCTTACGACCAGTTTGTCCGCGAACAGATCGCTGGTGATGAGATCGCGCCCAATGACCCGAAAAAGATCATCGCTACGGCCTTTTTGCGCCACACCATTTATGAATACAATCAGCGGGATAGTGAAAGCCAATGGCGCGGTATCACCAATGAAGTCACCGACGTCACTGCTGATGTTTTTATGGGCATGAGCGTGCAGTGTGCTCAGTGTCACGATCACAAATTCGACCCCATTTTGCAAAAGGACTACTACCGGCTGCAATCCTTTCTGGCCAACATCACCTGGCCAGAAGACAAGGTCCTGGCCACCGGAGCTGAAAAGGCCACGCACGCTGCGCAGATGAAAATCTGGCTCGACGCGACCACGGAACCGCACGCGGTGATCGATGGCATCATCGAACCCAAAGTCGCCAGTGCGCAAAAGAACGCGATGGAGAAATTCCCCGAAGAAGTGCAAGTCATGTGGCGCAAAACGCGCGAGGAGCGCACGCCGTATGAAGAGCAGATCGTCCAACTCGCCTGGCGTCAGGCCGAGTATGAGCGCTATCGCCTGAAGACCGACAAGCTCAAGGAGCCGCAGGCTACTCAGCTCAAAGAGGCACAGGCCAAGCTTGCTAAATTTGATCACCTCAAACCCAAGCCATTGCTTACCGCTTTTGTAATCGGTGAGACAGGTCCGAAATCGCGTGATGCCAAATACAAATCACGCAAAACGGGGGATGCCGAAGCCAAGCCGGGCTTCCTCACCATTCTCGATCCGAGTGATGCCATCATCCCTGAGCCCACGCCCGGCATGACCACCAGCGGACGCCGCACCGTGCTGGCCAACTGGCTCACTCGCCCTGAAAACCCACTCACCACTCGCGTCATCGTGAACCGCATTTGGCAGTATCACTTTGGGCGCGGCATCGTCGCTACACCGAGTGACTTTGGTCATCTCGGTGAGAAGCCAACGCATCCTGAACTACTCGATTGGCTCACCACTCAGTTTGTACAGGGCGGCTGGAAGATCAAGCCGATGCATAAGATGATCGTGATGAGTCAGGTTTATCGGCAGACCGCGCGCCGTGAATCTTCAACCAAAGAGCTGGTCACCGATCCTGAAAACAAGCTGCTCTGGCGCTTCCCACCGCGCCGTCTCGATGCCGAGCAGGCACGCGATGCCGTGCTTGCTGCCAGCGGTGAACTTGATACGACGATGGGCGGAGAAGGCGTCGAAGCCGCTGAGCCGCGCCGCAGCATCTACACGCGCAAAATCCGCAACACACCGGATGAGTTTTTGCAGAGTCTCGATGCCCCTTCAGGATTTGCCAGCATGCCCACTCGTGATGCCACGACCACCGCCACGCAGAGTCTGCTCATGATCAATGGCGACTGGCCACTCGAACGCTCACGAGCCATGGCTGCGCGCCTCGTCGCCAGCAAACCAACGAGTGATGCCCAGATCATCGATCAGGCCTACGATCTTACTTTCTCGCGCAACCCCACCGCCACGGAAAAGAGAGCCGCTATCACCTTTCTCAACACACAGCGCAGTCGTTTGAAAAAAGAACTACCGCCGCCAGCACCTGTAGTCCCCGCTATTGCAGATGCTCACAAGTTCTTCGGATCCGCAGTCTCCAAAACCACGAAAACTTTGTGGATGGAACCAGGTAGCAAAAACGAAAAACTGCGTGTCCAAAAACCACTCCAGTTAGAAGGCAATCAGTTCGCGATCGAAGCTGTCGTCACACTTAGCAGTCTGTATCCCAATGGGTCCGTCCGCACCATCGCCTCACGCTGGGACAACGACAAAGCTCAGCGCGGCTGGGCACTCGGCGTGACGAGCGAAAAGTCAGCTTACAAGCCTAACAACCTCATACTTCAACTCAGTGGAGAAGACTTCCAAGGAAGCCAAGCCTATGAGTTCATCACCAGTGATTTGCGCATTCCTTTGAACAAGCCCTACTACGTCGCCGCTGCCATCAACAACGTGCCTGGTGAAGGTCAGAAATTTGGCGGCACAGTCACCTTCTACACACGCGACCTCAGCGATCCTGCGGCATCGATGCATACCATCACGGTGCCGCATCAGATCGTTGGTAGTTATGTGAATGCCGAGCGCGCGCTTTATGTCGGTGGCCGTGAAAAAGACAAGGCCAGCCTTTGGCACGGAGCCATCGCCCGCGTCTCCATTCGTCAGGGCAATCTCGATGCTGGTAAGCTCATGACTTGGGCCGGTGCTACTGATGCTTCCTGTGTCGTCGATGTGAATGCTGATAATGCCACCGAGATGCTCAAGACCGCCTGGACATGGGAGTCCAGCGCAGCCCCAGCCACCCCGAAAGGTAAATCAGATCCCAACCGCGAAGCCATCGCCGACTTCTGCCATGTGCTGCTCAATGCGAACGAGTTTTTCTATCTGCATTAAAGCCGCTTCTCAGCGGCGCATCATCGTGATCACACGGTGCACAATCTGGGTCAGCTCGCCGGCCTCGTAGGGCTTCGGTAGAACGCCGACAAAGCCTTTTTCGAGGAAGGTCATCTGCACGTCTTCATTCACGCTGCCGCTGGTGGCGACGAGTCGTGCATCAGGATCAAAGCGCAGGATCTCTTGCGCCGTTTCACCGCCATTCATGCCGCCACGTAGGGTGAGGTCCATGAGTACGACATCAGGTGCGGTGCCGGTCCGGGCCAAGCTTTGATAAATCTTCACGGCATCCTGGCCATTGTCACACTCAACGACTTCATAGCCACAGCGCTTCAAAATCATGTGTGCTACTTTGCGCAGATCGTCTTCGTCATCGACGATTAGCACACGGCCCGCCCCGTGTTTCAGCGGTACCGGAGCGGATGAGGCATTCGAGTTAGAGACGGCATTCAGCTCCTTAGCGGGTGGCGCGACGGCAGGTAGCAGCACGCTGAACTCGGTGCCCACATTGAGACGCGAGGTGACGCGAATATCGCCATCGTTGCTTTTGATGAATCGTTTGCAGGTAGTGAGCCCGATGCCGTTCCCGTCAGTCTTGGTGGTGAAGGTCTCGCGGAAGAGTCGCTGCAAATTTTCTGGCGATATTCCGCAGCCGCGATCTCGCACGCTGAGCCTCACATAGGGGCCGGGTTTTAGCACCGCATCCTGCCCGAGCGCGAGGTCGATGTTCTTCGCTTCAATATCCATATAGCCACCCTGAGGCATGGCTTGAATGCCATTGAGAATGAGGTTTTGTAGCACTTGGCTGACTTTGACGCCATCTGCCACGGGCCAGCGGAGATGCTCGCCAAGCCGGACATGCACATGAACGTTCGAGCCTGCGCTGGCGAACTTTACCGTGTCGTCAATGATGGAGCCGAGATCGACGGGTTGCTTATCATGAGGCCGCGCTTTGCAGGCAGAAACGACCTGTGAAGTGAACTGCCGAGCGCGCTTAAGACCTACGAAGATGAGCTGAAGTTCCTCATGCAGTGCGGGTTTATTAGAGCTTTTTTGGACGAGATCGGAAAGTCGCACCGTGACTGGCCCTAGCAGATTGTTCACATCGTGAGCGATGCCTTGAGCGAGTGCCGCGAGGTTGTCCTGCTTGAGTTGCTTCGCCTGAGTGTCCAGATCGTCGGCGATGAGTGGCACCGTCTTCGCCGAGGCGGCTGAAATGACCGACACAGGTGAGACGAGCAGGGTGTAGTTCAGCAGCTTACGCATGCCATTAAAGACAGCTCGGATGCGCCAGCGGCAGCGCTGCGGCTCATGACCATAAAAGTTTTGGACTCGGCACTCGCACTCATGCATGCCACCATTTTCAACGGCGAGATTCAGACTCTGGAGTAGCGTCCGTGCGTCGAGATCGCCCATAGCTAAGTCAGTCAGCCCCATCCCGCGCAGACCTTTATCTGGCTCCACACCGACGAGAATGGCTGCAGCGGCATTGCTGAAAATCACCTTGGGGCCTGTGCCTCCGGTCGCTTCTGCTTCGATCATAAGCACTGCCTCCGGCACTTGGTCCAAGGCCACTCGGAGGAAGTAGTTGGCCGTCTTCATTTGGTCGAGACTGGACTCCAGATCGGCGAGTGTCTCGGGGCGAAGGGTGTCTTGGGAGATAGTCATAGTCGCTAAGTGTTCAATTATTTAGCTATCACGGATAGTTTAGTAAACTTTAATTTATGGGAGAATGATCTTTTTTGGTTCTCAATTTTGAAAATGGAGTGGTTACATTGCCAGAGTTTGGTGGTTTCGATTTGCCAGATTTGCGAGAAATCTGCAAAAGTGCTTTCCTGCTGAAGCTTGCACTCGGGAGCCAACTCGGTTTACCCTCATCTGCATGGCGCCACGCTTTACAGTTTCACTTCTCCTTCTCGCCTTTGCCTTGAGCAGTTGCTCGTCAAAGCCAACGCGCTGGGACTACAATTATGTACGGGGCAAGACGGCTGTGATCATGGGCGGAAAAGCAGTGCCACCAGCCGGACTGCCCAAAGAAGTGATGCGAGCGATCAGCGCCGGAAATGAGATCGTCGGGAGGCCTTATAAATATGGCGGCGGTCACCACTCTTTTCATGACTCGGGTTATGACTGCTCGGGCACGGTTTGTTATGCGCTTCACGGGGCCGGCTTGGTGAATGAGGTGGGCACATCAGGCAGCATGAAAAATTATGGTCGATCTGGAGAGGGCAAGTACATGACCGTCTATGCAAAGAACGGCCACACCTTCATCGTGATCGCCGGACTGCGCCTGGATACTGGTTACAACGGTGAAAACGAAGGCCCCAAATGGTCCACGCGCTCTCGCCCGATCAAGGGTTATGTCGCTCGGCATCCGCCGGGTTTATGAGGCTGGCCTAGGCCAAAAGAGGCGGCACATTCCGCATGGAAACGGGCTTGCAGAGAGGCCTTGCGCTTCTACCATCGCCACCCCTTTCTTTTACACAATGGAACAACCCCTCCCTGGACAACGCTGGGTCAGCGATAGCGAACCTGAACTCGGACTCGGCGTGGTGATGAAGGCCGAATTTGGCCGATTGGAAATCTTCTTTCCTGCGGCAACCGAGCATCGCCAGTATGCCCTGAAAACAGCCCCGCTTCGCCGAGTGCATTTCATCGCAGGAGACACGATCAAAACCCATGATGGCGAGACCGTGGAAGTCGAGTCGGTAGATGAGCGCAATGGAATGCTTTTTTACATCGGCAGCGAGCGTGAAGTCAGCGAGTCCGAACTGTCTGACACGATCAGTTTCAGCAAGCCCGAGGACCGTCTCATGGCCGCGCAGACCGATGACCTGCGTACCTATGACCTGCGCGTCGAGGCACTGAAGCGCCGCGCTGAAATCCGCCAGTCGCCTGTGCGTGGATTCATGGGCGGTCGCGTGGACCTGCTACCGCATCAAATGTACATCGCCAATGAAGTCGCAGGCCGTCTCGTGCCGCGCGTGCTGCTGGCGGATGAAGTGGGCCTGGGCAAGACCATCGAAGCCAGTCTGATCCTGCATCGCCTGCACCTCACCGGTCGTGCCGAGCGCGTGCTCGTGCTCGTGCCAGATGCTTTGGTGCATCAATGGTTCGTCGAGCTGTATCGCCGATTCCATCTCACCTTCTCGATCTACGATGAAGTGCGCTGCGACGTGCTGGAGACTGAGGAAGAGGGCGTCAATCCTTTCCTGGAAAGTCAGCTTGTTCTTTGCAGCACCAGCTTCCTCGCCAACTCTACATCTCGTGCCCTGCAGGCGCTCGATGCAGGCTGGGATCTGCTCGTCGTCGATGAAGCGCATCATCTGGAATGGAGCACCGAAGCCGCCAGTCCGGCTTACACGCTGGTCGAAACACTCACCGCAAAAATCCCTGGCCTACTCCTGCTCACGGCCACGCCGCAGCAGCTCGGACCTGAGGGACATTTCGCCCGGTTGCGTCTGTTGGATGCGAATCGCTACGCCGATCTCGCGCAATTCGTAGAGGAGTCGGAGCATTATGAAGAGGTCGCCGGAGCGGTGAATCGTGTACTCTCAGGCAAGACCCTCACCGCCGCCGATCAGCAGCTCTTCGCCAAAAAATCACCGCAGGTGCAGGAGCACCTCGCGGCGATGAAAGCAGGCACCGAAGGCGCGCGCGAAAAGCTCGTCGTCGCCCTGCTTGATGAGTTTGGCACTGGCCGCGTCATGTTCCGGAATACGCGCGCCGCCTTGACCGGCTTCCCCGAACGTGAAGCCCTGCTGGCACCGATGAAAGCCGGTGATGATCCGCTGGAAACGAAAGTCAAATGGCTCGCCACGTTGCTCAAGAAACTGGGCGAAGAAAAAGTCCTGCTCATCTGCCGCACACGCAAGCTGGCTGAAGAAGTCCACGAGCGTCTGCTACGTGAAATCAATGTCACGGCCACGCTTTTCCATGAGGGTCTCACGCTCATGCAGCGCGACCGTCAGGCAGCGTTTTTTGCCGATGAAGAAGGCGCACGCATCCTGCTTTGCTCAGAGATCGGCAGCGAGGGCCGCAACTTCCAGTTCGCGCATCACCTCGTGCTTTTTGACCTGCCACCTGACCCCGAGTTGCTGGAGCAGCGCATCGGTCGTCTCGACCGCATCGGCCAGACCAGCACGATCCACATCCATGTGCCCTATGTGAAGGGCACGGGCGAAGAAGTGCTCGCCCGCTGGTATCACGACGGACTGAACGCCATCGAAAAGAACCTGCACGGAGCTACCGAGATTGCAGAGGGCCTGAAGGATTCGCTGTCGCCGCTGCTGGAGAAATATGATGCCAAGAAGCTCACCGCTTTCCTCAAAAAAACACAGGAGCTGCGCAAGCAGGTGACGGAGAAACTTGAGCGCGGCCACGACCGCCTCCTTGAGCTAAATTCCTGCAAGCCTGAACGCGCCGACGCGGTGATCGACGCCATCCGCAAGCAGGAGGCTGACACGGATTTTGAAGAGTTCTTCATCAAGCTCGTCGATCACTTCGGCCTGCATGTCGAGGAGCACGGAAACCGCAGCTACGTGCTCATGCCTGATCATTTGACGACGGACAAATTCCCGGCGCTGCCAGATGAGGGATTGCTCGCCACCTTTGATCGAACTCGCGCACTTTCGCGGGAAAACATGGCTTTTCTCACCCCGGATCACCCGATGGTGCGTGGCGCACTTGACCTACTGCTCGGCAGCGAAAGCGGCAACAGCAGCTTTGGCATGTGGCGCGGCGCAGGCAGTGAAGGCTTGCTTCTGGAAACACATTTCGTCCTCGAATGCATCGCCCCGGCGGCCTTGCATGTGGACCGATTCCTGACTGCGATTCCAATCCGAATTGTCGTCGATCACGCGAATACGGATCGACGCGAAGACGCTGGCTTCGTGCATGCCAAGATCGAGAAAGGCAATCCGGTGAAGCTCCTCGAAAAGCCCGCCGTGAAGCGCAAGCTCTTCCCCGCCATGATGAGCACCGCGCGCAAGCTGGCTGAAGAAGCCATGCAGGAACTCATTCAGTCCGCCACGGAAGCCATGCGTCAGCAGCTCATGGTCGAGATCAACCGCCTTAAAGATCTACGCCTGATCAACGACCACGTCCGCCCCGAAGAAATCGACGGCATGAAAGCCCAGATGACCGAGCTGGAAGATGCCCTCGGCAGCGCCCGCCTGCGACTAGATGCTTTGCGGCTGGTGCTTCAGGTGACGTAAATGGCAAGGTGCCCTCACTCCTTGACGGGTGAGCCTCCCTGCTTCATCGAGACCCATGCAGATCATTTCCGGAACCGCCATCGCTGAAAAAGTACTCGAAGAATGCCGCCGTGATATCGCCGTGCTGGCGGCGGTGGGAAAGAAGCCTGGACTGGCAGTCGTGCTCATCGGCGATGATCCAGCTTCGCGCGCTTATGTGAGATCGAAAGACAAGAAGTGCCGCGATCTCGGACTGCATTCCGTGAAGCTGGAACTCCCGGTGACGACTACGCAGGAGCAGCTTCTGGCTCATGTCGAAGCCCTGAACAACGACCCGGCCATTCACGGTATCCTCGTGCAGAGTCCTCCTCCACCGCACATTGATGAAGCCGCCATCGTGCGTGCCATTGATCCGGCGAAAGACGTGGATGGCTTCCATCCCGTGAATGTCGCCAAGCTCGCGCTCGAAGATCCGACCGGCTTTGTTCCCTGCACGCCGCTGGGCTGCCAGCGCTTGCTGATCGAAGCAGGCATTGAAACCAAAGGCGCGAATGCCGTTGTTATCGGACGCAGCATGATTGTCGGCAAACCGATGGCTCTGCTACTCATGGCGAAAGGCCCAGGCGGTGACGCCACCGTGACCGTCGCCCATTCACGCACTCGTGATCTGTCCGCAATCACACGGCAGGCAGACATCATCATCGCCGCGATTGGCAGGCCGCATTTCATCACGGCGGAGCATGTCAAAGAAGGCACCGTCGTTATCGATGTAGGTATCAATCGCGTCGAGGCTCCTGGCACGGAGAAAGGCTACAAACTCGTCGGCGATGTCGCTTATGATGAAGTCGCCCCCAAATGCCGCGCCATCACGCCTGTGCCCGGCGGTGTCGGCCCCATGACCATCGCCATGCTGATGGCAAACACGATCAAGGCCTGCAAGCAGGCGTGAGTCATCATGGAAACAAGCGCCGCCTCCCGCCTCTGCCTGTCCTGCGGGATGTGCTGCAACGGCGTGCTCTTTGAGATCGTGAAGCTCCAGCCTGAGGACTCGATCAGAGAACTGGAGAAGCTAGGCATGAAAGTGAACCGCAAGAAGACGGAGCCTTACTTTAAGCAGCCTTGCAGCTTCCTCAACGACTGCACTTGCACGATCTACACGCAGCGTCCGACACGTTGCCGCGGCTTTGAATGTTCCCAACTCAAGCAGCTCGCTCTCGGCGAAATCACGGAGTTAGAAGCTCAAGCAAAGATTAATGAAGCTCGCCGACAGGTGGACCAAATCAAAATCATGCTCGCCACGGCTGGCGACACAATGACTGCGGATTCACTGACCGAGCGAGTCGCGCGTGTATTCGCAGAGCAGCCAGATGAAACTTTGAAAAGCGCAATCGGGGAACTCAAACTCTACCTTGCACGTCATTTTAGGACGCTCGGCAATCAGTAGCTTCTTGCACTGCTGGCACGCCCCCTGCGACATTATCAAATTCACACGTTGAAACTGGGATATCCGTCCCCACTTATCTCACCACTCATGCCTACCATTCAGCCGCGCCGAGCCGGTATTCTTGTTCCTGTTTTTGCCATCCGAACTGCCGATGACCTCGGCATCGGAGACACGGGTGGCGTTTGTGAACTGATTGACTGGGCGGCGAATATCGGGCTGGGCTTTGTGCAGTTTTTGCCGATCAACGCGACGGGGGGAGACAGCAGCCCCTACAATGCCATCAGCTCCATCGCGCTGGATTACCTGACACTTGAAATCACGCCCAATGTAATCCCTGAACTAGAGGACAAATTCTTCCGCACCACACTGCGCTTCCTCGGTGGCGATGCCTTGCGCGAAGGCCCCGTGCAGTACGAAAAAGTGCGCAAGCTGAAGACCAGCCTGCTGCGTCATGCCTACAGTCGCCTGACCACGAAGCCGCAGCGCGCAAAAGAATTCGTGGTTTTTTGTAAAGCCGAGGCGAGCTGGCTGGATGATTACAGTCTCTTCCGCGTGCTGATGGACATTCACGGTCATGAAGACTGGCCGAACTGGCCTGAAGAAACCAACAGCGGTGCCAAAGCCCGAGTCTGGCTGAGCGCGCAGTCAGCGGAGATCGAGGAGAAGCTGAAGTTTCATGCCTATGTGCAATGGCTCTGCTTCAGCCAATGGCGTGCGGTGCGGGCCTATGCGGCGGAGAAGCAGATCAAGCTCATGGGTGATGTGCCTTTTGGCATCTCCTGGTGCAGCTCAGATGTGTTTTTCGAGCCGGAACAGTTTAACCTTGAGTGGTGCGGAGGTGCGCCACCGGAGACGTATTTTAAAGACGACCTCTTCGTGCAGCGCTGGGGCCAGAACTGGGGCATCCCACTCTATCGCTGGGATGTGATGGAGGCAGATGGTTTCGGCTGGTGGCAGCGCCGCGTAAAGAAACTCACAGAGGTCTTCGACATCTTCCGCATCGACCATGTGCTCGGCTTTTACCGCATCTACAGCTTCCCGTGGCGTCCGCAGCGAAACGCGGAATTTCTGCATCTCAGCGATGATGAAGCCAAGGCGCTCACGGGTGGACATCTGCCACATTACAAGGAGCACAGTGACGACACGGATGAGCACAAGGCCGCAAATCTGGCCGCCGGTGATAAGTATCTGCGCATGATTGTGGCTGCCGCCGCACCGTATGAAGTGGTGGCAGAAGATCTGGGCAACGTGCCGGATTATGTGCGCCCACACCTGTTCAGCCTCGATGTTCCCGGCTTCAAAGTCAGCCACTGGGAAGACGATGGTCACGGTCATGTGCAACAGGGCCGCGATTACGACAACTGCTCCTTCACCACCTACGCCACGCACGATCACGAACCGATGAAGACCCACTGGGAGCATCGCCGCCGCGACAGCCAGAGCCGGGACGAAGGTGAACGTTATCAGGGCAACAAAGAGCTACGATTCCTCTCCGAGTTCGCCGGACTGCCTGTTTGTGAGGGTGACTGGCCAGCGTATGATGACACCGTTCGCCATGCTTTGATCGAGGCCCTACTCGCGAGCAATGCCCGCTACGCCGCCTTCATGCTTCCCGACCTCTTTGCCCTGGAAGATCGCTTCAACGTGCCTGGCATCGCCAGCGGTGTGAACTGGAGCGCCCGGATGCCGGTGACACTCACCCAACTACGCCATGAGAGTCCGTGGAAAGATGAGTGTGCATGGCTTGCTGAGGCTGTGAAACGCACGGGCAGGTAGCCAGCCTTGCCAGCCGCCAAAGTCGGCCTAGACCAGCGCCGTCATGGAAACGGAAGCCACATCGCCACTGCGCCCCGCCACCTTTGAGGATGAGTGGGATGATCCGATGATGGCTCAGATCAAGCGTTGGGAATCCGAGGACCGCGCCGAGTTCGGTTGCTCAGAAGAGGCGCGGGTGTGGTGGGATCGGGTGCAGGGTGCCGCACCTATTTCAGGCGAGATCAAGCGCGCTCCGCAACTGCCGAAGTGGCAAGGCTACAAACTCATCCGCCTGCCCTGGTGACATGCAGCCCACAGCTGAGAAACCCTTCCGCCTGCAAGACTTTGAGCCATTCCTGACGCGGATGGTTGAGGAGGAGCAGGAAGGCGCAGTCATTGGTGGCATCGCCGTTTCTGCCTGGGCTGAGACGTTCTTGTTAACGGGAGAGAAAGCGAAGTTTGATCTTCCCATCTACAGCAAGGATCTGGATTTGAGAGGGCATAAACCTGTCTTCAGCGCGCTCGCCAAGGAGTTTCAAAACGATGGCACAGAGATTCGCGGCATGGCCTATGCCACGCGAAAGAATGCGCCTCAAATGGGCCGTGTGTTTGCGGTCTCCCTGATCTGGCGTGGTCAGCGCACCAGTTTAAAGGTGCTGGAGCGCTTGCCAGGTCTCGTCAGAGACATCGACACGCCCCCCCGCAGGCAGGCCGGCAAGTACTCTCGCCACCACTCAAGGATTCCCACTATTAGATCCCTGCTCACTTTTCATCTGCTAGCTCCACGCTGCCAACACGCTGCCAGCAGAAGGTGCTGCGAATGATGTGAAGCATCTGCGATTGTTGAATGTCATCATTCCACGTTTTCTGCAACGACTGCGCGAATCCAGCGATGTACCCTACACCGCCCGCGAGGATGCAGCGCGTCTGATGAAGTTGATCGAGGACTGCCAAACACGCCGCCATGAGTTCCGAGTACCGTTACCAACGTGGGAAGTGGATGTGCTCGTCCAGGATCTGCGTCGGCATCTGTTCTGGTGCGATTCGCGGGCGGTTTCAGCATGAGCCGCGCAAACATCGCAGCTTCTGCGCCGTAGGTTTGCGCGTGTACCGTCTCCACGTCATTCTTTTGCTTATCAGCCTCGCAGGCTCTTCGCTCGCCATCGAAGCGCCGGTGAGTTTCATCCATGATGTCATGCCGCACCTCATGAAGGCGGGCTGTGCCTCGGGTAATTGCCATGCGAAGCCGGAGGGGCAGAACAATTTTAAGCTCTCCGTCTTCGGCTACGATCCCAAGCATGATTACAACGAGATCGTGCGTGATGATCGCGGGCGGCGTTTGTTTTTCGCCGCGCCAGAAGAAAGCCTGCTGCTGAAGAAAGCGACTGGTGATGTGCCTCATGAAGGTGGGCCTCGTATCGACAAAAAGGGTGCGGTGTATTCGATGCTCATCGCCTGGATCAAGCAGGGAGCGCCCTTTGCCATCGAAGGCGAGCCAAAGCTTGAGGCGGTGATCGTGGAGCCACGCGAGCAGCGCTACAAAAAGAGCGCTGCACAGGCTCTCAAAGTCATCGCCAAATTTTCCAACGGCACGACCAAGGACGTGACAGCACTCACCGACTATCTTTCCCAGGACAAGGAGATGGCCACGGTCGATGAGCACGGCCTGGTGAAAGTGGGCACGATCAGCGGCGAAGGTGTGGTCGTCGTGCGCTACATGGGCCTCGTCGATGTAGCGCGCATCACCGTGCCTGCGGATAAAGTTTTGCCGCCCGAGCTGTATGCGAAGCTGCCGGTGAACAATGAGATCGACCGCCTCGTGCATGAACGGCATCAGAAGCTCGGCATCCTGCCTTCAGCGACCTGCACGGATGAGGAGTTCCTGCGCCGCGCCTCCATTGATCTGATCGGCAAACTGCCGACGGCTGAGATGGCGAAGAAGTTCCTCGCTGACACACGCGCCGACAAGCGCGCCAAGCTGGTGGACGAACTGTTGGAGCAGCCCAATTATGCCGATCATTGGGCCGTGAAGTGGGGTGATTTGATCCGGCCCAATCCATCGCGTGTCGGCGTGAAGCCCGTGTATCTGCTCGACACCTGGCTGCGTGACAGCTTCCGCCAAAATAAGCCTTACAGCCTCATGGTGCGCGAGTTGCTCACCGCGCAGGGCAGCACGCATGACTACGGACCTGTGGCCGTTTTTCGTGACAAACGCGAACCGGCGGACACCGGCGGATTCGTCAGTCAAATCTTCCTCGGCGTGCGGCTCGAATGCGCGAAGTGCCACCATCACCCGAGTGAAAAGTGGACGCAGGAGGACTACTTCCAGCTCGCCGCTTTCTTTGGCCAGATGAAACGCAAAGGCCAGGGCATCTCCGCCCCGATTTCTGGTGAGCCGGAGTTCTGGTGGTATGGCGGCAAAGGCGAAGTCACACATCCCATCACCGATGCGGTGATGACGCCAAAACCACCGGATGGCCCCGAGATGCCGTATGTCGAAGGCCAGGACCCGCGCGTCGCGCTCACCGATTGGATGGCTAGCAGTGACAATCCTTTCTTTGCCAAAGCCATCGTGAACCGCATCTGGTCCGATTTCCTCGGTCGCGGCATCGTCGATCCAGTCGATGACATTCGTGTTTCCAATCCGCCGACGAATGCAGCATTGCTCGACTGGCTGGCGCAGGACTTTTCCACCAACGATTACGACTTGAAGCACCTGATGCGCACCATTGTGAACTCGCGCACCTATCAGCTCAGTTCCCAGCCAAATGAGCATAATCTGTCGGATAACAAAAACTTTTCCCGTAGCCTGAAGCGCCGCTTGAGTGCCGAGGTGCTGCTGGACGCCGTGTGTGATATTACCGGCGTTCGCGATACTTTTAGTGGCCTGCCGCCCAATGCGCGCGCCGTGCAGACCTGGAATCACAAGCTTGACAGCGATTTCCTCGATGCCTTTGGCCGTCCCAATGCCAGCCAGGAGTGCCCCTGCGAGCGCGAGCGCAAATCCAGTGTCGTGCAGGCGCTGCACCTCATGAATTCCAACAGCCTGCAAACCAAGCTGAGCAGCAGTGGCGGCAAGATCAGTGCGCTCGCCAAGAGCGACACGCCCGAACCCAAGCTCATCACCGAGATCTATCTCACGGCCTACAACCGCCTACCCAAAGCCGACGAATTAAAAACATCCCTGCGCTTCTTCAGTACCCCCGGAGCCACCCGCCAGACCGCCATCGAAGACCTCGCCTGGGCGCTGATCAACTCCGCTGAGTTTGTGTTTAATCATTGATTGAGCAGCCTGACCTCAATCAGGCCGCAAGAGCCTGGCTGTTTCATCCGTAGAATCCGCCGTGACTTCCCCCATGCACAAAAACTGCAACGGCCTTGGCCGTCGTGACTTCCTCCAGGTTGGCTTTGGCGCTCTGGGCGGTGTTGCGTTTTCTGACATTCTCGCATTGCGCGCGCAAGCTGCTCAGGCGCGCGGCAAGGCGAGTCCTGATCAGATCAACTGCATCCTCGTCTGGCTCGATGGCGGCCCCTCACACTACGAGACTTTTGATCCGAAGCCAACGGCGCCGCAGGATATTCGCGGTGAGTTTAAATCCATCCCGACCAGCGTGCCCGGCGTGCATTTTTGTGAGACGATGCCGCTGCTCGCAAAGAGTTTTAACAAGTTCACCGTCGTCCGCTCGATCTGCCACAAAGACCCCAACCACGGCGGTGGCAATCATTACATGATGACGGGTATACCGACGCCGGTGCCGGTGGGTTGCGGCGCTTTCGTGAGCTTCCATCCATCCTTTGGCTCCATGGTATCGCATGAGCGTGGCGTGCGTGGTGGTTTGCCTGGCTACATGAGTATGCCCAGCGCATCCCGTTCTGGCGGCCCAAACTTCCTCGGCGCTCAGCATGCGCCCTTTGTGATCGGTGGCGATCCGAGCAGTAAATCATTCCGCGTGCGTGATGTCGCCATTCCTCAGGACATCAGTGATGGTCGCGCGATGAATCGCAACAGCCTGCGTGCCTCTCTCGATAACATGAAGCGTATCACGGACAAGGCAGCGGAAGATCCGACGGTGGGCTTTGATCAGTTTTATCAGCAGGGCATGGAGCTGGTGACATCGACGACCGCTCAGGCTGCCTTTGATCTGAGCAAAGAACCCGAAGCAACACGCAAGCTGTATGGAGAGAATGATTTCGGTCAGCGCTTGCTACTCGCGCGCCGCCTCGCTGAGGTTGGTGTTTCATTCTCGGTCGCCTACTGGGGAGGCTGGGATCATCACCGTGGTATCTTCAAGACTTTCAAAGATGGCTATGCTCAAAAGCTCGACCAGGGCCTGAACGGACTCATCACTGATCTCGACCAGCGCGGTATGTTGGACAGTACACTGGTCATCTGCCTCGGGGAATTTGGCCGCACACCCAAGGTGAACAAAGACGCGGGTCGCGATCACTGGCCTGGGGCGATGAGTGTGCTGATGGCGGGTGCAGGCATCCCTGGAGGGCAGATCGTCGGAGCGACTGACCCCAAGGGCTATTACGCCGCCGAGAACATTTATTGCCCGGAGGATTTTGCCGTGTCGCTTTACACCAAGCTCGGCATTGATCCGCATCAAATTCTGCACACGAACACGGGCCGACCCATGCAACTCGTGAACGGGGGTAAGCCGATCAAGGAGTTGTTCGCGTGAAGATGTTTCTCCGCAGCCGCGCCCGCCAGGGCGTGGCTCTTCTCTGCATCAGTCACCTACTGGCGCAGTCGGCTACGGCCGAGGCACCGAAGCTTGAAGCGCTGTTTCCCGCAGGTGGACAGATTGGTTCAAGCTTTGTCCTGAGCGCCAGCGGCAAGCTCGAATCGGATGCGCATTTATGGACAGATGCGCCCAGCGTGTTCTTCGTACCGAACGGCAAGAAGCGTGAGTGGCAGACGACTATCACGGCAGAGGCTAAACCTGGAGTCTATCTCGTCCATGCCACCAATGCAGACGGGGCTTCAGAGCCTCGCTGGTTCAGTGTTGGTGCGTTTGCTGAAATCGCTGAAACCGAGCCTAACGATGAACTGGGCAAAGGGCAGCCTTTGGAAAAAATGCCCGTGTGCTTGAATGCGCGTCTCGACAAGAGCGGTGACATCGACGGCTACACCGTGAAGCTCGTGGCTGGACAGACCCTCGTCGGCATGGTGGAGGCCTACAGCATCGGCTCCGGGGTGGACATGATCGCCCATGTCGTGGATGAGCAGGGCGTGCGCGTGCATACGGCCAGCGATTCACGCAATCTCGATCCCATCATCGTCTTCAAGGCAGCTAAGGCGGGAACTTACACGGTACAACTCGCCGGCTTCGCGCACCCACCCTTGGCGGATGTGCGCTTCGCAGGTGCGGCGACGACCGTTTACCGTCTGCATCTCACAGGCGGCCCGGCCGTGACGCAGATATATCCTGCTGCCGTAGCAGCGACTGGTAAGACAGAGGTTGAACTGATCGGGCACAACCTTGATCCCAAGAAGCTTAAGCACAGCGTCGATGCCGCGCAAATCCGACGCGATGGAGACATCGGCCTGATCACGCCCCCTGGATTCATTCTGCCCATCCAGACGCTGATCACCGCCAAGCCAGCGACAATCGAGAAGGAACCCAACAACACCAAGGAACAAGTCACTCCTATGCAGGTCGGCGCCATCGCCGGGCGCATTAGCGACAAGGCTGATGTGGATCGTTTTGCCATCACGATGAAGAAGGGTGACAAGCTCCAAGCGAGAGTGCTTTCCAAGCGTCTCGGCCTACCTTTGGATGCGCTGCTGAAGATCGAAGGCCCGGATGGCAAGCTCATCACCAGCGCTGATGATCAAAGCGAGCAGATGCCCGATCCTCAGGCCGTGTGGACTGCGGCAGTGGACGGCGCTCATCAAGTCGTCGTCGAGGATCTGTTTCATCAAGGTGGCAGTGACAAGGCCTATGTGTTGGAGATCTCGCCGCCAGCGTCTGCTTATGAGGTGACTTTGGCTGATGCCAAGCCGATCACGCTCTCCGCAGGCAAGACAGTCAGTGTGAAAGCCACGGTGAAGTTGCTCAATGGCTTCAAAGAACCTCTCTTGGTTCGCGTGGCTAATCTGCCCGCTGGCGTTCATGCTACCGAAGTTTCGGTGCCTGAAAAAGGTGGTGAGGTGGAGATCAAACTTCAGGCAGCGACGAATGCTGCGTCAGGTGGTCAGGCTATCAGCATCACCGCCTGGACCAAGGCTGAAGCCGCCGTGATGCAAACAGCCAAAGGTTCACTGCGCGGCGAAAGTCTGCGTGGAACATCACTGCTTGATAGCAGTTTTCAGATCTGGCTGACTGTGAAGTAGGCTAGGGACGCCAGGCGCGCGAATGTCGCAAACTCACAAAACCTTTAGAGAGTTGCGGGCGTGTGCTTTATGCGGGAGAATTGGTTTGCAGGAGTGCCTGTGTGGCATGATTGCTTCGAGGCATTTCAGCTGTCTTTTGAGGTTGGCGCATCACTCGGCATGTTCTGGTTCTCGAAGACTCGGCTGTAGCGATCAAAGGTAAAGAAAGCGGTGGCGACGGCGATCCAGAGACCGGGGAAACCGTCGAGGAAGCCGCGTTTCAAGACGTAGGCGCGAAATAAGCGCCAGCAGGGGCGGAACAGGTTGTGCAGCAGTGACCAGCGTCGACTCTGGCTTTGCTGGGTCTGCAAAAAGAAATCGGAGTACTGGATGTGCTTGGTCAGGTAGTGTTGGATGTTTTTGAACGAGTAATGCAGCAGATCCCCGCGCAGCGTGGTGCAGGGTCCATCGACGACGAGTCGCTCATGCACCTGCCCGCCACTGTCTGCCTGCCACTGGCCTTGGCTGCGGCGAAAGAGGCGCACTTTACGGTCGGGGTACCAGTCCCCGTGATTGATCCAGCGGCCCATGAACCAGACCAGTCGGGACATCCAGGCTCCTTCGAATTTGGCCTCATCACCGTGGCTAAAGAAGTGCTGGATTGACGTGCGCAGCTCGGGCGTGAGTTCCTCATCACAGTCCAGCGCCAGAATCCACGGCTGGGTGCAGAGGCTCAGGCAGTGATTTTTCTGCGCCGTGTAGCCGAGCCAGGTTTGAGTGACAAAGCGCGTGCCAAACTCAGCGGCGATCTCTGCTGTGCCGTCCGTGGAGCCTGAGTCAACGATCACGATCTCCTCAGACAGCCCCTCTACGCTCGTGAGGCAACGGCGGAGATTGGCCTCCTCATTGAGTGAGATGATGGAAATGGAAAGCGGCAGCCGAGTCATGGGAGTTTAGAGCCGGTGTTGAGAGTCAATGGTTGAGAGTTGAGTGCTGAATGAGCCACCTGGGAGCATTCATACCAGAAATCGGAATGGACAGCCGCAAAGGAGCGCAAAGAACACAAAAGCAAAGCTGTAGCCGCCATTCTTCACTCACCCTTTGAGTGAGGTCAGTCAAACCCAAGTTCTTGCTTCAATCCCCTCTGTAAAATGATGGGGACTCAACGGGTTTTGCAAGTGGCTCTTTTTTTGTTGCGTCTTATCAGCGCTTCAAATGTGTCTGGACAAATGTGTCACTCACAAAATCTCGTGACGAGCGGCATAGCTTCAGCGGCCTCAGTTTCGGGCTCTCAACAATCAACAAATAGCCCCAGCAACCCCTTTCAAACAAAACAACCTCAGAGCATTCACTCTGAGGCTGCTAAGAATTTGAAAGCCGAACAAGCTTAGCGGCGGCGGCGGTAGAAAAGACCCACCAAACCAAATCCAAGAAGCATCATGCGTGATGGCTCTGGCACGGCACCTGCGAATTGAAAATTGGCCGGCTTGATTGGGTCAGCAACTGTACCAGCAAAGACTGAGGCATAGCTTTGAACAGCGGTGTCGGAGGGGACTGTGAATGCAGCATCAGAGAACATTCCATAGAATGATCCACTCGATGGAGTCCCATCAAACCAAACCAAAGAGAACGCATCACCCGTTGAGATTCCAGTCGCTCCTCCAAAAGGTACAGGGTTAAGAGTCGTTATACCACCAGCACCACCTGGATCACCACCAGTGGAGGTCAAAGTTGATGTCAAAGTACTGTTTGGATCTGCAGCATAGTAGTCATCAGTGGGGACGCCACCAATATTCAGAAATCCAGAGGTGTTCAGATTAAAGACATCATATGACCCACCATTGAACGTTCCATTGGTTGTGCTGATGATAACACCCCAGCGCATACCATTGGTTCCTGCAACGGCATTGTTAGCAGCAAAGCCAGTTGCTCGCCCGACACTGATTTGGCTAAATTGAAGACTAACTGTTGCTCGTGCCGAAGTTGCAGCGAACAAACCGAGAGCGATTGCTAATACACTAATTGATTTCATATGAGTTTAAGAGTGAGGTGTGAGATAACTAAAAATTATGGCGTGAGATAACTTTGAAGATCAGTCCACACTGCTACTGTGGAATTCGCAGTGCGGAATTTACGAAATACATAACCGTAACCTGGCTGCAATTGGAAAGTCGGCACAGGTGATTCTGTGATTGAATCCAACCATTCAGTGTCAAAGACAAGAATCTGTGAAGGAGATTTGTTCTTACCTGTGGCACCATTGTTGTAAACAAACAACTGATCGCCAGAGACCGCAGGGAATCCTACTGCTGAAAGCAGTTCTGGGATCGGGCTTGTGTAACCAACGCGAATATCCTGGTCGGTGTTATTTGCAAGCGTAGCTAGCCTTGTGCGGTGTTTACTCATCGGCACAGATCCCACAAATGATGCAGTGTATACACTCGCACTATTGTTGCGGAAACCAAATGAGGCGCCAAATTCTAATGGTAGATGAGCCCGGCTAAGTTCGCTTACTTGATCGATCCAAACACCAGTTCCAGCATCGAAAACTAACAGCACAGATGGCGATAGGTTGGTGCCAGCTGGGGCACTGCCTGATAGTGGTGCGAATGAAAAAAGTTCCGAGCCGTCAGGCGGACTGGAAAACAGGCTGGCTGGAGTCCAGTATGCTACAACGTCGATCTGTTCACCATTAGCGAGGACACCTGTGAGATCATCTGCAGGATCGACGGTTACTGTCACTGTGTTTCCGCTATTATTGGTGATTGGCATGGTTAGACCTTCTTTGGCTCCAGAAGCAAACTGCAAAGCGTATGTTTTATTGTTGGTTGCTAGAGGAATAAACTGACCATTTGTCCAGCCAGGAGTTCCAGACACTGTAATTGTAACAGTTCCTGAAGTGCCCGAAAATGCACTAGTTAGTCCCTTGAATTCAGATGTACGATTCAATGGGACTGCAACAATTGCATCTGAGGCGGCTGGGACGTTCACACTGACAAAGCCTACTGGGTCAGTGGTGGCGGCGAAAAGGGAACCCTGGGCCAGGGCGAAAGCGGCGAGTGAGCAGAGGATTTTGGGTGTTTTCATGGTCGTTGAATTGTTCATGTCAGGTATTAAAACCCCGAATGTGGCTCATCGTTACTGCTTTTCTGTGACTTTGTCGATATTAAATTAGTTTCAAGATATGACTGGCACGAGTGATGATGCCACGGACTCAGAGTGGATTTCAGAGGCACGATGTGCGCATGGCACCGGAACCCTAGGCGGCTTGATTGTAGAACGGTGAGTAACTCGGGGCGCGGCAGGAAGTTGGTGATTGTTTACGGTTGCTTGACGGAAACTGATCTCGATAGCGCCTTCTGAAAAAACGACTGTAAACAACCGTCAGCGTTCGCGCAGCGAGCCTCAACAGCGGTAAACTGCTGGCGCTGCGGACAAGTTATTTGAGAGAACTGAAAATCTTTGGCATTTCTCTGAGTCCATCGCACCCTCGGGGTTAAGTTAAGTGAATAACTTAATTGCCCGGAGATTAAAATCACGGAATAAATTTAATAAATGGAAAGCTTAAGGTGAAGGCTATCAAGCCAGAGGTCACTTTTTAAGTTTGTCGGCTCATATGTCCTAAACTCTTCATTTTATCTGTGTTTGGCGTTCTTGGTATCTGCTAGCCTTGGGTTGCAGATCTGGACCCTGGGCGGCGGGTGCTGAGCCTGCGGTTTAGGGGGGGACTGGTCTGCCAGCCGCCATCTGGGAACGGCGCTCGGAGGTTCAAGCGCCCCACCTGCTGGCGTGGGTGGCGGCAAATATTTTGAGGGACTGGCAGCAAAGTCTTGACGATTTGGGTCTTTTTTTGGTAACTCGTTAGGCGGTCTGCTTTCACAACTTTTTTAACGAGGCGGAGTTTCAAATGGCCCGAACCCAAATTCTATGACAATGAGTGCTTTTTTACGTTCTCTTTTTGTGTTTTTACTGCCTGATATTTCTTGTGGCCTGAGAAGTGGCTTAATGGCCTGTGTAATTGCTGGGTTCTATGCTGCGCCTGCTTTTGCAGTGATCGATGATGAACTCACTGGGAGTGTCTGGAAGGTGAAGTATGGGGTCACGGCCACGCAATGGTCTGATGCGAACTGGTTGCTGGCTGACTCCGACGGTGACGGCATGTCGAACGGGTCGGAACTGGGCTTTGGGACGAATCCTTTTATTTCGGGAGAAGTCGTTAAAATCACGGAGATCACGGTTGGGACAACGAATGCTAACCTGACTTTCCCGACGCTCTTGGGCAAGAAGTATGTGATGCAGGGCTCGGCGACGTTGAGTGGTTTTGCGGATTTGTCACCTGCGGTGAATACGATGGGTAATGGGAGTCCGAAGACGCTGGCGGGTCCGAAGGGCAGCTTTAAATTCTTCCGCGTGCTGGTGCAGGACATCGACACGGATGGTGATGGAGTGAGTGACTGGGCGGAACTCCAGACGGGGCTGAATATTAGTAGCGCGACGACAAGCCCAGGGGTGAATGATCACGATTTTATCGCTCCGCAATTCACGGCGGCTTACCAGATCGATATCATGGCGGTTAACCCATTTGCTTCAGAGGATGGCCCGACGGCTGGGACTTTTGAAGTGACTCGCACGAATAAGCTGAATGCGCTGACGGTGACACTCAATACCAGTGGCACGGCCTTTGGCGGCACGGATTATAATGAGGTGTTACCTGCGACGGTAGTTTTTGCGGCAGGTGAGGACAAGAAGACTCTGACGGTGACGCCGAAACAGGATGCGCCGACAAATGTGGTCGAGGGCAGCAAGTCGGTGATTTCGGCGCTGTCTCTGACAGGTGTGGTGAGTGCGTTTCCGGTCGCACTGGGTGCCAATCCGAGCGCGACGGTGATCATCGGTGATACGACCGACGCGACGGGCACGGGTTTGCTGGCACGTTACTATGACACGGCGAGTTCGACGTATGTCGATGGAGCAAACTTTGGGCAGGTGGGAACCTTCACCTATTCACGAACTGGATCCACGCCTTACACGGCCAGCACGATCTTGGTGCCGTTCACTTACAATGGCTCGCCAGCATTGCAGGTGGGGCATCTGGTGAGGCTGAGTTTTACCTCGGGTAGTCTTGATGGGACTACCTTTGACAATGTGAACTACAGCGTCACGGCTGTGACCCCAGGCGTGAGTTTCACGGTGGGAATTTCTGGGGCCGCTCTGCCAACTAGCTACAATCCGACTGGCAACTTCAGCATTCAGTCATTCCCACACCCTGCTGTGATTCAGCGCGTGGATGCTACGGTGAACAATGACTGGGTCTATGGAACGCCGAACGATGTGGCGGTCACACCGAACAATCCGGTGGATAATTACTCGACTTTTTTTGAAGGCTATCTGCACCCGACGACGACGGGCAATTACCAGTTCCAGCTCGATGCGGATGATAAGGCGCGGGTATTGATCGATTTGAATACCGATGGTGATTTCCTCGATGTCGGTGAGCAAGTCATTGAACACGGCTGGGACACGGCTGATGGAATCCTGACGCCTGAGGTTGTAGGCACCTTCAAGCAAAGCGCAGTCATCCCACTCGTGGTTCCCGGAACGCCAGCGACCCGTTATAAAATCCGTGTCGAACATTTGGAAACAACGGGTGATGCCCGCTGCCGACTCCAATGGCGTCTGGGCAGTGCGGGGTACGCCAACATTCCTCAGGCGAACGTTTTCAGCCATACTCGTGCGGTGACGAATTATACGGTCACCTCGTCAGTGGCGACGATCAATACTGCCGTGGTTCATGGGCTGACGGCTGGAGTCTCTACCGTCACGCTTCATTTCACCGCGGGCACCCTGTTTACGCCTCCGGCCAATTACAGCGGCACTTACACGGTCCAGACGACGCCTACGACCACAAGCTTCACGATCAATGTTCCAGGCGCTGCAAATCAAACGGCGACGAATGGATTGATGGTCGACTCCACGAGCACGACGACGGGCTGGCTGAATCAGGTCTATACCAATACGACGTTCACCGCCCCTGCTGGTAATGTGGGTGTGGTCGCCGCTGGGGCCACGAATTCCAACAACGGCATCTGGGGCAGCGGCACGCCTGATCCGACGCTCATCGGAAAAGACACCTTCTCAGTCCGCTGGACAGGCCAGGTGCAGCCGCAGTTTTCGGAAGATTACACCTTTGCGGTCACGGCGGATGATGGCTGCTCGCTGTGGATCAATGGGCAGTTGCAGACGCTCAAGATGCTGCCTTCGGCTAGCACGGGTGGCAGCACCTACTCCTATGATGCGACGACGGGCAATGTTACGGTCACCTATTCAGGACTGGCCGCTGTCGCAAACAGTTTCGTTGCTGGTGAAACTGTCCGGATGGATTTCTCCACTGGCAATCTAAATCACGCCCCAACGACTCCTCCGACTTACGATTATGATCCTACAAATGGGGATGTCGTGGTTAATTATTCGAACGTCATTGTGGGTGCCGCGGGCGGGACTCGCGTGGCAGGAAGCTACAACATTGGTGATACTGTCGAACTGGACCCAACAAGCGGTGGGATCAGCCCCTTGGGTACCCTTCCTTACACGATCACGGCGATTGATGCGCCGAACAATAAGTTCACTTTCAATACCGGGGCGCTCACCTTCACGCCGACCTTTAATATTGCCAGCATTGCTGCGACGTCTCCTTGCACAATTACCACGACGACGAACCACGGATTGGCCTCGGGTGCCAGAGTAAGGATCACTGGAGTTACCGGGGGGACTTTTTCGGCCCCCATCAACGACTTCTACACGATCACAGTCACTGGGCTGAATACCTTCACGGTGGGATCGAACTGTACGGCTGCCGCCACAGCGGGCACTGGAAAGATCAATGCATCGGGAAACATCACTATCAACGATACGCGTAACGCTCAAATCCTCGCAAGCCCGGCACCCACGGCCACCAGTTTCACCGTTAACGTCGGCACGAGCAAGTATGCCAATGCCAGTGCGGGTAATGTCAACTTGGACATCGTCAACAAATCGCTCAAGGAGTGGTCCTCGAATGGCAGCGAGCGTTTTGTCCGCATTCCGATGTTGGGTGGCACAAGGTATGACATTCAGCTCGATTACTATGACAACACAGGCAATGCGAAATGCCAGCTTGCCTGGTTCAGCGCCAGCCAGCCGAAGCAGATCATCCCCGCAGAGCGGCTCTATCCTTCGAGTGTGACGCAGGCTCCACCTTCCCACATCGCGCCGACTACCGGGACGGCACTCGTCGGCGGGCAGTACTCATACTTAGTCGGTGGTAGCAATGGCGGGACGGTCAGCGTGACGGGCCTGCCGCCTGGACTGACTTACAATAGTGCTACGAGTTTGATCACTGGTAATGCGACGACTCCCGGGGATTACCAGGTCATCATCACGATCACCAATGCCGCAGGCACCAGCACCTCGGTGCTGAATCTGCATGTGGAAAACACGGGCGGCACCATCGCGCGTGAGTATTGGAATAGTGTGGTGGGAACAACGGTGGCTAATCTCAATGATGTTATTGAGGCAGGCACCGCGCCTACGGGCACGGCTAACCTTACCACACTCGAAGCGCCCACGAATTTCGGCGACAGCTATGGCGCGCGCATTCGCGGTTACATCACGGCCCCGACTACCGGCAACTATTACTTCTGGATCGCGGCCAGCAATGCGGCGGAACTCTGGATCTCGAACGACGACGAGCCTGTGAACATCTTCAAGCGCGCGTCAGTCATCGCGGGCAACGCCACGCCGAAAACGTGGGGTAGCGAGGCAAACCAGAAATCTGCGTGGCTCGCTCTGGAGCAGGGTAAGAAGTATTACATCGAGATTCTGCACAAGGCAGGCGTTGGATCAGGCGACAACCTCGCCGTCGGCTGGGACAAGCCGATTGATACCGATACCACCGCACCGAGCGAGGTGGTGCCCAGCTATGTGCTGTCGCCTTATGTGGCACCCGTGGCGGGACCGACTTCGGGGACGCTCTATCTTTCAACTATGCTGTCGCAGAATGGTGCTGTGACCAATGGCGTGGGTAGCTCGACTCTGCTCCTAAGCCCAGACGAAAACACGGCCTACATGAAGCGCAGCTACGCTGGGCTTACCGGGCCTATCACCTCTGAGCACATTCACACCGATCCTTACTTGGCCCATGCATCAACGATCGTCTTTGACATCGACGCGCCGGTGACGCCTGGGGATGGATTGATCACCAATACGAGTGATCCGAACTACACAGGCACCAATCCACAGACGGGCACTTACAAATGGACGATTCTGCCGGTGGGTACACTCTCCAAGGCGGACATCATTGAGATCATCAAGCAAGGCAAGGCCTACGTTAATTTGCACACCACGATGTATCTCGCCGGTGAAATACGTGGCAACTATACGCTGGCCAATGGAACGCGTACATTCACACCGCCTCCTGCGCCGCAAGCTTGGGCGGATGACAGCAACTCGAATGACGGAGCGGCCCGATTCCTGGCGCAGGCAACTTTTGGAGCCAACATCGCTGACATCACGGCTTTGCAGGCGCTTTCACCGGCAGGCACGACAATGAATTCACGGTATGAGAAGTGGATCGACAATCAATTCCTCATTCCTTCCAGCCAACATTTGCCAGAGGTTTTAGCGAGAGAGATGGCTGAGGTATTCGGGCCTTTTGATGTGAAGCTCGCGTTCAATACTTGGTGGAAGACCTCCCTCACGGCACCGGACCAACTCAGGCAGCGCATTGCCTATGCCTTCAGCCAAATCCACGTCGTCTCTGGGCAGGGACCGCTGGAGGATAACTCCCGCGCGCTCTCCTACTTTTACGACCAGCTTGCGACGAACGCTTTTGGCAATTTTAAGGACATCTTGACCGACACCACACTGACTCCGACGATGGGTAGGTATCTTGACATGCTCGGGAATGATAAGCCTGATCTGTCGCTCGGGCGCAGTCCGAACGAAAACTATGCTCGCGAAATCAAGCAGCTCTTCTCCATCGGCCTTTACCGGATGTGGCCTGACGGCACGCTGATGCTTACCTCAAAGGACTCGCCGATCGACACCTACACGCAGCGTGAAATCGTTGGACTGGCTCATGTGTTCACAGGTTGGTATTACGGTTACGATGGCGTTGACCGCACCGGTTTCAATGCTGCGGCTGACTGGACGCGGCAGATGCGGGTGGTTCCTGTCCGGCATTTCACCGGCCAGAAGCGACTGCTGAATAATGAAATACTACCGGGACTATCCGCATTAGGGGGCGTGCCGCTCGACCCTTATGCCAACCATTTGAGCACCCAGTTCAATGAGCAGGCCTACAAAGATCTGCCGACGCAGGAACTCAATGCCGCGCATGAAATGATGCACAATCACCCGAACACTGGGCCGTTCATCTGCCGTCAGCTCATCCAGCGCATGGTGACGAGTAATCCGTCTCGTGATTACCTCTACCGCGTGGTGCAGAAGTTCAACGACAATGGCGCGGGCGTGCGCGGCGACATGAAGGCGGTGATCAAGGCCATCTTGCTCGATTATGAAGCCCGCAGCCCGGCCCTCCTCGCTATTCCGGCCTATGGCAAGCAGCGTGAGCCTATCCAGCGTGTCACCAATGCAGTGCGAGCGCTGCGGTCGGCGAATGTCACTGGCAGCTACTCTCAGTCCGTCGCACAGCTTAACTCCACCGGTGTACCGTATATTTTAATCACCACCAGCACGCCGCATCTGCTCTCCACGGGTAACAGTGTGTTCCTTGAGTTTACGGACACCACGCTTGATCCAGCCAAACCCGCACCCTCAACTGGCACTTACACTGTTTTGTCTAATCCAGCCCCAACGAGTACGACCTATGCCATTGCAGCGCCTGGTTGGTTGACTGGAACTTACTCCCAGTCCGGAACGACGATCACGGTGACCATGAGTGGCCATTATTTGCCGGGTGATAATGCGAACGTCTTCGGCGGCGCGCAGGTGCTGGCCCCAGCCAACGAGGGGCGGGCGTATTTTGACTTCACGAGTGGTGGATTAAATACATTGGCAGGGATTGACCAAACCGTTCAGCAGGTCGTCACGACCACCTCGTATGACATTCCCAGCGGCGTTGGAAATACAAAAACACTACCGACGGTCGATGGGAACTATTCCGGCTCAACCTTCACGATCACCGCGCCAGATAGTGCGACACGCAGTGGAAACGTGATGATTGCACGCTTCGGCGGTGGCTATTCGTGCACTGGCCGCGCGGGCACCATCACGATCGACACGAGCTACAATGGAGCGGGCACGTTTGGAGCCATGGCGGATCATCATCTCTCCGCAGGTGATAACGTATTCCTTAATTTCACAAACTCACGGGACACGACATCGGGCGCGGAAACCTCCACCGAGAATGACCTTCTCTACACCATCGGTGGTGTGCCAGACGCGAACACCTTCACCGTCCAGGCCCGTGATGCCATAAACGCGGCCATGAACAGTGACAACCAGGTGGTCATCTTCCCTCTCAAAGCGCAACCTCTGGTCAGAGTCGGGACGATCAACGCACGTCCATCAACCTACACGATGGACAACACGGACACGGATCTCCAGCAGACGCCGCTCAATGCTACCACCGTGTTCAACTACTTCCTGCCTGACTACAAGTTTGCGGGAACGCTGGCCTCACAGGGTATCACCACGCCGGAGTTCCAGCTCACGTCTGAAACGACGGTTATCCGCCAAGCCAATTTCCTCTACAGCGGCATCTTTAATCCCTCCAGCACCACGGGGATCAGTAGCTTCAAGGCAGGGACGAATGCGTTGGTTCTCGACTTCAGCCCGTGGTTGACCACGACGGCACCGAACTTGGGCCTTGGTGTAGCTCCGACTCCCGGAGTGCCATGGACGCACAATCAAAACCTCTCAACTCTAATCGACCAGCTCAGCACGCTTTTCTCAGCGGGCCAAGTTTCCGCCACGAGCAAAGCGGTCATCAAGAACTTTGTTTCCACGCCGATTGCTTCCATCGGACTACACGCATCAGCCTGTGTGGTGACGACTACGGTTCCACATAAATTAGTCACTGGTGACACAGTGCTCATTAGCGGTGTTACAGGAGGCACCTTTGGAGGCACTTCTGGCGCTTTGAATAACACAACGACCACTCGTGTAGTCACTGTGACGGGTTTGACGGATGGAACCTCTACCACCTTTACCATTCCCTTAGCTTGCACTGTTATCCCAACTAGCCTGACGAATGCCCACGTCTCGGTGATCCCGTATAATCAAGGCGCGACGAGCGACGTCACCAACAAACGCGACCGACTGCGCTCCATCATCCATCTCATCCTGACCAGCCCCGATTACACCATCCAGAGATAACCGCCATGAAGAATCCTTTCCTCAAAGCTCCATCCGACCTGACGCGCCGCAGTTTTCTCCGAAGAAACGCCTATGCAGGGCTGGGTACCACGGCGATCGCCAATACGATCCTCGATCTCCGCCTGATCAATTCAGCGATGGCGGCGAATGATGTGTCGGGCTACAAAGCACTGGTTTGCATCTTCCTCGGTGGTGGAAATGACGCCAACAACTGGGTCGTGCCTACGGACACAACGACGTTTGATAGTTACAGCGCGATTCGGGCAAACCTGTCCATCCCGCAAGGCTCGTTGCTGCCACTCTACAATGTGGGGACATCGGGTTCCCAATACGCGGATACCGCCGGACATACTTATGGCTTCCATCCCAGTTGCCCGGAACTCCAGACACTCTTTGGTGAGGACAAGCTGGCCGTGCTGTTCAACGTCGGCACCCTGGTCCGCCCCACCACTCGTTCGCAGTATTTCGCGAACACAAAGTTTTACACTCCGCCGCAGCTTTTCTCTCATAGTGACCAGGTGACGCAGTGGCAGACCTCCATCCCTGATGCCCCGCCAACCACGGGCTGGGGTGGGCGTATCGCTGATCTTCTCGACGCCAGTGCTAACTCAAATGGGAGCATCTCGATGTCGGTTTCTCTTAATGGAGCAAATACCTTTGAAATTGGTAACCTCATTTCTCAGTATCAGGTCGCTACGACCGGTGCCGTGACAACAGCGACCGGTGCCGACTCAGCCGCGACGGGTAGCGCTCGCATCCGCGCGCTGAAAAATATCCTTGCTCTGTCAAATTCGAGCCTTCAGCGCACAGCGTATGCCGACGTGGTCGAAAATGCGATCGCGGTTGGGGATCTCCTTAACAACGCGATTACGCCAACCATTCTGGACGCATTTTGGACCGTGCCGTTTCCAAATACAACGCTGGGCAATCAGCTGAAAATGGTCGCGCGGCTGATTCAAGCAAGGGGTGCGCAGGCACCGACCTTGCCGGTAGCAACCAAGTTTAACATGAATCGCCAGATTTTCTTCTGCGGCGTGGGTGGCTATGACACCCACACTTCGCAGGTCTCGGTGAATGGAACCGACCAGCCGACCAATGTGAATGGCGCTCATTTTAAGCTTCTGGACGAGGTGAGTGCATGCATGTTCGCCTTTCAGCGGGCCATGGAGCAGCTCACCCTCAGCAATCAAGTCACGACATTCACCGCCAGCGACTTCTCCCGCACGTTACCCACTAATAGCCAAGGCAGCGATCACGGTTGGGGCGCCCACCATCTCATCATGGGTGGTGCCGTCAAAGGCGGTGCGACTTATGGCAAGCTGCCGACCTTCGCCATCAACGGCCCAGATGACACAGGTCTTGGTCGTTGGATACCGACGACCGCGGTCGATCAATTTTCCGCCACGTTGGCTAAGTGGTTTGGCGTCGATGTCGGTTCTGCCATGGCAGACATCTTTCCCAATCTCAGCCGGTTCTCGTCCTCGGATCTTGGTTTTATGTTCCCATGAGTCGAAAGCTCTGGTTTGTCCTGTTTCTTGCGGTTTCGACGGTGGCCACCTTTTGGTATGGTGCCCGATCGAATCCCGCAAAGCCTGCTGTCCCACCCGCCGCAGCGGTGCCAAGGGCTGCAAAGATCCCATCACCCGAGACTCCTGCCTCAAGATCGGCTGTGGCAACCAATTCTACGGGAGCCATGCCCGCTCTAAATAAAAACACATCAGTTATTTCAGGCAGTTCGCAGGCAAGTGCTTCGAGGTCTAGGCCAGAGCCGCAATCACCAGCCAAAATCGAGGCCGATGCGCTCGCCCTGAACATCCGCCATTACAGTCAACGTTTCGGCGGTAACCCGGTCGGCTCCAATGCAGAGATCGTCAGGGAGATGACCGGCGGCAATCTCAAGGGGGCGACTTATCTACCCACTGAACTCAAGCGTCTGAATGACAACGGGGAACTCATCGACGCCTGGGGCACGCCTTACTTTTTTCATCAGAACGCCGCCAATTACATGGAAGTACGCTCTGCAGGTCCTGATAAGAAGATCTGGACCACCGATGACGTGACTGCGCGCTGACGAGGGTTTTCTGCGCCTTGTTCAATACTGAAAGCTCGGCGGTGTGGAATAACGATAATTACTGCTTGACATGCAGGAGGCTAATCCCTCACATTAACCGTATTTGTTCTAGCTAAGGCTATCTTTGCATGAAAACATCTCCTTTTCTCCTATCGTTTATGGGTCGTTTTGAACGACTCGCACTTCAGTTGATCGTGCTGGTCAGCGTCATCGGTATCTTGGTGACATCTGCAAATGCATACACTATTTCAACAACTACGGACTCCATCTCCAAGGGCATATGGGGATTGAAATACGGTGTTTCAGAGGCGCAGTTAGCCGACTCGAATTGGCTCAATGCGGATACCGATGGCGACGGTCTCAAAAATGTCAGTGAAATCGGCGCAGGCACCAATCCCTTTCTCGCTGCCGAACTGGTGAAGGTCACTTCAATCACGATGGCTGGAGCAGATGTGAGCCTGACTGTGCCCACGGTCTTAAATAAGAAATATGTCGTTCAGGGTTCTCAGACACTCAGTGGGTTTGATTACATTGAATCAGGCCCGTCTTTCTCAGCGCCAGGAACGGGAAGCGATGTGACTTTGACCGCCACTAAGGGGACGAACAAGTTCTTCCGCGTGCTTGTGCATGACCTGGATTCTGATGGTGACATGGCAAGCGACTGGGCAGAGGTCGTTGCTGGCTATGACAAAAACAATGCAAACTCAGGTGGCGCCAGTTCGCCACGGGACGATGTGGTTCTGACCAGTGCCATTCCTTCTTCCAATGTCGTGACCGTCACAGTGACAAAGTCGAATGCTTTGCAGCCTGCGAATGCATTGAGCGCACCTATTGAGACTGGCTCGATCACCATCTCCCGCAGCGGCCCACTGAGGATTACCGACATCACTGTGCCTTTGCAAAAGTCAGGCACCGCAGACGCAGGAACCGACTATGAGCTACTCGATGTGCCGACGAGTATTACCTTCACTAAAGCTGCTAATGCCAATCAGGGCGGCGCTAGCTCTATCGTGATCAAGATCAATCCGAAGTTTAACAGCAGCCGCAAAACCAATGTGACGGCCATTGTTAAAGCGCTGGCAGGTGTTGGTTATACCCTGGGTTCTGCCGTCACGGGCGCTGTGGTGATCAATCCGACGGGGGTGGCGGAGGGCACAGGCCTGACGGGCAAGTATTATGCGAACGCGGCTACCAATTACACCAGTGGGAACAACTTTGGAGTCACGAAACCCAGCGAACTCCTGCTCACCCAGGTGGACTCGACGATCGATTTTACCAGTCCCTACAACGTCTCCACAAACCCAACGGGTTGGGACACACCCGCGCCGGGCACCACTCGGCCCATCACTACGACCACGGGTGTTTACTCCATTCGCTGGACTGGGCAGGTGCTGCCGCAATACTCGGAAACCTACTCCTTTGATCTTCGCAGCAGAGAAGGTGGCAAGGTTTGGGTGAATGGCCGACTCATCATTGATAAGTGGACCACGCAGAGCACGACGGAAAACATCAACACGATCGCATTGAAGGCTGGTGTCCTCTATGACATTAGGGTGGAGTACTTCAGCGCCGGAGCCACTCCTGAGGCACGTCTCTATTGGTGGAGTAACAGTCGGCCAAAACAAATCATTCCGCGTGAGCGCCTGTTTCCTGAGCCTGGTCAGGTTAACAAGCCAACGGCGATCACCTCATCCCTTGCCGCCGTCGGATATGAGGGCACTTCATTCAGTTTCAACATCATCTCTGCCGATATTAGTGGAGCCACTATTTATGCTTTGGCCGCCACAAGCGGCCCTTTACCACCGGGACTCAGCATGTCGAGTGCTGGCGCGATCACTGGAATCCCCACACTTAAAGGTAACTACAATGTGGCGGTCAATGCTACCAACACAGCCTCTGGAACAGTGACAGGCAGTTCTGTTATCGACTTCACCATTTTCCCGACGGGCGGCGTCACCCGTGAGGTATTTGGTAATGCGGGCGGCAACAAGGTTTCCGACATCGCCGTCCCTTCAGGAGATCCGGGGCACACCACAATCGCCGCCATTGATGATCATTCAGATCGCTCGAACAACACGGGTGTGCGTCTGCGGGGATACATCATTCCGCCCAAGACCGGCAATTATTACTTCTGGGTCGCTGCCAACAATGCGGCTGAACTCTGGATTTCCAACGACTCACAATACGTCACCAAGGTCCTGCGGGCCTCGGTGACCGTGACTACTGGCTACAAAACATGGAATGCACAGACTAGTCAGCAGTCACCCTGGCTGTCATTGGTGGCCGGCGTGAAATATTATTTTGAAGTTCTGCACAACACGGGTGCTGACGCGGACGACCACGTGGCCGTCGGCTGGTGTCAGGATGACATCGGTACCGTTCCCTCGGTGGCTGGAGCACCCAATGCCACGGGCCTTCTGACTTCCATCCCGAACGGTGGCACGGCGCTACAGGGCTATCCGTTGAGTGGCGCGATGCCGGGCTTTGTGTGCCAGCCGTATGACTACCCCGCTGTTACACCGCCGTCTGGAAAACTCTATGCTTGTAATTTGGGACCTCAGGGAGGCGCTATCACCTCTGCCAGCGGCTCCGCCAATATTCAGGTCAATGCGGCGGAGACGCAGGCCATCCTGCACTTCAGCTACCAAAATTTGGGATCGGCGCGTATCGCCTATCACCTCCACGTGGATAGCTACACCTCATCTCTTGCTCTTGGCTCGACGATCCATCCCCAGGGGGAAATCATCTTTGACATTGATGATGCGGATGCACTCACCTCTCAGCAAACAGGGGATGGTGGTTACATTTGGGATTTCGGCGCTATCGGCAGTTTTTTAAATGCAGCCCAAGTCGTCGAGGCGATCAAGAGCGGGAAAGTTTACCTCAATGTTCACTCCGTCATTTATCCTGCTGGTGAGATTCGCGGCAATTTCAATCTGATCGAAGGCTCTCAAACCCCACCTAACGCCGCGCTATATACCGGTGCCAATGCTCCAGTTGCCACTGATTCCGCGACTGATGCCGTGCATGCTGCCCGCTTCTTGAACCAGGCGACTTTCGGTGCCAGCACGGCTGAAGTGGCGGCTGTGGCGGCAGGTTTCGACAATTGGATTGATGCCCAACTCGTCAAGCCAGCATCTCGCACATCCAACGATGTCGTTGCTGGGATCACCGCAGACATCAATAGTCCCTATCCGACATCGCTTTTCACCAACACTTGGTGGAAAAATTCCATTACCGGCCAGGATCAGTTACGCCAGCGACTGGCGTTTGCCCTGAGTGAGATCATGGTTATCTCCTGGGCCAATGATTCCGGTCCCTTGCAGAACAACGGGCGCATCCTTGCTGATTACTATGATCAGCTCGTGGATTACGTTCTGCCGACTGCTGGGTTGGCCAATAGCGGCAACTTTCGCGGTATCCTAAAGGCGGTCACGTTGACGCCTGCGATGGGGCTTTACCTCGACATGCGGGCCAATCAGATCGGGGACGTCATTCTCGGACGCATTCCAAACGAGAACTATGCGCGCGAAATTATGCAACTCTTCTCCATTGGAATCTATCGGATGTGGGACGATGGCCGGTTCGTATTAGGTTCTGACGCTGGACTCGTCGCCACCTACACGCAGTCTAATATTGTTGGCCTCTCCAATTTGTTGACCGGCTGGAACTACGCGCAAGCCAATCAGGGGAACGGGCGTGCCCCAAGCAGTTTCGGTCCGGGTGCGGACTTCCTAAATCCCATGGTCTTGGTTCCCGCTTATCATGAGCTGGGCCCCAAGCTACTCTTGAATCATGTGGTCAGCCCGCCCGCGACGGGTCGCACGCCTCGTGTGGACATCTCAAACATCGCCACAGGCAATCCTGTTTGCACAATCACTACGAAGACAGTTCACGGTCTAAAAACCGGCGACACCATCATCATCAGTGGCGTCGCAGGTGGAGCGTTTGTTGGTAGCATCAATAATTCATTCCAAGCGACAGTTACTGCTGCGAATGCCTTCACTGTTCCGGTGGTATGCACGGCGTTGGTCAACAACCAGGGAACGGTCACTGGTGCCACAGTCATCCAGCCAGCATACACGATTCCGAGTGCCCCTCTGGCTATCGGTGTCCCGCCTGTGTCAGGCTCACAGGCTGATAACAGCGGCGCCGGTGCTGGGCACCCGTTTGACCAATACGGTCTCAAGGAGTTGGACCTAGCGATCGACACCATCGTCAACAACGACAACGTGCCCCCATACATCTGCCGGCAGCTCATTCAGCGCCTTGTTACCAGTGATCCGAGTCCCGGTTACGTGTATCGCGTGGTGCAGAAGTTCAAAAACAACGGCTCAGGTGTTCGCGGTGACTTGGCTGCGGTCTTCAGGCAAATTCTGACGGATGGCGAGGCTCGCCGCAGCACCGCAGCCCAGGCCTCCACCAACTTTGGAAAACAACGGGAGCCAATGTTGCGCCTTACTGGCGTCGCCCGTGCCTTCCCAGCAAGCGCCTACACGGGCACTTACGCCCAGCTCACGGGACTCAGTGCCAACAAGCTGCGGCTTGTCACCTCGACCCCAAATGACTTCAGCGCTGGCTTCACTGTCGCCTTGGATTTTCGGGGTAACTACGTAACTCCGATGCCAGCGCTGCCGAACCCCCACACCAATCCCACGAGCCAGTCCTACGGCATCGGCACGACGACGGCCATCGCCGCCACTCACCTTGACGTTGCAGTCGTCTCCGCACCCACCACGTCCCCAACCAGCTTCACCTGCTCCAAGCCGCACGGCATGACCGGATCTAAAACGATCTGGTTCCTTGGATTGAGTGGGAAGTTCTCTGATGTCTCGATCAACTCTGGCGGGAAAACGGCGACAGTAGTGGACTCCACCACCTTCACTGTTCCGATTACCGTGACGAATGCCTTCCAGATTGCGTCCATTTCCATCGGCACTCCGTGCACGGTGACGACAACGACTCCGCATGGCTTACCTGTAGGAGTTACAACAGGCGTCACCCTAAATGGTGTCACGGGTGGAACATTTAGTGGGGGAGCCACATCCATCAACGGAAACGGAACTTTCAATGTGACGAATGTGACTGCGAACACCTTCACGGTCGCCTCCTCTACAAATGTTTCTGTCACCTGCTCCGCAGTGCCGACCGCCTACACCACTTGGCGCATGTGCAGCAATCCGGTGCGTGTCACCACTGTAACACCACACGGCCTTGCCAATGGAGATAGCGTCACCGTCTCCGGTGTTTCCGGTGGCTCATTCAGCCCAGCAAGCGCGTTAAACCTAAACCCGGCCGGCGCCTACATAGTAAGTGGCATTGACCCTTCTGACCCGACAGGCTTCACGCTCGCCGCTGTAAGTTGCATCTCGCCCTCGACCCCGAATAGCGGGAATATCGTCGGCTCCAGCACCCTGGAGGTCACCGATCCCAGCATGGTCCTTGCCACTTACACCCAGACTCAAGGTAGCAGTACGATGACCGTAAACACGGCAGGACCCGAAACCAATAAGGCCGTTCCTAGCACCGCGACGATTCTCAAGAGCAAGGTGTACATTTCAGTCCTTAGCCGGACTGCTGTGCTTCCGCTCACCAGCATGGCTATCAATACGAACCCGGTGCAGATTACCAAGGCCAATCATGGGCTGAACAATGGTGATACGGTCACGATCTCCGGCGTCACCACAGGCTCGTTCACTGGCGGTTTACCCAACATCAATCGCACCCACACTGTCGCCGTCATTGATGCCAATACTTTCACAGTACCAGTAGCTCTGGGTGCCACACCTCCGGCCGCTCCAGGGACCGCGACCGGCACTTTCGGCCCACAGGCGGCCAACAGCGTCTATGAGGTGCAGGCCAATGCTGGAAACACATTCACCGTGTTTACGGCGGATACACCGACGGCGACGCGCACGGGCAGCGTGTTGATTCCGAAGATCCCCACGAGCTACAGCCCGATGAGCGGCAACACGATTGTCCAGTTTAACACCAACGTGAATCATCACATTAATCCAGCGGTGGCCACTCAAATTTGGGTGGACGTTCCCGTCAATGTCACGGTGCTGACAGATGCTGAGTACACCGTCCCCACCACCGCAGTCCCAGCGACCATCACGTCGGCTCTGGGGGTTGTGGACGAGGACCATTTTAAGACTTCGTATCTGCCTACCAGCTTAAACGGTGGAACGTATCCGTTGCCATCAGGCTCGAACAACAGTGTCGTCGTATGGCCCCTCGCCCCTGCACCACAGGGCCGCTCGGGAACCGTGACCGTCAATCAAAGCACCTATGTTTTAGGTTCGACCGAAAGTACGCTGACGCAATCTCCGCTCAATGCCCCAACGGTGTTCAACTACTTCCTGCCCGACTACAAGTTCCCAGGGACACTGGCAAACAATGGTTTGGATTCGCCTGAATTTCAGCTCTCGACAGATACCAACCTGACGAACCTGACAAACAGTCTAACAAATATGTTTATCTCTACAAGCGGTGGTAATGGAAACCTGAATGGACTCAGCAGCTTCAATGCAGGCGGCGGCTCGGTCGTCATGAACATTGAACCATACATGGCCGATGCGAAGACTGCCAACGCAGGCATACCAGCACTGATTGACGAGCTGTCTAACCTCCTGGTGGGTGCGCCGTTGATAGCGGGCACAAAAACGGCCATTCAGTCTTTTGTCGCCAACACGACGAACTTCCCAATGACAGGCTCGGGCACAAATTTACAGAAGCGTGACCGGGTGCGTGCGATCATCCACCTCATCATTACCTCCACGGAATACGCTGTTCAGAAATAGTCCAAACTCATGAAGACAGAACCCCATTTTCATCTATCACGCCGCAGTTTCCTGCAGCGGACCTCGCCTTCTGTACTCGGGGCGACTGCGATGAGTAATTGCCTTCGTGACCTGATTCTTCTCGACTCAGCCATGGCTTTCAGCACCCCTACTGACTACAAGGCGCTCGTCTGCGTCTTCCTTGGTGGCGGAAATGACGCGAACAACCTGATTATCCCCACGGCCGCGTCGGAGTACGCCAACTACGCCACCGTACGCACCCCTGTGCTGGCTCTTCCCAATGCGGACGGCAGTCCTGCCAAGGCCCTGCAACTCACTACGTCGGGTGGCGGGAATTACATCGACGCCGCCGGACACGAGTTTGGTCTGAACCCAGCAATGTTCGAAATTGCTCAGATGTTCAATCAGAATTCTGTTGGCGGTTACGACGCTCTTGGAGCCAAGGCGGCTGTCGTGCTAAACAGCGGTCCGTTGGTCTTTCCGATGACAAAAGCCCAGTATTTGGCCAACTCGATCAAGAAGCCGCCGCAGCTTTTCTCACACGCTGACCAAGTCACTCAGTGGCAGACGTCGATTCCAGATCAACCGCCATCCACTGGCTGGGGGGGGCGCATCGCCGACCTCGTTCACAGCGCCAATCCCAAGCAACTGGCCCCCAATGATGCGCTAGATGTTTTAGCGACCTGCATCACGATCGCTGGTGCCAACACTTTTCAGATCGGTCAGAGCGTCCAGCAGTATGCCATGGGGACTGGCGGGGTTGTGTCTCTAGCGAATCCTAGCAATCCATCGACGGCCGCGACCGCTCGGGACACGGCACTCAGAACCATCCTTGGCATTGGCAAAGCGAACGTTAACGAATACACCAACAACTACGCTAAGGCGTTGGATGGCACCATCGCTGCAGGCCAGGGCTTGAGCACGGCACTCACGGCCTCACCTATGGCTGCCTATTACAGCACCGTAGCCAATTGGAGTAAGACAGGCACTGCGCATCAAGTGGTCACCCCGAACGGCGGAACGACTTTCACATCAAGCTTGATGCAGCAGCTCAAGATGGTCGCTCAAATTATTGAAGCTAGCTCGCGTAAGTCCACTGCAAACAGTGGACTCGGGATGAAACGGCAGATCTTTTTTGTGACCGTGGGTGGATACGACACTCACACCGGCCAGACAAACAATCCGTCCGTCAACGGAACACCGCCGACGACCAACGATGCCGCGGTCGTCATTGGTTCCCAGGCAAACCTGCTCGCAGAAGTTAGCCAGAGCATCCACAGCTTCATGAAGGCAATGCAAGCCATCGGAGTCCAACAGCAAACGACAGCCCCTGGTTCGGGCCTGCATACTGGAGTGAACTCCGTCACCTGCTTCACCGCCAGCGACTTCAACCGCACCTTCAAGTGCAACGGTCTCGGGAGCGATCATTCTTGGGGCAGTCATCACCTCGTCATCGGCGGCGCGGTCAATGGACGGCAAACCTATGGCACCTTTCCAAACCTAACCATCAATGGGCCGGACGACACCGGTGGCGTTGGATCATGGATCCCCACAACTTCCGTCGATCAATATGCCGCGACACTTTCCAAATGGTTTGGCCTGAGTCAGAGTGAACTAACCACCGTCTTCCCCAATCTCACGCGCTTTTTAGGCACTTATGCTGGTGGCTATCTCGGTTTTATGGCTTAGCCAGATTGTCCTCAATTAAATCTGATCGCTAGTGCGCCACTATCTCTGGGGGCATTTTCCTTTGCTGGTTTAATTTAGCGCCCTCAGTCTAGTGACTAGCGGTGGCAATTCTGATGCGGTTATTCATCATTGAGGAGGCATAGTTCATACCCTCATAACGTGATTCGTTTCGCCGACTGACGGCCCAAGTTGACATGGTGCTGGCAGAATTCGGTGCGTCTATGGGCTGCGATATTCTGTATAGTAGAGATTTAAACTCGACTTGTGGGGCTTAAATCCTGCAAGATCAAATGATCTAACTTTGAAGCCCAACTCGCATGAACATAATCCGTTTCTTCCCACATCTGTGCAGCCTCTCCAGCCGAGAATTGCTTCAGATGCTCGTGCTCGGCATCACTGTCGGATTCGGAGCTTCAGCAGCAAAGGCTGACATGGCCGACATCACCAACGCCGTATGGAAACTGAAATATGGCGTGACCGATGCACATATTCAGGATACCAGCCCCAACGGATGGCTTGCCTCCGACAGCGATAGTGACGGCGTGAAAAATGGTGATGAAATCGTCGCGGGCACGAATCCTTTTGTCGGAGGTTCGGTGGTAAAGATCACTGATATAACGAGCGATGAGACCACTGTGGCATTGACCTTCCCGGCTTTGCAGGGGAAGCAATACGTGGTTCAAGGCTCTCCCAGTTTGTCAAACTTTCAATCCCTCACGGTAACCTTGATCGCGACTGAAACATCCAGCCAGACGTTGGTTGTCACGAAAGATAACAATAAGTTTTTCCGGATATTGGTGCAGGACGTTGACACTGATCTTGATGGGGTAAGCGACTGGGCTGAGATCACCGCTGGATATGATCCTAATAATGCGATGGACGGTGGTGCTGCGGTGCTGGAACCCGCAATTGCGAGTTCGGACGTTGTGACTGTGATCGTGACGAAGCCAAACGCCCTCCAGCCATTGACTGGTTTTGCGCCGATTGAAACGGGATCAATCACTATCTCGCGCGGTGGCCCCCTAAAGTTTCACAGCATTACGGTGCCCCTTCAAAAATCGGGTACAGCGACAGAAGGAACAGACTACGACTCATTGCCCAACTCCGTCACTTTCCCAGTAGGCGTGAGTGAGGTGGTCCTCGCCATCAATCCCAAGGCCAACGCCAGTCGCAAAACCAACGTTACGGTCATTGTCAAAGTACTCACTGGGGGCAGCCTCAATTACACACTCGGAGCCAATACCAGCGGCAGTGTGGTGATCAATCCAGCGGGTATTGCGAATGGCACCGGACTGACCGCCAACTATCAAAACGCCGCCAACTCGACCTACACGTCACAGACGACCCTCGTCTTTGCCACAGCCGCTGAGATGACGCGGACCGACGCCACGGTTGATTTCTCCACAGGCATGAATGGCTGGGGTGCAGTGGGCGGCCCGACGGGATTGAGCACAGTCTCTTCAACCGGTGCCTTCTCCGTGCGCTGGACTGGGCAGATCCTCCCCCAGTTTTCTGAGACATACACGATCGACTTCCGCAGTGATGATGGCGCGAAAGTTTGGGTCAATGGCGTGCTGCTCATTGACCGTTGGACGACTCAAGGAGCGACGGATTACACCAACACCATAGCGCTCCAAGCGGGCACGCTTTACGACATTCAGATCGAATATTTCAACAGCGCCACTGGCAGTGCCGAAGCGAAGCTCTACTGGTGGAGTGCTAGTCAGGTGAAGCAGATCATCCCACAAGCTCGCCTCTTCCCAGCTCCGACACAGGCAGCTAAGACTACCGCCATTACTTCTTCCCTCACCGCAGTTGGTTTTGAAGGCACTCCATTTAATTTCAGCGTCACATCCTCAAATATCGGCGGCGCCGGAACGAGCTATGCTTTGGCGATCAATAGCGGTCCACTCCCAACAGGACTGAGCCTGAGTGCGAGCACTGGAGCGATCACGGGCATGCCCAGCACGGCTGGCATCTACAATGTGGCGATTGATGCCACCAATGTGGCTGCTGCCGCTGTGATGGGGAGTTCGATTGTCAATATCACCATCTATCCCGTGGGTGCCGTCAGTCGTGAAATCCTCACCGCAAGTGGCCCTAATGTTTCGGACATCGTGATTCCGTCCCCATCGTTGACTCCGGCTAATGACACGATTGCTACTGTGGATGACGACACTGAATACGGAAACAATACGGGTGAGCGCCTGCGCGGTTATCTTGTCCCGCCGAAGACTGGCAATTACTACTTCTGGATCGCCGCGAATAATGCAGCGGAACTTTGGATCTCAAACGATTCGGAATATGTGAATCGAGTCAAGCGTGCTTCTCTAACCGCGAATAGCGGCAAGAAAGTATGGAACACAACCGCCACCCAGCAGACTTCTTGGTTGTCGCTGGTGGCAGGAGAAAGATATTACTTCGAAGTTCTGCACAACACTGGCGGAGATGTCACGGATGACTACTTGGCGGTAGGTTGGTGCCAGGATGACCTTGGCACAGTGCCCGCCGTGGTCGGCGCTCCAAATGCAACGGGCGCTCTGACCTCGTTGCCAAACGGTGGTGGCCCGCTTCAGGGTTATCCGCTCAGTGGCACGGTGCCGGGCTACATTTTCCAGCCTTATGATTATCCGGCAGTCGCGCCTTCTACAGGCTCCCTGTACGCCTGCAATATCGGCCCGCAAGCTAGCGCCATTACTTCAGCCAGTGGTTCCGCTAACATTCAGGTCAATGCTGGTGAGACGGAGGCAATCCTACGTTTTGCTTATCAGAATTTAACAACGCCGAAAACATCGTATCATCTCCACGTTGACGGTTTCACCTCAGATATCGCCCTGGGCGGAACAGTCCATCCACAAGGTGAGATCATCTATGACATTGATGATGCGGATCAGAATCCGGCTGAGCAGACGGGAGACGGCGGCTACATCTGGGATTTTAGGGCCGTAGGCACCTTTTCCACCGCTCAGTTGAGAGAGGCGCTACACAAAGGTAAGGTCTATCTCAACATTCACTCTGTTAGTTATCCGAATGGTGAAATTCGCGGTACTTTTGGCCTCATCGACGGTTCGCAAACACCACCTGATGCAGCTAGTTGTGCTGCTCCTGTTGCTACTGATGATCCGACCAATGCTGCCCATGCTGCTCGGTTCCTAAATCAGGCGACTTTCGGCGCGAGTCCATCCGACGTTGCTGCAATCCAAGGCAGCAGCTTCCAGGCATGGATTACCGCACAGCTCAGCAAGCCCGCAAGTCGCACCTCCAACGATGTGGTCGCTGGTCTCACCGCAGACATCAACACGCCTTATCCATCATCCCTCTTCACGGACGCTTGGTGGAAAAATTCTATCACAGGACAGGATCAGTTGCGTCAGCGCTTGGCCTTTGCCCTCAGCGAGATCATGGTCGTTTCGTGGGCCAATAATACCGGCCCGCTGCAAAGCAACGGACGCATCCTCGCAGATTATTATGACCAATTGGTGGACTATTGCCTGCCAACAGCCGGACTGACAGACAGCGGTAACTTCCGTGGGATTTTGAAGCAGGTCACACTCACCCCAGCGATGGGACTCTATCTCGATATGCGCGCCAACCAAAAGGGTGATGATACCATTGGTCGTCATCCCAACGAAAACTATGCCCGCGAAATCATGCAGCTCTTCTCGGTCGGCATCTACCGCACCTGGGATGATGGGCGCTTCGTGCTCGGCACAGATGCAGGTCTAGTTTCCACCTACACCCAGCCTTCGATCATCGGCCTATCCAATCTGTTCACAGGTTGGAATTATGCCCAACCAAATCAAGCGAGCGGGCGCTTGCCGAGCAACTTTGGTCCAGGGGCAGATTACCTGAATCCCATGGTCCTCGTCCCTTCACAGCACGAGCTTTCTTCCAAGTTCCTGCTGAATAATGTGAACAGTCCCGCAGCGACGGGTCGGACGCCGCGTGTTGCCATTACCAGTGTTTCAACTGGCTCCCCATGTACGGTGAATACCACCACGATTCATGGGCTGAAAGTCGGGGACACCATCCTGATCGCCAACGTGGCCAGTGGCACTTTCAGCGCGCCGATCAATGCCTCACATCAAGTCACTGAAATCGTCGATGCCGACTCGTTCAAGGTCGCCGTCAATCTGACGACAGGCATTCCGACTTACGTCAACGCCACCGTCACGGGTGCCACGGTCACACCTGCGGCTATTTCTGGCACCGCAGGCATCACTGCCGTGACTGGATCCCAGGCCGACAATTCTGGTGCGGGTGCCAACCATCCTTATGACCAATACGGACTCAAGGAGCTAGAGCTAGCCATCGACAACATCGTCACCAATGACAACGTCCCGCCCTACATCTGCCGCCAGTTGATCCAGCGGCTTGTCACCAGTGATCCTAGCCCAGGCTACATTTACCGTGTGGTGCAGAAGTTTAAAAACAACGGCTCTGGTGTGCGCGGTGATTTGGCAGCCGTCGTATCGCAGATCTTGCTCGATGGCGAAGCCCGCCGCAGCAGTGTCACTCAGACATCCACCACCTTTGGCAAACAGCGCGAGCCGATGCTCCGCCTCACCGCTCCCGCCCGCGCCTTCCCGGCGGCGAACTACACTGGCACCTACACGCAGTTGACCGGGGTTAATTCCAACAAGCTTCGGATCGTCACTTCGGCCCCGAATGATTTCAGTTCTGGGTTCACCGTTGCTCTAAATTTCCGGGGTAACTATGTGACCCCGATGCCGAGCGTGCCGAATCCTGCCAATAACCCCACGAGCACCAATTACTCCGTTGGGTCAACGACAGCGATCGCCGCCACTCACATCGACATCTCCACCATTAGCTCCGCAGGTACGACCCCAACTACAATGACCTGCACCCAGCCGCATGGCATGGGCGCGAATGGCCAAACAAGGACGATCTGGTTGTTTGGACTTTCAGGGAAGTTCTCTGATGCCAGCATCAACTCAGGTGGAAAAACGGCGACCGTCACTGGCCCTAACACCTTCACTGTTGCTGCTAGCACGACACACATCTTCCAGGTCGCGTCAGTGGCCACTGGCACTCCCTGCACGGTCACCACCGTCGATCCACACGGCCTGCCTGCTGGAGCCACGACCGGAGTCACCATCAATGGCATTGTCGGTGGGACATTCAGCGGTGGAGCCACATCTCTGAATGGCACCGCCTTCACCGTGACCAACACAGGCGCAAACACCTTCACCGTCGCCAGTTCCAGTCTCGCCAATGTGACCTGCTCGGCTGCCCCCACCAGCTTCACCACTTGGCGGCAGTCCAGCAATCCGGTCCGCGTCACCACGGTCACACCTCATGGATTGGTCAATGGTGATAGTGTGACGATCTCCAGTGTCGCGGGGGGAAATTTCAGCCCGACTATCAACGGCACTTTCGATGTGAGTGAGGTCAGCACTTCTGCTTTTACGCTCGCAGCTGTTAGCTCTATCGCACCCTCAACCGTGAACACAGGCAACATCGTCGGAGCCAACACCATGGAGGTCACGGCGACGGGTATGTCCAATGCGAGCTACACGCAGTCTGCTGGCAGCAACATCCTGACCGTGAATACAGGCGGCCCGCCGACGAATCAGACTGTGCCAGGCACGAAGATAAACATCACAAGCATCTCAGCCGGCAATCCTTGTATGGTGACAACGAGTGCCGCACACAACCTCGTCAGTGGCGGACTGGTCTCCATTGCAGGTATCACGGATGGGGCCTTTGGCACTGCAATCACTGGCAACTTGGTGCCTACGGTTACTTCAACGACGACGTTCACCGTGCCTGTGGATTGCACGGTCGCTCCCTTGATTTACACCGCCGGAACGACCACCACGACCAAGCTTACTCGGAGTAAGGTCTATCTGGCTTTCCTCACGCAGACTACTGCGGGTGGCGCGGCGATCCCGACCGATGGAGTGTTTGAAGTGCTGAGTGCCAATGGCACGACTTCCTTCGCCTATGTCACCGCAGACACACCCGTCACAGCGCGCGCAGGCAATGTCCTGCTACCGAAATTCACCACTAGCTACACTCCGAGCGGCACCAACATTCTCTTCAACACCAACGTGAATCACAACCTTTTGGTTGGGAACAAAATTTGGGTGGATGTGCCAGTGGTCGGCAGTCCAGTGACAGATGCCGAATACGCCGTTTCTGTGATCACTGATGAAGATCACTTCACGACTTCTAGAACACCCAATCCTACCAATGGCGGCATCTACCCCAATCCGTCTGGCTCAAACAATGGCATAACCGTTTATCCGCTGGTGGCTCCTCCGCTGGGCAGGTCTGGTTCAGTCATCATCAATCAGAGCACTTACAATTTAGGCTCCACTGAAGGCTCGATCACTCAATCGCCGCTGAATGCACCGACAGTGTTTAACTACTTCTTTCCAGACTACAAGTTCCCAGGTACCTTGGCCAATAGCGGCCTGGATTCACCCGAATTTCAGCTCACCACGGACACTAACGTGATGAATCTGACCAATAGCCTAACCAACATGATCATCGGCACAGGTGGTGGTAATAGCAATCTCAACGGTCTCAGCAGTTTCAACAATGGCAGTGGCACTGTGGTGATGAATATTGAACCCTACATGACCAATGCCAAGACGAGCGAGGCGGGGATTTCCGCCTTGATCGATGAATTGGCAATCCTGTTGGTTGGTGCTTCTCTGGATGCAGGCCCGAAGGCTAGGATCGTTAATTTCGTGAATCACAAAAATGGCAGCAACGTGCTGGACTACCTGCCTTACACGACGCTTACACCGACCAACCTTCAGAAGCGCGACCGCGTGCGGGCCATCATCCACCTTATTATCACCTCAGCCGAATTCGCAGTTCAGAAATAGTCCCCGACATATGAAGACGGAACCCCACTTCAACATCTCACGCCGTAGCTTCCTCCGGCGCTCCGCACCAGTCGCTCTCGGTGCCAGCGCGATGAGTAACTGCTTTCGCGATCTCTATCTGATCAATTCAGCGATGGCTGCTGATACCACTGGCTACAAGGCGCTCGTCTGCGTCTTCTTAGCGGGCGGCAATGATTCAAACAATATGATCATCCCGACCATCGCGTCCGAGTATGCCAGCTATGCCACGATCCGCACGCCCGTGCTGGCGCTGCCCAATGCGGTGAATGGAAACAACGCAACAGCACTAGCCTTGAGTAAATTGAATTCTGATGGGCACGACTACGCTCTGAACCCGGCGATGTTCGAGCTGGCCCAGATGTTTAACCAAGCCCCTGGCTACAATGATCTGGGTAAAGTGGCCGCCGTGCTCAATAGTGGACCCCTTGTTTTCCCAATGACTAAGGCCCAGTATGTAGCCAACTCGATCAAGAAGCCGCCGCAGCTCTTCTCTCATGCCGATCAGGTCACGCATTGGCAGACCTCGCTTCCCGATCAGCCCATCTCCTCAGGCTGGGGTGGCCGCCTCGCCGATCTTGTTCACGATGCCAATCCCAAGAATGGAGCATTGGATATTCTCTCCACCTGCATCACCATCTCAGGCACAAATACCTTTCAGGTCGGCTCTAACGTGCAGCAGTACTCCGTGGGCACGGGCGGTGTCGTGGCACTGTCCAGTCCTAGCAACCCATCAACAGCATCTGTTGCGCGAGATGCCGCTTTGAAAGGTATGCTCGCCGATGACAAGCTGCATGTGAACCCATTCACCAGCAACTATGCCAAAGCCTTGGACAACACCCTGGCAGCCGGTGCTGGATTGAGCGCCGCTCTCGCCAGTTCGCAGATGGCCTCCTATTACACCACACTAGCAAATTGGAGCAAGACGGCGACGGCGCATCAAGTGATTACTCCAAACGGCGGCTCGACCTTCACCTCAGGACTCATGCAGCAGCTCAAGATGGTGGCTCAGATTATTGAGGCTGGATCACGCACGGCAGGCGTCAGCAACGGCTTGGGGATGAAGCGCCAAGTCTTCTTTGTACAAGTCGGCGGTTACGACACACACACCGGACAGACCAATGCCGCGAGTGCCACGCCCACTGCCGCCAATGTCATCATCGGCAGTCAGGCAAACTTACTCGCAGAAGTCAGCCAGTGTCTCTGGTCCTTCATGAAAGCGATCAAGCAAATCGGCATCACTCAGAGCAAGGCGGACTTCGTCAACAGTGTCACCTGCTTCACTGCCAGTGACTTTGGCCGCACTTTTCCGTGTAATGGCCTTGGTAGCGATCATGGCTGGGGTAGCCATCACCTCGTCGTCGGTGGTGCGGTTAATGGCCAGAAAACATTTGGCACCTTCCCCACACTCGCGGTCGGTGGGCCTGACGATACCAGCACCGGCCGCTGGATTCCTACCACCTCAGTTGATCAATACGCAGCGACACTCGCTAAATGGTTCGGTGTGGGTGCTGGCGAAATCGCCACAGTCTTTCCAAATCTCACTCGCTTCTCAGGAAGCTATGGTGGCGGGTATCTCGGCTTCATGACTTAGTTTTAATGTTTGTTCGCTCATGAAAATACAAATTGTCGCAGTGCTCATCATTGCAGTGGTGGGGGCCATCATTATCGGTGCTTGGCTTGGTGGCTGGGGTGACAAATTGCCTGCCAGCAGTGTCCGGGCACCCAAGCCCGTCGTTCTTCCCACAGTCAAAATTACACCACCAGCTTCGACTCCACAGCCGAGTCCCGTCGCACAGGTGGTGCCTTCTCCGCCCGCGCCACCCCCGTCCGTTGTCGCTTCAGTTATCGCCATGGCACCACCTGCACCTATGGTGGCTCCTGCTGCCAGTGCCAGCCCTGCATCTGGAGGCTCACCACCCGCAAAGCCTAGTGCAGACTTAGTGACTGATGCGGCAGTTCAGATCGACAAAATTGGCCTCATGTTCCGTGACTACCGCACCCTCATGGGTTCAAACCCGATCGGCACCAATGCAGAAATTATTCAGTCCGTGAATGGCGGTAATCCCAAGCAGGCAAAGTTGGGGCCGCCAGAGGGGCAGCAGATCAATGCGCGCGGTGAGTTGATTGATGCGTGGGGAACAGCGTATTTTTTCCATCAAAAATCTGCCTCTGACATGGAGATTCATTCCGCAGGTCCAGATAAACAATTTGGCACCTCGGATGACATCATTGGCAGGTGAAGCGCGCATCGCGTGCTATCCTTTGATCATGTGCCGTCGCTTTTTTACCACCTTTGCTCTTTCAGTCATCCTTTGCGCAACTGCGATACGGGCAGACGTGCCTCTTCCACCCAATGTGCTCGACCCCAAGACGCCTGCTGAAGCGTGGAATGTGATTCGTCTGAGCCGTGCCAATGTCGCCAGACTTCTTCAGGAAAAGCGCGTCTCAGAGGTTCCTGAACAAGTCTCTCTGTGCAGTCCTGCACTTCGATTGCTTGCCCATACCGCCGTTTCGGCTGAGCAGCGTCTCTTGATCGATGAGCAAACATCCCGTGCCTTTAGTTCCGTCAATAGCATCGCTCAGTCTTGCATGGTCAGGAGTCAGCTAGATGCAGACAAAGGCTTTATCGAACTTGAGTCTGCGCTCGCCAAACTTGCATCCGTCTTTGACGCTGCAGACGTGAGCGCAGAAATTTATTATTGCACCACGCACCCTGAAATTATTTCAACAGCCACGGGCGTGACCTGCCGAAAATGCGCGGCACCACTAAGCGTCCGCCGCATCCCTTACAGCTTTGTTTATGTTGCGCCCGGTACGCCAACATTGCAGCTAAGCCTAACGGAAAGTAAGCCACTCGTGGCGGGCCAAAAAATGACGATCCAAATGCAACTCCGCACCACGCGCGGACTGCCTGTTTCAGAGTCAGATCTTCTGATCGTTCACTCAAAGCCCATTCATCTGTTCATCACAAATCCTTCTCTTAGCGTGTTCCAAACGGCCCATCCAACGCCTGCTGGGGTGGCGGGTGATTACACCTTTTCATTAACTCCCTCAGTGAATGGCCCCTGCCGAATCTGGGCGGACATCGTGCCAGTTGCCACTGGCTTGCATGAGTTGCCTTTTGCTGACATCGGCGGTGTCTTTGTTCCTGCTGCGCCGAAAAAAACCACGGAGGCACGCACTAACACGATAGAAGGTTTCACATTTGAACTCTCCTTTGCCGGGATCAACGATGGGCAACCTCATTCACGGCAAATTCAGCTCATGCGCATTAAGGCCACCGACTCAGTGGGGAAGCCTGTGGAGCGCCTCGAACCTCTCATGAATGCCTTTGCTCAAGTCGTAGGCTTTTACGATGACCACCAGACCGTTCTCCGACTGCATCCCATAGGTGGTGACATCTTGCGTGAGGATCTTCGTGGCGGTCCTTATCTAGGTTTTAAAATCTATCCGCCACGCCCTGGACTGGTGCGCTTTTACTGCCAAGTCCGCATTGATGGCCGCACGATCACCGTGCCACTCAGTATGAACGTGGTGGAGTGAACTCAGAACCGATCCACTTGCAGCCGAACAAACTTTTTTTCGTTAGCTCCAGATGGAAGTGTCTGGGTCACCGCGACTAGTCTGATCGTTCCGTTGGGGGCGCCTTCAGCTACGCTGACACTGCCAGTTTGTGCCACCGTCACGGCACCTGCTGTACTCTGCGCTATGGTTGTCCACAGCAGAAGATCGCTGCTGGTTTGTAGTTTGTAGATGAGATCCTCCGCGCTGGAATCACGGCGGAAGGTGACGGTGAAATCTGTGGCACCGAGAGCTGCTGGTGCAAGAGCCGTGGCGAAATCACTCGATTCATCAAAGGCCAGGGGATTTAGGCCGTAGGCGTACTCGATCTGGTTCTTGATGCCATCACCATCGTTGTCTCCTTCTGGATCGACAAATTGACCGATGAGGTTGGTTGAAAAATAAGTCGCGAGCCATGTGTCGAAAGGAGCCGTCGGAGCGGCGTCATAGGTGATGTCTAGCGCTGGTGGTGACCCGCCACTCTGGATGCTGGAAAATTGGCAGGCCGTCGTATTCGTGGTCTCGTTGCTACGAATGATCCAGCCTGCATTGGTCGCTGGCGCATTGACCCAAGACTGCACGTCTGTTTTGAGGAGCGTCGTATTTGTCCAAGTCATGAATGATGCGCCCGATTGTAGTGCGGTGGCAGATGCCGTGGCCGTAAAGTTACCGCCTGGAGTGGGCCACGCTGTAGTATTAAAAAAGCGATACGTCCATGTTGCGTCACTGGTGGTGGCTGGCGCTCCGTAACCTCCTGTCACATTGAGTGATGTGCCTTCTCCCCACGTTTGAGTCAGTCGATGCACCGTGAAGCTAGCACCAGCGGAAGAGGGGCCCGCTTTGGAGAGTTTAAGTTTGAGTTGGGCGGACTGGATAAGGGCAGGGTAGGGCACTTGTCCAGAGAGATCAAAGGCCACTAAGGCGCGTCGATTGTAGGGGCCATAGTTGGGTCCTGTTCGACCGGCATACAAGTAGCCAGTGCCATCGCTGTAGTCTCGAGAATAATCCACATCCTCGGAGAAAATAGTGTTGTCCTTGGATGCTTGAAGCGATTTTGAATAACTTTGAGGAGTGACGATTTTATAAATGCCGCCTGATGGCATCGCACCATCGAGTTCCAATACACCCCCTTTTGTTTTCAATCCGATATAGATCTCACCGCTTTCATCTTCTCCTAGGCAGAGGAGGCGTTGACCAACGATTGGATTAGATGAGGCAAGTGGCAGTGCCTGCGTCAGCGTGAACACACCACTATTAGGGGCAGTCTCTTCGAGTCCCATCATACGACCATCAGAAGCACCGCCAGTGGAGCTATAGTCACCGAAGATGTATTTCCCCTGAAGCCCAGGAATCGCAGAGCCTCGGTAAACGAATCCGCCCGTCACGGAGAGTCCCAATTGCGGTAATACCGGACTGGTGACGACCCCAACATGAGCATACATGGCGATGGGGTCTGTGACCACGCCGCCGGGAACAGGTGAGCCAACTGAGAAGGTAGGAAGCTCGATGCCTTCCTTGTAACGCCAGCCATAGTTTCCACCGGAGACGATGAGATTGATCTCCTCAATTCGGCCCTGTCCCACATCGCCGCAAAACATGCGGTTGGTGCCTCCAGCGCGTTTGTCGAAAGAGAACTTCCATGGGTTGCGCATTCCAAAACAGTAGATCTCTTCTTTCACTCCGCCCCCTATGCCAACAAATGGATTGCTGGGCGGGATGCTGTAAGTCAGCGGTCCACCACCATCTGGATCGACCGGATTGATGCGCAGAATTTTGCCGAGATACCGCGTCTTATCTTGGCCATTTCCCAAAGCGTTAGTGGGCCGTGGAGCGATAGCGCTACCGCCCGTGTGACCAGCGTTGTTGTCATTGGAACTGCCCCCATCGCCACAGCCGATATAGAGAAAACCGTCAGGTCCAAATTCGAGTTGTCCGCCATTATGATTGGACTGTGGCTGAGTGAAGACGAGTAGCCTTCGCTCAGAAGTAAGGGGCGCCAAGTTGGGGTTCAACGGTGAAACTTCGAATTCGGCGATGACGGTCACGCAATCCACAGGATCACCGACTTGAGGTGGAGCCGGATCGGTGCCCACGACATAGGGCTTGTTGTAGTTGACGTAAAATTTGCGATATCCGGGAGAATCTGGAGTCGCGAAACCAGGATGGAACGCCAGACCTAGCAATCCGCGCTCATCGTAGCCTGTACCAATCGTCACTGCAGGGCCTGGGCCATTGTCAGGCGCAACATTGCTGTTGCTGGCGATGTTGAGGAACGGTGTCGGCAGCATCATGCCGCCCTGGATGATGTAGATCTTCCCCAGCTGGTCGCAGACAAATAGGCGACCATTGCCATCAGGCGCATAGGTTATCGTGGTCGGTGAGTGGATCTGCTTCAGCACGACGGGTTTTAAAGCCAGGGTCGGAAAAGCGGCAACAGTGTGCTGGGTCAGTAGGAGACCGATGATGAACGTGATTCGAAAATGCATGAACAGTTTGCCAAGTTTCCCTCAGCCTACTTGGCCAATGGGAGTGGTGTCGACTCAAATCGGCTGTCGGTCAGTGCCTTCAAGAAAGCGATGATAGCGCTTTTATCATCCTTTGTTAGGTGCAGGCCACCGTTAGGATGCTTAGCCAGATTTGGATCCAGTGTGTCGGTGCGAGATACGCCCACGCTGTAGTGTTCGAGTACTTCCTCCAGAGTGGTAAAGCGGCCATCATGCATGTAGGGAGCCGTGAGCGCTATGTTACGCAGGCTCGGTGTGGCAAAGGCACCGCGGTCAATACTTGTTTGGGTGACTTTGGAGCGCCCCAAATCAGCTTCTGAGATCTCTAGCCCGTTGTTACGGAATTGGTGGTCGGTGAATAAGGCACCGCCATGGCAGTGAAAACAATCACCGCCCATGCTGCCCATACGTGGCTCACGCTCCGTCATGAAAAGTTCAAAGCCTCGTTTTTCGTCATCACTAAGTCTCTCTTCTCCGCTTATCGAACGATCAAATTTGGAGTCGTGTGAAGTAAGCGTGAGGAGGAAGTTTTCTATAGCCAGTCCGATCTTCTCCGTTGTTATCTCAGGCGAACCAAAAGCGCGCTCAAAGGCTGGGTCATACGCCTCTATCATGGCCAGCTTCTTTACCACATTGTCCAGAGATTCATCCATCTCCAGATGATCCTGAATGGGGATGAGCGCCTGTGTCCGCAGGTTCGGTGCTCGACCGTCCCAGAAGAATTCACGCTTCCAGGCGAGATTAAAGAGCGGCATGGCATTACGGTCTCCGATGCCACCTGCAACTCCGATGCTGAAGCGCCGGGGATCGCTCAGCGCTGCTGCCTGGTCATGGCAGGAGGCACAAGAAATTGTCCCATCACGAGACAGTGCTTTGTCATGAAACAACAAGCGCCCTAGCTCCACGCGCTCTTCGATCAGTGGGTTGTCATTCGGGAGTGCAGGCATGGGGAATTGCGCGCCCATGGTGAATTTAAAAGGCGTGAATTTTTTCGGCAAATAAAGCGGCGTGAGTTTTGGATCTGCCGCCGCTTCAGTCGTCGTCGTGGACTCGGGAGCAATGCTAAATGCACGCGCTAGATTCTCTTTGAGTGCCAGCGCCAGCGGGTCGCCACCTTTCGAGTGGGTCGTCGTTCCGTCCTTGGCAAACGAAATGTTCTTCACGCTATCGAGCACGGCAGCGACATTGAAGACGACTGGGATGACCGCATCCTCCCGAAGATCGAGTGAGAGCTTGAGTGTTACTTCCGTGAGGAATGGGTCACGAGCGAGATGATAGGCGTAGCCCTCCGGCTGGCCATTGCCAGTTCGGTGCAGTCCTTCGAGTGCCATGAAGATGTAACCGCCCTGCCAACTCCAGTGCAGTCCGCAGAGATTCGGGTTCAGTGGATGGTCCGCAGCGCGCGTTGATGGATCGGCTGCATTGTTCTTGGGGTCGATGCCAACGTGAAAACGCAATGCCTGATATTTGCCTTCTGGGATCTCAGTCTGACGCATCATTTGTCTCCGCGTAGCTGCATTCATCCAAGCCGCGGAATTCGGAGCATTGAGCCACGATCCGTCCTCACGTTTGAGGGACACGCCGCTGATCAGATAGCTCAGTCGTGTGACTGACCAATCCTCTCCAGATTGATTGCGGTATCGCAATGAATCTAAGAGCAGGGGATTGGTACCCGCGTGATGATCGAAGACGAGTTGCAGTGTCGCTGCCTCAAGCGGTGCTAGGACACAGGTCAACGCCAGCGCTGCGCATGACAGCGCGGTTTGCATGAGGCTGGTTTTTTTTATCATCATCGTTGCTCTAGCTTATCTACGCCGCCCAGCGGAGGCACGCACAATCCAAGCGTATTTTCTTCTTTGCGCTTCGGTTCACGATCTCTACTTTAGCACTCATGCTTCAAATCGTTTTTAATGACATTAGTGCCGCCGAACTGTCCCGCCTGCCTACGCAGATCCAGTTTCATTTATTGGAGGCCATGGATATTAAGCCCGGCGATCTCGATGAAGCACTTTTGGCCAAGAAATTCGGTGTTTTGGAGCGCTCGGCAGGCCGCAAACTTTATCGCTGCCGTGCTGGCGACCACCGCATCTACTTTGGTGTTAAAGATGGCAACGTGCGTGTTCATCGGGTACTGCACAAAAACACCTTTGCCGACTTCCTTTACCGCAGCAATCTCCCTGGTGGTGGTGAAGACAAAGCGCTGAGCCAGTCCAAGAACTTCTGGCAGCTCATCGACGAAGGTGCCAAGACCCTGAAGATGGCCTGATCGGTTAGCTCTCAGCAGACCCAAACGAGAGCTCAAGCTGATCGTCTTTTTCTAGCGTCCAGGCGTCGTGCCCACGAGCACGCAGATCTGCCGCGAACTCCTGCGTGTAGCCATGTACCAAATAGATTCGGCGCGGCTTAACCCTGTCCACGGTCTCTAACAGCTCAGGATAGTCTGCGTGATCACTGAGCGGAAAAATCTCATCCACTTGGTAACGATAGCGCGCACCGGGCTGAAGAGCCCAGCCGGTGAACATGGCGGTTCGAATCGACTGGAGATTTTTCAGCGCGGATGATTGGCGCACATTGGGTGGAAAGATGAGCACATGTCCCGTTACCTCCGCTTCGTCGAAAAGACGATAGTTCGGCAGTTCCCCGAGCAAAGATTTGACGGACTCCGTCAGCTTCCAGATCGATGGGTGTAGCATCACGGGATGTCCGACATCCTTGAGCGCACAGAGAATCTCCTGCGCTTTTCCAAGAGAGTAGCCAAGCAACACGGGTATGCCACCAGCGGCCAGTGTTTCGTGCACAAACGTCAGTAGTTGCGCGATAATGCCACTCATAGGCGGCATGATGAACCTGGGCAGACCAAACGTGGTCTCCATGATCAACGTGTCCGCTTTGAGGAGTTCACATTTCTCGGAACTCAATCCTTGGCGGAGTTTATAATCGCCGGTGTAAAGCAGCGTCGAGCCATCACTCTTCCGCGTCAGATGCAGCATCGCTGAGCCGAGAATGTGGCCTGCGGGCAGAAGCCGTATTTCCCAGCCTTTCCACTCATGTGCCACCCGCAGCGGTAGGGAATTGAAAACGCCATTTTTCTTCAGGCCATAGCGCTCGCTCATAAGATGCAGAGTGAGCTCTGAACAGAACGTCGATTGATGCCGCGCTACATGGTCGCTGTGGGCATGGGAGATAAAAGCACGCTCTACGCCGAAGTGTGGGTCCAGCCACAAATCCGCCTCTGGCAAGTAAATGCCTCGGCGGTGGGTGACAGTGATCAGCGGTGGCATGACAAGACAGATACGTGCCATCACGGGATCACAGAGGAATCAAAGACGGAAACTAAAATCATGGTTGCCTCTAGTTCCTTCTGTTCAAACCTGAGCACCATGCCTGAAATCATCTTTGCTACCTCAAATGCTCACAAAACCCAAGAGGTCGCCGCCATGCTGGGAGATGTCTGGAACGTGCAGAGCTTATGTGCATATCCTGGCATTACTTTGCCTGAAGAGACAGGAACAACGTTTGAAGCGAATGCCGTCATCAAAGCAGTGGGCGCTAGTGTGGCACTGCCGGGCCTATTGATTTTAGCAGACGATTCAGGCCTGGAAGTCGATGCACTCAATGGTGAACCCGGCGTTTACTCCGCGCGTTATGCTGGCGTAGATGCCACCGATGCTGACAATCGCCGTAAGCTCAAAGACGAGCTGCGGAAGCAGGCAAGCAATTCAGGCCTGCCTTTTCTCGGACGCTTTCGCTGTTGCTTGGCGCTCGTCAGAGATGGGCAAGTACTCAAGGCCACGCATGGCGCTGTTGAGGGATCTTTACGTCTGCAGGAGCAGGGCTCAGGCGGCTTTGGCTATGATGCTCTTTTCCAGCCTGTGGGCTATGAGGACACATTCGGCGTCCTTTCTGCCGAGGTGAAAAATAGCCTCAGTCATCGCGCATGCGCCATGGCAGAGATGAAAGCCTGGCTGGCAGGGAACCTGATGCCGTAAGCCACGTTTGCTGAGTGTGCTCATCACTACCCCTGTGGTAGTCGAATCCAGAAGCTGGCACCGCCGGTGTCGCGATTGCTGACGCCGACACTGCCGCTGTGGGCTGTGGCGATGGCGCGGACGAGGCTGAGTCCGAGTCCGATGCCTGGTGACCGTGAGATGGCTGCGGAGCCGCGGTTGTAGCGCTCCCAGATACTCTGCATTTCGGCTGGGTGGACGCCGGGGCCGGTGTCGTTCACACTAATGATGGCTCCAGTTCCATCTGCCTGCCAGCGGACGGTGATGGCACCGCCCTTCGGAGTGTAAGCAAGTGCGTTGTCGAGTAGGTTGGCCACGGCTTGAGTCAGCAGCTCGCGGTCCACGTTAAGCATTAGATCGAGTCCTTGCTCAATGCTGAGTGCGAGGTGCCGGTCTTCAGCGGCGGGGCCAAAAAGTTCGATCAGCTTTTGCAGCAAATCATGGATCGGTGTGGCCTGGCGGTGGAGCCGCAGTGCGCCGTGATCACCTGCGCGCACGGTGAGAATGGTCTGCACAAGTTGCGCAGCGCGGTCGATCTCCTCCAGGCTGCGCGCTGCAGCTTCTTGGGCTTGATCGTTGTCGGTATGATCGTGCAGGGATTCTAGATTGCCGCGAATGCGTGCTAGCGGCGTGCGCAGCTCATGAGCGAGCTGATCATTGGTTGATTGAAGCTCGCGTGTCAGGCTGAGGATTTTGTCCAGCCCGGCATTGATCACTGAGGCCAGTGTTTTTAATTCAGGAATTGCGGTCGGGGCGATGAGGCGCACCTCACCCTCAGGTAGATGTAGATTCTTGGCACTGGCTGTGAAGGCCTTGATGGGATTGAGTACATCATGCGAGTACCAGAGTACTGGCAGCAAAGCCACGAGCGCGGCCATGATACCAGCTAACAAAAGATGCTTCCGGATATTGGTGAGGTAGCGCTCGGCCTTTACACTGGAGCGGCCGAACCATAGCGTGTTATCATCATGCAGGTGGATGGCTCCTAGACTGAGCCGCTGCGGGCGCTCAGTGAGGGCGATGTCTGTCAGGGCTGTGTCTCCCTTCTTGAGCAGCTCCTTGGGTGGCAGGGTGGGCCAAGGGTACAGACTCATCTCTTCAGGGACCGTCGCATAGATTAGTTTCCCGTCGGCATCCATGATCCGCAGGGCATTGCTTTCGGCATGTTGGCCAGCGGGGAAGATCTCGCTCACGCCAGCTACGCCGGTGTGCTGGTAAATAGCAGCGTACTCCACGAGATCGTCCATGATGATCTCCTGGTCTGCCCGCCGTAAGTCTCGGCTCACGGCGGCACGAACAAAGAAAAGCGTCAGAGCGATGCTGCTACCGATGATGAGTGCGAGCAGTAGCGCTAGTCGCCATTGAGAGGGCAGCCGTTCAGGCCATATTTTTGAAAACATAGCCTTTGCCTCGGATGGTTACGATGTGGATGTTGCAGTCTGGGATTTCCAGTTTTCGGCGCAGTCGGCAGATCATGGCATCCACCACATTGGTGCCTGGATCAAAGTGGATGTCCCACACCTGCTCCAGGAGATACTGTTTTGGCATGATGCGCCCCTCGTGATTCATCAGCACCTCCAGCAGCATCCATTCACGCGGCTGTAACTCCACGGTCTGAGTGCCACAGGTGATGCGGCGCTTCACCGGATCGAGCCGACAGTTACCGATTTTTCTTTGAGTCGGCTGAGTGTGACTGGCACGCCGATGCAGTGCATCCAGGCGAGCTAGCAGCTCTTCAGCGGCAAAAGGTTTCGTCAGGTAATCGTCCCCACCAGCAGCCAGGCCACGCACGCGGTCGGCTACACTGGCGCGTGCTGTGAGAAAGAGCACTGGTGTGAGCACGCCCTGCTGACGTAGGCTTTCCACGATGCTAAAGCCGTCCATGTCCGGTAGTCCCACATCTAGAATGGCGGCATCGCAGGCATGACTTTTCAGCCATGCTAGGGCCGGCTTGCCCAGCTCCTCACAGTGCAATTCATGCCCAGCCTCGATCATCCACTCGGCCATCTGGCGGCCGAGCTCAGGGTCATCTTCGACGAGGAGGAGATTCATGGAACGCGATCTTTAGCAGTGGGCAAAGGACTATTGAAACTCAAAAAGAAGACGGTTCGTGCGATTTCTATTGGAAAGCGCGCCAGCGGCTCAGTCATTTGCATGACATACTCTGCGCACATACTGCTTATTATTCGATTTTATTGACCGAGAACATATGAACGGTGTGAAAACTGCATGCGCTAACACGCCACTGGCTTTATCAACTCCATCATTTTCCTGCTGAACATCGGTGGGTTATGGGTGCAGTAAATTTTGGCAGCACGGTCATGATCAGCGTGAGAGTTCTGTTGAGCGCGGCTAAGTCCGCTGGCGAAGCAGCGACGTGGTGTGGCGAAGAAAACAGTGCCTTTGGTGGCGAAGTTCACGCCGTCAGTGAGTTGAACGAGTTAGGGAAATCGTTTAACTTCTCCAAACAGCGTGAAGTTCTCGTAGTGGTGGATGTTCACGTCGAAGATCTGGCCGATGTGGCGGGCGGGGTTGCCTTCGAAGACGACGATCTTGTTGGTTCGTGTGCGACCCATGAGGCGGGTTTCGTTGGTCTTGCTGGTGCCTTCGCAGAGGATCTCGACGCGCTGGCCGACGAGTTCTTCATACTTGGTGAAGGCGTGCTGATTGACCAGGGAGAGCAGGTCTTGATTGCGGGCTTCTTTGACCTGCTCGGAGACTTGAATGGCTTCATCCATCTCGGCGGCGGGTGTGCCCCGGCGCTTGGAGTAGCGGAAGACAAAGGCGTTCTCGAACTTCAGTCGATCAAACAGTGCGCGGGTTTCCTGGTAGTGCGCTTCGGTCTCGCCAGGAAAACCAACGATGACATCGGTGGTGACGGCGATGCCAGGGCGCACGGAGCGGATGCGCTCGACAAGGTCGGTGAACTTCGCTGCGGTGTAGGGGCGGTGCATGCGCTTGAGGATTTCATCGCTACCACTTTGAATCGGAAGATGGACGTGTTCGGCGAGCTTGGGCAGGTAGGTGAAGGCTTCGATGAGATCCTTTTTATAGCCAATGGGATGCGGGCTGGTGAAGCGGATGCGCTGGATGCCGGGCACTTCATGCACGGCTTCGATAAGCTGTACGAAAGGGCTCTTGCCATCGATGGCGGGGAACTCATGACGGCCATAGAGGTTCACGATCTGGCCGAGTAGGGTGATCTCCTTCACGCCACGATCTGCGAGGCGGCGCACTTCCTCCGCGATGTCGGCGATGGGTCTGCCGCGCTCATTGCCGCGTGTGAAGGGAACGATGCAGAAGGTACACTTCATGTTGCAGCCCTGCATGATGCTGACAAAGGCGCTGCCCTGATTCTCTTTCAAAGTGTGGTCGCGGATGGTGTTCTGGCTGGCGGCTTCTTCGTCGATATCGACGATGGAAAAGCGCTCGTCATCCATCTGCTGCGCTTCTTTGGCGCGGATGATTTCATCCACATACTCGACGACGCGGTGATACTTCTGCGTGCCGACGACGAGATCGACTTTGGCTTTCTGCACTAACTCGGTGCCGCGGCTCTGGGCCATGCAGCCCATGAAGCCAGTGACGAGCGGCAGCTTGCGTCGACGAACCATGCCCATCTTTCCCAGCGCCTTTTGCTCTGCCTGATCGCGCACGGAGCAGGTGTTAATGAGCACCACATCGGCGTCCGTGTCGGTGGAAGTCATGGTGTAGCCGCGCTTGACGAACATTTGGGATACCTGCTCGGTATCCCGCTCATTCATCTGGCAGCCGTAAGTCTTGATGTACACTCGGGGCATTGCGAGGGAACGTTAGCTGGCCGGGTGAAAATGACAACTGCGTTAGGCAGCCATGGGCTGCACTGTATTTCATTGCTCACACGAACAGCACCCTAGCCGGTCAAGAGGTGGATTTATCCTTGCCACCCCCCATGAAGGCGCTAATCTCGAATTCTTAAATCAGCACCCACCGTATCGAATGGAAGACAATAAAACGAACGACAAGGAGGCCACACCTTTGGACCTTAAACAGATCAAACAGATCGTCGCACTCATGGCCGAGAACGATCTGAGCTATTTTCATTTTGAAAACCAAGGCTCTAAAGTCGAACTCCGCAGAGGGTCTGACTTCCAGACCGCCAAGGAACTCCTTAAGCACCTGCCGATGGGCTCCTCCGCTCCGGCCAATTACACGGTTGCTGCTACGGCTCCTGCCCTGACGGCGGTTGCGGCCCCCGCTGCTGCTGCTCCAGCAAGTCCGGTCGGTCCCACGATCAATAGCCCGATGGTAGGCACGTTTTACCGTTCTGCCGGGCCGGGTGAAAAGCTGTTCGCGAATATTGGCGACTCGGTGGATGAAAATACCACCGTCTGCATCATCGAGGCGATGAAGGTCATGAATGAGATCAAAGCTGAGATACGCGGCACCATCGCCCGCATTTTGGTCGAGGATGGCAAGCCTGTTCAATACGGCCAGCCACTTTTTGAACTCAAGGCCTAGCGCCCTGGGGCGGAGTCGGAGAATCGGAATCCCTCGTGTTCTCCGCGTTCTCATGCTCGCGCCTTTTTTTCATCCTTTCAGCCCTATGCCATTAGCTCCCGCCCAACTGTCCCATGTTTAAAAAAATACTCGTCGCCAATCGTGGTGAGATCGCCGTCCGCATCATCCGAGCCTGCAAAGAACTCGATGTCAAAACCGTCGCCGTGTATTCCGAAGCGGATGTGGACTCCATGCATGTCCATATGGCCGATGAGGCGATCTGCATCGGCCCTGGCCCCAGCAGTGAGAGCTATCTGAAGATGAGCCGCATCATCAGTGCGGCTGAGATCGCCAATGTCGATGCCATCCACCCCGGCTACGGATTCCTCTCCGAGAAGGCCGAGTTCGCTGATGTCTGCGAGCAGTGCAAAATCAAATTCATCGGACCTTCCGCTCGTGTCATCTCGATGATGGGAGATAAAAACGTCGCCCGTGCCACCGCCCGTGCCGCGGGAGTGCCCGTGACCCCTGGATCAGATGGTCTCATCAACAATGAAGAAGAAGCTCTGTTCTGGGCGCGCAAGATTGGTTACCCCGTGATCATCAAGGCCAGCGCTGGTGGTGGTGGTCGTGGGATGAGGCCCGTGCTCAATGAAGCGACCCTTAACTCAAGCTTCCAAGCCGCCTCCATGGAGGCCCTGAAGTGCTTTGGTGACGGCTCCATGTACATGGAAAAGCTCGTCGAAAAGCCCCATCACATCGAATTTCAAATCGTCGCCGACAGCCTCGGTAATGTCGTGCATCTCGGTGAGCGTGACTGCTCCATGCAGCGGCGTAACCAAAAGATCATCGAAGAGTGCCCAAGCCCGAAGATGACCGAATCTCTGCGTAAGCGCATGGGAGACGCCACCATCCGTATCTGCAAAGAGATCGGCTACGAGAACTGCGGCACGATCGAGTTCCTCGTCGATAACAACCGTGAAGACTTCTACTTCATGGAGATGAACACCCGCATCCAGGTTGAGCATCCCATCACCGAAGAAGTCTATGGTTGTGATCTCATCAAGGAGCAGATACGCATCGCCGCCGGTCTGCCGCTCAGTGAGCATGTCGTGAATGCCAAGGCTCGTGGTCACAGCATCGAGTGCCGCATCAACGCTGAAGATCCATCGCGTAACTTTGCGCCGAGCCCAGGTAAGATTGTCCATTGGTACACCTCGGGTGGGCGTGGTGTCCGCGTCGATAGCCACGTCTATGCAGGCTATGAGGTGCCGCCGTACTATGACTCGATGATCGCCAAGCTCATCGTCACCGGTGCCACCCGCGACATTGCCATCCGCCGCATGAGGCGTGCCCTTGGTGAGTTCGTCGTCGAAGGCATCAAGACCACCATCCCTCTGCAAAGCAAGGTTCTCACCACCAGTGATTTCCACAACGGCAACTACGACATCACATGGGTCGAAAGCTTCTTGCGGCAAGAAGGCATGAAGGCCTAACGTTGGGTGGATTGGGGTCTGCCCACCTGATTTGGGATTCAATCATTTTCTCAGTATCGACCCAATGGGTCGATGGTAAAATTGGCTCTCGTCAAAAAGAGAGGTAGCCGCTAGAGTAAGGCTACTTTCTCACTGCATGAATTCTGTCTGGTCCATCCGTCTCGTTAGGGCGCTATTTTTCGCTCTGTTCATGGTGCTTGGTGTCGTGGTGTCTCTGAGTATCGAGCAGCCTTGGTGGTTCGGAGCGGTCATCGGTGGCGCGGCGATGGGACTGCTCATTCTGCTGGACATGCTTTTTGCCCGATTCAGCCTCCGGGACTTCTCCCACATTACCTTCGGTTTAGGCATCGGCCTGTTCTGCGCATGGTTGGTCACGCGCATTGGTATTTTCCAGCTCGGTGTCTTCCAGCGCATGGAAAATCTGGACGATATCCGCAATGTGAGTGAGTTCCTGATTTATGTCTCCCTAGCTTTCTTTGGTGTGACTTTTGGTCTGCGCAGTGATCGGGATCAGTTCGCTTTCATCATCCCTTACGTGCGTTTTCGCCGTGATGGCTCAGAGGGTGAGCCGCTGCTGTTGGATACAAACATCATCATCGATGGGCGCATCAAGCAGGTGGTGGCGACAGGCTTTTTGAGCGGTGCGCTGGTCGTTCCGCGCTTCGTCCTCGATGAGTTGCAGCGGCTGACGGAGTCTGGTGATACACAAAAAGTGCTGCGCGGAAAGCGTGGCCTGGAGGTGATGGAAACCCTGCGCGCTGCGGCTGGCGTGCGCCTTTCCATTCATGAAGACTCACCGGGGGAGGATCACCGTCAAATGTCGGTGGATGCACGACTCGTAAATCTGGCACGCGATCTTAATGCGCGCTTGCTAACCAATGATGAGAACCTGGCCAAAGTGGCTCGGCTGCGCGGACTGATCGTTCTCAGTTTCAATGATCTTGCGATCAGTCTGCAACCGCAGCTCAATCCTGGTGATGAGCTTTCTCTGAGTCTGATGAAACAGGGTAAGGACAAGCATCAGGCCGTTGGGTACCTGACAGATGGCACGATGATCGTGGTCAATCAGGCTGCGACGCATATCGGCCAAACGGTTGACGTGGTGATCTCCAGCGCGCTGCCTACCTCGGCAGGGCGGCTTATCTTTGCGGAGCTGAAGCGCTGAGCCGCCTGCGCCTCATGGCTAGACAGCCTGAGAAGATGAGTAGCCCTGGCTGCCTGGTTCCGGCACGCTGACGATGCTGGAGATTTCCAGAGCGCTGTCTAAGATGCGTGAAGCGTAAAAGTTCGATGGTTTATCAAATGCCGTGTCGGTGATGAATTGCCAGCTAGGGGCATCGCCAATGTAGAGTCCGCCCATGTCGTAGGGGGCTGCGCCTGGAAATTCGGAGAAATCATTGGGCGTAGCATTGGTGTCAAAAAGACCGTCCACACTGTAGTTCACGCCATCAAGGTGTCACTGGCCGGAAATTTCAATGAAAACGCCACCGTCGGATTCGCCTGCGGAGAGGGTGGACTCATGCTGGCCGATGACGGCATCAAAGTCGGCATGGAGCATATTGCCGACACCTCTGGAGTAGATTTGATCCACTTGATTGGCACCCCACCGCGCCACCCCGTCCCTGCCAGTGTGCTCCCAGTCGTGCTCAGTGCCACTGACATTGATCGCCATGCCTACTGGTCCTCCGTGACCAAAGTTCAGCAGTCTCGAGCCGACTTCAGTGCTGCTGGTGTAGAGCGTGGCGCAGCTGGAGAAGGTTTCATAGATCTCCAGCACGCGCAGATCAGTGCCCCCGATGTCCTAATATGCCTGGCCGCCATTCGCGAAGGCATCCATCGTGTAAGTGACATCGGCTATGCCATTGAACTCCGCCGAACTGACAAACGTATTACTTTGCTGCAAGAAGTGCTGCGCGGTGATGAAGTACTTCGGGCCGATCAGCGTGCCCAAAAACCGCCATACTGGCCTTCATAGACCTAGCCACTATTCGCATAATCACCCGTCGGCGCAGAGCTGTTCGCGAGAGCATTGTCCGTCTCATGGAGGAGGATTCCACGGCTCAAATCCGGCCAATCGAGGCACAAAGCCAACACCAGCAGCAGGCGCTGTGAAGCGCGGAATGGGGTGGAAGAATGCGGAATTAATCTAATTTAGCTGAATTTAATGTAAATTTAATAATTAATTGATGGCTTTTAACCAACCGAGAAATCGGTCTCTTTGGCCTCTTGCTCCCAGCTTTCTAGCTCCCGGAGGCGTGCGCTCGCGGTGTCGCGGATCTTTTTGACGGCGTATTTGCCCAGAGGCAGGCGCAGCGGGGACTGACCGTCGCGGACCATCTTCACGATCAGTGCGGCAGCTCGCTCGGGATCGCCGGGCTGCTTGCCATCCACGTTTTTCAGGAAGGCGGCGAACTTACCCGCCGTGCCAGCATAGTCGGGCATCGGTTCGGCATGATCGAGACCACGCTCGATGAAGGCGGTGCGGAAGGGACCGGGCTGCACCACCGTAATCTTGATGCCGTGCGGAGCCAGCTCGGTGCGCAGGCTTTCGCTCAATGATTCCACCGCCGCTTTCGCCGCACCATAGACGCCAAAGCCGGGGTAGTTCGCGATGGCTGCCGCCGCGCTGATATTCACGATGTGACCGCTCTCTTGCGCACGCATCACTGGCAGTACAGCGCGGATGACATTGAGCGCGCCAAAGAAGTTCGTTTCAAAATTCCGCCTCGTTTGTTCTTCGCTGCATTCTTCGACAGCTCCGATCAATCCGTAGCCAGCGTTGTTCACGACGACATCGAGTCGGCCTGTGATCGTGGCAGCTTCTGCGATCACTGCTTTGACCTGCGCTGCATCAGTGATGTCGAGTGCGAGGATGTGACAGCGGCCAGCCCCGATATGCTCCAGTGTCTCCAGATCAGCGAGCTTCCGCGCCGTGGCGATGACGTGATCTCCCGCGATGAGCGCTGCCTCTGCGATGCTCTGCCCGAAGCCGCTGGAGCAGCCTGTGATCAACCAAGTGCGTGATGTGTCTGACATGATGCGAATTTACGTCTGCAGTTTGGATCGCGACGCGCATGACTGCCTTGCATTCCGGCTTGCACCAGCACAGGGCCGCGTCTTGATGCCGCGTCATGGCGCAGGACTTCATTTGCGTGCGCGGCGCGCGACAGCACAACCTCAAGAACATCGACGTGGACATCCCGCGTCATCGTCTTGTCGTGCTCACAGGCGTCAGTGGCAGTGGCAAGTCGTCGCTGGCCTTTGATACTCTTTATGCGGAAGGGCAGCGGCGCTATGTGCAGAGCCTTTCGGCCTATGCGCGGCAGTTTCTCGATCAGCTTGAGAAGCCGGATGTGGACTTCATCGAGGGGCTGTCTCCAGCCGTCGCCATCGAGCAGGTGCATCGTTCACCGAATCCGCGCAGCACTATCGCCACGGTGACGGAGATCTATGATTACCTGCGCGTGCTGTATGCTGTGGCTGGTTATCCGCATGATCCCGAGACGGGTGAGGCACTCGTGAAAAATACACCTGCCGAGATTGGTGATCGGCTTCTCGCATTGGGCGAAGGCACACGCTGTATGGTGCTCGCTCCGCTGGAGCCGCAGGATGCGGCGGCACTGCGCACCACGTTTGAAAAACTGCGTCGTCAGGGTTTTGTTCGCGTGCGCATGGATGGCGAGATCGTGGAGTTGGATGATGCACTCAATCCTGAGCGTGGCATGGAGCATCGTGTCGAGGTCGTGGTGGACCGGTTGGTGATTCGTGAAGGCGTGCGGCAGCGGCTTATGGAGTCCATTGAAGCCGCACTGCACTGGAATGAGCGTGAAGTGCAGTTCCTGATTCAAGCCGATGGAAGCGATGAGGTGTTGAGCTTCACCACCTCGTATGCGAACCCACGCACTGGCTACCTATTTGAGAAACTGACGCCGCAGCATTTCTCATTCAACACACACATCGGCGCGTGTCCCAGCTGTGAAGGCGTCGGTTCGCTCATGGCTCCTGATGCGGCACTGATCGTGCCAGACACATCGCTTTCACTCAGAGCCGGCGCAGTGAAATCCTGGTGGGCGCGGAATCCGAAGCTGAAGATCATTCAGCAGCGCGGTGTCGAGGCCCTAGCCATACGCTTCGATGTGGCACTGGATATGCCATTCAAAGACCTGCCTCAGATATTTAAAGACGCGCTTTTTCACGGCACGTGCGAGAGCTATGAAGGACTTCTCCATGAAGCCAAGCGTCTGCATGAAAGCGCCGAGAGCGATGCGCTGAAGACACAGCTCACGCGCTACATGAACCCTTTGCCCTGCCAGGCGTGTGGCGGGAAGAGGTTGAGGAAGGAGTCGCTCGCGGTGACGCTATGTAGTCGCGTCCGCCAGGACGAGGTTGGGGAGATAACCACCTTCAAAGATCACGCCCTGGCGGGCACGGCCACACTCTCCATCCATGCACTCTGCTCACTCCCGATCCGCGATGCGCTGGACTGGATGCGCGGTTTGGAGATGACGGAGCACCAGCGTGTGTATGTGGCGGAGCTGCAAAAAGAGATCCTGAAGCGGCTGGAATTCTTGGAGCAAGTAGGGCTTGGCTACTTGGGTTTGAATCGCGAAAGCGGAACACTTTCCGGCGGTGAGATGCAGCGCATTCGTCTCGCCACGCAGATTGGTGCAGGATTGTCCGGTGTGCTCTATGTGCTGGATGAACCAAGCATTGGCCTGCATCCATCCGACACCGAGCGGCTTATCCGCACTCTACTGCGACTGCGTGATCTCGGAAACACGGTGCTCGTCGTCGAGCATGATGAGGCCATGATGCGCGCCGCTGATCATGTCATCGAACTGGGCCCTGCCGCAGGTGTGTATGGCGGTCGTCTCATGGCGCAGGGCACGCCTGCGGAAGTCATGGCAGCGAAGGAAAGTGTTACGGGAGCATATCTCAGCGGCAGTTTGAAAATCGGAGTCGAAACGCCTCGCACTGATTGCGCGCCGAGTGACTGGCTCACCGTTCATCAGGCCAGCGAGCACAACCTGCGCAGCGTCACCGCAGCCTTTCCCATTGGTCTGCTGACCTGCGTTAGCGGACCCTCAGGCAGTGGTAAATCGACGTTGGTCAATCGCGTGCTCATGCGCGCCTTGTTGCGGCATTTTTACCACTCGAAGGATGAGCCTGGAAAGCACGAGTCCATCACCGGACTCGATGCATTTGATAAAGTCGTCCTGATTGATCAATCACCTATCGGTCGCAGTCCGCGCAGCAATCCCGCAACATACACAGGTGCCTTTGGACCTATTCGCGAACTATTTTCTCAACTCCCACTGGCTCGTGTGCGTGGTTATGATGTCGGGCGTTTCAGTTTCAACACGCCCGGTGGTCGCTGTGAGAAATGTCAGGGAGACGGGCAGATTAAAATCGACATGCATTTTCTCGCGGATGTCTATGTGACCTGCGATCACTGCCACGGGAAACGTTACAACGCTGAGACGCTGGAGATCACGTTTAAGGGGCGTAACATCGCCGAGGTATTGGAGATGACTGTCAGTGAAGCCGCGCGCTTCTTCGGCAAAGCTAGCGCCATCGCAGCGAAGGTGATCACAATGGAAGAATGCGGGCTCGGCTACATCCGTCTCGGCCAAGCAGGCAACACGCTTTCGGGAGGCGAAGCCCAGCGTATCAAGCTCGCTGCCGAACTCTCACGCAAGGCCACCGGCCACACACTGTATGTGCTGGATGAGCCAACTACCGGTCTGCATTTCGCCGACATCCAGACGCTGCTGCAAGTGCTCTTCCGGCTGCGTGATGCAGGCAACACGCTCATCGTGATCGAGCATCATCTCGATGTCATCCGCTGCGCCGACTGGGTCATCGATCTCGGTCCCGGTGGTGGCAATGAAGGTGGTTACATCGTGGCGTCTGGCGTGCCGAAAGAGGTGATGCTAGTGGCAGAAAGTCCTACCGGGAAGTTCCTCCGCAAGTAGGTCTTAAATTTGCGCGCCAAACAAATCCGACCTGCATTGGTTTACGCTAGGATCGGCGTCACGATCGCACCATGCACATCGGTGAGGCGGTAGTCGCGGCCTTGATAACGGAAGGTGAGTTGCTCATGATTGAGGCCGAGCAGATGCAGCATGGTGGCATTCAGATCGTGCGTGTGGACACCATCTTCGATCACGTTGAAACCGAACTCATCGGTCTTGCCGTGCGTGATGCCAGCCTTCACGCCGCCGCCAGCCATCCACATGGTGTAGGCGTCTTTGTGGTGATCGCGACCAGCGGCGGCTTTATTTCCCGCAGAACCCTGGCGTAGCGGTGTGCGGCCAAATTCGCCACCCCAGATGACCAGGGTTTCATCGAGAAGGCCGCGCTGTTTTAGATCACGGACGAGAGCAGCCATGCCCTGATCCACGTCCTTCGTTTTTGCGTGTAGGCGTTTATCGAGGGCGCCATGATGATCCCAGTCGGAATCATAGAGCTGCACCATGCGCGTGCCGCGTTCGATGAGTCGACGAGCTAACAAACAATTATTGGCAAAAGAGCTTTTGCCTGGAGTGGCTCCATACATGTCGAGTGTAGCTTGCGACTCTTCCTTGAGATCCATGAGTTCAGGAACGCTGGCTTGCATCCGAAAAGCCATCTCATATTGGCTGATGCGAGTAGCGATTTCGGGATCACCTACGATGTCTAAATTCTGCTCATTGAGCGAGCGAACAGCATCGAGCACTTGGCGGCGATCATTGCGGCCCTGGCCTTCGGGATTGCTCAGGAAAAGTACCGGATCACCACTGCTGCGGAACTGCACGCCCTGATACACGCTGGGCAGGAAACCCGTGCTCCAGAGCGACGTGCCAGCACCACCAGGAGGGCCAGAGAGCAGCACGACGTAGCTCGGCAGATCACGATTCTCACTGCCGAGACCGTACGTCACCCACGCGCCCATGCTCGGCCTTCCGCCCTGACTGAAGCCGGTGTGTAACAACATCTGCGCCGGTGCGTGATTGATCTCGTTTGTGTGCAGCCCTCTGAGGATGCAAATGTCATCGGCCACGGTCGCCAAATGTGGCAGAAGCTCAGACATTTCTGCGCCACTACGGCCATGTTTGGCGAACTTGTAGGCTGAGCCGGCGAGGGTCATCTCACCGCCGATGAAGGCGAATCGTTTGCCTTTGAGAAGCTCATCCGGGCACTTTTCACCGTCGTGCTTTTGCAGCGTTGGTTTGTAATCAAAGAGATCGAGATGCGAAGGCGCGCCGATCATGTGCAGATAAATGACATGCTTGGCCTTTGGAGCGAAATGAGGTCCAGGAAGCGCTGCTGGGTCTGTTCCGATCACCGGCAGATCATTGGCAAGTAGTGAGCTTAACGCCGCTGAGCCGAGGCCAAGTGCACCATTCCTCATAAAGGCTCGGCGATTTAAATGAAGGAAGTCTGGCGAACTCATGAAGTCCTTTGAACGCGAGTTCCCCTGCAATCTCTCATGGCTGTGTTCGGTGACGCTTACTTCTCGAAACGTTTCCGCAGCTCGGTGAAATAGCGACGGACTTGCTCGCGGCGAGCGGGAGGCAGGGCGGCTTCATCAAGCGCTTCTTCTTCAGCGGCGATGGCTTCACTGGCGATCTGACTGGCACTGCGGCCTGCCTGTTCTTTGCGAGCACCACCTTCGATGCTACGCACGCTCGATTGACCGTCGTTATTTTGCTGAGCCGCGACGACGAACTGATTCGCTGTGTCCTGTTTCGCAGTGGGATCGGCATTGAGCTCGGCTTTGCCGATGCCAGCTTGCTTGCCTCCCGGCGTGCTCAGCATAATCGTTGGGCCGTCGCTTGGTTTTTCACCTGGTGGGCCGAGCATGAAAGCGTCGGGTTTGTCGCCGAGCTTTTGACCGGGCACAGGGGCCATGAGCATGGGCTGCCCTTCGCCTGGTTTTCCCTGTTGACCCTGAGCCATCAGCATCTGCTGTGGCTTGCCTGTGCCGGGCACGGGGTTTTGCTGAAGCATTTGTTGTTGGCCGGGCTGAGCCATTTGATTGAGTCCTGGAGGCTGAAGCTGCTGCTGGCCTTGCTGCCCTGACTGCTGTGGCTGGGTTTGGCCGACATGTGGCGTCGCTTGCGGAGAGTTGGCCTGCTGTGAGGCGGCGGCCATTTGCTGCATGCCACCGGCTTGATTTTGACCCGAGATGTTACTGCCAGCATCGCGGAGTTGTTGGGCGAGCTTTTCGAGTTCTTCTTTGGCCTGCTCGCGGCGTGCCATGTCGCTCATCTTTTCTGCCAGCTTTTCAAACTCGGCCCCAGCTTCTGTGGGCTTGGTTTCTTGGAGACGATCCCCAGCCTTTAAAACATGCTGCCCGACGGTGCGTTGCTGGTCCTTTTTTTCGGACTGCCGTTTGGTGTCTTTGAGCGTTTCATTGAAGCGCTCACGAGTATCATTCGTTAGCTGCGGCGACTTGAGTTGCTGTGCGAGTGCTTCGGCGGCTTTTGCGGTTTGTGAGGCATTCTTGGCGGCGGCGGCATCGCCCAGATCGGCGGTATCGGCATGTTCGCGCAGTGATTGGACAAGCTTGTCTGAAGCCCAGGCATCCTTATCAGCACTGAGTTTTTCAGCGAGCTTCTCGGCCTCGCGAGCACGGCGTTCGAGGTCGGACATGACGTCGCGTGCGTCTTTGCCAGCTGATTTTTCCAGATCTTCGGCGGTTTGCTTGAGGCTGGCTTTGAGCTTTTCCAAAGCGGCCTGCTCTTCGGCATTCAGGCCTTCGATTTTCTTCTTTTGCCAGTTGGTTTGTGCGATCTTTTCTGCCTCGTTTCTGACGATTTGCTGCATGGCTTCATCGAGCGTCCTCACTTCAGGCAATGGATGGAAAATTTGAGAAACATACATGCCTGCTAGTGCAACGACGAGCGGTAGGCAGAGCCAGCGATGCGGCTGCAAGGGTAGGTCACTGGCGAGTGCCTGTAGCGCCTTGGTAAGCGCGGCTTTTTGAGCCTCCACATGGGCGCGCTGAGCATCGGTGAGCGTAGGCTGCTGCTCAAACCACCAGGCGCTGGCAAAGGCTTCGCGGCGCTCTGCAGCACTGTCCCACAGCGCCAATGTGCTGTAATTTCCCGGCTTGTGCCACAGGGTTAGACCGAGTGGAACGAGAAGCCACGTTGCGAGCACGATCCATGCAAGGCTAGCTAGCACAGTCAGTCCAGTGATCGCGGCCAGCGCAACCAAGACAATCAGCACTGCCACGGTAGGCCACAGACTGTGGCCGAGACTGCCGAGCCAGCGCCGCAAGCCGACACGACGCGCCACCTGCTGCGCTACAGGCGCAAAGATGAGATCGGAGGCGGCGGGCGGCATAAGCGCATTCTGCTATCTCACGTCTGGCGAAGCGAGGGATTTCTTGATTCTGCAAAAGATGAATCCAACGGCGCCTCAGAACCGCATTAGCAATTAGTCCTATGCTCAATCTCAATGATCTCCTCGCTAAAGACATCCTGCCAGATGCGGCGATTCGTTTCGGTATTCGTCAGCGTTTAGCGGCCACGCTGCGAAAGCACAAACAGACAGATGTCGAATCGCAGAAGGCGGCGCGGCTGAAGTATATTGAAGGTCTCAAAGCGAGTCCGGTCGCTATTGCTACAGTCGATGCGAATGAGCAGCACTACGAGGTGCCGACGCGCTTTTACCAGCTCTGTCTGGGCAAGCATCTGAAATACAGTTCTGGCTACTGGCCGACCGATACCACAACATTTGATGAGTCTGAGTCGATCATGCTCAAGATGACCTGCGAGCGTGCTGAACTGGCAGATGGACAGCGCATTCTGGAACTCGGCTGCGGCTGGGGATCACTCTCGCTCTGGATGGCAGAGAACTACCCCAATGCGCAGATCACCAGTGTATCGAACTCCCGCACTCAGAAGGAATACATCGATGCTGAAGCAGGCCGCCGTGGTCTGAAGAACCTGACGATCATCACGGCGAACATGATTCACTTCGAAGGTCTGGGCGAAAGCATCTTCGACCGCTGTGTGTCAGTGGAGATGTTTGAGCACATGAAGAATTACCAAGAGTTGCTGCGCCGTATTTCGACCTGGCTGAAGCCTGGCGGCAAGCTCTTCGTCCACATTTTTACTCACCGAGAGTATGCCTATCATTTTGAGGTTTTGAGTGATGATGATTGGATGTCGAAGTACTTTTTCACAGGTGGCCAGATGCCTAGCGATGATCTGCTTTTGTATTTTCAGGAGCATCTAAATATTCAGGATCACTGGAATGTGAGCGGCACTCATTACAGCCGCACATCAGAAGCATGGCTGTCGAAAATGGATGCCAACAAGACTGAGATCATGCTGCTTTTCTGTGACACTTATGGCACAGATCAAGCCGTGAAATGGTGGGCTTACTGGCGCATCTTTTATATGTCTTGCGCTGAACTGTGGGGCTACCGCGATGGCGAGGAATGGATTGTCTCGCACTACCTGTTTGTGAGGCCACTCCCCTAGTTGATCATGAAGGTGCTACTCCTGCTTCTATTTACCGCTACAATCTCCTGCTCACAGGATCTCGCTTTATTGATCCGTCAGGGGGATATTCATGATCTGAAATGTCAGGCTGATGAAGCTCTTCAATATTACTTACCCGCTGAAAAGTTAGCACCGACAAAGGCAGATTTATTGATCAAAATCGCCCGTCAGTACATCGCGCGCATGCCGAAGCTGACGACGATTGCCGAAAAATTAATTTCTGCTCAGACGGCGTTAACTTATGCTGAGCGTGCGGTGGAAAAGGCTCCGAACTCCTGTGAGGCTCATTTGGGAGTCGCTCTTTGTTTGGGGCGCATCATTCAGCTTCAGGGCAATCGGGAGAAAGTGGCTGCGTCACGACTTATCAAAGAGTCTGCCGAGAGGGCTGTGAAACTTGATCCGCGTAATGATTATGCTTGGCACATGCTCGCGCGCTGGCACCAAGGTCTAGCAGGTGCGAACAGCTTCATGATCGGCTTGGCTCGGATTATCTATGGCGATATACCGCCTGCCTCGAATGAGGATGCCACGAAGTATTTTAGCAAAGCCATCGAACTGCGACCAGATCGTTTGATTCATCACATCGAGCTAGGCCGCACTTATGCACAGATGGGCAAGAAGGATGAGGCTAGAAGGCTATTGATCAAAGGACTGGCGATGCCGGACACAGAGATCGATGACCCAGAGACCAAGGATCGAGGTCGTAAGGCTCTGGCGAGTCTTTGAACTCAGCGCAACTGTGTGAGTAGTTCGCGCATCCTTAATTCGATATTGAGCAGGCTCGTCTGCACATTGCCGAGCCATTGTTGATCCGTGCCAGGCTCAGCGTGCTGCATCAGTTTATCAGTCGCATTTAAAGCGGCGCTGAAGAGTGGCAGCGACTGCTCTAGATCAACGACGAGGTAATGCCAGCCAGCCTTGTCCTTATCCGAAAATTGGCGCAGTTCATGGATTAGATGCGCTGCCAAATCAGCCACCGTGGAAATTAGACATACTACGGCAGGACGATTCCGCACCTCGCTCGTGAAAGCGAGCAAGCGCTCAAAGCGGCGCAGTTCCTTAGCCAGTGCCGCCGCACGCTTGGTCGGATCCAGATGGTATTTTTTGAGATCACCGTCTGCAGAAAAATGGCGTTTTTTTGGCTCGTCGAACTGAGTAAAGGGATTCCCCGTGACCTCCTGCGGCTCGAAAGGGTCGGTCATGCCAGGGGCGTGTAGAGCGGTGGTCGTGTCCTGAGATTGATGGCGATCAGCGAGCAGGAAATGTTTCCGGCGAGCACGGGCTTGGCGCAATTGGATTGATTCCTCATCGGAATTCATTTGCCAGCGCGGAGCACTGACTCGGAGCTGTAGATGCCATGATTGAATCAAGATGCGTTGTGACTGCTGATTGAACCATTCGAAAAAAAGTAGGTTTTTCAGACCTGATGGATCTGGCAAAGACTGATCACTGCTACGCCGACGGCGCGGAAGCTTGGCCACTCTATTCGAGGCAGTCATCACTCCGGTGAAGCCTGTCTGCGTCTGATTAAGCCATGCCACATCATCCAGATCGCCATTTGGCAGGGGGTTGTGAAAATCGACTCGGCAACCGGCGATATCGCGCATGAAATTACCCACCATTTCCACCCGCATCGGCTGGTTTACCGCGGCCAAATGCAACAGGCCCGTTACAAGACCGGGCACTTCATTGGTGAGATAGCCGCCGAGCAGAGAGGATTCGAGACAAATGATCATCAGTTATCAGAGTATCTATAATCTGATGTGTGGCCAAGCAAGGGCGAAGGAATCTCTCTTTTTTTAGAATTGATCCTTTGATTTGTTCTGCTGGTACCTGAGCGCTCCCGCATTGACACTTGCGGGGCTTAATGCGATAGAGAGAGCTTTTAAGCCGCCAGATGAAGTATCTCACGATCGTCCGCCGCGCCAAATCAAGCTGGGATCAATCCGGGCTTGCGGATCACGATCGACCGCTCAATGAGCGCGGACGCCATGCAGCTCCGGCCGTGGCTACTTTCATCAACAAAACTTACTTTGGCGGAGCTGAAACGCCGATCCTTTTGCCAAGGCCAGACCGCCTGATCAGTAGCACGGCGCTGCGTGCACTTGGCACAGCCCAAATCATGCGTGAGATCATGGGCCTACCCACAGAGGCACTGCTCTTAGATTCTCAGCTATACCTGGCGGAGGCTGCAAAAATTCTCGAATTAGTGCGCGGGTTTGATGAGGGTTGGCGTCACGTCATTCTCTTCGGTCATAACCCTGGAATGCACGAGTTTGTCGAGCGAATCCTTGCTCGGGAGCATGTCTCTAAAATGCCTACCTGCACAGCGGTTCTCATGGCGATTCCCACAGCTTACTGGGGGCTGGCCGATTGGAGTGAAGCGCAATTGATCGGGAACATTACCCCCAAGACCTTGGAGCGGCGTTTCCCAGAGCTCTACGCAGGTATCTCGCGTGCAGACGGGGATGATTGAGCAGACTAAAATCTGCTGAATACCGATCAAGCTTTCTGCAAAAAAGCGAAGACGAGCACTCCAATGAAGAGAAAAAAGGCGGCGATGAGCATTCCTGTAACCATAGTGAGCGGGCAGTAATCGAAAATGTTCCTGCGATCCAGTAGAAATTTCTCGTTGCAAAAAGAAGCGAAGCGGGCAACTTCGCGGCCCCTATGGCAAAAACTTGTTGGCTAGAGCGCGAGAAGCGCAAAACAAAGACTGTTGAAAAATACGCAAAGCTTCGTGCTGAGCTGAAGGCAAAAGGCGACTATGTCGGCTTGACCCTTTTGCCCCGTGACGCCAGCCCGACACGTCTTACGAACCGCTGCCGCGTTACCGGTCGTCGTCGCGCTTTCATCCGTCGCTTCCAGATGTCCCGACTGACCTTCCGTGAAATGGCCTGCGCAGGTTTCCTCCCAGGCGTGACCAAATCGAGCTGGTAATTCCAGTTCTGAGTCCGGGGAAAGTCTTTCCGGACATGCTCACTGGGAGGCATGGACTCCGTTCATCTATGCCTACGTATTCTTACATAGCTGAGAGCTCTGAGCAGAGTTGTGCCTCTTGCCGACGCGGCTTTGATCTGCGTCGGCCAATGGATCGCACACCCCTTACGCAATGCCCCTTGTGTCGGAGACCCGTGAAGAAGCTTATTAGTAGCTTCAGCACCCCCAAGGTCACCAAACCTCTGTCTGTCTCAGACGCCAAGAATGCCGGTTTCACCATCCTCGAAAAGAGGTGCGATGGGAACTACGAGAAGCTGTGATTGAGTGACCCTATCCGCTCCATGATTCTGCTTTTAGCCAATGCCACCGCCGAACTCGTTCGTGAATGGAGCTTCACGCCTAACGAGCTTTTCTGGCAAACGGTCATCGTTCTGGCGATCGTGCTGCTAAATGCATTCTTCGTGGCTGCTGAGTTTGCCATCGTCAAAGTTCGCGACAGTCAGCTTCAGGCCGCCATCGAGGACGGTGTGAGCGGTGCCAAGTTTGCCCAGCATGTGACGCGCAATCTGGACGCCTATTTGTCTGCCGGCCAACTCGGCATCACCATGACCAGCATCGCGCTTGGTATCTTTGGTGAACCTTTTGTCTCGGTCGTGGTGCAGCCCATGATGTTTAAACTCGGCGTGGTGAATGAGACGGTCATACGCTGGGTTTCTGTCGGCATCGCTTATGCGGTCGTCACCTACCTGCATGTCGTGCTGGGTGAGCAGACACCGAAGGTCTTCGCCATCCGCAAGTCGTTGACTACAGCGCTTTTTATCGCGCGTCCTTTGCACCTCTTCTATGTCGTTCTGAAGCCTGCAATCTTCATTCTCAATAGCAGCACGAACTTCGCTTTACGTTTTCTCTTCCGTATCGAACCCGTGTCAGAAAGTGAACTTGCTCACTCCGAAGAAGAGCTGCGACACATTGTAGCGGAAAGCCAGCGGTCCAAAGAAGTGACCGAAACGGAGAAGGACATTTTACTTAATGCTCTAGCTCTGAATGACCGCTGTGTGAGAGATGTCATGACCCCGCGCAATCAAGTCGTGTCACTGGATGCTGACGATTCGTTTGAAGCCAATCTCAAGGCAGCTATCGACGCCAAGCACACGCGCTACCCGCTTGTCGAAGGCCACCTCGATCAAAGCCTGGGGATGATTCACATCAAGGATCTCATCGCCTTGGTCGGCTTGCCAAAGGCTGATCTGCGGAGCATACGACGTGACCTGCCTATGGTGCCTGAGATGCTGCCGATAGATAAATTGCTGCGCTTCTTCCTCGATAAGCACGCCCATTTCGCACTCGCTGTGGATGAGTATGGCGGAGCGGTCGGTGTCGTCACTCTCGACAATGTGCTTGAGGAAATCGTCGGTGATATTCAGGATGAGTTCGATCACGAAACCAGCGAGTTCCGCCGTATCAGCGATGATGAATTCGTCGTCGAAGGCACGCTGAATCTTTATGAGATCGCTGAGCACACAGCACTGGAAATCGAGAGTGATGAAGTCAGCACCATCGGTGGTTATGTCACCCATCTGCTCGGGCGTCTGCCGAAAGTGGGAGAGAAAGTGACCATCGAAGACTTTGAAGTAACCACCACCAAAGCGGACCTGCGCCGAGTTCAGCAGCTTCACTTCCGCCGAATGAGCGCCGTGGAAGCAGCCGCCGCCTCGGCAGAATAAGAATAGAGAAATCCTTGTTCATAAACATTTCCTGACCGAAGAGGCAGCCCGTAACGTTTTCCTATTCGACGTGAATCCCCCACCCAAAAAATCCAATATGACCTGGCTTACTTTCGCCCTTCTCACCGTGCTCTCCTGGGGCGTTTATGGCGTGCTTCTTCACAAAGGCCGCGGCTTCATGCCGATGGGGCCTGAAACGCCCCATGCAGGTCTAAAAGCCTTCCTTTTTGTCTGCATCGCCTATGCGTTGATTGGTGTCATCTCGGCTTTTGTGCTGAAGGCGCGCGGGTCGAACTTCACATTTTCAAGTACGGGCATCTCGTGGAGTCTGATTGCTGGTGTCGCGGGAGCTCTGGGTGCATTGACACTCGTTCTAGCACTCGGCGCAGCTGCTCCAATTTATAAAGGTGCTGCGGCTGCTGCGGTCATGCCGATCGTCTTTGCCGGTGCTCCGGTGATCAATACGATCACCGCCATGCTGGTTCATCCGCCTGAGGGTGGATTGAAAAGTCTGCCCGTGCCTTTCATTCTCGGTTGCTTGCTCGCCGTCGGCGGCGCTTTCCTGGTCGCTAAATATGCGCCATCCAACACTGGTGGTGGAGCGGCACCCGCAATTCAGGGCGCGCCTGCAAAGCATTGATCATTGGGTTTCGAACGAGCGCAGCGTCCTTCTTTGGGCGCTGCGCTTTTTTTATGACTTCACTGAGCCGCTTCTTCCACACTGATGCAGGAACAGATCAAATTGCGGTCTCCATAGACATTGTCCACACGGGCCACTGGCGGCCAGTATTTAGATTCACGCACCCAGCTTAGAGGATAGGCGGCGACCTCACGGGTGTAAGCATGTGGCCAATCGTTCTTGGTCACAAACTCAGCGGTGTGTGGCGCGCGCTTGAGTGTGTTATCAGTGGCGTGATAGGTGCCATTTTCGACGCTTAGAATCTCTGCGTGAATGCAGGTCATCGCATCACAGAATCGATCCATCTCAGCCTGACTTTCACTCTCGGTAGGTTCGATCATCAGAGTGCCACCGACGGGCCAACTCATGGTCGGAGCGTGATAGCCAAAGTCCATGAGTCGCTTCGCCACATCCTCAACTGTGACGTGATGGAAGTGGCGGAAATCCAGAATGCACTCATGCGCCACGAACCCATTCTTACCCTTGTAGAGCGTGGGAAAACACGGAGCCAACTTCTTGGAGATGTAGTTCGCACCGAGGATCGCATGCTTCGTCGCATCTGTGAGTTTAGTGCCCATCATGGCGACGTACATCCATGAGATCGTGCAGATGCTCGCGCTGCCCCAGGGGGCGGAGCAGACAGCGCCTTCAGCTTTGTCAGCCCATGAAATATGACCAGGAAGATGCACCCTCAAATGTGCCGCGACGGCGATCGGACCGACGCCTGGGCCACCACCACCGTGCGGGATGCAGAAGGTCTTGTGCAGATTCAAATGGCACACATCCGCACCGATCTTGCCAGGCGATGTCAGGCCGACTTGGGCATTCATGTTCGCACCATCCATGTACACCTGTCCGCCGTGCTCATGGGTGAGTCGGCAGATATCACTGATGCTTTCTTCAAAGACACCGTGAGTGGAAGGATAGGTCACCATCAGCGCGGCTACTTTGCCGACATGGGCTTCTAATTTCGCCTTTAGGTCATCGAGAGAAATATTGCCTTGATCATCGCATGTCACCGCCACGACTTTGAAAGCGCACATAACCGCACTGGCAGGATTAGTGCCATGCGCGCTGGTCGGGATAATGCAGACATCACGGTGACCTTCACCACGAGATTTATGGAAACGCTTGATGGCCAGTAGGCCCGCATACTCGCCCTGAGAGCCGGCATTGGGCTGGAGGGACACGGCATCAAAACCCGTACATTCGGCTAACCAAGTTTCCAGCTCAGAGAACATCGCGCGGTAGCCTTCCGTCTGATCCGCTGGCGCAAAGGGATGGATCGCATTCACTTCCGGCCAGCTCATCGGCATCATCTCAGCCGCTGCATTGAGCTTCATCGTGCATGAGCCCAATGGGATCATGCTGCGATTCAGGGCGATGTCTTTCGCCTCCAGCCGATGCAGGTAGCGCATCATGTCCGTCTCGGAGTGATGACTGTTAAAAACAGCATGCGTGAGAAACTCCGACGTGCGCTGATGCAGCGCTGAGAAGTGCGACTCCACATCGCCATCCAGATCTGGATCCTGCCGCACCTTCTTGATGCCGAGAGCAGCGGCGAGCTTGATGAGTTCATCATCAGTCAAACGTTCATCCAGCGCGATCCCCACATGCGTGCCGTCGATCCGGCGGAGATTGAAGCCAAAGAGCAGCGCGGATTTCAGGACATCATCCGCGTTATGAACACGCACCGTCAGTGTGTCAAAGAAGTCATCACTGGCGATGTCAAGGCCCGCCCACATCACCTCACGCGCCAGCCAAACCGCAGCACCGTGCACGCGCAGCGCGATCTTTTTCAGCCCCTCTGGCCCATGATAAACAGCATACATGCTGGCCATCACCGCTAGCAGCACCTGCGCTGTGCAGATGTTGCTCGTGGCCTTTTCACGGCGGATATGCTGCTCGCGCGTTTGCAGCGAAAGTCGATACGCGGGGTTGCCCTCAGCATCTTTTGACACACCGATCAGTCGGCCCGGCATACGCCGTTTGAGAGGATCTTTTACCGCCATGAACGCTGCGTGAGGACCACCAAAACCAAATGGCACGCCGAAGCGCTGACTGTTTCCCACGCATATATCTGCGCCAAACTCGCCCGGCGCTTTGAGCAAAGTTAGAGAGAGTAGATCAGCCGCCACCACCAGCAGCACACCCGCCTCATGCACTTCATTTGCTAGTAAGCTGTAATCATGGATCACACCGAGTGTGTCAGGATACTGAACCAAGACCGCAGCGTAACCCATAGGCCCATCTTGTTTACGCCAGCCCAGCGTGTCACCCACGACCACACTCAGGCCCAAAGCATGCAGCCGCGTCTTCACCACCGCGATGGTTTGCGGGTGGCAATGCTTCGAGACAAAGACGCGCGTTGAGCCACTCACCTGAGCCGTCGCCATCGTTAGCGCCTCGGCGCAGGCCGTGCCTTCATCGAGCAGAGACGCATTTGAAACATCGAGTCCCGTCAGATCACAAATCATCGTCTGGAAATTGATCAGCGCTTCTAGCCGTCCCTGACTAATCTCCGGCTGATAAGGCGTGTAAGCGGTGTACCAGCCTGGGTTTTCTAAAATATTTCGCTGAATGACCGGCGGCGTGAAGGTGTCGTGATAGCCCAGGCCGATGAAGGATCGTAGCACCTTATTACGCTCCATGATCTTGCGCAGGCGACGCAGGGCATGCTCTTCAGAAAGTGGCTCAGGCAAACTCAGCTCACCGTGTTGTCTTATGCCCTCAGGCACGACTTGATCGATCAAATCATCGAGGCTGGAAACACCAAGTGTCTTCAGCATCGACGCCGTCTCCTTGGCAGAAGGGCCGATATGGCGAGGGGCAAAAGCAGAGGCAGATGGCATAAGAAGCCTTGATCAAAACGAGCTTTCTTCCCAGAGCAAGCTCCCGCCGAAATTAAACCTAAACCGGGAACGGAAATCGCCGTAAAGGAGCGCCTGGATCGCAAAGAGAAGGGCTTGAGGGAAGTGCTTGGGTTTGGCTCGCGGTTCTCAAAACGTAAGTGGAGAGCGGCGTCCAAGGAGTGCGGGCTTTCTAGCCCGCATCACACAGATCACACGAGTGACATTAGGTTTTGTAGAAACCTGGAGCCTCCCGCAAAACCACGGCGATTTTGGCTCTTTTCCCCTCTGTTTCCCCTGTGAAAAGGCTGGGCTGCCGAGACGGGGAGTTTTGAACAGGAGGCTGTGGAGGTAGAAGCCTTTTTGCGGATCGAAAACTGTCTCTCTTGCCTCATTCGCTCCCAAATTTGGGATCATTCGTCCTGCCGGGACGGTCATCGACTGGCAGCACCTCTATCTCGACATCGATCGCCTCAATCTTGGACGTCTCTGTGGTTCGAACATTACTTTGGCTGTAATTAGACGATACCGGAGCGCTCAGGCCCGGCAGCAATGCGCGACGCACGGCATACCAAGCCAAGGCTAGGCCGGAAACCGCAAGTCCTACCACGGTCACTGCTACGCCAACCATCACGACCAAGGCGACTACTCCAATAATCACCGCCGTTATCAGTGCCAATAGTAGCACACGCGGCAGTCCACGCATCCCGTCGAGCCGAAATTCAAAGGCCTTCGCTTTCATGAGAAGAACATGGCGTCTTTGGCATGGATGACAATGGACTTCTCAGCTGCGGCGATTCCTCTCTGGACAATTTCAGGCGACTGTGAAACCATCATGTGACGCTCCCACGTGTTTTCACTGTCAGCGTTCTTTCCTCTTCAAACCGTGCCAGTCACCGAAACCAGTCCCATCATTGCCACTGCCCCGCAGTCGGAGCTGCGTGACGACTATCTCAAAACGCTGCGTTGCATGATCCTCTCCCGCACTCTGGAAGAGAAGCTGGGCAGTCTATACCGCGCAGGTGGCCGCATCGTCGGCGGTGTTTATCTGGGGCGTGGGCAGGAGGCGTTTAGCGCGGCTGCTGGCATTCATTTGCGCTGGGGAAAAGACATCTATGGTCCGCTGATCCGTGATCAGGCTGGCCGAATCGCCTACGGGGAGCCAGTCTTGGACACGATGCGGACTTATCTAGGTGCCGTCACTGGACCGATGCGTGGTCGGGATGGGAACATCCACCGTGGCCAGCCACAAAAGGGCTACATGGCCATGATCTCGCATCTCGGCAGCCTGCTTTCCGTGGTGGCTGGTGCGCTTTTTGCCCGGCGTCTGCAAGGCAGACTGGGTGACACGGCGGGTGCGACGAGCATCGGTGATGGTGGCACATCGACGGGCGCTTTTCACGAAGGCCTAAACATGGCGGCTGTGGAAAAACTGCCGCTGGTGGTCAGTGTGGCCAACAATCAGTTCGCCTACTCCACACCGACATCACGCCAGTATGCTTGTGAGAATCTGGTGGACCGCGCAGTCGGCTACGGCGTGGCGGGTCACAGTGTGGATGGCACGGATTTACTGGCGTGTATGCAGGTCTTTCGCACAGCTTTTGAAAATGCACGCGCTGGGCAGGGACCCCAGATGGTGGTGGGTCGACTGCTGCGCCTGGGCGGTCATGGTGAGCATGATGATGCCTCATATGTGCCGGATATCAAAAAGCACGAACACGAAGGACGTGACTGCCTCATCGTGGCCCAGCGGCAGGTCATTGAGTTAGGCTGGGCCACGGCAACCGAGATCGAAGACTGGCACAAGAATGCGCGCCGTGAGGTGGACAAGGCCCAGGCGCAAGCGAGCAAAGAGCCAACCCCAGACCCCTACCGGGAAAACTGGCACGCACTTTCGACTCCAGAGTTGGTGGAGGGCATGAACGAATGAGTATCACTTATCTGGAGGCCATTCGAGAGGCCCAGTTTGAAGCCCTGCGGGAGAATCCGAATGTGTTTCTCTACGGGCAGGACATCAGCACTTTTGGCGGTGCTTTCAAAGCCACGAAGAACCTGAGCCGTGAATTCCCCGGACGTGTTTTCGACGCTCCCATCAGTGAAGATGCCATGATCGGCATGGCCATCGGTGCTGCCATCGAGGGCGCGAGGCCGATCGTGGAAATGCAGTTCGCCGACTTCTCATCCGTCGGCTTCAATCAGATCGTCAATCAGGCCGCCACCCTCTTCTGGCGCACCAATACCACCTGCCCCATCACCATCCGCTTGCCCTCAGGCGGCACCCCCGGCAGTGGCCCATTTCACAGCCAAAGCATGGAGAGCATTTATGCTCACTATCCAGGCTTGGTGATCCTCTCACCCGCGACTGTAGAGGATGCCTATTGGATGCTTTTGGAAAGCGTGAAGCTCGATGACCCGGTCATTTTCTGTGAGCACAAGTTTCTCTATTACCACCTCAAAGCAGAAGGTTTCGGCGAACCCATGCCCATCGGCAAAGCCCGCATCGCCCGACCCGGTCGTGATGCCACCATTGTCACCTACAGCGCTATGCTGCACGAGTCCCTGCGTGCGGCTGAAGAGCTACGAATCGATGGCTACGAGGTTGAGGTCGTCGATCTGCGCTCTGTGAAGCCCATGGATACGGACACCATCTTAGCCTCTGTGGCGCGGACAGGGCGCTTGCTTGCTGTTGGTGAGTCATTCCCCTGGGGTGGCGTCACGGCAGAGGTGATCGCCCGCGTTTCCAGTGAGGCCTTTCATTTGCTCGATGCCCCACCGATGCGGCTCAACTCAAAGGACACACCGATTCCGTATCATCCAAATCTCTGGAAGTCCCACCGCCCGACAACCGCCAACATCAGCAGCGCTCTGCGGCAGTTGCTCAGGTATTGAGCGGAGGGCTTGGATTCAATCAAGGCTCGCCGATCTCGACAGGTCTGTAGCCACCCCGGCTGCGGAACCAGAGAAAAAGACCGATATAGCAAACAAGCATGAAGCTCGGAAGAATGGCGATGGTGGTGAACACACTGCGCTTGCTGGCGGCTTGCACGAGTTCGAGTTCCTTGGTTTTTTCAGCAGTTAGCGCTTTGATTTTCTCCTGATCGAGTGTGGGTGCGCTGCCAAAGATGCCAAGCTTTGGTGCTCCGTTTACCTGAGCATGAAGGGCGCTGTAATCTGTCGTGTTGAGACGCTTTTCCATGTCGAGGTCCTGCTTGTAACCGATGTAGGGACTGCCGAGGACGCCGAGGAAAAGCACACCGACAGCAGAGACGCCATTGAGTGTGAGCGCGCCACCCTTCGGGAATTGCTCAGAGGTGAGACCCAGTGTCGTGCTCCAGAGGAAAGTTTTACCCACCGCATAGATGGTAGCAGCACCCAGGATTGCCCAGCCCGTGGCATTGGAAAGCAGCAGCAATCCGGTGATCGCAATCGCAGAGCTGATGACTAACAGACCGATGGCCGAGAATCGATGAACGATGGGACCAGCGTAAAAGCGCAGCACGGTCATGATGACGGAAACATAGACGAAGATCCATGTGGCAAAGTTTGGGAGATCAGGGCCACTGAGTTTCAGCAACTCGGGCATCCAGCCATCAGTCCCAAGCTCGGTGGTCGCCAACGGGCCAATGATGATGAGCACCACGAGAAAGAGCCAATTTCCAAGCGAGCGAGTATAAATACCAGCCAGCACGCTCACCACCGCAGCGATGCTAAAGACAAATGTCCAAGAGGCTTCTTGATTGAGCATTTGTGCGAATGCAGGTGCGACGAGAGCGGTGATCATGAAGAAGCCGATGGCCCCGACTTCCTTCAACATATCACGGTAGCTCACGCCGGCGGCGACGCGTTCATTGACCGGGAAAGTGCGTGGCAGAATAAGCAGTGCGTAGATCACAACCGGAATAAAACAGAGTGCAAAGCGGAACTGCCAGACAGCTCCGAAGAAGAGCTTGGTTTCAGGCAACAATCCACAAAACAGAGCGCCCAGCGCCAAGCCTGCGGGCCAACCTGCGTGCAGGATGTTCAGCCATTTGGCCTTTTGTTTACTGAAGACCGTGGCGACGACGGGATTGATGAACGACTCAACCGTGCCGTTCGCGACGGCGATAAGCAGCGTGCTCCAATAGAAGTCCTGATAACCCGAAGCTCGCAATGTGAGCACTAGAGAAACGACATGACAGACGATAGCAAACAGGGCGACCGTTTTGTAGCCCACGTAGTCGATGATCAGGCTGAAGAAAATGATGCTGATCGCAAAAGGCCACATGCCTGCGCCATTGATAGATCCCTTCTGCTGCTCAGAGAGATTGAAGCCATCTTGCAGCAGACCAATCGTGTTCGCACGCACCCCAAAAACAAAAGAGGTCGCGACGAGTGCGACGAAGCAGGCCCAGAATAATTTCATGTCAGGCTGTTGAACTGTGGGAGAGGAAGGCGATTTCATGGGGTCAAAAAGAAATCGCGATTACAGGGTAAACCCTGCATCGCGGCAAACTCTTTTTTCAGCTTAGCTTGCAGCTTACGGCGTCACTTCTTTTTAAATACACGCAGCATCAGCAGCAACGTTAATGATCCAATGGCAGCGATGCCGATGCTTCGAAAATCAATCCCTGTCATCGAACCCCAGCCAAGGACTTTGGTGGCGATGACGTTGCCCGGAACACCCCCGAGGATGCCTAGAATGAATGTGCGGAAGAGGCCATTAGAGTCATCACCCGGATGGAGAACTCTGCCCAGAGCGCCACCAATGAGGCCAACAATAATTCAAGATAAATGTCCTATATGCCGACTGAATATGGAACTCACTAGTTGGAGACGATTATCTTTTCGCAAAATTTATTTCAAGCACTCAAATCGGTTTGGCTGAGCAGCGGTCAGCCTTGTGGCAAAAGCTTTGCGCCCCGCCGGTGGTGCGCTCGCCTCTTTCGCGGCTTAAACGCCGCACCTCATGATTGATCCAGCGTCAGTCCAAGCTAACGGAATGTATGACCCTCACGCTTCCCAAGTGGTTTGATCTTCACACACACTTCCGCCAAGGCCCGGCAATGGCTTCGTATGTTCAGGCGCATCTCGACATGGGCTGCGCGGGCGCTTTGGCCATGCCGAACACTCAGCCGCCGGTGTCGCGGATCTCAGGTGCGGCTGAAAGCGATGGCTGGAGCATCGAAAGCTACTCAGCGGAGTTGCGAGCCGCTGGCGCGCATGCTTTTGAGCAGCTCATCGTGCCGCTCTACCTCACGCGGCAGACCACGGCGTTCATGATTCGTGAAGGCGCGGCCTCGGGCTTGCTACGTGCCTGCAAATACTATCCGCCGCATGGCACGACGAACTCGGAGCACGGCATGCCGATGGATAATCTCATCGGTGGCGAGGTATTCCGTGCCATGGAGGAATATGGTATCGTGCTCTGCATTCACGGCGAGCAGCACGCGCTGAGCGGGCCAGATTACATCGATGCGCAGCAGAATGCGGAGACGCGATTCTACACGGAGCGCATGCCGCGCCTACTCGCTGCGCACCCAAAGCTGCGCATCGTGTGCGAGCACATCACCACGCGCACGGCGGCGGAGTTTGTGGTGGGTGCTCCAGAGCATGTCGGGGCGACGATCACGCCGCAGCATCTGCTCTACACGCTGGGGCATCTGATTCAGGGGCTGAAGTATCATCTATACTGCCTGCCCATCGTGAAGTTTCAGGATGATCGCGCGGCGCTGCGTGCTGCGGTGACAAAAGCAGGTCAATCAAAGTTCTTCGCCGGCACGGATAGCGCACCACACACCACCAAGGCCACCGCTTGCGGATGTGCGGCCGGTTGCTTCACAGGTGGTTGTGCACCGCAGCTTTACGCGATGGCCTTTGAAGAAGCCGGCGTCGATTTGGCCTCGGCGGATGGCGAAGATCTCTTCGAGCGTTTCCTCAGCCTCAACGGCCCCGCTTTCTACGGCTTCCCAGCCTCCACACAGCAATTCCAGATGGAAAAGGCAGCATCAAAGTCCGTGTTGCTCGAAACACCCGCTGGCCCTGTGACGCCGCTGCCGCTGGGCATGGGCATCGAGTTGACATGGCGGATGGTTCGGTGAGTCGTGATGGTGAAAGTGTGGAGTGAAATGCTAGCCCGTTGCTTTGTCGGCGTTCATGATTCAGCACGAAATCATTCCCTCATGAAACCACCTTCCACACTCCGTCTATTCGTCTTATTACTGCTTGTTGCCTCCAGTTGGCAGGCTCTTGCTGCTGATCAACCTCTGCCGCGTAGCACACCGGAGGCTCAGGGCATCTCCTCGGCGGCGGTCCGTGCTTTTGTCGAGGCCGCTGACAAGGAGATCAACTCCCTGCACAGCTTCATGCTCGTGAGGCATGGTCAGGTTGTGGCGGAGGCTTGGTGGAAGCCGGAGTCGGCGGACAAAAAGCATGTCATGTGGTCACTGAGCAAGAGCTTCACCTCCACGGCGGTCGGGCTGGCGGATGCGGAAGGCAAGCTCAGTCTGGAAGATCCCGTGCTGAAGTTTTTCAAAGACGAGGCACCTGCGGAACCAAGCGAGAATCTCAAAGCGATGCGCGTCCGCGATTTGCTCTCCATGAGCGGTGGACATGATGTCGAACCGAAGTTTGTGATTGATCAAGGGCCGTCGGTGAAAGGCTTTCTGGCGCATCCGGTCTTACACAAGCCGGGCACTTGGTTCCGCTACAACACACCAGGCAGCTACATGCTTTCCGCCATCGTCACGAAGGCCACCGGCCAGAGCGTGCTAGACTTCTTGAAGCCACGCTTGTTTGGGCCACTCGGCATCGAGAATCCCGACTGGGGCGCTACGGCTGAAGGTTACAGTCTGGGTGGCTATGGACTCTTCATCCGCACCGAAGACATCGCCAAGTTTGGTCAGCTCTATTTACAGAGTGGCAAGTGGAACGGCAAGCAACTGCTGCCAGAGAAGTGGGTCGAGCAGGCCACCGCCAAGCATGTGGACAACAGCAAGGCCCCGAGCGGCAGAACCTCGGACTGGCAGCAGGGTTACGGCTTTCAATTCTGGCGCTGCCAGCATAACGCCTATCGCGGCGATGGACGTGACGGACAGATTTGCCTCGTGATGCCGGAACACGATGCCGTGATCGCCATCACCGCTCAGACAGGGCAGATGCAGACCGAGTTGGACCTGGTGTGGAGCAAAATCCTGCCAGCTTTTCGTGCGGAACCTTTGCCTGCTGATCCCGCCGAGCAAGAGAAGCTCAAGCAGGCGGCGGCACAACTCACGGCCCATCCCGCCAGGAAGTAGTGCTCGATAACTTGAAGTCATAAATCCGTGTTGGATAAAGGGCTGAAGCTCGATGACTTCGCTCTCGCCGTCGCAAACAAGCTGCATGAAAGCAACGTGGTTCGTGAGTAAGTCGAGCGCTTGCTCGGTGACCTCAAAGCCAAGGCATTCAACACCAATTTCACCGGCCAATGACCGCACGCTCTACCCCGAGTATGACGACATCCTGAAGACATCGAAGGCATGAACATGCGCAAGGTCACATTGCCAGCCGGCAGTCATCATGGTGGACTGCTCACGATGGGCAGCGCGCTCAAAGTCACCGCCAACCGCACCACGATATCGGCCATCATACGTGGCTACAGTTGAGACATTGGGGGGGCGATTCGGGAAACTCGTTTTGCCAAAAGAAAGCGCCCCGGCCGAAGCCGGGGCGCTTTGAGTTCCCACCTGTGCCGTCCGAACTGAGGGCCTCGTATCCCAAGGGCGACGAGGTGGGGGCCGATGAACAAGGGTGCTGTCTTCCAGTGAAGGCATGACAAGACATTCCAGGTCACCAGCCGCCGGTGTCATAAAAACGGGCCGGGCCACTGACAGTTTGATAAACGAACACCGCAGGAAAGGGGTGCGGCTCTGGAACAGATTCCAGCCACCGCAAAAGGATTTCAAAGAGCAAGGGCAGTGCTGCAGGTGCGCTGTCCGATTAATGACTGGAGTATATCGAAGTCCAATCTGACAGGCAAGATTGAAGAACTTTACTTTGCAGGCTTTTTGCTCGGCAGCAGAAGCGCGGTGGTCTTTCCGGTGGCTCCCTCGTGGACGGCTAGGGCGGCGTGGCCAGCTTTGCCATAGTGGTCGCGCAGGACGGGGTCGAGTAGCAGTCGTGAGAGCTCGACTTCGAGCCGTGCGGTGGTCGGGACTTGGATGGCACCTTCATGTTTGAGCAGCAGATCGACGAGTGCTTCAAAGTTCTCCATGTGAGGGCCAAAGAGCACGGGCTTCTGCGCCATCACGGCTTCGGCTGGGTTTTGACCACCCTCGGCCAAGAAGCTTTTCCCGACGACGACGACGGTGGCTAGGCACTGCCAGGCGCGCAGCTCACCGGTGGTGTCGATGAGTAGGGTTGGGAATGCAGAATGAGGAATGACGAATGACGAATTCATCTGACTACGACGTTGTGTCGTGATGCCGAGAGCTTGAAGGGCTTCAATGATTTCTGTAGCACGCTCGACATGACGCGGCACGACGAGCAATGCTAAATCGGGAAACTTGGCCTGGAGCTTGAGATAGACTTCTGCAAGCAGCACTTCTTCCCCATTGTGAGTGCTGGCGAGTAGCAGGATGGACTGGCTTTCGGCAATGCCTGCATGATTTAAAACACTGCGCAATTGCTTGAGTTGTTTCTCATCCGAATCGGCTCCCTGTGGATCAAACTTGATGCTGCCGCTGTGCTTGATTCGTGCTGGATCGACACCGAGTGCGGTGAAGCGCGCTACATCACTCACTTCCTGCACGAGCACTTGATCGAGCATGGCGAACACAGGCCGAATGAAGAATCCGAATTGCTTAAAGCGTGCCTCGGATCGCGCGGAGAGCCGTGCATTGACCATGGAAACTGGGATGCGGCAGCGCTGCGCTGCGGCGACAAGATTTGGCCAGACTTCTGCCTCGACGAGCACGATTTGCGTGGGCTGGATCAGATCTAGAAAGCGTGCGCCAACCATCGGTAAATCGACGGGTGAATAGAGCACAACCACCCGTGGCCCTGATTTTGATCCGCCGGTCTTCTGCGCAAAATCCTGTGCCAGGGCATAGCCCGTCGGTGTGCTCGTGGTGAGCACGATGCTGGTTCGTGGTGCATCCTTCAGCAGTCTGGTAATGAGTTTCGTGGCGATGCCGACTTCGCCGACACTGACGGCGTGCATCCAGAGGCGCTGCTTGCTGTTGGGTAGTTTCGAGAGTGCGTCACGCTTTGCATCTGATATAAACCCCAAGCGCTGGCCCATGTCTTGCCAGCGCCCGCCGCGTGCCCGCATTTTCCTCAGCGCAGCCGGCAGCATGAAAACCAGCCCCACTGGGAGCAGTAGATTATAAAGAAGAAGACTGAGGAATTTCGACATGAACAGACTTGCGCAACCACAGGATGCGTGTGGAACCATACTCGCGATCCCGCATCACCTCCCAGGGTGACCATGAAGCGCTTCCGCCCTTTGTCACTCGGCTTTCCAGGACCACGCTGCCACCAGGTGCGATGAGTCGGTAGAAGTCGGCATCGGCGGCGAGCTTGGCGCTGAGATCGATGTCGTCGAGCTTGTGAGCGTAGGGTGGATCGGCAAAAACGAGATCGAACTGTGCGCCTGTGGTGACGAGCTGAGGCAGCACTTTAAAGACATCGCCCTGACGGATGGTGGCTCCTTCGAGGCGCGTCTTGGTGGTATTTTTCTTCATCACATCACAGGCACCGCGATCCTGATCTATCAGCAGTGCGCTGCTCGCACCACGGCTCAAGCATTCCAGACCAAAGGCACCTGAACCCGCGAAGACATCCAGCACACGAGCGCCCTCGATCAGCTCACCGAGCATGTTGAAGACAGCCTGCCGCACGCGATCCTGCGTCGGCCGAGTGACGGATTTGGGGACTTCCAGCGGGATACCACCCGCGCTGCCTGAGATGAGACGCATGATTCATGGCTATCATGCCCAGGCGGCGGGTCAATGCGCAGCGTCAAACAAAGTCCCCATGCCACTCGCGCAGCATGAGGACTTCGGGGGGAATTATCAGGATCAGCGTTTAACGGGCAGGAGGTCCACCTGCGGGAGGTTTGCTGCCTGTGGGTGGTTTGTTGCCAGTAGGCGGTTCAGGCCTGCGTGGTGGTGGGCTGATGAATGCATTGTTTGGGATCTCAGCGCCGATGTCGGTGTTGCGGCGGAGGAGCACACTCAGGGTCTGCGCGTTCACCATGCGGACCATTTCAGCCGACAGCGTTTTTTCATACCAGAAGCGGTCGCCATCACGCACCCGAGTGAACTGATCGACGAGGATGCGGTGGAACACTTCGCCAACCATGGAGCCGGGTCGATCTGCCTCTGCAAGACCACCGACCCAGAGATCAATGTCAGTGGGGCTTTCATAAGCATTGTCGAGTTCCTGCGTGACTTGGCGGCTTGGATTCACATCCTGGAAACGAGTCACAGGGCGTAGTTTCAAAGCCGTGCGCATGGCGGCAAAGGTAGGTAGGCCATGATCGCGACCGCGCTGGATATTCAGCGAAGCGAGATCGAGACCGCCAGCGCCTGGAGCGCCGAACAAGAAGTCACGCACTTCGTCGATGATCCACTCATCAAGCTCCTGAGCACGACCGAGAGCGAGACCGCGCAGCACTGAGTCGATGCCATCGTCTGTGATCTTCTGAGGTTGGAAGAACGATTCAGCGAGTGACAGATTGCCAGCCGTGATCTCAGTGCCTGTGGCATCTAAACGAAGCAGCGTGGGGGAAAGCAGACTGTGTCCGAGGCGATAGGCGGCTGTAGCGAACTCGTTTGAGATCGTCGGATTCACCGTGGCCTTGTAACCCCGATAGGGAGCCAGCGCATTTGGTCCGAGCAGCACGGGAAGGAACTCCCGATATGAGATGGCCTGCATTTCTGCACCCACGACCAAGCGGGCAAATTGATAGATCTCTTCATCTGCCGCATCAGAGTTCGCCGTGCGGTAGAGATCCGCCCAGAAGTTATGCTCACGCATGAATAGAGTCTGAATGGCGATGAGGCCTGTCTGCTCATTCACGCGGATGTCACCTGCCACGAAGAAGCCTGGAGCAGGCGGCAACGCGGCGAGTGCGGCGGAATGTACAGGCAGGAGATCTCCGTGAGCGCTCGCACTAGTCCGCAGACGCCCCGTGCCATCATTGGCACGCAGTGCAGCGGCACGCGCGGCATCAGAGCCATAGATATGTGAGCCGTCGATCCATGCTGTGATCGCGCTCTTTTGCTCGCGCACTCCGAGTACGGTTTCATAAGCACTACGGTTCAGTCCCATGGTCACTGTGCCTGTGCTGTTCGGATCAAAAGAAGGATCACCTGTCGGCACAGCGATAGGGAATGCCTCGGCTGGATCAGCAGCGGGAGTTTCATCCAAATCATGATCCAGGAACTGGCCCCACTGCCAGAGGAAGTCGCTGGCTCCACGGCGGTTTGGCCGCAGGTTCTGCTGCTTCGCCACGGCATTGCTGATGACGCGAGCGCTCGGACGGCTAGCCCCAGCAGGCGCACTGATTCCATCCGCATACGCATTCGGAGCTAGGCGGATGAATGGCTTGCCCGCTGAACCCCAATCACCATTCACGGCATTGTTGATCGTACCATCCACGCTGCGAAACTCCGATGGCAGGATGAATGAAGACGGCAAACTGGGTGGCAGTGGTGCTCCGGTATTTGTTGGTAGCGGCGGGCGTGGGCCTGCCGCCGGCGGTTGCTGCCCCTGAGGCGGCTGGCCTGGTGGCTTACCTGGATCCATGCGCGGGATCGGTGCGGCCCCGTTTGGATTCGCCCCCATCGGAGGTTTGGCACCGCCAGGAGGTGGTGGTTGTTGAGCTGAGACTGTGCCTGTGACCCCGCTGAGCGCGAGGGCTGCTGCCGCTGGTAGGATGCGGTTCACGAATCGGTTGCTGTTCGTTTTCATGGTCTGCTGTGGTTTTGATTTTGGAGCGTGGCGTTGCTGGCACGAACCAGCGTTGTCACACACACAACAGACCCGACCTGTGTTAAGGAAGTATGTCGTCAGAGCCAGAGATTTGTGAAGAGATGGTAAAAGTGAGCCTGCAACCTTCACACTAGATCGGCGGTTACAGCCGCCAAACTCACCATGAAACGCCACTTGATCTGCTATATCCTCGCGTCCCTCGAACTACACGCTCAGGCTCAAGTCACTTCTGAAAATAATGGCCGTCAGCGCGAAGGACTGAAGCAATATCCCGCTGCTGACACGAGCAAAGATGGCGTGCTGACGATGGAGGAGGGGATGGCGTTCCTCAAAAAAGAAGTCTCCAAAGACGGAAACTAAGGCCAGCGCGATGAAGCCAGATGTGATCGACGTGGCCTATGGGACGCATGAGCGGAACAAGCTGGATCTGTATCTGGCAAAGAACGCCACGTAGCCGACTCCGCTGGTCGTGATGATTCATGGCGGTGGCATTCGTAATGGCGACAAGAGCCGCTGGGGCAATGACAAGATGACTGGTGAGCTACTGGCGAAAGGCATCTCTTGTGCGGCGGTTCTGCACAAGTGAAGCTGAGGCAGCGATATTTTACCGCCTGCCTTCCATTGAGGCCTTCAAGATTGATTCTGGTAAGGCCACGCTGCTGGAGTGCGTCATGCTTTCATGGATAACCAAAGATGATCCACCCCTGTTGGTGAGCAACTCTCAGGTTGTCGAAGCCCCGACCAATCGCGGTGAGTGGCTGCATTGCCTTCACCACGCGCGTGTGGTCCATAAAGAGTGCGTCGCTGATGGTGTCTCCTGCATCGTGATTCAGGATCAGCCGGAGCCAAAGAGCAAGCCCGTGGAGTTCCTCATTAGCCATCTTCTGGCTCCAGCCAAGTGATGGAAATCACAAGCTGGCCCCGCCAAACAAACACGTCGGCGTGATCTCCACCGAGCGTTCGCCTTCACCGATCCACAGCGCCCCATCTTGCAGGGTGATCTGGAGATTCATTGAGCGCTGAGTGAGCGCGCCGAGCTGCTGACTCTGCTCTGCAGGGATCTGCCAGACGATCAGATTGCTCAGGCGCGTGACTTTACCCGACAAGCCACTCCACCAGGTGGGTGTGGCTGAGTTAAAACTGTACACGCTGATTTTCTTACCGCGACTGCTGGCGCGACTGATGCGTTTTTCGTCGGGCTGACCCACCTCGATCCAATGCATGAGCAGGCCAGTGAGATCTTTTTGCCACATGGCAGGCTCGTCCGGTTCCCACATGTCTTTACCGAACTCCAGCTTGCCGAGGTCGTTGTTCGTAGGTGCATTTAAAACATAAGCGAGCACACGAACCATCATGCGCTCATCCGTCTCTGAGGGATGCCGCGCGATCGTGAGGTTGTGATCGCTGTAAATGTTGCGGTCGAGGTCGGAGAACTGGACGCTGGCTTTGTAGATGGTTGCCTTGAGGGCCATTGTCTCTCTTAGCGCTCGCTCATGGCTTCTTCCACGAAAGAATGAAACTCACGGTAACTCCACGCCGATTTGCTCAGGCCCCAAGACTCGACTTTAGATGCCGTTGGATCGATCTCAGCCGTGATGAAATCCTCAACTTGCCGCCTGCTACGCACAAGAATCTCGCCGCCTGGATCAATCACATAGCTGTCGCCATAGCCGATGCCTTCATTGCGCGTGATGCCACTTTTTACAGGATCGAGTACGACGTTGTTACCGCGCATAAAATAGACGCTGTTCTCGATGGCTCGCGCCGTGTGATCGGCTCGCACTTTCATGAAGTGGGAGATCAGACCTTTGTCGGAGATGTAATTAAAGTGCGGCGCAAAGATCACCCGTGCTCCTTTGAGTGCCAAGATGCGCGCGGGTTCGATATACCCACCGTCCGCACAGATGAGCACGCCGAACTTCAGCCCATGATGCTCCCATACCGGGAAGCTGCGACCCTGCTTGTGAAAGGGCTGATAGGCTGCGCACTTGCTGTAAGTGCCGAGTAGATGCCCGCGATGCGCCACCACGGCGGTGTTATAAATGTCAGCGCCGCGCTTTTCGTTGTAGCCGACGATGCTTAGAGCCTCATAGCGACTGGTCACGTCCAGGACTCGCATCATTTCGTCTGAGTCATTGGCAAAGGCACCCTTCCGCGCGCCTTCCTCGGTATCGGGATAGCCGGTGAGAAAACACTCAGGAAAGCTGACGATGACTGCGCGCTCCTCATCAGCACGCTTCAAGCCTTCCTCAAAACGTTTCAAGTTGTGATCAAAGTCTCCGCACCAGGATTCAAACTGACAGTGGGCGATTTTCATGACGTCACTTTGTCCCGAAATCGTTTCAGGATACAAGCCTGGAAGCAGACTTTCGCCATGAGACTGAAATCCATCTTGCCCCTTGCGCCTGCGACGCTAAAACAATGCGCATGGTTCGACTCACAGTTCTCGGCAGCGGCAGTTCAGGCAACTGCGCGGTCGTGTCCACTGGTCGGACGACGCTGCTGATTGATGCTGGATTGAGCGCGAAGCAAATCTGCCTGCGGCTGGAGTCGGCGGGCTACTCGCTGGAACAGCTCGATGGCATCCTGCTCACGCATGAGCATCAGGATCACACGGGTGGGCTGGAGGTGCTAAGTGGCAAACACAAGCTCTGCCTGTATGCCACGCCGCTCACGCAGGAGACGCTGCTGGGAAATTTAAAATTCCGTGGTGCTCCTGCATGGAAGCTCATGAACACGGGCAGTGCTTTCGACTTCCAGGATCTGCGCATCGAGTGCTTCCCCGTGACGCATGATGCGGTGGACCCGGTGGGCTTTGTGATTGCTGATGAAGAGTCGCGTCTCGGCGTGCTCAGCGACGTGGGTTTCGTGACGAACCTCATCAAGGACCGCTTGCGTGGCTCTGATAGTTTGTTTGTCGAGGCCAACTATGATGCACAACTTTTAGAAGCCGATACGAAGCGCCCCTGGGCCACGAAGCAACGCATCAGTTCACATCACGGGCATCTCTCGAATGATCAGGCTGCTGAGTTGCTCGAAGCCATTGCTCATCCTGGTTTGCATCATGTCGTGCTCGGGCATCTCAGCGACGACTGCAATGATCCCGACCGGGTGGTGAAGCGGATACAGGAGTCGCTGCATCGCGTCGGCGTCAAAGACACCCGCGTGCTTTGTGCCGAGCGCCGCAAGCTCACGCCAACGGTCGATGTGGCGCGTCGGCGGGTGAGTCTGGCGGTGAGTAGCGGTCTGGTCAGTCATCAGCAAATGGCCCTGCTTTAAATTATGCGTACATTTTCTCTCATCATCGCTGGTCTTCTGCTTGCATGGCTTTGCTGGTTCGGTTGGTGGGCCTTGGGAAGATCCCCAAAGGATCAGGTGCTGGCGCGGCAGGCGGCCTTCATTGCGGCAGTGGAGGATCGTGATTGGGATGAAGTAAAGTCCATGCTCACTGACGACTATGCAGACGATTATGGACATGACCGCGAGGGTGCTGTCGATGATGCCAGTACTGCACTGGGCGGCTTCATCATGCTCACTTTAAAGACGGAACTCTTGCAGGTGCAGGCCACGCCAAATCTGGCGATGGTGAAACTCAAAATTCAAATGGAGGGCAAAGGATTAGGAATCAGCGAAGTGGTCGCCGCGCAGGTGAACAACCTCACGACGCCGTGGTTTTTTCACTGGCACAAAAAAGGTCGCTGGCCATGGGACTGGAAGATCGTGCAGATTCACAACGATGAACTGCGCATGCCGCAGTAAGTCTTTCTAACTTCATGCTTCGATTCATCTTCAGCCGCCTTCTGCAAGGACTCGCCGTCATCCTCGGCGTGCTTTGCATTACGTTCGGGCTGCTGAGGCTGGCCCCCGGCGGACCTTTTCAAGGCGAGCGTGATGTGCCGGAGCACATCCGTCAGCAGCAGCGGGTGATGTATGGTATGGACAAGCCAGTGTTCGCGCAGTTGTGGAATCACATCGTAAGTTTTGCCACGTTTAATTTTCCGCCATCGCCGAAGTCGCCGGGGCGTGGTGTGGAAGAGATCATTGCTCAGGCCTTTCCTGTGTCAGCGCAGGTCGGTCTGTCGGCACTGGCCATCGCTCTCGCGATTGGCATTCCGATTGGAGCGCTGGCGGCATTGCGCCCGAACACCTTGGAGGATCGAGCCAGCACGGTGGCGGCCACGCTGGGCATTTGTACTCCTAGCATGGTTCTGGGGCCGCTGCTGGCGCTCGTGTTTGGTTTGAAGCTGCGCTGGTTCAATGCCTCCGGCTGGTATGATGCCGATGACTGGGTGCTGCCTGCCGCGACGCTTGGGTTCATCTACAGCGCCTCGATCGCGCGGCTCACGCGCGGTGGTTTGCGCGAGACATTGGCTCAGGAATTCATCCGCACGGCGCGGGCGAAAGGTGCGTCTGAATTGGCGATTGTGTTTCGTCATTCCTTCAAGCTCGCGTGCCTGCCGGTGTTGAACTATCTCGGCCCCACAGCAGCGGGTTTGATGACGGGCTCCATCATCACTGAGAGCGTGTTTCAACTGCCAGGACTCGGCCAGCACTTTGTCGGTGCAGCGGTGAATCGAAACTATGAACTGGCCATGGCCACGGCTGCCTTCTATGCGCTGCTCATCGTCGGCTTCAATCTACTGGTGGACATCCTCCAGGCTCTCTTAAACCCACGCATCGGATTCAAAGCATGAGCGGCGTGTCTTCTCAATCTCCGTGGCGCAAGGCTTGGCAACGTCTCGTACGCAGCCCAGTTACTGTAGCGGCAATGGCTCTGCTGGCGCTGCTCGTTTTACTCTGCTGTGCCGGGCCGTTGTTTTCATCGTATGGCCCGAACGATCAGGACCTTGAACTCAAGGCCACGGCTCCAAGCGCCGCACACTGGCTGGGCACTGATCCGCTGGGGCGCGATCTTGCCACACGAATCCTGCATGGTGGGCGCATTTCGTTGCTCGTGGGCATTCTCGCCACAGGCGTCGCGTCGGTGATCGGCGTTGGTTATGGACTCATCGCCGGGCTGGCAGGCAAGCGCACGGATGCGGCGATGATGCGTCTGGTCGATGTGTTGTATGCCTTCCCATTCATCACGTTTGTCATCATCCTCGTCGTCATCTTTGGCCGCGCGTTTTGGCTCATCTTTGTCGCCATCGGCGCAGTCGAGTGGCTGACGATGGCGCGCGTCGTGCGCGGTCAGGTGCTGGCTTTGAAGAATCTCGAATTCGTACTCGCAGCACGCGCAGTGGGCGCAGGATTCTGGCACATTTTGTTCAAGCACATGCTGCCAAACGTCATGGGCCCCGTCATCATCTACGCCAGCCTCACCGTGCCCGGTGTCATGCTTCTGGAGGCCACGCTCAGCTTCCTCGGCCTTGGCATTCAGCCGCCGGATGCAAGCTGGGGCGTGCTCATCAGCGAAGGTGCCGCCAGCATGGCCGTCTATCCCTGGATGCTCATCGGCGCCAGCCTCTTCTTCAGCGCTACTTTGCTCGCCCTTAATTTGCTCGGTGACGCCCTGCGCGATGCACTCGATCCGAAGTCGGTGCAGGAATAGAAGAATAAGGGTTTATTTCTTTTTCCCAGGCCCTTTGTTGCGCTTCGGTTTCACGATGTCATCCGGCAGCGGGCCGGCCATGGGAGCAGTTTCAAAGAAGGCTCCGTTGTTCTCGACGCGCGGGTCTTTGGTCTTGGTGAGTTCAGCCATGAGACGCTCGCGCATCTGGTCGCGGATGGTGGCATAGTCGGGATCGTTGGCGACGTTTTTAATCTCGAAGGGATCTTTGCCGATGGCATACAATTCTTCGCGCGGACGTTGGGCAAAGGCCCAGTCGAAGTGCTGCTTCCACTGCGGGTTATTGCGCTCGCCGATGAGCCAGGCTTTCGTCGGGCTGCTGTCCATGTCGGCGAAACTGAGGTGGGTGTTTTCGGTGAGTTCTTCGGCGCTGGCATCGAGCTTGCCTGCATCACCCATGGGCATGCGGTCGGGTTTGAAGTTGAGGATGTAAAGGTAGTCGGGCGTGCGTAGGGCACGCTGAGGGTAGGGGAGGAAGCCTTCGCGCGCGGACTCGACATGGCGCTCACGACCGGTGATGACGAAGTTGCGCTCGGGATCGACCTGGCCGCTTTTGTCACTGCGCAGCACTTTGATCAAACTGCGACCGGTCATGACGGCGGGCGGGGTGACGCCGCCGAGTTCGAGATAAGTCGGCGCGAGATCCATGAGGTTGACAAAATCATCGACGACACGTCCGCCGACGGTGCCTGCACCGCGAACCGCAAGTGTGACGTGCGTGCCGAAGTCGTAGAGGTTGCATTTGCCATGCGGGAAGCCGGGCGCGCCGTGATCACCGCTGACGACGAAGAGGGTGTTGTCGAGTTCGCCGAGGGCTTCGAGCTTCTTCAAAAATACGCCAACGCAGGCATCGAAGGCCATGATCTCGCCGAAGTAACTGGCGAGGTCTTCGCGCACCTCGGGCACGTCGGGCAGGAAGGCGGGAAGCTTGCCTTTGAGCTGATCGGGATCGAGTTTCCAGAGCGCGGCTCCGCTGCCTTTGATCCACTTGCGGTGAACATTGGTCGGCCCATACCAGAAGCAGAAAGGCTGGCCGTCTTTGCGCTCGGCGATGAAGGCGTCGAAGTTCCGAGCGACTTCATCGTAAAGCTCCTGCTTTGCGGCATCGACGGGTTTGCCCTCAGCGACCATCTTCGTGACGTTCTCGGAGAAGTCATTCACGCGGCGGCCTGCCTTTTCATAAGCGTGGGCTTGCTCGCCATACGGCGCATCGGCAGGCGAGCCGGGGCTCCAGACTTTGTAGCTTTTTCCGATGTGATAACCTGCGTCTTTGAGCAGCAGGGGGAATGCGGGAATCTTGGGATCCCACTTGGCACCTTGCAGGATGGCCGCGCGTCCGGTGCGCCAGAAATACTGACCGGATAGCAGCGAGCTGCGGCAAGGCGTGCAGGAGGGAGCGCAGACATGGGCGTTTTTGAAAAGCACGCCTTCCTTGGCGATGCGGTCGATGTTCGGCGTCTTGATAAGATCATTGAGCGTGCCCTTGCCATCGAGCTGCTGATAGAGGCTGGCGTAGCGTCCCATGTCATCGGCGAAGCAGAAGACGATGTTGGGCTTGCGCTCTGCGGCGGAGGATAGTTGGAGCAGAAGGCTCAGTATGATAAGTGAGAGAAAGCGCATGGTGAGGGGCGGTGAACGAAGAGGATCGGTGCTGACTTGCAGTGAGCTTTTGATAGCGGCAGGATGCGCGTGCATGAATGACCGCTACAAACTGTTGGAAAAGATCGCTGAAGGCGGTCGCGCTGTGGTTTGGCGGGTGAAGGATCAGAGCAGCGGACATGGAGTGGCTTTGAAGCGACTTTCTGCGGCTGTTACCTCCGTCGAAATTCAGCGCGAGATCGAGGCTTTGAAAGCGGTGCAAAATCCTAACATCGTCGCCTTGCTCGATGCGGCCACGGACGAGCAGGGCGGCTTTCTCGTGATGGAGCTTCTGGATGGCGCGACGCTGGAATCATGCGCACCGCTCACACTGCCTGAGTTTGAAACGCTGGCGCGACAATTGCTGTCGGCACTTGAGAAAGTACACCGTGCTGGTTGGCTGCACCGGGATGTAAAGCCGGAGAATCTGATGCAGACTGGAAACGGTGATTGGAAGCTGATCGACTTCGGGCTGGCCTGCCGGGCAGATGAGAAGATCGATAATGCCCTGACCGGCAGCGTGCATTTCATGGCACCGGAGCAGTATGAAAAAGCGACCATGGATGTGCGGGCCGATGTGTATGCGCTGGGATGTGTGTTTTACTTCGCGCTGACGGGTCGGGCGCCGTTTGAGGGCGAGACCACGCCGCAGGTGATCACCGCGCATCTTTATCAAAGGCCGCAGCCACTGGGAGAACTGCGACCTGATGTCCCGGTCAAACTGGCCAAAGTCATCGAGCAGATGATGGCCCGCCATCCAGATGAAAGGCCTGCTATAGTGGCTGATATCCAGGCGAGATTCGGCTTTGATCGAGGTGACAGTCTGCTAGTTGACACTTTGAGAGCAACCGCCTAGTCTGCACTTCGCTGCAAGGCGAATGGCGAGGTAGCAAAGTGGTAATGCACTGGTCTGCAAAACCGGTATGCGCGGGTTCAATTCCCGCCCTCGCCTCCATTTGGGGGCGAATCAAAAATCCGCTGCAAATGAGGTCATTTTGACGCTTTAGTTTTAAGACAGTTCTGGCGCGAGGCGGTCTGCTGTGCTAAGCCCTCAAGTTCCCCTGATTGCGGTAGCGCATGGGGGGAAGCGTCTCATGACTGATTTTCTTACCCAACTGCCAAGCCTTCTCGCTGCTTTTAAACCCCTGACTCGCCAGGAGGCTGAGCGGTTGGTGGATGATGATTCGGTCCGTGGTCTCGATATTGTCGAAGACGAAGCTCTAGCGGAGGTGCGCTTAGATGATGTGAAAGTCAACACACGCTGGGCTTTGGAGGATGGCCAATGGCGTGGAGATACGGATACGGAGGATGACACGCTGCATCAACTTAGCCTTTGCACGGTACTCATTGCGATTCAGCGCCGCGCTGCGCGTGAGCCTGCGCTGATGAAGGAGGAAGTGCTTGAGGAGGCCTTTCAAGTCGTGGTAGAAAGGCGGCTTGCACGTCAACTGACGACCGACGAGGAGGCGTATCTTGGTAAGCTGGACAAGCGCTTTCAGCGTGTGAAGCAGAGCGGCCAGATCTATGACCAAGACATGGTGCGCCTGCACCCGAAGTGGAGTATTCAAAGTGTCGATCCACTGGCGCTATGGCCTGAATCGCCGACGACGTTGCGTGAGTTTTGGGATTATGTGGCGCTGGCACTCTCGGAGAGGTCTCTGACGATTCCGACTTTCTTGCGCGGTTTTGTCGATCTTAATGAGGTGCGTGATCGGCTGCGTGAATGGCGTCAGGAGAGCACGGTGCCTCTGTGGCGCGAGCGCATCCGGCGTGTGTTGCTGGATGATGGACAAAAGTCGAGTGCCTGGCGCAGAGTATGTGATTTCAGACTGCTCATCACACCTGCTGAAGCGCGTCTTCAAGTAAAGCCATTGGATGAAGAGAAGTTCCGCTCGGTGAGTGTGACTGAGTTCAACGAGCTGAGTGATGCGCAAGAAAACGGTGCGCTTATTTTGAGCGCTGAGGCTGAGTTGCTGCTGCTATCGGTGCAGTCACAAGTCGCGCCGGGACAGGGTGAGGCATGTCGCTTTGATTTGGAGTCTCATGGCGGCTGGTTGGGCACGCTTTTCCAACAGCCAGCGCTCACGGATCGCCTAGTGACACTGGATGAGTTGCCTTTTCGTCGGGCACAGGAGCCTATCAAATGGCTGGGTGAGGAGGTGGCTGATTCGATGCAACTGCGCCTCACTTTGGTGACTCCTGATGGCACGATTGCACCTCTGCCGCTGCGTGTGATGCATGGTGCACAGACGCTCTATTTATCGGAAGATGCACTTTTTGTTGGGCCGCGCTGGTTTCCGGAGGAATCTAAAATCGACGCCACGATTATCATCCCTCTCAATGCGCTGGGCACTCAAGATGGGATCACTTTTCTGGAGAAGATCGGTGTCGATCTACCGCCGCACATCGCTGGTCGCGTGCGGCATGAGGCGCTGAATGTGGAACTGCGTGCGCACTGCCTCGCGCGAGCTGGTACGAGCGGTGCTGAGTTTGCCATTTTCAAAGCAGAAGCGCTGGCTCCTGATGGACGTGTCCGTGAGCGGCTAGGCCCTGCAGGCTGGGAACCCGTGAGGCACCCTGAAGATGCACAAGACACGAGCATCATCTGTCGAGATCGTTCTTCATTGGCTCACACCGATGCAACTTTGAATGAACTGCGGCCTGTGTGGGACTGCGAACAACAAGGTTACCGTGTGCGGTTGACGAAAAACTTCCCTGATCAGTTTAACGCATGGGCAAATCAGTTGCCTGAACGAGTGACTCTTGCCACAGACGAGCGGCTACAAACAATTCTGGCTGATCCATTAATCGCTCGAGTGCGGATTGAGGCGTCGCAGACGATTACGATCGACTGGTTTGATCTCAAGATGATCTTTGAGATCGAAGGCTCGGATCTGAAGCCGGCTGACATTCGTCGCCTCGTCGCGGCAAAGGGCGGTTTTGTCCAGCTCGCGGACGGCACATGGCGGCGCGTGAAACTTGAGCTGACGGAGGAACAGCAGATTTTGATGGATCAGCTCGGCATCGATCTCGATGAGCATGGTGACGAGATGCATCGCTTGCACTGGCGTCAGCTTAGTGGGCAGGCTTCAAAGGAAATCATCAATCCGCGTGCCTGGCAAAACATCACACAGCGCATGGAGAAAGCCAAGGTCGATGAGCGCCCGGCGGTGCCGGAAACATTGGGCGTGACCCTGCGGCCCTACCAAGAAGAGGGCTTTCATTTTCTAGCCTATCTTAGTCTGAATAAATTCGGTGGCATCCTGGCTGATGACATGGGTTTGGGTAAAACCATTCAGAGCATCACCTGGATTCTCTGGCTGCGCTCACGCCACCGTACTGCCTGGCCATGTCTCGTCATTTGTCCCAAATCGGTGCTGGATGTCTGGGCGACTGAATTTGGTAAAGCGGCACCGACGCTGCGGGTGCAAGTGCTGAGAGATAAAGAAGAACTCGATCTCATGCGCCTACAGAGCGACTTCGACGTGCTCGTGATGAACTATGCGCAGATGCGCGGCTGCATTGATTTACTGAATGCCATGAAGTGGCTGGCGGTGATCCTGGACGAAGGGCAGCACATCAAAAACCCTGACTCGAAAGCAGCCAAGGCGGCACGTCAGCTCCAGTCTGAAAATCGGCTCGTGCTCACAGGCACACCTTTGGAAAACCGACTTCTTGATCTCTGGAGTCTCATGACCTTTGCCACGCCTGGCGCGCTTGGAGATCGCGGCTACTTCACGCGGAATTTTGATCGGCGTAAAGATGGTCAGGCCAGCGATCGCCTCGGCGCGCGCTTGCGTCCCTTCATGCTGCGCCGTACGAAGTCTCAGGTGGCCAAAGATCTTCCTTCCCGCAGCGAGGAAGCCATGCTCTGCGAAATGAGCAGTGCGCAGGAGAAAATGTACCGTGAGGAGCTCGCCCGCGCTCAGCAAATGGTCCTGACCTCCAGCGGCTTTGAGGTGCTCACACGGAAGCGCTTCGCAATCCTTCAGGCGCTGACCCGGTTGCGCCAGATTTGCTGTCACCCGAACCTCATCGACAAAAGTGGTAAAGAGCACGAAAGCGCCAAGCTCACCGCGACTCTGGAACTCATCGAAGAGCTCCACGCTGAAGGCCACAAGGTGCTTCTCTTTAGCCAATTCGTCACCATGCTGGAAATCATTCGTGATCGGCTGACGGAGATGAAGGTGCCCTACTATTGGTTGACTGGCAGCACTAACAATCGGGCTGAAGTCGTCGAGCAATTCCAGAATGACACAGACGCCTGCGTCTTCCTGCTCTCCCTGAAAGCCGGTGGCAGCGGACTCAATCTTACCGCCGCGAGCTATGTCATCCTGTACGATCCATGGTGGAATCCAGCCGTCGAAGCGCAGGCAATCGACCGTGCTCACCGTATCGGCCAGACTCAGCCAGTCATGGCTTATCGAATGATCACGAAAAACACCATCGAAGAAAAGATCATGCTCTTGCAGCAGAAGAAGCAGCTCATGTCAGCCAATGTTCTTGGTGAAGGCGGCTTTGCAAGGACCCTTGAAAAGACCGACTTCGAGTTCCTTTTTGGGCTGGAAGCTGAGGAAAAGGAACGCAATGAAGACTAGGCCTTTTACTTGGGATAATTAGGCGTTTAAAATTCTGAAATGTAGTCGTGAGCGAAACTTTGTGAATTCGGAAATAATCTTTGACATGAAGGTCGAACCACCTAGCTTCGCATCCACTTTTTCGAGAATTGGCCGAGGTGTACTCTTCCGTGATGCTTGTCATCACGTGTTGTTTATGCCTCGGTCTTGTTTTCGAAAGAGGAGGAGATTCCTTTGTGAATCACCGCCGGTTAAAGCTGTTGTAGCTCAGTGGTAGAGCACGTCCTTGGTAAGGACGAGGTCGAGGGTTCAATCCCCTTCAACAGCTCCAGCGATGATTTGCCATGGTTTTCTCCGTTACACGACAAACGAACAAGACAGTCCCAAGCGCAATAAAATCATCCCAACATGGCTAAAGAAGCATTCCAACGCAACAAGCCGCACGTCAACATCGGCACTATCGGTCACGTTGACCACGGCAAAACTACGCTCACCGCTGCAATCACGAGTACGCTCGCGACAAAGGGTTTTGCGGAAGCAAAGAAGTATGATGAAATCGATGCCGCCCCTGAAGAGAAGGCGCGCGGTATCACCATCAACACTGCTCACGTCGAGTACCAAACCGACAATCGTCACTACGCACATGTGGACTGCCCAGGACACGCTGACTATGTGAAAAACATGATCACCGGTGCTGCCCAGATGGACGGCGCTATTTTGGTTTGTTCAGCCGCTGATGGACCAATGCCCCAGACTCGTGAGCACATCCTGCTTGCTCGTCAGGTAGGTGTGCCGGCCGTCGTGGTCTTCCTGAATAAGGTGGACATGGTGGACGATCCAGAACTCCTCGACCTAGTCGAAATGGAAGTCCGTGACCTCCTCTCCAAGTATGAATTCCCAGGTGATGACATCCCAATCGTCAAAGGTTCAGCCCTCAAGGCTCTCGAAGGCGATGTTGAACAGCGCGCCAATATTTTTAAACTCATGGACGCTGTGGATGCCTACATCCCGTTGCCTGAGCGTCCGATCGATCAGGACTTCCTGATGCCAGTGGAAGACGTGTTCGCTATCGAAGGTCGCGGTACCGTCTGCACAGGCCGTATCGAGCGTGGTATCTGCAAGAAGATGTCAGAAGTCGAGATCATCGGCATTCGTGACACCGTCAAGACAACCGTCACTGACATCGAAATGTTCCGCAAACTGCTCGACGAAGGTCGTGCTGGCGACAACGTGGGACTCCTCCTTCGTGGCGTGAAGAAGACTGACATTGAGCGCGGTCAGGTCATTGCAAAGCCAGGCTCCGTGAAGCCGCACAAGAAGTTCAAGGCTGAGATCTATGTTCTCTCCAAGGATGAAGGCGGTCGTCACACACCCTTCTTCAACAACTATCGCCCGCAGTTCTATTTCCGCACAACGGACGTGACCGGAAGCGTGACTCTGCCTGAAGGCGTGGAAATGGTGATGCCAGGTGATAACGTCTCGATTACCGTCGAGCTAATCACCCCGATCGCTATGGAAAAGACCATCCGTTTCGCCATCCGTGAGGGTGGTAAGACCGTGGGTGCCGGCCGTGTCGCCGAAATCCTCGACTAATTGCGCTGATTTGAAGTTCGCTTGTCCTAGGCCGTCGTGAAATCTGGCGCACAGATTTCACGGCGGTTTCTTCGCCGAAAGGTGTGGTAAACTTTACAACCAGTTTGGAAGCAGTCACAACGTCAGAAAGAATCAACAAACAGGTCAGTAGCTCAATTGGTAGAGTAGCGGTCTCCAAAACCGT
>CAMAQH010000002.1 GCA_945860295.1 Prosthecobacter debontii
TGTCCAAAGGCCAGCGATCCACAGGCCCAGAAGGGGCAATTGCAGCCTCACCTATTGGGTGAGCTTCGACGGGGATGATTTTGCGCTCCATCGGCCCATTCTATGAGCCTTCGCGACGATGTGTCATCTTTTCCATTCACGCTTTTAGGTTAACCGCTTATAACGGCCCAACAACGCGGCAGGGGCACTTCACCTCTCAGTCAAGGCTGAGACGGCCTACGAGTTTTCTCTGAGACGGCGGCAGCCTAAAACTGGACAGCAGTCTTCATGCCACGCTCTCGAGGGAGAGGACTCCGTTTCGATTTCAGTCGTTACTATGGGTTTCCTCCCAAGCTTTGATGAATTGTGCCTCATACTGGCAGGCGATGACAAACGCTTCGTTGATCTGTGACATATTCATTTTCTGGCTTTTGACTTATTCCAGCGGGCTGAGGTTGAACGCAGCCTGCCCGCCAGCCTGAACAACGTGGACATGGGCTGGAGCATGATCGTGGGTCGGGATGAAAAAGCGAAACCCGCGACCCCACTTACAGGGCTGAGAAACATTCCAATTGCAGGGCTACTGGGCTACTTGTTGCATTCTTCCGCGACCTAGCGACTCTGCGCGCCCATGTCCACCCCCGACGACACGCGCGAAGTCATTTTGGAAGCCCGTGAACTCACCCGTGAGTTCGACGGCGTGAAAGCGCTCGATAAATTTTCCTTTAAGCTTCACCGAGGTGAGGTGCTCGGTTTGCTCGGTGCCAATGGCGCAGGCAAGACAACGGCGATGAACTGCCTGCTCGGCCTCACACTGCAGACTAGCGGTGACATTTTTGCTTTTGGAAAAGAGCTGCACAAGCACCGCATCGCCATCCTCCAGCGCGCTAATTTCTCCTCCGCCTACACGGCGCTGCCAGGGAACCTGCTCGTTGGGCAAAACCTCAGCGTTTTTGCCCGCATCTATGGCGTGCCAGATCGGAAAAAGAAGATCGCTGAGCTGATGGACCTGCTCGAAATAGGGCACCTCGCCAAGCGCGTCACCGGGCAGCTCTCTGCTGGCGAGTCCACCCGAGTGAATCTGGTCAAAGCCTTCCTCAATGACCCCGAGCTGCTCATGCTCGACGAGCCAACCGCCAGCCTCGATCCCGACATCGCCGACAAGGTCCGCAAAGTCGTGCGCAAGGTGCAGCGCGAACGGAACATCGGCATCCTCTACACGTCTCATAACATGAAGGACATTGAGGAGGTTTGTGACCGCGTCATCTTCCTGCACAAAGGCAAGATCGTTTGCGAAGGCACACCGACGGACATCGTCGCCCGCAGCAGCAGCGCCACGCTGGAAGATGTCTTCATCAAAATCGCCCGCGATGGCGAAATCATCGACGAACCCGCGAAAGACAAAGCTCCATGAACTTCAACACCGTCGGCGCCCTTGTCTTGCGCTATCTCTTCCTCTACACACGCTCACCCATGCGTCTCGTCGAACTGGTCTTCTGGCCGGTGGTCGATCTGGTGGTTTGGGGAAATGTCACCGTCTTCATCCAGAAGAACACCAACCCCGACTTCGGCAACTTCGTGCTCTTCTTCCTCGGCGGCATGATCCTGTGGGACATCATGTTTCGCGCCCAGCAGGGCGTGGCCATCTCGTTCTTGGAAGATGTGTGGACGCGGAATCTGTTGAACATCTTCGTCGCCCCAGTGCGCACCGCTGAATACGTCAGCGCCACCTTCATCGTTGGCACGATGCGCATCATCATCACCGCCATCGTACTCAGTCTCATCTCGTGGTTTGGTTACGCCTTTAACGTCTTCACGCTGAGCTGGTGGCTCATCCCGTTCTTTGCCAATCTTATGCTTTTTGGTTGGGCGCTCGGCATGGTCTCTACCGCACTCATTCTGCGCTGGGGGCAGGCTGCGGAGTCACTGGCCTGGGCCATTCCGTTCTTCTTCCAGCCAGCCGTGGCCGTGTTTTATCGGGTCGAAGACATGCCCGTGTGGTCGCAGCCCATCGCCTGGTGCTTCCCACCGACGTATATCTTTGAAGGCATGAGAGCCGTCATGAAAACCGGCAGCATGGACTGGAGCTACCTTTGGATTTCCTTCAGCCTGAATCTCATCTACCTCGCCCTCGCTGGCTGGCTCTATGTTTGGATTCTGAACCTGACTCGGAAGCGCGGATTGCTGACGAAGTTCGCGACGCAGTAGGAAACGGATTTTTAAACCGCTAATTGACGCTGATGAAAGCTAATGTTCAGAAGCCTCAGCATTACCGTCAATGGGGTTAAGCTAACTTATCGGAGTGCTGGCCCTGCCGTGAGCCGGAAGCTCGTGAGAGATTAGCCAGGAGTGGAGCGAAGCGGAAACCCCGGACCCCAGCGCACCCCGACCGCCAGAGCGCCGCGCCCTGGAAGGACGCGAGAAGTGCCTGGCGCTATGTGCGCACCCAGACTTCATGTGGAGGGCACACTTCTCGCGCTCATGCCGGAGCGCAGAAGCTGTGAGGCGAACCTTTCCGTGGCTCATCCGGTGGTGCTCGCTCGTTCCTCGCTTCACCACGGGCTCACCTTCTCGCAAGCCTCCGGCTCGCCAAGATTGCTTAACGGCATTGCCATCAGCGTGGATTAGCGGTTTCCAAGGATTAATCGGTGATCCAGATCACGTGCAGACCGAGCTTGTCAGCGTTCTCGCGTCCGCGGTCTGGACCTAGAATCATCAGAGCCGTCGCATAGCCGTCGGCGAGCGCGCTGGTTGTGTGGATGACAGACACGGAGGTCAGCGGATGCACGATGGGGCGTCCGGTGCGTGGGTCGATGAGGTGACTGTAGGATTGGCCGTCTTTTTCAAAACGATGCCGGTAGTTGCCGCTGGTGGCGATGCAGAGATCACTCAGCGGAAGGGTTTGCAGGGCATCGCCTGGCGTGGCTTCGGGCGTCTGGATGCCGACACGCCAGGGTTTGCCATCGGGTGCGTGGCCGATGCCAGCGACCTCGCCACCGACTTCGAGGAGGAAGTCGGACAGGCGGTGTTGTTTGAGCAGCGCGATCAACTCGTCGATCACGAAACCTTCGGTGACGCTGGCGACGTTGATGCGGAGATCGGAGAGGTCCTTTTTCAACGCCGGTGGATCAAGACGGGCCTGGAGATGCGACCAACCGCAGCGAGCTTTGGCTTCGGCGATCTGTGCTTCGGTGGGTATGGACTTGGCTGGGCCAGGAGCTCCGAAACCCCAGAGATCAATCAGTGGCGCGAGTGTGATGTCGAGCGCGCCGTCGGTCTTTGAGGCGATGTCACGGGCGAGTTCGACGATTTGGACAAGCTCACGCGGGACCGGCTGCCAGTCGGTGCTGCGTGAATTATTGAAGAGGGAGACAGCGCTATCCTGCTTCCAGTGGGAAAGCACGGCTTCTCGTTGATCGAGGTGGCTCTGGATGAGCAGTTGCGTGTTGTCCGTGGCCTGCATGGAGCGCAGGCTCCACGTCGTGCCCATGGTTTTGCCGCTGATGCTGGTGAACTCCTCTTTTCCATCGCAGGAGACGAGGAGCAAAGCCAGCCAGGGGATGATCCGATTCATGAGGTCGGCGGATGAGGGCATCCGCGCTCTGCTCAAACGGCCACGCAATGCACCTTGCTGATGCCCTGGATCTTCTCCAGTTCGGCGATGACTTCGGCGCTGGGCGTAGAGTCGAGAGTCAGCAGCGTGAGGGCTTTGCCGGACTCTTTGTCGCGGCTGAGACTCATGTCGGCAATGTTGACGTTGTTCTTGCCGAGCGTGGTGCTGTAGGCGGCGATCATGCCGGGGCGGTCGATGTTTTCGATGAAGAGCAGGGTGCCTTCAGGGCGGGCTTCAATGCGGTGGGCGTTGATCTTGACGATGCGTGGCTCGGAGCCAAAGAAGGTGCCGGCGATGCTGGCGGTGTCGGTGCCATTACTGGCTTGGACTTCGATGAGATCAGCATACTCGCTGGCCTCGGGAACGCGGCTTTCGGTGAAGCGCAGGCCGAGGTTTTCGGCGACGCCATTGGCGTTGATGTAATTCACCTGTTCGGCTCCGACCGCACGCTCTAGGAAGCCTTTGAGCACGGCACGGGAAATGAGCGTGGTGTCTCCACTGCCGACTTTGCCGCTGTAGTTGATGCGGACGACGTTCGAGCGCGCTGGAGCAAACTGGGAGACGAGACGACCGAGCAGTTCGCCGAATTTGAGGAAGGGGCCAATCTCAGCGAGCACCTTGGGATCGACGTTCGGCATGTTCACCGCGTTGACGACGGTGCCTAACAGCAGGTGCGCTTTGATGACTTCAGCGATCTCGATGCCGACGTTTTCCTGGGCTTCTTCGGTGGAAGCGCCGAGGTGCGGAGTAAAGACGGTGTTCGGGGCGCTGAGCAGCGGGTAATCAGCAGGTGGCGGCTCGACCTCAAAGACGTCCAGAGCAGCTCCGGCGATGGTGCCGTTCGTTAGTGCTTCGGCCAGAGCAGCATCGTCGATGAGACCACCACGAGCACAGTTGATGATGCGGCAGGTTTTCTTCAGCGAAGCAAGACGCTTGGCATTGATCATGTGCTTCGTCTCAGGCGTGAGTGGCATGTGCATCGTGATGTAGTCGGCCTGAACGATGGCCGCGTCGAGATCCTCACAAAGGGTCACGCCGAGGCTTTCGGCGCGGTTTTTGGACAAATACGGATCGTAGGCTACGACGCTCATGCCGAAGGCCTGCGCGCGCTTGGCGAACTCGGCACCGATGCGGCCCATGCCGAGCACTACGAGGGTTTTGCCATAGACCTCTGTACCTTGGAAACTTTTGCGGTCCCACTTGCCGCTGACGATGGTGGCATGCGCCTGCGGGGTTTTGCGCGAGAGGGCCATCATCAAAGTGAAGGCCTGCTCCGCGGTGGAGATGGTATTACCGCCAGGGGTATTCATCACTACGACACCGCGCTTGCTGGCGACTGGCACATCAATGTTGTCCACGCCGACACCAGCGCGACCGATGACTTTAAGGTTCGGGGCGGCTTCCATCACTTTGGCGGTCACTTTGGCACCAGAGCGGACGATGATGGCATGGGCATCGCGGGAGGCTTCGATCATTGCGTCCTCAGCTTTGAGGTTCATGTCCACGACGACATCAAAGGAAGGCTCCGCCTTGAGGAGATCGATGCCTTTGCTCGAGATAGGGTCGTTATTACCGGCGATGAGAATTTTAAACTGGGCCATAGGGGCGCGCAGGCTAGGACATCGCGAAAGTTTCGCAACCGTTTGGTGAATGGACAAGCCGCCTCGCTTACGCCAGTCTCTCTGTCACCACTTTTACCCCAACTCACTATGCCACTCTCCCAGCAGATCGTCGAAGACATGAAGACCGCCATGAAGGCTAAGGATAGCGTCGCCCTGAACGTGATCCGCGCCCTTAAATCGGCCATCAAATACGCCGCCATCGAAAAATTCGGCGCGGATGGTGAACTCGCAGACACCGACGCTATTTTAGTCGTGCGCAAAGAGATCAAAAAGCGCCAGGACTCCATCGCCAGCTACGAGAGTGCCGCTCGCCAGGATCTGGCCGACGTGGAGAAAACCGAGATCGCTGTGCTGGAGAAATATCTGCCTGCCGCGATGAGCGCGGAAGATCTGGTGAAACTGGTCGAGATGGTCATCGTCGAACTCGGTGCCACCACCAAGAAGGACATGGGCAACGTTATGAAAGTGCTCGGTGAACGCTCCGAAGGCCGCGCTGATAACCGCGCGCTGTCCAGCGAGGTAGCGAAGAGGCTGCAATAATCCATGACTTCCGCCATTATCGTCGCCGCAGGTAGTAGCCGGAGGATGGGGTTTAATAAACTCCTGGCACCGCTGGCTGGAGTGCCGGTGCTACGGCGGACGCTGGGGCAATTTCAGGCTTGTGCCGACGTGAGTGAAATCATCGTCGTCGGTGGAGATGAGGTGCGGGAGCAAATCTCGCACTGGCAGCAGGCGGGCGGACTTTCCAAACTCGTCGCCGTGATCGCAGGCGGAGCGGAGCGGCATTTGTCGGTATGGGCGGGAATTCAGGCCTGCTCAACGCAGACGAAAGTCATTGCAGTGCACGACGGGGCCCGTCCGCTGATCACGCCGACACAAATTTCCAAATGCATCAACGCCGCGCGTGAGCAGCAGGTGGCAGCCTGCGCACGGCCGATGACGGAGACGATCAAGCGCGCAGATGCCAGTGGTTGCATCACCGAATCGCTCGACCGCACGGGCGTCTGGGTCATGGAAACGCCGCAGGTTTTTGCCAAGGAACTGCTCGTGCGCGCCTACGAGGCGGTGATTCGTGATGGCGCTCTGGTGACGGATGAAGTCTCGGCTATGCAGCACATTGGCGTGCCCGTTTTTGTGGTCGAAAACACCGCGCCGAATCCGAAGATCACTTTTCCAGCGGATCTGATTTTAGCGGAGCGGTTCCTCCTGTGAACAAATAGGTGTGCGTCGCTGGCTGAATCCAAACTGTGCTCAGAGACGCGTCATTCATCACCCTCTCTGAGTCTGCTCCATGCCACTGCTATCATCTGATTACCACCCGCCGCGCTGGCTGAACGGCGGGCATGTGCAGACCATTTTGCCTTCACTTTTGCCGCAACGATTTCAGCCGTGGCAGAAGAGTGAACGACTCGAATTAGCCGATGGTGATTTCCTGGAGCTGCGCCGGTGGCGGCATGAGTCGCCGAGCCCGCTGGCGGTGCTTTCTCACGGACTCGAAGGCTCGGTGCAGGGAGTTTACATCCGCAGCATGACGCGCACGCTGCATCAGGCAGGGTGGGATGTGCTGGCGTGGAATTATCGCGGCTGTGGCGGGATCGAAAACCGACTCATCCGCTTTTATCACAGCGGTGAAACAAGTGATCTACGACAGATCATCGAGCACGCGGCGAAGACGCATGAGCGTGTCGCCCTCATCGGGTTCAGTCTCGGAGCAAACCTAAGCCTGAAGTGTGTGGGCGAGGCTCCAGCGCATCCCGCCGTCTGTGCCGTCATCGCCATTTCCGCTCCGGCAGATCTCGCCTCCAGCGCTCGTATGATTGATGATGTGCCGGGGAACCGGCTGTATCAGCAGCACTTCTTGAGTTCCCTTAAGGCCAAGGTGCTAAGAAAAGCGCAACGCTTCCCCGAACTGCGAGTGATGCTAACAGGTCGCGATGGCATCCGCGCCGTACGCACCTTGAGCGAGTTCGACGAGCGAATCACCGCCCCGCTACACGGTTTCAGCAATGCCGCAGACTATTGGGCGCGCGCGAGTTCGCTGCCACATCTCTCAAACATTACTGTGCCGACGCTCCTGCTGAACGCTCGGAATGATCCATTGTTAGCCACACCCTCATTTCCAGAAGAACTGGCGAAAAACAGCGCGCATCTCCATTTAGAGGCACCTGATCACGGCGGGCATGTCGGCTTTCTCGACTTTCAGAATGGCCTACAACCCTGGCATGATCGCCGCGCACTCGAATTTTTCAATCAAGTCGGCATGTAAGGAATTCCAAGGGCCAGTCGTTCACTTCGGCCCATGAAGAAAATCCTTTTCATCCTATCTCTCATTGCTGCTTCTAGTTTTGCAGCGCCGATTCCTGAATCCGCCAAAGTGGGCGAATTTTTCGCGGGCTGTCAGGCCTATACCTTCCGCATGTTCGACCTGATGGAGGCACTGGATAAAATCGCTGCCGCAGGTGGCAAGACAGTCGAGTTCTTCCCCGGCCAGGTGCTGGATAAGAGGGTGGACGAAAAATTAAAGTTCGACCACAACACCACCGTCGAGCAGCGCGCGCCGGTGAAGGCGAAGCTCAAAGCACTCGGGCTCACATCTGCTGGATACGGCGTTGTAAAGCTGAAAAACGACGAAGCCGACTGCCGCAAAATTTTCGACTTCTGCAAGGACATGGAGATTGGTATCGTCGTCAGCGAGCCCGCTGAAGACGCCTTCGACCTCATCGAGAAAATGGTGAAAGAATATGACATCAAGATGGCAATCCACAATCATCCCAAGCGCCCGCTCGACCGTGCTTATCGCTATTGGGACCCGGAGTATGTGCTGAGCCTCGTCAAGGATCGCGATGCTCGCATGGGCTCCTGTGCCGACATCGGTCACTGGGTGCGCTCAGGCGTGAAGCCCGTCGATGCCATACGCCTGCTCAAAGGCCGCATCTTTGACAGCCACATCAAAGACCTCATCGCCTTTGGCGATCCCAAAGCACATGACACCATCTGGGGCACTGGCATGTCCGACATTCCCGCCGTGTTGAGCGCCTATAAAGAGATCGGTTTCCCCGGCCCGCTGCACGCTGAGTATGAGCACAACTGGGAGAACAATCTCCCCGAGGTGAAAGCCAGCCTTGAGTTTGTGAAAAACTGGAAGTCCGCAAAGTGATACTCCAAGGCTAGTTTTCAAAGTACTTAACTGAAGACCGCTCCCAGAATCCGATCATTTTGCTCTGTCATTGGGGGTGAGCCTTTGCCATTCTGGGGCGAATGATCAGTGCTTTTAGTTTCTCTCCACGCCGCAGCCTCGCCACGAGGTTTGTGGGGGTATTTGCGGCGTTTGTAGTGGTTGGGTCGTTGCTTCTGCTGGCTTGGTTACAGCTCCAACAACAGGCGGAGGAGGAGCGGGTGTTTCTGCGACTGGCACATACAGATGCGGATTTTGTGCAGCGGATGAATCTGCCACGCAGTGCGAAGCTGGCAGAGGATCTGCGGTTACTCCTGCACATGGATATTTATTTCCGGGACGCAGAAGGCAACTTCGAACCCACGCTCGCAAATGATGCGCTGCATGTGCTGAAAAAGGCGCCGCGCAATGAGGTGCGCACTCTAGCTGGCGGGCAGCAGTGGCTCGTTTTGCGTTTGGATGCTCGTCATGATATGGTTTTCGTGCGGTTAGCACCAGAGGCGACTTTGAGCTTGTGGCATCCGGCGACTCGGAATGCGCTGCTGGCTTTCTGGCTGCTTTCTGCCGCGCTTGGCTGGGTGATCGCAGGTCAAGTCGTCCGGCCGGTGGCGCGGCTGACTCGTGGACTTGGCGGCCTCTTTGAATCCAAGTCGCATGTGCCTGCGGAAACTGCGCGCCGGGATGAGATCGGTGAGCTGGCGCGAGTGCTGACGCAGGCACGGGATGGGCTGCTCGATGAGCGGGAGAAGCGTGCGCAGTCTGAGCGCATGGCCATGCTTGGGCGTGTGGCTACGGGCCTAGCGCATGAGATTAAAAACCCGCTGGCCGCTATCCAACTGCACACGCAACTCATGGATGTGACGGCGCTGGATGCAGAGTCGGTGCAGTCGCTCCAGCATGTGCAGGCTGAGGCAAAGGTGATCGAGGGGTTGGTGAATCAATGGCTGTATCTCACACGCCCAGTGCCGCCAAAGATGCAGAGCTTGGATCTTGGTGAAGTGCTAGCCGAAACGATAGAGACACTGCGAGCGCAGGCCGATCATGCTGGAGTTAATGTTCACGCAAATGCCACGCTCGGGCAGGCGCGGCTGCTGGGGGATCGGGCGCGGCTTCAGCAGGCGTTTAGAAATGTGATGCTCAATGCGATCCAAGCCATGCCGCGCGGCGGAGATCTCCGCATCGAGATCACACTTGGTGGCCTTCTTTTCCAAGACAGTGGCACAGGTTTTTCTGAGGCCGCGCTGGCTCATGGCGCTGATTTATTCTTCTCCGAAAAGGAGGGCGGCATGGGCGTCGGCCTGAATGTGGTGCAGGAGATCATTACTGCTCATGGTGGTTCGATCGTGCTCAAAAACCACCCAGACGGTGGCGCGGTGGTGGTGATTGAATTGCAAATGACCTGAACCATTCTTCATTCGTCTTTTTACCCCACCATGTCTCGCGTCCTGATCATCGAAGACGAATACGCCCTAGCCGCTGCGCTCTCGACGGTGGTCCGTCGGCTGGGAGCGGAGCCAGTGGTCGCGGCATCAGGTCAGGGCGGGATTGAGAAAGCGAAGAAGCAACACTTTGATCTGGTGCTCCTAGACATAGGTCTGCCAGACATGAGCGGGCTGAAGGTTCTGGCCACTCTGCGTGCAGAGCCGGAGCCACCACCGATCCTGATCATCACGGCTCATGGCACACTGGAGAACGCGCTGGAGGCACGACGACTTGGTGCGCATGACTATTTCTTGAAGCCTCTGAATCTGGCCGATATGCAGCCCTGTCTGCGTGCTCTTTTGCAACCCTTGCCGATGGAAAAGTCAGACGTGCCCGTGAAGTCAGGCGCTGATCAGGCGCTGATGATTGGCGCTGCGCCAGGGATGCAGCGCTGCTTTGCCGTGATCGCCCAAGCCTGTGCGGCTGACGCGCCGGTGCTGCTCAGTGGGCCGCGTGGTTCTGGGAAGACGCTGGCGGCTCAGGTGATCCACCGAAACAGCGCAAAAGCCTCAGCGCCATGGGTGATTTTTCGTGCGGATGAGTGGCCGGAGGCAGAGATGGAAAAGGCGCTGATGCATGCATTTGAGGAGGCTCGTGGCAGTTCGCTGCTGATTGAAGAGATCGGCTCGCTGCCACTGCCACTGCAGGCACTAGTGTCGCGAATGATCACCGAAAGCGATCGGCGTGTACTCGCCACTTCATCGGCGATATTGGCGGAACTGATAACCGCGGGGCGCTTCCGTGAGGATCTGTATTATCAGCTAGCGGTGCTACAAGTATGCCTGCCTGCGCTTTCGGATCGTGTGGAGGACATTGCTGCTTTGGCCTGCTTTTTGTTGGGCCGCGCGGCTCCTCAGCGTGAATTAATTTTAGCTCCTGAGACGCTGCTATATCTAAAAGCCCATGCTTGGCCAGGCCATGTGCGTGAGCTGGGAGCGGCGATGCAGCACGCGGCGGCTGTATGCCCGAACTCACTCGTGCTGCCACGGCATCTGCCTGCGGCAGTCGCGGCATCAATCCAAGACGGCGCGAGCAATCACCTCGACGCCGCATTGAATCGCGCGCTGACGGCCTGGCTGGACATGCGCGTCACGGGTCCAGATGAAGCGCTGCCGGAATACGAGGCCCTGCTCGCTCAAGTCGAGAAGCAGATGCTGGCTAGCCTACTGGTGCGCTTTGATGACAAGCCCACGCGCTTAGCGGCTGCGCTGAAGATGAACCGCGCGACTCTGCGCCGGAAGTTGCGCGAGCTACTTGGTCGGGAATAAATCAGAGTCCGGGAGGTTTTTCAGAAACTCCTTTGCCGCCAACTTTGGGCTTTATGGCGGCGGGGGCAGAGGGGTCAAAGTACTCGCCGCCAGCAATCTCGAAGGTGCCTTTCACGGACTGAACCATCATGGGCCGATCACTGCCTTTCTGTCTATAATAGGCCATCTTTTTCAACACTCCATCCGGTGCGACGATGGCGTGGGCAAAGAGCTGCGGCTGCGCCATGAAGAGGACTTGCAGTTGATTCGTCGCATCGATGGCGATCTGGGGGTCATGAACCATGCTCAGCGGTCCGAGGCGGAAGGTGCGGAGTCGATCACTCGATTTGTCGTCGATGAGACGGAAGTAGAGGGACGTGCTATCGACATCACGGAACACGGAGAGGCTGTATTTACGCGGCTTACCAGCATCTTTAAAACCAGCAGGCACACCGTAGCTTTGCTCCCAGAGAGGCTTGGCATCGACGATGCTGAAACGTGTGCGGTTGCTGGCATAATAGTCGCCACTGGGCGCGTGCAAGACGCGCGCTGTGATGGCGTAATTGCCGACCTCTGAGGGTGCATACGCATCTGTCACGGTGACTTTGCGTGCGATGGTGCCACCAGGGGGGATTTGCACCAACTCGGCGCCAGACACGTCCATGGTCGTGAGTTGCTGACCTTCGCTGGTGGTCATTTCAAAGGAAAGCCACTCGGCCCGGCCTGGCCCACCGAGCACGGCTTCGGCACCGGTGCGGTTGGTGATGGTGACGGTGGCGTCGATGGCTTCCAGTGCCATGAAATTTGGACGCGGGAGTTTCATCGTAACATCAAACTGCGCGTGAGCAGAGATGACGCTGAATGTGAGGAGACAGAGAAGGAGACGCATGTCGGGGGGCGGCGATGATTGAATCTGGAAACTTGATGAAAGGAAACTCCAAAATGAGCTTTCGATGAAGAATCAATCGCCAAGCCCGTAGGCGTTGCCGATGACCTCGCCATCACACTCCTCGAAACTGATGCGCATGGGGCGGCAGCAGACCTCGCAATCGTAGTCCACATCACTGGGCACTTCGTCGATGAAAGGGGCGGGCACCTCGAACTCTTCAAAGCAGGTGGGGCAGGTAACTGGAGTCGTGTTGCTCATGCGTGTGCTCGGGCTAGGCGCTGTCTGCGTCGCTTGACGACTTGCTTGATCATCTGCGAGAGTTCTAGAGACGTCGGATAAGTCAGTTGAGCCCAGCCGGAAACGCTATCCGAAGCCGTAGGCGTGCGCGGAATAGGCGTGCACTTGGCAAAGGAAAAAAGGCGTATCATGGGCAGGGGTAAGGGGCGTCTAGGAAGGAGATGTGACTCTCCCAGAGCCTAGAATCTCCGCAAGTGTTCTCTTGGGATTCGAGAGACGCTTCAGACTCGCTTCACAGCACAGCGCTGACCTTTTCACGCACCGGCATAGACTCCATCACAGGCACCGCTTTCGCACGGCTAAAGATCGTGCGCAGCTCGGCGACGAGCCAGAGACGAATTCCCCAGCGCAGAAAGCGGAAGGCCGTTAAATTTGGCGTGTAGCTTTGGCCCAGAGTCAGGTCCATGCCGTTGTTCCAAGCGCCATAGGTGCCTTTGGCCAGACGCTTCTTCGCCATCGCATGGAGGCGGCGATTGTAGAGGGCCATGAACTTCGCAAAAAGGTTTCCCATCGGCCCGTCATAGGGCAGCAGCGGCCACTCCGTATCTGGGGTTTCATAAACCAGACGCACAGGACCGACAAAGTAAGTGCCGATATCCATGATGAACGAAATGCGCACCAGTTCGGCATCCCCCAAGTACTCATACTTGCCTTTGTAGAGGCTCTCAAACCACAGGCGGTAACTGCGCTTGTACGCGCCTTTGAGATACTCAGCGGTGGCGCTCACATCTTCCCCCATGTGGGCACGCTTGATCATTTTTGTGACGGCACAAACCGTGTGCCCGCAGTAGTCCAAGCCCTGGCTATAGAGCGGGTCGATGAAGCCCGCCGCATCTCCCACCATGGCCCAGCGATTCCCCGCCATCTGCTCTGTGTAGTAGGGCAGACCTTTGTAATAAAATGTGTCGCCTTCGATCGGTTCGGCCTCTTCAAACATGAGCCGCCCGACGGGGTGAGCCATGACATGCGCGTGCATGCGTGACGTGAGTGATGGCCCCTCTGGCAAGGTGAAAACGCTACGATCCCAAACGATGCCGACACTAAAGTCACCGTTTGAAAGTGGGATGATCCACACCCACCAACCGCGACCCATGAGATGATTCGTGGCACTGCTGCGTGAGGCTTTGACATTCTGCATGAGCACCGGATGCCGCTTGCGGCTTTTGTGGCTGTCGAGCGTGTTCACTTTGCGATAGCGGCACCAGATGGACGAGGTGGGATGCTCATCTCCGAGCTGGCGGTATAAGCCCAGCTTCTTTGACAAAACGGCAGCACGCCCAGAGCCATCGATGACCCAGCGTGCTGTGAAGGTTTTGCTTTCGCCTGCAGCGGTGGTCAGGCTGACGCAGTGGTTTTCATCTGCCTCAGCTAGAGTAATCTCGCGGATCGTCGCCGGTCTCAGCAGCTCAGCACCCGCCTCGACAGCGAGATCGAGCACATGTTGATCAAGGAGAGCGCGATCGAGTTGATAGGTCGGCAGGCGGCTTTGAAACTTCGGCCCCAACTCGGTGCAGTCCTCCACCGTGTCGTCAGGCTTTTTGCAGAACCACATCCGCAGCCCATGCTTCTGGTAATGATGCGCGTTGAGGTAATTTCCCAGATGCAGGACACGAGTCAGAAAGCAGGCGCCGACTTCAGAAGTGCTCTCACCGACCTTGCGGTCAAACTCCGTCGTGCGCTCCACCACGAGCACCTTCAGGTCAGGCGTATCACGTTTCAACAGCAGCGCTGAAGAGGCAGCGCTGAAGGCACCGCCGATGATAATCACATCGTAGTCTGTAGGAGATGGGTCTTTCATGTTTTGACTAGTCTTCTTGTCTGGGCAAAGGTTTTAATAGAGGGCGTCTCAAGCAAGAGATAAAAGCTCTGACCGCCATGCTGCTGAGCGCCGCCGATTATCGCTGAAGAAACCGCTAAACCCCTAGCTACGCAAGTTCCGCCTCCACAGAACGCGGGTTTGCATGGGGCTTTTTGGACGCAGCAACTTCTGCGCGTGATGCGATTCACACCGACCTGGATCGCCTTGATCATGGTCCGCCCGATCACCCTGCTGGTCTATCTGCTGGCAGGCCCACAGCGCGCGGCGGTAAAGGGAAATCTCACCGCCCTCAAGCCCAGCTTTGGCCCACTGCGCCGCTGGTGGGCGGGCTACCAGGTGTTTCTTGAGTTTGCGCTCACTTATTTGGACCGCCTCTGGCACATGCATTTCCGCCGAGAGGTGACCTGGGACATCCCGTACGTCGAGCACTTCGATGCCCTGCGTGCAATTCCGGGAGGTGTCTTAATTTTTACGATTCACAGCGGGAATTACGACGTAGGCGCGACTTTGTTCACCACGAAACTAGGCCGCGCTCTACATACGGTCCGCGCGCCCGAGAAATCGAAGGACATGCAATTGCTGCGTGAGGCTGAGCTACGCCGCACAGAGCAGGAGAATCCGCTGCTCCGCGTGCATTACAGCATCGCCGACAGTCACCTCGGGCTGGAGCTCTGCCGCGTCCTCAGGGCAGGAGAAGTCGTAGCCGTGCAAGGGGACCGCGTGATCACCGGTGTGTCTCCCGTCGCCATCAGTCACGCTGGCTGCACCTATAAGATACCGCGTGGCCCACTGGTGCTGGCAGAGATCTCCAGCGCACCTTGCATCCCGATCTTTCTGGAGCGCCTCGGCTGTCTCAAATATCGCATTCATATCGGCGACTGCTTTTACGATGGTCGCACCAAAATACGCGCGGATGATCTTGGCAAAATCTGGATTCCCATCATGCACGACTACATCCAGCAGCACTGGGACCAATGGTTCGTCTTTGAGCCACTCGTCACCCCGAAGTCCGCATGATCCCGCCGCCACCAGACACCTGCCAGCAGCAGAGCCGCACGCGATTGATGCTGAGTCTGCTTCCAGGCGTCGCCTGCCTGCTGCTACTCAGCACCGGGCACTGGCAAATTGTTGCCGTCATTTTTTGCCTGACCTTTTTGATCATTGTTATCGGCACACTCATTCCACGCTGCACGTTGTTTGGCCCGCTCGTCAGCACCCTGCCAGATGACAGCGTCTGCCTCACCATCGACGACGGCCCTGATCCTGATACCACCCCGCGCTTGCTCGATGTGCTTGATCTGCATCAGGCAAAAGCCCTGTTCTTCCTCATCGGCGACCGCGCCGCGCGCCACCCCGAACTCGTCCGTGAAATCGCACGTCGCGGTCACGGCATCGGCAATCATTCGCAGACGCACCCCGCCGCCAGCTTTTGGTTCCTGCACCCCCAGCGCATGTGGGCAGAGGTCGCCGGCTGCCAGCAAACACTCACCCCTATTCTAGGCCACGCCCCAGCATGGTTTCGTCCGCCAGCGGGCCATCATAATCTCTTCTTGCACCCACCCCTGCACGCCCTTGGACTGACCATGATGATCTGGAATTGTCGTGGCTTCGATACCGTGGAAAGTGATGTTTCACTCATTCTAAAACGTATCGGCAAAACCATGCAGCCAAGGTCAATCATCCTGCTTCATGATCTCACACCTGCGTGTGTTGAAGTTCTCGAAGGAACGCTCATTTTGATCCGCGAACGCGGCTACCGCATTAGCCTTCCTGCGGTTCCTTCAGTGATCTGAGCACTCACCGCCTTTTCAATGGCACACCTGAGCATCGCCGCTACAATCGCGCTCCCTCCCGCATGGTCCGACTCATCACATCACAAGGCCAGCTCATCGACTGGAACGACGAAAAAATCCGTCCCTTCCCGGACAATCTCGTTTATCTCGACCTGCTGAACCCCTCACGCTCCGAAGAGCTGGAGGCCGAAAGCTGGCTCGAATACTCCCTGCCAACGCGTGAAGAAATGCAGGAGATCGAAGAGTCCAGCCGACTCTACATGGAGAAAGGCGCGCTCTACATGACCGCGTGGATTCCGGTCGGACTCGACACGCCCTATCCAGATACCACGGCCATCTCGTTCGTACTCGCCCAGGACTGTCTCACCACTGTCCGCTATGCCGACCCCATGGCCTTTCGGGTGCTGGCCGATCAAGTGAAAAAACACTGCACCTGCCCCATGTCGAGCGACGCGGTTTTTCTCCAGCTCTGTGAGTTGATCGTCGCCCGCATTGCGGATGCCTTGCAGACCGTCGAATCTGATTTGAAAAAAGTCGGTCGTGATGTCTTCCGCCTCGATCCACATCGCGCTAATGCCGCTGTGGAAAAAGATCTGGCGGATGTTGTTAAAACGCTCGGTCGCCGCAGCGCTCTCGTCGCCAATCTGCGTGAAAGCTTGCTCAGCGTGAACCGCATGTTGCAGTTCTTCCTCAACAACGCTGCCACCTGGATGCGAGGTGATCTGGCCGCCCAATTTCGAAGCGTCATGCGTGACGTCAAGTCACTCGATGACTACACGAATCAGCAGACTCAGGAGATGACATTTCTGCTCGAATCCACGCTTGGCCTCATCAACATCCAGCAGAATCAGATCATCAAGATCTTCACCATCGCCAGCGTGCTGTTCATGCCGCCGACACTCATCGCCAGCATCTACGGCATGAACTTCGAGCACATGCCTGAGCTGAAGCAGCCCTGGGCCTATCCGCTAGTCATCTGCGTTCTTGTCATCTCCGCCCTCATCCCCATCTGGTGGTTCAAGCGCAAGAAGCTACTCTAAACACCGATCACCAGCCGCGCACTTTCACATGCACCTGGGCGCACTTGCCCATGTAGTGATCCATCCGATAATCTTTGGCTGCTTTGAGCATGTGCTCCTTGGCCTTCGCGGCATCACCGAGCGCTTCAAAGTAGAGGCCTAGATAGAGGTGCGCATAGCAGCGGTGATCCTTCAAGGAATCGCCTTCGCCAGACTCAGCCGCTTTGAGCACATCTTCGACCGTGCCTTTACCAGCAAAGAGTTCATGCACCTGCTTCATCGGCACGCGTGTGTCGCCTTCGATGGGAATCAGCGCCTTTCGCGCCGCCTCCACACTCTCGGCGCGTGCCACGCAGATGAAGTGCCACGCCGCATTTTCTACATCCGCCGTGTTCACCGTTTGATGCGTTTCAAACTGCTCACGCCCGGCTTTGTAGTCGCCCGCATAGTAAAGTGACAGCCCGCGCTGCCAGAGCTGCGGCTTCGACTCTGGGGCGATTGCGATCAGCTTATCAAAAGCCGCCACCGACTCTTTCGGCTTCGCCTCGTAGAAAGCCTGCACGCCTTCGCGAAAGAGTTGGTTCGGATTCACAGCTTCCTGCGCGGAAGCAGTGAGGGTGATCAAGGCAAGGGCGAGGAGCAGTCTCATGGTGTGGTTTTTTCGGGCACAAAGAAACGGCCCATCTTCTCAAGAATCTTCGACCGCAGTTCATCACCATCGACGATACCATTGTGGCGGAAAATGACCTCGCCGTCAGGCGCGACGACGATCGTGTAAGGGATCGGGCCGGGCCACTCGGGATCGAGTGCTTGGATCAGGCCATCGGTGTTTGATTCGTTAAAAACATACGCATTGCCTTTGCGTCCTTCGGCCTTCAGCGAGGGCTTGATTTTATCCGGCACGATTGCGTTATGCTTCTCCAGAAAAGCCTTCACTTCACCGATGGTCTCTGGTGAATCGAGACTGATGCTGATGAACTCGAACTCCCGCAGGCCAAACTTCCGTGAGGTGGCGACGAGTTCAGGAAACTCCTTCACACACGGCCCGCACCAAGTGGCCCAGACGTTGAACATGCGCACCTTGTTCGTGTCATTCTTGCGCAGTGCCGCCACGCCTTTGGCATCGATCAGTTCCACATCGACTTCACCCTTTTCCCACTTCTCGTTATCGGCGGTGACTTGGGCGCGCTTGTCGAGCCACTTCGTCGAGCAGCCATGCGGTTTCGTTACTTCCACCGGCACGGGCTTGCCAGCAAGCAGCGCATCGAGGGCGTTGCGCGCATCGGGTGCAGTCACGGTGGACTCATCCGCGTAGCGCGAGTCATCGAGCCGGCCTTGATAGCGGAGTTTGCGCTCTTTATCGAAAATCAAAACGTGCGGAGTGGCCAAGCCGCCATAGGCCAGCGTGATCTTCTGCGTCTCGCCATCATAGAGGTAGGGGAAGGTAAACTCCTGCTCCTTCGCGTGCCGCTTCATCTCGGGGAAGCTGTCGTTGTAGATTGAGTACCCCAGCTCATCGGCTCGCAGTGCCGCTGGATCATTGGGATTGATCGCCACGAGTTGCAGACCTTGGCTTTTGTACTCCTTCACCAGCTTCTTGATGCGCCCCTCGACGGCCTGTGAGGTCGGGCAATGATTGCTGAGAAAAGCGATCATGAGCAGATCGGCATCCGCATATTCTTTGAGCGTGTGCTTCTCTTCATCAATGCCGAGCAGATCGAAGTCCGGCGCTGCATCACCGATCTTCAACTCGTGAAAACCCTCCGGCATGGACGATGCAAGCTTCTTCGGTTTCTCCGCCGTCTGGGCGAGCGCCAGAACGGGAAGCAGGAGGCAAAGGGTGAGCAATTTCATAACAGCGGCGATTACAACGCACGAAGCAACGTTTGCTCCAGACTATTTTTTCCACTGCCAGGCTTCATCAAAGAAACCCGCATCAGGAATGCCACCCGGCGAGCGGGCGGTCTTTGGCTGATTGAGATCGACCACCGCCCAGTCCGGCAGCTTGGCGACCTGGCGGGCGTTGTTCAGGTAGTCGTATTCGCGATAAGTAAAACTGCTGTTGATGACGATGTAGCGCTTTGGGTTCAGCGGATTCGGATAGACGAGGACGGGCGCATGATTCGCAGCATCGTAAGTCTTGCCGTTGGCGATGAGCTTGTCCTTGGTCCAAATGATCGGCAGCTTGCCGATGATCTTTGCGAGCACCGTATTGCTCTGTGGATCACCCCACAAAACAAGGTTGTTGGCGGCGATGTCGGCATCGCTGATTGCCTTGTCATCCTTGGCTGGTGCATCACCACGGAACTGACGCCGCCACTCAAACACGGCGCGTTCCATCTCCGCCTTCGACCACGCGCCAACCTTCTCATTCAGCGCTGCGCCTGTGGGCTTCACAAACAAAAAGCTATCCATGAAAGCATCATCAATCGGGCCGGAAAGGCCGTGCTGCTTCACGAGCTTACCGTCTTCATGAGCCGTCAGTGTCTGCTGCCACTTGCCGCCGATGCGGCGCAAATGGACCAGCCATGAGCGATCAGATTTTGGTCGCAGGACTTCGAGCGATGTGCCGTCGATCTTCACGGTCGGTTTCTCACGGACACTCAGCGGGCAATGGCCAGGAAGCATGTTGATGGTTAGCGCGGTGGTGTTCTGCGTTTTGATCGTGACCTCGGCATCGCCGGTGATTTCGGCATGGATGCGGGTGCGCTCCCATTGCTTCTCCAGTTCATCGACCGTGATCCAGTGCATCGTGTTATATCGCAAGAACCAGGTGGCGAAGTGAACTTCGCGCGGTGTGCGGTCACGTCCGACGGCGGCGATCGCTGCCAGGCGCTTCTCGACTTCGATCAGCGAGTCTGGATGAATCTTATGCCCGGTTTGTGGGCCTATGATATGCTCCAGGTCGATGTTTTCCATGCGCAGGTACTTCTCCATGATGTCGGCGGCCTGCTTTTGCTTATCGATCTCGCCGCTGTAGGCCACGGTCGGTACGTGGAAGAGATTCAGCGCGCTGTCGGTCGCGTTGTACCAATGCCAGAGCGTCTTCTCATACACGGGCACTTTGGACACATCTTCTGTTTGGAAGACATTTAGAAACTCCGGTGTCTCAGCAAAGCCCGCGCCAGGGTTCGCTGCACACCACTTCTCGGCGTAGTTCACGGCGAACTGCCACGCGGCGGCACCGCCCATGCTGAAACCACGGACGATCGTGCGATCTTCATCGATGGCGTAAAACTTCTTCGCGTGTTCCAACGCCTCGATCAGATCGACCTCACCAGCAAATTTGTTCGCGCAGCAGTAGCGGCCATACGGGTGCAAAACGAGCGCGTTTGCCGGCGCGATATTGCCCACCTGCTTGCGACGTTGGTCGATAAAGCCCAGCTCGCTGAGCGTCTCGCCACGACCATGACACCAAGCATCGAGACGCGACTGCGCACCGCTATAGCTCTCAGGAATCACCATGCCATAAGGCTGCACCGAGGCGTCGATTTTGGACCGATAGCCGCGCACGACGAGTCCCTTCTGCGTGGTCCATGGTGACTGGCCATTTTTGAGCTGTTCCGCGCGCTGCTTGCCTTCAGCGAGAGCTTCCTGCGCTGACTTGATCTCCGTCAGTTTGTGGACCTCGTTGTGCTTGAGTGCCCAATCCACAGCCTTGAAATAGATCTCCACATCTGGCAGCAGATCCGCCAGCTTCGGGTTCTTTGCCTGGGCCTTCACTGCCGCATCAATGGCCGCGCGCAGTTCCGACAAACCCTGCATCAGCGCTTTCGCATCAGCCTCAGGCACCGCGACGCCAGGAGGCGGCACGGGCCGCACATTTTCAGCGAGGTTGTCTTTAGGACCGTCGGCGAGAGCTGCCGTGATGAGGAAGAATGGGAGGAGATGGGATTTCATGAGATTAACTTTTGCGCGTCTTCTTGGTTGGCTTGGCTGGTGCAGTTGCTAGATCACACTTGTGGATCTCAAAAGGTGCGCCGGTAGCGCTGTCAAACTCGGCGGAAGCACTCAGACCGGCTTTGACGATATCCACGACATCATCACACTGATCATAGACGCTCTGCATGGCGCCGAGGGCGTAGTCGCGGCCTGAGCCAGCGGCCCAGAATTTATGGAACTGTTGCGCGCTGCGGTAGGAGTAGAGGGCGAAGATGCCGTGAGGATTGGCGACGAGGCCGTAGAACTGAGTGGTCTCATACTCTTCTTCTTTCGAGGCCATGGTGGTCATAAAGTACTCGGCCTTCATCCAATGATGCGCGTGGCGGAAGGTCTCGAAGATCGCGTCTGTGCCTGAGAAATCACGCGGGCGCTCGGGGTTAGCGAAGTAGCTGTTCATCACCACCAAACTCGCCGAGGTGCCGGTCAGGCCGATGTAGCTATCGGCGATCTTGGTGATCTTGGTTTTATTGACGATGTGATGCGCCTTCTGACGCAGCGAGCCGAGGCAGCTCATGGTATCTGCGCCGATGCAGGCGACTCCGTTCTTCTGGGCGACAACGATGGTGGACATAGAGGCGCCGAGTGTGGCAGAGGCTCAACTCAGCGCAAGCACCACACGCTCGAACTCTCATTTCATCACCGGCTCACCCTGATGCTTTTTGAAGAAGGTGGCAGCGGTGTCCACCGTCTGCGCGCACCAGGGATCACTCATCCGATAGGGCTGCGGGGCATCCTTGAGCGTGTGAACGGCGGTATCGATGCCGAGAGCTTTGTGATTCTCCATCATCTCTATGCGCCACCTACCTTGAACTCGGCCTGTCGGGTCGTCATCGCCGTCAGGCCGAACAAATGCCCGTTAGCGGAGCCGCCCATGCAGCCGATGCGCTCGGGGTCGAGCTTGAGTTCCTTGGCATGAGCACGCAGGCAGCGGAGGGCGGCTTTGCAGTCATGCAGTGCGGCGGCATACTTGGCCTCCGCAGATAGACGATAGCTCACCAGCGCTGTCACTCGCCACTGCAAGCAAGCGCCGCCCACAGGAGCACAAGATCGGCACGCACCCGCTGGTGGCCGCCGCGTTTGCTCTCTACCGCCGGACAACCACTGGCAGCCCTAACCAACCATGAAACTGATTCTCCCTTTAATCGCCAGCTTTGGCATCGCCGGAAGCAGAAGGAATTCCTCTCGGCCGCCTTGGGTGGTCCCCTGCCCTGGACCGGTAAAGACATGCGCAAAGCGCACGACGGCATGGGCCTCACGGAGGTTCACTTCAACGCCATTGCTGAAAACCTCGTGAACACGCTGAAGGATCTCAAAATCCCACAGGAACTCATCGACCAAGTCGTCGCCGTCGCTCTCACGACGAAGGACGACGTGCTGGGCCGCCCGAAAAAAAGAGCAGAAGGCTTGTCATGGCGGCGGTGATGTGAAGAATCGCCGCCATGAAATACATCCTCGCACTCGACCAGGGCACGACCAGCAGCCGCAGCATTGTTTTCGATCACACGGGCAAAGTGATAGCCACGGCGCAGCGGGAGTTCACGCAGCATTACCCAAAGCCGGGCTGGGTGGAGCATGATGCGGAGGAGATCTGGAGCACCCAACTGCGCACGGCGCAGGAGGTGCTGAAAAAAGCAAAACTGAAGGCAAAGGACATTGCCGCCATCGGCATCACGAATCAGCGGGAGACGACAGTGGCCTGGGACAAGAAGACCGGGAAGCCGGTCGGCAAGGCCATCGTGTGGCAGGACCGGCGGACGGCTGGCTATTGTGACAAACTGAAGGCGAAGGGCGCGGCATCGATGATTCGCGAGAAGACGGGGCTGGTCATCGATGCCTATTTTTCGGCGACGAAGATGCACTGGTTCCTCCAACATGTACCGGAAGCCAAGGCACTGGCGAAAACCGGAAATCTTGCTTTTGGCACGATCGACAGTTGGCTGCTGTGGAATCTGACGGGTGGGAAAGTCCACGCCACGGATGTGAGTAATGCCTCACGCACGATGCTCTTCAACATTGGCAAAGGCGAATGGGACAAGGATTTGTTAAAGCTCTTTGGCGTACCTGCTACAGCGTTGCCGGAAGTGAAGGCCTCCAGCGGTGTGTTTGGGGAGACGACATTGCTTGGCGGCAGCATCCCCATCGCCGGGATCGCGGGGGACCAACAGGCGGCGTTGTTTGGACAGGTCTGCACGAAGCCGGGTATGGTGAAGAACACGTATGGCACCGGCTGCTTCATGCTCATGCACACGGGAGCGAAGCGGATCGAATCAAAAAATAATCTACTAACGACAGTGGCCTGGCAGCTCAGTGGCGGTGAAATTGAGTATGCGGTGGAAGGCAGTGTCTTCATCGCCGGTGCCGTGGTGCAGTGGCTGCGCGATGGGCTGGGCATCATCAAGAAGTCCTCTGACATCGAAGCTCTGGCGGCGAAGGTGCCTGATACAGGTGGTGTGTTTCTCGTGCCCGCGTTTGCCGGGCTCGGCGCACCGCATTGGGATCAGCACGCGCGTGGAATTCTCTGCGGCATAACACGCGGCACGTCGAAGGCGCACATCGCGAGAGCCGCACTGGAAGGAATCGCCTATCAAGTGACGGACATCCTCCACGCGATGCAGGCTGATGCCGGGGTGAAATTGCGTGAGCTGCGTGTCGATGGCGGTGCGAGCAACAACAACCTGCTCATGCAATTTCAGGCCGATCTGCTCGGTGTGCCCGTGGTGCGTCCGGTGGTCACGGAAACGACGGCACTCGGCGCGGCCTACCTCGCTGGATTGGGCGTGGGCTATTGGAAAAACCTCGCTGAAATCGCCACGCAATGGCAGTCGGAAAAGCGTTTTATTTCAACGATGAAAGCCGCTCAGAGCAAATCGTTGCTGGCAGGCTGGAATCGCGCGCTGGAGCGGACGAAGGGCGCTTAGCCTTCGGGGTCTTCCAGGATAACCTGAAGCCGTTGGGCCAGCGAGGCTGGAAAACGACTAGGCCACTCGGCATCAACAAGACCGACGGAAATAAGATCCCGCAGGTGCATGCGGTCTTTGTCGCGAAAGGAGATGAGTTTCATGCGCACGAGGTCTTCCAAGGGCACAAGCTCAAAGCCTTCGGCGGACTCGGTTTGTCCAAGTTCAGGCGTGGACTCGACGGCATCGGGTACGGCTTTTTCACCAGCCCAGAGAACATGCACGGCGTCGCGCACTTTCGCGTCAGGGCCATCCAGGAACACATCCATAGACGCCGCTTTTCCGAGCGAGGCGACGCGGCGATGAACAAAGCCCGCTGACTCCAGCGCGGCGCGAGCCTGCTCCATGTCTTCGCGGCGCAGGAGGATGTCCACGTCGCGCGTGTTGCGCACGGCGGCTGCATCCACACGAGAAACCCAGGCGGCCACGGCATTACCGCCGACCACTGCGTAGCGGACGCCAAGCCGCTCCAGCGCTGAAGCGGCACGTTCGAGCCGTTGTTTCACGTCGTCGATGCCTTGTGCCATGCGTTGCCAGGATACAGGTTGAAGAGCGATTGAGATGCTCATGGCGTGCAGTCTGCCACAGAGTTCACTGGAACCAAGGGCCATCTTTTAACGCTCAATACAGAGCAGTCTCACCTTCGAGCAGGATGCGGACGCGGTCTTCGAGCTGACGTTGAACGGCGGCGCGGGCAAGGCGCTCGGCAGGTTCGTGAATGGGCTCGCCACCCAGCGGGAAAGTGTCGTGATGCATGGGCACGAGATGCTGGGCGCGGAGCATCTCGAAGGCATCGAGCGCCTCTTCAGGATTCATGTGAACGGGGCGACCGCTCGGCGCATCGTAGGCACCGATTGGCATGAGCGCGAGATCGATGCTGGCTCTTTGACCGATCTCCTTAAAACCTTCGAACATGGAGCTGTCACCACAATGGAAGAGCGTGCGCTCAGTGCTTTCGATGAGATAGCCGCCAAAGCTGCGGTGCGTGTCGTGGATCATGCGGGCACCCCAGTGCCGTGCAGGAGTGAGTGTGATGTGCAGATCGCGATAGTGAGCGCGCTGCCAGGTATCGAGCTCGGTGATTTCTCCAAAACCACAGCGCTTGACGAGGCTGCCGACACCCTTGGGCACGATGATGGGCTGCCCGCGCGCTATGCGGCGCAGGCTGGGCAGATGCAGGTGATCAAAGTGGGCGTGGGTGATGAGCACCAGCTCGGTGGGCGGCAGATCACCCGCCCACAGGCAGGGGTGGCGAACGCGCTTCACCGGACCATGCCAGAGCGCCCAGTTGGGGTCGATGATTAGATTCATGCCAGCCATTTGAGCAAAGAAGCCGGCATGTCCGAGCCAGGTGACACCGATTTGATCCGAGTCAGCCAGGGGCACACCGTCGAAGAAATGGCTGGGCTTGCGCGGAGCCAGTAGGGTGGGGATGAGCACCTCCCCGAGAAATTGCAGATTGCGCTGTCGCCAGCCTTCGGTTGGCCGCAGCCCGACCTGGTTTCCATCTTCAACGCGGCGGGAAAAGGAGAAGCTCTTCCTCTCAGGGCGGCTCAGGAGAGGAGGCCCACCGTGGTCCGGTGCGGGGTCGTGAATCATGGGGCGAATAAGCCTTTAATGAGAAAATCCTAAAGGCCAATGCTTCGGCTGACAACCCTGAAAATCTTTGCCTTCCATCTTGGCAGAGTGGGGCAGGAAGCGCAGGATGCCCGCCTGATGATGGCGGGGAATGACGATTCATGGACAAAGGCTGGGGTGCGGCGTTCAATGCGCGCCCTTCTTCGCGCCGTGCGGGAAAGCACGCTTGCAGCATGGACGGCTCAGCTCGTGACGCGGTTGCAGGCGCGGTCGGAGCTTTGGGATAAACCTGGAACGGTGGCCATCTTCGGCGGTTTGCGCAGCGAGCCGGACTTCGTATCCACCTTCCTTCCCTGGCTGCGTGAGCGCGGCTGGCGGGTGGTGATGTTCACCGTTTCAGGCACGGAGCTGCAGCCCGTGGAGGTGCGCGACGAACACGATTTGAAACGCGGCCCGCTCGGCGTGTGGGAACCTGTGGGATCGGAGGTGCTGCCACTTGAGTCGCTGGATGTGATTCTTGTCCCAGGGCTCGCCTTTGCCCAGAGCATCGGCGCGCGCTTGGGCCGTGGCGGTGGTTTTTATGATCGCCTGCTGTCGCGGCCAGAGGTCAGGGCGCAGCTCATCGGCATCGCCTTTCAGATGCAATTACTGCCGAACATTCCGTCCGAGGAGCACGATATTTGTGTGCCGGACATTGTCACTGAGCGGTGAGGGAATGAGGCGCTGCCTGCGCACGTCGCAGGTGTGCATCAACAGAAAGATGTTCTCTGCGGTCGGGCGCAAATTTCGTGCAGGTGCCGAAACTACCAGCGGATCCTTGGAGCGCGCTATTCGTCTGAGCCGATCAGGAATAGGTAGGCACTCAAGCTTTGACAGCTTGCCGAGTTTTATCTTGGCAAATGAGCGGTGACTGGCAGCATCAGGGTCATGCTTGAGTCACGCCAAGACCCTATCGCTCCGCGTCATGTGTTTCTGAAGCGGCTGATCCTGTTTCTCATGCTGGCCATCGGCGTGATCGCGTTTGCCCTCCTACTGGGCATTTTGGGATATCACAGCATCGCTGGATTCTCGTGGGTGGACTCGATCCTGAATGCTTCAATGATTCTGGGCGGCATGGGGCCGGTCGGAGAGCTGCCCAATGATGATGCGAAGCTTTTTGCCAGTGCGTATGCGCTGTTCAGTGGGCTGGTTTTTATCTCGGTGATGGGCATCGTTCTAACCCCGGCAGCCCATCGTGCGCTGCACGTTTTTCATCTGGATGAAAAGGATCTCGATCACTCATGAGCGCTACTGCCACTCAACGTGTGGTCGTTGTCGGAGCCAGTGACAAACCTGACCGCTTTGCGCACAAGGCGCTGACTCTACTGAGCCACTATCGGCATGAGGTGGTGCCGGTGCATCCGTGCCTGAAAGAGATCAAGGGCATGGCGGTGGTGGCGGATCTGTCTGACATCACAGGGGTGGTGGATACAGTGACGATGTATGTCGGCCCTGCCATCTCAGCCGATCTTGCTGACAAGCTCATCTTTCTAAAACCTCGGCGGGTGATCTATAACCCAGGTGCGGAGAATGCCAGACTCGCCACGAAACTGGAAGCTGCGGGAATCTCGACTGAAGATGCCTGCACGCTGGTGTTGCTGCATACGAGACAATTTTGAGATTGTTACCTCGTCAGTTCGAACTGGTAGCGCACGCTTGTGTGGACCTTTCGGGGGCTATGCCTCGTAGATCTTATTGCCCTAAGTTTTCATTAGCCAACTATGCTTTCTACATTCCGCACCAGCACCCCGCTCTCCGCTAGCGCGGAGACGATGTTTGCCTTTCACAGTGATCCACACAATCTGACGGTGGTGATGCCGCCAACCCTGAAGCTGGTGAGATTAAAGACGGATGGCCCGGCACTGGAAGGCCGCATGATCGAGCTGCATTGCCGTGACTGGTGGATCATCCCGATGCACTGGACCTGCCGCTGGCGCACGGTACAGCCACCGCATCTACTGGTGGATGAGATCGTGAAAGGCCCGTTTCGAGTGTTCATCCACGAGCATCGCTTTGAGCCAAGTGGCAACGGGTGTGTAATGCGTGACACGGTCACTTATCAATTTGGCGATTCGTGGTGGGGGCGGCTCATCTCGGAAACGGCGGTGCGAGCCTACCTGACGCTGTTGTTTGCGTTTCGGCACTACCGCACGCGCCAATGGGCGGAGAAAAAGCGGTCACAATAGGCGGCAAACAATCGCTTGCTGATTGCGGCAGACACTCTTGCATCTGAGGGCCGTTTTACCCACTACTCCTCATGTCTGCCCACGCTTGGTTCCACATCGACAATGAAAATGAAATTCCTTCGCCGGCGCTGTTGCTTTATCGCGACCGTATCGAGCACAATCTGCAACTGATGGTGCAGATTGCTGGGGGTGCGGAGCGGTTGCGGCCGCATGTGAAGACGCACAAGCTGCTGCCACTCATCGAGCGTCAGGTGGAGCTTGGGATCACGAAGTTTAAGTGCTCCACCATCGCTGAGGTGGAGATGTGCGCGATGGGTGGCGCGGCGGATGCGATGCTGGCGATGCCCTGCGTGGGGCCAAATGCACATCGTCTGGCGGAGCTGGCGCTGAAGTATCCGCAAACGCAGTTTTCAAGTATCGCCGATAATGAGGAGACGATCCGAACGGTGGCCTCTGCGGCCCAGCAGCATGGTGTGCTCCTGGGTTTATTTCTCGAACTCGACTGCGGCATGAGCCGCACGGGCATCGTGCCTGGAGAGGCTGCGGCTTATCTGGTGCATGTGATGAAGGACGCGCCGCGTGTGCTTTTCCGCGGTCTGCATGCTTATGACGGCCACATTCATGACGCTGAACTAGAGGTGCGCCGCCAGCGCTGTGAGGAGTCTTTTGCGCCGATCCTAGAATTCAGAAAAAGGCTCCAGGGTGAGGGTGTAATCGTCAGCGAACTCGTGGCGGGTGGCTCGCCTACGTTTGGCATTCATGCCACTCAGACGGACCGCACATGCAGTCCGGGCACGACGGTGCTGTGGGACTTTGGCTATGGAGATAAACTCCCCGATCTGCCTTTCCTGCCCGCCGCTGTGCTGCTGGCACGTGTGATCAGCAAGCCGGGTGTGAACCGCCTGACGCTTGATCTCGGTCACAAGTCGGTGGCACCGGAGAACCCGCATCCGCGTGTACGTTTTGAGGAACTGCCTGACGCGACTGCGCTCATGCAAAGCGAGGAGCATCTAGTGCTGGAGACGGAGCGTGCGCATGAGTTTCTCGTCGGTCAGGCGCTGCATGGCATCCCGCGCCATGTGTGCCCCACGGTGTCCATGCATGGTGAGGCGGTGGTCATCGAAAATAGCCGTGCGACGGCGCGCTGGCCGATCACGGCACGCAATCGTAAGATCACGATCTGAGCCTCGTTTCAGGTAGCTCATGAATACCGTTTCCCGTCGCCGCGCGCTCAAGACACTCTTTTGTTCCAGCGCTGTCATGGCGCTGAATCTGCTACCACGCCGCACGCTGGCAGAGGTCGCCAAAAGTGGGCTGAACTTCCTGGCGATCGGTGACTTCGGCACAGGCGCGACTGATCAGAAGGCGGTGGCCAAAGCGATGCAGGATTTTGCGGTCAAAAACAACCTCAAGCCGGATGCGTTGCTACTCATTGGAGATAACTTTTATGGAGCCACAAATCCCATGCCGAAGGTTAAGGGCAAATCAGTTCCGGGTGAGTCGGCCCCATTCACGGTCGAGTCGAAGCGTTGGCAGACAGACATTGAGGCCATGTACCCCCAGAGTGCCTTCCCCTGCCCGCAGTATGTGGTGCTCGGCAATCACGACTACCACGACAACAAGGCTGGTGAGAGGACTCAGCTCGCCTATGCAAAGCAGGCTGATGTGCGCTGGAAGATGCCGAACAAATGGTATCGAGTCGATCTCGGCGGCGGCCAACCGCTGCTCACGCTGATTTTCCTCGATAGCAATCTGCGTGATGTCAGTGGCAAGGATCAGAAGACTGGCAAATACACCCGAGCCTCAATGACTGTGGAGGAAGAAAAGGCTCAGCTTGAGTGGCTCAAAGTCGAACTCGCCAAACCACGCGCGCCCTTCACCATCGTCGTCGGCCATCACCCCATTTATTCCAACGGTGATCATGGCGATACCAAACCGATCATAGCTCAATGGAAGCCTTTGCTGCAAAAGCACCACGTCCACGCCTACCTCTGCGGTCATGACCACGATCTCCAGCATTTGGAGATGGACGGGAAATTCACCTCCCACATTCTCTCCGGTGGCGGCGGGGCGAAGACGCGCAAACTGGAGCACCCTGAACGGACGATGCCATATGGCAAAGATGTTCACGGATTCACCCATATCAGCGTGCAATCAGACGCGCTGATCTTTGCTCATCATGGCGTGGACGGCGCACTGCTGCACCGCTTCACCAAGCGTGTGGATGGTAAAGTGGAGATCGGCTGATCGGTCTCAATCCAAAATGGCGTGGAGTCGCGCGGCACTCTCCTGCCACGCGGCATCACAGAGTGCGGGGGTGGCGGATTCCAGAAGTGCGCAGCCTTCATCTGGCAGATTCACCCAGGAGCGGCAGCCACCGTAGCTCTTTGCATAAGGGAAAGTCCAGCGCCGTGGCAGCTTGTAGGCACGTACGAGGGCGATGTGCAGGCAGCTTTCATCATCATAAATGAAGCGCTCACGCACGACGTCTTCATTCCAAATGTGGAGTGGAGCCAGTGCCTCCATTCTAGTCCATTCGGTGACTTTCCACACCTGCTCCAGTGTGGCGTAGCCATCGATGTCCACGCATGTACGCTCCTCTTCCGGCGGGAAGGAGCGCTGTGCATTCTCTGGCACCCAACGGAGCTTTTCCCCCTGCGTGTGAAACCAAGTGGGAAAGAGAAAGAAGCCGCGATGTTTCCACTCAAAGCCGCCGTGCCCCTCATGAATGCCGCCTTTGCGCAACACGAGCGTCTGCACCCCCTGAGTGAGCGAGTCGCAGACATAGGACCATTCTTTGAAGCCAATAGCGCTGGCAGGCGGAGTCAAAATCATCTCTGGCGATACATGCAGCACACAACCGCGCAAGATGCCGTTCCTGCGGAAAGCCAAGTCTAAAGGTCTTACGAATGAAAATATACAAATGTAATATCAGGGGTTCCTTCCGCATGGGATATCTGCTTCACGGATCGGGACTCGTGTCTTGGCTCATCTGAAAGCAATAACAAGAGCACTGCCATTCATCGCTCCGTCCATGCGTAAGCTATGCTCCGAGCTTTCGGCTTTGCTCTTTCCGCGTTTCTACCTTCACTAGATGCATGGATGACTTAAGCCACGACGCGCCGGATCGGCTCACCCTCACGCAACTCCGCCAAGTGGCGGGCCCCTCGCCACAGCCCTATGCGGTGCATGTTCAAGTGGATCATCGTAGTGAAAAGCAGACTTCTACGGGTGCGCCCTTTCTCGAGGTGAAGCTGGCTGATGCGGGCGATTCCATGGTCTGGCGTATCTTTGATAACAACCCACTCTTCCCCGAGGTGCGCACGCTGCAGCGCGGCACTTTTGTCGAAATCACGGCCCAGTGGATGGACACGGGCAAGTACGGCATCGAGCCGCGACAGGCACGGATGAGACCGCTCTCTGAGGAGGAAAAACACGATCTGCTCGCGGGCGATGCTGATCTGGCGGCCCGCCAGCAGGCTGACTTTAGAGACATCGAGAGCTACGTCTCCGCGCTCAGTGATCCGCGGCTGCGCTGCCTATGCAGCCTATTTCTGGAAAAGCATGGCGAGCGCTTCCGCCGCACCGCTGCGGCGCGGGAAAATCATCACGCGCGGCGTGGCGGACTGGTGGAGCATGTGGCACAAATGATGCGCTGCGCGGCGGCCATCGCGGGTGTGTATCCGCATTTGAATCGTGACCTGCTGATCGCCGGCGTCTTGTTTCACGATTGCGGCAAGCTTTGGGAGAACTCCTATCCCGAGAATAGCTTTGCCATGCCGCATCAGCTTCACGGTGAGATGCTCGGCCACATCACGCTCGGCCTGGAGCTGCTGAACAAACTCTGGCGCGACATGCACGAGCGACCCGAAGCAGCTGAGTGGGCGATGCTAGAGCCTGCGAGTGAAATGGTGCGCTTACACATGCTACACCTCATCGCCTCGCATCACGGTCAGTATGAATTTGGCTCGCCGGTGCTGCCAAAGACACCTGAAGCGGTGGCTCTGCATCACGTCGATAACATTGATGCCAAAATGGAGATGCTGCGCCGTGGCTATGAGACCTCAAAGGAGCTGGCTCCAGGCATCTTCGAGCGTTTCCGCCCCTGGAATGTGAATGTCGTCGCGCCATTGCCTGCCGTGCCGCCAGCGCCTCTCATAGATGATTCGGCCCTGGCTTCCGAGTAGCACTTTCGCCTTGCGCAGAGCTGTCATCGCGTTCCCCATCCGCGCATGGCACTGATTATCAATAGCGAAGAAGTGGACGACGAAATCATCGATGGAGAATTCCGCAACGTGAAGGGGCACTATGAGCGCACGCTCCAAGTGTCCTGCTGTGAGCGCGACATGGAGTTTCGTGGTTACGCCAAGGACAACATCATCTCCCGCGTGCTGCTTAGCCAAGAGGCCAAAAGGCGCGTGCCAGAGGTCGATCAAAATGATGTCACCGAGCGCCTGAACAAGCTCATTGAGCTGGCTGGTGGAGAGGAGCAGTTTTACATGAACATCGGCATGCCGCACAAGGATGAGGCCGTGGTGCGTGTGAACGTGGAAGGCGGAGTGCGGCTGGATAAACTGCTCGGCGAAGCCTATGGCCCAGAGCCAGTGCCGACCGAAGCTGAACTGCGCGCCTACTACGACGCCAACACGCAGCACTACATGACCGAGGAGCAAGTCCACGCAGCCCACATCACCAAGAGCCTGCAAGGCGCAAAAAGTCGTGAAGAAGTCTATGCCGCCATGCGCGCTGTGCGGAAGCAGTTACTCGATGGAGCGGACTTCATGCAACTCGCTGAAGAGCACCGCGCTGATGACCAGCAGCAGATCGATCTCGGCTGGTTCAAGCGTGGCGAGTTTATGGAGGAGTTCGAGACCATCGCCTTCTCCATGAAGGAAGGAGAAATCAGCCCCGTCTTCCACACACAGCTCGGTTTTCACATCTGCACTGTGCTCGGCTGCAAGCCACCAGAAGCCATGCCCTTTGAAACCGTACAAGAGGCCGTGCGTCAGCGCATGATCGAAGAGTTCAAGGACAAGAAATTCAACGAACTGATCGAGCAACTCAAAGACGCCGCTGAGATCCGCGACACCGATCCACCAGAAGAAAATGTGAACTGCGGCCATTGACCCTGGCGCGCAGGATTTGATAAACGTTGCTGCGATAAAGATGGCCTGATCCCAGCTCACCCCAAGTCCCCAACTCGGCCTCCACCACGAGCATCATTGTGGCGAGATAGAAATGAAAAAAGGCGGCCAAGTTACCTCGGCCGCCTTGAATTGATTTAACGATGCGGGCGGGGGTGCCCGAGTTCCTTTTTTGAGTTACCCGATCACCTCAGGCCAATCGGTATGGAACATCTGGCCTTCGGGCTTGTCGGTACGCTCGTAGGTGTGGGCACCGAAGAAGTCGCGCTGGGCTTGCAGAAGGTTGGCGGGGAGGCGCTCGGCGCGGTAGCTGTCGTAGTAGCCGAGGGAAGCGGAGAAGGCCGGACATGGGATGCCGTTCAGCGTGGCGAGGCTAACCACTTCGCGCCAGTTCTGCTGGGTCTGGGTGAGCACGTCGATGAAGAACGGGGCGAGCATGAGATTGCTCAGCTCGGGATTCTCACGATAGGCATCGGTGATGCTGTTGAGGAAGCGGGCACGGATGATGCAACCGCCGCGCCAGATGCTGGCGATGCGACCGAGGTCGAGGCCCCACTTCTTGGCTTCCCCCATGGATTTGATGAGATCAAGACCCTGGGCGTAGCTGATGATTTTCGAGGCGTAGAGGGCGTCGTGAACTTTCTTCACGAGCTCGGCTTTGGCTGTGGTGATATTGACCGCTGGGCCGGTGAGCAGCTTGCTGGCGGCGACACGGGCTTTCTTCTTGGAACTGAGGATGCGGGCTTCGACAGCGGCGTTGATGGTGCTGATGACGATGCCGTTTTCCGCTGCGTTCATGAGCGTCCACTGTCCGGTGCCTTTCTGGCCAGCTTTATCGACGATGAGTTCGACGATGGACGCGCCGGTCTCAGGATCTTTCTGTTCGAGCGCTTTGCCAGAGATCTGGATGAGGTAGCTCTGCATGGCACCTTCATTCCATTCGTTGAAGATGGCGGCCATCTCGTCGGTGGTGAAGCCTGCGTGCTTGAAGATGTTGTAGGCTTCGCAGATGAGCTGCATGTCGCCATACTCGATGCCGTTGTGGATCATCTTCACATAGTGACCCGCACCGCCGGGACCGATGTGGATGACGCAGGGCTCGCCATCGACTTTGGCGGCGATGGATTCAAAGATGGGCTTCATGACCTCCCAAGTGCTGGCAGGACCGCCGGGCATGATGGAGGGGCCTTTGCGGGCACCTTCTTCACCGCCGGAGACGCCTGCGCCGATGAAGCGGAGGCCTTTCTCAGCGAGATACACGTCGCGGCGCTCGGTGGTCTTGTAGAAGCTATTGCCACCATCGATGATGATGTCGTCTTTAGCGAGGAGCGGTATGAGTTGCTCGATCACGGCGTCCACGGCATCGCGATCAGAATCGGCGACAGCGGTGGATTTAACCATGATGTGAATCTTGCGTGGCATGGCCAGGCTCTGGACGAATTCTTCCAGAGTGTGGGCACCGACAAGGGCTTTGCCGGGGTGCTTGGCGATGAATTCATCCGTCACGCTGGTGGTGCGGTTATAGACGCTCACTTGGAAGCCGCGGCTTTCCACGTTGAGAACGAGGTTTTGGCCCATCACAGCGAGGCCGATCAATCCGAAGTCACTTTTTTTGCTCATAATTTGGAATCTGTCCTTACCTGCCCCCTTCGGCTTGGCAAAGGAGATTTTACTCAGGCAGGTCATGAAGTTGACTGATGAGGTCGTTGAAAATGCAATGTCGTTCTGATCTGGGCCGTGTTATGCTCCGCGACTTTCATGGCCAACGTCACCTCATCCTCCGCTTGGAGCAGCACTCCCCGCGCCGCCTTTCGCTCCCGTGACGACTGGAGTCTGAAGTGGTGGATCATGTTTGCCTTGATCCTCTCAGTCTTGCTTCATGGGCTGCTGCTGGTGAGCTTTGATAAAATCAGCCTCGTGCTTGGTGGCAATGCCCAGCCGGTGCAGGAAAGAAAGCTGCCTGAGCGCATCAAGATCGACCCAAAGCTGCTTCAGGAGCAAAAGGCCATCCAGGAAATCCCCGAGCTGATCGCGCCGGGAAACAAGCCTGACATCAAGTCCTTTGAGGCCAATCTCGACAACTTCGACAAGGCGCAGATGATCCCTGAGAATCAGGAGATCGACCTGACGCCGAACGTGAAGGACGTGACCAATTTCCTCCGCGCTAGCGATCCTGGCGATGGACGCGCAGCCGGTGGTGCGATGAAGGACATGGCCGCCCTGCTGGCCCCGCAGGCGATGGCAGCGCCCGATTTTGCGAGCGCGATGGCGAGCGTGCGACGTGATGTTCTGTCGAAGCCAGTCTCTGAAAAACAAATGCTGCTCGATGCAGGCGCTCTCGATCCTGGCGACAGTGGCAGCGTGGACATGAAGCTGCTGGATGAAGTCAAAAAGCAGGGCCAAGGCGGTGATGCAGCAGGCACGCGAGTCAAAGGTTTCAGTAATCTGGATGATCTGCTCGGCGGTGGTGGAACGATGGGGGGCAGTACGGCTCCGATCCTGATGCCCACGGACCTGCTCTTTGAATACGGCAGCGATCAACTCGCCGAGGGTGCACGTCTGAGTCTGATGAAGCTCGGCTTCCTCATTCAAAAGAATCCCAACTCACTCTTCATCGTCGAAGGTCACACGGACAGCTTTGGCGGAGAGGACTACAATCTTGAACTCAGCATGCGCCGCGCAAACGCCGTGGTCGAATGGCTGCGCGCTTCTCTAAAGCTCGGCACCGACCGCATCCAGGCCGCCGGCATGGGCAAAAGCAAACCCATCGTCAACACTCTAGGCAGCGTCGAAGAGCAGGGCCTGAACCGCCGCGTAGAGATCAAGGTGCGGCCGAAGAAGTCATAGGCGGTTGGAAGTGCGGTGGGTTGATGGACGTTCTTTGAAACTACCATGCCCAAAACCATCCTCGCTATCGGTGCCCATTATGATGACTGTCCGTATGGGCTGCCGGGCATTCTTTTGAAGGCGGTGCGGCAGCATCAGCGGGTGGTGATTCTCAGCCTGATCGGTGACTACGCCAACTGGCCGCCAGTGAAAGGACGCGAGGAGGCACTCAAGCAAAAGAGCATCGACATGGCAAAGGAACGAGGCATCGAGATGCGCTTCTTGAACTATTCCTCCATGGGATTCGAGGCGACTCTGGCCGCCAAGCGTGCGGTAGCTGAAGTGGTGGCGGATGTGAAGCCTGACACGGCTTTCATGCTCTGGCCGCGCGACCGGCATCCAGATCACGAGGCGGCCTCAGCGATCTGCCATGCGGCGCTTTACCAGCCTGCGCGCTTGCTCGGGCGCGATCAGGTGCGCAGCCCTTCGGAAGTTTATTGGTATGACAATGGCCCAGGTCACACGATCGACTTCACGCCTGATACTTATGTCGATGTCAGTGACGAATGGCCTGCTGCTGTGGAATGGCTCGGCGGACTGATGGCCTTTGTTCGCAATGGTCCTTTGGATATTCAGAAAGAGGCTGCGGTGGAATCGAAGACGGTTTTGGCAAGGTATCGCGGGATGGCTTCAGGCGTGAAGTATGCGGAGGCTGTGAAGGCGGTGCGCCCTGTTGTCAGGGACATCTAAAGTGGAAGCTTTGCTTGTGCTGCATTGACAGGGAGGCAGCGCTTCCCTTGATTCTGTGCCCATGCCGGAACCCGCTCCATCACCCCCAGCCGTCACCGTTGAGAACTTGACCAAGGTTTTCAAATCGGGATTGGGCAAGCAGGCCTTTGTGGCCGTGCGCGATCTTTCCCTCACGGTGCAGCCGGGTGAGGTCTATGGCCTGATCGGTCCGAATGGCTCCGGTAAATCGACGACGATGAAAGCCATCCTCGGACTGCTCTCACCGACTCAGGGCAGGACATCCATCTTTGGCAAATCCAGCACGGAAGTGGAAAGCCGACGTGATGTGGGCTTCCTGCCGGAGAACCCCTATTTTTACAAGCATCTCAACGGCCTGGAGACGCTCATGTTTTACGGTCGCTTGTGTAGCATGAGCGGTCGCGATCTCAAAGAGAAAGCGCGCGAGATGCTCGTGATGACCGGATTAGAAGATGCTGCTGATCGGCGCGTGTCAGGCTTCTCGAAAGGCATGCTGCAAAGGCTCGGTCTAGCCCAGGCGCTGCTGCATCAGCCACGGCTGATCGTGCTCGATGAACCGACCGCTGGTGTGGACCCCGCAGGCTCACGCAAAATTCGCGATTTGATCATGGGCTTCAAGGAGCGCGGCATCACGGTGCTGGTGACCAGTCATCTGCTAGAGCAGATCCAGGAGGTCTGTGACCGTGTCGGCATCATGGCGCATGGCCGCATGGTTCGTGAAGGTCGGCTTGAAGACCTGATTGCCGTGGAAAATGAAACCGAACTCGTGCTGGCGGATGCCTCACCCGAACTTCTCGCGCAGATCAAAACACTCATCGAAACCCAAGGCGGCGGAGCCAAGCTCGTCCGCTCAGGCCACTCACGCACGACGCTGGAGCGCCTATTTCTCGAAGCCACGGAGGAAACCAAGTGATGAAGTATTCTTCTTTCTCCCCAGCCCGTATTTGGACACTCGCATCGGCCACGGTCACGCAGCTCGTGCGCATGAAGATCTTGGCCTTCCTGCTGGTCTTTTGTGTCATCGTTGTCGGTGCTGGTTTTGCGTTTCCGGTGATGAATCCTGAGCAGCAATTGAAGCTGCTGAAGGACGTGTCATTCGGGGCTTTGCAAATCTTCAGCATCGTCATCGCCATCGTTGCCACATCACTCCTGCTGCCACGCGATCTGGAGGACCGTACGCTCTACACCATCTTGTCGAAACCTGTGCCGCGTTTCGAATACCTGCTCGGCAAGCTGCTCGGTGTGCTGGTGCTGATCGGCGTGGGCTTGATCCTCATGGACATCGCTTTCAGTGCGGTTCTCTGGTTACGGCAGACGATGGTGCTGGCTCAGTCCATCGGCGCCTTGAAGCAAGAAGGCGTGGCCACGCCAGAAGCTGTCGCGCAGTTGAATGAGTTCGTTGGTAAACAGGGCCTCACATGGAATGTCCATTTCGGTGTGCTAGCGATTTTTTTGAAAGCCTCAGTGATCGCAGCGCTAGCGCTGATGATCTCCTGCTTTTCCACCAGCACTCTGTTCACGGTCGTCATCACCTTCTGTGTCACCATCATCGGTCACGGGCAGTCACTGATCCGCGAGTACTTCCTTCAGGGCCACTTTTCCAACGTGATTGAGAAGCTGCTGTCTGCCCTTCTCGCCATCGTTACTCCTGATCTTGGCGTGTTTGATGTGGTGGATAATGTGATCAATGGCGAACTCGTTTCGTCTGCCAGCATCGGCCTCATGCTCGGCACGACAGCGCTGTATCTCGTCGGCTACTCGGTCGTCTCTCACCTGCTCTTTGTGGAGAAAGAACTCTGATGAAGCGCCACCTCCAAGCTCTGGTTGTTTTGCTCCTCCTCGGCAGCGTGAAGTTGCCGCTGGAGGAGTCGGTCACGCAGCACCTGCGAGCGGCGAAACTGCTGAGTAAACCGATCGACTTGGGCATCCGCGAAAGCGTGGGGCAGATGAGCTTTGCCGCAGCGCTGGGCGGACTGCGTTCACTCATCGCCAGCATCACCTATCTGCGGGCATATCGGGCCTGGGAAAACATCGAGTGGGCCAAGGTGGACAGCCTTTTTCAGATCACCACGCGGCTACAACCGCGCTATCAAAACTACTGGGACGAAGCCTCATGGCACATGGCTTACAACGCCGCCTCAAGCTACCTCTACAATGAAGACATCGAGCCTATGGTGCGCGGCAAATTCTACGCGGATTACATTCAGCGTGGCATCGACATCTTGAACGAAGGCCTGCGCTTCTTGCCAGATGATGCACGGCTTTGGAACGCGCTGGCAGAGATTTACGACCGCCGAGTGCATGATCCGAAGAAGGCCGCCGAGTGTTACCTGGAAGTACACCGCATCAGTCACAATGACCGCTATGCGCGATTCGCTGGTTATCAGTATGCGCAGACCTCTGACCCGGAATTGTGGCAGAAGGCCTACACACTCCTGAAGACCGCCTATTATAAGAAGCAGCGGCAGCCCAGTGTGATCGAGCAGATCAAAAATCTGGAAGACAAACTGAAGCTTCCTCTGATGCAGCGCATTCCTGAAAAGCGCCAGGCTTTGGAGCAGCCTCAGGGCATGATTAGGCCGACCCAGTGAGCAGAAAATTCATGCTTAAGAACCATCTCCTTGCGCATGGCGGCCTTCTTGGTTTGATTGTTGGAAATGAATCAACCAGCGCGTCCACCAGATGCGGGCCAGATGCCCGTTACACGCTGGACAGTCATCGCCCAGCTGCACAGTCGGGATGAAAAGATGGTCCGCCGCGCGCTGGATGACCTTTGCGCTCAATATCACTACCCACTCTACTGCTACATCCGCCTGCGCGGACTCAGCCATCACGATGCGGAGGACGCGCTGCACGACTTCCTGGCCAAATTCCTACGCCTAGATTCATTTCAGACTGCGGATGAATCAAAAGGCAAGTTGCGCACTTTCCTACTCGTTAGCCTCAAGCGTTTTCTGACTAATTGGACGTGCCAACACAGTCATAGTGAGGAAACCAGCCTCGAAAGCGGCATCCATAACGAGAATCTGGAGCACTACCAAAAAGAGCGCTTTTCCAATGAGGACTCGCCAGACCGCATCTTCGAACGCAAATGGGCTCAAGACCTACTGATCGGCGCACTCCAGCGTGTTCGGGAGAAGTATGCCCTTATCGGCAAAGAGCATGTTTTTGATGTCCTGCGCCCTGTTCTTTGCGGCAGCGGCAGCCTACGCGGAGAAGATGGTGTCGCGATGGCTTACTCACTCGGACTGAGCAGCGGCGCGCTGCGTGTGGCCCTGAATCGCCTGCTCAGAGACTATCGTGAAATGCTCGAATCCGACATAGCACAGACCGTGTTCGATCGGGACAAAGTGAGTGAAGAGATCGCGTATCTAAAGCAAGCCTTTGCCAAGTAAAGGGTGCATCTTGCACACAGGGAGCAACTGGCCTGGGAATTCTCAGCACAGCACGCGCAACTGATGCAGAGCGTGCAGTAAGGGCGGCATGATCGGCTATTCACAGAGATAGCGCATGAAACTGCGGCAATGCTAGCAGGGCGAGCAGCAGCACCCGCGACGTCTGGGTGAATCAAAATAGATCTTCACCCAAATGCTTTACGAGTTTGCCTGTCGTTCGTGACAGACTTTCTGCGGAATCCTGATTTTCTCTTCCGCACAGGTGGCAAATTCTCGCGAATGCCGCAGTGCCGACCTTTATGACTGAGGCTTTATTCATTGAAGATCTCGATGCCACAGTGCCTGTGCCTAGAACGACACCGCAAGGCACCTGAGGCGCTGGCGTGAATCAATGGCAACGTGCTCGGAACAGTCACCGACTCGACCCTTGAAGAAGGCCACTTCGGAGTCGGAGCTAGCGACCACAACGGCACCCCAGCACTGATCAAAACCATCGAAGCACTCGATCTGGATGTGCCGTGATCCCTCATTTCACGCGCGGAAGCGGCGGGCGATCAGGCCGTGCTTCGGGCCTAATAGTAGAGCTAGGGCAAACAAGAGAGCCTGAGCCAGCACGATACAGGCTCCAGTGGCTCCGTTGATAAAGAAGCTGACATAGACACCGATGCAGCTCGCTAGCACGGATGAGGCGACAGCGATGAGGAGCATTCGATCAAAGCGATCCGTGAGCAGACGCGCGGTGCAGCCCGGCGTCACAAGCATGGCGACGACGAGGATGATGCCCACGGACTGCAACGAAGCGACGATGGTGCCTGCCAGCAGGGACAGCAGCACATAGTAGAGCATGGATGTGTTCAGGCCGATGGCGCGGGCATGAGCGGCATCGAAGCAAAACAGCAGCAAGTCTTTCCGCATCACCAGCACGACGACTAGCGTCACGCTGGCGGCGATGATGGTCTGAATCATGTCATCACGCTCGATGCCAAGGATGTTGCCGAACAAAATGTGATTCAGATGCGCCTCCGTCTGGATCTTGGTGAACATCACCAGCCCAAGCGCAAACAATCCGGTGAAGACGATGCCCATCACGGTGTCTTCTTTGATACGAGTGCTCGATTTGATCCAGCCGGTGGCGACAGCGCAGAGCAGGCCTGAGGCAAAAGCGCCGACAGCCAGTGGCAGGCCCATGCTGTAGGCCGCGACGATGCCAGGAAGCACGGCATGAGAGATGGCATCGCCCATGAGCGACCAGCCTTTCAGAACAAGATAACAGGAGAGCACCGCACACACGGCCCCGACGAGCGCGCTGATCATCAGCGCCTCGTTCATGAAGCTGTATTGAAACGGGGTGAGGAGGTTCATGACATGGCGGCGATGCGACGCTGCCTGCGTGCGGCAAGCAGACCATGTTTGGGAGCGAGGAACAGCACGACGAGGAAGACCAGTGTCTGCAACACCACGATACAGCCGCCGGTGGAGCCATTTAAAAAGTAGCTACCATACGCGCCCAAGACACCGCAGAGCAGACCAGTGATCGTCGCAATGATGAGCATTTTGCCAAAGCGATCCGTCAGCAAATAAGCAGTGGCGCCCGGCGTCACCAGCATGGCAACGACAAGGCAGGCTCCGACGGTTTGCAGCGCGGCGACGGCGGTGGCAGCGAGCAGGGAGAGCAGCAGAAAGTGGAGGAACGAGGTGTTCATCCCGAGGCTACGGGCGTGTGATTCATCGAAGCAGTAGAGCAGCAGATCACGCCACTTCAGGGTGAGCACGAGGATCGAGATTCCCGAAATGATGAGCACCTGCAGAATGTCGGGATCGGAGATGGCAAGGATGTTGCCAAAGATGATCGTGCGCAGATTCAGATTGCTCGGATAGAGCGAAAGCAGCAGCAAACCCAGCGCGAACCAGCTCGTGAAGATCACTCCGATCACCGCGTCTTCACGCAGTCGAGTATGCCGCTTTACCCAGCCCATGCTCAGCGCCGCCAGAATACCCGCGACGAATGCACCGACGGAGAATGGAAGCCCCACGAGCCAAGCCAGCGACACGCCGGGCACCACCGCATGAGACAGCGCATCGCCCATCAGTGACCAGCCTTTGAGCGTGATGAAGCAAGACAAAAACGCGCACACGCCGCCGATGAGTCCGCTGACCAAGATGGCCTTCAGCATGTAGTCGTAGTGGAAAGGAGTGAGCAGGTCGGTCATTTTCCGGCCTCCTTTTCCCGTTCCTTCACCAGTTTCTCGCGGCCTTCGCGGTCTTTGTATTCGAGATGGCCGTCTTTGCCGAAGACGAGCGGGCGTTCATCATCGGTAAGCAGCTTCACGGTACGTCCGTCGTGCTCTTGGATCGTTGATTGCTCGAAGTGGAACTGCCTGAGCACGCCACCGAAAGCCAGGGTGAGGTTCTTTTCGGTGAAGACGTCATCGGTCGGGCCGGCGGCGAGCACGGTGCGATTGACGAGCACGACGTGGTCGCAAAACTCGGGCACGCTGCCGAGGTTGTGCGTGGAGACCAGGATGATGTGACCGTCATCACGCAAGGCTCGTAGCAAAGAGATGATGGTCTCCTCAGTCGTCACATCCACACCGGTGAAAGGCTCGTCTAGCAGCATGATGCTACCGCGCTGGGCCAGGGCGCGCGCCAGGAAGACACGCTTCTTTTGGCCGCCGGAGAGTTCGCCGATCTGACGTTCTTTGAAGTCGCTCATGCCCACGCGATCCAGGCTTTCCGCGACGATGCGTTTGTCCGTGGCACTCGGGAGGCGCATGAAGTTCATATGGCCGTAGCGGCCCATCATCACCACGTCCCAGACGTTGACGGGGAAGGTCCAGTCCACTTCCTCGCTCTGCGGCACATAGGCGATGCGTTTGCCTCGTCGCGCTTGTTCGACCGATTTGCCTGCGATGCGGACGCTGCCCTTCACCGGCCTGATGAAACCCATAATTGCTTTAAAAAGCGTGCTCTTGCCGCTGCCGTTCACACCGACCAGCGCGCAGATGACGCCCGGCCCGAGTTTGAATGAAGCGTCCCGCAGGGCGACGATTCCATTCGCATAGGCCACGGTGACATCGGCGACCTCAATCGAGAGCGGGGGTGAGATTTCGCGCATGGGTTATCGGGATTGGGTGAAGGCTTTAACCAGCGTGTCTGCATTATATTCGAGCATTTTTAAATACGTCGGTGCCTGGCCTGTGGTGTCAGTCAGTGAATCCACATAGAGCACGCCGCCGAAACGAGCACCGGTTTCTTTGGCCACCTGACGCATGGCTTTGTCGCTAATCGTGCTTTCTGAAAAAACGACAGGGATGTGATTGGCGCGCACCGTGTCCACGACCTTCTGCACTTGCTGCGGCGTGCCTTCCTGATCGGCATTCACGGGCCAGAGATATAGTTCCTTGAGACCGTAATTGCGGATGAGATAGGAGAAAGCTCCCTCGCAGGAAACCAGCCAGCGCTGCTCTGCCGGGGTGATTTCGAGCTTCTTGCGCACGGGATCGTCCACAGCGCGCAACTTGGCGATGTAAGAGGATGCATTGGCGGTGTAGGTGGCCTCATTCACTGGATCGAGCTTCACCAGGGCCTTGCGGATGTTTTCCACATAGATAATCGCATTCGCGGGCGACATCCATGAGTGCGGGTTCGGTTTGCCCGTGTAAGGACCTTCGCCGATGCCCATCGGCTCCACACCTTCACTTAGCACGACGGCGGGCACATGCTTCACCTGCTGGAGAAATTTCTCAAACCAGCGCTCCAGACCCATACCATTCCAGAGCACGAGATCAGCGTCCTGCGCCTTCACCAGATCCAGCGGCGTCGGTTCATAGTCATGGATCTCGGCGCCGGGCTTGATGATGGAGTCGACGATGGCGGCATCTCCGGCAATATTTTGCGCGATATCCTGGATGATGGTGAAGGTGGTGAGGATGCGCTTCTTGCCGCCCACATCACGCCTGGCAGGCGGATCGCAGGAAATCAAAGGCAGGCAGATGAGAGCGAGAAGAAGGTGACGGTATTTCATGATGGAAATCAAAAGCGGGAGCTCATGCCTGTGAACACGCCGACATCTGGTGCCGCACGATTCATGCCTAGACGCACACCGGCATCGAAGATCAGTGAATCAGTCACGGCGTAAGTAAGGCCGGCGTCGAAGAGTGCCTGGCAATCTACGTCTTGTTCGGCGATGCCAACAACTTCGACATATAGGCCCAGCTTTTCAGTGAGGGAGATGCCGAGCGTGGCCGAGTGCAGCCATTCGAGATCGTAGCCAGTCGTGTCAGCATCAGGCGCGAGGTCCACTTCCGCCATGAGGCCGAGAGACACTCGATCAGAAAGAGTGATCGCTAGCGGCACGATCAGGCCGCCAGCCCAGGCTTCGTCGCTGACATGAGTGTGGGTGGGAATCGTGACGTAAGGCATGACCGCCAGCGCCGTGGTGCCGCTGTCATTGCCCCAAAGGTTCTCTTTCAACCGCACCGTGATGTCGCCAAAGCCAGACGTCCTTGTGGAATCGCCTCGCTCCGACTCACCGGCGACGGCGTGGCTGTTGACGATCATCTGGAGGTCGCTGCTAGGCGTCAGACCCATCTTGATGTTTATCTGGCCGTAGATCCACTGGTCTGACGCCGTGCCTTGGTTGGCATCGCGGCTGTAATCGAAGAAGCTCATCTCCAACTGAATCATTCCCGCTGGCACGGAGTAGGCGGACTCCGTCGTGTCTGGCCGGTCGGTGCTCATTTCCCGCAGCGGCTCTGCGCCGGGCAAGGCGGGGCAGGCGAGCAGAAGGAAGATAGGCAAAAGATGGGCGCGCATGAGAATGTTAGGCTGGGCTAAAAACATCAGCCCAGACTGATGGGCAAGCAAAAGTTTAGCCTGGGCTAACATTTCTTACTCAGCCCTGAGATAGTGCTTTGTTGCAGCAGTGTTCTGGCTACTCCTCCGCAGATGCCCGCCAAGCGCCAAGAAACCACCGCGCATGTCCATTCACCGGCCATTGAGGATTATCTGGAGCAGATTCACAATCTGATCGAGGGGAAGGGCTACGCTCGCGTCGTGGACATCGCGAAAAATCTGGGGATATCGCAGGCCAGCGTCACCAACATGATCCAGAAGCTCGATGCCGAAGGATTCGTCATCTATGAGCGCTACCGTGGCGTGGTAATGACCGATTCAGGGCGTAAGATCGGACAAGAAATCGCCCGGCGGCATGAGGTGCTAACGCGCCTGCTCGCCAGCTTTGGACTCGATGCAAAAACTGTGCACGAGGACGTGGAAGGCATGGAGCACCACATGAGCCGCCAGACGCTTGAAGTGCTCACGCTACTCATGGAGGAACTGGAGGGGAATCTCGAGCTACTGAAGAAGCTGAAGCGTAAGCTGAGCAAAAACGCCGCTTGATGGAAGATAATTTTGCCGGGCTGATTGCACGGCGTGAGGGGCGTGCTAGGCTCGCCCCTCACTTAAAACCATCATGGCAAAGACACTCTTCGAAAAAGTCTGGGAATCACACGTCGTCGGCACACTCGCAAACGGGCAGGCACAGCTTTTAATCGACACCCATTTGGTGCATGAAGTGACCAGCCCGCAGGCCTTCGGCATGTTGCGTGATTTGAATCTGAAGGTCGCCTACCCACACCGCACGTTTGCCACCGTGGACCACATCGTGCCTACAGATAGTCAGGTGTCTCCTTTCTCCGATCCACTGGCTGAGGCAATGATCCAGGAGCTGAACAAAAATGCGCGCGATTTTGGTATCACCTATTTCAGCCTCTCCAGTGGTAAGCAGGGCATCGTCCATGTCGTCGGACCTGAGCAGGGCATCACCCAGCCGGGCACGACGATCGCTTGTGGTGACAGCCACACAGCCACACACGGTGCCTTCGGTGCGATCGCTTTTGGCATCGGCACCACTCAAGTGCGCGACATCCTGGCCACGCAGACCATGGCTTTGAGCAAAATGAAAGTCCGCCGCATCAACGTGGATGGCCATCTGCGTCCCGGCGTGTACTCGAAAGATGTGGCGCTGCACATCATCCGTCTGCTGGGTGCCAATGGCGGCATCGGCTACGCCTATGAATACGGTGGCAGCACCTTTGACGGCTTCACCATGGAAGAGCGCATGACCGTCTGCAATATGAGCATCGAAGGCGGTGCACGCTGCGGCTATGTGAACCCAGATGAGAAGACTTTCGAGTATCTCAAAGGCCGCCCCTATTCCCCGAAAGGTGACGAATGGGAAGCCACGGTGGCCAAGTGGCGTGCTGTCGCCTCGGACTCCGGTGTCGTTTATGACGACGTGGTGAACATCCGCGCTGAGGATGTACCACCGACCGTGACCTGGGGCACCAGCCCGGATCAGGCCATCTCCGTCACTGAAAATGTGCCGGCACCTGAAAGCGCCACCACCGAGCCAGGCCGCGTTTCCATTCAAGAAGCGCTGGACTACATGAAGCTGCCTGCTGGTCAGCCGATCAAGGGCACCAAGATCGACGTCGCCTTCATCGGTTCCTGCACGAATGGCCGCCTGAGTGACTTCCGCGAAGTGGCGAAATTCATCAAAGGCAAGAAGGTCGCCGCTGGTGTGAAGGCCATCGCCGTTCCTGGATCACAAATCGTGGACGGACTCGCGCGACAGGAAGGCCTGCATGAAATCTTCGAGGCCGCCGGCTTTGAATGGCGCGCAGCAGGCTGCTCCATGTGCCTCGCAATGAATCCAGACAAGCTCATCGGTGACCAGCTGTGCGCTTCGTCTAGCAACCGCAACTTCAAAGGTCGCCAAGGCAGCAGCACCGGCCGCACCATTCTCATGTCCCCTGTCATGGTCGCCGCCGCAGCACTGACCGGCAGCATCGCTGATGCCCGCGAGGTGTTCTCGATTGCCGGTTGATTAGTTACTATGAAAAAGCTTATGCTTATCCTCGTTTTTGTTGTCGGCGCTCTCGCGCTGACCAATCCGAAAGAAGCTGATTATCGTGAGCATATCCGGCAGAAGGAAGGTCTCGCGGGAACAGTCGGAATGGCCGTAGCGGATCTGATTTCAGGCGGCAAGAAGGGTGGCATCCAGCGTAAGGATTTCATCATCGCCAGCCGCTTTTACATGGGGGGTGATGGTGTGCTGCCGCGTGAGAATCTGGCCTGGGGCATCGGCAAGCAGTTCATCGAGACGAAGAACTGATTCTCATGCTAATCCTTGCTACAGCCGCAGTTTCTGAAGAGATCAGTAGGTCGGTGCATCTCACGGCTTTCGGCAGTTTTGCGCTTGCTGGTTTTCTCGTCGTGATCACGGCTGGCCTGTGGCTGTTTGCGCCGACAAAAAGCAGGCTCGGAGCAGGCGTGGCATTGGCGGGCTCGTTGCTCGGTGCAGTGGCAGTCTCTTATGCAGCATACATGCACCGCATCGACTTCGTGCCAGTTGCTTCAGATGGCACGCCTGCGAGTGCGCCGCTTTGGATGGCGCTGTTGGTGCCGTGCGTGCCATTCTTTGCCCATACGATCCTGCTGGTCGCTCACCACCGACGGGCCAGCACCTCGCAAACATAGCCGCATGGTTTTTGCTAGCTGTGCTGGACTGCATGCGTTCTCTTGGTCCGCATGAAACTCACCACCCTGCTTCGTCGTAGCGCTTTGCTGCTCATCCTGACCGCGTCTCTCCAGGCTGTGGCGGCTCCTAAAAAACTGCTCGTCGTCACTGTCACGACTGGCTTCCGTCACTCATCCATCGAGACCGCTGAAAAAGTGTTGGCAGAGCTCGGTGCGTCATCAGGCGCGTGGAGCGTGGACTTTGTGCATCAGCCTGAAGGCCAGCCAAAAAATCCGGGCAAGCAGCCAGCGAAAAAGCCGAAGGATACGGATGAATTCTTCAAAACCCAGATGGAGACTTACAGCAAGGCTCTCGCTGATTACAACGCGGCTAACAAAGTCTGGAATGATAATGTCAAAGCCTACATGACCGACAAGATGGCGCTCGACAAGATCAAGGACTACGACGGTTTCATCTTTGCCAACACCACAGGTGATCTCCTCTTCCCTGACCGCGATGGCTTTGTGGAGTTGATCAAGAGCGGCAAAGCCTTCGTGGCCATGCATTCCGGCTCGGACACATATCATCCCTTCCGAGGCTATTCGGACATGCTTGGCGGCGAGTTTGAAACGCACAAGGCACAGGTCGAGGTGCAACCTATCCTGCATGATCCGGCTCATCCAGCCACGAAGCCCGTGCCAGCTGGTTTTAAGGTCTATGACGAGATTTACATCATCAAGACCTTCGAGAAAACCAAGGTCCACGCGCTGATGGGACTCGACGCGCATCCCAACCTCGCCCAGTTGACCGACGAAGAGAAAAAGAAGGAGTTGGAACTGAAGCGCTACTTTCCCATCTCCTGGTGCAAAGAGTTTGGTAAAGGCCGTGTGTTCTACTCTTCACTGGGCCACCGTGAAGACGTGTGGGACCCGACCTGGAAAGAGGGCACCAAGGATCGCAAGAACTCACCCGAGATTGCCAAGATCTATCAGGAACACATCCTCGGAGGCATCAAGTGGGCGCTTAAGTTGGTCGAGGGTGATGCTGAATTGGGGAACATCCAGTAACGGAATTACCTCTTCAGCTTCCGCTTCAGGCGCATCCAAGTCGGGACGTCGAGATCTTCACCGCCACCGGCGTGAACAGGCTCGGTGCCCTTGAAACGACCGCGATCTTGATCACTTGTGAAACGGAAGGCGATCTGCTCGTCTTGGGCGGATGGCTTCTTGACGGGGGACACGACACTGATCGGCGGTGCCGGCGCGTAGGCTGATTCATTGAGAGGCGTTGCAGAGCGCGAAACGATAGACGTATGAGAGGTGTTCGCTCGTGGAATCACCGGGATGAAGTCTTCAATTCGTGGGCGAGCGGCTGGCTTAATAGGCTCTGATTCTGGCTCGGGCACATAGGCTTCAAGCTCCTCTTGGAACTCGTCTTCCGTTTGAATCTCGATCTCTTCTTCGATCACTGGCAGCTCAGCTTCGGGCTCTTCGAGAATCACTTCATCGATGACAACTTGGCTCTCAAAGATCTCAACTTGCTCTTCTTCGACAGCAGGCTCTTCAAAGGGGGCGGGCGCGGTGATTTCCTCAATTTTGAAGAGCAACTCCAGCGCTTGTTCGATAGGTGCTTGCTTCAATGGAGAGGCAGCCTTGGCGGCGAGGCTATTGAGCACGGATGGCATGGCGCGCTCTTTAAGTGGCAGCATGCCTGATGGCGGTGCAGCGGCTGCGATGGTGTTGAGCTGGTTGAGGCCGAGTGAGCTGATCAGCGTGACGGAGACGGACTCGCCCAATTTGATGTCCACTGCTACGCCAAAGAGAATGTGTGTTTGATCCGGCACGTTCTTGCCGAGCTGCTTCATAATGGCGTCCACCTCTAAAAGTGTGAGTGACTCACCACCGGCGATATGGACGAGCAAGGTCTTCGTCTGATGGAGCAGACGCCCCTGGTCGATGAGCGGGGATTTGAGCGCGCGTTTGAGCGCCTCGCTGCCACGGTTCTGTCCGCGAGCTTCACCAAAGCCGAAAAGACAACGACCATTCGAGGTGCTGAGAGCAGAGGTGAGATCATCGAGACCGAGCTTCACGAGACCTGGCATCGTGACAATAGTGGAGACGGCGCGCAGGCTTTGGGCGATGAGTTGATCCGCCTGAATGAACGCTTTCTGAATGCCATCCTTCGGTAGGGTCAGCTCGCCCATGCGATTATTTTCAAAGAGGATCAGCGCGTCGGCTCGCTTCTGGAGTTGTTCCAAGGATTCTTCTGCCTGCTTGATTCGGCGCTCGCCCTCGAAACTGAAGGGCATGGTGGCCGTCAGGAAAACAATAGCACCTGTGCCTTTGGCAATTTCTGCGATGACTGGTGACGCGCCAGAACCCGTGCCGCCACCGAGACCCGTGCAGATGAAAATGATGTCATGACCATCAATGGCCTGGCGGATTTGCTCGCGTGAGTAGAGAGCGGCTTCACGGCCCAGCTCTGGATCACCACCAGCTCCGACTCCGCGCATGAGTTCAATGCCGAGCTGAATCTTCAACGGGGCCATGGAGTGGCTGAGCACGCGGATGTCTGTATGCATGGCGACGAGTGTGGCTTCAACACTGCGGTCCAGAGTGATGCGGTCCAGCACATTTCCGCCAGCACCACCGACACCGACGATGCAGGTTTTAAGAGAAACTGGAGTGACCTGCTCATTCAAGGAGTTGCGATCGTATTCAACCATAGGAGTGCGGGGTATTGAGGTGCGCTAACAAACAAGAGTTTTAGACAGACACGGACAGAAGATCAGCCATTTTCAGCCCAAAACGCTTAAGCGGTGACATGAAGGGCTTTTCCTGATCGAGAATCTGGGCATAACGAATCAGACCGATAGGCGCTGAGAACTGGGGTTTCTCGAAAGTGGCGGTAACACCACTGACGGGAGCCGAACCGGAGCGCGTGACTTTCCTCTCAAACACGTCTTGGGCTACCACGTCAATACCTTTCAACAAACTCGTGCCGCCTGTAAGATAAACGCCTGCGGCAAGCCTGCCGATGTGACCCTGGCAGCGCTCCTTCACTTGCTCTAAAATTTCACGAGTGCGGAGGTAGATCACTTCATTCAGGAAGGCGCGATCGACCTCGCCAATCACGAAGCCATTGTCATCTTCAATGCGCAGAATTTCATCTGGCGGGATGTCATCAAAGATGCAACTGCCTTCAGTGACTTTCACCTCTTCAGCACGCTGATGAGGAATCTGCAGCGCCATGGCGATGTCTTGGCTGATGTGATCACCACCGAGTGGCACGCAGCCTGAGGCGGAGATCATGCCATCTTCATAGAGCACATAGTCTGCGGTGCCGCCGCCGATGTCGATCATCAAGCTGCCTTGGGCTTTGGCTTCGCGATTGAGCACGACCTGCGCGGCAGCGATGCCGGTGAAGACGACGTCCTCGACTTCCAACGGAACTTCACGCACGCACTTCACCGCATTTTGCACTCGGCCACGCACGCCGTGAATGATGTGATAGTCGGCCTCCAGCAGGCGGCCCTCACGACCGATGGGTTGACGCACGCCTTCTTGGCCATCCACGATGTATTGCCGCGTGACACTGTGCAGGAAAACATTGTCCTGTGAGATGGGCACATTGCGCGCGATCTCCTTGGCCTCTTCGACATCATCTTCGGTGATCTCACTCTGCCCATCTGGCAGTCGCCATGTGCCGCGACTATTTAGGCTCTCGATATGGCAGCCACTGACGCCGAGAAAGACGGTTCGGATCATCACGTCACTGGGTTCCTCAGCTCGCACGAGCGCGTCGTTCAGGCAGGTTTGCACTTTGGCGAAGTCGATGATTTCACCTTTTCTCACACCGCGTGAGGGCGCTGTGCCGACACCGAGAATTTTGATCGTACCGTCACGCTTCGCCTCGCCGACGACGACGCAGATCTTGCTCGTGCCGATTTCTAATCCTGCGTAGATGGTACTCTTCGCCATGATGCTTATCGAACGTTGGTTTTGCCTTGAGAAGATGTGTTTAATGAAGCGGTAACTGGGTCGTCCAGAAGATCTTTCAAGTCGGGTGCAGCTCGAAAAGTGACGGGCACATTTTGCTCCACCAGTAAGTTCAGCGTGGCGATGCGCCACTGACGATGCCGCGCCTCAAGCCGGATGCGGTCCAGGCGTGTGAGCTGCTCCTGCAAATCATCCACGCCAAAAGTGATCAGGGATTGATCAGAGAAGTTGGCGGTCATCGCATAAGGCTTTTGAATGTCGATGCCGCGTAGTTCTTCAGCGCCTTGTTCAAAGCGTTCATGCAATTGCCGCAGCAAGCTCAGCGCAACCTTCATTTGCATGTCAGAAACGGCCATGCCGGGCTGGTTTTGCGCCAGCGTCTCATATCGAATGACTGGCAACGCCAGATAGGCAGGCGTCAGCACCTCACAGGGAAAAGTCACGCCCTCGCGGTCGATGAAAAATCCGACATCAGGTCGGCCAGGGATCATGCCTAACTTTGAGCATTCTAGCCAAGCCACTGGCTGGCGTTGTTTCACGTCCAGCGTCAGCCGCCCCTCATAATCACGAGTAACTTTGACGGCACTCACTTGCGGTAACTGCAGCAAGCGGCCCTGAATCTCGCGCATGTTCACGGTGAGCAGATTTGTGCCTGTGGTCAGCGCGCTGGTGCGCACGATTTTTTGCGCCGTCAGTGATCCTTCTGTGCGCACGATGACTTGCTTCAGGCTGAACTGCGGGTTGTTTAGGAAGGACTCGCGCACTGTGATCTTCAGCAGCACCGCCAAGCAAATCAGAATGATGATGGCGGTGGCCCATTTGAAGCCCTTGCGCTTCATCTGCACCTTTTCCATCTCGCGAATCTTGGGCGACTCCACCTTCAGATCCACCTCCAGCGTCACTCCTCCAACCTTCTTCGGCTTCCTCGCAGGAGCTTTAGTAGCTTGGGGTTTGGGAGCAGGGCCTTGGGCGCGCGCGAGCATTGTTGAATAAGAGGTCTTTTAACGCTAGGAGAACTGGCAGATCATTAATATCTCTTAAATAACTGATTCCACGTCTGCGCGCCATGACTTTTCTGGAAAAAATATTATTCCATGCTCAGAAGTGGCAGCTCAACGTGCTAACGCATCATTTCCAGTCGCTTCTTGAGCAGGTCTTTGTGACTTGTTCCGGCGAGCTTGGTCTGGGTGTCGTCGATCCACTTTTGCTCAAGCGCATTCTTCGTTGGGCGATCGACGTCGTAGAAGACACCGAATTTTCCGGGTGATGGCAGGTTGGCGAGCTTGAAGGCGGCGACGCGGACGATCTTCTCATGCGGATACTGCAGCTTTTCGAGCACCTTATAAAAAGCGGCAAGCACAGCGAAGTCACCACAGCTGGGGCACCACGTCGGATGATCAGCAGTGAGGGCTTTCTTGGTGAGTTTCGCCTCAGCACCCATTGGGACAGGAGTCACGAGTTGAGTTAGCGCGGCTGTAGCAGAGGCTTCCAGAGTGGCGGCGGACATGGCGAGGTTGGGGCGGTTGGTTAAAAGTTGGTGAGGATGAAGAGTTCAATATCGAAGTCGATGGTCGGGATATGAACGATCCAGCGCATCGTTCCTGTGATCGATTCAAAACTCATCTGCTCATCCAAGACAAATTCCGCTCCTAGATGCTTCATGATTTCTTCAGGATCCTGCACTGCCAGTCACGGCGAGGTGGCCAGCAAAGGCTGCCCCGATGGACATCGACACTGCCGCCAGCTCATCTTCTGCCTGCACATAAAGACCACCGTATCTTGGCAGTTCGCTGCGCAGCGTTTCCATGATGCTCGACCACGGTTTGATCAGGTAGGTAGAGCCATAGCGCACACTAGCGGTGATCAGGCCCATCGTCATGATCGTGTTGCCATCCGTGCTGATGCGGTTGGCATCCTTGTGCTCGCCTTCTTCAAAATTGAAGGTCGTGATGTCACCGATCGGATAAGCAAAACCTGCGTCATAGGCCAGCAAGGCATTGCGCAGCACGCTCTCGTCTTTTTTGCCGAACTGACGACTGAGGATGCCGACGACCTTGTCTTTATCGAGCTGGAACACCGCACATATCAGGCCGAGAACAAAGATGTTCTTTCCACGATCCCGCGCGCTGCCGCCGACCGCTTCCACGGTAGCTGCGGTGAATGGAATGCCGATGTGGTGAATGCCGCGCTCGTGCTTCACTTCGGTCACCTCACCGCTGTCATAGAAACAGATGCCACCGTCACGCAGCGCGCTGATGTGGCTGTCGTAGCTGTGCTGGTAAAAGGCCACCAGCACATCGCTGTCATCGCCCGCATGGAGCACCTCGCCGGAGCCGAGATGAAGCTGGAAGATGGAAGGTCCGCCACTGATCGTAGACGGGATCGTTATGTAAGTGACCACATCCTGCTGCGTGCAAGTCGGGCGAGGATGCCACCGATGGATTGAATGCCATCTTGTGAATTGCCGGCCAGACGGATGACCGCGTTACGAAGAGTCGTCGATGAAGACGCCGAGGAAGCTGTGGCTGTGGACATATCTTGGGTTGGGGATCAAACAAACGTCGGTGGTTGGCCGAATTTATGATTGGAATACGAATGCTGTGACAAACCGCCCTATTACGTCAAGCCATCAACCATGACCTCTGATTGCCTCAGCCCATGAAGGCTTTTCATCCAGCCGACGTTTAGAGTTTCACCCGCCATGAAACTCATCCTCTCACTCAGCCTTCTCCTTTCCAGCATCGCCCCTGCCGCCGACTGGCCCATGTGGCGTGGCCCGAATGGAGACGGCACCACCACCGAGTCCGGCCTACCGGAAAAATGGAGCACCACAGAAAACGTCGTCTGGAAAACCGAGTTGCCGGATCGTGGCAACTCCACGCCTATTGTCTGGGGAGACAAAGTCTTCGTCACCCAAGCCATCGAGAAAGCTGGCCGCCGCCTGCTGCTCTGCTTTGACCGCAAGACCGGCAGGCAGCTCTGGGAAGCAGGCACCTCTTATAATGAAGCCGAGCTGACTCACGCCACCAATCCCTACTGCGGCGCATCACCGGCCACAGATGGCAAGCTCATCGTCGTCTTCTTTGCCAGCGCCGGCGTCTTTTGCTACGACCTCGATGGCAAAGAAGTCTGGAAGCGCACCGATCTCGGCAAGCAGCATCACATCTGGGGAAATGGCACCTCGCCCGTCATCGCTGGAGATCGCGTCTTCTTGAACTTCGGCCCCGGTGAAAAAACCACGCTCTATGCCTTCGATCTCAAATCCGGCAAGACCCTCTGGCAGCACGACGAACCCGGCGGAGCCTCCGGCGAAGGTGCTGATAAGAAGTGGCTCGGTTCCTGGGCTGATCCGCTCTTCCGTATAGTCGGCGCGCGGGATGAACTCATCCTCCCCTACCCTGGCCACGTTGCTGCCTTTGATCCCACGTCTGGCAAAGAACTCTGGACATGCGCAGGGCTGAATCCCCTCGTCTATAATTCACCGCTCATGACGCCTGAGAATGTGGTCATCGCATTCGGCGGTTACGGCGGCATGGGAGTCGCCGTCAAAGCAGGCGGCAGTGGCGATGTCACCTCTGAGCGCCTCTGGCATCTGCCCAAAGTCAGCCAACGAATCGGCAGCGGCGTCATCCATGAAGGTCACCACTACATCCTCAGCGATGGCGGCATCGTCGAGTGTCGCGACCTGAAAACCGGCGAGATGCTCTTTAATGAGCGCCTCAAAGGCCCTGGCCCCAGCAGCCAGAATTGGTCCTCACTCGTCCTCAGTGCCGATGGCAAATGCTACGCCTCCAATCAGGGCGGTGACTGCTTCGTCTTCAAAGCCAGCACCACCCTCGAACTCCTCGCCACCAACAGCCTTGGAGAGAGAATCATCGGCTCCATCGCCGTCAGCGACGGCCAGCTTTTCATTCGTGGTTATAAGCACCTCTGGTGCATAGGCAAAAAGTAAATTTGGCTGGCTTAAGATTTCTTGTCAGGAATTAGGGCCTTCTGCCAAAGAGAGGGGTAAACCAACCGCTCATGCCCGAACACGATCAGTTCCTTCCCCACTTTCTCGCAGTCCAGTCGGACCTGCGAGCATTCATCGGGGCGGCAGTGCGTGATGCGGGCACTCGAGAGGATGTGTTTCAAGAAGTCGCCATGATCCTGTGGAAAAAATTTGAACTGTATGATCCCGCCCGGCCCTTTGGAGCCTGGGCGCGGGGGATCGCGACTCGGAAAATTTTAGAAGACCGCCGTTTGCAGGGCAAGCTGCCAGAGTCCTGCACGGCGGAGACGCTGGAGGCTCTTTCTCATGGATTCGCCGCCGATGAGGCAGAGTCGCCCTGGCAGGATCGGGAACATGCGTTGAATCATTGCCTGGAGAATCTGCCAGAGCGCAGCGCGCGTTTCATCCGCGACCGCTACAATCATAGCCATCCTGTCGAAACCATCGCCGCTGGGGCAGGGCTAAGTGTGGAGGCGCTTTATCAAACGCTCAGCCGCCTGCGCCGTCAGTTGCGCGACTGTGTGCAACGTCGGCTGGGACTTATTCTCGAATAAGCTTATGACTCCCTCCGCTGACAGTTCTGAGTTTGCTGATCTGGTCGCCCGCTGGCTGGATGAAACCGCCACCGCCGATGAGGCTGCCCAGCTTTGGATCTGCGTCTCGAAGTGCCCGGACTGTGCACGTGAGTTGGCCGCAGCGTCTCGGTTTGAGGCGATGCTCGGCGACACGGTGAGAGCCAGGAATGTGGAGGCCGAGGCACGGCATCTGCTCGCCACCACGCCGCGTGTGGCCAAGACGACGACGCTCAAAAAGCACGCTTCTACATCACCTAGCCAGCCATCCATGAAGTGGTTCGCAGTCGCCGCCGCTCTGGTCGTGCTGGGGCTGATCACCGCCATGCTCTGGCCTGAGGAAGCTGCCGAAAGTCCGAAGGTGGTGCAGGAAAAAGCGCTGCCAATGGCGCAGCCTACAGTCAAGGAATCACCCCCGCTCATCGCACACGCTCCAGCTCCGAAATTGGACCTGCCTGTAACTCTGGGCACGGCCACCAATGAGGTGCCCCTGACGGATCGGCTCGACCGCTTTTTCCTGCACAGTGTGTCTCTCGATCAAGTGCCGCTCAGCCAGGCGCTGGGTCTGCTCCAGGGCCAGTTGAAACAGACTGACTACATGAAGACGCTGGATCTGACGAAGCTGCGCATCCATGTTCCAGCGGGTGCCTCCGCACGGCGCGTCACTTTCTACAGTGGAGCCATTCCTTTCCTCAAAGCCGTCCGCGCCGTGGCGGCACTGGCAGGCTGTGAGGTGCTGGTGAGCGAGCCAGAGATCACGCTGACCATGCAGAATGGCATCTTCCCGCATCTGGCAGAGAAGCGCACGCTCAGCGACATACTGGCGGGTCGTTTGAATGCTAATGGTACAGCGATGGTGGATGATGCGAATAGGCTCGCCGGGCTGTGGGAAGATGCAGCGACTCTGGGCATCGCCGTCAATGAAGACGGCTCAGCGGCTCTCTCACGTGGGCAGTGGGAGGCGCTGCGGATGATGAGTGATTCACGGGATCAAGTGGGCCGCATTCCCATGCCAGCCTTTGCTGTCTATGTAGTGCCGCAGGACCCGCTGGTGCAAAATAGAGCGCTGACGCCCGAGGAGATCGAGGCTTTCCAGCGTTCGATTTTGGCGCAGAGAATCCAACCGCTCACCACCATCACCCCGCAGCTTGCTGGGCCGAATAATCTAGATCCCGTGGTGCTCGAACCCGATGGTGATGAGGGCGTGCTGGCCCTGCAATCTGGTGCCAATGGCACGTCCCAATCGCCGCAAAGCTCAGAGCCGCAGCAGACCTACAGTGTTGTGACCATGAAACTCAATTCAGTATCAATGTCCGAGAGCAATCAAGCTGTGCAGCGTGTCATGGGCGGTAGCACGCAACTTTCCGCAGACCAAATGGCTTCCTTGACCGGCAGCACAGCAGCTTCAGTTTCCGTTGGCAGTGCGGCCTCGACCACCGTCGTGATCATCTCTGTCCCGACACCGTGATACTGAATGAATCAAGGCTTGCCAAGCCTCCCTCCTTTTCGTAAAACCTTCATCCCCAACCCCAAAATGATGTCCCAACTCATCTCCCTGATCACTGCAGCGCTCCTGCTCATGAGCACGCTGACCCAGCTCACCGCCGCAGAAACTGCCGCCGTGCCACTGCGCTTCAACGTGAAGAGTCGTGTCGCCTCTGTCGCCGTCGAGCGCGGGGTGGAGCAGATCGTTTTAGAGCGTAAATCTGGCGCTGGGTGGAAGCCACTGGCAGTGTCTTATCCGCGAGCCACAGGCTGGGGTTCGGTGCGTGTCGCCACCTTTAATCTGCCCTCGACCATCCCAGCCACGGAGCTGCGCGCCCAGGGCTATCGCGGTGTGAAATTCCCAGCGCGTTTCCTCAAAGGTAAGCGCGCCTTTGACCGCAAGGATCTGAATGGTGGCGGAACAATGATCTCGGGCAATGGCGGGCCTATGATCATGAACTCCGTCGCCGGCACTGTTGCCGTGGCGGACTCCAAAGTAACCACTGCGGCGAAAGCGGTGGAGTCGGACATCTGGCAGATCGTGGGCGATCAGGTGTACTTCTTCAATCAATACCGTGGCCTGCAAATCCTGGATCTGAGTGATCCCACGCTGCCAGTGCGTGTCGGCAGTCTGCGCCTGCCAGCGAGTGGTGAGCAAATGTTCGTGCTTGATGACACAGGCTCCACGGTGGCGCTACTGGGTCGCTCGAATGATAAAGCGCGGCAGGGTGCGGCCACGATATGGCTGATCCGCGTGACGGACGGCGTGCCCGCGCTGGTGGGTGAAGTGCCGCTGGAAGGCAGCATCAGCGACAGCCGCCTGATAGGCAGCACGCTGCATGTGCTATGCAGTGTCTGGTCTCAGACGGCAATGAATGCCAACATTGGCAGTTACGGGAGTGAGGCCGTGCTGACCAGCATTGATCTAGCAGACATCCAGACGCCGCAGAAGCTCGGCAGTCTGCGATTCCCATCCTACAACGCGGTGCTTCAGGCTTCAGAGGGCTACCTGCTTTTGGGCACGAACAATTATGTCAGCAACACCCAGCAGCGTGGCCTGCATGTCATCAATGTCGATGCCGCTCCGGTGCTGGTGAAGACCCTCACACCGCGCGGTCAGATTCAGGACAAGTTCAAGATGAGCATCGTCCATGGTGCCGTCGTCGCGGTCTCGATCGACTGGCAGAACTGGTCGAACCGCCAGACCTGGGTGGAAACCTTTCCACTGGCAGGCAGCGATGTCGCACCACTCGCAGCCATCGAGCTGCTGAGCGCCCGCAATGAGCAACTCCACGCCACCCGTTTTGACGGCGACCGCCTCTACGTCGTGACCTTCCGCAATACTGATCCGCTCTTCATCGTCGATCTCGCAGATCCCGCCGTGCCCGTGCTCTCTGGGGAGCTAGAAGTGCCCGGCTGGAGCACCTACCTGGAGCCACTGGGAGATCGACTGCTCGCCGTCGGTGTCGAAGCTGGTCGTGTCACTGTCTCCCTCTTTGATGTGACGGATGTCACCGCGCCGACACTGCTGTCACGCCTGCCATTAGGTGCCGAAGGCACTCATAGCTGGAGTGAGGCGAACTACGATGAAAAGGCTGTGGAGTATCTGCCTGATCAGGGCGTGGTCATGGTGCCTTTCCAGACTTGGAGCTGGGGTGCTGGCGGCGGCCAAAAAGCCATTCAAATCGTCAACGTCGGTGCTGACGCTCTCACCGCTGGGGCCACCATCAATCATAGCTTTAACCCCCGCCGTGGCAGTTGGATTGCAGGCCACTTTGTCACCATCTCTGGTCAGGAACTCCTGGTGCATGGCACCGATGCCGCAAGCGCTGCCCCTGAGGTCACTTTGTCCCTGGCATGGCGCACCGACCGCGTGATGCCCTTTGGTGATTTCCTGGTGCAGATCGAAGACGGCAGCACCGGCTGGTATGGCGGTTACTTCCTCCGCGCTTACGGCACCAACGGCAGCGCTAACGCCAGACTCCGCATCACTCCCGCGAGTGATCCTGATGCACTTCTGAGCGTCATCGATCTCGGCGCAGGTCGTATCGTCAGCAGCACGCAAAAGGACGGTCGCCTGTATCTCGCCCAATGGGTGCCTGCTACAAACACCACGCCGCAAGTGCTCCGCACACTAGCGCTTGAACTCGGCTCACCCCCGACCGTGACAGAGCTAGGTCGTGTCGATCATGACCTCACCGGCTTGAACGAATACTCGATGAATCTCGATGCCCTCCAACCGCTGTGGACGGATGTGCAGACACTCGTCTGGTACATCCCCATGCAGACTCAGCGCTGGTGGTGGTGGGGACCTGTCTATGATGTCATCGCGCTACCTGTCTTGAGGGCCGGGACGCTGCCAGTCCTAGCCGTCACCAATGCGCAAGCCGCCCCGCCTCCGGTCAGCACGACCCCAGTCGTGCCGCAGAATCCAGCCGCTATTCTTTGCCCTATCAGTGTGACCACCACTGGCATCAGCGCAGGACTGGCCCAGACCGTGTCTGTCAAAGGCAGCCTGCGTGGCACGAGCAGCGCCTTCGTTGAAGCGGGTTTCATCTTCTTCAGCTACGACACGGCGGTGGAGCAAGTGACGCCAATCGTCAAACCGACTGCAACGGCTTCAAGGATTCTCGCAACCAGCACCCTGAATATTGCCATCCCTTACCAGCCGTATGAATGGCGTGTCGCCTCATGGCTGCAAGTGGTGGACTGGCGCTCGGCAGCCCCCGTGCTGCGTGATCCTGTCTCTATCCCCGGCCAGCTCCTCAGTGTAGCTCAGGCAGATGCACAGGGCGCGGTGATCCTAACTAACAGTGACCAGCAGATCAGCACTGGAGGCTCGGCGACGCGTGTCATCCAAGCCAGCGGCTACGATGGCGTCAGCGCCTGGCAGCTCGACAACTACATCACCGCCACTCCTTTCTATACCGCCAGTGCCACCGACGGCACGCGAGTCTATCTGGCGCGTGAAGCAGGCACCAAAGGCGTGGTCGGCATCGGCTACAACGGTGCCACCGGCCGCCTCGCTCAGATCAATACCTGGACCACTACTGAAGTGCCCTCCATGCTCAATGTCACCAGCGGCCATCTCCTGGCCAGCAGCTACGGCAATCTCGAAGTCGCCAGCATCGCCGCCGCCACCGGCGTGATGACTCCCGTCGCCTCTTTCGATACCCCGACGAATCTCTGGCTCCAGGTCAAACGTGCCGCCTTCACTCCAACTCTTGATCTCTGGATTCCCGCTGCCGATTACGGTGTCGAGTATCTCCAGCACGCCACGATGGAGTAATGTTCGGACGGTGATCTCTGCGATCCAATTGAGTGAGCAGCCTCAGTTTCAGGCTCTCAAAAACTCTCAACTCTCTCGGACAATGGCGGTGGCATCACATTTACCGCCGCAGCGCCAATGTATGTGACTTTGTCGATCTGGCCGAGCAGATCAATGAAGGCGTCTTCAAGCCGGCGTTCTTCGCGGTGAAAATCAGTGACCGGGAGGCCATCTGTGATCATACGCTTGAGCACGCTGGCGATGACGGTTTCGTCGGTGGACTGCACACAGAGTTTGGCTCCACGTTTCATTTCCTCCACCACTTGAATGAGCGGTGCGGTGAGCGCCCACTCGATGAGTTTGGCAAGTGGTCCACTGACCTGCACATTCACCAGCGTCACCTCCGCCTGCGCGGAGCCGCGCCGCATCGAATCAGCGTCGCCGTGATGGACGATGCGGCCTTTATCGATGAAGAGCAGGCTGTCGCACATCTCCCCCAGTTCGCTGAGTATGTGGGAACTGATGAGGATCGTTTTGCCCTCCTCTGAGAGGATGCGGATGAGCTGCTTCAACTCCACGCGCGCCTTTGGGTCCAGGCCGGCGGCAGGCTCGTCGAGGATCAGAATCTTCGGGTCATGCAAAAGCGCACGCCCGAGGCACAGTCGCTGCGTTTGACCTTTCGACATCTTGTTGCTCAGCCGATCGGCCAGCGGCGTGAGATCAGTAAAGTCCATCACCTCTTGGATGCGCTGCACGCGCTCCGCCCCCTTGTAGCCCAGTGCACGGGCGTAGAAGTCAAGATACTCCAGCACCGTCATGTGCTCATAGGTGCCAAAGCTGTCCGGCATCCAGCCTAACAAACGTCGCGCCTTCGCCGGGTAATGCACCACATTATGACCGCCGATCTTCACCGTGCCACCGCTGGGATAATCCAGCGTGGCCATGATTCGCATCGTCGTTGTCTTGCCCGCACCATTGGCACCGACAAAACCAACCACGCTGCCGTGATTGATGCTGAAGGAAACGCCATCCACCGCCTTTAGATACCCGAAGCTGCGCTGCAAATTCTCCACCACGATGGCGGGCTGAGAGAGGTCCATGTCAGGCGCTGAATGTGTGTCGCTCATGAGTGAGATCAAGGTTGTGCCAGCAGGCCAAACACAGCCACATGGTCCTGTTTCCAGCGGATGGACGTCAGTGTTTCAAGCGTGAAATCAGGCGCTTGAATGGCTGTGGCAAAGAAGGTGCTGCGGGCCGGACTATCATAGATGCCCCTTATGATGTGGCCTTCCGACAAAGCGGACACTTCTTTCCAAGACTCACGCAGCGCAGCGAAATCAGAACGAACAAGCTTCACCTGCTGGCCGGTGCTCAGCGCCTGAATTGCCTTCCAGACTAAACCTTTCGCATCCACATAGAAGAGAGTGTCGAGCGTAAAGCCAAGCGCTGAAATGATCTCCGGCGCAGCATCCACAGGCAGCCCAGCCTTAAGTTCAAGTCGAGCCCGCGTGGAGACAGCAGCCCGCAAAATCTGACCCTGCTCAGCACGGCTTCGGAAGTAATTGCCACCGCGCTGCCCGCCTTCCTGCGAAAGCTGCACGGACTGGCTGGTGATCGTGTTCTTGAGCTTCACCCAGGGCGTATCAGGCAGTGCGAGCGGCTCAACCAGCGCGGGTTGTTTCAGCTCAAAGCCACCACCGAGCAGCACGCCCGTGCGACTGGCCTGCTCTTGGGTAACATAGGCCGCAGCTTCCTCAGGCACGACATTGACGACGACAAGACGTGCGCCCATACCACCGACGCCATCTTGAAAAAGAATGATCACCACCATCATCAAACTGGCTCCGATGGAGAGCAGCGGTGTGGTCACAAAGAGCCGGTGCCTCTTCCCCTGCGGCGCGAGCAAGAAGAGATTCACCGGCCCAACAAGAAGTCCAAAAATGATGAGGAACATGATCACCTGCCATGAGGCAAAACTGCGCGCGCCGAGCGAGTCGAGCAGGCCCCAGTCCGGTTTCATGTGCGGCTTCGATCCCGTTTGGTTGGTGTAATCCACAGTCAGATTTTTCTCCCGACTTGGCTGACCCCAGTGGCGTGCCACGGTCTTTTCAGAATCCAGATCCTTGCCATCCCAGGTCAGTAGATTCACTTGGCCGAGAGAAAGTCGATCTTCAGAATCAACGGTAATCCCGAGCGAACTCAAAGTGATGGTGCCATTCACATAAACATCGAGCTGACCGCCGAGCCGCACCCACTGAATCACCGCCACACGCTGACCAGGCTTCATGGATAGCCACTCGGTATTGGTCATCAGGCACACATCAAAACCACTCATACCACGCCAGTCTTCTGGGAGATCAACTGGAGTATAAACACTGCCAAACATCGCGCTAGCCCCCGCACTTTTCATGCGCTGCCCCACTTCATTTTTTAAACCTGCCAGGTTCCTGTCGGCGAGCATCTTACTGATCGCGATGGCTGGGAAGTCATGCACGCGGTTGCTATAATCATTGAAGTCACGGTGTCCCGCACCAGCGGCAGCAAGGCTGATAAAAAGCCTGTGACTACTAGTGCCATAGCCCGCGCCGTTGCCATAAGACACCGCCAGTGGCACAAGAAACGAGGCTGACGCAGTGCCACGCGCTGGCACGTTGATTTGAAAACGGCTGGCGTGTGTATTCTCTGATCGGAACTTCTGCGTCTGGGAGCGGAAGGAAAAATCCCAACGGCCATCTTCGTCTCCGACATTCGTCGCCACGATGCGCATGGGAGCGTAGCCAGTCGGCGGCAGCGGATCATACACACTTCGGATATCCAAGGCCATGCCTGCTGCATCAGCAAGATTTCCACTCGTGATGCTATTTTGAGCATGCGCTACTGAAGTGATCAGCATTGCGTAAACCAAGACTGCGGCAGCACCTCTTCTCATGCTGCCTCCTTCAATACCTTGGGCGTGGAGAGATTCTGCACCGGCACTTCTGCCACGACTGCGCGCACCACACTAGCACTCGTCCGGCCATCCATGCGGGCGGTGTAGTCGAGCAAGATGCGATGATTCAGCACCGCCAGCGCCAGCGCCTGCACATCTTCAAAGCTCGCATTGGGGCGGCCCTGCATCAGCGCACGAGACTTTGAAGCAGAAGCCAGGCTCAATGCCGCACGCGGGCTGGCACCGAAGCGCACCCCTTCCGACGCCTTCGACTGACCGGGATGTGTAGCATCGACGATACGTGCGATGTAATCGGCGACGATCTCCGGCAGATAAATGCGCCGTGCAGTCTGCTGGATGAGCGCAAAGTCCTCGCGTGTCGTGATCACCGGCACCTCCGGCTCCACACCGAGTTCGCGATGCGTCACGATCCTAGCCAGCGTCTCCGCGCTGTTGCGCAGGACTTCAAGCTTGAAGAGAAAGCGGTCCACCTGCGCCTCCGGCAGCGGATAGGTTCCTTCGAGTTCGATGGGGTTCTGCGTTGCCAGCACAAAGAATGGATCAGGCAGCGTGTGCGTCTGGCCGAGCACCGTCACGCGCCGTTCCTGCATCGCTTCGAGCAGGGCGGACTGCGTCTTCGGCGAGGCGCGATTGATCTCATCCGCCAGCAGCAGATTGGTAAAGATGGGCCCTGGCTGAAACACGAACTCGCGCCGCCCATCCACCTCTTGCAGCACGGGATTCCCCGTGATGTCACCCGGCAGCAGATCGGGCGTGAACTGCACTCGGCGCGTGGTCAGATTCAGCGCCTTCGCCAAACCTTTCACCAGCTCCGTCTTGCCAATTCCTGGCAGACCTTCCAGCAGCACATGGCCACGAGCGATGACACCGCAGAGCACAAGGTCGATCAACTCTCCCTGCCCAAACAGCACCTCATTTAACGCCTGTCGCAAAGCAGCGATAGGCTTCGAGGCGATTTCAATTTCAGTGTCCGAGGCGAACGAGTTGGAGAGCATCGGTGCGGAGTTAAGCAGCGGAGAGGTCGTGGCGTCGAGAGGAAATGCGTCATTTAAAAACGCGCTTCAGAACTGCCTTCTCTACGGGTGTCAGTGACTCGCGCCAGACCTGCTGGCCGCCCTGGCCTTTGTTGCTGGTGTCACCAGCGGTGGTGGGGCCGGTGTAGGTCTTGTCCACGTCGTGTTTGCCATCCTGAAGACCGAGCGTGGCGCCGAGCTGGGCGCGTGACATGTCTTGATTGGAGACGGCTTCGTTTTTGTTCGTGCCAAAATCATTTTCGTCCTTGGACAGCGTCAGCGGTGCCGTGCCAGGACCGCGTGTGATACCTCCTTTGCCGGGCTGGTCACCTTCTTCGCCTTCGCCCAATCCTTCGGCCAGCAGATCATCCCTGCCTTCACCATCGCCGAGAAAGCCTTTACCGCCCATGCCTTCGCAGGTGCCACTCTTGTTTTTCAGCGACTCACGCAGTTGATCGAGCTGTTCTTTGGAAAGTGATTTCAGGTTCTTCGGATCAATCTGGGAGAGTTCATTTAATAGTTTCGGGTCCAGCTCCAACATGCCGCTCTTCATGCCTTCCAGCGCTTCATCAAACTCCTTGAGTAACTGCTCCTTCACCTGCTCAGAAAGTTTGTCAGCGTAGTTTTGCAGCGCGTTCAGGCTGCGCTCAGCTTTCTCCATGTTCTGTGATTGATTGGCGAGGTCGCACTGGAGTTGCTCTTTGAGTGTGTCGCTCGCGTTCAGGCTTTCATGGCTGAACCATTTCTCCTGCGGCTGATCACGCAGCGTGTCGATCTTGCCCGCCTGCTCATCCTTCGACTCGGGCGTGACGACTTTCTCCTCCTGCAACTTTTCAAGCCACTGATCCATCTGCTGCCAGGCCTGCGGCTCCACGCTTGGCAGCGTCGCCGCCACATCAGGATTGATCGGAAGATAGAGCGCCGTGATCAAACAAACCGCGCAGGCGGCGGACGGGCCACTCACACGCGACCAGCGCCATTCGAGCCCATCTGCGACAGTCGAAGGAATCTCCGGCCAAGCGCCACGCCCGAGTTGCGCCACGGTGAGTGCATTGTGCAGATGAAGCTGAGATTCGAGCCGCACCAGCGCTGCGTTTGTGGAGATGAAATGACGACGCGCCAGCAAACAACTCGTCATCAGCGCCAGCAGCACAGCCGCTAACAACCAGGGCCAAATATGCATCAGATCGATCGCAGCGCCGCGTGATCGCACCCACACGATCATGGCGAAACCAAGCGCTCCGGCGCTGAAGAGCAGCGGTGTGATTGATTCAAGCAGCCAACCCAGATTCACCTTCCGCGCCGTGCGGCGAGCCAGCCGATGCCAGCGTGTGGAGAGTGCAGCCTGATCATTCATGCTGAGGAGAGTAGCTCATCGACGCTAAATGCCAAGACCGTCATTCAAGCCATCGCACACGCGGGGCATTGGCCGAAAAACTCCAACTCATGATACAGCTTTTGGAAGCCTGAACTTTTGGCGATCTGCTTTTCCAACTCCTGCACCGGGCAGTGGATGTCCAGTTTTTCAATGCGCCCGCAGTCATTGCAGATGAGGTAGTCGCTGTGCTCGCCCGGCAAGATCATCGTGTAATAAGCAGCGCGGTCATGCAGCCCGAGACGACGAATCAGCGCGCGCTCCTCCAGCTTCATGAGCAAGCGATACACCGTCGCCTTGTCAGCACCGCTGTCGAGATCCTTGGACTCAGCCACATCCGCCAGGGTCAGCGGCTGACACGCGCCGATCAGGATGGAGAGCACATCTTCCAGTGCCTTCGTCCGCCGTAGCCCAGAAGCCCGGGCCCGATCCACCGCCTCACGCAGCAGTTTCTCCGGCTCGGCTCGGACACAGCCCTCGTGGTGGTGATGATGGTGCTTGCTCATGGTTCTACTGCTCCACTTTGAAGAGATGCATGGAAGTGCCTTCGGGGTTCAACGACACGTAGTTGTCGGCTCCGCTCCACACATAGATGTGGCCGTGCATGAGGTCCTGCACACGATAGGACCTGCTGCCATCAAGGCCCAGTGCAGCGAGATCGAGATGCACGAGGCCTGCGATGGGGGCGTGACCGTTGAGGCTGATGATGCAAAGGATGCGGTTGCTGTGATCCGGTGTGGACTTGCTGTAGCAGATCATCTGCTCGTGATCGGCCTGATGGAAGACGAGGTTGTCGTAGAGATGCATCGCCGGATTGTCACGGCGGACGTGGTTTAGGCGGGCGATGAAGCCTTTGATGTTTCCAGGCGCGCTGTAGTCGCGTTTCTTTAGCTCAAATTTCTCGGAGTCGAGGTACTCTTCCTTACCCGGCAGCGGTGCGTTTTCACACAGTTCGTAGCCAGCATAAATGCCCCAGGTGGATGACATGGTGGCCGCGAGTGCGGCGCGCAGGCGGAACATGCTGCTGGCTGCATTTTGCAGATAGAAGGGATGAATGTCCGGCGTGTTCGGCCAGAAGTTGCCCCGGTAATACCAGCGCATCTCACCCTGGGTGAGTTCTTTGGCATACTCGGTTAGGCCAGCTTTGTCTTCACGCCAGGTGAAATAGGTATAGCTCTGCGTGAAGCCAATCTTGCCCAGCGCCTGCATCATCTTGGGTTTAGTAAATGCCTCCGCCAGGAAGATGATCGAAGGGTCCTTGCGATGCACGGTGCTGATCAGTTCTTCCCAGAAGGACACGGGCTTGGTGTGCGGATTGTCCACGCGGAAAATTTTGACGCCTTTGTCCACCCAGAAGAGCACGACGTCGATCAGCTCGCGCCAGAGATTTTTCCAGTCGGCGCAATGGAAGTTGATCGGATAGATGTCCTGATACTTCTTCGGCGGATTCTCAGCGTAGCGGATGCTGCCATCGGGACGCTGATAAAACCAATCCGGGTGATCTTTGACATAAGGATGATCGGGAGAGCAGTTGATGGCGAAGTCGAGTGCGATCTCAAGTCCGCGTTTCTGTGCCTCGCCGACCAGCCAGACGAAGTCGTCGATGCTGCCAAGCTGCGGCTCCACGGAGCGATGTCCGCCAGCCGCTGCGCCGATGGCCCAAGGACTGCCGACATCACCAGGATAGGCGATCAGCGTGTTGTTCTTGCCCTTGCGCGCGGTGGTACCGATGGGGTGGATCGGCGGGAAGTAAATCGTATCAAAACCCATCGCCTTCGCGTCATCGAGGCGCGGCAGGCAATCACGGAAGGTGCTGTGCTTGTCAGGACGGCCTTCAGCACTGCGCGGGAAGAATTCATACCATGACGAGAAGCGCGCTTTCTCACGCTCGACGATGACGCACAGCGGCTCGGAGGTGGTGGACTGGCTGCGGTCGGCATAGCTGTCAATGAGCCTTTGAAGGTCTTCCGATAGCAGCACTTCCATCACTTCTTCGGCTGGCAAAGAGGCGAGCAGGTCGGCCACATCTTCGATCTGCGTGCCGCAATCCGCGGCACCCGCAGCACGGGCGCGCTGAGCGGCTTCACGCAGCAACCGCGCGCCTTCCAGGGATTCGATGGGCACATCAGGATCTTTGGCCTGAACACGGATGGCGAAGGTTTTTTTCCAGCCACGAAAGCTGTCCGACCAGGCTTCGACCGCATACTCCCAGCGGCCCATGGATTCAAAGCTGCACGCGCCCTGCCAGCGGTCATTGTCGGTGGGCTTCATGGGTGATTCAAACCAGCGCTTGGCACCGATCATTCGCCATTTGAGCACAGCGGACATGACAACGTGTCCGTCCATGAAGATGTCACACCACAAGTCCAACTGCTCACCGATGATGCGCTTGATCGGGTGCCGCCCGCCTTCGAGGCAGGGATAAAAATTCTCAATGACGACGGTGGGAGCTTGGAGTGTGGACATGAGTGGAGTCGGCCTTCATTCAGCGAAGATGGCCGCTGTAGGCAAGCAGAGATGTGAGCCGACTCACCCATGCGCAGTGAAACTCGCCGCGTGCCTGAGCACTCTTTTCTTGCGCTTAGGCGTATTTTCCGATGATGCTTGAATTACCTCATGCACTCCGACTACTTCCAGCCAGAGAAACTTATCGCCGTCGGCCCAGCGGCAAAGGTTTATCGAGGTGTGGAAACGGCGACTGGTCGCAAAGTATTGATCAAAGCGCTGCTTGCTGATCATGAAGCCACGCACCTCCTGGATAGGGAGCGGCTGCAAATGTTAGCGCCTTCTCTGATGCAGATTCGGCATCCGCAGATTGCGGGTCTGATCACGCTGCTGCCGACTGAGGACGAGTTTGCGCTCGTCTATGATTTCATGCCAGGGATCAGCGGGCGCGCACTGCCACAGGAAAAAAAGCTGACGGCGGATGATGTGCGTGCTCTGGCTGTGCAGCTCATGAATGCGCTGCTGGTGGGTGAGCATCTACGTCAGCCGCATGGCGATCTGAAGCCGAGTAATCTGATCATCACCGATCATCCCGGTGGTGGACTTTTTCTTCAGGTGCAGGACTGGGGACTCACACTGGCCCGCGCTGTACCGTCTCCAGAAACCCTTTGGTTCCGCGCCCCCGAGCTACTCCAGGGCGGACAGTCTTCATCACAGAGCGATCTTTTCACGGCAGCGTCTAGCCTGTTCTTCTTGGCCAGTGGGGCGGCGCCAGCGCAGGGAAATACACCCGGAGAAATCCTCGCTGACTTCATCACCTTTGACCTGCGCGGCTCACTCGCCGTCATGCGGCCAGACATGGATCAGAGCTTTGGTGAATGGCTAGCTTGGCTGCTGACAGCCGCACCCAATCAGCGCCCGACATCGGTGGCTCATGCACTGGATGCGCTCATGCGTTCGATGCAAACGAGCTTCGTTTATCAGCCACAGCATGCCCCTCAGATGGCGGCGGGTGCGGCCACGGGTATGCTCGTCGCAGGGTCCACTGCCCGAGCGATGCCGCGCCCCGCTGCCCCTCGCCCACCCAGCAGCAGCGTGCCCAAAGCGCGCGCTCCACAGCCTGCCACCACAGCGGCAGCCGCGACACTTCCGCTGACTCCTGCACCGAAGAAAAAACGCCTGAGTCCGAAGATCGTTTTCGCCATCGCACTAAATCTCGGTGTGCTGGCTGGACTAGTTTGGTTCTTCAGCCCACTGGCGGATCAGGGCGGCTGGCGGAAATGGTTTTCGCAGATGAACGATGTCGTCCAAGCCAGTGATCAGAATGCAGCCAAGGAAGAACCCAAGGCCACTGCGACTGAAGGTAAAGGCATCAAAGGCCGCTACATCCGCATCGAGATGAAGGGAAAAGGCATCATCAGCATGGCTGAAGTCCAGGTTTTCAGCGGCACGGAAAACATCGCCAATCAGGGCACTGCCTCACAGAGCACTATGCTAACGGACGGGGCCGCGGAGCGAGCTATCGATGGCAATACCGATGGCGACTCCAAGAACAACAGCATCACGCAAACTCACTTCAATGACAAAGACCCGCACTGGCAGCTCGATCTCGGTCATGAACTGTCACTGAACACCATCATCATCTGGAATCGCACGGACAAAGAGGAGAACATTGAGCGGCTGAAAAACTTCACTGTCTCCGTGCTCGACAGTCAGCAGAAAGTCGTCTGGGAAAAGCAGATCGACGAAGTGCCAAAGCCAAGCCGCAAGCTCATGCTCGGCGAATAGCCACGGCACGCGAGACCGCAAGCCTGCGGTGGTATCTCACGGATTCTGCCATGAGTCTCTCATCATGCCGCACCCACCACTCGCTACATGCACATTACCGACAGGCACACCGCAGTTGCAGGCACTGTTTGCACCGCGCTCAGTCGCCCTGGTCGGAGCCACCGAGCGCACAGGCAGTGTGGGGCGCGCATTGCTGGAAAATCTCATCGCCTTCACAGGTGAGCTTTACCCGATCAATGCCAAGCATAACCAAGTGCTCGGTTACCGAACTTGGCCTAGCTTGAGCGCCGTCGGCCTGCCCATCGATCTCGCCGTCATCGCCACACCAGCGGCGACCATACCCGAGATCATTCGCGAATGCGCCGCCTGTGGCGTGCAGGCGGCCATCATTATTTCCGCCGGGTTTAAAGAAACCGGCCCCTCAGGAGTCGCGCTCGAACAGCGCGTGCTCGAAGAATCTAGGCTCAGCGGCGTGCGCCTCATCGGCCCGAACTGCCTCGGCCTCATGGCACCGCATCTCGGACTTAATGCCACCTTCGCCACCGCCATGGCTTTACCAGGGCGAGTGGCCTTTCTCAGTCAAAGCGGCGCGCTTTGCACCGCCATCCTCGACTGGAGCTTCCGACAGCGCGTGGGTTTTAGCGCCTTTGTCTCCGTCGGCTCCATGCTCGATGTCGACTGGGGTGATCTCATCCGTCATTTCGGCGATGATCCACACACCGCGAGTATCGTCATCTACATGGAGTCCGTGGGCGATGCCGCTGCCTTCATGGAGGCCGCGCGCTCGGTCGCTGCAAAGAAGCCCATCATCGCCATCAAAGTCGGCCGCACCGCCGCCGCTGCACGCGCCGCCGCCTCACACACCGGAGCAATGACCGGAAGCGACGACGTGCTTGACGCCGCCTTTGAGCGCGCTGGCGTGCTGCGGGTGGACACCATCGAGCAGCTCTTCGACATGGCCGAGGTGTTGGCAAAGCAACCTCTACCCACTGGCCCGCGTCTCGCCATCGTCACCAATGCGGGCGGCCCCGGCGCACTCGCAACCGATGCCCTCGTGCTTCATGGCGGTGAGCTCGCCGAGTTCACCACCGCCACACTTCAGCAGCTTGATTCCCAACTGCCCACGCATTGGAGTCACGGCAATCCCGCCGATGTCCTCGGCGATGCCGATGCCACGCGCTACGCCACCACACTCCGAGCCATCGCCGATGATCCGCAGACCCACGGCATCCTCGCCGTGCTCACCCCACAGGCTATGACTGAGCCGCTCGCCATCGCGGAATCCGTCATCGCTTTGGCCAAGACGACTAACAAACCATTGCTCGCGAGCTGGATGGGTGGCGATGCCGTCGAAGCCGCGCGTGAAGCCCTGAATGCTGGAGGCATCCCGACCTATGATTACCCTGATGAAGCCGCCCGCTCCTGGCAGTTCATGTGGCAGCGGCAGGAACGGCTTCGTTGGTTAGAAGAGACGAACCGCCTCGCCTTCACCGAGCGTCCATCCATGAATGAAGCGCGGGCAATGATCGCCCGCCATCGCGCTACAGGCCGGACTTTGCTCACCGAGATTCAGGCGAAACAAGTGCTCGCGGCCGCAGGCATTCCTGTGCTGGAAACACGACATGCCAAGAGCGTCGAAGAATCCATCGCCATCGCTCAGGAGATCGGATTCCCCGTCGTGCTAAAACTGCAAAGCCCCACCGTCACGCACAAGACCGACATCGGCGGCGTGCAGCTCGATCTACAGGACGCCGATGCCGTCCGCACCGCCTATCAGCAGATCAAAAAAGCCGTGCCGCCCGCCGACTTCGATGGCGTGGCCGTGCAGCGCATGATTCAGGAAAAAGGCCTCGAACTCATCTGCGGCTGCACCCACGACGCGCAGTTCGGCCCCGTGCTGCTCTTCGGAGCTGGCGGCGTCATGGTCGAGGTCCTGGAAGACCGCGTTCTGCTCCTCCCTCCGCTTTCCCCCATGCTCGCGCTGGACCGCATCCGCCAGACCCGCATCCACCGTGCTCTGCTAGGCAATCGCCATTTGAAACCCGCCGACATGCGCGCCCTCGCCGATGTCCTCGTGAAACTCGGCGATCTCGTGCTCGCCTGCCCCGAGATCCAGGAGCTCGACATTAACCCCCTCCTCGCCACCGCAAGCGGCGTCATCGCACTGGATGCACGGATCGTTTGCGGCAAGACATCCGAATCGTGACCTGAGCATCTCAGGCGCCTCAATTGCGGCTGCGGCCAAAGCTGATTCGTTGTCATGGGTCGATTGTACGATTATCTCGCAAAAGCTCTGTGCTTCCACCCATGTCCCCCTTTCAACTCAACACCGAATATGCTCCGGCTGGCGATCAAGCGCAGGCCATCGAAAAGCTGGTGAAGTCCATTCACGCGGGGAATCGCCATCAAACGCTGCTCGGTGTGACAGGCTCTGGGAAGACTTTTACGATGGCGAACATCATCGCGCAGATTGGCAAGCCAGCGCTGGTGTTCTCGCACAACAAAACGCTCGCGGCGCAGCTCTACTCGGAGTTTAAGAACTTCTTCCCGAACAACGCCGTGGAGTACTTCGTCAGCTACTTCGACTACTACCAGCCCGAAGCTTACATCGCGCGCACGGACACTTACATCGAGAAGGACTCGAACGTGAATGACGAGATCGAGCGGCTGCGCCTTTCCAGCATGGGCGGGCTCATCACACGGAAGGACGTCATCGTCATCGCCAGCGTGTCTTGCATCTACGGCCTCGGTTCGCCGGAAGATTACGAGGGCATGATGTTGCCAGTGCATGTTGGTCAGCAAATCTCACGCGAGACGCTGCTCACGCGACTCGTGGACATGCTTTATGAACGCAATGATATGCAGCTCAAACGCGGCACCTTCCGCGCGCGTGGCGATGTGTTGGAGATCGTGCCCGCCTATCTCGACAGCGAGGCCATTCGCATCGAGTTTTTCGGCGACGAGATCGACCGCATCAGCGCCGTGGATGTGCTCACGGGCACCGTCACACTGAAGATGCCGAGTTACACGATCTTCCCTGCTAAGCAGTTTGTTACACCAGGCGACAAGCTTAAAAAAGCCATCGTTAAAATTCGCGACGAGATGACCGAGCGCGTGGCGTGGTTTGAACAGGAAGGCAAGCTGCTCGAAGCCCAACGCATACGAATGCGGACCGAGCACGACATTGAGATGATGCAGGAGATGGGCTTCTGCCAGGGAATTGAAAACTACAGCCGCCACCTCACTGGTCGCGAGCCTGGCGCCACGCCGGGCACGTTGCTTGATTTCTTCCCCGACGACTTCCTGTGCCTGGTCGATGAAAGCCACGCCACCATCCCGCAGATCGGCGGCATGTATGAAGGCGACAAGTCGCGCAAGACCGTTCTCGTCGATCACGGTTTCCGCCTGCCGAGCGCGCTCGACAACCGCCCGATGAAGTTCCCCGAGTTCATGGATGCCGTGGGCCAGCTCGTCTATGTCAGCGCCACACCGGCACGCTTTGAGATCGAAAATAGCGTCGTCGGCAATGCCGGCTACATTCCGAATCAACGCGAACTCACAGATGGAAACGTGAGCGGCCCGGCTCCGATTGTGCGAGTCAGCGGCAGCTCGCAGCCCGTCGAAAAATTTGATGTTATGGGCAAGGGCAAACCGCTCGTCGTCGAACAAATCATTCGCCCCACCGGCCTGCTTGACCCCATCATCACCATCAAGCCGCTGAAAGGTCAGATTGATGAAACCATGGAGCTATGCCGGCAGCGCATCGAGCGGGGAGAGCGCGTGCTCGTCACTACACTCACCAAGCGCACCGCCGAGGACCTCACCGACTACCTGCGCAATCTCGACTTTAAAGTTCGATACCTGCACAGCGACATCGACGCCATCGAGCGTGTTGAGATTCTCCGCAGCCTGCGCAAAGGCGACTGTGATGTGCTCATCGGCATCAATCTTTTGCGTGAAGGTCTGGACCTTCCCGAAGTCAGTCTCGTCTGCATCCTGGATGCCGACAAAGAAGGCTTCCTCCGAAGTGAGACTTCACTCATCCAGACCGCAGGCCGCGCCGCGCGTCACGTCGCAGGAGAAGTCGTGCTGTTTGCTGACATCGAAACAAAGAGCATCAAAGCTCTGCTCAGCATCTGCAACTATCGTCGGCAAGTTCAGCTCGAACATAACACCAAGCACGGCATCACTCCGAAGACCATTCGCCGTGCCGTGCAGGAGTCGCTGAACTCCCTGAGTAAAGCCCGCGAACTCGAAGAAAACGTCCTGCGTGAAGGTGGCGGCGGCGACTTCATCGTCACCGATGTCATCCGCGAACTCGAAGGCGAAATGGCCGAGGCCGCCACCAAACTCGAATTCGAGCGTGCCGCTCTCATCCGCGATCAAATCCGCGAGTTGAAGAAACAGGCGGGCATGAACCCCGACGACGGCGGGGCTTTACCACAGCCGAAAAAGGTCACCTACGCCAAGCCCAAACGCGGTGGGCGGAAGGGCAAGTGAACGACTCACGCGCTCACCCTGTCGCGCCTGTTTCTGCGTGCCTGCCGTCACATTCCTATTTGGTCGCTGGAGGCAGCTTGCACGACTGCCAAGAGAGAAAACGCCACTGGCCTTTCTCCTCACGCCAAACCGCGAGGAAGCCGAGCACTGCATCCATTTCACCAGTAGCCGTCAGTGCTTTGACATGTGCGCGACCACTCATGAGTGCTAGACTTGGTGCTGGGAAAGTGAAGTTTTGTTCCTCGTAATCATAGCTGACATACTTCGTTTTCCCTGTGGTCAAGATGTCGATAAACGAGGCCTTCGTATCCACCACGCCGTTCGAGTGCGCGTATCGCAGGTCGTCGGAAAAAATGATGTGTAATGCATCGGAAGTCGGCGACTTCATCGCGATGATGCGAGCTGCATCAGCAGCCTTCACATTGGCAAGTCGTGTATTTTCTTCGGCATGGGCGTTTAGGACGAACAGGAGCGCGAGTGAGGTGAGCAGGGTTTTCATGATGGCAGTTATTTGGCGTGTTTGAGAATGAAATCGACCAGTTCCTGGCACTCGAAGAACGACGGGCCCACCTTGTGCCCTTCGCCGGGGATCACTTTGACAGTGATCTGGCCGCCACCGGCTTCGTAACATTCTTTGAGGAGCATGGTGTTCAAATCATACGGCACCACGACATCGGAATCACCATGCACGGCGAACATGGGCACTTTATTGGCGAGCAGGCCCTTCAAGTTGTCGATGGGATTGAACTCGCTGAGCTTGGCGACGAGTTCGGGTTCGGTCATGGCGAAGTCGGCGAGTGTTTGCGGCTTCGAGTTCTTCAGCGACCAGCTTGCGAGATTGCAAACGGGATAGATGCCCACCCAAGCCTTCACTTTATCGGGATTCCGAAACGCCCACGCCAGCGTCATCATGCCGCCGCGACTCTGGCCGAGCAGGATTGGCTTTGGTGAATAGCCGCGCTTCACCATCTCCTCATAGAACAGCGTAAACTTCGCTGTGCTCGTCGGTGAACCGCGCACCTCACCGAGGTCAAAGCCTGCGATGCTGATGCCCGCTTTCATGAAGGCCTCGAAATACATCGGGCGTCCAGCCAGCGAGACGCCACCGTTCAATGTCGGCGCATACCATAGCCACGGTTTGCCCTCAGCAGGCTTAGGCGCGGCATACGCCACGGCTTTGTGGCTCACGATCTCGAAGATCTCGGCTTTCTTGGGCAAAGGCTCCTGCGCAAGCAAAGGCAGCACGAAAAGAGTGGTGATGAAAGTGAAGAACCACATGGCGAAGCTATGAACGTGATCCGCACATAGGTCTGTTCGGGCTACTTTTCTCAGTCCACCCTCACTGCCGCGCAAACCATCTCAAGCACGCGGTTCAGAGAGGCGGAACCCGCGCCTTCCATGAAGGCATTGCCGGGAAAGGGCTGCCAGTTGTCGCGGTCGTGTTTTTGCTCGGGCTGGGGAATGCGAGTGAGTGTTGGATCGTATTGGCCGTCTTTGCCGCCGAGTTTGTAAATCACGAGATCGAGTGATGGCACGACATAGAGGCAGAAACCACCCGCACCACTTTTCCAAAAAGCATCCTTCGGCGCACCGGCGACATGGCCGTCGGCGTTGTGCTCGAACTGGAGACTGAAGGGCGTGTGTGGGTTGTAGGGGCTCCACATCTGACATTTTTGAATGTAATCAGGCGAGACGATCTGCTGGTCCTTCCACTTGCCGTTGCGGGCGAGGCAGTAGCCGAAGCGCATGACATCGGTGGCATGGAGCGCAGTGCTGCCGGCACCGTTCGCGTGCGGCATGACAAAGTCGCCACGATGCAGGCAGTAATCCCACGCGCCCCAGCCTTGCGGTTTGGCGAGACGTTCGTTGATAAAATCCTTCAACTCCATGCCACAGACATTGCGCAGCACGATGCTGGCGATATGCGGTGAGGGCGATGAATAAGAGTAGCCAGCACCTGGATCGGTCCACAACGGGACATTGAGCGAGGAAGCATCGAGATCCTTGATGTTCTGTCCAGGCACGGGCTTGAGCTGCTCTGGCTTCGGATCACCTTTGACGTAGCCGGTCGGAGTCTGGCCTTCGCCCCAATAGCCGGCGCTCATGCTGAGAAGCTGACCGAGGGTGATGTTCGCCTTGCGCGGATCATTGAGCGGGAAAGCCTGTGGCAGGTATTTCTCGGTAAAGACTTTCGTGTCGAGTCCTTCGGGAATCTTGGCTTTGAATTCATTCAGCATGATGCCGCAGGCGATGCTGCAAAAGGCCTTGCCGGTGGAGGCCATATCGGGATTTGCATTGCGGCTGGCGCGGCCAAAGTAGCGCTCAAAGCAGAGGTAGCCTTGGTGGACGACGACGAGACCGCCATTGCCCGTGGAGCGCTCAGTGATGGTGTAAGCGGGCTCAAGCTTGCTCAAATCCATACCCGCGAGATCGCGGATTTCTTGGGCGGTCTTCGCCTCGCGCCAGCCGCCCTCGCTGTCGGGCGGTGGAAAGTAGGTGTCGGCGGCGTGGACGGTGAATGACAGGCAGAGTAGTAAGCAGTGGCGCATAGTGGAAGAACAGAAAAGACCAAAAGGACAGAAAGACCATATCAATCGCCGCATGAGTCTGTCCTTTTTGTTCTTTCCGTCCTTTCGGTCCTTCGCTAAACAGTGAGTCATGTCTGATCAGCCCGTCTCTCTCTCCCGCCGTCATGCTCTCAAGTGGCTGGCTGGCACTGCCGCTGCACCTGCCGCTCTGGCCGCACCGCATGAGACGGAGCCTGCGCCGCCGGCGTATCCGACGCGCTTTTCGCTGCATGATCCTGATTTCACCAAAGCGATCACCGGCCCGTGGGAGCGGCTGATGACGGCGGAGGAACTGAAGACGACAACGGCACTAGCCGATCTCATTTTACCCAACGATGCGAATGGCCCCGCAGCGAGCGAGGTGGGCGTGCCCGAGTTCATCAATGAGTGGGTCAGCGCGCCGTATGAGAAGCAGCGCAATGACAGCGAGATCATTCGCGGCGGTCTTGCCTGGTTGAATACGGAAAGCTTCAAACGCCACCAAAAGCGATTCGATGAACTGACGGAAGCAGAGCAAAGCGACATCGTGGATGACATCTGCGATTCGGCGAAGGCGAAGCCAGAAGACCGCGTTGGCGTGGTGTTCTTCAAAGAGTTCCGCCAGCTCTGTCTCGGCGGTTATTACACACACAGCGCGACGTGGAAACATCTCGGCTATGTCGGCAACGTCACCATCGGCGGACCATATCCCGGCGTGCCGCAGGAGGTGATCGAGAAGTATGGACTGCAAGACGTGGCGTGATCACGCCTGCGGTCCGCGTTCGCGGTGCATGCCGCAGAACTGCCGCAACATGGCGAACATATTCCCAACCCTGCCCCAGTAAGGGCGACGTGGTGTCAGCACGGTGACATCCGCCTGAGGAAAATGGGCGCGCAGTTTGGCACCTGGGTGCACAAGCACGCGGTTCCCGGTGAACTCCAGCAGCGGGATGTCGGCCGGACTGTCACTGTAAGCCCAGCAGTGAAAGCGCTGCTCCTCGGTAAGCGCGGCAACACCTGGTAGGCGTTCGAGCATCGCGGCGATCTTCGCTTCGCGCTTATTGTTCGGCCCGATCAAGGGCGGGCGCAGTGCCACGTCGTTGCCAATTTGAAATTGCGTGGCGATGCAATGATCAAAGCCAAGCACCTCGGCGATCTGATCGGCATAGAAGTCGGGGCTGGCGGTGTTGAGCACCAGCCTCCGGTTCTGATGCTTGTGGCGCAGGATCTCGGCACGCAGTTCCGGATAGATCCAGGTGTCCACGCAGTCGTGCGCGAAGTCGCGCGCCAGCCGCCGCAGATGCGCGCGCTTCATGCCCGCGAGGTAGGAATTGAAGGCGCGCTTCGCCGTCGCCGTGCTCACCAGTCCGACTGCGCGACCGAGTGCGAAGGGAATGAACCATAGATGCAGCACGATGCGCCAAGGTTGCCGCCGCAGGACGAAGTTGCAGAACAACGCCTGGGTATCAAAAGGCAGCAGCGTGTGGTCGAGATCAAAGAAGGCGTAGCGCATGGGGGAGGCAGTCGAAAAGGGTCAAGAGGTCAACGGTCAAGAACGACATTCGCGCGCCATCCGTGACCACACGGCTCTCACAATACTGACAGCTGGCCAGTAGAAAACCAAAGCGACACTATTCAACGTGATCGCCACAAACCATCCAAAGTATAGCGCTAATGACCTGCCTGTATCCTGGCTCCAGCGAGTCAATGTGTCATAATAGGCTGGCGTTTCTTCATTGTTCGAAATGGTGCCATCGTGATTTAGATCAAAGCTTTGCAGCTTAACATCTGCGGCCTTCTGAGCGGCAATAGCGTGCCCAACGTAGAGCCCGTAAGTGACAACGACAGACACCGTGAGTATCCATAGAGTCGAGCCTTTGAGTGGAGAATTTTTCCAAAACAGACCACCAAGCCCGAAGATCACGAATGGTGATGTCAGAATTAGGATGGACATTAAATTTGGCAGCATTTGCAGCATTTGCATCACTTGTAATCCTCCCCATTCAAACTCTTCGCGAAGCTTTCAAGCCAGTTCTCCAAAGCTTCCCGCATCTGTGGGACACGGTCGGGCTGTTCGGCGGAGGGGACGCAGCCCGCCGAGTGAAACTGATCAAAACACACCGCCTGCTTGGCCATCGCATCAAAGTTCGGCGTCTTGAGATCGGGATGTCCATTGTAGGCCATGTCGCCCCAGCCCTGATCATCCGCCATAACCAGCACGATGTTTGGCGGGGGTGTCGTGACTGCCTGGGCAGTGAGTGTGATCGCACCGAGAAAGGTGAGGAGATATTTCATAGCGCAGATTCTACCTGTCGGAGGCACCCAATGACAAGTGTGCGAATCGCAATGCTTGCGTTATTTCTGGAAACCGTTAATATCTGCCTGTGATTCACAGTTTCTCATGTGAGGAGACAGCTAAAATTTGGCAAGGCACGCGAAGCCGACGCCTACCGTCCGACATTCAGGAGTTGGCGCGGCAAAAGCTGCGATTGATAAACAACGCTGCCAACTTGCAAGACCTGCGCATCCCGCCCGCCAACCGTTTAGAGCCGTAGAAAGGAAGCCGAAAAGGCCAGTGGAGCATTCGAGTGAATGACCAATGGCATATCTGCTCTCACTGGACGGCGGGCCATCACGCGGGGCCTGTTGACATTGTCGATTACCATTAGAACTCCATAAAACGCTTGAAAAATATCCACCCCGGCAAAGTGCTCCTGGAAGATTTCCTGAGGCCTCTCGGCATCAGCCAGTATCGTCTCGCCATCGCCTGCGCCGTGCCGCATAGCCGGATCACTGACATCATCAAAGGGCGGCGCGGCATCTCTGCGGATACTGCACTGCGCCTGGCGCGAGCCCTGGGCACTTCGGCAGATTTGTGGCTTGGATTGCAGCGTGACTTCGATGTGGAAGAAGCCAGCCTGCTGAACGCTAAAAGCTACCAGGCCATTCCGCTGCTGGCCCATGCGGCTTGAAGGTTCTTACAGACTCGCCAGAAAGGCGAAGGCCGTGACTTTCGTCACGGCCTTCATTGGTAGCGGGGACAGGATTTGAACCTGTGACCTTCAGGTTATGAGCCTGACGAGCTACCGGGCTGCTCCACCCCGCGTTCTGTGGTTGGCTCTATCGTTCACGGCTCATGGATAGCAACCTGTTTTTGCCCACTGCCCAAAGGCGGCCCTTGATGAAGCTCTTGCCAAGACTGCCGCTCTCCGCCTTGATGCGCGCTGCCTATGTCCGACCTCAAATCCTACCTGACTGAACACTGTGCCTATGTTGACTCTTGGCTCGACCGCCTGATCCCATCGGCGGAGACGGCTCCGGCAACGATTCATAAGGCGATGCGGTATAGCGTGTTCGCGGGTGGAAAGCGGCTGCGTCCGATTCTTTGTCTGGCGGCGGCGGAGGCTTGCGGCGGGACGAAAGAGAATACGGCGGCGGCCGCTTGTGCGGTGGAATGCCTGCACACTTACTCACTGATCCACGATGATCTGCCGAGCATGGACAATGATGATTTTCGTCGTGGTGTGCCGACCTGCCACAAGGTCTTTGGTGACGGCATCGCGGTGCTGGCGGGTGATGCGCTCCAGGCGCTGGCTTTTGAAATGGTGGTGAAGACGCCTCTCACAACGCGCTATCATGCGGGAGATCTTGTGCATGAGATGGCGGTCACGGCGGGCAGTCTGCATCTCGTCGGCGGTCAGGTGGCGGATCTTGAGGGCGAGGGCAAGAAGCTGCCGCTCGAAGCGCTGCGTTTCATTCATGAAAACAAGACGGCGGCGCTGCTCACCACAAGCCTGAAGCTCGGCGGTATGAGCGCGAATGCTACGCCGGAGCAACTGGCAGCGCTGCGTGACTTTGGCATGGCCACAGGACTCGCGTTTCAAATCATCGACGACATTCTCGACGTGACCCAGACGAGCGAGAAGCTGGGCAAGAGCGCAGGCAAGGATCTGGCTTCCGAGAAATCCACCTACCCGGCGCTGATCGGGCTGGAGGCATCACGCGATGAGGCGCATCGACTCACGCAAGTGTCGCATGACGTGCTGGGCATCTTTGGTGAAAACGGCGGGCGTTTGCGCGAGCTGGCGGACTATTTGTTAGCTCGCGATTATTGATACCATGCTCACTCCTTCATGCTGCGCACCTTCATGCTGCGCACCTTTTCGGTGTAAAAAGTCATTTGCAGACTGAGACTTTCTTTCGTTCCAACATGTGTAGCGACCAATGGTAACGCGACTTTATAAAGAAATAGCCACCCCTCACTTGCAGTCGTGACCACAGCACAGGCAGCATGGCGGTGCCAAAGACCGCCATCGCAGGCACCAGCACGATGTAGAGCGCGTTGTCGTCCTCTGCTTTTTCCTGAAGCCCGAGAAAGCCCATGCCCACTGCCACACTGACAAAAACGATGGTCAATCCCAAACTGGAGCGGACCACCTCAAGGCGTCGTAAGCGATGCACCAGTGCAACAAAAAAACAGTGTAGGCGCGACATAACCCAGATGTGCAAAGCCCTCTGAGAGCTGCGTCTGCCAGTTCAGCCCTACTTTGCGCAAGATCGTATCAAAAATGGCACCCGTCTTCGTCGGCTCATAAGGCAGATGGCACTCCAGCATTTTGAAAACAGGCGTCCATAACAAAGGCTGCAAACGTGACTGCGTGATCTCAGGCATCGCGACAGGAGACGGATCTTTGTCAGGCGCATTCAGCCGCATTCAGCCGCACCCAGGCATAAGGGCGGATGACTTTGTTTTGAAAACCATGTCCACGCGCCAGCTCGCGAGCGAACTGCGCCTGCTCCATTCCAGGGGCGCTACTCAGACCACGAAACGTGATGAACACATGCACCAGCGCCAGCCCAATGGCCACGGCGTAAAAGGCAAACCGGATCAACGGATTGCTGGCAGAGGTGAGTTCGGCATGGAATGACGGCAGGCGATGGTCTGCCTTAGTTTCAGCTCATTTGCAATGCTTGACCCAAGCTCCCGCGAGGTTGCTACGAGAGCCCAGCCGAGCATACTACCACCCATGTCTGATTCCCAATCCGCCGATCTCTCCCTGCTCGGGCGCTCCGAGCACCGCCTCCCTACCTCGCCCGATGAAGCCGCGCTGGAGACTTTTCCGAACCGCACGCCGGGCCGCAATTATAGCATCTATCTCAGTGCGCCAGATTTCAGCTCACTCTGCCCCGTGACCGGCCAGCCAGATGCCGCACATGTAGAGATACTCTACATTCCTGATGAGCGCTGTGTGGAGACAAAGTCGCTCAAATTCTATCTCGCCAGCTATCGCAATCACGCCTCCTTCAACGAAGCCATCGTCAACCGCATCCTCGACGATCTCGTCAAAGCCTGCGCGCCAAAGCAAGCCATCGTTCGCGGTCGCTTCGTCCCACGCGGCGGCATTCAGCTCACCTGCGAGGCACGGCATCCGAATCGCGAAGTACCGCTGGAGTGGCCCGTGTCATCACTGAGCACTAATCACTAAACTAGGTTATGTCGAAAACACTCATCTTACTCAGCGGCGGCATGGACTCCACCGCCGCACTTTATTGGGCGCTTCGTGAGCACGAAGTCGTCGGCGTGGTGAGCTTTGATTACGGCGCAAAGCATAACCACAAGGAGATCTATTTCGCTCAATTGCACTGCCAGCAGCTCGGACTGCGGCATGACATCGTGGCACTGCCGTTTGTGAATGATCTCTTCAGCTCGGATCTGCTCAAGAGCGGCGGAGACGTCCCCGAAGGACACTACGCAGACGAAAACATGAAGCGCACCGTCGTGCCGTTTCGCAATGGCATCATGCTCGCCATCGCCTGCGGCATCGCTGAGTCGCGTGGAGCCGAGGCTCTCGTCATCGCCGCGCATTGCGGAGATCACGCCATCTATCCCGACTGCCGCGAGCCCTTCATGCAGGCCATCGCCGAGGCCATGCGTCATGGGACCTACGCCCGCATCGAGCTACTGCGGCCCTTCATTGCCATCGACAAAACCGGCATCGCCAAACTCGGTCATGAACTCGGCATCGACTTCGCCCAGACCTGGAGCTGCTACAAAGGTGGCGACCTCCACTGCGGCACCTGCGGCACCTGCGTCGAGCGGCGCGAAGCCTTCCTCCAGGCTGATCTAACTGATCCGACGTTGTATGTTTGCAACGGGCCGTTGCCTCAGAAGTCGGCGCTCTGATCATTCAACGGATTTTCTATTGCCAAGCGAAGCGGCTTTAAGTCCGCTCTTAAAACGACCATGGAAACACCGCTCTCACCCCTCGACTTCGCCCGCCCTGCCCGCCGACTTTACGCTGACCGCGAGGAGTAGATCCAGCCGTCCGCGCCGTGATCAAGGCGCGCCATGGCGTCTAATACCTCGCCAATGCCTAAGTCCGCGTCGTCGATGACGAAGACAACGAAGTCGCGAAAGACGACACATCCGTGGGCGAGCTCATCATTCGCGGCAACGCCATGATGCGCGGCTACTATTACGACATTACCGCGACGGAGAAAGCCATCCGCAACGGTTAGTTTCACAGTGGCGATGCTGGCGTCGTCCATCCCGATGGCTACATCGAAATCAGCAACTTCTGGAAGGACATCATCAGCGGCAGTGAAAACATCTCCTCCGTCGAAGTCGCAGGAGTGCTGCTGCGTCATTCCGCCATCCAAGAATCCGCTGTCGTCTGTCTGCCGCACGAAAAATGAGGCGGAACCCCGCAAGCCTTCACCGTTCTCAAACCCGGTGCCGAAACCACGCCCGAAGCGCTGTGTCTGTTCTGCCGCGCACACCTCGCCCACTTCAAAGTGCCGCACGGCCTCGAGTTCATTGCTGAATGGCCCAAGACGGCGACCGGCAAGATTCAGAAGTGTGTGCTCCGCGACGGTCGGGCGAATATCACGCGACAGTGACCAAGGCACCGTCTTCGAGATGCACGGTGCCGCCGCGCACGGCGATCTTCTCCAGCGCCTGCTCAACCGGCACATGACGCGGTGTGTTCGCTGCCGCGCCTTGCGGGCGTGCCCAGCGGATGCCGTTCGCGATCACGCGCTGCACATCCGGCATGTGGTAGATCGGATACACCTCATGCCCTGGGCTGAAGTAAAAGATGCGCCCGCTGCCACGCGTCCATGTCGCCCCGCTGCGGAAGACCTCGCCACCTTGGAACCAGGACACAAAGATAAGCTCATCCGGCGTCGGGATGCCAAAAGGCTCGCCATACATCTCCGATTGCTCGATCTCAATGCAGTCGCCGAGCCCTTCGGCGATGGGATGCCCCGGGTTCACCACCCACACTCGCTCGCGCTCGCCCGCTTCACGCCAGCACAGCGCGCAGCTCGTTCCCATCAGCCGCTTGAACACCTTTGACCAATGCCCCGAGTGCAAAACGATCAGCCCCATTCCCGCGAGCACCCGCTGCTGCACCCGTGTCACCGTTTCATCGAGCACCTGATCGTGCGCCGCATGTCCCCACCACAGCAACACATCCGTTTCATCGAGAACCGCCTGTGACAGGCCCTGCTCCGGCTCATCGAGCGTCGCCGTGCGGATGATGAAGTCGTCATGCATGCCCAAAGCCTCCGCCAGCGCGCCATGGATGCCCTTCGGGTAATTTTGAGCCACGACAGGGTTTTGACGCTCGTGCACGAATTCGTTCCAGATGGTGACGCGAAGGGGAGTGGGCATAATCGTTACCAAATCGCACTCTCGGGCCCTATCAAACGCGCATTTCAGCGCAAGCCGGAGGCTCACAAGAAATTAACCTGTGGTGCAACCACCAGACCCGCTAGTCCTAAACCGACCATGGCCCTTGCCGGAACGCATCCCGAATAGGGGGCAGTGGAGCAGTTCGTATTCGGTGGGTCACTTGCTGCGTTTTTTCGCGGCTTTGATGACTGTCGCCAGTGCGGCTTTGGCATCCCAGGCTCGGGGTTGTTCGATGCCTTTGCTGGTCCATTCCATGCCGCCATCGATCCAGTCTTCACGCCATTCTTCGTAGCTGATGCCGTCGTCGTCATCGCTGACGCCGAACTGGAATCCGCAAGACGGACAGATCTCAAAGGAGCCGCCGCCAGAGCTGCTGCGCGGGGATTCGTGCAGTTTGGCATAACCACAGACAGGACAAGAGTGGGAGGAGGTTTTCATTTGAAGGGGAGCCGAATCATGCATGGTCATCGTAGCCAGACGATGACCGATGCCAACCTTGATCAGAGAGAAGAAAAGACGCTGCCTACCGCTAACGTTTGTGCTTGTCACTCGTTACCAGTTGCCGTTTCGACCGCCTACTGGCAGTCTTGCTTTTTTCTCACATCCCATGATCCGTCCGTTAATCCTTATCGCCGCACTGTCGCTTCTCAGCGCCTGCGACAAACAACCTGTCACTGTAACCAAGTCTGCGAAATCTGCACCCAAGGCTACAGAATCGAAAATGGCGGATGCCAAGCCTGCAAGCGCGTCAGCTCCAGCCAAAGAGACGAAGTTCCCTGAGGCGGTGGATATTGGCGGATTTGGCAGTGCTGAACCGGTGGAGCGCAAAGATATGCCGACACGCGGCATCATTGCCTTTGGGCCTGGCGATTATGAGCACTCAAACGGTGCGCATTGGGAGACTTACGCATGGACGAAATTTAAGGCGAAGCGCTTTGGTCGCTACAACGTCCGTCTGACTTACACTCTGAAAAGCGCGACTTTGGGGATGCAGTTCCGGCTTGGAGATCTGGCGGTGAAAAAGACGCTGCATTCAGCCTATCAACCGACAAAGACTTATTTGGGTGGGGTATATATCGCTCGGCAAGGAGACTTACCCTTCTCCATGCTGACTGCACCAGCGGAGAACGCTGGATTCACGATCCATGAGATAGCTCTGATCCCAGCAACGGAGGGTGGGGAGATCAAACAGGTGGCTGACGGAGTGATCACACTGAATGCCAAAGACGCGACGACGTGGTCCGAGACCCTGCGCTATGAGCCGAAGACCGAGAAGAATTGTCTGGGCTATTGGACTGATCCGGCGGACTTTGCGGAGTGGGAATTTCAGGTCACCAAACCCGGCCGCTACAAAGTGTCTGTCTTCCATGGTTGTGGAGGCGGCAATCACGGCAGCGATGTGGAAATCAAACTCGGCAACCAAGCTCTGAAATTCACCACACTCGATACGGGCGGATTTCAGAACTGGAAGGAGGTGCCCGTAGGCGAGATCGAGATCAAGGCTGCTGGCACGCACCGCTTGATGATTGATCCGCTGAACAAAGTGAAGTCTGCAGTGCTCGATGTGCAGAAAATCGTGCTGATACCTGCGAGCTAAAACCATGCGCGTGCTGTATTCTTTAGGCTGGCTGATTTTAGCTGCGGGCGTGATCCTGCAACTCTGGCTCAAAGATGGTAACGTGGCCTGGGCACTGCCTTTTTATGGGATGCCTAAACCATGCCTGATTGTTCTGGGCCTTGTGCTTATGGCGTGGCCACGACAAGCCCGTAACATCCGCCTCTTGGCCGTCACGAGCACCATGTCCATCACCTTATGGTGGATCTCAGTCTCATGGTGCACACCGCAGAAAATACTGACCACTGATGCAAGTCACCCAACGAGCGATGTGGTGACCATCCTCTACTGGAATCTCTGTCGGCCTTCAGGGTTGGATCAAGAAATGGTGGATTTGGTGAAGGAGCTACAACCTCAATTGGCGGCCTTTGTGGAGCCAGGCAAAAAGGCAGGAGAGCTCATCGAACATTACCAATCCATGCTGCCTGGCTATGAGGCCGCATGGATGCCACGCGGCATCTTTTGGTTATCTAAAGTGCCCTCACTCTATCACGAACGTGGCAAGCTCGACAGTATTGGTGCCTTTGCACGTTTTGATGTGGACGGTCTCGGTGCGACCTTTCCGGTGCTGGTCGTCGATGTGTATCCGGAGCCATTTCATTCACGACAACAGCAATTGCAGGATGCTCTGGCCCAAACTCTAGGTCGTCGCGATGCCATAGTTGTGGGGGACTTCAACACTCCGCTGGAGTCCATACACTTGACCCATTTTCGCAAAAACTTCGTGGAGGCATTTGAAGTAGCGGGCTCAGGACTCAAAGAAACATGGCCCTGTGGGTTGCCTCTATTGAGCCTCGATCATGCCTGGGTCGGTCCTGACTGGGAGGTTGTTGAGGCAAAGAAAATTTGGCGACTCACGGGTAGTGATCATGCCGCTATCTTTGTGACGCTGCGCCGAAGGTAATCCGTCAACTCAGTCGAGCGACCACTCCACTGCCACACTTTGCTCGCGGCCATTGCGGTCATGGTACTTCACATGACCATTCCTGGCACCGTATTCGTGCACGCACTTAGTTACTTTTACATCGAAGGCACAATACTCGGCGATCTCCGCCATCTTACCCTGCTGCCACCAACGAATAGCCTCGAGTCCATCGGCGGTTTTGCCCGTGCCGAGGCTAGCCGCAGCCACAGATTCGAGTTTGAGCCGATGACCGAGTTTCTTCTCCAGTTCAACCAGCAGATCCAAGCTGCGGACTTGATCGCGGAAATCAAAAATGGTGTGGCCCATGACCACCTCGTAGTCAAAACTGATGTGGTTGAACCCGACCACAAGATCTGCACGCACGAGCTGGTTGATCAGCTCGTTGGTTTCGTCTTCTTCATAGATGAGGTATTCGCCCAGCTTCGTGCTATACGTCACCGCGATGGAGATACCCATCTGATGCTTGTTTCCCCAGCCGCCCACGTCATTCGCGGTGCGGCGGGTTTCCAAGTCAAAGTAAACAATGTCCCGAGCCATCGTACAGAATCAGAGACGATAAACGATGCGCGCCTTATCCATGTCATAGGGCGACATTTCGATCTTCACATTGTCGCCGATGACGAGACGAATGAACTTTTTGCGCATCTTCCCAGAAATGTGGGCGAGCACTTCATGTTCATTCTTCAATTTCACACGGAACATGGTTCCAGCGAGCACGGCAGAGATTGTGCCTTCGAGTTCGATGGCTTCCTCTTTCTGTTTCGTATCATCCTCAACAGGTTCCGGGCGGCGCACTGGTGCCGAGTAGCCACGACCTCGGCCGCGACTTCCGCCGCGACCTTTACCATTGCCAAAACTGCCTCCGGGACGCGAGGGTCCGTTGTAGGGACGCGGTGCACCTCCGGTGCTTCCTGGGGCACCTGTAGCTCCCGTTGCCGGTCCAGTCGCACCGGCTGGGCGCGGCGGCCCGCCAGTGTAAGGGCGTGGCGGCCCTCCTGTGCTCGAGCCGGCTGGTCCGGTCGCTGGGCGCGGCGGGCCTCCTGTAGCGGGACGTGGTGGTCCAGAAGTGGGTCCGCGATGCGGGCCTGGGCGGGGATTGTTACCTTTGTAGTTCGGGGATGCCATGCTATTGCCAGAATGCTGGTGACCAAGCGCATTGACAACCGTAATTTTTTATCGTTCCACGAGCATGCCTCAATGTCAGAGATCCTTTGCGAACAAAACAGATTCAATCGGCTACGAAGGCGCGTGCTCGAAAGCGCTTGTGCTCATCTATTGGCATCGCGCAAATTGAATTTGTAATAGTTGTCGCATAGGCGTGTTGGACAGTCATCCGATGATAAAAATGCTTTTATGACGCCCGTAAACTTGCCGATACAAGCATTGACATCGGGGTCGCAGTTTCTAAACTCGCCGCGAATTTCGAAAACCAACAGCAAAGGGACAAGGGGAGGTCATCAGGCAATGAGGAATGACGAATTTGAAGAGCCAAAGCGCGGCAGCCCGCCGCTGCATTCGGAAAAAATTGTGACAGACAGAAAGATATTCTTTCTGGATCTAAAGGAAAACGAACGTGGTCGCGTGATCAAAATCACCGAGGATGTGCGTGGCCGGCGTGACACAATCATGCTGCCACTGGAGGCTGCGGACGAGTTTTTGGACGCCCTCCAGCGCATCCTTGAAGCCGAGCGCGACATGCCAGAGCTAAGTCTCTAGCTGCAGCCCACTTTCCCCTTGCCAAAAGGCGGATCGCTTCGATTATCACGGCCCTTTTGTCCGGCAGCCCATGGTTGCGCGGGACATCAGCCCGCCTAGCCCCTCCGGAGTGGAAGGTCCAGCGCGGTATCCCACCAACACTCCCAACCCAAAAAAATAGCATGAGCGCACAAACACTCTCGGAAATGATCGCCGCATCATTCCGCGAACTCCACGAAGGATCCATCGTCAAAGGCAGGATCCTTGAAATCAAACCGCAAGTCGTCCTCGTGGACATCGGTTACAAATCCGAAGGAGCCATCCCCTCCAACGAGTTTGAAGATGAAGACATCCAGGTCGGAGACGAGATCGAAGTCCTCCTCGAAAAACTGGAAAATGATGAAGGCATGGTCGTCCTGTCGAAGGAAAAGGCCGCCTACAAACAGAACTGGGAAAAGATTGCGATGGTGTTCCGCGATGGCGGACTCGTCAAAGGCAAGGTCAAATCCGTCGTCAAAGGTGGCCTCATGGTCAACGTCGGCGTCGAAGCCTTCCTCCCCGGTTCCCAAATCGACATCATCCCGCCGAAGGATCTCAACGAATACGTTGGCAAGGTCTTCGAATTCAAGATCGTCAAGATCAACGACGACCGCAAAAACATCGTCCTCTCCCGTCGCGAAGTCATCGAAGCAGAGCGCGCCGAGCAGCGTCAGAAATTCCTCGATGGTGTCACCCCTGGTGACAAGGTCATCGGCGTGGTCAAGAACATCACCGACTTCGGTGTGTTCGTGGACCTCAATGGCATGGACGGTCTTCTCCACATCACCGACATGTCGTGGGGCCGCCTAAACCATCCTACCGAACTGGTCGGAATCGGTCAGCGCCTGGAAGTGCAGATCCTCGAAGTGAACCGCGAAAAAGAGCGTGTCTCCCTCGGCCTCAAGCAGCTCCAGAATAACCCTTGGGAAAACATTGAAGGCCGCTACCCATTGGGCCAGAACGTACGCGGCAAGGTCACCAAGCTCGTCGCTTACGGTGCCTTCTGCGAAATCGAAGAAGGAGTCGAAGGTCTTATCCACGTCTCCGAGCTTTCCTGGACCAAGCGCATCGCCCGTCCATCCGATGTGCTCACTGTGGGTCAAGAGATCAATGCCGTCGTCCTTGGCATCAACAAAGACGAGCGCAAGATTAGCCTCGGCGTCCGCCAGCTGGACACCAATCCTTGGGACGACATCGACGTCCGCTACCCGATCGGCACCCAGATCACCCGTCCGGTCCGCAATCTCACCGCTTACGGCGCCTTTGTGGAACTGGAAGAAGGTATCGACGGCATGATCCACGTCTCCGACCTCAGTTGGACACGCAAGATCAACCACCCATCCGAAATGCTCAAGAAAGGCCAGGAAGTCGAAGCCACCGTGCTCGGCATCGACAAGGCTAATCAGCGCATCAGCCTCGGCATGAAGCAGCTCGATACCGACCCATGGTCGATTATCGACACCCGCTTCAAGGTAGGCGATGTGGTGAAGGGCAAGGTCGCCAAGATCGCCAGCTTCGGAGCCTTCATCGAACTCGAAGGTGACATTGACGGACTCGTTCACATCTCCCAGCTCAGCGAAGATCATGTGGCGAAGGTCAAAGACATCATCAATGTCGGCGACGAAGTCGAAGCTCGCGTCATCAAAGTGGATAAGGTGGAGCGCCGTATCGGCCTCTCCGTCAAGGCCATGAACTACAGCGAAGCCGACATCCAGAAGGAAAGCCAGGCCTTCGAAGCCCTCCGCCCAAGCACCGACCTCGTCGGACTCGAGCAGGCCTTCAAGTTCGCCAGCGAAGAATGGCGTCCGGGCGAATAAGCCTAGACACCCCGTTTCAAATCCAATCCCCGGAGGGACGCCACAAGGCGTCCCTTTTTTTGTGCACGGAAGATGTGCTCACGCCGTTCGTTAAACTTCACCCGCATGAAATTCATCCTCCTCGCCCTCACATTACTAACCACCAGCCTCTTCGCCGTACGCCCTATTCTCTGCTGTGATTATGGTGGCGGCAAAGTGACCATCCTCTCTGCCAGAGGTGAAATCGAATGGCAGGTGGAAGCCAAAAGTCCGCAGGACTGCTGGCAGTTACCGAATGGAAACATTCTCTTTGCCTATGTCGCTGGGGCCAAGGAAGTCACACGCGATCAGAAAGTCGTCTGGGAATACAAAGCACCTGAAAATGTGAAGGTCGAGTGCCACGCCTGCCAGCCTCTGACAGACGGCAACGTGCTCGTCGTCGAGTGCGGTACGAGTCGCATCATCGAAGTCGATCGCGCCGGTAAGATCGCCAAAGAAATCAAGCTCACCACCAAGCCCGAGGTAAAGCTGCATAACCAATTCCGCGGCACGCGCAAAACTTCCGATGGCCATTATCTCGTCTGTTTCAAAGGCGAGAGCAAAATCGTCGAACTCGACGGCGAAGGCAAAGTGCTGCGCGAAGTCCCCGTCACTGGTGATCCCCATGAAGTCGTGCAGCTAGCCAATAAGAATCTCCTCATCACTTGCGGCGACGGACACAAAGTCGTCGAAATCGATCCCAGCGGCAAAACGGTGTGGGAACTCGACGAGAACGACCTGCCCGGTAACACCCTGCGCCTCATGGCTGGCTGTCATCGCCTGCCGAATGGTAACACGATCTTCGCAAACTATCTCGGTCACGGCCATCTGGGCGAGCAGTCTCAGTTCTTCGAGCTGACACCTGACAAGAGAGTCGTCTGGGCCTTTGAAGACAAAGGCCGCTTCAAGACCATCAATCAGATCATGGCACTCGATGACAAAGGCGACGTGAGCAAAGGCGAAGTACACCGCTGATCAGCGCACCGACCACAGCACTTTCACGGCCTGTGCCGCTGCCTGCACATTGTGGACGCGGAAGACCTGGGCACCACGCTGCATCCCAGCGGCGATGCAGGCCACGGTTCCTGCATCGCGCTCCAGCGCAGGCAATCCGAGCACATCGCCGATGACCGTTTTGCGTGACACCGGCAGCAAGATCGGTAGCTCAAATCGATGCAGCCGTTCCAACTCCCGATAGATCACTAGGTTGTCATCACGCTGCTTCGCGAAGTCGATTCCGGGGTCAAGGATGATGTTCTCACGCGGCAGTCCCACGCTCTCTGCCATGATCAGCTTCTGGGTAAAGAAGTGCTCCAGCGTGTCCATGATGCTCTCATACTTCACATGCGTGTGCGACACCTTAGGCTGACCGATACTGTGCATGATGAGCAGGCTCGCGTTGTGCTCGGCACAGAGTTTCGCGTTAAAGGCATCTGGCAGGCCACTGATATCGTTGATCAAGTCACCGCCCTCTGGCAAAATTGTGGCGATGACATCGCTGCGCCAAGTATTGATCGAAAGCAGTGGCGAATTGTGATGAGCCTTCAGCTCAGGCCACTTCGCCAGAAAGGGAAGTAGCCGGTCGATCTCTTCACTTACGCTGATCGCCTCACGATTCGTCCGCGCACTTTCCGCACCGATGTCGATGATGTCCGCACCATCTCGAAGCATCTGCTCGGCCTGGGCAAGCGCCGCCGTCGGGTCCAGCGTGCCATCACCACAAAACGAATCATCATTGATGTTCACGATCCCCATCACCAAAGGCTGGCGCGGAAACTCGATGGTGTACTGGCGTGCTCTCCAAATCATGTGCTGTGCCTTTAGAGCGCGTGCTCACACTGTCCAGCCCATGCGCGGCTATTTGCATGGTGACGGCATCATCCTCCGCAACATCAAATCGGCGAACATTTTGCTCGATGCACAGGTCAAGGCGGAGGCATCAGATTTCACGCTGGCGCGGCACGTAGGCGGTGCGTGTGCTGCGCGTGAGTTGGTGCTTCGCCAAATGATTCTAACGCAGCACCGTCGGCGGCTCAGAGTGCATTCGACCATTACATACCACCGGAGAAGAGACGGCTATCACCACATTCGTCCTAGATCATGCCGGTGACGCAGCCTTTCATTCGGGTTCATGACAGGGCAGTTGCTTCCCTTTCTGCTTCAGGCAATGTGGGCTCGCTGTGACGCTCACTCAGGACAGAAATATTCAGACCGGACTCGCTGGATCCTTTGTGATCCACGCGATCGCGTTGCTGGTTCTGCTGTGGAGTTTCACGACAGAGCCAGGCAAACGTTTGCTGGAGCCGCCGGCGGTGAAGGAAGAGACAGTGCAGGACGTGACGATGATCTACCCCGAGCAGATCATCCCAGCGCCGCTGCTGCCAAAGCCACCACCGCCAAAAGCCTACATCCGCACGACTCAGAATGATGGGATCGCAGCGACTCCTAAGGGCGCGGCTTTTCAATCCGACCGTAACACGCGCGCAGCCAGCAAGCTACCACCGAGATCAGACGCCACACTGATGATGCCGACCACTGACGGCACCGCGCCGACGAAGAGGGAGTTGGCGAATCGTGATTATCGGGATGGGCAGATCAAGAATGACAACGCGCCGCCAGCCAATGCCACACCGCTGGAAATGCGCACCCCCCAGCAGCAGCCGACTCCGCCAGTACAGCCCACACAGGTGGCAAAAGCCACGCCAGCCGATGCCACACCGCTAGTTAAGATGATGGAGGAACTGGACAAGGACGCCGCGCGGCTCGATCCGAACCGATTGCCTATCGAAGTGCGCAAGGCTGAAAAGCAAAAAGTCGCCGAACAAACTCCACCGAAACCTCAGGTGCGTGAACCTCAAGACCAGTCCCCGCCTATGCCCAAAGCAATCCCGGTGACTGATCCGCTGAAGATTACCGCTGGCAGACCTGAAAGAGATGCCTTCAATCCTTTCACACGCACCGGCAAACAAGATGGAGCGATCAATCGTGAGGGCGAAAACGCCGTCGATTCGGAAGCCACGCCGCTGGGCAAATACATGCGCCAAGTCACTGGGGCGGTGGAGAAAAAGTGGCATCTCTATGTCAATCTCGGCAAGGACTCGATCAACTTTGGTCGGGTGCGCTTTCGCTTCTATGTGGACAAGCGCGGCATACCACAAGATCTCAAAATTCTCTCCGATGCCCGTGATGCCGATCCGCGCATGAGAGAGTTGACGTTGCGCGCCATTCTTGATGCGCAGATCCCACCGATCCCAGCCGACCTGCTACCCACGCTGGATGAAGATCGCGTGAAGATCGAGTATGAAGCCATTGTCTATTGAGCCGTGATCGTCCACACACTCGACCTGCATTTTCAAAACACGCCTGGGCTGATCGCTGCCTATGTGATCGAGACGAGTAGCGGTCTGGTATTGATCGAGACCGGACCGGGCTCGACGCTCGAAAAGCTGCGGGATGGCATTTGCGCACTTGGGCTGGATGAAAAGAACGTTAGGCATGTCTTCATCACCCACATCCACCTCGATCATGCCGGAGCTGCTGGCTGGTGGGCGCAGCGGGGCGCGCAGGTGTATTGCCATGAAAAGGCAGCACGGCACTTGATTGATCCCGCCAAGCTGATCTCTAGCGCACGGCAGATTTATGCGGAGCGCATGGACTCGCTCTGGGGTGAGATGCTGCCTGCACCGGAGGAGCGCGTCACCGTGCTAGCCGATGGCGAAAGTGTGACGGTGGGAGATGTCACGATCAGCGCCTGGGACACGCCGGGCCATGCGCGGCATCATCATGCTTTCGTGATCGGCGATGTCTGCTTCACGGGCGATGTGGCAGGGATGCGTTTGGCGGGGACTAACTATCTCTCCGTGACTGCCGCACCACCGCAGTTTGAACCCGTGGCTTATATGGCCTCGGTAGGTCGGCTCGCTAGGGCAGGGTTTAGAAAGCTTTATCTCACCCACTTCGGTGAGATCACCGAAGTGGCGGCGCATCTGGCCGAGTATCGGCAGCGCATCCAGGCCGTGCATGAGGCCGTGCTCCGAGATCACGCCGCTGGCTTGACCACCGTGCAGATTCGCGCCCGCTATGAAAGTCGCGAGCACACGCTCGCCACAGCGCTCGGTGTTACCGCCACCGACTGGGAGCGACTGGAGCAATCGAACAACACGAACATGTGCGCCGACGGCGTGCATTTATCTGTGGTGAAATCCTATTAACCTTATTCCGAACAATGCGAGACACTCCAAAACCTGAATCTTTTGGCTCGATGCCTGATGGCACGGCTGTCGATGTTTTTACTCTCACGAACAGCCGTGGTCTGAGAATGCGGGTGATGACTTACGGGGTGGTCGTGCTGAGTCTGGATGTGCCGGACCGGACGGGCACGCTGGCAGATGTGGTGCTGGGACACGGCTCTTTGGAGGCTCATCTGCGGGACGCTTCCTTTCACGGCACGTTGGCGGGGCGGTATGCGAATCGAATCGCGCTGGGTAAATTCACACTGGATGGCAATGAGTACACAGTCGCCACGAACAACGAGCCAGCAGGCATTCCCTGCGCGCTGCATGGAGGGGTGAAGGGTTTTGATAAAGTCGTCTGGAAAGCAGAAGGCCTGAGCTGTGCGGAGGCTCAGGGCGCGCGCTTTCATCACACCAGCCCAGATGGTGATGAAGGCTACCCTGGCAATTTGGAGGTGAGCATCACCTACTGGCTGACTGACAGTGACGAATGGCAGATCGAGTATGAGGCACACACGGACAAAGCCACTCCGGTGAATCTGACTCAGCACGCTTATTTCAATCTGAAGGGTGAAGGCTGCGGCGACATTTTGGATCATGAGCTGACTCTCCATGCGGCGCGTTTTACGCCGGTGAATGTGGGCTTGATTCCGACAGGTGAGCTGCGCGCAGTGGCAGGAACACCGCTCGACTTCACAGCACCGAGCGTGATCGGCGAACGCATCGAAGCCGATGACGAGCAGCTTCGATTCGCACGTGGTTATGATCACAACTTTGTGCTGAATCATGCTGATGACGATCTCACGCTGGCAGCGCGTGTTCATGAGCCGGTGAGTGGTCGAGTGATGGAAGTGCTGACCACGGAGCCGGGCGTGCAGTTTTATACCGGCAACTTTCTCACTGGTGAGCACTGCGGCAAATCGGGGCAGCCTTACCCGTTCCGCCATGGTTTCTGTCTGGAGACGCAGCACTTCCCCGACTCGCCAAATCAGCCCAGTTTTCCGAACACGATCCTGCGGCCAGGTGAGACGCTGAGAAGCAAGACGATCTACCGCTTCCTTACCGCTTGAAGCTCTTTATTCTCTGCGCTCTATGCTGAGGTTTTCTCCTGCCACACTGCTACTCATCCTACTCCTGGGTGGATCAGGCATGGGCTGGTGGCTTTCTCAAAGGCCTGCTAGCAAAGCGCCAGACGGACCAGAGCCAGAAGATCTGCGCAAACAGGTGACGCTGCTCGAAGGTCAGGTGGAGTATCTGCAAGGCCAAGTCGGCGCGCTCCAGGAAGAGAACACGCAACTGATCCAAAAGCTGGGCACGCTGGGAATGAAAGGTGTCGCCAAGATGGATGACGCGCCCGTTCCCGCAAATGATGAGCCGCCAGACTTTGTCGGTATGGGTCTAGACATGATGAAATTCCGCAAGCTACAAGCTCTGCCAATCCCGACGATGGGAACCAGTGCGGCAGAAGTAGAGCGCGTGATTTTACAATGGCTACGCAAGCAGCAACCGGGAGATGAAGCGCCGCGTTTTGGGCTGGCTTTGACGGCTCTCGGCTGGATCGATAAACCTGTCGATCCCCTGCCCCTGCGCGCTGCGGTATTGGCCCGCCAGATCGGCGGCTGGTATGATCCTGAGTCGAGCACGTTGATGGTGACGGATGAAAAACCTGCGCCGGGAATGCCTGCACCTGATCGACCGCTGGCGATCGCGTTTGGCCAGCTTTTGCGGGAGTATGGGAGCACGTTGTTTCCGGGGGAGCAGGCTGAAGTCCACTCCAAACTCAGCACTGACGAGCGCATCGCGCGTGAGGCTTTGATCGCGGGTGATGCTGGTCTCACACGCTTTTTGTTTGGCATTCAGAATCCCATCCCGCAAAGCCCGAACGATCTGCCCGCAGATGATCCTGATCATCCGATCAATCAGGTGCCGATGCCGGTGTATTTGAAGGAGTTGGCCATGTTCCCTTTCAGCAGAGGCTTTGAGTTCAGCCAATCTCTGCACAGCGCGGGCGATTATGCCCAGATGAATGCGGCCTACTCACGCCCACCGACATCATGCGCTGAAGTCATCGAGCCTGAGCGCTTTCTCGATGCCACGCGGCTACCGCCTGCTCCGGTCACTATATCTTCCACAGAGATCGAGAAGACGCAGCCCTACTGGGATGACCGGCTGGGTCGCTTCGCCACTTTTGTCGCGCTGCGCACCTACAACAGCGAAGAAGAAGCGGGCAAAGCCGCACGCGGCTGGAAGGGAGATCGACTGCTCGCCTATGCCGCGCCTGATGCACCGCGCGACCACGCCGCTTGGCAGACGCTTTGGCTGACTGAGGCAGACGCCGTGGCCTTTTTCAAAGCGATGCGCAGCTGCCTTTCTCAGCGCTATGACGCCAGCCTCAGCACCGACACGCTAGGCCAAGTCACGCTCGAAGCTCAGGGCCGTCATGTGCGCTTGATCACGAATCGTGACGGTCTCGGCGTGTTGCTCATAGATGCGGCCACACCAGCATTTGCAGAAGCCCTGACGCGGCTCTAAATGAGGCGGTTCATGCCAGCCAAAAAAGTCATCTATTCAGGCCGCGTCCAAGGCGTCGGCTTCCGTTATAGCACCAAGCAGATCGCGGCAGGCTATGAAGTCACGGGCAGCGTGAAGAATCTCCCAGATGGCCGCGTGGAATTGCAGGCGATGTCGCATGATGCTGACGAACTCGAGGGCTTCTTGGCCGCCATTGATGAAAGTAATCTCGGCTCTCTCATCAAGGAGCGTGAGGTGAGCAGCATTCCTGTTTCCCCTGGTCAGCGCGGGTTCACGATTGTGAAGTAGCCTTCACCGCCCAGCGCAGCTTTGCTGCAGACGAGCGCGAATTCGCACGTTGTTCATCCATGGTGGCACGAATTACTTCGTCTGATATTTCCAAATACACGCCACTGCGCAGGCCATCTTGAAAGGCTTTTTTCACACGCCGATCTTCACCCGAATGAAAGGTGAGCATGGCGACGCGACCACCAGGCTTCAGTGCAGCGGGGATCGCCCGCAGTAGGCTATCCAACGCACCAAACTCTTCATTAACAGCGATGCGGATGGCCTGAAACACACGCCGCACGCCGGCATCAACATCATCAGTGCTGGTGCGTACGGGCAGAGCCTGTCTCACGGCTTCAGCAAGAGCGCGCGTCGTCTTCAGAGGCGATTGTTTGGCACGCAGACAGAGGCTTTTAGCCAAGAGCGCCGCGTTGGGTTCATCCGCATTCCCTGCCAGTAGCGATGTTAGTTTTTCCTCAGAGATGTCTGACAACCACTGTGCCGCTGACACGCCGCGCTGGGGATTCATCCGCATGTCCAGCGGGCCGTCCACTTTGAAAGTGAAGCCACGCGCTGGGTTGTCGATCTGCATCGAAGAAAGACCGAGATCGGCAAAGATCACATCCACACCTTCATGCCAACCTTGCTCCACCAGCGCTTTGGTGAGGCCAGCGAAATTACAGCGTCGCGTGGTGAACGTTTCTGCCGTCATCCCCGCCGCCCGTAAGCGTGCTTCAGTCCGCTCGATCTCGATAGGGTCGGCATCAAGGCTCAACAGATGACCGTCCGGCTGAATATCCTGCCACAAGGCACGAGTGTGGCCACCATAGCCAAGGGTACAATCCACCGCACGCTCGCCGGGCTGTGGGAACAGGCACTCCAGCACTTCGTTGACCATGATCGGCACATGCTGACCGGCGGGCGTCTTGCCAGCAGCCAGTACTTTGGCGACTTCATCAGGGTAGCGCTCGGCATTTAGCTCCTTGTACTTCTGATCAAAGCGGCGCGGGTTCTTGCCGCTGTAGCGCTGTCTGCGCTTATGCACTGGCGCGCTGCTAGGTTCAGCCTCAGAGCTCATTGTATTTGGTGTTGTTTCCCCGCGCCTTCTCGACGGGATAGCGCTTCTCATTGCGGTCAATCTTCGCCTGCATGGCTGCGGCAAGCGGCATGTCTAAATTATGTGCGAGTTCAAAGAGCAGGATCGCCACATCGGCAATTTCATCCATGATCTCAGCGCGCTTTTCGATCACGACCTGCGGTGTTTGCTCCGGTGTTTTCCAAACAAAGTGCTGCATCAGCTCACCTGCCTCTGCGGCGATAGCGACTGCGAGATCCTTGGGATTGTGAAACTGCATCCAGTTCCGGGCGTCGCGAAAGGCGCAAATGCGCGCGGTGATTTCTTCGATGGTCATGGCCGTATCAAAGCGCCCGCTGGCCCCGACTGCAAGTGGTCGCCAACATCAGTGCTGGCAGACTCCCGAAAGAAGCGTCTTAATACCGCCGTGATTTACGCCTCCATGCTCTACTCTTTTCGCCTTGCTCTTATCAGCGCTGCCGCTTGCTCCACGCTCAGCGCCCAGATCACCACGACACCTTTGTTTTGGCCGGACAAAAACGGACCGACCTATGATGGCGTCGTGCCAGCGGCAGAGGCCGCGCGCCTGCCACTGAAATGGAATGCGGAGTTGGGCGAAAACATTGTCTGGAAGACCGACCTCGAAGGTGATGGACACAGCACACCTGTGATCGGTGGCGATCGCGTTTGGTTCACCGCTGCGACAGAGGATGGGAAGAAGATGTATGTCTATGGCATCGACCGCCTGAGCGGGAAGATCGTGCATCACATCCTGTTGTTTGAAAATGCTGACCCTGAGATACTGGGTAATCCGTTGAATAACTATGCCGCCCCATCGCCCGTGCTTGAGGCGGATGCGCTCTATGTCCATTTTGGCACTTATGGCACAGCGCGACTTGATCCGCAGACGGGCAAGACGGTGTGGCAGCGTCGGGACATCAATGCGCGCCATTTTAGAGGTCCTGGTTCGTCGCCCATTCTTCACAGGGAACTGCTGATCCTGACTTTTGACGGCATTGACCAGCAATATGTGACTGCCTTGGACAAGAAGACGGGAACGACGGTGTGGAAGACTAGCCGAACGACCGATTACGGCGATCTCGATAAAGAAGGCAAGCCGACCCGCGATGGCGATATGAGGAAGGCCTATCACACTCCCAGTGTGTTCGATCTTGCTGGTAAAAGCACACTCGTCTCTGTCGGTTCGCGCGCGGCCTTTGGCTATGATGTCGCGACCGGCAAGGAACTATGGACGATACGTCATGGTGGCTTCAATGCCGCCATTCGCCCACTGATTCATCAAAAGATGCTCGTTCTAAACACGGGTTCTGAGCGGGCACATACCCTGGGGGTGCGGATTGATGACAAGATGAGCGGCGACATCACCGAGAGCCATGTTGTGTGGGATCGTGAGAAGCGGAATGCTAGCGAGTCCTGCTCAGTGCTGGCCAGTGAGCTGCTGTTTCAGACAACCCGCGGCGGTATCGTCACCTGCATGAATCCGCAGACGGGTGCTGATGTGTGGGAAGATCGTTTCCCTGGCCAGCATCTGCCCTCCCCCATTGCCGCAGCAGACCGTCTCTACTTCAGCAATGATCGAGGTGACACACGCGTGATTAGGGCCGCAGACAAGTTTGAAATCCTAGCGGAAAACAAACTGCCGGATGCGATGACGTCCGCTCCAGCCGTGGCTGACGGGGCCATTTTCATCCGCACAAAGAAGCAGCTTTTTAAGATCGCCGCGAAATAACCACCAGTTGCCCATGCGATGGGCATACATCGCGGAACCGCTCTTTGGCTTGTCAATGCTGGAGTTGAACGACTTAGCTTCCATCGCAGTCCTGATTTGGGGAAATGTGTCATAAGGTGACAAAACCTTCGCAAAGTCCCAAAGTCATGCTATTGGTTGCACCCCTATGGCAACGATACCGACTCGCAAAACACGTTTCTCCCGCCGCGTCCCTGACCATGTAACTGATGAATTAGTCAACGTACTGTCCATTGGTGACACTCTTGACTTCAATTCTCTGTTCAAGCTGGTCTATGACAACCTGAAATTGAAGAACGCCGTGAGCGGAGGAGAAGAAATGCTCCGCCTGCGTTCCTATGAAAAGCTTCAGGGTCTAGTGAGCCGCGGCCTCTGCGCCAAGGTTGCTAAAACCTATCGTGGCCTTGAAGGTCTGCGTGCCGCCCATCAGGCGACGATCGCAGCCCGGACAGCCGCTGTAGCAGCTCGGTAATTTCTTTCCCAAAAAATGCACGGGCCGTCTTCCTGATCGGAGACGGCCCGTTGCGTTATCTGCCGATGAGCGGGCAGCCGACTATCGATCCACCTTCGTTTGAATGCGCATAGGGATTTGACGCTCCAGCCAGCATCGGCTACTTCTCCACTCCCCTCCTACCTGAGCCATGCTTGAGAACTATCTTCCCGTCCTGCTCCAGATCGTCATCGCTGGCGGTTTCGCCTGCGTCACGCTCTTGATTTCCGTGCTGCTTGGAAAAGCGGCCTCCCGCAATACGATCAAGGACAGCGCCTACGAGTGCGGCATGCTGCCACTTCAAGAAGGTCAGCCGCGATTCAGCGTGAAGTTTTATGTCGTGGCGATGCTTTTTGTGCTCTTCGACATCGAAGTCGTCTTTCTTTACCCTTGGGCGATTATCTTCAAGGATTACATCGCCGTCTTTGGTTCCGGCATTTTCTTCACGGCCTTGAGTTTCATCAGCATCTTGGGCGTCGCCTTTGTTTATGCTTGGCGCAAAGGAGCGCTCGATTGGAAGAACTGAATGCCTTTGGGTTCTAAACCCACTCCTCACGATTTGCCGACCTTTGCCTCTTCAAGCTCAAGCCCGAGGTCACACCTGAAAAGCTGGAGGAGATAATGTACAAACACGGGTGCAATTGCTGCACGTGCCTGAAGTGACAGTGAAGACTGGGGAGGCGTGTGAATCCAAGCAATTCCTCTCCCTGGTTCGTGTGCCTCGAAGTCGAAAGCATGGACAAGCTGACGATTTGCCAGGACGACCCGTATTACTTCAAGCATCCGGAAGAGGTGCTCAAGCCAAGTGTCTCTTAGCAAGAGGCCCCGGCCTTTGAGATGGAGCCGCGTAATGACGTGAAGTATTCCTAATCTCAGCGCCTGAAGATCGGACCCGGTTTCGTTGGCTCTTCCTTGGCCTTTTCTTTCTCTGCACTGTTGCGGTAAAAAATAACTCCGTTGCGCTTGAGATTGGAGATCAAGTCTTTGAAATCCAGCTTCAAGTCGGCGTCATTCATCAAAGCACCGAACAGGCCTTTACTCGAGTTGATGTTACGCGCTGCGGTGACGAAACTGTCTGCGGCCTTTTTTATGGATTGCAGGGATTCATCTGCCGAGGTCATGACTTTATCAGCCTTGGCGATTGCAGGGTCCAGCTTATCAAACATAGGACCGAGCCGCTTGGATTGGTCCTCAATGCTTTTAGCTGCGGATTTGAAGCTTGTGGCAGCGTCTTTGAGTTCAGCGATAGCTGTCTTCAGATTGGTGGCGTTCTCCTCGCCGAGCACCTTGTCATCCACTCGCGTCATGGTCTTGTTCAGGTGCTGCATGCTTTCTTTGAAGTCAGTGATGGTGGCATCTGAGAGTGCCCCCTTGTTGATCTTTTCCATCGCGCCCTTCACATCGGCGAGTGCGATGCGGACGTCATCAAGAACGACATCCACCTTTTTCCCGACGACCTCGGCTTGGCTTTGCAAGTCTGACAAACCTCCCGATTTGATGCCCTCGATGATGGCGTTGTGATCTTGTGGCAGGAAGTCCTTGGTTTCTTTGCCGGAGGGTTTTATATCGATCAAAGCATCACCCATGAGGCCGGCAGAACCGATGGCGAAAGCGGCATCGGTGGGAATTTTCACATCATGAAACAGCTCCAGGTCGAGAATGACCCCTGTGAAGGTAGGATTGAGGCCGGGCTTCTGACTGACCTTTCCCACGCGTGATCCGCCGAGGAAAACAGGCGATCCTTCTTTGATGCCTGAGGCATTCGGGAAGGCGACGCGAAGGTGGTAGGTGTCCTTGAAAACTTCTCGAACGCGCCCGAACTGGAGAATGAGGCCGCCAAACATGAGCAAGCCGACGAACAGGAAGAGTCCGACGAGCATTTCGGTTTTTTTATCGCTATCGATCATGGTCATGGGCGGTGGGATTGTGACATACTTAGCCAGTGATGTTGGAATGGCCGTTGATGAAGTCCTGCACGATGGGGTCGGGTGACGCCTCTAGTTCGGCAGGTGTGCCAAGGAAATGAATCTTGCCGCGATAAAGCATGGCGACACGATTGGCGATTTTGAAAACACTGCGCATGTCATGCGTGACAATGATGGAGGTGACTCCATAGCGGCGCTGCATACGCAGAATCATCTGGTCGATAATATCGGAGCCAATGGGGTCGAGGCCCGAGTTTGGCTCGTCATAAAGAATGCACTCGCTGCGGGCAACGATGGCACGGGCAATGCCGGCGCGTTTGCGCATGCCGCCGGATAAGCTGGTGGGATATTTATCCAGATGGTCATCAAGATCGACGGCCGTCAGCGCCTCAAGAACACGTTGTTTGATCTCATTGCGATCACACACGCCGCTTTCCAGTAGCGGGAAGGCCACGTTTTCCTCCACGGTCATGCGGTCAAAAAGCGCGGCACCCTGAAACAGCATACTGACCTTCTGGCGGATGGGTGCCATCTCGCGTTCATGCAGGCGGTTCACATGCATTCCAGCCACGAAAATATCACCCTCATCAGGCTGAATGAGGCCGATGATGTGCTTGATCATCACCGTCTTTCCCTCGCCGCTCGGGCCGATGACACAGAGCGTCTCGCCGTGATAGAGCTTGAGGTCGATGCCACAAAGCACCTCCTGATTGCCGAAGTGTTTATGAATACCCCGCAACTCGATGAAAGTCTCGGCGCTAGCACTCTGTGCCACTGCTGGATGCATGCTGGAGGGTGCGGCGGCCATGGCTAGACGCTCCCAATCGGAAAGGCGTAGTTAAGGAGGATGGAGAGGAAAAAATTAACAATAAGCAGGACCAGCGAGGAGATGACCACCGCTCTGGTCGTGCCCGCGCCGACGCCGACCGCACCGTTTTCCGCTGAGAGTCCCTGATGACATGAGATCAGGGTGATGAGCATTCCAAACACGAAACCTTTGATCATGCCGATGGATAGATCCTCCATGTTCGTGTGATCGATCATGTGCGTGAGATACCATGAGGATGGCATGTCATAGCCAAAGCTGGTGACCATGTATGAGGCGATGAGGCCGAAGGAAATGCTCTCCGCCACCAAGAAAGGCATCGAGATCATCATCGCCAAAAAGCGCGGTAGCACGAGGTAATCGACAGGATGCACACCCATGACACGCAGAGCATCCACCTGCTCAGTCACCTTCATCGTGCCTATGTCGGCAGCCATTGCAGCACCGACTCGACCAGCGACCATTAGCCCAGCCAGCACGGGCCCTAGCTCACGGCAAAGCGCCACGGAAACAACCGCGCCGACAGTGGTTTCAAAGCCAAATTCCTTGAACTTCGCGTAGCTCTGAAAAGTGAAAACCGCGCCAGTGAATGCGCCAGTGACAATCACAACGGCCTGCGAGCCATAACCTATCTCCACAATCTGGCGTGCCACCAGTTTCAGCCGCCAGACACCAGACCGCACAGCAATCAGCAACTCAGTCGCGAGTGCGGTGAGCTGTCCGAGGTAAGTCAGGAAGTGAAGAAAGGTGCGACCTGGTAAGGTCAGCAGTCCGGCAGAGGTGGCCATCAGGCGCGCATCATGACACCAACTGGAGCAAAGGCAATCACGCCAGCAGCATGTTTGATCAGGCGTTTCGGCACAGCGCCTATAACAGAATCAGGGTCATGCAAAACGGCAATTGACAGCGCTCAAGTTCTCCAGAACATATCATCGTATACTGATGCGATGATTCGTTTCATTTTAGCCTAACCCACACCCCACCCACACCACATGTCCGACTTTAAAGTAAAAGACATCGGCCTCGCCGATTTTGGCCGTAAAGAACTCGACATCGCCGAGCACGAAATGCCAGGCCTAGTCGCTACACGTCAGAAATACGGCCCAAAGCAGCCACTCGCTGGCGTTCGTATTACAGGCTCTCTGCACATGACCATCCAGACTGGCGTGTTGATCGAAACTCTGAAGGAACTCGGTGCTGACGTGCGCTGGGCTAGCTGCAACATTTTCTCCACCCAAGACCACGCTGCCTCCGCCATCGCCGCCACTGGCACACCAGTGTTCGCTTGGAAGGGTGAGACCCTCGAAGAATATTGGTGGTGCACCTGGAAGGCCATCATCTTCCCAGGCGGCCTCGGACCACAACTCATCGTCGATGACGGTGGTGACGTGACTCTCCTCATCCACAAAGGCTACGAGATGGAAAACGGTGATAAGTGGATCGACACCCCGTCTGACAATCACGAAGTCAAAGTCATCAAAGACCTGCTTCGTGACATCGCCAAGAACCAGCCTGGTATCTTCCACACGATCGTCAAGGATCTCAAAGGCGTGTCCGAAGAGACCACCACGGGCGTGCATCGTCTCTATGAAATGGCCAACGCAGGCAAGCTCCTATTCCCAGCCATCAACGTCAACGACAGCGTCACGAAGTCCAAGTTCGACAACCTCTATGGTTGCCGCGAGTCTCTCCTGGACGGCATCAAGCGCGCCACCGACGTCATGATCGCCGGTAAAGTAGGCGTCGTTTGTGGTTATGGCGACGTCGGTAAAGGCTGTGCTGCTGCCCTCCGAGGCATGGGCGCACAGGTCATCGTCACCGAAATCGATCCCGTGTGTGCCCTCCAAGCCGCCATGGAAGGCCATCGCGTCATGCCGATCGAAGATACCCTCGGCATCGGCGACATCTACGTCACCACCACCGGTAACAAAGATATCATCACCGTCGAGCACATGGTCGCCATGAAGGACCAAGCCATCGTCTGCAACATCGGCCATTTCGACAACGAGATCCAAGTGGACAAGCTCGACAAACTTGCTGGCGTCAAAAAGCTCAACATCAAAGCTCAGGTGGACAAGTATACCTTCCCTGCTGGAAACAGTATCTACATGCTGGCTGAAGGGCGTCTCGTGAACCTTGGTTGCGCCACTGGCCACCCGAGCTTCGTCATGAGCAACAGCTTCACCAACCAGACACTGGCTCAGATTGAGCTCTGGGAAACCAAAGACAGCCGTTCAATCGGCGTCACCGTCCTGCCGAAGAAGCTCGATGAAGAAGTCGCCCGCCTGCACCTCGACAAGATCGGCGTGAAGCTTACCGTGCTCTCCAAAGAACAAGCCGACTACATCGGCGTCCCCGTCGAGGGCCCCTACAAGGCCGCCCTCTACCGCTACTAAGAGCGGCAAAGCCAAAAAACCATGAGAGCGGCCAGCAATGGCCGCTCTTTTTTCCTTGTCACCTTGCTTCATGACAGAAAGGTGCAGCCTCAACTAGCAATCGAAGTTGTTGTTGTGCTAGCCGTGGCGAATGAATAGTGATGGATACCTTTTTTAAAGAACTCGGGAGCAAGGTGCTGGAGCAGTGGAAGCGGGAGAATTTTTCTTTGGGAAAGTTCCCTGAGATCGCGCGCCGGGCCCTGGAGGCGCGGCGGCCTTCGGAGCATGTGGATTTGTCGGCCTTCATTCAGGAGTTTTTGCTCAATGATGAGCAGCCGCTGCAAACTCAGTCGGGCTTTGGTCAGCCGGAATTGGTGGCCTATGATCACCCACGGTTTTACATCCAGATTTTGTTTTGGATGGATGGGACGACAGATATTCATCAGCATGAGTTCTCGGGGGCTTTTCATGTGATGTCGGGGTCTAGCATCCATGCGCACTATGAGTTTGAAAGGGCGCAGACGGTGACGCCGCATCTGCGAGTGGGGGAGGTGCGGATGAAAAACATCGAACTGCTGGAGACGGGCCGCACGGTGCCGATCGTTTCGGGTCAAAGCTGCATCCATTCGCTGTTCCATCTGGATACGCCGTCGATCACGGTGGTGGTGCGCACGCAAAATGATCCAGGGATGAATCCGCAGTTCAATTATCTGCCGCCGCACATGGCGGTGGACCCAATGTTTAATGACACTTTGACGATGCGTCGCAAACAGCTACTGGATCTTTTGGAGCAGATCGAGGAGCCAGCCTACTCGGACCTTGTGCTAGAGATGATCGGGGACTTGGACTTCGAGCGCGGGTTCTACATTCTGCAACACTGCATGGGCCGTTTGGCTGATCTCGGCGACTGGGGCTCAGCACTTGCTGCCTTTGAGAAAAAGCATGGTGTGCTGGCGGCAGGTGTGGCGGCGACACTGGATGAGGGCGTGCGGCGTGATGCGATCAAAGGCATGCGCAGCTCGATCTCGGAGCCTGAGCATCGGTTCTTTCTGGCGCTGCTGATGAATGTGTCAACTCGCGCTGACCTGCTCACTTTGGTGGCTCAAAGATTCCCAGAAGTGCCACCCGTGGAGACGGTCCTGCGCTGGGCACAGGAGCTGGAGGAGGAGTCGCCTTTTGGCCTCGTGATTCTCGATGCGTGTTTCCCAGAGACGTTGGAGATCGCTATCGAAGAGCAATCCGCACTTTTCCTGGCCGCCTTACGACACTTCATGGTAGGCGGGAAGAAATCGCCAGATGAACTCCGCGCTCTGTCAGCCAAGCAAGTGAAGGAACTGCGCGGCATCTTCACCGTCTCTAGCCTGCGTGTTCTCGTCGGCTGAAGTCAGCCGCACCGATTCCGTTTGCCGATTGGTCACGACCAACGAAATGAAGGCCCTTCTAATCCAAAGGTATTTCTCCACTAATCGCACCTCATGATCCTCGATGCCACCTGTCAGCTAGATTACCAGACCACCGTGGAGGTGCCGACCATTTTCATGCTGCGCCCGCGTAGTGGCTGGGCGCAGTGGGTGATGCGAGAGGAGTTACATATCCGCCCGCAAGTTCCGGTCATCGAGTTCACGGATGTGTATGGCAATCTGTGCCAGAGAACAGTGATGCCGGTGGGTGATTTTCATCTCTCGGTCAAGTATCGCGCACAGGTTTCAGACTCCTTCGATGAGGACTTGTTTGCGCCACTGATGGCGGTGCAAAATCTGCCGCCCAATCTTTTGCACTACTTACTGCCAAGCCGCTATTGCCAATCAGATCAGCTTCTCGTGCTGGCTAATTCCATCGTTGAATATTTGCCCATGAACTACACGCGGGTCGCCGCCATACGCAGTTGGATCTACCACAACACGGCCTACGTTTCAGGCTGTAGCGACAGCTCTACATCTGCTCTGGAGACGGCAAATACACAGCGCGGTGTGTGTCGCGACTTCGCGCATCTCGGTATCGCTCTATGCCGAGCGATCAATGTGCCGGCGCGTATGGTAGTAGGGTTTTTGTATCAGCTTCAGCCGATGGATCTGCATGCTTGGTTTGAGGCATTCATCGGCGGGCGCTGGTTCACTTTTGACGCCACAGAACTGGTGACGAGCGGCAACCGCATCGTCATCGCCTATGGCCGCGATGCCGCTGATGTGGCGTTGGCCACGATGTTTGGCACCTTCACGATGCAGAACATGCATGTCACGGTGACTGCCGTGAATGCGCAGTCCTCAAACCGCACTTGGTGAGGGCGGGGCAGCACCCCAGATCGTGGCGTAATGATGCGCGAGACGCAGCTTTTGTGCGACTCTCACAGAGATGACAAAGGGATACAAAGACTGCTCTCCCATGCTGTGGGAGATCTCATTGAGCACAGTCGAAAGACACATCCAGCGCTGCAGCCTGGCTAAAAAATAACCATCGGCGATGCCGCACTGAGGCAGCATGGGAGGCAGTGTTCCCGCCGCTGCAGGCAGCATCACCAAGGGCAGCGCGAGGTGTTTGACATGAATACCCAGGCTCTCACAGGTCTCTAGGCCATCGACGATTTGCAGGTAGTGCGCCCACGTCTCTGCCCAATCCTCCCAGGGGTGTGCGGCCGCATAAGCCGTGATGAAATTCTGCTCCCAGCCGACAGTAGCAGGGCGTTCATAATGGGCGCTCAGCGCCGCTGAGTAATCCAGCCACTCATCACCAAAGCGTTCCCGAAACGCTAGCCGCAGCGGATCGTCCCAGGTCAGTTCGGACAAACAACGCTGCCACAAATAATGCGCACTCTCATGACGGAAATGACCAAGTAAGGTGCGGCTATTTTCGCCGAGCTGTTGTCGATTGATCTGGCGATATGTGTCATCGGCTTCCTCCAAATTCACCGTGATCACGCCATTCAAGTGACCCGTGGTTACGCTGGGATTCGATAGCGTGCTAACGATGTCAAAGGCCAGGCCAGTTTTTGGATTCTCGGCCTTGGCTGGCAAGGGAAGACCGAGATGCAGTAGCGTGTAAATGAGCCGCCGTTTGGCCATCTCCATGCGACCCCACAGCATCAAATTACGGCCTATGCGGAGATCTGGGATCGTGCGGTTCATCCGACAGGCTACACACAGAGTGGATTTGGCATCTGCTGGCATTAGCCAGTTACAAACACCATGTTTGAGACCGTTCTCACAAAGCTTCATCTCTGTGCCAGCACTCAGCCGCACCATCTCAGCCGCCCCGGGTTCATAGCCCACTTTGCTGCCACACTTCAGGCACTTGGAACTGCCGAAGAAAAGTACATTGCCGCAGTCACAGGTGAATCGTTGCATATCGAAAAATCGTCTCCTCAATGGAGACAACTTTCATCGTCGCTTTCCACCCCTCTGTCATGCGAAGCTTGGAATCACAGCAGCAGTATGGGGCATCAGACCACTTGCGATTCGATCTAAGGACGCCACAATGCGCGTTATGAAATTACTGCTAGCCGCCTTTCTCGCTGCCATCGTCTCCTTTGTCTGGGGCTATGTGTCCTGGATGCAGCTCGGCTGGCATAACGCGGGCGTTCGCGACTTCAAGGATGAGGTGGCTGTGGCTGAAGTGATCAAGGAAAACGCCACCAATGGTAGAGGCATCTACATGCTGCCCTATGAGCGCAAGCCACAGACCTTTGCGTCTGAAGAAGAGAAAGCGCAATTGGTCGCAGCCCACGAGAAGGCGTATGCCGATGGTCCTTACATGTATGCTATCGTGCGTCCCGGTAAAACGGACGTGGACATGACGGGGAGTCTCATCCGCAGTTTCAGTCGCTCGTTAGTCGCCTGTATTCTGGTCGGGGCACTCATGACTCAGTTGGTCATTGGCTACGCTGGGCGCATTGGTTTCGCAGCGGCTCTCGGGGCATTTGCTGGGCTGGCTGCGGACATGCAAACTTGGATCTGGTTTGAGCTGCCGACTCGTGATCTGATCGTGAATATGGCAGACCACTTCATCGAGTGGTCGCTCGCCGGAGCTGTGCTGGGCTTGTTTCTTGGGAAAGACCCCACCGCAAAAGACCACCACTGATCAGGGGCTACTTTTGCAGCACGAGCACGAACACGAGCTGCCCTTCGCGCCACTTGGGTCCACCGATGAAAAGCGGGCTGCCTGCTTTCAGCACGGCATCTGTCTTCACCAGCACCTGCTGATCGCGCCAGAATTGTAGATGCAGGTTCATGCCGCCGCCTTCAGCCGGGCCTTTGGAGTCCACTTTGAGAAATAGATCTTTCGTGGGCACTACCCAAGATTCATACTCGCGAAACACGTCCTGCAAATGCTGGCCGAGGATCTCAAAACGTTGATACGGGAAGACTTTTCCGAGCCTCTGCGGGATGTCGGCAAAGTCGGCTGGAGCCTGCTCGTTCGAGCCGACGAAGCCCTTGGCATTATTCGTCGCATAGACGAGCGCTCCCCAGACTTTCCCATCCGTCGCAGGCTTAACCACGGGTATAGGCTGCTGGGCATTTGCCAAAGTCAGCGCGCCAGTCATGATGGCAAAGATGAGGAGCCAATTCATCCGCGTGGAGTTGCTGAAAGTAGGCGGGGTTGATTGCGCACATCCTTTGAAACGACGAGCACAACCTCACCGCTCTTGCCGTAGAGCGTGGTCGTAGCCACTTCCTGATCGGTTTCCGTGCGCTCGATGTAGTAGCCGACGATCTTTCGATCCGCAGGGATCGCCTCTACACCGTCGAGCATCAGCACCGTGGCTTGGGCTTCATCTGAGTGGAAGGTGCGCGCATGGACAGACGCATTCGGCACATAAATACTGAGCACGACGCTATCACCCGCCGCCGGGCCTTTTTGCATGATCATGAATCCTGCAATCGCCACTGCCGCCGTCGCAGTGATCAATGTCGGCAGACGCAACCAGTCCAGCCATGAGGCACGCGCTTCAGGGATGAGCGGCTCTTCCTGAGCAAGTCGCACTTGGATCTGACTGTTGAAAAAGTCCCCATAAGGCACCGTCATCTCGGCAGGCAAATGAGCGCGCAGGTCGCTGCTCATGCGTTGCATCATCTCGACTTCGGCTTTGAGGTCGGGGTCGGCAGCTAGGCGTGTGGAGAAGCGGGCGCGCTCGGCGTCAGTCATCTCACCGTCCAGCCAGCGGATCAGGTCATGGTCTTCAGAGGGCGTTTTCATAAGCGTCTTTCAGCATCTCTTGCAGTTTCTTGCGGGCGTAAAAAAGTCGGCTCATCACCGTGCCGAGTGAGCAGGGGATCGTTTGCGCAATTTCCTCATAGGCTAAGCCCTCCACCTCACGCAGCAGGATCACCTGCTTGTGCTCGGGGCTGAGTTTCGCGATGGCGTCATTGATGCGTTTGCCCAACTCAGCATTTTTTAAAGCTATGTCAGGGGCGGGTTCATTGCGTGGCACGGCTTCAGCGCCAGCCGCCACTCGATGCTCCGTGCGCGAGTCATCAAACTCTCCATCACCGTGCATCTTTTTCTTCCGCAGCCAGTCATAGGTCACGTTGTGCGTAATCCGGTAGAGCCAAGTGTAAAAGGCCGAGTCCAATTTGAAATTTGGCATGGCTCGCCAGGCTTTAATGAAAGCCTCCTGCGAGAGGTCCCAGGCCTCTGTCTCATTCTGGATCATGTGATAAGTCATCGCGTAAACCTTTCCCCGGTAGCGGGACACAAGCACATCAAAGGCACGGGTGTCGCCCGCCTGGCAGCGCTTGACCAAGTCGGAATCCGAGACTTCGCCAGGTTCAGGCGCAGTGGAGGCGGGCATTATTAGGAAATGGCAGAGGCTAGAGACGGGCGCGGGAATCGCGCTATTCACACCATTTTCACCGAGTAACTCGGTGCCGTCAAAGACTTGCCATAGCTTCGCGAGAATAGTCCTCTCGCGGACGCATCAAATTTCAAAAAAGAAAAGCGCGGCCAGCGCGCTAGAACGCGCCGTAATCGCCACTAACCAAAACAAAAATTCTCATTATGTTCAACGCTCCCATGCCTACCGTCCAGACGACCGCCAATGGTCGCAAGTTCCCGAAGTTCGATCTCTATCGCCTTCTCTACACCGTTTTTCAGCCCACCTTCGGCTGCAAGATCTGCATCCTTATCGACCTGCCAGATCTAGCCGAAGCCAAAGGCATGGCCTTCCTTCAAAACCCAGTCCGTGCGGTGCAGGGTCAGGCCTACCGAGCCTTCCATCAGGGCCTGCACAATGGTGTCATGGACGAGCTCGCTCTCAAAGGTGGCGAAATGTATGCCTACAAGCAGACCACCGGCAGCAATCTCGACCTGCCTGACGAGTGCGTCGATATGGAAGGTAACCCCTTCAGCCTCGAAGGAGACATCTACCCGAACTACGACATCATCCTCTGCATCTCCACCTTCTCCGCCACCGCACCGCTGACCGCTTTTGCAAAACAATATGGCTTCCGTGGAGCTACCTTGCATGGCGTCAATGACATCATCCTGAACTCCGGCCTCGCCGTCGATTATGAGGAGGTCAGCCGCGATGCAGAGAAGCTCCGCCTCGCCATGACTCGTGCCGACAGTGTGGAGATCGACTTTGCCCTAGAGTCTGGTGAAGTCCTCACCGCCAAGCTTGAGCTCAACGCCCAGGAAGCTCAAAAATCCCACGGACTCTGCCGTGGCACCACGCCTGATGTCGCCAATCTCCCTGCCGGCGAAGTCTATTTCGTCCCCACCAGTGCCGAGGGTTTCTTCCCGATGAAGTATGAAGACGGCACCCTCGGCAAACTCACCGTTACTGGCGGGTGCATCGTCAAGAGCGAGCTCATCTCAGGTGACCCCGCGACCATCGCCGCGCACAACGCCAAGCTGCTCGACGATCCCATGACCGGTGTCCTCGGCGAGCTTGGCTTCGGCACCCAAGTTCTCCCAGTCTCCGGCTCAGACATCCAAGACGAAAAAGTTCTCGGCACCTGCCACCTCGCCACGGGGCGGGACGATCATCTCGGCGGTCACATCACCCCGGCCCAGTTTAAGCGTCACCAAAACGCCACCCACGACGACATCCTCTTCGCTCCGCACAAGACCCCGAACTTCGACATCAAACAGGTCCGCATGAATCGCGGCAGCCAACAAGAGATTCTCATCGAGCACTTCCAACCCTCGAAGTATCTGCTCGATGCACTGGCCGCAGAATAATGACCGCTAGTTGGAGTTAGTAATCTGCCTGACTTCTCACGAAAAAGCCCACGCCGCTCGGTAGCGACGTGGGCCTTTTTGCATCTTGCAACCGAGACGGTTGCCGCTATTTAGCTAACTTCAGGAAGCTTGAACTCCGCGACGTAGTTTTCAGTCGCGAGCTTGTTCGCCTCCTCGGCAAACTCGCCGATGAACTTCTCGGACACAGGATCGAATTCGAGCCATGGGCCAGCGTTGATCTTGTCCACGTTGAGGTCGATTTTGTTGTCCACGAGGTTCTGCACGAAGTGCTCGAAGGTCTCAATGCCGGCCTTGTCGTTTTTGAGGCGCTCCTTGACTTCATCGACGCTCGTGGCTTTGCCGAGGCGGTAGTTGATGTTGGCGAGGTGAGCGAGCGAGGCGGCGTGGAAGCCGTGGGAGACGTGGAGGTTCGAGTTCACCAGCTTACCTGCACGCACCGAGTTGATGAAGTTGAGCATGTGGTCCGAGCCATCGTTGAAGTTGTCGAACTTCATGACGGTCTTACCCTCGTTGTCGTAGGCCTTGGACTCGATGACGTAGCCGCCTTCGCAATGAATGACGTTGCCGACGCGCGCGGCGGCGGTCTTGCCATTCACTCGATAAACTGGCTCCAGTTTCCAGTTCATGTCCTTCAAAGGAAGACCGCGGTTATCGAAGATGAACGGAGCGGGCTGGTAGTCGTAAAAAGCGAGCTGGTTATTGGCGGTTTCACCGTCGTCATCGTAGCCCCAGCGACCACCGAGACTCATCACGCGCTTGGGCAGCAGCTCTGGATTGCCCAGTGCCCAGCGGCCCACATCGGTCTGATGTGGTCCTTGGTTGCCGATGTCGCCATTACCAAAAGCCCACTGCCAATGCCAGTCATAGTGGAACTGCGTCCGGGCCACTGAGCTGATGCCACGCGGACCCGCCCATAGCTTATAGTCCACATCTACCTCCTGTGGTTTTCCAGCGGGATCAGACTTGATGTCCCGCAGATCGTGGAAGGTGCCTTTGACCACGCCATCTTTTGCCACGACTGGCGCGGCTAATTTGCCGATGGACTCGCGCTTTTTATAATTGATGCCGCGTGAGAGCGTGACCTTACCGATGTGGCCTTCCTTGACCCAATCCATGGCCTGCTGCCAGCCGGGGCTGGAGCGGCGCTGCATGCCGTGCTGAACGACGAGTCCTCTCTTCGCGACTTTTTCGGCAGCGATCACGAGCTGGCGGCCTTCCCAAATGTTGTGGCAGACGGGCTTCTCGACATATACATGCTTGCCATGCTTCATGGCCGTCATGGCGATGAGCGTGTGCGTGTGGTTTGGCGTGGCGATGGTGACAGCGTCGATCTCGGGGTCGAGCATGAGCTTCCGGTAATCGGTGTAAGCAGTGACGGTGTTGTTTTTCTTCGCCTGGCTTTCGACGCCCCTCGCGAGCACGTTGCTGTCCACGTCGCAAAGAGCAACGATGCGCACGCCGGGAATTTCTTCCAGGCTCTTGATGTGGCCTGCGCCACGTCCGTTGAAGCCGATGACAGCGACACGCACATCACCGTTGGCGCCGATGGGTGCGGAGAAAGATCGGTATGTGGCGAGTCCGGCAGCGCCGGCGACGGTGCCGCGCATAAAGCTGCGGCGACTAGTTTGGGTTGGGTTCATAAAGAGTAAGATACGCTCTGGTTTGACACTGAATCCGCCGACGAAATGTCTGCGAGAGAATTGAAGGCTATCAAGAACGAAGGCGCGGCTGCAAACTTTCTTTTGCCCCATCTCAGGTCACAAAAGCACACACTATGGCCTCAATGGCTGAGTTCGATATTGTCGATCAATCGGGCTTTATCAAAGAACACGGCTAAGGCGATGAGGCTTTGGGAGTGGGCGATGTCGAGAGGCTGAAGGCTGTGCTGATCGACGAGGGCGATGTAGTCCACCCTTCCGAGATTCGCGTGAGCGGCAAGATACTCCTGGATGAGATGGGTGAGGTTTTTCGCACCCGTGACACCACTCTGACAGGCTTCGCGTGCCTCGATCAAAGCGGCCCGCAGAGCGGGGGCCTGGGCGCGCTCGGCGGGGCTGAGGTAGCGGTTGCGGGAACTCATAGCCAGGCCATCGGACTCGCGCACGGTTTCGATGCCGTGGATCTTCACCGGCATGTCGAGATCGCGGACTAGGCGGCGGATGATGGCGAGTTGCTGGTAGTCTTTCTTGCCAAAGACAGCTTCGTCCGGCTGCACGAGATTGAAAAGCTTGGCGACCACGGTGCAGACGCCGTCGAAGTGTCCGGGGCGGCTGGCTCCGCAGAGGACGGTTGAGAGGCTGCTCTCGCTGATCTTGATGCTGCGGTCAGCGTGATAGACCTCCTTCATGGTCGGCGCGAAGACCATATCGGCACCGGCTTCACGACACATCATGAGATCGTTTTCCAGAGTGCGCGGGTATTTATCGAAGTCTTCGTTGGGACCAAATTGCAGGGGATTCACAAAGATGCTGGCGGCTACTTTAGACTCGGGTCCAGAAAGCGTGCGTGCTTCACGGACCAGCGTCGTGTGGCCTTCATGCAGTGCGCCCATGGTGGGCACGAAGATGACATGTCCGGCGTTTTTCCTCCAAGCGCGGAGGTCTTTCACGGTCTCGATCAGGGTCATGATTTCAGGTCTCGGGATTCAAAGGCTGCCGCCCCCAGAACAAAGAGGGAAAGGTTCACGGCCATGAGCGCGGTGTAGTCGCGAATGATGATGGGCCAGGGCGGATTTTCGATGAGCAGACGAGCCCAGCTCACGATGTGTTTGCTGAGCAGGAAGTGGTCGTAGTCCTCCATGAAGCCTGTCTCACGCAGGATGCGATCAATCAGGATGTAGGATAGTGCACCGATGGTCGCCGCCGCCGGTTTGATGGGAAAACAGGACAAGAAGAACGCGATGCTGCTGATCGTGGTCATGCTCAGCGAAAGGAAAACCGAAGCGAGGGCGAAGTGCTGCAAACCAGGCACCCAATCATAAAAAGTCAGCAGTCCGATCTCCGGGATCATGACAAAGAAGCCGCCGCCCCAGCCTTTGAGCACGACACCGAGCACAAACGCTGACCAAGTGATGAATTGGACGAGCGCGAACGTGTAGCCGATGCAGGTAAGGTATTTGATGAACAGCAGCCGCACCCGGCTGATAGGCCTAACTAAAAGCAGGCGATAATGACCGTCCTCGCCCTCCTTTGCCACGATGTCTCCGGCCACGAGCGCCAGATAAATGGCTCCCAGCAGCACCACCGATAAACCGAGGATGATCTGTGCCAGGGTGAGCGCTGAGTAATATTGCTCAAAGGCCTGCCCCTGACGTGAAATCATGCGCTCAAAAATGCGCTCCACGCCTTTGAGCCGGAAGATGATCAGGATCACGATTTCCAGCCCGAGGAACGCGCCAAAGCCGATGTAGGTGCGGCGCCGCGCGAAGAGTTTCAGCAGTTCACCCTGCCACTGACGGAAGAATAAAATCATGCGCCGGTCATCCCCAGATAAAACTCTTCCAACGTGGGTTTGTGCGGCTGCCAGGAGTCCACACGCACGCCGGCATCTACCAGCAGCTTCAGCATCTCATGCCCGACGGCATGCGCAGGCACAGAGACGATGTTCGTCACAGGGTCCATCATGGCCGCAGCGCGGGAGATCACCTCACGCGCCTTCGCCAGATCGCGTGTTTGCAGGATGAAAGCCGACTTGCTCTTCTCCTGCGAAGGCACGGGGCCTTCATACATCTTACGGCCTTGCTTGAGAATGACGCAGCGATCACACATCAGCTCCACCTCGCCGAGCAGATGGGAATTGATCAGGATGGTCATGCCAAATTCGGAGCGCAGCTTCATCACGAACTCGCGAAATTCACGGATACCCTCGGGATCGAGTCCGTCAGTGGGCTCATCGAGCAGCAGACATTTGGGCATGGGCAGCAGCGCTTGTGCCAGCGCCAGTCTTTGCCTCATACCGTGACTGTAGGTTTTCGTCTTGTGATTCGCGCGCTCGCCTAGGTTCACCAGCTTCAAAATGCGCCGAGCTTCGGTTTCATCCCACCAGCCAGAGAGAGAACACAGCACGCGCAGGTTTTGCCAGCCCGTCAGGTAATCATAAAAATGCGCCGCCTCATAGATGGCCCCGACGTGGCTGAGCGCCCGCGACCGCTCATGCTGCACCGAGTTACCTGCAATCCGCACCTCACCGCCATCCGGCCGCACCATGCCGAGCGTTATGCCGAGCACGGTGCTCTTGCCCGCGCCATTGTGGCCCAGCAGGCCCAGAATCTCACCCTGGCGCAGATCGAAACTCACATCATCCAGGGCAAGCTGGTCTTTGCGCCAGCGCTTGGTGAGATTTCGAACTTCAAGGAGAGCCATTGTCGCAGTGTGGCAAGCAAGATGGAGCGTGGCAAGGACTCGGCTTATGAATGCACCGCAGGGATCACCCCGATCCTCGTCTCCACCGGACAGCTCTGGAAATCGGGCACGAGTTGCCCCCACATCTTGCGCACCGCTTGGGCCAGCAATTGCACATCGCCGCGCGCATCGTGGCGCTTCACGCCTGCGGTGGACAGACCAAGTCTTTGCAAGATCGGGTCCAAGCCATGCCCACCGCGTCCACCCCAGATCTTCCGAGAAAACGCCCGCGAATCCAGCATCGCCGTCTCCCGCACTGGCAGGCCATGGCGCGTGCAGTTTTCCGCGATGAAGCGCATATCAAAGCCCGGCCCATTGTGCGCGATGAGTGTCGCTTCATCACCCACAAAGCGTGAAAAATTTAACAGCGCTTCAACGGGCGAGGGCGCCTGTGCTACCTGAGATTGCGTGATCCCTGTCAGCCCCGTGATGAAGCTTGGCACGCGTTGCTGAGACTTGACAAAGGTGTCAAAGCTCTCCTCCACATCCCAGCATCCTGCCTGCACCTTCACCGCCGCGATTTGGATGATCTCGTTGTAGTATGGCGACAGGCCAGTGGTTTCGAGATCGAAGATGATGAGGTTCATGGGAGAATGGACGCGAAGTCTGGCGGTCTTCGCAGACGCTGTCCACACCGCTGATACCCATCATCACACCTGTCTGATCTATTTCTTTGCGACCGATAAGATTGAACGCAGGGTGATGGTGATCTTGAGTTCTTTATTAGCGGATGCTTAGGGCAGGCTGATCGTGGCGGGCTTGCGGTCCATGGTAAAACACGGTGGGGCGGGACAGGACTCGCTCTTTGCCGGTGCTTTTCGTGACTTCGGTAACGACGACTGAAAGCAAGATTTGCTGGGGTCGCTGATCCAATCCAACAATCGCTTTGAGGAAGACGCTGGCTTTTGGGTGGTCTCGATGAATCGAGACAGAGTTCTTGTCGATCTGGAGGCTGGTCACTCTGTCAGCGATCTCAGAATAATGGTTCTTGAGGGCCTGGTAGGCCTCCGTCGCTTCAAGGTAAGAGAGGGGGATTTCCTGGATGGATCCGCTGTCGGCAGCCGAGGCAAAGCCGGACGGTGACAGGAGATTCATCACAAGGAGGAGCGCAGCGATTTTTTTATGGAATGCAGTGGACCATGCCGCGAGGCGAATGACTCAACCTAAATTCGCAGTTGAGTGAGGCACAGGCAAAACCCGTTGGACTTCCAAACATTTTTAACTCAGAAGTCAATTTGTAAGGTAGGGCGGATGATCCGTCATCCGCCTTCAAAGAACTGAGCGTGGAGGACCAAGCTCCCTACCTTCATGCGGCGGGGGCGGCGATTTCTAGACGAGGGAAGAGGGGCGCGGGGGAGCCTAGCTGGTGGCCATTTGATAACATGCCCCATTTCAAATCACTGAGCACGAAGCCGGGCGGCATGTCCCAGCCAATCTGCGCGCGGGCGGTGGCCATGGCATCTGGCATGATGGGATTCAGCAGGACGCTGAGATGCACCCAAGCCTCGGCGAGATGATACAGCACGCTGTCGAGACGGGCGGCCTGGGCAGGATCTTTGGCGAGGGAGAAGGGCTTGGTACTGTCCACAAAGGCATTGGCATGGGCGACGATCTTCCACGCGGCGGCGATGCCTTCGTGGATGGCCCAGCTTTCCATCTTTTCTAAATAGACGGGCAGGGCTTCGGCGACGGTCTGGCGCAGGGCGGCGTTTTCGGCGTCGTCATAGCCACCGGCGGCGAGTACGCCACTGCGATATTTCTGCGCCATGTTGATGCTGCGGTTGAGCAGGTTACCCAGGCCGCCAGCGAGCTCTTTGTTATACGACATGACGAGTCGCTCATCGCTAAAGTCGCTGTCGTAGCCGGTGGCGATGTCGCGCATGACGTAGTAGCGCAGGCCATCGGCAGTGAAGGTGTCGGCGAGGACATTCGGGTCAATGACGTTACCAAGGCTTTTGCTGATCTTGGCACCTTTCATGTTCCACCAGCCGTGGACGATGAGGCGCGGCATCTGGTCATCGCTAAAACCGAGCGCGTGGAGCATGATGGGCCAATAGACCGCGTGAGCGGGAACGAGGATGTCTTTACCAATGACATGCGCTTCTGAGGGCCAGAGCTTGGAGAAATCTGGCAGGCCTTCGTTGCCACACTCTTCGGCGAGGTATCCGGCGAAGCTGATGTAGTTGGTTAGTGCGTCAAACCAGACGAAGTTCACGAACTTCTCATCAAACGGCAATGGGATACCCCAGGTGAGGCGCTCGATGGGGCGGGAGATGCAGAGGTCGAGGTCTTTGCCTTCGAGAGCGTTGAGCACGTCATGCGCACGGTGCGCAGGGAAGATGAAGTCGGGATGGGATTGGATGTAACCTTTGAGCCACTCGACGTGGTCGCTGAGCTTAAAGTACCAATTCTCTTCTTCGAGTTCGACCACCTCACCCCACTCGGAGCCAAAGCTGCCATCGGGTCCGCGTTCTTTGTCGGTGAGGAACTGCTCCTGGCGCACGGAGTAAAAGCCAGTGTGACCTTTTTTATAGAGCTGGCCGCAGTCGTGGAGCTTTTGCAGCATGGCCTGGACGACACGCTTATGACGCGGGTCGGTGGTGGCAGCCCAGCCATCGTAGCGGACGTTGAGCTTGTCCCAGAGAGATGTAAAATGCTCGGTGATGCCATCAACAAAAGCTTGAGGTGTGAGGCCGACTTTCTCGGCGCTCTTCTGCACTTTTTGGCCGTGCTGATCGACGCCTGTAAGGAAGAAAACCTCACGCCCGGTAAGCCGCTGGAATCGCGCCATGACGTCAGCCAACACTTTCTCATAGGCGTGCCCGATGTGCGGCGGCGCGTTGGTGTAGTCGATGGCGGTGGTGATGTAGTACGGTTTCACGATTTAAAAATGGGAGAGGCAAGCTGTAGGCGCATCGTGTGCGGGGAGCAACTGCGGCCGAGTTCTCGCATAAAAATGAAGCGCCGCCTGGGGAGCGAACCCGCAGACGGCGCGACGTGACTGAATAAGCCTGATTACTTGTGGCTGCAGCATGCGGCAGGCTTTGCAGCCATGTCGCAACTGGAGCAGGCCTTCTTCTTGGACGCGCAGGACGCGAACATGAGTGAGGCGACAGCAAGTGTGACGGAGAGAATTCGGATCATAGGGATTAGCTGGTTGGTATCTTGTTTCTACGAAGCCGGGCCCAATGGCCATCAGCCTATTTGCTCATCATCATTGGAGCTGGCGCTGGAGGTGGTGGTGACTTGGAAGCGCAGGAGACGAGTCCGCCAGCGATGACCGATGCCGCGAGGGCGAGGAGTGCGTATTTCATAGTGTGATGTTTGTGGTGTTTGTTATTGCTTTCATAGACACGTTGATAGCGCCTGAGAATTATTAAGGAATAACAACAAATCGAAGCTTTGCCAACAGACAATTAGGCTCGATGCGGTGAAATCTCCTACCTAGATTATCAGCGGGCAGGCGGCGGCAGGTCAACGATCTCCTCTTTCAGGGACATCGGCGGCTTTAAACCAAGGCCACCCGCTGATGGCGCAGTCGGCGGCGATGGGGCAGTCGGTGCCGGCATGGAGTCAAGGACCGAGACGGCCTTGGGCACTGAGTTCGCCCTCGGCGGAGAGACGACTTTAAGGACGCGCGCTTCTAGTGAGGGCGCGCGAGAGGGTCCTGTTTTTTTTTGCCAAGTGGCGTCACCCGATAGATGCGCCAACGCACCGCCGACGATCATGGAGCCACCGATGAAGACTGCGGCACGCAGCCAGAACGGCACGAAATCATCTGGCGGCAGCAAGGCTTCGTTCGGGTTGATGGTGGGCGGTGCGTCAGATGCAGTCTTCGCCCAATCGGGACCGGAAGCAGGCGATATCTCACTGGTGCCTCGGAATAGCAGCTCCGCAAAACCTATGCTCGGCCGGGCTTCTGTTTCAGACTCAAAGCCCCTGGTGAGTGGCATAGGGCCTGAGGGTTTGCTTTCTTTTGGCGTGGGCAGTGGTCGACTGCGAGAATCTATGCTCTGCGCAGGCTCCAGAGGTTTTGAGGCTGGTGCGACGGCTGGTTTTGCCAAGCCAAGATACTCAACGACGCGAGCATAACGGGTAAGAAAGTCGCCACGCTTTGCAGACATACTACCGCGTCCTTTGGCGAGTTCGTCATCAATTAGTCGAGTCACGGTTTCAGTCTCTCGATTGCTTGCGGGCACTTCTGAAATCGCGCCGGGCAGTGGCTCTAGTGCTAGAAGAAAATGACCCACTGCGGCGAGCCAAGCTGAGTCCCAGAGGCTGCTGCCTGTTGCGCCAGAGCTCAACGGCGGCAGAACCAATGCTGGGTCAGTGCCGCGTCCTGCCATGGAGGCGAGAGTTGGGTGAACCCGCAGCATGACGGAAAAGGTGGGCCAGTCGGTGAGCTTGGTCAGCAGCAGTTTCATGCTGCGTGCGTCTTCTCGCGGGAAGCCGGTGAGTAGAAAAACGTCCTCAAGACGAATGCGGCGCGCGTCGATGCCGGATTTCTCCAACTGACTCAATGCGCCGTCCAGTCCCGCTAACACGATGTAGGTTTCATGCACATTGAGAGCACACCTTTCACGCAGCAGATCGGAAAGTGTGATGCCCTCTGCCAATTCTTCGACCATGCAGGTGAGTCCCTCTGACTCGTGGACCAGAACCACGGGGACGATAGCGGGGAAGTCATGCTTCTTATCGAGACGGAATACTTTCTCATCGGCGGCCTGAACGGCGGATGACGCAAGCCCGAGCGGCGGCACCTGCTCGATGAGCACGGCACGTCCTGTCTTCGTGAGGATGCCACGCATGGAGTACGGATTAGCCATGTCAAGCCGCTGACTCTGAATGCGAATACGATTCACCACCGCACGGGCCACGTCTTGATAGCCAGCCAGTTGCTGCGCGAGCAGTGCGCGCGGCTTTTGCGCCGTCGGGATCTCTTCGGACAGTGTCTCTGGCACCAGTTTCAGCAAGTCTGCGAGCAGACTCTGCATGGACGTGACACTGTCTGGGGCGGCTGAATCGAGGCAGGCATTTAGTAGCTCCGTAAAGTCTGCAGCTGGCAGAGGCCTGTCTGGTAGATTAGGGCCGCCACCGGAGTGCTCTTGAAGGAAGTTTTTCAGAAACTTCGCCTGCTTTTCAAAAGCTGTTTTCAGGCCGCGTACTTTTTTTTCCACGCCAGTGAGCACACGGAAGTCAGCCACCTGAACCTGGATCGTCTGTGGTCCTGTCTGGAGCAGACGCAGAGAATCGAGAGGTTTCCACGGCATGGCATCTGCACGTGCGGCGAGCGCGGCCACAGCTTCTAGGGCGCGGCAGGACAGCATCACCGCCAGCCAGCTAGGTATTTCCGTCTGGCGCGCTAGGTAGTTTTGCAGTGACTCGCCATCGACATTGCCCGTAATGTAGAAAGGATTCCCCTCGTCCTCACCGAAGTCAGACACACGCGCCAGCAACGGATGCCCTGCCTTTTGCAGCTTGCGGCAATTCTCCTCAAATCCCGCGCGGTCCGCAAGTGCTTCCAACAGAACGTGGCAGTGGACAAACTCCAACTGCTGAGTGTCAAAGGCAAGCACGTTCACCTGCTCGTCATTGCGAGCCAGTTCCACATTACTGCCGTCCACGTTTTGGACGATCTGGTAGTGCCTGAAAAGACTGGGTTCCGGCATGGGACAGCGTGGGGGAAAGAATGAGTGAGCTTAAGTCTCGCCGAAAGGCAGCGTTTGACGAAAGAGCTCTATAAAGGATGGCATCGGGTAAAATATCAACACCGCACTTGCCATCTGCCCCTAGCTTTTGATAAAACCCATTTGTCCTATGAAAAGCCCGCTCACCGCCGCCCTCATCATCGCCAATGCTCTGTCCGCCTCTGCGGTGGATTTCACTAAAGAGGTCAAGCCAATCTTTAACCAAAAATGCTATGCCTGCCATGCGGTGAGCAAAGGCAAAACCAAGGTAGATCTGGCACTCGACACGCCTGAAAGATTGGCAGAGGTCATCAAGCCTGGCGGTCAGATCATCCCTGGTGATCCGGCTAAAAGCTCACTGCTTACCTCATGCAAACTTCCCGACGATGATGATGACTCGATGCCGCCGAAGGGAAAAAATCGTCTCACACCCGCAGAACTGATCACGCTTGAAACGTGGATCAAAGAAGGTGCCAGCATGACAGGTGGTGCAGCTCCGCCTGTCGCAGCTGCACCGCCGGCCGCAGCTCCGACTACGGGTGGCACCCAAAGCTGGACCAGTAATGATGGCAAAGCTATCCAAGCCACATTCATGGGCCTGCAAGGTGATGGTGTGCTGCTGAAGATGGCGGGCAACGGCGAGACTTTCCTCGTCCCGCTCGCCCGTCTCTCAGCAGACAGTCAGGCGCAAGCCAAAGCGGCGAAGTAAACTGCAAGGTTCACTCCCACTCGATGCTCGCAGGCGGCTTCGTGCTGATGTCGTAAAGCACGCGGTTGACACCTTTGACCGTGTTAAGAATCTTGTTGGAGGTGTTGCGCAGCACTTCATAGGGCAGCTCAACCCAGTCGGCCGTCATGGCGTCCTCGCTGATGACGGCGCGCAATGAAATGGCTTGCTCGTAGCTGCGTTCGTCACCTTTGACGCCCACCGTTTTCACCGGAAGCAGCGCAGCATAAGCCTGCCAAACGTGCTGATACCAGCCACTGCGATGCAATTCGGCGATGAAGATGGAATCCGCCAACTGTGTGGCAACAATGCGCTCAGGCGTGATCTCACCTGGAATGCGCACAGCGAGTCCTGGGCCGGGGAATGGATGACGCCAAAGCGCTCGATGCGGGATGCCGAGGCTTGCGCCGAGGGCGCGGACTTCGTCTTTAAAGAGTTCGGCGAGTGGTTCGAGCACCTTGCCCTGCTCCTTGAGTTCCATGATGCGATCCACTCGGTTGTGGTGCGTCTTGATCTTGCTGGCGATGGAGCCGCTGGTGGCGCTTTCGATGACATCAGGATAGAGCGTCCCCTGGGCGAGTAGTTCGACATTGTCGGCCACTTTCCAGAACTCCTCGACAAAGAGCGTGCCGATGATGCGGCGCTTCTGCTCGGGATCAGTCACACCTTTGAGCGCGCCGAGGAAGATCTCGCTGGCATTGATCTGTTCGATGGGCACGCCGACTTCACCGAAGAGCACTTTGACCTCTGCGGCCTCGTTCAAACGCATGAGTCCAGTGTCGATGAAGATGCAACGGACTTTGACGCCGGCTTTGTGCAGCAGGACGGCGAGCACAGTGCTATCAACTCCACCAGAGACGCCACAGATGACTTCACGATCACCCACCTCAGCCTTGATGTTCTCGATCATCTGCTCTTTGAAAACATTGATGTCAAACTTGGCGAGGGTGGCCCCGCTATTGGTTAGGAAGTTTTTCAGGATGGCCGTGCCCTCGTGTGAGTGTGTGACCTCGGGGTGAAATTGAATGCCCCAGCAGCGATCACTCCACTTGAGAGCGACGGGGATGCCGTCTTCGTTCGTGGCGATGACTTGAGTGCTGCTGGCAAGATTCGCACAGGTGTCGCTATGACTCATCCAGACCTGGGATTCATGGGAGATGCCTTTGAATAGATCGTCATGGTTGGTAACGACCAGCTTGGCCGGGCCATACTCTCGAGTGACGCCAGGCTTCACGGTGCCGCCATGCTTGATGTTCAGGAGTTGCATGCCGTAGCACACGCCTAGAACGGGCACGCCAAGAGCCATGAGCTTTTCAAAATCGACATCCGGTGCATCATGATCCGAGGTGCTGCGTGGTCCGCCGGAGAGGATGATGGCACCTGGGTTCTTGAGCTTTGCCAGCTCAGCCGGTGGATACAAATGCGAGACAAAGCCCAGCTCGCGAACACGGCGGACGATGAGTTGAGAATACTGTGAGCCGTAATCAAGTACGGCAACTTCGTGATCGGTCATGGAATTTTAAATCGGGAAAATTAAGTGCGCCGCCTTCCTGCTCAATGTTAGGCTGGAGCGTAATTCACGGGTTCTTCAGTGATGACAACATCGTGTGGATGGCTCTCTTTCAGACCACCAGCGGTGATACGGACAAAGCGGGCCTTGGCGCGGAGTTCGTCGAGATTATTGGCGCCGACATAGCCCAAGCCAGAGCGCAGACCGCCCATGAGCTGGAAGACAACTTCAGAGAGAGGTCCCTTAAACGGCACGCGAGCCTCGACACCTTCGGGAACGAGTTTGCCGGAGCTGTTTTGGCCGTAGCGGTCCCCTGCACCCTTGCGCATGGCCTTAAGACTGCCCATGCCACGGTATTCTTTGAAGGTGCGGCCCTGCCACTTCACCATGTTGCCAGGGCTTTCAGCGGTGCCTGCGAGCAGTGAGCCGAGCATGACAAAGTCGGCACCAGCGGCGAGTGCTTTAACGATGTCCCCAGAATAACGAATACCGCCATCGGCGATGACCGTAACGCCGCGCTCACGGCAGACAGACGCGGCTTCCTGCACGGCAGTGAACTGGGGCATGCCGACGCCTGAAATGATGCGCGTGGTACAGATAGAGCCAGGACCGACGCCGACTTTGATGGCTGACGCACCGGCATTGATCAAATGCAGTGCGCCATCTGCCGTGACGACATTGCCTGCGACAATCGGAATACTGCCGCCAAGCCGAGCGCGCAGTTTGGCGATGACATCAGCGACACGACTGGTGTGACCGGTAGCGGCATCGATAAATAAAGCATCCGCACCTGCGGCCACGAGAGTGGCACCACGATCAGCGCAGTCGTCTCCGACACCAACGGCAGCACCGACGCGGAGCTGACCGTTGGCGTCCTTAGCAGCACTGGTGAACATCTGACGCTTCACGACATCCTGCTTGGTGATGAGACCGGCGAGTCTGCCATTGGCATCTACGAGCGGGAGCTTTTCAATGCGGTGTGTGTAGAGAATTTTAAGCGCCTCGTCAAAACTCGTGCCCGGCGTGCCGGTGGCGAGGCGGTCACTCGGCGTCATGATGGCGGACACAGGCGTGTGTTCATCCTCCATGTACCACATGTCACGACTGGTCACCATGCCAACGAGTTTTCCATCGGGATCCACGACGGGGAAGCCGCTGACACCCTTTTCATGCATGAGGCGCTGCAGTTCTCCTAGAGTGGTTTCAGGTCTCACCGTGTGAGGGGTCTGAATGACGGTGTTCTCCGACCGCTTCACCTTAGCCACCTGCTCGGCTTGGTAGTCGATGGGGCAATTGCGATGAACCACGCCAAGCCCTCCCTCTCGGGCTAACGCGATGGCTAGCTCCGACTCGGTCACCGTGTCCATGGCAGAAGACAAGACCGGTATGTTTAACCGGATGCTGTTTCCAAAAGTAGTTGCGATGTCCACCTCTCCAGGCAGCACCTCGCTCAGTCCCGGCAGGACCAACACATCATCAAAACTCAACGCAAGGGAAGGAATATCGCCCATGTGCCATCTAAGCGGCCCTCAAGCGCATGTCACGCAGAAATTGATGCTAACAGAATTCAAGGGCGATAAACGCGGACCTTACCTGTGTAAGAGTCGATCTGCATGCAGTAGAAATTCGAAGGTGTAGTGGGTGAATCCAGAGTGCGCGACTCAACCAGCGTCATAAAACTCGTCGCCAAAGGCGGAACAGTGAAAGCCAAGGCGGCAGCGGTGGCCGTTTCTCCCGGAGTATCATCATTGAGCAGACGGCAAGAACCGTCGGGATAGAATCGTAGTGCCGCATAACTGACAGCGGATCCTCCGACGCCTGTGGGTGGCACAAAGAGATAGTTCTGATTGGAGTCCTCCTGTTGAGCAGCAGCCGTTTGCAGGAGTGGCGAAAGATTAGAGTCGGCAGAGAGCACAATGCCTGAATCCAGATAGTAAACCTCAGAAGCCGGCCTTGGATTGCCGCCATTGGGGGTCTCGACGACCTGATAGGCATAAAAGAGGTCCGTCGAGGGTTTGTCAGAATCAGGGTCGGTGTACTTGTAGAATCGCATCTCTGTTTCCGTGCTTTTGGAAACCGCATTTTGCTGAGCGAGGCTGAGACGGTTTTGAAGGCTGTCACCTGATGAACTAAGTCGGGTGGAACGAATGACATCGACCAGAGTCGGGGTCACAAGGGCAACAAGCAGAGCAATGATGCCCACGACGGTGATCATTTCGACCAGAGTGAAGGCACTAACTCGCACCCGACGTCGTGCTGAGTTGTTGAAAAGCGTGGTGATCATAAGGAGAGAAGTTTGTCGATTCATATGCCCCACTTAGCGCCGCGCAATTGAACCGTGGCGGAGAAGACGCGGTAGTTCACACGCTGGGCCTGCAAGGTCGCGACCAGAGCCTTGATTTCATCATCCAACTGATAGGCTTGGGTGAATGGCGTGCTGAGTGAAGTCCCAAACGGTGGGGTGTTGGGGCTGCCGCTTGTTTCGGCAAGACGCTCCGCAGATTTTTCATCGATAGCGACCAAAACCACGCGGATCAGGGGAGGCAAAAGATTCTGCGTCGGACCCGTGGCGCTTGAATTGTATTGATAGTCGGACGCTATCTCGGTTGGCCCGTTGGCACCCTCGGCTTCACCCGCTTTGGGTTCTCTTCTGGGTGAGATGATCAGCGTCAGAATATTGTCCGCCACAGGCCGCGTCGTGCTGATATTGACAGCCGTCTCGTCGGCCTCCAATGGAGCGCCTGCGTCCGCGTAGAACTTTCCAGTGACCGTTCCAGCCGTGCCAGTCGGCAGGGTATAAATCACATTCTTTTCAGCGGGCGGGGAGTACTCCATCAGACGGTAGCGGTAACGGTTGTTGCCTTGAGGTAAGAAGGCAGGCGTAAAAAATTCATCTGATGAGAACTGCACAAAGTAGCCTCTGGAGCAGAGCAGCCGATCCAGTCCGACATAGTTCGGGTTTTGGGTGACCCCGAGGGGTGCCTGGAAAAAAATAGAGTGCCCCGGCAGTGAGTCAGCGCCGCCGGCGTCAGGGAGTAGGGTCGTGGAGTTACCACAGATGAACTGGAGATCAGATCGGCGCACATAGGAGCCTGGGCCTGTCGCCGCCGCTGTGCCGGAGGTAGCGGCTGCGGTGGCCAGATAATTGGTCTCGTAATCCAGATAGGTGTTGAGTGTAGCCTGACTGAGATTGCGAGTGATGATGTCAAAAGCGGTGCGCGCTTCACGAAATTGACTGACACGAGCGTTCGAAGCCGACCAAGTGGCCTGCACCTGACCGATGACCTGAGCATTGATGAGCAGCAGGATCGAAAGAACAGCGAGAGAGACGAGGAGCTCCACCAAGGTGAAAGCACGGTGGCTCCCACTTGATAGCGATGTGTGGTGAGTAGTTTTCATGACGGTCAGCAGAGGCTAGGGAGCGAAGCGTTTGGATTCCAACACACGATAGCGATAATAAGAATCCAACGGCGGGTGAGCAGTTTCATCGAGCGGATTACCAGAGGTGAAATCAGCTTTAGTGCCCGCCTCTTGCAGATCAGCTAGGTCAACATAACGCTCAAGGAGGAAGGAACCTCTAAACTCACCTGTCACTAGGTCTTCAGCCGGATTGAAACTAGCCACATTCGGACCACGCACCGCCTTTTTGATGGTCTGAGCGCGGACATGAACTCGGAAAGTGTTCGAGCGTGTGGTGAGCTTAGCGTAAAGATTGGAATACGGCCTCTCACGAGTGTTGTCACCCGTGCCCGAATGATTGGACCAGAACTTCACCATGGCATCCTCTCGCTCAGCATAACTAGTCAGTTTAGCGGCCGCGATATTCTCTGTGGTATCTGTAGCTGATGGAATTAGCCCAGTCCCTTTTTCAAGACCTGCGGCAGAGACTCGTGACGGAATGAGGTGGATCTCACAGATCTGAGAGGCTGTGCGGAAAAGGCCCCCTCGGAAGGAAGCAGGAAGACCGCCTGATGAACCCCCGATGCCAGCGCCGCCAGTGCCGCTGGCCGTGGAAGTGAAATTGAAGCGCTCTTCAAACTGACGCAAAGTGGCCTGCACGCGCTGATTGGCAGGGGTATTCCACCAAGCAGTATCAGAGCCTCCTGACTCATTATTCAACCGATCAATGGCGATGGAGCGGTACCAGCGTGCGGCAGGCCTGCCATTCTTGGGTGCCTCATCACGGAAAATGGGAGCCGTCTTTCCCTGGGGTCCAAAGCCGGCACTGATGGTGCGGGCATTAGCATAATCGGCGTTCGGAATTGCAGCGAACTGTTCCCCTTTCATGGCTGCATGCAGGGCCGTGGCACGGCGGATGTGCGTGAAGGGCATGATCTGGTAGTTCATGTTTATTTTCCCAGCTGTGGAGAGCGGCTCGCTGATGGCATAGGGTTCGACCACTGGCATCCAGAACATATCCAAGAGGTAATGGTCTGGAGGTGTGACCTGACCTGGATGTCTCGCCGCCGCACCTGTGATTTGCACATGGGGCCTGAACAGCAGATTGGTCCATGCGCCATTGCCGCCTGAGGTAGCATCAGGAGATGCCATGTTGGATGAGTGCAGACGGCTCGGTAGCGAGCCCATCATCACTGGTGAACTGATCATGCGATTCGGCGTGAAGAAGCTTTTTGCTCCTACAGCAAATTTTGCCCCATCAACACCACCGCGGAAATAGGTCGCCCGCCATTCGACCGGCTTCGGCCAGCCGGAAGCCGTGAAGTCACCCACGGAATAGTTGCCTTCATCTGGCTTATTGATGAAGGTTCCGGATCGGCCACCTGGATCGGAATCATCAAAGTCGAAATAGCGTTGTGATAAGTAGGCTGGCGACAAGCTCTTGGTCGTGCCATTGACGTTCGTGTCATTTCGCCCACTGTAAGGGGCATCTGGGGCCCTGCCCGCTCCTACATTCACCGTTTGGGGAAGCGTGCGTTTCGTGGCATCCTCCGTCAGCACCGTCGCATCTCCCGTGCGGTCAAATCCCACTTCATTACCTGCATTGTAAGAGGAAAAGTTGTGGGCCAAAAAGGCGCGTTGATCATTGTAGAGGACATGCGGCGACCAATCGGTTTCCTGCACCACAGCCTTGCCTGCGATCAGACGCGCGTCTCCATGACCAGGTTGAATCGTTCTGACCACGTCAGAGCCAGAACGCTCGGCAGTGTTGTAGTTCGTGACAGGATCATAGGCGGCGCGCGTGGCTCTGAGAGAGTCAGGATTTGGGTCGTTATTAATGCTCCTCTTGACGTTGGCGTAGTTGCCATTGTTTGGCTCCCAACCGTAAATCAAAGCTCGGTTGCCAGGCAGGCTTTGGCGGCCAGGATTGCGCGTCGCACTACCATTTCTCGCGGTATCTCCATCGACACCTAAGCGGACTCCAAATGCACCGTTCCAGGCAGCAACGCCACCCTCGTTCATATCAGCAAGCCGACCGGGAAAAATAGACGCAACTTTATTGTTAAAGTATAGCTTTGGACCATTCCGCCCGAGGGCACCACCCTGATGAAAGGCCCACCAATGCGGGGCCTGAACCGTGGGGTGACTGAGCTGAGCTGAATCCGACTCACGAATCCAATACTCCACATGACTGCCCTGAACAACGAGATCAGGCGTAGGGGCCTGACCCTTTGGCAGTCTGAACCAAATGGTCTGCATTGGATCCCGCTCTTTGTAGTCGTGGCTGTCATAGACATCAATGCGAATACGGCCCGACTCAAAGGAGAGCGGTTCGTCACTTGGAACGGTGAAGAATCCCGAAACAAGATCGAGATTCATTATGTTCAAGTGAACGGCAGCATTTGAGCCGGAATTATACCGGACATCAGCAGGGACGCCGGGGTTCTGGCCGCGAGCTGGAAGGCCACGTGTCCCCGCCACACGCCTGAAACTGGCGTAGCCGCCAACTTCTGGGGTGCCATCTGCTTGGAAGATTGGCTTGGCGCTCTTGAGAACCACGTCCTGAGTCCCAGGGAAAAGGGCGACTCCGCCGCCCGCTTCCATACTAGATAGGTCCTGGCCATTGAGCACCACGGTGAACTCGGGGGTGATTTGAGTGTAGCCCACAGAAGGGCAAAAGAACTCGAGGTGTAACATGGCCTGAATGCGTTTTTCATGGACGCTTGGGTTTTCTGCCCCTGGATTTGGACCCAGCGGTGTGTCTTGGTCCAGTGTGTAATTCCAATTGGGCTCCTGCGTGCCGGGATGAAAATTACGATGCCTACCACGGAGCGCCGTGTCAGTCTCGCTACCGCCAACGGTCCCATACAGCTCGTCTGCAACGTTAGGGGAAGAAAGAGGAGGAAAGTTCGAGTAGTAGCGCTCTTTGATCTCGCGAGAAGTGACATCAGTGCGAGTCGCGGCGTTATTCCAGAACTGGGCCCCGGCATTAATGATTTTATTATTGTCATTGGCGGCACCCTGAAACCCTAAAGGAGGACTGTGCTCGATCAAAAAAGATGTGTTAGGCTCGTCGTCATGCCTATTATCTTCCACCTTGAGTGCCGTCCTGCCGCCGGAAATCTGGCCTGTGGCCGCAGCATTGTAAAGTTGTGCGCGTGTAGTCTCCCGCTGATCAGCGGCCTGGGACGGCGGGTTGATGGGCATGATTTCATAGCCCCGCTGCGTCGGATCTGGATCGTCTTTAAAACTAAGGTGACGCCAACTGTACATGTCTGGCTGGCCATCACCCGTGCAGATAAAATGCAGGCCGACCTCACTGATGGAGACACTGCGGCCAAAGCCCCGGTAATTTTGACCGCCCACATTCCAGACAGCAGGAGTGACCTGACCATGACCAGGCAGAGCTACGTCTGCAAACGGGTTGTTCGGGTTCCCTGCATTCTTAACCACGCCAGGCGTGTAGGTATTGAAGCTTGCCGCTAAGTTGTCGCGCACATTATAGATATTGGCTCCATCGAGATTGGCGGCATTATCTCCCCAGTAGATGGAGGCGGCGGGCCAACTGGCGCGATTGTTTGGGATCTGGTAGCTGTCCTGGAGGTTCGTGGAGCGGATGTAGTCAAACATTTCCACGATGACTTGGCGGTAGTTGTCAAAGCCGTTGCCGTTGCGCAGTTTGGTTTTGAAGGTGTTGCCATTGCCGCCATTCACTGTCTCTGCCGGGAATCTTGCCGTGGCAAGAATCTGGTCGAGCATGCCTAACAGCTTTTGATTGCGCTGAAGGCCAATGTCATGGGTGGCACTCCTGGCCGTTTCACGCTGGAAGATGTAGGAGTTGCTGGTGTCGAGATTGATGGCTGCGAAGTTTGCCTTACCCAGCGTCGAGCAGAAAGTGATGAGGTTGTCGAACGGCGTGCGCTTAGAGGCGCTTTTATTGACCGGCCACATGGCGATGCGCGGCAGACCAAGCATGCTGATCTCACTGCTGCGGCTCTGGGCTGTCAGGAAGCCGGAAGCACGCTCAAGGGTTTGCTTGTTGAAAAGATTACCACCGCCAAAATCGGTGACGGTGGGCACACGCAGACCGCCGCTGTTGGTCTCGGAGAAAAATAGCTCATCAACGCTGGCGTAGATGCGTTCATTGAGAGCCGCCGTCAAATCGACATCGACGGACAGACCTGCGCTGCCGCCCGAATTAAAATCATCTGCCGCGAACAATTTAGTGCCCGAATTACTCCCGCCCGAATTGATTCGCGGAGCCACTGCATAGATGCGGTTTTTGACCCCCAAAACCTGCGTCAGACCGGCACTGCCAGAAGTCAGCCCATAGGTATCTAGATTGCGGGTGGTCGATTGGAAGGGGTTCGGATAGAGTACCGAACTGAGAGCCACCGTGGCGGGATGGCCTGGGAAGCGCTGATACTCGCTGCGGGCTGCCGGATAGTCCGCCCAGCGATGATCGCGCTCGTGATAGAAAGTTGGCTGACCCAGAAAAGTAGGCTCGGCAGCGGTGTTGATATTGATTTTACAAGATTCATCATCTGCCCAGAAAGCGATGCGACCCACGATGGGTGTCGCCTCAGAGGCCTGTGAGTCGCCAGAGCTTTGGAAGGCCATGGTGTCGTCGAGAGTGCCAAGCGTGCCATCTTTGAGCATGTAGAGCCATTTCACCGGCATGGCGAGACGCAGCGTGTCGGGAGGTGTGGCACCCGCAGGCTTGACAACCGGACTCACCCTGGAAGCCTCACCTTCACCCTCAGGCTTTTGGCTGAGATCCTGGCCGTTGAGCGCCGTGGTGGTTTCATAAGAGAACCCTTCCGCAGGAATCGGATTGCCCCCGGCAGGGTCCATGTCAAAAGCTGCGCGGGGATCCAGCACGGGGAAGTAAACCTGAGCTGATCCGGCCTCGCCCTCAGTATTCAGCACGCCTTTAATCACCGGCTCATTCATATCCACATAGCGGACGAGGTTGGTTCCCTGATTCCAGTCTCCGGGTGGCTCGGAATTCAGAAGAAAGGTCCTTTCATCTTCATTTGGTTTGGTTCCGACGCCTCCGCCGGTGCTGGTAAAGATCATTTCACTGTCTGAAAACAACTTGTAGCCAGCGAGGAAGGAACCGTTGTCGGCATACTTTCTGACAGCACCTGGCTGGGTAGCGTGCGTCTCTCTGCCTGCCCTGCTGGTATCCTGATCTGATCCGGCCTGAATCTGTGAGATCACAATGTTCACCGCCGTGTCTGCGTAGCGCCTCGCCGTCTGTGAGGCCGAGTAGGTCATGGTGCCTTTGTGCTCGGTATCAGCAACGCTCAGGAAGGCTAGAATAACGATGGTCGCCAAAGCCAGCATGGACAGGACGATGATGAGGGCCAGCCCTTTGTGGCGGCGGGCGTCATTGACGAATCGGCGGAGAGATTTCATAAGCTGCGGGGGCGGAATTTGAATTGCTTTGATTTACCTGAATTTACTTGAATTTAATCCGAACTGGCTGCGAATTTCAAGCCATGAAGTGAATGCAGGGTATTTACTTGGTTAATACATTTGTCTTTTTGGCAAGGTCTGACGGAGATCAACAAACTGCCAGGCGGCGGCAAAATTACTTGGCTTGGAAGAGCACCCGGCCTGAAAGCTGGGGCGTGGTGGCTGGCGTTTCGCCTATACCTAAACCTGGAAGCTGGGGAATGATGACGAAACCGACACCAACCTGCACCCCATTATCCCGCACGATCTGACCAAAGAAGGCGACGGGCGTGCGGAGCACTGGATTGGGAGCCACGCCCTGTGGATTGGCCGCGCTCAGGGAGAAACTGCCTGAGATGGCACCCGTGGCGGCAGTCGCTGTCAATTTGGTCGAGGCGGGATTGGCCGTTAACTTCGGCAGATCAAGGGCGCTGGCCTTGAGAATCGTCAGGGAGATGTTGGGATTGAGGTTATCCACAACATCGCTCGGATAGGGATCTAGGATAGGTGGTGTATTCGCTGGGAGATCACCATCTTCAGAGAAGATCAACTCAGCATTGCGAGCGGGCAGCGTTCCCGGATCAGCGGGATCAAGTCCAAGCAGCACGGGTGGATTTGGATTGATAAGGGTCGCTGCCACCGGTGCGATGTAGCGCCCGCCAAAGGCCACGAGATTCACGGGGGTACGGACATCGACGGGTGCTGTCGTGGTGCCGAAACCAGCGCGATAGAGTCGGTTGGCGGTCGCACTGTTGGGTGGGCAAACCCAAGTCAGGTTGCCACTCAAATCATTGTCGTCTGAAAGCGTGAGATTGAGTCCACGGTCAATCTGAAGGGTTCCGAGCAGCGATCCTTTGAGAGTCGAGGTGTAGAGAGTTTGGAAGACAAAGGATTGCCCGGTCGGACCCATAAAATAGCTGCCAGTGAAGCTCACATTGTCTGCCGTGCGACCTGCGAGTGTGTAGGTGCCAGCGGTGACAACCGTGAAGGAAGCGTAGCCCGTGCCCTGGGGCACAAGTAAGCGCAGAGTTGGATTGGTGACCAGCGGGTCCAGTTCACCGAGCGCCATGCCAAACGTGTAGAGTCCAGCGTAGGCGTCGGCTTTTGCAGACACATTGGCAACTGCGGCGGCGGCCCAGTTATTGCGCCAACCTTGGAAGGTGACGGGGGCACTCGTGCCCGCGATGATGGTGGCATCAGAGAGGAGTGTTGTTGGCACCGTGCCCGCAGTGATTGCGAGCTTGAAGCTGATGGTCAGGCTTGGCAGCGTGGTGGTGGCAGGCAGGAAAATCCTACCCTGAGCTGGCAGGACGTCGTTTACGTCGATATCAAGTGTGCCATTGGCCGCAACAAATGAGCGAGCGGCTGCACTGCCGAGGGCGACCTTGCCGCTGATCGCACCTGTTGTCGTCACGGTTAGGTCAAATCTGCCGCCGAGATTGCCATTCAAAACAGGATCACGATCGATCGGTCCGGCAAAGATGCCGGCAATACCAGCAGGCAGAGCGCTGATACTGATCACGGTGCTGATGCTGGCTTTCGGCAGCACCGCATTCGAGATGGTGATCGTGATCGGGTAACTCAGTGGCGTTTTAATGGGATTGGCGGCGGTAGGCCTGCCGGTGATGTAGCCAGTGGTAGCATCGACCTTCAGGCCTGGAGGCAGGCCCGTGACGGCATAGGTGCTCGGCGTGCGTTTCACATCCGCTGGCAGACCGCTGTCACTCGTCACAGGAATTTTCCAACTGTAAGCACCACCGACGATACCCTGAGGAGGCGATGGGAGGACATCGGGGAATTTGGGAGCCGCATCATAAACCCGCAGGAAATGTGTGCCGCCGATGACGGCTGCTGTGCCTGGGGCACCTTCCACACGGCAGGTGTAAACGTCGGTGTCGGTGTGGACAAGATTCTTGATGGAAAGTGTCTTGGTCGTGTCATTGGTGAAGCGCCCATCACCCGGCACAGGCAACCCATTCTTGAGCCACCGATAAGTAGGCCAGCGTGGCAAGACGGCGGAGGAGGGTCCCGCGACATTGACCGTCAGAGTGGTGATCTTACCCAACTGAGCCGCGACGATTTTGTTGGGGTTTTCCACCACGACGACGCGCGCCGCTGCGCTGGTGTTCGTGCTGATCTTGCCTGTAGAGATCACTTTGTTATCCAATCTGTACGTGTAGTCGCCAGCTTGGGCGAGCGTGATGTTGGGAATGACCAATGTGTCTGCATTTTCTCCTGGGATGGCGACGGCATTACGGCGCCACTGCTTGACGCGTGCATTGTTGTCCCCGCCGGGTGTTGCCGACAAATTCAACGGGCTACCCACGAGCAAAGTCTGCGAGATTGGCGACTCGAGAACCACTGCTGGGCCTGGAGGAGAAGCGGTGAACGAGCAAACATTGCTGAACATGCCTGCAGGGTTAAACGGCCCCTTGACGATGACGCGATAGGTGGCGGTATCGGTCACAGATACGATTGGAATGGTGTAACTGGAATCGGTGGCGCCATCAATGTCGGTGGTTCCTTTTTGCCATTGATAGGTGATAGCTATTTCACTAGTTTCTTCACCACTCATGGTGACACTGAAAGTGATGGGAGAACCGACCGAACCGAGCCGAGTCGTCGGGAGATTGATGGCAAAGGAGAGCGGCCAGTCCACGGTTAGGGCCGCTGCATTGCTCGTCGCTCCACTTGGATTGACCGGATTGATGACACGCACGCGGTAGTCACCTTCGGATAGCTGGTTGGCGCCTGTGACGGTGAATGTCTCAGAGGTCGCACCAGGGATGTCCACGTTATTCAAGGTCCATTGGAAGCTGATGGGAGCCGTCCCGGTATAACCACCGACAATGGAGAAGGTGGCGTTGGCTCCCTGCTGGATGGTCTGTGGATTGAGGGTTCCGGTGACTGCCGTGGGCTGCGCATCACCATTGGCGATAATTTTGCCCGTGGTGAGAAACTGCGTGGTGTCCCAGACGGTCGCCACGGGGAGTTGGAGTAGATTGAGCAGGTTCAGCGCACCGCCTTGGATGCTGAGTGAAGTGAAATCCAAGAGGTCAAATTCAGTGCCGAGGGTCGGCAAATAGCCCGACTCGAGCTGCACCAGAAGTCGTGAGGTCGCCGTGGTGAGGGAGATCGAAGTGCCTGCAAGCTTGGTAAAATTTGTCGCTCCGAGAGTAAACTCGACCACGGAGTTCGCATTGATTGTCAGTGGCTGATTAATCGTCAAGGTCTCGACAGGACTCGAAGATGCGGTTGGGTCACCGGGCCTGAGGATAGCAAGGTTACCCGGAGCACCCGCCAGAGTCACTGCACTGTTGATGGAGCCGTTACCGCCGAGTGTGGCTCCAGCCAGGACCGTCACCGCACCTGTGCCTGTCGCGCTGCCCGTCGTATTCATCACCAGCAGGGTGCCCTCATTGATGGAGATCCCACCACTGAAAGTGTTACTAGCATTCAAGGTGCTGATGCCAGCACCTGTCTTGATCAAGGAGAACCGATCTTTGGTCACACCTACGCCACCGTCAGCCTCTGAAATGACCCCACTCAGCACCAACCCAAGGCCGGTGGAGGTGGAAGAAGTAAGTGTTAGGCTTTCCACCTCTTGGGTAGCGAGCCTTTGATTTTGCAAAGTCACCGCACCCGTGAAATTCACCAGACCTGAAGTCACGGAGCTATGCGCCCCAAGAATGGAAGTGCCTGTGCCACTGACGGCATTGACATCGACCGGATTAGAGATCGTCATGTCTGCCACTGTGGCTAGGAGAGCCACCGAGGTATTCAGGCGATCTTCCACCCAATGCACGGCGGAGTAATTAAGATCGATGACATTGCTAGCCAGGAAATAAGCGTCACCGGCCGACGTACCGTTCTGCACACTGGCGCGGACACCATAAAGCATCTCCCCAGGTGAATCAAAGGTGGCGACACGAGCCAGATTCATAACACCCACCGAGAGGGAGAAGTTATCTGGATCAATGATGAAACGGTAAATGCCATTACGCTCGGGGTTGCTAGCCTCGTCCTTTACCAGAATCTGAGCATTGAGTTTGGCCGTCTCAATGTAGTAAACCTTAATGCTGTCTCCAGGCGTGATGCCAACCCTGGTTCCGCCAAGCGTGAGGGAGATCTCAAAGTCTGTGCCACTTGGATTCAGCACGTAATAGGGCGTATCCGCCTGGGTCCCAGGCGGCAGGGTCTCACCAATTAACTGAATCTGCGTGCCAGCAGGAAGATTACCCGTCAATCGGTCTGTGACGGCATCGGTTGTTGTGGCCACCAAACCATAATACTGGCCGTCAACCGTAGCGCCCACCTTCACAAAAGCCCCGGAGCCAGTGTCACTGAAATTACGCCCATCATGAAGAGCGATGAATCGGCCACCCTTCGCCAACACGCTGGTGAAGTTCGTCGCCCGGTCCGCGCTGATCTCCTGCGGCAGAGCGTCCCCAAGCTCCACGGTGGCCACGCCGAGCGCTGTGTCTCTGCTGACATGCAGAGAGCCTGAGCGAATGATGGCCGCGCCATTGACGGCTGTTCCTGGACCCGTCGTGACTCCAGGCATAGCCAAAGAAGTGCCAAAGTTATTAGCCGCATTGCTGAGGTTGAGAATGCCATCTGTGATTAGCTTGAACCCTGCCGGGCCACTCAGCACGCCGGTCAAGGAAGTCGTCTGCCCTGAAGCAGGGGCAATCATAAGGGAGCCGTTGAGGGCAACCGCACCTGACCAAGTCGTGTCACCATCGAAGCTAAGCCGCGAGTAACCGCTGGCGTCATTGAGTATGAGAAACTCTAAATCACCAAGGGTCGCATTGTAATAACCAATCGCAGGCAGGCCATTCACCATAGCTAGCGACGTGAATCTTCCGACGTCATCTGGCGCGACCAGGACGGTGGGGGCGCCCCAGGCTGAAGTGCCGGTGGATTCGGGTGCCACGACATATTTGAGATCGCCATTGGTGGCGTCGTAGTAGCTAATGGCGGGGCGATCTTTGGGCGTGGTTGGCTGGCCGTTGACCAAAGCAAGGCTTGGATACTGACCGACATCACCCGCGGAATCCAGAGTGATCGGGGCACCCCATGAGGTGGCAGCACTGAAGGTAAGGGCCGAATCAGGTATCTTGAGAATCTCCAGTGTATCAGGGTCGCGGAGATTGTTGGTGATGCCTGCGACGTTGAGCGCACGGATGAATTTCAAATCCTGTGTAGTTGATTCCTGGTAAGCAATGGCTGGGAACTTATCCACCAAACTCAACGTGAAATGAGCGCCAACAGCCCCCGTGCCAGGGATGACCACCGGCGAGCTCCAGTTGGTTAAGGGGGCAGCGAGACCCGTTCCAGTGGCATTGATCGCCACCACATACTTGATGACGTTGTTCGTCGCATCTCCATAGGCGATTACGGGTGTTCCAATGTTGGCGGCAGTGCCTGAGAGGGTGACTTCATCATCCGTTGCGCTGTTTGTGCCACGATTATCTTTCGTGAGAAGATCGCCACCAATGTTGGCGATGATCATGGAAATACCCACACCCACATCATTCACCGAAGCATCCAGCACCTGTGAAGCGCTCCAACTGCCGCCATTCACATCATTGGCGCGCGCATACTCAAGTTCACCGTTGAGCACATCGTAGAAGCTGATGGCGGGGACGCCGTTCACGAACAGCAGAGACGAGTACTTGCCGACATTGATGATGTTGCGTCCGAATCCAACGTCTGGCACGCCTTCACTAGAGATCCGCGCCACGACCTGCTGAGTCTGACCTATGATGCGGATAAAGAGTCCGCCCAAAACGATCTTGCTGTCGGTCATGACGAACATATCCCGCACCTCTTGGTCAGGATTCGGATCGAAGGCTGCATCCACCGTGCCGTCTGACTTGACCCTGCCGAAGAAGTTGCGCGCAAAGTCGCCCAACTGGGTGAACAAGCCTGCGACAAGCACGTCGCCACTACTTTCCAACTGCAACCTATTCACCGTGCCATTGACTTCTTGAGCAAAAGTCAGGTCCACTGCGCCCGTGGTTTCGAGCCGAGCCAGACGTGTGCGGCTGATTACGCCGCCTGCAAAGGCACCGAAAGAGCCACCCACCAGCAGCTTACCGCCAGGCAGGAGAGCGATGTCATTGACGTCGCCGTTTGCATCAGGATTGAATGCGTTCAAGCTCCGCGCATCGTTGGAGATTCGGGCTAGACGGTTGCGGTTGTTGTCTCCTTTGACGCTGGTGAAGTTGCCGCCGATCACAAAGGTTCCTGCTGGCTCCTGGGCGATTGCGCGGACCTCACCATTACGAATATCAGGTGAGATAAAAGTGGAATCCAGACTGCCGCTTGCAGTGAGTCTGGCCATGCGCGCGCGGGTCGAACTTCCGACCGCGGTGAAACTGCCGCCGACCAAAATACGCCCATCAGGTTGGGCGGCGAGGACGCGGACGTCGCCATTCAAATTAGGATCAAATGCCGCATCCAAGGTGCCATTGGGATTGAGCCGAGCGATGCGATTACGCGTCACATTGTTCGCGGAAGTGCCATCGACACGAACCGTGGTAAAAGTGCCACCAATGACGATTTTACCGTCGGACTGGATAAGAATGTCACGAACTTCTCCATTCATCACGAAGGCCTCAAAAGTTGTATCCAGCGAACCATCGGAGTGTAGACGGATGATTCGGTTTTTATCCACTCCGTCAATCTGAGTGAAGAAGCCACCGACGAGCACTAGGCCATCGGACTGCACAGCCACGGTGAGCACACCCGCTGCCTGAGCGAGCACAGGAATCGGAGTGCCCCAGAAGACACCGGGGGCGTCCGTGGCACGCACATACATGAGGCTGCCATTCGTTTCATCATAGTAGCTGATAGCCGGGTTGCCGTTGATCAGGCTCAGGGACGGGTACTTACCGACATTGTTACGGCTAGACACAGTGACCGGGACACCCCAACGGGCACCACGAGCATCTAAAGCTCGGACATATTTTAGGTCTGCATTTTCCGCGTCGTAGTAGGCCATCGCGGGATAGCCTTCGACGGCCAACATGGACACATGCTGGCCGAGATCAGCGAGGCCTTGGTTGCTATCCACCTGGGCACTGCCCGTCCAAGGAGAACTGGCGGCATTCACCGCGCCGATTTCGAGCTTCTTGGCCACGTTACCACCCTCAATCTCCAGCTCAAGCGCGGCCTGTGAGGTGGTATTCGTGTAGCTCGTGCCGAGGCGCACCGGCCCAGAAGTGCCTGCCATGCTACCAAACACATTCGCCACGTCGGCGGCGATGAGGCGGCCTTCGGCGACTTCGATGCCGCCCGTGTTTGTGCTCGTCGCATTCAGGCGCAGCGTGCCAAGACCAAACTTGATCATGCGGCCGAGGCCCGAAAGCCCGCCAGCAAGCTCAGCCTCAATGGCCACAGGCCCGTCTTCGACACGGATGGCCTGACTGAAGGCACTCAAGTCGATTGGATTTTGGAACACCAGTTTATGGGTCGCATCGTGACTACCGAGAATGAGAGACGAACCATCAGGGACAAAACCATTATTTCCGAAGCGTAGCAGCTCAGGAGTCGCGCCACCACCCAAGTTCACCAGACGATCCGCCCCATAAGCCGCAAACCCGCCATTGCCCTTGAACTGCACCTGAGAGACGCCGCTGCCAAGGCTACGAGTGAAGTCACCTAAACCCAGTCCGAGCACGCCGCCCTCGACGATCAGCGCGCTGGTGCCGCCCGAGTTTCCGATGCCCCCGGGCACAGCATTGGCTGAGTTCAGCCTCAGCACGCCGCCATGCACATAAGTATTGCCGCTGTAGGTATTGGTGCCCGCCAGTGCCGTGGTGCCAGTCCCTGTCTGCACAAAGTTAAGCGTCTCTACGAGTGTGTAAATTTGGCTGGTCTGATTACTGAGCGCGGCCTGACTCAGTAACAGCAAGCGGGCATCACTGTTCACATTCAGCACACGGGTTCCCGGTGCGATGCCCAGGCCAGAAATCAGCATTCCAGCTCGGACAGAGCGGAAGAAATCCGAAGCCGAGACAGACCCGACCTTCATCAGGGATTCTCCGGCCTTCAAGATGCCCGTAGGATTGGAGATGGTGACTTGCACGCTGCGGTCCACCACATTGGCGCCCAGAGTGAAGGTGGCTGCAGGGTTGTAGTTGTGCATGATGAAGTCACCATTCACATCATTTGCCGATCCACCGGTGATATTACCAGGCCCCAGGATCTGCTTGTCTCCAGCACGCACATTGTAGGCCGCGAGAATGGCACCGGAAACCAATTCCAAGGTCTGCCCAGCGTTGATCGTGATGACACTGTTCAAGTTGTTTTCATAGCGCATCAAATTCACATATTTCCGTGAGGTGATGGTGCCGTTGAAGGTTCTGAGATTGCCACTGGGATCAAGCCCGCCTTCAGAAACATCAAGCCCAGATCCCGCCAAACGAGTGCCGACCCAGCCAGAATCGCCTGGATTCATGTAGAGCGATCCGATATCATAAAAGGTGTTCGCCGAAATCACTCCCGCAGTGGAGGATTCAACAATAGCAAAATCATTCACTCCTCCCAAAGTCGTGTCAGCAGGGTTCTGATAGGTGGCCCATGGCAGAATCCTCTGGCGCGCGTTGCTGGGTAGGAATAGGAAGATGTTCGCGTTACCTGCATTCGCTTCGGGATTCTCGACAAAGCGCACCGTGCCACCAGCCAATCGGAGGACGTCGGTCGGTTCTTCCTGACCCATCAGATTCAAACTCGTGGTGCGGAAGGAGGGCACAGCAACGAGATTGTTCGGGTCGGTGGCGGCGACACTCGTGACTTTCACCTCCGAGCCGCCTTCTTCGACCACAAACTGACTGCCAAAGTTTTGCACCACGTTGCCTTCCGACGTGCCACGAAGTTCGAGTGTGCCGCCGGCCACACGCAGGCTGGTAAGGTTCGTGGTCGCAAAGTTGGATGCGGAGAAACCTCCAGGTGTGAAGTTCGTATCAAAAGCCTGCAGCAAAAGCCGCCCTTCCTCTACGCGAATGGATTCCAAGCCAGCATTGCCATTGAAGATTAGCGTGCCAGAGCCGTCTTTTTGCAGGCGGTCAGTGCCTGCTACAGCCCCAGTGAAGACGCTGCTGGTGCGCTCATGGCCGATATTGATGGTGGCCACTTCCGAAAGCTGGAAGCCGCGGTTGGTTCGGGAGTTTTCACCTACATACTGCAATGTGCCGCCGTTGAAGAAGAGGTTTCCAGAACCCGCGTTTGAAGTCCCAAGACCGCCAGCAAGACCACCATCCGTCAGCGACTGAGCACGCAATGTTCCCTCACCAATGTAGGTGCTGCCGGTGTAGTCGTTGTCACCGCCAAGCACCAACATGCCTGGCCCGAGCTTCTCGATGCCTGTGGTCGGGGTGAATGTCAGCGCAGAGGACTCACCCGTGAAGAAATGGTTGGTGTTAATTTCAATATCACTCTCATTAAAAACGAAGGTGATGGTAGAACCCACGGGAATGCCCGGCCCAGAGATCGGCATACCAATGTAGAGATCACTGGTCGAAATCGTGCTCGGATTCAGTCCCACTGCGGGAACAGTCACACCAACGACGCGGCGCCTGTAGCCATCACTCAGCGTGCCCACGCGCGTGACGGTCGTCGGGCCATTGGTAAAGGTCAAAATCGGGCGGGCACCGTTGTAACTGTGATCCTGACTCAAGAAGACCGTATGACCATCTGGATCGATGCTGGAGATGACCGTGCCATTGGTAATGCCAGCACCTGAAACGACCATGCCCAAAGTTAGATCGTTGGTGACAGAAAGCCCCGCCACCACACGGCGATCAGCACTTGTCAGCCGCCCTGTGCGGGCGACTGGCGCGCGATTGGTGATCTTGGAACCGATGATCAGGGAGCCCAGTTCATTGTATTGATGGATGAGGAAGTTTTGCAGATTGCCTTCACCCCTCATGGTCAGAGCACCTGCACCGACGATGGACGAATCATTGGCCCCCACCGTGGGTGAAATCAAAATACCACCGCTGCGAATGCCATTCACGCCAGTCAGCGAGACCGTGGAAGCATTCTGTGAGGCGAAGCGGAGCGAGAAGGTGTCGCGATTGGCCACCGAGATATTAGAAGTCACTCCAGTGTTGGTGAGACCACCGGGGCCCCAGGCATTGAGGTAAGAGCCATTGGGCATGATAAGTCCGTCTGCGGCACCTTCGTTTCTAGCCCAGTCCAGCTCTTTGCTGCCGTTGTCACTGCTACCATTACCGAGGAAAGTCGGAGCCCCGTATGAACCTGTATCAGCCATGAGGTCGGCATCCGAACTCCCGCCGGCTGAGGATTCGGCGAGAATGAGTTTCCCGCTACTGACGGCGGGGTTATTCGGGTCGCTCGAAACGAAGGCCAAGACAGCCGAATTGTTGTTCGTGTCCGTGGTCGTCTTAATGGTGTAAATATAAGGATCAGAAACCGTTCCCGATCCGGTGATTTCAGATGTGATGACGCCCGAGGTTAGCTGTGGGCGGATCGCCACTTTGACCCTGCCATTGCCGTCAGCACCGGGGAAGGCGATGGCATTGACGGTGAAAGTCAGAGCACCGCCGCCAACGCGTTTCTCGGCCCCCTCAGTTTGGACGATATGCACGCCCGTGCCGCTGGAGGTGATATCAACTGCAGGGCCATCAATGAGGGCACTCAGACGGAAGCTGCGATTTGCCCTGTCGATGACATAGTAGTCAGTGCCCGCATTCAGGCCGCCAGGAAGAGTGCCGTAGCTGCTGAGACGCACCTTGCTGCCTTTGGCCAGGCGGTGGTCACCCGGTGTGGTGAAGGTATTTGATGCTGGATTGGCGGTGAAGGAGGTCTGCGCGGCCAGGGTCAGGGTGCCGGTGCCGGGGCTGGTGATATCCACAATGGGAGTAATGGAATTCAGCGGCTGACCAGGAGGCGGAGGCAGCGCGAGAGTCACCCCCAGAGGAGAAACATTGATGACAAAGTAGTTGGTGCTTTCACTGAGGCCTCCAGGCATGACCCCGGTGGTGGTGAGGCGGATTAGGGTGCCAAACACCAACCCGGTAGCACTTACACGGTCAGTGCTCGCATCCGCTGTGACGGGGAGCGTGGCGCTATTGGTGCCGGGGATCACCCAAAAAGCATTGGTCACCGCGTCACGAATGATGGCCCAAGCGCCGAGAATGCCATTGTTGTTGAGGATGTCCGTTTTAGCGATCCGGCCGACATCCACATAGAGAGAGCTGCCTGTGGATCGGAGGACGTTATTGAGGCTTAGGGTGCTGGTGCCGCTTTCCCGGTAAATTTTACTGACACCGGCTTCGAGGACGGTTTGGCCGACGACTTCATCATGCGAGCCACCTGAGAGAATCACCGTGCCGCCACGGCGGCTACCCCCCAGTCGGAAATTGGCATTGTCAGAGAGTTTTGAGCCATTGTTCAGCGCATAGTCGAGCACGAGAGTTCCAGCACGCACGGCATATTCACGGCTCACATTGAGTAGATTAGTCGTCGGTGTCAGCATCTCTCCACGCATGACCACCGTGCCTTCACCTTCCTGTGCGATGAAGCCGGTGCCCAATAGGTTACCATTCAGAACAAGTTGCCCATCCTGACCCACTCGGATTGTCGAGGTAGCGTTCACTTCGAGATTTCCCGACCAGATCGACTGTGTATCTGCTGGCACGACCAAGGAGCCGCCCTCAAAGATGATGGTTTCAGGGGTCAGGTAATTCACATTCCGGAGTTCCAAAATACCACTGGCTAGATTGACACCCCCAGAGCTATTTCCTGTAGCATTCGTGGTGTAATAGAGGGCACCGGCGGTCCCACTGCCGAAATCAAAAGTAGGCCCATTCAGGGTCTCTGAGATTTCGAAGGTGCTGCCATTGGAGTTTTTCACAAAATAGACGGTGCTTGTCAGTAAACTTGCGGGTGGCTGGGGAAGAGGCACACCCGCAACGATCTGGGTATTGAAGCTCACCAGCGAACCATTCGGCACGTTGCCAGTGAAGGTATTGGCAACGTCGTCAAAGACGGTGGAGCGGAAGGAGTCAATCTTGGGCACGATCTTCACATTCGACCCAGTTGTGGAGATGAGCAGAGCGGCTCCGCCAGGGGTGGCTGCGATCTGGAAGCTACTCGCGCTGTTCGAGCCGACGACATAGTAAGCCGTGTCGGCCAGCACCCCGCCGGGTAGGGTGGTATCAAAGAAGACTGGGAAGGTGAGGCGAGTGCCATTTGGCAGATTACCGGTGAAAGTGTCATTCACCGCATCCACCACGGTGCTGGCGCCCGCCGTGCCTAGCGCATCATTTTTAGTCACCACCAGAGTGCCATCATTGATCGATGTGAGGCCGCTGAAAGGCGCTGCCTTACCGAGCACCCAGGTGCCCTGACCTGCCTTCAAGAGACCGCTGATTTCCGAAATGGATTTGTCACGCAGCTCCAGCAGCAGGGTATTATCTCCACGGCCAGTTCCAGACAAAGTCAGGACACGAGAACCTGCGTCCTTGAAGGCAATCGGCGTGCTGATGCTCGGATTCCCACCAAACGGATCTCGGAACTCCTTACCGATGGTGACTCGGTCAATTTGAGTCACCCCATTGGCGACCAGTGCAGCGCCGTTCGGGCCAGAACCCAGGGTGAAGGAGCGATCCATGGTCTGTAAATCTGTCGGGGCAAAAGACAGGACCGCTTTATCAATCACCAGAAGAGCAGGATCAAAATCCGTTGCTTTACCCATTGCCGAATTGTTCGACAAAGTGGCGACGGAGCTCACGTTGAGTGCTCCCCCAAGGATCTCAAGCCCGCCACTGAAGTCGCTGGCAGCATTGCTTAAAGTTAGGGCACCAGGGCCTGTTTTGATGAGTTTGATAGGGGCTACATCAGGGTTTGGCCCGAGCGTGACACCATCCTTAATCGTACCGCTGTAAGTCTGGTTGGTGGTTAGGTTGAAAATGAGGTTTGTGGAACCCACCATACCGTTAGGTGCCTCGTTATTGGTGATCACTGAAAGCGGGAAACTGGCTATCTCCTGAATGGTCTGTGAGCGACCTTGGAGCATGAGAACGCCACCACCACCAAGCACCAGCTTCAAGCCGCCAGTGCCGAGAGCCGTCTGTGTGGACAGCCTGAGCGTGCCGGCCTGCATATCGATTGGCTGTTCAAACTCACTCGTTCCCAACCAAGTATTGGTGCCGTTGATCGTGATGTCACCGAGCAGTGAGCGAATCGGCGCGGTGAAGTTATTGTTGCCTTCGATAACGAGCAGTCCGCCTTCCTGAGCAATGCCGCCGATGGTGTTGTTGCCCAAGAGATTGATCCGGCCTTCGAATCCGGCCTCCGTCCTGATACCAGCAGCATAGGTATTCGTGCTGAGCGCCGTGCCCAGAGTGAGTGTGTTAAACTGCGCGGCGGCATTACCTGTGCCAGCCCGCACTGCCAATTCTAACACGCCGAGAGCATTGATCGGATTGCTGAAGATCAAATTCACAATCGGCACGGCACTGGCAAATGTGGCGTTGTCATTGTCCGGGTTAGCCTGGCCGACTTCAATACGGCCACCTGCGGAACCGATGCTCAACCCGCGATTTTTGTCACCGGGCTTTCCGTCGTTGAAGGCGACATTAAAATCGGGCAGCGGCGTCACTGTGCCGGTCACCACGTGGCCGATTTGCAGGATCGCACCATTCAACTGAATTTGATCTTGGACAAACGAGGAGGGAGCCGCTCCCAATGACCCAGTGGCGGTGATCCGCAGGGTGCCGTTATTCACATAGGTTTTGCCCGTGTAGGTGTTGGTATTTGTCAACAATAGGAAGCCGGCCCCCGATTTACTCAGCCCGACCGAGCCACCTTTGATCGTGAGTGGCGTGTTCGCTGGCAGAGCCTGTGTTGTAGCAGCCGTCAGAGTGATTCGGTTGGTTCCGCTTCTGTCCACGGATTCAATGCGTGTGCCTGCAGGGATGCCCAAGCCGGATACCTCCATACCCGGCAGCAGGCCTATCACGTTTGGCAGAGTCACCACTGTAGCGCCCACAGTCGTGACCGGAGCATTTAGCGTGACCGCAAAATCAGTGATCGCCGCATTGATGGTGACGGTGCTACTATTGATCACGTTCAGCGTTTTTGGCACGTTGATCGCCGTGCCCACCGTCAAGTCGCCCAATGTCGCCGTACCAATGGTGGCGGTCGTGGCCAGAATACCACCTGACTCGACACTGAGCATCTGTCCATTCATGGTCAAGGTCTGGCCCTGGATGTTCATGGAGTTGACAGCGCGCCGTGCGTTAAGTGTCCTTCCGGCCTGCATTTTGACATTGTCCGTGAGAGTCCAGCCCGGTTGGTCACCCAGATCATAGCCCGCTGAGGGATCTAGCCGCATCACACCTTTAACAGGGTCATATGTGGCCCACTCACCGTCAATTGTGGCCCAACCACCGATCAGGGCACTCTGGTCCAGCACTGGGTTTTGGGTGAACAAAACCCGATTTCGCGCATCCACGCCCAGTGTTCCAGGGAGATTCACAAGACCGGTGACGTTTTCTCTGGCCGCAAAGTCCACGGTGGCGCCCGGCAACGGCTGCAGAGAACCAAAGGTCAATGTGCTGGTGCCCGTAAGACCAGCGCGGAAAGCAGAAATCTGGAGTTGCCCCTGGCCGAGCACTAATTTTCCGATGGTTTCCGAAAAAACCGCGTTCACGCCATTATTGGCAAAGATCAGATCCCCACCGCGCGACAGCAAGGTGGCCGCATCGTCAAAGCGATTGGTGCTGTTGCGGGTTTGAACAATGCCGTTTTGCGGGGTCGTGGTGGTGGTGGTGGTGACGGTATTGCTGATTTGTAACACGCCCGAGCTTTGGGTTCGGCCAGCGATCGAAATCGTGATCTGGGAGCCGCTAAAAGTGTCGTTCAATGAGCTTGACCAGGTGTTCACGTTCGTCGTTTCCAGTCCACCATTGCCCAGCGCCAGCGTTCTGCCGCCGTTGGTGAGCACCGCCTGAATCTGATCAATATGCCGCACGTCATTGAGCGCCGGACTGTCCGCCGCCCGCACGACTGACCAGGCGGTGCCATTCGCCGACTTCAAAATGAGACCGTCCTGACCAGCGGTTAGAATCTCTGATCCTGAAAGTGCCACGGTCTGCAGATCACGACCCGTGGCAGGATTTCTCGGTGTCCAAACACCGCCGTCAGGTGACGTTAGCACCGCCCCATAATTGCCGACTGCCACAAACTGGGTTCCCGTCCAGGCGATATCCTGAAGGTCTGGCAGGCTGATACTCGGAGCCTGTTGATTATTGCGGTTCGTCAGATTAGTGACCGTGCTGCTAAGCGCGGTGGTCGTGCCCAAAAAGATCCCCAGAGGCACGGTGACTGCCGTGAGCTCAACATTCACATCCGGCACACCTGAGAGGGTGATGGTGCCGGCTCCAGGGTTCAAAGCGTCAATGTTGAAACTAAAAAAAGTCGATGAACCCGAAGTCGTGCCAGTCACGAAAATATTCATGTTCACTGCCAGGCCGGTGAAGTCAGAAACCCCAGTGATGAGATTGGAGCCGTCTGTCACACTGCCGGTAAAGGTGAGCAGCGGCACGCTAGAGGACGTTGCGCTAGCTGGTCCCGAGAGAGCCAACGTGTTGGCGGCAAGGTTATAACTGCTGATCGATAATCCTGACCCAAGAAAATCTGACACTGGAGTCACGGCTTTACCCGGTGACAGGTGCGCCATGCCCTGCAAGCTCTGAACACTCCTGAGGTTGGTCACATTTTTGACAACGTCACTGCCGATGGTCATGTCGCCATAAAAGACCCCGAACGTATGCTGCCCGCTCGCACTGGCTGCGGTGGCGAGGAAGAGACGACTATTGGCAGGATCGAGGGCGATAATGGCTGATGTGCTAGTGATGGAGCTGCCGTGCAGAACCATGCCTACAGCCAGTCCTTTAAAGTCTCTAACCTCAGTGATGATGGTCGAGTTATTGGTGGATAAACCTGTGAAGGTGCGGATTGGCTCAGCCACCAATGTCGCCGTGGCCGGGGTGGACATGACCAAAGAGAACCCAGCTTCATTCACACTGCGGATGGTCGTTCCAGCCGGAGTGCCGAGTGCCGAAGCCAGCGGCATACCCGCACGCAGGCCTGGCATTCCTGTGACGTTAGTAATCACGGCGCTGCCAGAGGTGGAATCCCCCTTGAAGGCTCCAAAACTAGCCTGCGTGCTAGTGACCGTGGCATTGTTGTTCATGGTCACCGTTTTTGATCCTGTGTTCACCGCAAGAATCACATTGGTCGTGTCAAGCAGCGGCGGCCCCTGAAGACTCCATGTGACGCCATCGCTTGAGGTGATCACACGACCCAGGCTTCCTACACCCACGAGAAGGCTTTCCGACCAAGTGATGGAATTCAAATCCCGAGTCGTGCCGGAGGTGCGACTGAACCAAGTGCTCGTGTCACCTCCCGCAGAGGTCGAAACAAAGCCACCGCGACCTACCGTGACTAAATCGAACCCGGCGGAGAAAGCCTGAGCGGCCGCTGGAGCAAGCGCTGGCAATGAAAGCGTGACGTCCGTGCCATTGATCGCGTTGATCACGGTCCCTGGTGAAATAACTCCTGGGAATGACACCTGCATACCGACGGAGAGCCCGGCTACATTGGTCACCCCGGTTACCAGAGCATCATTGAAGACAAAAGTGCCCGTGCTGATTCTTCGGGTCTTGGAGGCCTTGAGGTCCCCCGAAGTGGCCGCCCCAGTGGCCGCCTGAGACAGCAGCAGTGTATCTGCCGTGCTGCTAACGACGAAAGTGCCCACGGGCACCAGCGTACCACGAGCTGCCATGTCGGCAGTGAATGCCCCAAGGCTGGTCACATTTTGCACCAACGGGCTACCGCTTGTCAGTGTCCCCGCGTAAATGCTCATCGGAACTGCCGTGGCGGTTGTGGTGACTGTATCCGATAACACCAAGGTCGCGGCCCCGACATTAAGCGCGGTGATACGCGTACCAGCGGGGATTCCCCGTCCTGCGATAACCATACCCACGGCGAGTCCGTGAGTGTTCGAGAGGCCACTGATGGTGTTGCTATTGAGCGTCAGATTACCCGTCAGCGTCCTCAATGCGCCTGTGCCGCCAGCGGTGGCATTCAATGAAAGGGTCAGCTCTCTAGCAGGGCCATTTACCGCAATGATCGTGGTGCTAGGGGCAATGCCAGTGCCACTGATTGCCGTGCCTGACTGGAGATTCTGCGCCGTCGTCACTTGTGAAATGGTGCTATTCCCCGCCGTTGTATCTCCTCGGAAGTAGCCAAAGTCCACGTTCGTAGCCGTATCGAGCGCTAGCGAATCCATGGTGACTGTTCTACCCGCAGAATTCACCGTTAAAACGCGCGCACTTGACGGTGTGGCAAAACTAAAGACCGGTGTTCCAGGCAGATAACTCGCAGCACCTGTGACATTCGAGACGGTGGTTGATCCGACCACGAGATTGCCCGTGAAGGAAACATTGGTCGTGGTCACGCCACGGAGATCAATCGCGGTGCCCACATCCTGCACAGTCCAAACCAGTCCGTCAGTGGAGGTCAGCACTCGGCCCTGATTTCCCACGATCACGGCGCGTTCGCCAGTCCAAGCCAGACTATTGAAAGGCAGGCGAGCAGGATCGGTGTAACGGAGATCCCAAAGCGTGCCATTCTGTGAGGTGTGCACCGTGCCCTTTTCTGTGATGGCGATGAATTTCTCCCCATCATGCGTCACGTCCGTGAAATTCAGTGATTCCCCGCGAATGGCACCATCGGTATTGCTTGTGTAGGTTAAGGTCACCAACCTGCCCGCTGGAATCGTGATCGTCTGACTCAGGATGACCGTTCGGGTATTCTGACTGATCGCGACGATCCTAGTATCTGGCTTGATGATAACGCCCGCCGCAGATTCGCTCTGTTCCAAGGTGAGAACTGAGCCGATGATCAGGTTCGCAACATCATTCAAAACCACCGAGGTGACATTCGTGGCGATATTTTGAACCGTGCGGTTGAACAGCGCTCCTGTGCCGTTGAGCCTCAAACCCATATTGGCGAGATTAACTTCCCCAGAAGATTCCAACACACCCTCGGCATAATTACCCAGGCCGTTCACGCTGAAAGGCTGGCCCGCAATATCAAAACCGCCCTGGGCTTGCCCAAAGAGACCTTGGGCATTCAAAGAGCCGACGGAAAAACCACCTTCAATCCTCAGGGCTCGATTCACACCTGGATTACCCTGCACCGCCAGTGCTCCAGTGACCTCGTTTTTACCACCGCGTAAAGTCGCCACCCCTGTGCGCACCAGCATGGTGCCAGCCGTCACAAGAATCTCATCGATGCTCATCTTACCACTATTAAAATTCAGCGTGCCAATGCCCACTTTTCTCAGCACTGAATTCCCCACCACATCATCGTCAAAGTTAGTAGTTCCGGTGAGAGTATCGATATTGATACGAGTGCCTACAGCAGCGGTAATGTTGCTGGCGAAGTTGGTGGCGTTGACCAAATTCAAAGTGCCTGCATTCAGCAAAGTCGCTCCCGTGTAAGAGATGTTTCCGCCCTGGAGAGTAAGGCTGCCCGTGCCGTTCTTGGTCAACCCCAGAGTCCCTGTGCCGCTGCCCCCCGAGCGGTTGCGGATAAAGCCACCAACGTATGAATCCAAGTTGTTACCACCGAGCGTGAGAACTGCATTGTTATTGATCGTTTCCCCTTCCATGTTTTCCAGCACGAGCGCACTGCCCGGATCGATGATATTCCCAATCGTTTCACTGCCGCCCATCAGCTTGAAATAACCCCAACGGTTCGTGGCCGCATCGACCAGAACTGTGGCGTTATCGCCGATCTGATCGCCTTGATAGGTCAGCGGATTGGCCAGTGACAACACGCGGTTTTCCAGCAGTTGCAGCACGGCAAATCCTGCCGTGCCAAAGCTGCCATTCCCAAGTCTAATATTTCCGAAAGCACTGGCACCAGTGGTGCCTAGCTCCACCTGAGCTCCCGTGTTACCAGAGCCGCGATGCCAAAGCCAGAGATCATTACTCGTGCCAGTTCCGACTCCCCTGACAGTCAAGATGCCGTTGCCTGTGCTAGTCAGAGCGCCAGCACCTGCGATGCCGCCACTCATGGTCACTCGGCCATTGTTAATGCGAGCATTAAGTTGGTCATTGAGAACCACGCGAGCACTAATTACATCTTGGTCACCCTGAGTCTTGTTCAGGAATGACTTCCCGGCGCCCAGCAATCCCATGTCAAAAATGAGCGCACTGCTCAGAGCTCCGGTGCCAGCACTCAAGGTGTAGTCTTCAGCATTAACGGCATCCCCAATCGTAAAGGAGCCCACGGTGCGTGCTGCATCCAAAGTGATGGTGGAATTGCCGCCAATATCACGATTGAAATGGATGAATGAACCAATGCCGCCCGGCACAGGCTGCACGGGTGTAGTAATGCCTGTCGGAGCATCGAGTGTCACGATAGGATTGACGATGTAACCCGTGCCTGGATTGGTCACAGTCACGGATTCGATCCCACCATCAGCAGCGCGAGTCGATGACGCGACGGCACGAACGGCACCACCGGGGCTTGTGATAGCTAGTCCGGAAATTGTGCCGCCACTTAGCAAAGCCGTAGCGGTGCCGTGCACCCCCCCATTGGCGACACCTCCCTCAAAGAAGACTGTGGGAGCCGCAACATAGCCACTGCCTCCATTAACCACCGTGACTCCAGAAAGCTGACCATTGGGCACTAAGGCTGTTAACACGGCAAAAGTCACCCCGCCCGCAGTAAAGGCAACAGTCGGCGCACTCGTGTAGCCAGAACCACCATTGGTCATGGTAATTAGCGTGACCTTACCTGCCGAGATCGTCGCCGTCGCGGTAGCTGAATTAGCCACAGGCACTGCAGCGAAGTAAACGCCGGGTGCCGTGGTGTAGCCCGAACCTGCGTTTGTAAGGGTCAAACCCGTCACGATTCCGCTCGTCACAATGGCTGTGGCCGTCGCTCCAGTGCCGCCCCCGCCACTGAATGTTACGGTGGGAACGCCACCATAGCCCGTTCCTCCAGCCGTGACATTCAAGGCCGTGACCAGCCCTCCAGATACTGAGGACGTGGCCGCAGCTCCTGTGCCATTTCCTCCCAGGAACGAAAGGGTGGGTGCCACCGAATAACCTAATCCTGCATCATTGATCGTAACTGACGTAATGGCCCCGCTTGTCGCGTTGCGGACAGCCGTCGCCTGCGCACCAGTGATTCCACTGGAAAATACGACATGGGGTGCGCTGGTGTAGCCTGCACCGCCACCTCTGATGGTCACACCCGTAACCACATCTGCAGTCAGAGTCGCCGTCGCCGTTGCAGGGTTGGCAGGCGTTATGATCACAGTAGGCGTTGTCGTGTAGCCAGATCCTCTCGAGACGAGAATAAATCTAGTCACCTGTCCGCCTGACACGACTGCCGTCACAATGGCTCCAGTGCCACCCCCGCCAATTAGACTAACCGTAGGAGCGACGCCATAGCCCGACCCCGCAGTCGCGACGGACACGCCTGTCAAAATCTCGCCTTCAACAACAGCCGTAGCGGTGGCGCCTGAGCCATTGCCGCCAACAAGTGAGACCGTCGGAGCCACTGTGTAGCCACTGCCACCATTAGCGATTTTAACCGAAGTGACTGCGTTCGACAAGAAGGCCGTCGCAGTTGCCCCAGTGCCACCTCCGCCAGTCAGGACTACCGATGGGGCGACGGCATAACCAGATCCTACATTCGTCATGGTTATACCGGTCAAAACACCCAACGCCACAGTAGCCGTGGCGGCAGCGCCTGAACCACCGCCACCACCTCCCACAAAGGAGACCACTGGTGCTGTTGTGTAGCCACTACCCCTGCTGCCAATGATAACGGAGGAGACCGCTTTTGACATGGCCGCCGTCACCACTGCCCCAGAGCCACCCCCGCCAGCTAGGTTTACGGTAGGTGCGCTTGTATAGCCAGACCCTGCGTTCGTCATGGTTATGCTTGTTAAAGCACCGAATGCAACGTTAGCCGTGGCTGTAGCGCCCGATCCGCCACCGCCCACAAAGGAGACTGTTGGCGCCGTTGCGTAGCCACTACCGCCGTTGCCAATCACAACTGAGGAAACGCCATCAATTGTCGCCGTCGCTTGCGCGCCAGTAATGCCGTCAGACGTAAAAACCACGAGTGGATCACTCGTGTAGTTGGTTCCCCCGCCAGTGACTGTGACTCCAGTCACTCTGCCTGAAGTGAGAGTCGCCGTAGCGGTGGCACCAGTGCCCCCACCTCCCATGAATGAGACAGTGGGTGCAATGGTGTAGCCTTGTCCAGGATCTTGTATTGAAACAGCCGTGATCACTTGCGTGGACACGTTTCTTGCGGCGGTGGCAACAGCACCGCTACCAGTGATCAACTTCACCCTCGGTGCTGCCGTGTAACCCTGCCAGCCAGTGTTGGCAAAAGTGACCGCCGGATTGACCAGATAGCCCGCCCCCGGACTGGTCACCGCGACTGCATCCACCATGTTCCCTGTTCGGGAGGAAGCGACCGTCGCTTGCACGATCAGAGGCGCACCGATAACGATCGCAGGATTTGAGGTATAGCCAAGACCTCGGTAGGTGAGGGCAATGGATGAAACTCCGCCACCCGCACCTAGCACCGCCGTAGCCGTGGCACTCTGAACGCCTCCAGGATCAATAACCGTCACACCAGACACACTTCCTTCATTGACCTGAGAGCTAGCAAGGACATTACCATTCCCGACAGCGCCACCCCCTGTGAAAATGACCTGTGGACCGGTGGTGTAGCCCGTTCCTGGATTGATGATTTCGACATCGATCACTCGACCTCCCTCAATGACCACAGTGCCTGTGGCCACATCCGTAGGCGTAGGACTGACAATATTAATCGAAGGGGCAGCCAAGTTACCCGTCGTGCCATAAGCTGAGCCTTGGTTGGTAATCGTGAACCCTGTGATCACACCGGATCCACCATTCACGCCACCATCGACAATGGCAGTTGCCGCCGCAGCGGTCCCGCCAGTCGTGGTGATAATCTGAACGGTCGGCAATCTGGCGGTCGAGTAACCGATGCCCCCGTTGTTTACAGTAATGGATATCAGTTTGCCAGCATTGCCTCCAGTGCCGATCACCGCCGTCGCCTCGGCCCCTGAACCGATACCACCACGAAATGTCACCGTCGGCGGCGTGGTGAACGCGCCGCCGCCATTAAAAGAAATCGAAGCTGCGCTGGCATAGCCGGAACCCACCTCTGAGATGGACGCTTCATCGACCTCTCCTGAAAGGGTCACTGTGGGGGCTGCTGTATAGCCTGCTCCAATATCAACCATGACAATACTGTTGACCACACCATTATCCAGCTGGGCCACAGCACGAGCAGGCCTACCATTGACGCCTGGATCACCAATAATCACAATCGGCGGCGTCGTGTAACCAACACCGCCAAAAGTGACGTTAATACCTACAATAGCATCTCCTAGACGCGTTGCAGACGCCACCGCCCTTTGATTAAGCAAAGTCGTAGCTGCAGCTGGACGCAATGAATCGCTGTATGACCAGCTCGTTCGCGTCCCCCAGGTGCCACCGCCATTGGTGAACCATGAGCCGTCCACGGTGGACTGGGCTGAGGAAGAGAACGCCCAGAATACGCCAGCGCCGATAAGCGGCAGGATAAATATTCCAAGAGAGGTCCAAGATGACCGCACCGGTTGTTTTGCCTTCATGATTTTGGTTGGGAAAAAGTTGCGTAACTCTGCCGCAGATGAACAAACTCAGGGCCTCATTCTAGCCACAAGCTGAGTGAAACGCTTCACCGGAATGCCTGGCGGAGGTGAGTCGAAATCAAAGTCTTGATTCTGGGTCACGGCAACCTCCACCATGACTCGCCGAAGGTTCTTATTCTGAACATTAGCCCCAGCCCGTGACGGCATTTGCATCCCATTCGTGCTCTCGGTGGCATCAACCAGCTTCACACGTGCCGCATACACCAATAGATTGGCCACATCCCCCGAGGCCTCGTAAATCCTGAGACCTTGGTCGTCAAAAAAGGCATCGATACCTGCACTATTGCCAGGTGATGACACACCGCCCATTGTGGCCCAATCGGCCGCCTGAACCTCTCCGACAAGTTGATCCACGATTCGCGTTTCAGCCTGCTCATTGGCCGTTTTGCGTGACATTTCCATGCCATGCGGCAACAACCCCAGAATCGTCACCACTCCCAGAGCCATGATGCCCACGGCCAATACTACCTCCACAAGAGAGAAACCAGCATGCTTTGTGTAGGAGCTCTGTGTGAGGGCGATAGAGCGCAAATTCGTTTTCATGAGAGTCAGGCAGGTGGCTGTTGCTGGATTGGACCTATTTCAAGATTTCACGTTGAGTTTATCAAGTTTGCCCTAGTACCGTCAATTAAATTACATGGTAAATACCTATCCCCGGCCAGAACAGGCTGTTCATAAGAACCAATTTACCCAAAAAAGCTGCCAAAGTCGAATTCAGCCATTCAAAACCCTGTCACTTGCGCTGCACCTTCCAGGATTTCGATACGGAACGCCGCCAGCTCACCCGCTTCTCTCGCGACCACCACACTGATCGGCGTCACTCCGGCAGGCAGGTCGAGCGTCATCTCAGGCGTCACCTCATGAAGCGCGGCGTCGCCCACGACAAGGTTCACGCACTTTGCCGAACTGAGGCCAAGTTTGACCTTTCCAGGGCTGTCCATTTTGAGACTGAATTGGAGGATCTTGGGGAACCAGGGATACATCTTAATCTCTTGCAGTTCAGCCAGCGGCACCGCACCGCTCACCTGAGAGAAAAGAGGTAGCCAGGGGTACTTGCCGTCCTTCTCATGCAGAGCTTGCAGCCCCACATGTCGGACATGGTCGATCACTGCCTTTTCCATGTCGCCCATCGCCCGCCATGTGCGCACATAGCGGTTGGGTTTGATCTTGTAATTGCCTTCCCTTCCGAGCTCCGAGAGAAAGCGCACGAGGTCCACAAACTCATCTTCGCGCAAGCTCGCTGTTAACCCAGGCGGCATCATGCTAGCAGGACTCATCTGGCGACTGGCGATCTGTGCCTTGGGCACCTTCACCATCTGATTGGAGGGATCACGAATGATCACCTCATCCGCAGCTTCCTGCACAAGCCCACCCGCAAAGACCTTCCCGTCCTTCATGCTGATAATGATCATGTGGTAGCCTTCTTTGATCTTCTTGCTCGGTTCCAACAAACTCTCGATCAAATAATCCACGGGCGCACTTCCGCCGATGCTCACCAGATTCGGCCCCAAGACACCACCCCCATCACCAATCGCGTGGCAACTCAGACAGAGCATTTGTTGGCGACGATAGATTACTTCTCCACGCGCTGGATCTCCCTGCGCCTTCACCTTTGCCACCATCGCCGTCATCTGCTCCGGCGTGAGTGTTTGATTCATCTGCTTCACGCCACCAGCGGTGCGTAGAGCATCTTCAAGCGGGCCTTTGATGCCACGAGTCGAGACCATGCGGATGGCATCGACGGCGATATATTCAGGAATCGTTTTACCCGCAAGTTCCTTGGCCAGCACAGCTGGCAACTGCTTGTTTTTCAAGAATGCGTTCAAGATTGGCGCAGCTTCAGCAGCCGTTTTTACCGACGCGAAAAACTCCACTGCACGCTTAGCAGCGATCTGGGGTCCGACGTCCGCCAGGCCCTGCACAACAAGCCCACGCAGGTTTTCATGATCACGAAAAACTTGGTCGAAGAAGTCACGCGACTTCACGCCACCGAGCCGCGACAAACCCTGCACAGCACCCTCCCGAATCGGCGGCAACGTGTCCGCCTTTGTCAGAATCGTCATCAGTGTTTCGCGAGCTGACTCCACCTTCCATGCGCCGACTAAAAGCGTGGCGCGATGCACAATTTCAGCTCTAGAACTTCCTAACCAATTCTTAGCGGTTTCCGCAGCCCCTTCTGGTTTCACGCCGTGGGCAATGCCAGCTTTAACCAGTGCATCCATCAGTCCGACCACTTTTTCAGACATCGCTGGATCATTCACTAGATCCGCGATTTCACGCGCCTGCGCAGAATCCATTGCATCACCCGCCATCGCCAGCACAGCAGCAGCGTCATCAGCCGCAAGCTTACCAGACTTCAATGACGCAAGCAGCGGCTTGAGCGCCTCACTGCGGCCCGTTGCCTTCATCGCATACACGAGATGCTTTGGATTATCATTCAGCTTCAGTGTGCCTTTCAGTGTCAGCGGCAACCAAATATCAGCCTGCTCACGCGCTGTAAGCTCTAGCAGAAAATCAAGACTCTCGTCCATGCTGCGATCAAGCGCACGCAGCGCTACTTCAAAAGCCTTCGGCTGGCGCATATCCGCCAACACAGCAAGCGCCCACAGTCGCACCTGGGCATTTTCATCCGTGATGCCTTTGCTCAAGACATCCATAGCCTCAGGCAGCTCGCGCCACCGGTGCGACAGGATGCGCAGCGCTGCCGCACGAATGCGCGCATCTGGACTCGCGTAAAGTTCACGCCACAGCCTCGCCGAAAATTTGTTTAACCCTTCACGCGCCCAAGCCACTTCCAGCATGTGATGCCAATAATTTGCATGGGCTTTATCCAGTGCATCAGTCCAGGTCTTCAGTGCAGGCAACACCTCCGCTACACCGCGCGCGCGCAGTTCTTGTTTGGCAAATTGACGTGTCCAACCGCGATTGCTCTTTAGCATCTCCAACAGCTCCGGCACTGGCGCACCCACGATCTTGGGCATCTCACTGAGCGGGCGACCTTTCGCCGTCACACGCCAAATCCGGCCATGCACCTGATCCCTGCGCGGATCACGAAAGTCCACCTCACCGTGCTGAATGATCGGGTTGTACCAATCCGCGATGTACAGCGCACCATCCGGCCCCAGACGAATATCAATCGGTCTAAAGGCACGATGATTTGATGCCAGCACATCCGCTTCTTGTTTCGCGACATAGCTGCTGCCACTGGGCGTAAGTTTGAAACGATTCGTGCGATTACCACGAAAGTCATTGGTGACCCATGAACCCTGCCATTCTTCAGGCCAATGTGGATCATCAATGTACTCCAGCCCGCATTGCTTCGGTTGGCCTGGACTCAGGCCGCTAAGCGTGCGTGGAGCATTTGGAGATGTTTTGAAAACACTGCCTGGGAAGATATAATTTAGCCCCTCACCACCCGCGCCATCCGTGGCGAATGACTGGCCCCACTGATCAAATTCATAGCCCCATGGATTGATCAAACCTTTGCTTACAATTTCCAGCCGCCGCGTCTCTGGTCGGAACTCCCAAACGCCACCGCCCATCAGTCGGCGCACGCCGTGTGGAGTCTCGATATGACTGTGAATGTAGATCGACTGATTGAATGACAACAGCCCCTCCGGCGTGTGCCGCAGCGTGTGCAGCAAATGATGCGTGTCCTCCGTGCCAAAGCCGCTCAGCATAATCGTGCGCTCATCGGCCTTCATGTCGCCGTTCGTGTCCTTGAGAAACAGCACCTCGGTCGAGTTCGCCACATACGCACCGCCATCACTAGGGATCACGCCCGTCGGAATGTGCAGCCCTTCCGCAAAGACCGTGGACTTGTCCGCCTTGCCATCATGATCGGTGTCTTCGAGCACGATCACCTGATCCTTCGTTCCGTCACCTGGCTTGATCTGCGGATAAGTCGTGCTGCTCACCACCCACAGACGGCCCTGCGCATCCCAGTTCATCTGCACCGGCTTCGCGATCATCGGCTCCTGTGCCCAAAGCGTCACCTCAATGCCCTCCGGCACGACGAAGCCAGCCTTTTGCACCTCTGGATTAGGATCGGGTAGATCAGCCACAGACGTCGGCTGAGACGCTGCCATTGGCAGGGCAAAAGCAGCGAGGGAAATAAATAGGCGTGGAATCATGGCGGGACGCTAGATACGTCTCTTCAAGGCATATCTGGCAAGTCCAAAACCAATCCGCGCCGCAAAATCTTTCCTCATAAGTTGCGCGCGACCCCTCCAGATCGTAACTCCGAGCATGTCCCTTTTCACCTCTGAAGCCGAGCGTCTCGCCGAGTTCCCCATCGCCCGTGACAGCATCTTTCTCGCTCATGCTGGCGTCACCATTCTCCCGCAGCGCGTGACCAAAGTCATGCAGGACTACCTGCAAGAGGCCTGCCTGCGCATGCAGGAGTTCCCCGAAGCCTGGCGTGCCGTCAACGAAACCCGCGCCGTCGCCGCTCAAATGATCGGAGCCAAAGCCAGCGAAATCTCATTACTCGGCCCAACCTCCCTAGGCCTCAGCCTCGTCGCTAACGGCCTCGACTGGCAGCCGGGGGATGAAGTCGTGTGTTATCAGGATGACTACCCGGCCAATGTCTATCCCTGGACCGACCTCGCTCGCCATGGAGTCGTCGTTCGCTTGCTTAAACCCAACGCCCCCGGTGCTATCACACCCGAGTTGGTGGAGGCCGCGCTGACGCCAAAAACCAAACTCGTCGCCCTCGCCTCCTGCCATTTCATCAGCGGCTACCGCATTCAGATCGACGCCATCGGCCAAATGCTCCGCGCACGCGGCATCCTCTTTTGTCTCGATGCCATCCAGACACTCGGAGCCTTTGAGACGCGCGTCGATCATGTCGATTTCCTCAGTGCCGACTCCCACAAGTGGATGCTCGGCCCCATGGCAGCCGGCATAGTCTATGTGCGGGAGGAAGTAAAAGAGCGCCTCCGCCCCACCCTGCTCGGCTCCTGGAACGTCCATAGCCCAAACTTCATCGCCCAACCCGAGATCACCTTCGAGTCCGGCGGCAGGCGCTACGAGCCAGGCGTCCTAAACATCGCAGGCATCCTAGGCATGAAAGCCGGCCTAGAACTCCTATTAGAGAAAGGCATTCCGGAGGTCAGCGCACAGCTTCTCCGACTTAAAACCAGGCTCATTTTGCAGCTTAATTCCATTGGATTTCACTTCATCGGACCCGCTGATGGACCCAATGCCTCAGGCATCAGCACCGCTTTCCGGGAGAAAAGCGGCCCCTCAGTAGAAAAAGTTTACGAGCATCTAACGGCCCAAAATATCAGCCCTTCCCTGCGATACGACCGTGCTGGGCAGGCTTATTTGAGATTTAGCCCGCATTTCTATAATACTGAGACGGAAATGGACCGTGTCGCCGAGGCCATCGCTCGGACTCCGATCGGCTAAACCCAGCCGCACTAGAAAGACAACACTAGACAGATTCTGTAATCCTTTGTTAGCCTCACGGAAATCGTCACAAATTACGATATGGCAAACAAACCAACACCCAAAAAAGGGGCCGCGAAAAAAATCGCGACCAAGGTGAAAAAGTCCCCAACCCCAGCCAAGCCAGCGAGCAAAGCCAAGCCCATCGTGAAAAAACCAGTCGCCAAAGCACCAGCCAAAACCGCAGCCAAGGCTCCGGTAAAACCAGCCGCTAAACCCATCACCAAGCCAGCACCGAAACCGGTCCCTGCTCCTGCCCAAGTCGCTATCGGCAAAAAACCTGATCCCGCTACAGTGGCCACACCCACACCAGCCCCAGCCCCCCTTGCTAGGCTGCTCCCAGGCCCGAAAGGCTCCACCACCAGCGGCGCGCTGACCATCAGCGTTCAGAGTTCCCAAGGCACGGCTGGTAACGGTAACACCCACGCGGCCAACATCCTCGTCGTCATCACCAGTGGCGGCACCCCCGTCGTCGAGCTCAGCCGCGACCACTTCACACTCATGGAGCACTTTGAAGCGCCCGGCCAGACCGCCTGCTTCAGCAGTAATATTACCTCCTTCCGCAACGCCGGCACCGGAGCCTACCTGCTCCAGACAAAGCCCAATAACGGTGCCCCATGGCGCACGGGCCACCACCTCGGCCAGCTCCTCGTCTCATCCGATGACGGCCGTCAGGGCCAGGCCGCCATCAAGATCATCATTCGGTAATAGAATCTCACCAATCGCAAAGAGCAGAGCAGCAAAGGTTGCAGAGATTTTTATTTCCTCTGCGTTCTTTGCTCCTCTGCTTTTTTGCTACAAAAATCAAACGCCTTAACTTTCCCGCCCATGAACCGCCGCCACTTCCTCCAGACTACCGCGCTCTCCGCCGCCTCTCTCGCAGCATCCCCGCTCAGGGCCGCAAATTCAAAGCTCATGATCGGCATGGACCATTTCGCCGTGCGCGCCACAGGCTGGAAAGCGGCACAGATGATCGACCACGCCATCTCATTGAAGCTTGATACCTGCTTTATCTCCGAGCTGAGCGTCTTTGAATCCTTTGAAGACGCCTATTTGCAAAGCCTTAAAGACCAGGCCGACAAAGCCGGACTCAAACTCTACATCGGCACCAGCAGCATCTGCCCCACTTCCAATACTTGGAAACCCACATACGGCACGCCTGAAGAGACACTCGCGCTCACCATCAAAGCCGCCAAGAAACTCGGCTCCCCTGTTGCTCGCTGCTATCTCGGCAACCAAAAGGATCGCAGCAGTGATGGCGGTATTCAGAAGCACATCGAGCAAACCATCAAAGTCATCCAAGCCAACCAATCACTCGCTGAAGCCGAAGGCATCAAAATCTCCATCGAGAACCACGCTGGCGACATGCAGAGCCACGAGCTTGTGGCCCTGATCGAGGCCGCTGGAAAAAGCTACGTCGGTGCCAATATCGACCCCGGCAATGCCGTCTGGGCCATGGAAGAACCGCTCGCTCATCTCGAAGCCCTCGGTCCCTACACCAACTGCTCAAGCGTGCGTAACAGCATGGCCTGGGAAGACGAAGACGGAGCCGTCATCCAGTGGACCGCCATTGGCGAAGGTCTCGTCGATTTTGCCGCTTACGCCAAACGCTTCACTGAACTCGCTCCCGGCGTCCCGCTGCAAGTCGAGACCATCTCCGGCTTTGCCAAACCCATGACCTGGAAGAAAGACGAGTTCTGGAAACCCTTCCCCGGTTACCGCGACACCGCCGCTTTCAAAGGCTGGGTTGAATTCACCAAGAAAGGCAAGCCCCTCCCCAGTTTCAAAGCCCCCGATGGCCCAGGAAAAAAAGACGCCGAGATCGCCTTCCAAAAAGGCGAACTCAAGCGCAGCACGAACTGGCTTCAGACTCGGGCGTAAGACCTTGCTCGCCATGTCCCCAGTTCTTGAAACCCTCGCCGATCTCGTCCGCATCAACAGCGTCAACCCCGCCTATGACGGCGGACCGGGCGAACGCGAGGTCGCCAGCTATGTGCGACGCTTCTTTGAGCAGCGCGGCATCGAAGTCTGGGAGGAAGAATTTTTTCCCAATCGCCCAAATGTGATGGCACGTTTGCCAGGGCTAAATCCAAATCGTCGCCTCGTGCTCGAAGCGCACACGGACACCGTGTCAGTGAAAGGCATGACCATCCCGCCATTCGAACCGGTGATTGCTGATGGCAAGATGTATGGCCGTGGCTCGTGTGACACAAAAGCCGGACTCGCCACCATGATGCACGCTCTGGCCTCGCTGAAAGCCGATGGCATCACGCCGCCATGCGAGGTGCTGCTCGCGGCTGTGGTGGATGAGGAGTACTCTTATCGCGGCGTCGTGAAGCTGTGCGAAAGCCTGCAAGCCGATGCCGCTATCGTGGCAGAGCCTACCGAGATGCGCGCCGTGATCGCCACCAAAGGCGTGCTGCGCTGTCGCATCGTCGTGCATGGCAAATCCGCTCATAGCTCGAAGCCGCATCTCGGAGTGAATGCGATCACTCACATGGCACGAGTGATCGCCGCGATTGAGGCAGATAATGAACGCATGAAGGCCATACAGCATCCTTTGGTAGGCCATGGCACCTGCAATGTCGGCGTGATCACTGGCGGCGTGCAGGTAAACTTTGTCCCCGACCACTGCGCTATCGAGATCGACCGTCGCCTACTGCCAGGTGAACGCGCGAGCGATGCCGTGGCGCATTACCGGCAGCTTTTGAAAAGTATCGACGGCATCACTGCCGAGGTCGAAGAGCCTCTCTTACTCGTCGATGAAGCCCTAGACACCCCCGCCGATTCCTCCGTCGTCCAAACAGCGTCACGAGTACTCCACGACATGGGCTTGAACCCCGAACCCTGTGGCGTGCCTTTCGGCTGCGATGCCAGCAAACTCTCTCGTGCCGGCATCCCGAGCATCGTCTTCGGCCCCGGCAGCATCGACCGCGCGCACACGGTGGATGAATACGTCGAGCTGGATCAAGTGGAGCAGTTACTGGAGTTCCAAAGAAGATTCATCCTCAACTTCGCGTAACGACTCACAGCCATGACCAGCCGCCGCCAATTTCTCTCCACCACCGTCAGTGCCGCGCTCGGCACCCAACTCGCCAGTTGCGCCACGCTTAGCAGCGATTCGTTTATCGACGCGCATGTTCATGTGTGGACACCGGACACAGACAAATATCCGCTCGCGTCTGGTTTCACGAGAGCAAACATGAAGCCCGCGAGCTTCACGCCCGAGCAGCTCTTCGCTCACTGCAAACCTGAAGGCGTGTCACGCATCGTACTCATCCAGATGAGCTACTACAAAACGGACAACCGCTACATGCTCGACATGATGGCCGCGCATCCAGGCACCTTTTCTGGCGTAGCAATCATCGACGAAAAAGCTCCCGATGTGCGCGGACGCATGAAGGCCCTCAAGCAGCAAGGCGTGCGTGGTTTCCGCCTATATCCGCAAGACAAGGACGTGGAAAGCTGGCTGGCATCGCCCGGCATCGAAGAGATGTGGAAAGTGGGCGCTGAGGAAGGTCTGAACATGTGCCTGCTCATCAATCCCGAAGCGCTCGGTCCCGTGGCCAGGATGTGCGCCAGGAATCCGCAGACGCCGGTGGTGATCGACCACTTCGCGCGTGTCGGCATGGCCGGTCCTCTCTCGCGTGCTGATCTGGATCAACTGCTGCATCTCTCGAAGTATCCGAAAGTCACACTCAAGGCCTCCGCCTTCTACGCGCTCGGCAAGAAGACACCTCCGTATCTCGATCTCGGCCCTATGATCAAAGAATGCCGCGACTCCTTTGGCGCCGAGCGTCTTATGTGGGCAAGCGACTGTCCTTTCCAAGTCGATCCCGGACACAACTACCACGATTCCATCGCCCTCATCCGAGACCACCTCGATTTCCTCAGCGCCAGCGAGAAGGCCTGGATGCTCCGCAAGACAGCAGAGAAGGTGTTCTTCAGTTAGTTTGGAGCACCGCTTTTAAGCGGAACGAAGTCTCCTGACACTTTTCTCACACACCCTCCAGAAGCCGCCTAAAGGCGGAACTCCGAACGGTGTTCCAAACAAGCCAGCGCCCGCCGCACATCCTCACGGGTGTTGTAGCCATGCGCCGCCAGCCTGATGCGCCCGGCGTTGTGCATCACATGCACCCCAGCCTTCTCCAAAGCCGCATGGATTTCCGTGCTGCGCTCATGCATGAAGGCCACGATGCCTGTGGCTCGGTCCGCGTGCAGCGGAGCCATCGGTTTATAACCCAGCGCCACTAGCCCATCATACACTTCTCTGACCAGCGGATCAGCATAAGCCGAGATCGCGGCCACGCCGACACTATCCACATAACGCAGCGCGGCATTCAGCGCATAGAGCGCCGCGAAACTCGGCATGCCAACGGAGAAACTCTGCGCTCCCGTCTTCGTTACCGCGCGCTCGAAGCGATCTGCATCAAAAGCATTGCTCAGATGATACCAGCCGCCCGCATGTGTGGTGAGACGTTCAGCATTCCGCTTCGGAATACCGATGACGCAACCACCATGTACACCAAGAGTCCATTTGTGCGTGCTGCTGATCAAGATGTCTGCCCCTTCGCAGTTTAACACCAAACGCCCAAAAGCCTGCGTGATGTCCACCGAGATGAGCGCGTTTGGTGCAAGCCGCCGCACCGCATCATGGACCGGTTTCCAGTCAATCCGATGCCCATTGTAAAAGCTCACCAGCGATACCTGCACGAGCTTCGTCTTTTCATTCAGCAGCGGTTCCAGATCATCCGTGTTCAGTTCACCATCGACAGCTTTCCAAAGTCGTGATGTCGGCGGATTGACGGCGCGCATCCAGGGTGTAGCCCCAGCGGGAAAGTCGAGATCAGACACCACCACTTCATCCCCTGCCCCGAGATTCAGCGCCGAAGCGAGCAAATTGTAAGCCTCCGAACTGCAGGAGCAAAACGACACTTCCTCCGTCGTGAGCTCAAGCATCTCCGCACTGATTTCGCGACAGGCTTCAACAGCCGCAAAATGCCCCTCGCGACCACGCATCCCACGCGCCTTGTCCGCCCAATAACTCTCCAGCGCCTCCTTCACCGCCAGTGGCGGAATGCTTTCCGCAGCCGTGTTCAGGTAGGCGATGCCAGAAAGGGATGGAAAGTCGCGAAGGCGTGTGGAGTCGGTGAGCATGGGTTCCAATTAGCGCAGGGTGGCGGCACAATCTTACTTCATTCTCAGAGAAGACTTCAAGAGACTCGCGAACGTCAGAGCAAACCGATCCTCTGCCACTCCGCTCCTCCACCCTCTGCGACAAAAATAAGCTTCCAGTGCATCCGCTTTGCCGCAGAGGGGCCGAGAGGCAATAGGGCGGAGTTTGCATGAGGCACCTTTTATAAAATCTCAGCGAAGAGCAGCCATCACGGAGCCTTATTAGGCCATCATAAGCGTCTCCCCCGACACCAGGAAATCAAAATCGTCCCTGCCATCAATCTCAGGTCCGAGATCACCGCAGTAAATGAGTCCGGTGCGGACGGACTGGCCTTTAGGGAGCTTCAGGCGCTTCACTTTCTCACGCACTTCATCGACGATGCTGACGGCGATGTGTTTGCGGAACTTGATCTCGAAGACGTAGAGACTGCGGCGGGTGCGGATGAGGAGGTCGATCTGGCAACCTTGACGGCGGAGGGTCTGCTTTTGCAGATACGGGCCGGCGTTGAGAACGAGTTTTTTGTCGAGGCCGATCAGGGCGAGTAGGAGGTCGAGGTTCGCGTGGACGAGGTTCTCGAATTGTAGGCCCATGATGGTGTCCCAGGCATCGAGTTTCTCCAGCGCGGTGTTTTTCATGAGGCCCTTGGTGATACGGGCCTTCACGGGATCGACGTACTTTAAATAGAAGCGCAGGTAGTTGTCCGAAAGACGGTAGCGTGCATCACGTGGGCGGCTGCGACCGGTTTCGGGATCGAACGGGATGTCGCGTGTGATGAAACCTGCTTGCTCCAAATCCATGAGCGAGGCACTGAGGCTGCCGCCGCGTGCGCGGTCGAGCTCGGCGCTGATTTGATCCACGCTGCGCGCTCCGGCGACGAGCGTGCGCACGATCTCACGATACGTCTCCGCCTTCCGCGTGAAAATGTCGTGGAAGATGCTGTCGAACTCGTTGAAGAGCATCCCAGCAGGATTGAAGCACAGGTCGGCGATGTTTTGCTCGGCGGTGCGGGCGGGATTGATCTCTTCCAAATAACGCGGCACGCCGCCGGTGACTGAGAGCAGGCGTAGCTTTTCCGCCACACTAATTCGCGCGCCGCGCTTGCCCCAGAACTGCACGCACTCTGGCAGTGAGAGTTCGCCGAGCCGAAACTGCCACGCGCAGCGGCCCACGAAGCCGGTGTTGTTGAGGATGTTCTGCTCGATCCACGACGACACGCTGCCGCACAGCACGACAACGAGCCGCTGCCGCTTCGAGAAATGCATGTCCCAGGCCGTCTTGAGATGCCCGGCGAAATCGGCATCGCCCACAGCCATCCAGGAAATTTCATCTAGCAGCATTACGACGGTGCCACTGACTGGGAGCTGGCTGGCGAGGAGCTGAAACGCGGACGGCCAGCCATCGAGTGACAGCTTCGGGGCCTTCGTCTGCTTGGCGAGCTGACCCGCAAAGGCATCGAGCTGCGCCTGCTTCGTGATGTCCTCACGCGGCGGCAATCCCATGAAGCTGAGGAAATGATCTGCCTCCTCGGCGCATTCAGCGATGAAGCGACTCTTGCCAATACGCCGCCGCCCCTGGACCGTGACCAGCGAGGCGATCTTCTTCTGGAGAAGTCGCCGGAATTCTTGCCGCTCTTCGCTGCGTCCGATATAGCCGTCCATGAGGGTGAATGTCGATTTGGTGCCTGAAAATTTACGCCGACTTCTGGCACGAAATCGACATCGTGTCAATTTGGTGCCTGAAATAAGACTATATTTTCAGGCACGAAATCAGCATAATGTCATTCTCGTGCCTGAGATATGCGGCGGAATCTAGGCGCGAAATCGACATCGCAATATCCACGGCGGCCCGTCGTTACCTCCAGCATGCGCCTCCTGCTCATCACACTCCTAGCCCTCACCCCTCCGCTCTTTGCTCAAAAAGTCGCTACGCCACCACCGACGAAGCCACCGCTGGAAACCATGAACATCACGAAGTTACCGGTGGGCACGACGCATCTCGATCTGTTCCTGCTCATGGGGCAGTCGAACATGAAAGGGCGCGGGGTGATGCCTGAGGAGCCGAAGCGTGATCCGCGCATTGTCATGATGCATCTCAAAGACGATCAGTGGTATCTGGCGCGGCATCCGCTGCACCTCACGGGCGCTGCGAAGACCTTCCAAGGCCACGACAATGCGGGTGTCGGCCCCGGACTGGCCTTTGCCGAGGTGCTCACGGCGCAGGACAAGACGGCGTTCATCGGTCTGGTGCCCTGCGCGGTGGGTGGATCGTCCATCAAGCTCTGGCAGAAGGGCGCGAAGTTTTATGAGGAGGCGATTCGACGGGCGAAGCTGGCTATGCAGACAACAGCGCCGGTGAAGGCCCGCATTCGTGGGATGATCTGGCTGCAAGGCGAGGCGAACGCGAATCCCGTAGAACTGTCGCTGCATGCCGAGCGCCTCCGCGCGATGATCGAGGCGCTGCGGGCCGATCTTGCGTTGCCGGAGCTGCCCTTCATCGCCTGCACCATCGGTGAGATGAAGCCTGCGCCGCTGCTGACAAACCTCAAGGCGATGAATGAGATCCAACTCGCATTGCCAAAAAATGTGCCACACACCGCCTGTGTCGATGCGCGTGATCTAAAGACCCACATCGGCGATGCCGTTCACTTTGACACCGCAGCGCAGAACGAGATTGGGAAGCGCTTGGCGGCGAAACTCATCGACCTGATGAAGCCTTGATTCATGCTGCCATCTCAAACTCGCCAACAAGCCATGCGCACCACACTTCTCTTTCTCCTTTCGACATTCAGCATCCTGCATTCGTCTTTTTCGGCGCAGCCAAACATCATCCTCATGATGGGCGATGACCACGGCTGGGAGGAGACGGGCTATCATGGTCATCCGCATGTGAAGACGCCTGTGTTGGATGAAATGGCGGCGACCGGGCTGCGCATGGACTGCTTTTACGCGGCGCATCCGAGTTGCTCACCGACGCGCGCGAGTTTTCTCACGGGGCGGCATCCGAACCGCATGGGCACCTTTGCACCGGGCTGGTCGTTTCGGCCGGAGGAGATCACCAGTGCGCGGATTCTCGCCAAAGCTGGCTACCATTGTGGGCACTTCGGCAAATGGCATGTCGGCGCGGTGAAGAAGGAGTCGCCCGTGAGTCCAGGCGCGATGGGTTTTCATGAGTGGCTTTCGCACGACAACTTCTTCGAGCTGAATCCATCTCTTTCGCGCAACGGTGGCCCACCTGAGGTCTTCCAGGGCGAAAGCTCGGAGATTCTCATTCGCGAGGCCATGCGCTTCATCGACAGCACTAAAAAAGCCGACAAGCCTTTCTTCACCATCGTGTGGTTCGGCTCACCGCATGAGCCCTATAGTGGCCTTCCCGCTGATCTGGCGCTGTATGACGATCTTCCCGCTAAATACACGAAGCTGGTTAAACTCACATCGAACGAAACCGGTGGCCAGACCAAGCGCCCGCAAGGCGAAGTCCTGCGCGAGCGCTATGCCGAGATCACCGCCATGGACCGCGCCATCGGCACGTTGAGAAAACATCTCGCAGAGCAAGGTCTGCGCGACAACACGCTGCTCTTTTATTGTGGCGACAACGGTACTTCTCCCGATGCCGCGCTCGGCTTCCCCCATCGTGGCGTGAAAGGCCAGGTCTATGAAGGTGGCACGCTCGTCCCCGGCCTCATCGAATGGCCTGCACGCATTCCGAAGCCGCGCACCACGAACGTCCGTGCCACCACCAGCGATCTACTGCCCACGCTCGCTGCCATCACCGGCCATCCGCTGCCAAATCGTCCCATCGACGGCATCGATCTCAGCCCATTGCTCGATGGCAAAATGACCGATCGCCCCAAGCCGCTCTACTTTTGGGAATGCAACATCGGCAAATCCGAAGGCGAGCCCTACATCGCTCCTGCGCTACAACAAGGCACCACACCACTCGCCAAAAAAATGGGTGGCAAAGCCACGCGCGACTTCACGAACTTCCGCCATCCCACCATTACCAGCACCGACTACCTCGGCCCTCGCGCGATCATCGACGGCTCCTTCAAGCTCGTTATCCACGAACAGAAAAATGGCGAACCGAAGCTCGAGCTCTTCGATTTGAAGTCTGATCCTGCTGAGAAAATCAATCTCATCGAGCAACAGCCCGCTACAGCCGAAAAGCTCAAGTCACAGCTTCGTGAATGGCAGCAATCCGTGCTTACCAGCCTGACTGGCGCTGATTACATCAAGTAACCCCTTTCATGAAAAGAATCATCTCCAGCCTGCTTGTCTTCGGCCTCTGCTCTTCGACCTTCGCAGCGCAGCCGAATGTGCTGCTCATTATTACCGACGATCAGGGCTACGGCGATTTTTCGATCCACGGTAACACGCATCTGCAAAGGCCAAACATCGACAAGCTGGGCAACACAGGCGTGCGCTTTGATCGGTTTTATGTGAACTCGTTTTGTGCGCCGACACGCGCGGCTTTGCTGACGGGGCGCTGGCCTTTGCGGACAGGCTGGCGTGAAGACTTACAATGCAGGTATGAGAGGTGGCAAAGTCAGCGTGCATGAGGGCGGCACACATGTGCCGCTATTCATGCGCTGGCCTGCGGCAAAGTGGATGCCGCATCTCGTGAAGGAGATCACAGCACACATAGACCTGCTGCCAACGATCATGGACCTCTGCGATGTTGAGATGAATGACTCGAAGCCGGATGGAGTGAGCTTGAAACCACTGTTGCAGAAGACTGGGAGTTGGCCCGAGCGCACGCAGCGTTACCGACTGGTGCGTGAGATCAAAGGTGCTGCGGGTGGCTCTAAGGCAAAAGCAAACGATGCCAGTGCGACGCCGTGGCAGCTCTATGACATGACTGATGATCCAGGTGAAGCGAAGGACATCGCCGCCGATCATGAGGACATCGTGAAGCAACTCAGCGCGCAATACGATTCATGGTTCGCCGACATCTCCAGTGCTGGCTTGCAGCGCTTTCCGCTGCCTATCGGGCACAGTGAGCAGAACCCCGTCGAGCTAAACGCGCCGCAGTCCTATCAAGACAAGCCACTCCGCTTTGCCAGCGGCCCCGGTTTCGCCAATGATTGGCTGACGAACTGGAACAATGTGAAAGCCAAAGTCTGGTTCGAAATCGATGTCACCACTGCGGGCGAATACGACCTCGAACTCACCTACGCCTGTCCTCCCGCAGACGCAGGTTCCAAACTCCGCGTGTCCATCGGTGATCAATCACTCGAAGCCACGATCATCACTGCGCTGGCTCCGGAAATTCCGCTGCCGCATCGTGATGCCGATGGCAAAACCAAGTATCGCAATCATGAATGGAGCACTTTGAAACTCGGAACTTTGAAGCTCAAGCGCGGCCCCGCCAAACTCATGCTGGAACCCCTTTCTATGCCCGGAACTCAAGTCATGGACTTGAAGTATCTCAAGCTCACCCTTCGTTAAGCTCAATCACATGAAGATCGTCGCCTTTATCCTCTCCTCATTCATTGCACTGAATTCAGCATTCGCGGCGGATCGCCCCAACATCCTTTTCGCTATCGCCGATGATTGGGGACCACACGCAAGTGCTTACGGCACGGCTTGGGTGAAAACGCCGAACTTTGATCGAGTCGCCAAGGAAGGCCTACTCTTCAATCACGCCTACACACCAAATGCCAAGTGCGCGCCATCGCGAGCCTGCATTCTCACAGGGCGCAATTCATGGCAGCTCAAAGAGGCAGCGAATCACATCTGCTACTTCCCGCCCGAGTTCAAAGGCTGGGGAGAGGCTCTTTCCGAAAAAGGCTGGAACGTCGGGCACACCACCAAAGGCTGGGGGCCTGGCGTGGCGCTCGATGCAAATGGCAAGCCGCGTAAGATGACCGGGACGGCCTACAACAAACGCAAAGCAACGCCGCCGACGCCTGAGATTCTCGGCGCCGATTACGCGGAGAATTTTAATGACTTCCTCAAGGCTGCGCCTGCTGATAAGCCATGGTGCTTCTGGTATGGAGCTGTGGAGCCGCATCGTGGTTATGAATTTGGCAGCGGTGTGAAGAAGGGCGGCAAAAAGCTCACGGACATCGACCATGTGCCAGCTTACTGGCCGGATAATGACGTGGTTCGTAATGACCTGCTCGACTACGCTTTCGAGGTCGAGCATTTCGACAGACATCTCGGTCGCATGATCGCCGAACTCGAGAAGCGCGGCCTGCTCGACAACACGCTCATCATCGTCACCGCTGATCACGGCATGCCTTTTCCGCGCAGTAAAGGCAACGCGAACGTGCAGGCCAATCATGTGCCATTCGCCGCGATGTGGAAGAAGGGGATCACGAAACCCGGTCGCGTGATTGATGACTTCATTAGCTTCATCGATCTCGCACCGACGCTCATTGAAGTCGCTGATCTCAAATGGAGCGACACCGGCATGGCGGAGTCTTCAGGTTTCAGTTTGATCGATATCTTCGCTAACAAGCCAGTCCACTCACGCGATCACGTTTTGATCGGCAAGGAGCGCACCGACATTGGACGCCCGAATGATGGCGGTTACCCGATTCGTGCCATCGTGAAACACGACAGCGTCTTCATTGAAAACTTTGAGCCTACACGCTGGCCCGGCGGCAATCCTGAGACCGGCTACATGGACTGCGATGCCGGAGCCACGAAGACGTTCCTCATTGATGCGCATCGAAAAAATCCTGCAGATCCGTTTTGGCAGCTCTGTTTTGGCCTGCGCCCAGCCACCGAATTCTATGATCTCAAAGCTGACCCGGACTTTGTGAAGAATATCTCCACAGATCCACGCGCCACCGCAATGCGTGATCAACTCCACACCGAACTCAAGCAGCAAGGTGATCCCCGCATGAATGGCAAAGGCGACATCTTCGACAAGTATGAACATGCCTCAAAAGGCAACGTCGGCTTCTACGAACGCTTCATGCGTGGCGAGCCACTGAAGGCTGGCTGGATTAATCAGACCGACATCGAACCCAAGCCTCTGCCCTGATGCATATGGGTCACCGCCTTGATCGTCCTGCTGCGACGACTTCATCCAGATTCGCGATCATCTCTTTGAGTTTCTCCGGGTTTTGAGCGCTCACGTCTTTTGTTTCACCGGTATCATTAGGCAGATGATACAAGCGATGCAGGCCACCTGAATTATCACGCTTTTTGCGGGTGACTTTGGCTTCTGATTTGCCCTTGGTCTTCATGCGCACGAGTTTCCAGTCGCCCATGCGCAGACCAAAGTTGGCACCGCTGTTGTCTTGCTGGAGCAAATGATCGCGGCCTTTGGCTCCTGATTCTCCGAGCAGAGCAGGGAGCACGTTCATGCTGTCGAGGCAGGCGCTTTCAGCCAAGGGCGTGCCTGTGAGTGCGGCGACGCTTGCGGCGATGTCGATGGTGCAGACGACTTGCTCTGACACACCGGGCTTGATGCGGCCTGACCAGCGCGTGATGAAGGGCGTGCGCGTGCCGCCTTCTAGCACGCTGTATTTGCCGCCACTGAATGGGCCTGCTGGCTCGTGTGCGCCGAGCTTTTCCATCGCGCCATCAGCGTAGCCGTCATCGAGCACTGGGCCGTTGTCGGAGCAGAGCACGATGAGTGTTTTTTCGGCCAATTTGAGTCTGTCGAGCGTCTTCATGAGTTCACCGACGCACCAGTCAAACTCGACGATACTGTCGCCTCGAAAGCCGAGCGTGGTGCTGCCCTGAAAGCGCTCATGAGGCATACGCGGCACATGGATGTCGTGGCTGGCGAAGTAGAGGAAGAACGGCCCGTCTTTGTGCGCTTCGATCCATTCATTTGAGCGATTGATCCATTCGTCGCCGAGGTCTTCATCTCGGAATCGTGCGGCATTTCCGCCGGTGTAAAAGCCGATGCGACTGATGCCGTTGTGGATCGTCTGGTTGTGACCGTGGCTCCAGTCCAGCTTCAGTGTGCTGCGCTGCGTGATGCCTGTAGGATGGTTTTCATCGGGGGCTGCGCTGCCGACCCATAGAGGGTCTTTTGAGTCAAGATTCAGCACGCGATGATCATGCACAAACACCTGCGGCACTCGGTCATTCGTCGTCGGTAGGAGATGGCAGTAGTCGAAGCCGATCTCTAGCGGTCCAGGCTTCAACTCGCCATTCCACTCCGGCGCTTTGTCGCCCAGTCCCAGATGCCATTTGCCGATCACGGCTGTGGCATAGCCTGCTGTCTTTAAAACCGAAGCGATGGTCTCTGTGCCGGGCCTGATGATGGCCGGACCATTCGGTGGCGCGATGCCCGTGTTCTTTTGCCGAAACGCATAGGTCCCCGTGAGTAGCGAAAAACGTGTCGGTGTGCAGGTGGACGCCGAGCAGTAGCCGCTGGTGAAGCGCTGACCTTCTGCGGCCAGTCTGTCGATGTTCGGCGTCATCACCGCCTTCGCCCCGTAGCACCCAAGATCACCGTAACCGAGATCGTCGGCCATGATGACGATGACATTGGGTTTTTCGGCGGCGAGCAGAGGGCTGAGAGCAAAGAGGAAGGCTGCGTAGAGTCGGGACATGTGGAGTTAACGAATGAATGGCAGACGCATTTCGCTGAAGTTTGCATCAGAGGCCGCGTTCACATTGCCGCCATGCGCCCCCTTCTATTTTTTCTCTGCACGCTCAGTTCTTCACTCGTTGCTTCCTTTCCGCCTCAACGGCGAACCATTCAGGGTTCCCGAGAAAGGCTTCTACACCACCATCGCAAACGTCGATCGTGCGATCGAGTTTATTGGTGAAGCACGAGCCGCGAAGAAGCCGTGGTTTCAATACATCGCTTTCAACGCACCTCATGCGCCGCTGCAGCCGTTGGAGCAGGACTTTAAAAAGCACCTCGGCCGATACGATGTCGGCTGGGATAAGATTCGCGCTGCGCGAGTCGCCAAGCAGAAGCAAATCGGCCTGCTGCCCGTTGACACCGATGAATCACCACGCCCCCAGCACATACCCGAATGGTTGAATTGGGGCGACAGCACCGGCTGGGCCTGGGCGCGGAACTCGCTCTTCCAGTTTTATAAACAGAACCAGTTCGAAGGCGGCATCTCATCTCCAGCCATCATTCATTGGCCTGCTGGATTGAAGCGAAAGCCCAGCTGGTCGCAATACAACGCCGCCACGTCCGGCAAAACCAAGACAAAGAGCAAACGCAAAAAGAAGACCGCCGCGGCACCATGAGCTTGTAGTCCTGCTCATGGAGACAGCCAACCGTGGTGCCGCCGCCGCCTAACACAATTTGCAATTTCTCTTTGATCCACGCCGCAGCCTTATTTGGCTTCATTTACGTTTGCAGTTCTGATGTCAGAACAAACAGGTTATTTGTCTGCCTTCTAAACTAAGCGCCTACCGCGTCTGCACGCTTGTTTTTGCCAAAGCGGATGTCTTGCGCCCTTTCGATGAAGATTGTGTCCTCACAGATGTTTTTTGCATGGTCACCTACACGCTCAAGAAAGCGTGCCACAAATATGAGGTGAAGGTAGCCTTCGAGCGGTGCCTGACGCTCTTCCATGACTTGCAGCAATGAACTGTCAAAAGCCTTCTCGGCAGCATCAAGCAGTTTGTCAGCCAAACGAGCTTGTGCAGCGGCATCAGGATCGGCATCCGTAAATGCCTGCATGCTGCTCTCTAGATTGCGAGCGCAGAGATGATAGACCGGCTCAATAAGTTTCAACTCGGCAATCTCGGGCAGATTGTTGATGTTGCGTGCTCGTTTGGCGATGCCGCAGGCCTGATCGGAGATACGTTCGAGATTGTTGGCGATGCGGACGGTGCCCATCACCTGACGGAGGTCGTGGGCGGTGGGCTGAAATTTCAGAAGAATCTGCATCCCAAGCTGATCGATGTTTTTCTCCAGATCGTTCACGTCCTGGTCCGCAGCGATGGCCGCATTGCAGAGATCCGAGTCGCGTTCCATGAGCCCACGCATAGCACTGGCGAGATTTTTTCGTGCCATGCTGGCCATCGTTAGCACCTGTTCACGGAGGCTGGTGAGGGCGGCGTTGAAGGAAGTCAAAATGTGGTCATGCATATCTGGGACAGGATTTCCCTAGGTTACATGGGCAACGTCACATTTTCGACGCTTAATTTCACCTCGTTTGTCACACTCACACTCTTGATCGATCCCTTAGGCTGACGGTTCGTCCGCTGGCAGAAATCGTCATAAGAGATGACTTCAAAGTCGCCGTTGTCATGCTCCAAAATGGCGGTCATGGACTCGACCCAGTCCCCAGAGTTAAGGTAGTGAGTCTCACCGACCATCTTATTGGCAGGGCTATGGATATGCCCGCAGATGATGCCCTTACAATTCCTGGCTCGTGCCAATTCCTGGAGTTGCTCCTCATATTTGCTGACGAAGCTCACGGCGGATTTCACTTTGAGCTTCACCCAGCGGCTGAGTGAGAAGTTCTCCTTCCCACGGGCAAGACGATACCAATTGTAGATCCGGTTCACGCGCAAAAGGATGTTGTAACCAACACCGCCGAGCTTGGCGATCCACGGGTGGTTCGTCGTCACATGATCAAACCCGTCGCCATGCACGACAAGGTAGTCACCACGCTTGGTGTGGTGGATGTGTTCATTGGTGATGAGAAAATTGTCGAGCTGGATGGGAATGAACCGGTCGAGAATGTCATCGTGATTGCCGCGTAAATAAAGGATTTCGGTGCTCTCCTTCTCCATCTTCTTGAGCACAGTGCGCAGAAAATGGGTGTGTGACTTGTTCCAGCCGCCTGAGCTTTTTAAATACCACGCATCGATGATGTCGCCGTTCATGATCAGTCGGTCACATTGGACGTGACGAATGAAATGGGAGACCTGTGCCGCTTTGCAGTCCGGCATACCAAGATGAACATCAGAAATAAAGACCGTGCGTACGCGCAGCTTTAATTTCGAACGGGAAGGATCAGCCGGTGCATCTGGGGTATCGTCGATTTCTTCACTCATGATTGGGATAGGGTAGGTTTATTAGTCTGCACCGCGAAAAGTTCACCTTCAAACTGCTCGATGACACGCCGCCAGCCAAACTCGCTGACCGAATCGCAAGCCGCAGCACGCATCGCGGAATCAGACCAGCTCGCTGCTGACTGACGCAGAGCGCCGAGAAAGGCGGCTTCATCATCAAAGGCAGCCAGCCAGCCATTTTCACCGGATCGGATGACCTGACGCGCTGCCGCATAGTCATAGGCAACGGGCAGCAAGCCGCTGGACATGGCTTCCAGCACCACATTGCCGAAGGTCTCGCTGATACTGGGAAAAATAAACACGTCCGCACTGGCATAGCACTCAGCGAGTTCGGTGCCAGTTTTTGACCCAACATAGAGACACTCTGGGTGCTCACTTTGCAGTGCTTTGAGCCGAGGGCCGTCACCCACGACGACACAGGGCGCCTTCGGGTGCATTTCTCTAAATGCCGCGAAGCCTTGCAGAAGCAGCGACAAATTTTTTTCGGCAGCGACGCGCCCCACGTAGACTGCGACAGGCGTCGAGTCATCAACTCCCCACTCAGCTCTAAGGGCGGCGCTGCGCCGAGTTGGATTAAAAAGTTCGGTGTCCACGCCACGCCCGAGAACGCCGACATTCTTAATGCCCCACTTTTCGAGCATCGCCGCCGTATCGGCACTCGGTGTCAGTGTGCGTGCCGTTTGGTTATGGATGCTGCGGAGAAATCCCTGCGCTAGGGCTTCAAGGCCCGGCAGATAATAGTCTTCGAGGTAGGATTGAAAATTCGTGTGAAAGCCAGAGACCACGGGGATTTCCATCTTCGATGCCGCGCGAATACTGGCAATGCCCAGCGGCGTCTCTGTGGCCACATAAATAACGTCTGGCCTGAATCGCTCATAGAGTCCCTGCATCTGCCAAGTCGTCGAGATACCCATCCGCAGCCCTGGATAACCGGGCAGCGGCAGTGCCATCATGACGTGTCTTTTCAGCGACTCCTCACCCTGCCCTGCGGCCAGGGTGGTCACGATCTCCACTTCATGCCCGCGTGCAGCTAGACCACCCGCGAGGGTGAAAAGCGTGCGTGACACTCCATTGATGTCTGGTGGGTAAGTGTCGGTGATGAGCAGCAATCTCATGTGTGCATGAACTAGTGGTACTTCACCCTTACAGAAAGCAGATTTTATGGCTAACAAAACGTGCCTGCGTGACGAATGCGTCACTGGAAAAATGCCTCCTATTTAAACACAACGTCCACACCCATGGCGCTCTTGGAGGCGAACCCAGGAATCCAGTGCGGTTTACGCGTTGCGATCAGGCGATAAATCAGTGACAACCCACTGAGCACGATAAGCCGATCCACCATGCGGTAGCCACGCTGACGCCGCATGAGAAATTGAATAGCCCAGGCAAGATGCTTGGGGTTGAGCAGCAGCGGTTTAAAATCTGTCTTGATGCGATAACGCGCACGCAGGCCACGCTTGGCATACTTCAATTTGTACGCAGCTTTGGCCGCGACGATGCGCTCCTCGATATCAGGTGCATCCTCTGCAAAGTAGTATTCACGCGAGAGTGCTAGAAGGTGAAACGTGTCACGCATGTAACCAATATCAGCCACGGAGACGCCGGCACGCTCGGCAAGCGGCAGCATGCGGTCCAGATTGTCCATGCAGCGCTGGGCACTGCGCAGCGCGCTATCGGCATCCCGGACAAAGTAGCGCAGCAGTCGCCTCAGACTATGACTGATGAAGATGTTTCCCCAATAGACCTGCAACATCGGCGGGATGCGCACGCGCCGAAAAAAGAGCTTTTGTCGCGCATACTCCTCGATGTAGAGCAGCTCGCGGATGCATTCGTCAGATAGGCGCAGGAGCTCTAGCAGAGCATCTGCATCACCCAGATGACGCTCTTTGACAAAGTCCCGCACAGCATCTTCAACAAGCGCTCCGTGCCTCATAACACGGATGGTAACAAAGGTATTGAGATCAGTCCATAGCGCTTCGGGATCGAGGAAGGCCAGCCGACGAAAAGGCACCCAACCACCCGTCTGCGCCCAGACCATGCAACCGATGACGTTCTCAGCCTGACGCAGCTCACGCGCATACTGTTCGTAGAGCCAGCCCGTGAAACTGGGGTACTCGCCACAGCCCTCATACTCACGCCGCGTTTGTAGTTCCACGATCTTGGCTAGGGGTGTGCGGAAGAAGTTTCGATTCAGCGGCAGGTAGCGGAAAAAGTCAGTCTCGCCATACTTCATCGACACAACAAGGGCTGGGCTAGTGAGTCCCGCAAACACCCGCTTGAAGGTATCCCGGTGCCACATCAGATCTCCAATGGCATAAGCTCCCACGGTCCAGGTGCGGAAGATCAGCCGCCGACCATGCTTCTCAAAAACAGGCAGTAGCGCCTGCAAAAACGCGCGCGCATCTTGGGGAGTTTTGATAACGAGCTGACTTTGAAAGTCATCCCGCACGTCTTTACCATCTGACTCGCCAATGCGCACGATCACGCCCATGACATCGGGGAAGTCGGTGAAGAACCGATCCAGCAAATCACACAGATAGTCATTCACACTGGTGCGGTTCATATCCATCCGCCTCAGCAATTCTGGCGTTGCCGAAAAGACATCCATCGTCACATGCAGGCTGAGACCAGCGCAGTGCAGCACTTCAAAGCAGCGCCGCATCTCTGTGCGGTAGCGCTGGATTCTGTGCCGAACCTCAGGCTCGAGCCAGTCGTGATCAGCCAGATGTGCCACATCATCGATGGAAGCCGCATTGAATCCCCAGCTTGCTGCCTGCAAGGCCAGCACGTTTAGCTCACTGCAAACAGTTTCCCACCAGGCCGAACCCTGACTGCCCGCGTGATCCCAGGGGATCTTCGACCAGTTGATAACACGCCGATCATAGCCGCGAAAAAACGGGCCGATGGTGTCGATGAGATGGAGTTCAGTCACGAGATTGGTCGGTCCAAAGTGAGTTAAGAGTATGCCAAATCAACCCTTTCTTCGCAATGCCTTTGCGCAGAGCTCGCCTGATGTTGCTGATAAGTTTAGCGACGCTGGCATAGGCTTTAAGTTCGTTAGAACGCTTCGGTAATGGCAGGGCATCAGCTAGCTTCTTGGCCCGTGGTCGTGGCATTACGATACCAGAGCTGCCCACCACCCAAGCCGCCGCCAATGTGGAGGCGGAAGCCTGCTGGTCATTTTTTCATACGTTCACGAAAGCGATAGCGATCCAGTGCTAAAGTTCCCATGGAATTGAAAACCACTCAGTTCATCCGGGCCCGATAACCAGCGGCAGGCCCCGCAGTGCTTTTGCCCCACTCATCCGCAAGCCTGGAAGCACCTCTCCGATGCTTTGACAAAAAGCTGCCAGTCCACAAAGGCGCGACAATCGTTTTACGAGTATGAATAGCGCAGCACTCAACGATGAAATCTACCCATGCTTTCTGCTGCCCGCCTCTTATCTGACACTTCCGTCACCCGATAGGGTCGGCGTGTGACGCAGTCGTCACCAAGAACGACTTGTCTTTGCTTTGTTATACTACGTAAACAAATATCATTATGAGCAAAATATTAGTGGTCGATGACGAGCCGGATATTTCGGAGCTAATCTCACTGCATCTGATGCGTGAAGGGCACGACTGCCTCTGCATCACCAACGGCCTACAAGTCATGCCCACCGTGCTGGAGCAGCAGCCAGACCTCGTCGTGCTTGACATCATGCTTCCGGGCCAAGATGGCATGACCGCATTCAAGCGCCTCCGTGGTGACAGCCGCACCCGCAGCGTGCCCGTCATTATGCTCACCGCCAAAGCTCAGATCACAGACAAGATCAACGGGCTCGAACTCGGTGCTGACGACTATCTGACGAAACCCTTCTCACCGCGCGAATTGGCTCTGCGCATCAGTGCCATTTTGCGCCGCACCAAGAAAGTCACTCATGTCTCAGAAGTGAAGAACGGAGCCTTCCTGTTGGACCGCAAGAACATGAAGTTCTTCCACAACGACACCACCATCGACCTAACCACCACCGAGTTTAAGCTCCTGGCCGTCCTGCTGGAAAACACCAGTGCCGTTCATACTCGTAGCGAACTCTTGCGTGAGGTTTGGGGCTACTCTGACGATGTGGCCACCCGCACACTCGACACTCACATCAAACGTCTGCGTGAAAAATTAGGCGCTGCGGGCAAGCATGTCGTCACCGTGCGTGGAACGGGTTATCAGTTTGTGGTCAACCCCACAGATATTGCTGCCGCCGCTTGATCGGAACGTTCAGAGTATGTCTTGCAGGTTGAGTCCTTGCATGAGCAGTGCTGACGTTTTCTGTGGCAAAAGAACGCTCTGAAGACTAACCGCACACGTACACTCCCACATGAATATTACTCTCAGCATCGCAATCATCGCCCTCATCGTGTGGGCATGGTGGCGCGAGAAAATGTGGCGTAGCAGCGTTGAAAAAGTCACCCACGCGGCTGGGCTCAAGACCTTCGAGGCCGACAAGCTCGCTGCGCTTTTTGTTGGCCTTAAAGAGGCCAATCATGCGCTCGTCAAAGAAGAATACCTGCGCCGCTTGTTTGAGGCTTTACTCAACGAGATCCGCCAAGGTGTGGCTATCGTCGATGATGAGATGCGCATCAAATTCTCTAATCGCACGCTGGCGCACCTTTTTCAGAAGACTCGCATCCATCGCGGTCGCATGCTCATTGAGGAGCTTCAGGACCATCAAATCACCGATGTCGTCCAAAGTGCGCTCAAAGAGCAACGCCGCATCGTGCGCGAGATCGAGCTTTCCAACAGTACTAGCCTGACGAGTCGCTATTACCTCATCGAAGCCGCGCCCCTGCCTGCCAAGGCGGAAAGCGGTGCGTGGCTCATGGTGCATGACATCACCGAGCAAACGATGGCCGAGCAGATCCGCAAAGATTTCGTCGCCAATGCCTCCCACGAACTGCGCACTCCGCTGACACTCATCAATGGTTATGTTGAAACCCTGCAAAGCGGTGTGCTCAAGGACGCGGCCACCATCCAGCGCTGCTACGACGTCATGGAAAAACATGGCAAGCGCATCGTCCGCATCATTGAGGACATGCTCACCATCTCGAGGCTTGAGAATGGTAACTCGGCGCTAAACATCGAGCCCTTCACCGCCCGTGCCTGCATGCAGGACTCACTGGACCAGCTCGCCCCCATGCTTCAACAGCGTGATGCACGCATCGATCTCGACTTGCCGGCCGATGGCGGGCACATGCGCGGAGATCGTTTTTATTGGGATCAGGTCTTCAGCAATCTCATTGAAAACTCGCTCAAAGAGAACCCCAACCCAGGTCTCGTCATCAAGATCACGGGCAAGTGGTTCGCCGATCACATTCTACTCACCGTCAGTGACAACGGCATCGGCATCGCCACTCACGACCTGCCCTTTGTTTTCAAACGCTTCTACCGTGGTCACAAACACCACAGTCCGCAGATCAAAGGCACCGGCCTGGGCCTCAGCATCGTCCGCCGCGCCATTGAAGCCCACGGCGGAACCATCGGCCTCACTAGCACTCCCGGAGTTGAGACCACGTTCACGATGCGAGTGCCCGTTTAGCCGCGCTGCAAACGCGCAATGACGAGCTACAAATAATCTAGAGCTGCGCGGTGACTTTCTTTTTCTTTGTCTCATCGTCATCACTGCCACCACCATAACCTAGGATTTCGACGCTGATGACAGAGAGAGGCTTGGATTCCCCTGATTTCTGCTGCTCACCTCCCTGAGGTTTAGCAGCAGCCGTATTGGTGGCAGCACCCGAGGAGGCCGCTGCTGCAAGGCCACCCATGCTTGGGGATGAAACAGACGGGGCGGATGGTGCGCCACTAGTACTTCCAGAGGCCTGAATATTGCCGGCATTGAGAACGACGCTAGCTGCGATGTTAAGATTCCCTGTAGCGCGAATACCAGCGTCACCCGCATCCACAGCACCGATCGGGGCAATCAGGTCGATATTGGAAGGCTTGAGAATACCGACTGTAGCCAGAGCCCCGATACCGCCCCCAGTCGCCAAGCCAGCTAGGTCAGTGGTGACATTGGCGCTTTGTGGATCAATCAACACACGCGTTGGAGGAGCCGATTGAACCGTTTTTGCGGATGAGCCCGCAGCAATGTCACCGGAGGATGACCAGATGCTGATATCGCCGCCTTTGAGGGTGAAGATTCGGGAAATCCCCAGATCAACGCTGTCATCAGTGAAGATGGAAATGTTTCCACCCGATTCAGTAACAATCCCTGGAGGTGCCAGTTGCTGACCAATCACCGTCGGTGAAAGGGCAAGTCCACCGTCTGTAGAGAGCAGCGTGATGTCACCACCACTGCGGGTGCGGATGTCACGGGCTTGGGTAAAGATGCCACCCGCAGACTTGGTAGGCAAGAGCGCTTTGACGGCATTGAAACCAGCTTCATAGGAGCGGAAATTGACACTGTCTGGGTTATTGTAATCACGCCCAGCATCCCTCAAGACAAGGTTGTAAACTGAGAGTGTCAGCTGCTTCTGTTGTTCCAGAGTCAGGAGCGGATCTTGGAGGTTAAGTCGTTTATTACCAGGCGTGATATCAAGCTCAATTGTGAGATCGTCCCGTAGAACCGTGATCTTCGTGCTCTCGCCGACTTTCATTCCATAAGACAAGTAGCTGTCATCGTAATTTCCGTTCACCTCTTTGCCTGCGATTTTCAAAATGGTATCACCTGGCTGAATACCGGCCAATTGAGCAGCTCCACCAGAATTGACGGAACTGACTTGAATACCCTCAGCTTCAGTCTTCGAAGGATCCTGCGTCAAACCTAGAATGCCAACAGCCTCAGCGAGATAGCGCTCACCTCCTGGAACAGAGATAACCTGTGTGATGAATTGATTAAAGTTCGCTGCGCTGTCGCTCAGACCCACAGCAGCATTGCCCATGCCTGCGGCAACGAAGATGTCGGAGCCTTCAAAAGGCAGATACGGATTACGGCCGTTGCCGATGCTGGTGATGCCCACGCCAGTCCCATCTGGATTGTTGGAACCGGTGCCGAGATCGATGTTACGTCCTGCTAGCACTTGGAGAGTACCAGGACCACTGATTTGAATATCCCCCGCCAACGGGTCTTCACCCAAGCCAACAACATTTCCAAGGCTCCGCGAATTGACACGCTGTGGCGTATTCGCATTGTAGGCGATGAGGTCGCGCCCAGCGGAAACAAGAGAAAGATCACTGGCGCGGTTGTTCTGCAAATACAGCGAGACATCTGAAACATCGAGACCGCCGATGACTCGAGCCGATTTGGCTGAAAAGACTGTCAGTCCATTGATGGATCCGCTGTTGGCATAAATATAGACCGGAGAAGTGTCGTCGGCATGCAGAAGGCCAGCTGCGTGGAGTGCCTGCTTGGCTTGAAGGGCTGCTTTTGATCCCGTTGTGGACCCAGTTTCTAGGAAAAGACTGTCAATTCCCGCCAGGAAATTGTCACGCGTGGCATTGGCCGAGGTCGATGTTCTTGATGGCATCAGATTCTGGTAGGCAAAGGGTGTGTTCAAACCTGGTATTGCGTCTGGATTGGCATCCGACAAATTGATCCGACCTGCGCCCCAAACCGTTTGCCTGACACCGTTAAGCGTCGTCGATCCATTAGCATTCAAGCCACTGATAGCGCCAGACACGAATAATTCTAAAGCACCTTGCGAAGAGGGTGACAAATTTAAACTTCCTATCACACTTAAATCACCTGCGAAGGCCGTCACTCGCAGCGCACCTGGAAGCAAACTGGCGGAGGCAGTGAAAGGTCGCACACTGCTTTCGACCAGCTTCAACCAAGGTTGATAGAAAGAGGAGCTGGCACCACCATTCGCACCTGTACTGGCTCCGAGCAGTTGGTGATTTTGGTACCAAGCTTGGATAATTGGCACTGATGTGCCAACCGTTCCTGGGGAAGGAAGCGTGATGCTCGACCGCAAGGTCACGTCTCCGGCAAGGGAGGTAACATTGACACTACTATCTGCAGCATAAGTGGAGAAGTAAGTCTTGTACCAATAACTATTGCTGTAGCCTTGGGGTAACAAAGAGACATTGGCCACAGGACCTAAAAGCACATCACCTCGTGCATTGATATTGAAGCTACTTTTACCGGCAAATAGAGTTGTCGGCATCCAAGTTTGCTCTGCCAACAGACTTGGAGTTGTGAATGAACTAATATAATTGAGAGAGGCTGAGCGTGTGCTGTTGGTGCGGATGGAATCCCCCGCCGCAAGGGTGCCTGTGCCGCGCTCCACATAATAAACACCAGCATCAATGTTGCGGCCCGATCGCACGATCAAATCACCACCGCCAAGCTCGATGAGATTGTTCGCCTTCGGCGCGATGGCAGTGCCAAGACTGTCCTTGCCCTGCATCCGCGCATTGGTCGGCACCACGGCATCGACATTGCTGATATCCCGACCAGCAATCAAGGTCACATTACCACCGCCCAAAGCTCCGACACTCTGGAAGAAATTGCTGAAGTCCACCCACCAACTGGTGGATGCAATGTCTGTGCTCAACGTTGTATGATAACGTGATCGGGCAAAGAAACCCGAAACAGGATCAACGGCACCACGACGATATAGCCAATTGGTCGGCAATTGCCGTCTGGACTCAGCAACCAATTGATTAGCTATGTTACGCGTCAATTGAGTGACATCTCCCTGGGCATTGATGGTGACATTGCCACCTGCCATTGAGTATTGGGCTGGGTAACGTGGAGACTGCTGGTTTGCCCCAAGACTTCCAGCAGCTGAGGTTAGGGTGCTCATATCAGGACGCGGCACATCAAACGTGCCTCCCAACATTGCATTCTCCACAGCAGTCCCTGCGGTATAGATGGAGGCGAACACATTTAGAAACTGCACGTCCCTACCTGAGGCTATGTCGATGTTACCAGACCCGGTTCGGATGACCTGGAAACGCCCCGTGGTGGCGGTGGGATTGACGACCAGAGCAGTGGTCGCGGTCGCCCCAGGAATCGTGGCAATGGCGGCCCCTGCATTGCGACCGATCTGAAGCGAGCCTTTGTCCGTCGCCAGCGCCGTCTGGGACTGTACCTGATGGAAATCCACGGCGTTAAAGTCCGAACCTGCCGCAAGCCGGTAGGACCAGGATTGCAGATTGGAGGGCAAGGATGCGTTGAAGGCTAGCAGCGCAGAGTTATAGGCACCGGTGGTGAAGCCATCGTTAAGACTGTTAAAGAAGACCATATTGCCTGCCGCACGCATGGTGAGGATACCCGGCACGCTCTTGGGACCAAATCTGGCCGTAGCAAGATTCCAGTCACCAGCGGCAATGGTGGAGGTGTTCGTTCCCAGGGTCAGATCACCGGCGCGGTTGATGACTTCCGCTCCAGGCACAAGGAAGAACTGAGAGCGCAGACCATTGTTCGAGGCGAGGAGACGGTCGGTGATGGTGTTGGTGTTGCCAGTGAAGGTGGTGGCGTTTGAGGTGATGCTGGTCAGTGCCGCTGCATTGAGCGTGCCGCTTGTCGGAGTAAAAATCTTGTAGCCTTCAGCCGTGATCAGCGAGGCACCGGTAATCTGTGCGTTGATCGCGTTCATTTGCAGCTCATCGGCGGCGGCATTCTGCGGCGCGCGCAGATTCAGAGTGCCGGTGTTCAGGCCCCAAGCAGCACTGCCCGCGAAAGCGATGTCACCGTCACCAGACAAGGTGACGCTTATCGCGCCGATGAGGCTGGTGGGTGTGTTCGCCGCCAGATTGATCGTGCTGCCATTGGTCAGAGTGACAATACCAGCCTGGGTGGCCGTGATCGTGTCGTAACCGTTGAGATTGGCAGGAACATTGATCGCGGTATTGGCGACGGCATTCAGCGTGCTGCCAGCGATGTTGGTCGCCACGGAAAGGTCGATTTGTGAGCCTGTTTGCAGATCAAGCAAGGCACTGGTGCTCAAAATGCCGTCACGCTGCGAGCCAGCCATGAGCGAGATGGAGCCACCCTTACCCGCCCGGTCAAATTTTTGCGCCGCTGCTGTGATGCTTGCCGTGCTGGTGAGGGTGACGCTTTCAGCGGCCTGCAAGGTCACGCTGCCACCGGTGACACCTGAGGCATTGATCAAGCCGGTCACCGTGATGCCGCCACGGTCCGCAGAGAGATCGAAGACGTTGGCCGTGGTGGTGCCGTCCACGAGCACATCACCATTGAGCACACGAATGCTGCGTGAGCCATTCAATCCGGCGTTGTTGAGGGTGGCACTGAGTGCTCCCAGTATCGGCAGATTACCAGCAGTGAGGACGAAGGAGCCAGCTTGTCCGCCGGTGCCTCCGGTGCCGCTCAGCGTGCCGCCCAAATTGAGCGTGCCAGTGGTGGTCGTGACGGCGAGTGTTCCTGCATTCCCAGCCGCCGCATTGGCGGCGATGTTCACAAAGCTGCCTGCAAGCAAGTTCACCGAGCCGCCAGAAGAAATCAGGTCGATGCGGCCACCGTCGGTGTACTTGATCTGATCAAAGAAAGTCTGTGCGGTTCCGCCGACATTGAGTTTGCCAGACACATCGAGATTTCCCGAGGTCGTTGCTAGCGTGAGCTTGCCGCTGGGCAGCACGATGTCGCTGCCGACGCTCATGGATGAAGCTGACAAACTCAGAGTGGCACCGAGTCCGCCGATGATCGGAGTGCCCGATGCAGCGGCTAGCGTCATGCTCCCGCCTGCACTGATGGCTTGTGCGGAGAAGGCATCGCCTGCGATGACGGGCGTCGTGGCGTTGAATGCTCCCTGGACGATGAGGCTGCCCGCACCCTGACCGAGGATGCCTTTGGAGGCGGTGACATTGACGTTCGCAAATTGGTCGATCCTCAGCGTGTTCGCGCCGAGGCGTAGTGTGTCTGCCTGCAAAGCCAGGGTGCCGTTCATGCCCGTGACAGCCCCGGGAACAGTGCCTGAGGCAAAGTTGTCGAGCAGCAGGTTCTGAGCGGCGAGCGTCACGGTGCCGCCGCCGTTATTGAAGCCACGGAGTTCACCAGCACGCAGCGAAAGGGCGGTCGTCGTCAATGCTGATCCGATCTGGCCGGTGCCATAGAAGTCGATGGATGAATAGCTAAGCAAGGCCAGCGATTTGGTATTCTGGATACTCTGCAAGGCGGTGCCTGTCAGGACGAGTCCTGGGTTTGCCTCAAGCGCCCCCGGATTGGTCAACTGCAGACTGATGCGACTGCTGTTGATGTTTAGTGTCTGCCCGGCCAAGACTGCCGCAGGGTCGATATTCATGACACTTGTGGAGTCCAAGGTCAGGCTGGTGCCCGTGAGGTTCACGCCAGCGCCGATCGTCAAAGCAGGTCCAGCGGCGGTCGTCACGCCAGAGCGCAGCATTTGGGCACTGGCATCAGCAGACACGCGCAGCAGAGCGCCGTTCCCGCTAACTGAGAGCGTGTCCGCGGCAGATGCCAGCGTGCCAGTCTGGGTGATGGTGGCACCGGCATTGAGCGTGATATTGCCCGTCGCCGCGAGGATGAGTTCCGGCATGGCGAGCGGTGACACGGCGGAATTGGCCAAAGTGATATTAGTGGCACTCGTGGTGAGAAGTGTCCCTGCAGTGGTCGTGTTGCGCTGGCCGCCGATTAGGAGGCTGGAAGAACCAAAGGCACTGAGCTGCCCGGCATCAAGCACGAGCACGCCAGAAGCGGCAGTCGTTCCGGTTGAAGCGATGAGAATGTCCGACGGGCTGCTGATGTCGATGGCGGCACCACGTCCAATTTGCTCGATTTTAGTGACTCCATCCTTAGTGACCTCGATACTATAGCCACTGCCTCTGACCTGACCGAGTAATGTCATTTGATTCACGGCCTGGAGCAGCAAGCGTCCAGCATCGACTGGCACAAGAGGTGCGGCCAGGTTCAGCGCAGCAGCGCGCTGCTTGAGGAAAGTGTTGGCCGAGTAATCTTCATAGTTCACGCGCTTGTCCACGACCGATCCAGGCGCCACCTCGAAGCTAGAGTAGAGCCCTGGGTTTTGCGCATTTGGATTGAGGGAGTTAAACCGATATCCAGAGACTAGCGAAGCACCACCGGGTATGACCACTGAGCCTAATGGCTCGCCAGTTTTAGGTGTGACGAGAAACGCGCCACTGAGCAAAGCATAACGAGCTGGCAACAACGTATAATTACCACTCTGTAAACCACTGCCTCCATTGAGATAAATGCGGTCGCCTGCATGCAAGGTGCTGTTTCGATAACCTGACTGTGAACTAGCCAGGTTCAACGTACTGTTGGTCTCATTGAAACGTCCAAAGGGCGCATAATCCGCCGTATAATTCGGCAAGATGGCAAAGCTGCCTTCACTCTCAAGAATATCCAACGTGCCTCCGGTGCCCTTCAGCCAGCGGAAGGCATACAAGTCACCGCCACCACGCAGATCAACCACTGAATTAGCTTCCGAATTGATGCTCAGTGCTGAAGTATTCACTGCTTTTACAGCTAAACCACCACCCGAGATATCGACACCTTGGGGATCAATCCAGTTTAAACCATCGCTGCTGAATCCATAAGGTATCACAATGCCAAGTCCCGTGATCGGATCGATCTGAGACACAGAGGTGCGGCTACCAGTGAGCATGTTTAAATTCGCCGTCGTTGGCAAAGAAACACCTCCTTGAATGCCCGCTCCAGAGAGTAGATCCAGGGGACTAGCACCTCGGCCATCCCAGCCAAGATTGATGATCCCTGCTGGAGCAACAAGAGTGCCGCCTTGATTGATCGTATGGGCATAGACATTCAGCGTGCCCCCAGCAGATAGCGGCAGGCCGCGCACACCCGAAGACTCAAAGGTAATCGAACCACGCTGCTGACCTGAACCATTCGTATAATCATAGGCCGCTATGGTAAACGTTGAAGCGGTCGGCGTGTAAATTTGACCGGCACGCATGATGATGTCTCCAGCAATATTCAAACTACCACTGCCGCGAATGTCGCCGTTATTTGCCACGAACTCTGCGCTTCCAGTATTTTGCAATGACAGGAAGCCGATATCAATGGTTCCTGCGTTGACATTCAAACTTCCTGCGCCGTGCGCTGGACTAACAAAAAATGGACTGCCTTGGGTGAAGGCATAAATCTCGTCCTGCTGAGACTGCATTGGCACGCGAAAAGCCTGACCTAAGCTCACGTAAGTAGCATTCAAACTCACTGCCGCATCTGAAGTGAAAATGCCACCCGTAGCCACATGCAGACTTGCCGCAGCTGACAATGTCACAGGACCTGAGAACTGCACGTTCCCACGGAGCGTCAGTGAATCGAATCCCCCATTCGTGAAACTGTTCGCCTTGAAATAACCCTGAGAGATTACCGCAGCCCCACCTGAATCACGCACTACTCGTCCTATGGCATTGCCGCCCGCTGAATAAATGGGCGCTGGGATTGAGAGCGTATTTTGAGTAACCCATAGATCGATGTCGTTCGGTGAACTGCCAATGCCAGGTAAATAAAAGCGTCCCGAGGATACCTCCAGGGTTCCACCAGCTGCGTTGCTTCCGCCCCGCTCAGCACTGAGCAAAGCATCGACAAAGAGCATTTGACCACCTTTGAGGGTAATGGTTCCGCCTTGGCTGTCTAATTTTACCGGCGTGCTAACAGCCCCATTATATATGGGCGTCGTTGAGCCACTCGTTACGGGAATCGAAAAAGCTCCATTGAGGAACCCAGCTTCTCCTGGGGTTAAATCTAGGGTACCACTGGTTCCTGATGCATCCAAGACAGCACCTATCTCGGCTACGATATTCCCACTCACATTGATCGTTCCACCTGCTAAAACGCTACCTTTCCGCAGACCAAACGCATTGGGCAATAGAAGGGTCTTACCAGCCGTCGAAAGAAGACTGGTCGGCGCAAGATTGACCGTTACAAAAGCATTCATTGGCACGTCATCAAACGAAGCAAACCTATTTGCACCTGAAATTGAAATGGCACCGCCAGGCGAAATCACGGTTCCTGCCACTGCCACGGTCTCTCCTTCAAAATTGACGGCACCTAAAGCATCCGTTTTGATAACGGCATCTTTCTCCATGATGATCTCTCCACGCACTACTAGCTTAGAAGCAAACTGATCAAGCACGCCTGTAGCTTTAAAGTTCAATGAGACTGTATTACGCAAGCCTTCCTGTCGGGTGAAAACTTTTAGCAAGGAGCTCTGATCCTGAGGCGTCGGATTCAATTCCCAACCTTTCACAATAGGAGTGATTTGTGTGCCTGCCGAAATCAAGATCGCAGGGGAAAATTCACCCAATACAAGCGTGGGCCGACCAAGACCAGCCATCGTAAACGAGCTGAACCCCCCCTGATTAAAGAAGTCGGGTGTAAGCAGCAGGGTTTCTGCATTCGTTGCAGTTCCTCCAACCTGAATCGCCGGAGCTTGGATCGTAAGCGCTCCACCTTGAGCTCCCGAAAATCCACGCAGCTCAGCACCCAACGTTAAACCACCGCCAAGGACCCCTAGCACATTCACATCCTGACCAGATTTGAGACTCATCGTTCCTGCATCTCCATAGGTCACTACAGGCGAGTTTTTGAGCCGGGCTCCGCCGGAAACATCCAGAATCCCACCTGCAGCAAGGGTCACTCCCATCGCGTTGATGGAGATATTACCGCCCTCAAGCACCAGGGGAGCCACGGAACCGGTGACCACACGATCATCAAGGATCAACCCACTCGTATTGAGAACGGCAGCGACACCGATACGCACGTTACCTCTACCTACATTTGCGGCTGGGAGTTCGGTAAAGCTCGCCGCCGGAGATAGGTTATAAGCGGTTAAGGAGATATCTCCACCCCGTGCGATAATGTCGCCATCCACATCAATTCCAGCTCCCGCCAGTATGATCGAGCCTTTGGGTGCCGTGACCAAACTCGTCGTCTCTGGAACAATAATACGACCATCGACATTTTGCACATTGAGATGGCCAAATCCAAATTCAGACACCAGCGCAGGTGAGAGATTGATCTCTGTCTGACGATCCGAACGGAGCGACAGCGGGACTCCGTTGGCATCCAGGGCAAAGGCATCTGCTACCGATTGCGTTACACCTGAGCGCAGGTAAACGGTAGGCGTCGGGTAGGATAAAGCATAAGGCTCCGTGCTAGCTTGGGCTTGAAGTCTCAAAGCTAACGTTGCCTGATCGGGTTGCACGGCGCGCTGACGTGAACCCACAACCGTTGTTCCCCTCAATGTTCCATCTAAAGCAAGTCCGAAGGAGCTGATATTCAATTTGCCTGCATTTGCCCCCTGAAAATAGCCTAAATCCAAATAGCTATCTTGGGAAAATGGCGCGGTCGTCGTGGTAGATGTCCCCCAAGCAGGTTGAGTGATCGTTGTCGTGCCGGTGTATAAACCCGAGTAAACACGATCAGGAGTGGCATCAGCGATACTAATGATCTGCCCACTCGAAACAACTTGCGAAGTCGTCACCTGACCTTGCTGAACATTCACCCAACCGCCTGACACATCCAACACTGCGTCCTTTTGCACAACCACTGAGCTTCCAGCTGCCAGTTCAATGCTGCCTGCTGCCGTTGTGAGTTCACCCACTGTTTTTTGAATGATGCCCACATAACCTGATAGATCAGCCAAAGGCGTGCCATACCAAATCCTCCCGTTGAAAGTTCCTGTCTCACGCAGATCGACCGTGATTGTTTCACCGCGCAGTGCTCCGTTTCTCTGAAGCGGGGAGTCAGCCAATTCATTACTCCGCAACTGAACCGTGAGCAAATACTGGGAAACAGGAACCTCAATATCGCTTGAACCAGCAACGTTCAACACAGCACCAGCATCGATGTAAATTTGCCCCCCTGAGTTCACAAAATTGGCTGAAGGAGGAACCACACTGGAGACATAATCCCAGATACCTGCATTGACCGAAACTTTGGCGTTAGGTGCCCACAAGGCGGAATCCTCGGCGAAGTGAACTGATAAGCCACGTAGGTTGATCTGTGATACGAGTGCCAACTGCGTCCCAACCACAGTCTCCTTTGAGGCCCATTCGGGCAGAATCTGCGTCACAGAACCCGCTCCAAGACTTACCTGACCGCTAGTCCTATTTAAATAAGGCGGTGATGCTGCATAAAGAATCGGATTATAGCTCGCATTGCTTACAGCATTGTAAGAAGCGTCTAAATCGATACGGCCATTGAAGGCCACTGAAGTCGTGCTGGTGATCACTCCATTTTGATTGATGCCCTTACCAGTCATTGTAACGTTACCGCGTGGGGTGTCGATCAAGCCGTCATTGGTCACTGTGCCAGCATAGGTTCCAACATCGCCCACATAAACGTCCAGGCCACGCAGACTCGGATCAGACGAATTATGAGCAGCAAAGCCAACCTGAAGACCTGCAGCGAGAATGGTCTGACCGTCCGGGGTGGCAATGCTACCATGATTGGTCACATTGGCCCCGATAAGAGCCACACGTCCCCCCACTTTCTCTACCGAGGTCGGGCTGGTGATGATTGCCCCTGCTTGCACGGTCACGTCACCGACTTTACCATCGGCGAGAAACGAGGCCGGTGGCGTATGCGCAGGCGTTCCTTTCGCTCCGGCACTCTGATTGACCGCTGAAAACAGGAACTGCACATCCTGCTGGTTCAGCAACCCGCGGCTCACCAAGTTGTCATTGATCGGCAAGGCGGAGGCTACCAGCGTATGGGTATTCACCTGGCTGGAGCCACCAAAAATAATGCCATTTTGATTCAGCACATACACTTGTCCCTGAGCCTGAATATTGCCCAAGATTTGGGTCGGATTACCAGTAGGATCCGTTATTTTATTGAAAACGATCCATTCACCCACGCTTGCGCCGCCAGCACTTTGATCAAAATTCAGCGTGGTGGTTTTACCGATATTGAAGGTATTCCAATTGATAAAAGCCTGTTGTTGTTCCTGAACAATGTTGACCAAAGTTCGCCCATTTGCCTCAAGAGCTTGGACCGGTGCGGTAGCGCCGATAGGAGCGCCATTGATGTCAAGACCACCGACCCCTAACCCATTCGGCACATTTGGCAGTGTCTGCCCAGGAAGATTCGGATTTTGCCCCAAATGGTTGGCTCCACTGATCGCTGCCGCGCGGGCTGCCGTCTGCATATTTTGCACGGCTTGGATCGCCTGCGTGTTTCTGGACAGCATGTCCTGAGCATTAACGCGTGATGTAGCTGCAGCTTCTGCCCCTGTTCCTGCGCCCGCGCCTGCATCCGCTTGCGTACCCACGGGTCCTCCTCCCAATACCCCCCTAATACCCGGACGCAAAATGTCCGCCGCATAGGCCACGGGCACGGGACCGGGCAGCAGAGTGAAAGCGCAGGCAAGAGCTACGATACGGTGGAACCAGGACGGCTCTCCGCTTCTGCAATGCCGACGACGGCGCGGTGTGACGGATGGCATAAGAATGAGAATCAGGGTTTAACTGCGGCCCCCGAAGTGGGGCGTAAAACCAGCAGCTTTGAGACAGCCAGTTCGTTGATCACCACGGGTGTTTCCTGCAACTTTTTCGATAGATAGTCCTGCGTGCCTGTGCGGCCCCGCTCACCGCGCAGCGTTCTCACCAGATCCGCGCGCACTTGGTCCAGCGTTGGGACAAAGGGCTGGCGCGCATCGAGCACTTTCACGAAATGCCAGCCGTCCTCAAGTCGCAGAGCCTCAGAAACATCATTGAATTTCAGCTCCGGCAGTTTGGCGAAAATCTCAGGCTGAATCTGTAACTGCGTGAGCCAGCCGATCACACCACCACGCGCAGCGCTCTCACGCTCCTCACTGTGCTCACGGGCGACGGCGGCGAAGTCGCTCTCCGGCGCACGCACGAGTTCGCGGACCTTATCAAGCCGTGTGCGTGCGGCTGTGGCAGCCTGCTTGTCCTGGCCTTTGGGATCAGAGATGAAAATCTGCGCCAGATGAAACGATTGCGGCATCGCCAAAGTCGCACGGCGGGATTCATAGGCGCTCTTCAGTTCGGCTTCGTTCGGGTAGCTCTCGGGCGGCTGGGCCACTGCCCTCAAATAGGAATCTGTGATGGCGGTATCACGGGCCTGACGAATGCGGTCGATAACTTCTGGCCGCTCGTCCCATTTCTTTTCCAGCGCCTCACGCAGCACCAGACGCTGAATCATCAGTGAGCGCACCAGCTTGGTCAAAGCAGCGGGATCACGCATCAAGGCAGCGCGTTCTTCCTCGGTCAGTTGATTGAGCGTCGGCAGCACCACATCTGCCTTCACGTCCTCATCCCCAAGACGTCCGAGCACCACATCCGCAGGCTCTTGAGCCTGCAACATCAGGCAGAGCAACCCAAGGAAAGAGCAGAGAAACGGCTTCATCGGCTGGGTTTGGCTGGCGCAGGAGTCGCTGCAGGAGTCTGTGCGGCGGCTGTCTTCTTCGGATCTTCCGGCTGGATCTTCTGATCGGTGAGCTTGTCTTTGTAGTCCTGCACTAGCCCTTCCAGCTTCACGCGCGTCAGCCTTGTGAAAGGCTCGCGCGCGGCGATCGCGGTGCCGAGACCGAAGCTTTCATAGCGAGTCAGCACTTCACTGCCGGTCTTGTACAATTCATCGTTCTTGCGGTAGTAGTCTGCCACCCGGCGCTCCAGAACGATCACCTTGTCCGCAAGCTTCATGCGCTCGGCTTCTTTGCCTTTGGCCACTTCTTCCATCTTCAAGTAGCCGACCTTCCACTTGGCAAGTGATTCATCAAGCTTCGCGATTTCGGCGGTCTGTTCACTGCCCTTTTCCTTGAGATCAGTGATGGTCTTTTCGGCAGCAGTACGGTCACTGGCGCTCTGCTTGACGAGTGCTCCGAGCTTCTTGGTGAGATCAGCATTCTTCGACTCCAGGTCGATTTTTTCTGCCTGCAAAGCAGCGCGGTCCGCCTCAGTTTTCTGCTGCAAGATCATCGTCGTGCGCAGGGAATCACGCATGCGCTTGAGGACGGCCATGGCGGGATCCTCCGCCTCTTCGGCGTTTGATTTGATGGCGCTGAAGGCCAGTGCGGCCATGAGGAAACAGATGGATTTTTTCATGATTAAAATTTGGCGGTGAAGTCGATGAGGAAGACATCCGTTTTCATTTGGGGGCCGGCGATTTGGGTGGCGCTCATTACGGCGAGCCTGAACCAGGTGCGCTTAGAGAGGGCCATAGCGGCGTTGATCGTGTAGCCCTCCATATTGGAGCCACCAGCGCCGAAGACGGAGTCGGTGAAGCCATCGACGACAGCGTCTGACTCAACATGGCGATAGCCAAGGCCCACGGCCCAATCACCACGTTTTTCAAAAGCAGGGATCGGCTTGCCGAAATTCACACCGGCGTAATAGGCGGTGTCACCGCCATCAAATGCTCCATCTCCACCAGCGCGGTTGTTGACGGCAAAGGTGCTGATCTGATCGCTGTCAAAAGCGATGTTCTTGACGAACTCACCCAGCAGGGAAATCTGCATCGGCTCGTAGTGGTTGAAGTCCATTCTACCTGTCCAGTAGAGCTGACGAAACTCACTCGCCAAACCAAAGTACTGCCACTGGTTGGTGGTGCCGAATCCATTAAGCGGACTCGAAGTGATGTTACGGATCGGACGGTAGGTATTGCCTTTCTGAGCAAACGATGGGCGACTGTTGTCGGTGCTGCCAGCATCGGTGGCGTTGAGCGGCACATAGGGATCGGAGAGCTGGCCTTCGATGTTCTTCCAGTCATAGTAGGCGATGCTGGATTTGACCTCGATCTTGTCAGTAATTTTGAATTCCGTGCCAAACTGAGCGGCAAGGAGGTACTTATTATAGCTCTCGTACTTGGACGGGTTGTTAGGGGCGTAATTGAAATAGCTGGTGAACACCGGGAACGCACCTGCGGTGAAGAAGGTTTTAAATCCAGGCTGCCAAGGGCTGGTGATCTTGAAGGCAATGCCGTCGAGTCCGACATCTTCATCCCACATGATCTGGCTGTTAGTCATAAAGGGATTATCAAAGCGTCCCAGCAAAATAAGCAGATCAGCGTGTGGCGTCAGATGGCCCTCATATTTGATGAAAGCGCGGTCCAGCCAGAGCTCGTATTTGGAAAAGTTACCGCCCTGGGCGGAACTGCCACTTGCTGTGCTACCGAGGGTTTGATTGGTGGAGACGGGCGAATTGTTGCCACCCGTGGCCATGCGGATGCCGGCAGTAAATCCATCTTCCATATCAATGTCAAAGCCGAGGCGCATGCGCAGGCGGTTACGCTCACGATCCTGATCCACATTGAGCTGTGGAGGCTGAACAGGATTGCCGATGGAAACATCGTATGGCGATCCTGTGTTTATGCTGTTGAAGTTCGGGAAAGAACCCGTGTTATCGTTTCCAGCAGGGAACATGAACATGTCATGACGCATGCGGATGTCACCGTAGAGCTTGATACGGGAGGTCCACTCCTGGTGCTGGTTCGGTGCGGCCCAGCCTTCTGCACGCGCTTGAGCAAGCACGTCGTTACGCAGGTCCTCACGGATCTGGTCCTTCACGGTTTCTGGGATGTAGGTGACGCGGTATTCGTCTTCATCTGCTGGTGGCGGCGGCGGGGCAGCCTGCTCTAAAGCAACTTTCGTTTCTGCCAGCACCTGCGCCTGGCTTTGGGCGGTCTGAGCGTCCTGCTCAGCGAGGCGGATCAGATCCACGGCATCTGCCTGTGTCAGGGCTCCGCGCTGCACGAGGCGGTTGATCAGATTGATCGTCACATTTTGTGAAAGCGACGCCGTCGGCTGAGCACTGGAAACGGCGCTAGGATCAGGCAGCAGACTGCTCGGCGGTGGCGCTGCTTCTGTCGCTGCCGAAGCCGCCGCTGGCGAGCCTGCGGCAGGAGCGGCGGCGGCGAGCATGGGTAAAGGCAGCGGCTCGAGCAACTCAGGGACTTGCGCGTGAGTAAGACGGCTGAGAGCAGCCGCGCTGATGAGGAGCAGGAAAAATGAACGCATGGAATGGTAGGAGAAATTCAAAACAGATCAGGGCTTGCGCAGGGTGAGGCGCATTTTAACTGGCATGGGCTTGGGTGGGTCAGGCGGCAGTTCGTTCAGGTCAAGGCCGACGACGGCCTCACTAATGGCCGCGTCCACTGCGGGATCGCCTATGCTGCCGTTGAGGGATGCTTTGGTGATGCGCCCTGTGGCGTCTAACCAGATTTGTATGATGACGCTGCCTTCAGCCGTTTTAGTGATGTTGTTCCGGCTCAGCGCTGCTTGGATTCGGCTCGACATCACGCCTTGATACCTGCCCCAGGCTGACCCGGTTCCGCCACCACCGCCACCGATGCCGCGGCCACCGCCACCACCACCGCCAATGGATAAACCATCGCCAGGGCCATTACCGACGAGTGCGGTACCCAGGGGTTCGTCCTTTGGTGCATCAGGTTTGTTATCTGGCTTCTCCGGGGGTTCTTCCTCCGGCTGCTCCATCTTCTCTTCTTCTTCCGGCGGCGGCTCTTCTTTCTTCGGTGGCGGCGGCGGTGGTGGTGGAGGCGGTGGCATGATAGGCATCACCATGACCATTTCCATTTTCTTTTTAGGCTTGGTTTCTTTGGATGGTTTTGAGGTCATGGCAAAATAGCCACCCCCAGCCAGCACTAAGGCGCCAACGATGATCATCACGAGATTGCGCCGGAAAAATCCGGGTTCGTCTTCGTCGTCTAAATCGTTAGCACTCATGAATCAAAAACTCGTTATTTTTTGGACTGCGTCGCCAAGCCAACATGGGTGACACCCGCACGACCAACGGCATTCAAAGCATCCATGATGAGCTGGTAGTTGGCATTGCTGTCACCACGGATCACCACGGGCACGTCGGGAGTGGCAGCGACGATAGCCTCCATTTTGGTGCCCAACTCTTCAATCGTCACAGCCGTGGCATTCAGCTTGATGTTACCTTGATCGTCGATCGTGACGGCCTGCATTTTCGGGCCTTCGATGGGTGTCGAGGTCGCAGCGCCGCCGCGCGGTAGCTTGACTTTAACTCCCTGCACACCCGCTGTGGTCATGATGATAAAGATCAACAGGAGCACGAGGTAGAGATCCACCATCGGCGTGACGTTGATGTCGTCGTAAGATTTGCTGTCAGCTTGCATGGAGGTTTAAGATTCTTTGTAATGCTCAGCCATTTTGGCGATGAACTCGTCAATGAAGGTCTCCATGTCATTCACGGCATCTTTGATGCGAGTGCTGAGGTAGCTGTAGGCAAACAGCGCCGGAATGGCGACAGCGAGACCAGCCACAGTAGCGAGCAGCGCACCGGCGATACCTGGGGCGATGGAGTTCACCTCAACCTCTCCTGATTTGGCGATAACGGCGAAGGTGATCATCACCCCGATAACAGTGCCCAAAAGACCAAGGTAAGGACCACCTGCAATGCCGATGGTCAAATACACCAGCATGCTGTTGAGTCTCTGCACTTCACGCATCAGTCCGCCGTGCAGGGTGGCTTTAATGGCTTGAATCGAGCGGCCGGATAGTCCTTTGGACGAGCTTGGCGCTTCCTTCTCACCATTTTTCACACGCTGTTCGATCTCTTCAGAACCCAGATGGTAAATGTGATACAGCGGTGAGTGCTTCATCAGCTTTTGCGCTTTTGCGCTGACCGTGCCGCCCATGGACTTAATGCTGTTGGCATCCGACGAATCCAGTGCCGTCAAATCCGAGGAGACCTTTTTCCAGCGTTCGAGGAATACCTTGTTCGCTTTCCCGATTTTGTTCAAATAGAAGAATTTTGCAATGGCAACCCCCCAACCGACGACGGCTAGGAGCGCGCAGAGAAAGATGACGACCCAGCCATCAATCGTCAGATCTTTGGAAATGCCCTGGATCAATGAGAGATGCTTGGCCATCTCACTTTCTTCCTCGTGATCGGAAGCTTCATCAGAACCGACGACGAGGAGTTTGGCAGCCTCTGCACCTGTGCCTTGATTCACTGCAGCAAGCTGGATGAAGCCGGCTGGTCGCGCGACTTTGGCGATCTGGAGTTCGTCGATCTCACCGGTGAAACCTGCCAGTGAAGCAGCGGCGGCTGAGGTATCTTTGTCGATCTCAATGATGCCTTTCAGGGCTGGCAGGGCAGCGGTCAGGGCTCCGTAGGACTTGCCGTCGAGATACACCGTGACATTGCCCGCCTCAGCCACAGCGGCCAGATGATGCCAGCCACCAGCGGCGATCGGAGCACCTGCCGTGCTGCGCTTGGTGTTGATCTCAACAAAAGGCACGCCGTTGTCGAGACCGAGGATGAAAGCATTCGCTCCTTCGCGGCGGCTAAGGATGACGGCATTTGCCTGCAAGGCGCTTGGCTTGATCCAAACCGAAACAGTGGCGGCTGCGCCGGCGGCCCAATCCAGGGCGGGGTTCGCCGCCACCTTGATCGCGCTCTGACCAAACAAACGCATACCGCCCGAGATAAGCGAGCTTGCAGCTGGCGGTGGCGCGCCTTCGGCATTCACCCCAGAGGCAGAGGAGTCAGCACCAGCCTTTGATGCATCAGCGAAGTGATAGACCAGCGTTGTATTTTCATCATACGTTTCCTTGGCGGCGGCAGCGCTTGCGGCTTCGGTCGTGTTGCCATAATACAGCCAAATGGAGGTGGCGGCGGCAGGCTTCAGATCTGGCACCTGAACCCAGACATAGGCTTCGTTGAGCAGGGAATCCCACTTCTCAACGTGGTGCTTGAGCAGAGTTTTATGATCATCAGCCGTGAAGCGCAGGTCACTGCCGTCCTCACGCCCTGACATGAAACTGAAGATGCCTTCATGCAGACGCACGAGGACGGCGGTGGTGCCGATGGGCGCGGTGATGGCGGTGCTCTTGGTGTCGATGTCGATCTTCTTGCGGATCGTCCATTTGGCATCGTGCCAATTTTTTTCCGCCGCTGAAAGGGAGCCGACGAGAGTCACGAAAGCGAAAGTGATGATGAACCTATTAAACATGAGTGAAGCGTGGTTTAGGAGTGGTGAAAAAAGTCGGGGAGATTAGAAATCGAACCAAAGGCGGAAGCGGGCATTGAACTCGTTGGCGATGGCGTTGGGCTGATCAATCAGCGGCAGGGCAAGGTCAACTGAACCATGCAGATGCTCATGCCAACGAATGCTTGTGCCGATACCGACACTCGCCAGATCAAAGTAGTTGGCCTGAGCTGGTAGCGTCTTGTTAACAAAAACTCTGCCTTGATCATAGAAGGCATAAAAACGCCATTCATCAGGACTATCCTTGGCCTCTGCGCCCAGCAGCGTTGGACTGCGAAGTTCGGCTGTGCCAATTATGCCGCTGTCGCCCAATTGCGTCGCCTCAAGGTAACCACGCACAGAACTGAGTCCGCCGATGGAGACCTGCTCTGTGTTAATCAACGAAGAGCCGCTCAGCTGACTTTGGATTTTAGCAAATGCCTTGAAGCCGCCTGGTAAATCATGCGTGTGGGATATATCTCCCCGAAGATGAAAGAATCCATCATCCGCCTGATACCGCCTTATGCCAAGGCCTTCAGCCGTGTCATTGCTGCCAAGGCCACGAAGGTGAAACGTCGTCGTCAGGTTCAAGTCGGTGTAGCTATTTTTGCGCACCTGACCGGCACTATAACTCAGCGTCATTGGGAAATAAGTGACCGGAGATGAATTCACCGTGCCCGCCGCGATCAGATCCTGTTCAAAATTCTTATAGTCCATGCCGAAACTTAACGAATGGAAAAAACCGTCTTCAGATGGCAACTGCTTCAGCAAACGGAAGCCTAAAACCTCTCCACGGCCTGCCACTGCACCACCACCCAGGGTGGAGACGTTGCTGTCCTGCTTGGTTCCCGTGAGCATGAGGCTGAGTCCGTCCTGACCGGGCACGGGCAGCATGTAGTAGCCGGAAAAAACACGGGCATCATCTGCCCGCTCAGGTGCCACCTGATAGCTCAGCCCGAACGTGTGGCCCAACTGCCAAAGGTTGCCGTAGCTGACGTTGGCATTGAGGCGGAAAGGCGTCGTATTGGCGTTGTAGCGGTTGTTGAGTTCGATGCTCCCGTGAAACGGTGATTTATCTTCGACGATGAGATCGATGTCCACCGTTCCAGGCACCACGCCAGGTCGCAACTCCGGAGTGACTTTCCGGTCTGGCGATTGATTGAGCGCCACCAGATCCTTTTGGACCTGATTAAAATCTGGAACCACGCCTTCCTGCATCGAAGGCGCTTTTTTGAGGATGTCACTCGGCAGATACCACTTGGCACCCTTCACCCTCAACCTGCCCACAGGCGCTTCAACGGCTTTCAAATAGATCACTCCACCGCGCGCATCTTGCTGTGGCACCTCGATATAAACCGTCTGATAGCCACGGTCTTTGTACGCTTTTTCGAGCGCCTGCCGCGCCTGTTCGACATCTTGCTCACCGCGCCTCGGCCCCATGAATGGATACACAGCTTTTTCAAACTCACGCGCAGTTAAAATCTTACCACCGCGCAGACGGTACTCGCGGATGTAAATATTGCCTAGCGCTGGCTCATCAGCCTTGGCAGCCTGAGCTGTTTCCGCTGTTGCTGGTTCGGCCCGGCCCTCGATCGACGGCACAGCCAGCAGGCAGCAAAAACAAGTCCAGAAACGGACCTGCGCGGCGCGCGCAAGAATGAGAGTGGGCAGTTTGGGATGCATTTTTTCCTTCTTAAATAGCTCTCATTCTTTCCGTTCCATCGCCTTTCCCTCAAGATGCGAATGGTGACGATTGTGTCACCAAGTTGCTCCGTTCACCGATATCCACCCTGAATTTCCATCTTTTGTGTCGTTACCGTCACTTGTTTTTAGCGAGCCGTCCTGACTTGCAGTTGATAGGCGTTAAAAAGTCGCCAACCCAGCATGGCGCGCAGTTTGGCATCTGCGCTCCATTGCGCATTGTTCCAGCGGGCTCGGTACTCTGGATCTTGGGCGTTCTGGGGGCCGATTTCCTGGGTGAAATTTCTCTGCATGTTTTCAATGTCCATGACATCGCGTTCGGACAAACCTAGGGATTCTGGATTGTACTCCTGAAAAACAAGCGGTAATTTAGGCCGGGAAGCCTGCGCGTTCGGCAAAGTGACGATGGGCTTGGTCAGGATTTGCTGCTGAATAGGCGCCAGTTTCGAGTTGGTTATGCGCGACTCCAGGGATCTAAAGGCAGCAGACTCTATTGGCACTTGAGTCTGATCTTGCGTCGCTGGACTCATGACTTCTGTCTTCGCGCTGATTTTGACGTCCTTGACCGCCGCTGATTCGGGGTGCGGTGAGATGGAGGCGTCTCTGACCGTCGAGACAGACACCCTCCCCGCTGTTTGCGCTGCTACTTCAGAGGGTCTATTGGCTCGCGGAGATCCTGGGGTGAAAGTCAGATCTTCGGTTTTAACCAGTTTCTTGCTCGATAACGACTCTTGATCATCCCGTGATTTGACTTGCGGGGCAGCCCCTAGTTGCATGCCAAACCAAACTGCCACAGGCAAACAGCCTAGCAATAACCAGCAGAGTGCCGCTGGCACCTGCCGCCTGACTTTTTTTAAGGGGGCACTATCGGGTAACCGAATACGTTTCATGCTTTGCTGGATCGAAAAGAAAAAACCGGTGAGGAATGGTTACCTCACCGGCCAGATTATGAGTGTAAGGCTAGTTTAGCCTGGCAAGACTATTCCTCAGGGAAGATGTATTTGCTCGTGACGATACCACCGTCTTCGGAGCGGCTGACTCTCAAGGAAGCCTCAGAGAGACCAGCGTAGAAAAAGTCAACGTCATGGATACGATCAGCAAGATTGTTGAAGAAGGTGAATTTGTCACCCGTGGTCAGACTTGCACGCTTGAGGAAAAGTTCATAACCCCAGAGGGTGTAGGCACCACTCCAGATAGACGCAGGAAGTACGTTGGAAGCCTGGAAGTTAGCGGTTGCTGTAGCCGATGCCAGTGCAGGTTTGGACAGTGTTACTTCGGTACCGTTGGCATTAATGCTGACGATGACGTTATCAGTATCCAATTGGCCGCTGGTGCTGCGGACGAACTGTCCGACAACGAGACCCGTGGTGACGATATTGGAGACAACGGCACTACCAATGGTGGTTGTGGCGTTGTTCGAGGTGTAAAGCTTGCCACCAAAAGCATTGACGCCATTGTAGCTCAAATATCTGGCACCAACGTTGGTGATTCCGTTAACGCTAGAAGCAGTGCCATTCACAGCACGATCAGCATCGGTTTCACTCATGTAACCGATGAAAGCAGCCTTGGTGCTGACAAGTGCTGCAGTGTCGTTGATGGAAGTGGTTTTGTAGCGCAGCCAATCAGCCATGTTAGCTCCGGAGATGCCGTTATTGCCAGCGAGAACAGGATTCAATGAGTCTGTAGTTGTGTCTGCGGACGTAGGAGAAACCGCGCCAGCCTCAATGTTTGGGCTGGTGCCTGTTCCTGCTGCTACAGTCCACTGATTGACGGCTGAACCAGTTCCCAAGCCAGTTTCAGACATGACAACCACACGTGTGCCTGAGAAAGGGTCGCGACCCAAGGCATAAATCATGGTGCCACCGACCTGATCCGAAGCATCCGTTGGATTGTTGGTGAACAAGGCAGCCGAGGCACGACCTGTTGAGTAGAGGGACTGGAACAGCTGGGAAGTGACGTTGGTCACAGCAGCTGGCATGTCGCGACTCGCCACGAACGTGAATGGCACTACACCGACGTTTCGGCTGTCCAGCGTGTTGTTGGTGTAAATGGTCGAGCTTTGAGTATTGTCGGCAAAGGCGAAGTCAGCTTGGCTGTTATCATCCAAGTTATCTGCATTCACGCCTGCTGTACCTGTTGCGCTCAGCGCATAAATAGTGCCATTGGCAGATGTGCTTGGGTTGAGCGCCAAGAACTTAACATTGACTGCAGTTCCGTTGGTATTTCCGCTGATAGCACGAATACCAGCAACTGAGCCTGACCAAGTACATTTGACAGTTACCACTTGGCCTGGGAAAGCGGCCATTGTGCCGACAAAAATAGCGTTTGCGCTAGCTTCGAGAGTGGTACTATTGAAAGCATAACCATAATCAATGCCACCTGCATCAGCAGGGAAAGTCATGGTGTTCTTGATGGCGTTGACGGCTGATGCACGGAAGGCCGTGGCACCCGTGATTTTGACGGTGAGGTCAGCAGAGGCGGTGTTAGCTGCGAGCAAGGCTGCAGCGATGAGAGTTGCTTTGAATTTCATGTAAAAAAGAATTTAAAGTTGGATCAGTAGAATTGAATTTAAAATTAACGACGGCGACGGAACAAAAGGCCGCAGAGGCCCAAACCGAGAAGAAGAGCACGACTTGGCTCTGGGACCGCAGCAGCTGCGAAAGGCGCTTGGCTGTTGAAGGAGAGAGCACCGTTGCTGCTCATGATGAAGGAGCCTTCGTAGGTTCCGACTGCTCCCGAGGAAGAACCAGCGAGACGGAAAAGGTCGAGCTGGGAGTTTTCACCCACAACACCTTCGACGTTCCAAGCCGAGTTACCAAATTGTGTCGCCGAAATACGAGTATTCCAAGTATTGGCACCTACATTTGACTGTGTCAGGCCTGGGGTGGTGATGTCTTGACCGGCATAAGCAGATCCTACTGATGCGATGTTACCGCCAATGACTTGCTGAGCGGATACTGTTCCACGCGTGAAGGAAGAACCAGCAGTACCATAGGTAGCTTGCTCGCGGGTGCCGTAGAGCACGCCAGAAGCTTCACCATCAACGGTGGATACCGTGTTATTACCTGCCACAATGCCCCACTTCACCGAACCGTCTGTGTACCAGTTGGCACCAAACACGGTCGCAAGCTGTGCGTCCAAGTCTGCGGCGGCAGCGATGGGTGTGAGTTCACCCGTGGCGTTCTTGAAGACAGAGGTAGCTCCGAGATTGACAATGACGCTGTTGGCAGCGCTGCTTGAGCGGAAGCCCAAGAGAAGATTGCCCGTGCTGAACGCTGTGGTCACAGCAGACGCAGAGGCCGAGACGAACATCACGCCGGCGATCGCCAGGAGGAAGGTCGTTTTAAGAGAGGTTTTTTTCATTTGCATGGGGATGGGTTGGGACTGCCAAAAATCAGAGAGTGATTCATGCTCAAAGATTCATGACACTACACGATTATCATCTTCTTTAATCGCCAGCTAGCTTTCCTATGTCACGATTTCGACTCTTTCAGTTTGTTTGTTTTGCCGCCTCATCTCCCGCGTGCAAACGCTGTCTTTGGCGCAGCCTGAGCAGCTTTAATCATACATAAATTACTGGATATTAATGATTTGATTCTGGCCGATTCTTGTCTGGCAAAGGCTCTACGACTGGGGCTTTCACCCCAATTCAGCTTCAGTCTGTGGTTTTGTGTTCTGCTTGAAGCCCTAGTTGTTCACAATTTTGGTCTAAATTCTTACATGTGCCGCTCGGACTTTCGATGTATCGGTTGGCAAGGGGTTTGTTGTTTCAAAATCTTCACTTCAAATCACACGCAGACTCCGCTGCGCTTCCTATTTTTGGTATATATGATCGACAACTATGAGCGCCCATTACCTACCTTTATGAATAATGAGCCAGACCCGGACCCAGAAACAAAGTGGCTCAAGATCGAATACCCTGTGGCTTCAGTGTTGGGTCTTGTGCTTGGCGTCGTGATTACTGCAGGCGCGGTGAGCTTTGCCTGGCTGAGTACGCGTAGCACGGCGACGGTTTTCCCTGAACTCCCCATGCCTGTGGAAAAGCCCAAAGAGGTGGCTCCTCCCGTGGCCCGGCCCACATCCAGCGTGGTCGGTGTGGCCAAGCGTGCCGCGCCGAAGGCGGTGGTGCCCTCCATCACTCTCCAGGAGATCGCTATGGCCGATGTGAAGCGCCTGCATGAGCCTGTTGGCGATATTTATTGGACGAAACCTTTGGTCTCTAATCCTTTCCAAACGCAACTCATCAAAGCTGATGATCCTGTCCTCGCAGAGGCGCAGCAACTGCTGGAGTATTATTTTGCCGCCAAATCACTGCCCGAAAAATCTGCTCTCGTCCTGCATGGTGATCTGACGCTGGAAAAGATGAAGCGCTTCTACAGCGTGCCCGACAACACTGACCCTGTTCTCGATCGGCCGCTTGGCGGCATGTTCATAACGGCGAATAAGGCCCAGATTGCGCAACTGGAGTTCGATAGCGCCAGCAGGGTAGGCGGCAAAGTGACCGTTTACTTTCACCGTGCCAAAGGCGGCAGCCTGCTGCTGGATTGGGAATCCTTCGTTGGCTACAGCGACATCAACTGGCAGGAATACGCAGAGAAGCGGCCGCAGACCTCTAACTGGCTGCGTGCCGTGGCCGATGCTGGCGACTACTACAACTACGAGTTTGCAGACGATAAGCACTTCCTGTGCGTCCGCCTCACCAGCCCCGATGGCAACCAAAGAATGCATGGCTACGTGCCACGAGGAAGCGCTCTGGGCTTCATGCTCGCGAAGCGGCTCAACTATGAGGAATTCAGCGTCACCGGCCGCCGCACTTCATCCATCAAAGTCATCGTTGAAACGACCTTCCCTTTCAATGCGAAGTCAGGCCAGTGCGTGAACATCCGTGAAATGAGAACGGACCGCTGGTTGATGTTTGATTGGGAAGCCAAGTAACCCCCTAAAAACTCGTTGTTGCCCCGCTGTCGATTGTGCGGGAATATTTTTTGTGACTCTTTCGACACCTAATGCTCAGCCGCAGCCAGCACCAGAGCTGCGGCCACCCCGACTCGGCAGGGCATCGAAGATCCTGATGGCCCTCTTTGGCATCACCCTGGGTGCTTTTTATCTCTATCCCCAAGCCCTGGAGGCGCTGCACACCTACCGTGGAAGACATCTGCTCAACGAGGCAAGGCGGCATATCGAAACTCAGCGGTGGCAACAGGCGGGGGAGGCGCTGTCTGTGGCCATGCCGCTCATGCCTGATCACCCTGAGGCGCTGCAAGTGTTAGTGGATTTTTTAGAGGCCACGAAAGGCAATCCACTGCGGCTCAGAGACGCTCTAATTAGACTCAAGGAGCAGGGGAAAGCGCGGCCGAATGATGCCGTCCGGCTTGCCCGCACCCTACTGGATGCAGGCGAACTGCAAGGCGCGCACACAGCCTTTGGTGAACTGTCTCCGGCCCAGCGCAGCAGTGCCGCTGGGCAGCAATTTGAGAAAGATCTGCATGTCCTCGAAGTCCGCGGCGACCCTGCCGACTACGCGCTCACGCCAGAGGTGAAAAGCGCGATCGGCGATAGCAACTCCAACTTTCCCGAACTCCAAAAATCTGCCCTGGAGCGGCTCTGGGAGCTAACCCGGCGGAACGATGCCAGCTCTCTACAGGCCATCGATCACCTATCCAACTTAGTGACCCTCACAGCGCCAGAAATAGAGGCATTAGTCACCCGTATCGAAGCCCATCCGCGCCTCAATATTTCCAATCGCCTCGGTGTTTATTCCGGCCTGCTGCGTGTCGAGCCACTGCGGCGGCCAGCGATCCTCGAATCCCTGATGATGGACTACCGAAACGCCAGCCCTGAGGACCTCAGAGTCTTCCTCCAATGGCTGGCCTTTGAGGGGGAACCCAGCCTGCTTCGAAGTCTAGTGACCACCAGCAGCCTGTATCAAGACGCGAGCGTCTTCACCCCTTACGCCCAGTCATTATCCATCAGCAAACGCTGGCGGGATCTGATCACACTGCTGGAAGACACCACCCAACCATTACCCGTCTCAGCAGAGCGCACCGCCATCTGGCTAGCAGAGGCCTGGAGCAATCTAGAACCCGACATGCAGAAAGCCGCGGTCCAGCTCAAGCGCAGCATCAACTTTGCCATGAAGTCAGGAAACCAAGAAGCCCTGCTGATCGCAGCTAAGGAGGCTCAAAAGTACGGACTTTGGGAAATCGCCATTCGCGGACACACCGCACTCGCCGACAGCAATCCCAAGATTTCCATTCCCCTGCTAGAGATGGGACTGGAAGCCGCGACTCAAAAAGGTGATACCGAAGATATCTACCGTCTCACTCGCCGCCTCTGTGATCTTCAACCAAAGAACTACGAATGCAGCGCCCGCCTCTGTTACCTCCGCTTGCTCATCGGCGATGAAATCGAAACCGTCAAAGTGCCCGACGTCAGTCGCGTGAAACCTGCGGTCAGGTCTCTGCTCCTAGCCCTCTCGGCCTATCTGATTCGTGATCACACGCTCTTGAAAAGCCATTTAACAGCCATCGATAGCATGGAGGATTTCTCCCCTGGTCAGAAGGCCGTTTATGCCGGAATGCTGGCAACCTGTGGTGATCTATCAAAGGCTTTTCTGATTGCCGAACGCATCCCCAAAGCAGTGCTGCTCAAGGAGGAAGCAAAACTTCTAAAAGCCGCGCTCTGAAGCCTGCCTGTTTTCGCACAGTCGTTGCAGCGAAGCAGCTGATCTTTTGGCCACTCTGGAACTGCCATCACCCATGGCTTAAAAAGCATTGAGTTGAGTCTTGCGTGCACGCTTAGTCGTCAGGCAAACGCGCTTTGGCCGCATGAAGACGCGTTCGGTAAAACGAGGGGAGCGGGTGTTGTCGGCTCAGAACACCGGAGCTTGGAGTAAACACTAAGAACTCTCGTGTGCTCGGGGCCCTAGATGCCCGATTTTGGGGAATCAGGATATGCCATAGCAACCAAAAACAGCGTTGCTAATCTGCGTTGAACAATTCTCTGGCGTTCATGCGTTCTTTTGCGGCATTCTTATTCTAACCATGAAACATCTCGCCTTAGCCTCTCTCCTTTTTATCGCCACCCTTCATGCCGAAGACTGGCAGCCTGAAGCGGGCTTCAAAAGCCTCTTCAATGGCAAAGACCTCACCGGCTGGTGCTTCCGCGCCAAGACCAAGAAAGAAGACACCAAGGCGGGTGAGATCCTCACCAAGTTCGACGGTAAAACGGCATCAAACGACAGCTACTACAGCGCCAAAGACGGCACGCTCACGGTGAGCTTTCCCACAGAAATGGATAAGCTCACTGGGCAGCTTTACACGCTCGAGGAGTTCCCGAAGAACTTCATTTTGAAGATCGAATTCCGCGCTGCGGTGAATGCTGATAGCGGCATCTTTATCCGCAAGCCGCAGCTTCAATGCCGCGACTACCTCGTCGCCGGTCCCTACAAAGAACTGAAGCAGTACAAGGCTCAGGATTGGAATCAGATCGTAGTCACCGTGAAGGACGGTATCGCCCACTGCACCTGCAATGGCGAGGTGCTGGAAGACGCGCTGAAGCTGCCTGAAAGTGGCCCCATCGGCCTGGAAGGTGATCGCGGTGTGATGGAATACCGCCACATTCAGATCAAGGAACTGCCTTGATCACCCGCGCCACCCAATCGCGCAGCTTCTGCCGCTCGGGTAAATCCCGGAGCACCCAGGCGCTGCTATGATTGGGGAAAGGCATGGCAACAAAGGTCCAGTCACCTTTGATCTCAGTGCTCTTTAGCCACGTCTCGGTGGCAGCAGTGCTGGCTTCCTGACTGATCCATTGTGGGCGATTACCCAGACGCTTTAATCGCACAAGTGCAGAGGCTTTATCCGCACCTTCATAGGGCCAGCCAGTGCGCACGCCATCATAGTGACTGTGGCAGACAAAGCCGCACCACAGTTTCGCGATCTCATCATCATGCAGGCCGATGAAGTTGCAGCCAATGCTGCCGCGTGAAAAACCACACAGAATGACCTGCTGCGAATCACCGCCGAAGCGAGCACAGATGTCCCGCACGGTCGCCATTGTGTAGCGTTTTGACTCCGCCACGTCGCCCCACCATTTGGGCGCGTTTGAGGTGAGGTCGTTCTTCATTTCTATGAACGGCAAGCTGGCCCAAATGAAACCTTTGCCTGCGCTGATGCCATAGCCCAAAGCACAGCTCTCGACGGAGCCATCGCAGGTGTCGCCGCGCGCATCGCTGTAGGGTCCATTGCCGGCATACTCGATCAGCACTGGATACTTCTGACCCGACTTCCAATCCGCAGGCAAGTGCAGCAGGTGATGCACCTGTGTGGATTCCCACCCTGCGGTCGTCTGTGAGACACGCTGGCCTGCGCTCGGTGATTCCTGCGTCACCGCTGGCACCACCAGATCGGGCGGCCGACTGCGCCAGTCTGTGGTCTGTCCAAATGCGACAGAACAAACCAACGCCTGAATCAAGATGTGGGTGAGTTTTTTCATCACTTAACCTGCTCTCACCAAGCGAATCATCACTCAAGGAACTGGCTGCGATTTTGAACCAATGCACCAAAGCATCTTCTCAGTGCGCACATAGAGGCGACCATCACCGATGGCCATGCTGGCATTGATCGGGCTATCAAGTTTGTTGGCGGAGAGTTGTTCAAACTTGGGTCCGGCTTTTAAAATGATGAGGTCACCCTGCTGGCTGCCAGCAAAAAATTTGCCATCGCCAGCGGCGGGGCTGCTGAAGAACTTGCTGCTGCCAGCACTGCCATTGACCCGCTCTTCATAGAACTGTTTGCCGGTTTTGAAATCAACCACCTTCAAGATGCCGCCGTCACCAAGCAGATACATGAGGCCGTCCATGACGAGCGGTGATGGCACATAAGGCAAACCTTTGCTGAATTCGAACTCAACTGGCTTTGGCTGGGCACCGCTGACATCGATCGCGGCAAATTCCTTCACACCACCGCCTGTGCCGAAGGTGCAGAAGTAGCGGTCACCCTGCAACACGCCGGAGCCGAGACTGCGCTGAGTGAAGCCCGGATTGTGCTGCCAGTTAAATTTCCCAGTCTGTGGATCGATCCCCATCACGCCGCTGGCGGTGTCAGAGCAGATGACCTCTTTTTTTCCATCGGCACGCTCATGCACGACGGGTGTGGAAAAGGTGTTCAGGCAGTTCGGCAGCTCGTGTTTCCACGTCTGCTTGCCCGTCTTGGCATCGAGGCCGACGACACAACTTTTCCAGGCCTGCTGCACAGGATCTTCAGTATAGACTTTGCCATCGCGCTGCCAGTCGAATTCGCTGCGGATAATCATGATGCCATCCACGACGATGGGCGAGATGCCTGTGCCGTGCTCGTGAATGTAGTCGGCCACATGCTCGTTTTTCCAAAGCTGCTTGCCGGTGTGATCGAGCGCCAGCGCCTGGATCGTGGTGCCGGTGCTCCAGTTGATGTAGATGCGCTCGGCATCGATAAAGGGCGAGCTGCTGGCGAAGCTATTAAAATTGTGTTTCTTGTGCTCGGTGAAGCTCTCCTCATGACGCCAGAGTTCCTTGCCCGACTTCGCATCCAGCATGATTACCGCGCGCTTTCCGGGACCCGTCTCGGCGGTGACGATCACTTTGTCTTCCCACAGCACCGGTGAGGACCAGCCTTTGCCGAGATCGATCTTCCACACCGTCGTCTCTTCAGTGACCGCAGTCGGCAATCCCTTCGTGTCAGCCACACCCGTGCCGTTCGGTCCGCGAAAGCGGCTCCAGTCAGTCTTGGCGGATGCGGTAATGGCAATGAGAAAGGCGAGGGCGGGGATGAGTTTCATAGCGGGTCGATGATGGCAGTCGCCTGAATCGTTCGCGAGCGGGATTTTCTTGCCACTGATTGCAACCGAATGAAGCGATTGCATGGTGCGAACTCTCATTTTGGAAACCGTCACCCCAAGTTCAGGCATCTACATCCCCAAGATCATTAGCCGTTCGCTGCGGCTGGGTGCTGGCTTAAGCTACGGCTTTGTCAGCGGTGCGCTGCTGGAGCCATCTGTAGCAGCCGCAAGCCAGCACTTACCGCGCAATGAACTGCCACTCATTGATGGCTTTTTAGCCGCGCTCGGGATCATCAAAGAAGGCTATGATGGCATCCTCAGCGTGCCGCCAGAGCAGCACCCGAGGCCGTTGGAGATTGTTTTTGAAACCCCCGCTCTGGCCCAGATGCACCTGCAAGTAGCAGCCACCGTGACAGCCGTGAAGACGATGCTGGCGGAGTATCGCGAATTGCAGGCTTTTGCTGCAAACCTCTAGCCACTTCCTACGTTTTGCCACGCCTCATTTCCAAGCCATCGATCTCTGCTTGCCTCACCACCCTGCTACTACTGACAGCCCTGGTTGATGCTCAGGATCAAAACATCTTTTACCGCGCGCCAAAAAGCTACAGCACGACGCGTGATCCTGATCCGCCAAAGTATGCACGTCATGCGCCCGACTCAGGCTGGGACGCGCTCAAAGACGCCGAATGGCTGGACATCGGTCTCGACTACCGTTTCCGCTATGAGTATCGTGATGATGACATTCGCCGTGCGCAGGCCGGACTGGATGAGCCGGTGTTGCACCGCACACGCGCCTACCTAGGCATTCACGATGCACTCGACCCATTCCGCTTTGCGGTGGAGATGCAGGACTCACGCCGCTACGACAGCCACTACGAGCGCGATAACCGGGACGTAAATGAGTTCGAAATCATCCGCCTATATGGCGAGCTGTATTTCGAGAGCGCCCTGGGTCGTGATGCGCAAGGAAATGCCCGCCCGCTGAGCCTGCGCTATGGCATTCACAACTTCGAGTTTCTGGACCGCCGTCTCATTGGCAACAACCAGTGGCGCAACACGGCGAACACTTTTCAAGGTTTCCACGGAACGCTGGGTCAGGAAAAAAATGACTGGCACATCGACCTGCTCGCCGTGCAGCCACTCAGCCGCTCGAAGTATGAATGGGATCGACCGGTGGAGCAGCAGTGGATGTATGGTGTGATCGGTCACTGGCGCCGCTGGTCAGACATCGTCACGCTGGAGCCATTCTATCTGGCCTTGAATCAATCGGCTCACGATGCTGTGGCTGAGCGGCTGGTGCATTCACCGGGTCTGCGAGGTTATGGCGTCATCGGCAGCACCGGATTCGATTACGACTTTGATCTCATCTATCAGTTTGGTCGCAACGGAGCGCGCGACATGCGGGCCTATGGCGGCAACATCGAGGTCGGCTACAGCTTCGCTCATGAATGGAAGCCGCGATTGAGTCTCTTCTATGGCTATGCCAGCGGAGATCAGAATCCGAACGACAACCAGGACAACCGATTCGAGCGCTTCTTTGGCTTTGGTCGGCCCTGGTCGGCCAATGATTACATCGTCTATGAAAACATCAGTGCGCCGAAGCTGCGGCTGGAACTGACGCCAACGAAGAAACTGCGCATGGATCTGGGCTACAGTTGGTACTGGCTGGCGAGCGATCAGGACCGCCTCTCATCTGCCAACAATGCCAGGGACAAAACAGGCAAAAGTGGAGGATTCGTGGGCCATGAATTCGACATCCGGGCGCGCTACCAGATCAACTCCAAAGTCGAAGCTGTTCTAGGCTATGCGCACTTCATGCCCGGTGACTTCACCGCGAATGTCATCCGCCGTGGCGACACCGACTTTGCCTATCTAGAAATCAGTGTGAATACCTTTTAAAATGAGGCTTGCATGATCGCCCATTCGACTGCGTTTCATGCCACTCTATGCTTCGCCTCACCACCCTTCTGTTTCTAGCGACCCTCTCCGCCGTCGCCTCTGATAAGCCCAATGTGCTCATCATCGTGGCAGATGATCTCGGCTACCAGGATGTCGGATTTCAGGGTTCCAAAGAAATCCCCACACCGCATCTCGACCGCCTCGCCGCCTCCGGTGTACGCTGCACGAATGGCTACGTCTCGCATCCCTTTTGCAGTCCCACGCGAGCGGGGATCATGACGGGGCGCTATCAGCATCGCTTCGGGCACGAGAACAATCCCGTGTGGCTTCCTGAAGACACGAAGCAAGGTCTGCCGCCGGATCAGATCACGCTGCCGCAGCTCATGCAGAAGGCGGGCTACGCGACTGGAGCCGTCGGCAAATGGCATCTCGGTGCGCATCCGCAGTTTCATCCCATGAATCGCGGCTTTGAAGAGTACTTCGGCGCACTCGGCGGCGGTCATATTTACTTTCCCGATCAAAAAGCGGGCGCTGAGTACACCATCCCGCTGAATCGCAATGGCATGGATGAGCCGCAGAAGAAATATCTCACCGAGCAATTCGGTGATGAGGCCAGCGCATACATCCAGCGTCATGCCGGGCAGGAAAAACCATGGCTGCTCTATCTGGCCTTCAACGCGCCGCACACGCCGCTGCAAGCCCCTGAGGCCTGGCTGGAAAAGCTGGCGCACATCACTGACAAAAATCGCCGCACTTACGCAGCCATGATCTGCGCGCTAGATGCCGCCGTGGGCCAGGTTCTCGATCAGCTCGACTCCACCAAGCAGCGCGAGAACACACTCATCTTCTTCATCAGTGACAACGGCGGTCCGAATCTCAGCGGCAAAGGCGCAGGCAACTTCACCGACAACAGCCCGCTGCGTGGTGCCAAAGGAATGGTCTATGAAGGCGGAATGCGTGTGCCATTCCTCGTGAGCTGGCCCGCGAAACTCAGGCCCGGCACCTATGACCAGCCCGTGATCGCGCTCGACATCCTGCCCACCGCGATCGCTCTCGCCGGCGGTGAAGTGCCACAGGATCGCGTCATCGATGGCGTGAATCTCATCCCCTACCTCAGCGGTGAAAAGGCCGACGCACCCCATGAGCGCCTCTTCTGGCGCAGCCAGGGACCACTGGGCAATCACGCCGTGCGTCAGGGCAACTGGAAACTCGTCCACCTCCACGGCGACAAACCCGAGCTCTACGATCTCGGCAAAGACATCGGTGAAACCAAAAACCTCGTCACCGAGAAGCCGGAAATCGTCGCCCAACTCACCGCCGCCATCACCAAATGGGAAAAAGGCACCATCCCGCCTGTGTTCGATGGACCGAAGCAAGGCAAAGCCCAGGGGAAGAAGAAGGCGAAGAAGTGAGATCGCCGCCACACTTGCCATCCAGGCCTTTTCTGTGCATGGATGGCGTGCTATCACGTCCTCGTAGTTCAACGGATAGAACAAGCGTTTCCTAAATGCTGGATACAGGTTCGATTCCTGTCGGGGACACTTCAGCACAAAGGCTGAGTTTTTATCTGCCACTGGTTGCTAGCCTCAGTGCGAGCGCTTTAATGGATGGCATGAACCGTGAAGTCACCGAGGCCCAAGTGCGCGCCGTCCTGCCATTGGACGGAAGTTTTGCTGTGTTCTTGGGCAATGATGAAAAGACCTTTGTCATCTATGTAGATGAGTCGGTCGGCACGGCCATCTCCATGTTCATGCGAGGCGTGTCGAAAGAGCGACCACTAACGCATGATCTGCTGGCCACTTTGCTGCAGGCTTTCGGAGCCAAAGTGGATCGGGTAATCATCAATGAAGTGCATGGCAGCGTCTTCCATGCGCGCATGATCATCTCCGCTGAAAATGAACTGCACGCGCGCAAGGTGATCGAGCTGGATACACGCCCGAGTGATAGCATCGCGATGGCCGTTCAGCAGGGCGCGCCACTCTTTGTGTCAAAGCAGGTCTGGGACAGTGTCGATGACATGACGGAGACTCTGGCCGAGATCGAAAAGCGTGGCCTGGAGCAGGGTGATACTGTGACAGAGGACGATGACACGGATGTAAATGATGACGATCCCGATGAGATCGACCCAGATGATCTTGATCTCGATCTCGACGCCCTAGCAGGCCTCGACCTGGAAGAAGATGAAGATAAAAAAGACGAAGGTTACAGTGATGGCTACGGCGTCATCGATGACGATGATGATGAGGGTGAGGAGTGGAAAAAGAAGGGCTGAAGCCGCTCCAACCTGCGGTGCTTGCATTGGCCGCCCCTACTCGCGATGATGGGCGCCGTGATCCGACTCCTCGTCTGCCTTTGTTTCGCTGCCTGCCTACCGCAGACCGTGCGCGCGCAGTCATTTCAGGACACACTCGGTTTGCAGCCGACCTTCATCACGCTCGATCAGGCGATCCAGCGGGTGATGGAAAAGAGCCTGGATGTGCGCATCGAATGGCTGAACTGGGCAGTCGCAGATCAGCAGACAGACTCGGCGCTCGGCAAGTTCGAGCCATCCTACTTTTTGAACTCAACCTGGCGTGAGTCGAACCTCCCACAGAACGCGCTCGAATATGTGCAGACCGGCGGCATCATCGTCGCGCTCACAGAGCCGCGTCTCTTTCAGCAGCAGAGCCTGCTCACGCAGACGGGCTTCGCCGGAAAGCTACCCACGGGAATGGAATACAAGATCTTCGCTAGCGCGGGTGAATTCCGAAACGACCTCAACCGCCAGCGGCCGCCGTCGATCTTTTATCCTGAATACGCAGCGGCCGTCGGCGGCAGCCTAACTCAGCCGCTGCTGCGCGACTTTGGCCCATCAGTGAATTTAGCCGAAGTGCGCGTGAGTCGTCGCAATGAAGCCATCGCTGATCACAAATGGGAGCTGCAATTTCAGCGCTCTTTGGCGCAAGTGATCATCGAGTACTTCGATCTCATCTTTGCCAAAGAAAACATCGAGGTGAAGCGCGAGTTCGTGGCCTTTGCCCAGACCTTGGTGGCAGAAAATAAGAAGCGTCTCGGTGCAGGCGTGCTCTCAGAAGCGGATGTGCAGGAGGCTGAAGTCGCCGTGGCTGTGGCGCGTGAAGAAGTCATCACGGCACTCGGTCAGGTGGTGGAGCGGCAGATGAATCTGAAGACGCAGATCCTCGGCTCGCTGGAGGAAGGGGGCGGCATGATCTTCCTGCCAAAGGACTCGCTGCCCTTCATTTCACCGCCGATGGATCGCACGCGGCATTTGCAGACCGCTTTGCAGCGACGACCCGATTATCGTGCAGCCATCGAGGAGGCAGAGAAGCAAGCCATCATCGTCAAGTATGCGCGCAACCAATTATTGCCACGCCTCGACCTACAAGCGACGCTCACCGCAAACGGACTCAGCGGTGATCGTTCGAGTGCTTTTAGCCGCGCCTTTGATCGTCAGGGCTACGACACGCAGGTGGGTTTTCAGTTCAGCATCCCGCTAGGAAACCGAACCGCTAAAGCGAACAGCAACGTGGCGGAGTTCCGTCAGCAGCAGGCCATTTTGAATATCGCCCGCAGTGAGCTCAACGTGTCAGTCGAACTCGATAGCGTGATCGCCCGAGTCAGAGCTGCGCGAGCTAAGATGGAGTCCACACGCGAGTCGGCACGGCTTACTGAGCGGCTCCTCGATACCGAACAGAAGAGATTGCAAGAAGGCCTCGCGCGCAGCTTTGATGTGCTCAAAGCACGCACCGCGCTGGCAGATGCACGCACACGCCAGATTGCTGCTCATGCGGACTACAACAAGGCGGCGACGCAGCTTCATCTCGTCACCGGCACGCTGCTGGATCGTTACGGCATCCGCATTGATCGTGGTGGCAAGCAGCCGCTGGCCGTGCGCGATCGAATCAAAAAGTGACCCATGTCAGCCGTACCCACAGAGCGCATCCAGGCGATGCAGACGATCGCCGCCGAACTGGCGCGCATTGCGGGTTCATCGGCGTCTGAAAATGAAGTATTCAGCGCCGTGCTCACACGTTTAGTTAGCGCTGCGGAAGCACTCGGCGGAGCCATCTGGCTAGTGGCTCGGCGTGATGGGCGTGATGGGCGTGATCTGTCACTCAAGCTCGGTGCAGGTAAAGCTCTCGAAGACGCCGCTGGACCAGCCGACAGCGCCCAGCGCCAGCAAGTGCTGCGTGCGGCGAGTGAGGTCATTCTTTCCTCACAGCCACTCGTGCTCATGCCTGCACCTGCGGGTCAGGAGACGGTCACGCCAGGCATGCTCGTGAATCTCGGCCTGCATGGCATCGTCGGCGTGCCGCTGCGCAGTGGCGACGATCATCTCGGTGCGGTTCAGCTTTGGTTCCCACGTCAAAGTGATCCCAAAAAGCTCGCCGAACTCGCCCTGATGATTCAGGCGTTGATGGTGGAGCTGGGGCCGCGTCTGCGCTCACGACAGATGCGTGAACTCGGCGCGCAGAGCCAGCGGCAGCAGCAGCTTTTGCAAATGGCGCAGGATATCACCGGGCAGCTCGATGCCACTCAAAGCGCACGTCTGGCAGCCGCCCATGCGCGTGAGTTGCTCGGCATTAATCGCGTTAGTTTTTTGATTCGTGAAGGCGACCGCTGGCGCGTGCTCGGCATCTCCGGGCAGCCGCAGGTAGAGACACGCGCCGAGCCTGTCACGCGCATGATCAAGCTCGTCACTACTGAGGCGCGTGATCACATTCAAGTCATCGTTCTCGCCGAACAAAAAGGCGCGCACGATTGGTATTTCCAGGACACGCAGATGCAATCCGCCGCGCTCGTGCCGCTGCGTGATGGAGCTGAGGGTCGCGTGCTCGGCATTATGCTCTGTGAAAGCACCGAGGCTGCGATCTTTGGTCCTGCCGGTGCCGCCGGTGATCCGCGACCAGCGTCTCTCGTGCTGGCGCAATGGCTCGCCGATCTCGCAGGCCGTTCGTTGCGCGCAGCGCTGGTGCATCAGTCACTGCCACTGGCATCCATGCTTTCAAAGCTCGGTCACTGGCGTGAATCGGCAACAGCGACCCAGAAGCGGCGCTGGACCACCTGGCTGATCGCAGCGGTTGTCGTGCTCATTCTCGGACTCCTCTGGCCACTCCAGATAAAGGTCGAAGGCGACTGCACCTTGCTGCCACGCCAGCGCGCCATGATCACCACCGAGTCACCGGGCCGGGTCGAAGCAGTGCTCGTGCGTGAGGGTGATCGCGTGACTAAAGATCAAGTCATCGCGCGACTCGATACACGACGTTTGCAAAGCGAACTGGAGTCCACCAGCCAGGCGCGCAAGCGACTCGAAGCCGAAGCGGAACGCCAACGTGGTCAGAACAAAGAAGCGCTCGCGCGCATCGCCTCGCTCGAAGCCCAGGCCACGGCCGAGACCGAAAAGCGGCTACTTTTAGAAATCGAACTCGCCACACTGCGCTCACCCATTAAGGGCGTCTTGATGACCAAAGAGGTGCATCTGCGCACGGGCACTTTTTTGCAAGCTGGAGAGATGTTTGCCGAGGTCGCCGCAGTCGATGGCTGGGACCTACGACTGGAGATCGCCGAGGCTGACATCGCTGAGATCGAAGAGGCGCTGGATGAGAAGTCGCCGCGTGAGGTGCATTACCTTCTCTACACCCAGAGTGCGCGACAGCTCATGGCATCTCTCGAAAGCAAAACTCAGATCAGTCCTGCGCTACAGGCTGGGAAAGACGGCGGCGTTTTCAGCATCACGCTGGCGAAAGTGGTGCTGCCATCTGACCTACAGCCGCTCATGCGTCCTGGCCTCACGGGTCGCGCGAAAATCGAGCTCGATCACCGTGCTTCAGGCCGCGTGCTGCTGAAAAAATTCACGCGCTGGCTGCGCATGCGCTGGTGGCTGTGAGCGCCACACTTGCCAGACTAGAAACATCCGCTTTTATCCCCCCATGACGATTATTCTCAACGGCACCCCACGCGAATTCACCGAACTAACGACGATGAGCGGTCTGCTCGAAGCCGTGGACTTAGCAGGTAAGCCCGTGATCGTAGAACACAATCAGGTGGCGTTACTACCACGAGAAATTCTGACCGCTGCGATCAATGACGGCGATGTCATCGAGATCGTGCAAATCACCGCTGGAGGCTGAGATCATGGTCAAAAATGTGCTCGTTCTACTGCTGGCCTGTGCGCTTGGTCTGGCGCTCTGGCGGCGGCAGCCTGAGATAATGGCTCACCCTATTCGTGGAGATGTGCCCGTCAAAACGGAAGAGCCAGTCATGCAAAAACTACTACGTGAATCTGCCTCCCAGCCTGGCTTGATCGGCGCGGCCATCGGCTTCTGTTTGATTGATCCCAGTGGCACCGTCGTGATGGATCATCACGCGCAGACGGCCTTCATTCCGGCATCGAGTTTAAAGACGGTGACAACCGCCACGGCCCTGGAAAAACTAGGACCCGATTTCCAAATCGAAACCACTCTGTACAGCGCGGCTCCGATTCAAGACGGCACCCTGAGCGGAGATCTCTTCATCGTTGGTGGGGGTGATCCGATGCTGTCACTGGCGGATGTGAAGCATTGGGCGCAGGACTTGAAAAAGCGCGGGCTGACACGCATCACGGGGCGAGTGTTAGGGGATGGCAGACTCTTCAGCGGCTCCATCTATGATGACTTCTGGAACTGGGGAGACATCGGCAATGGCTACGGCAGCGCAGTGACTGGATTGAATCTAGAACACAACCGCTACACGGCCACTTTTCGCGCCGGAGCAGCTATCGGAGAACCCGCCGAGTTTCTCGGCACCTATCCGCAAGTGCCCGATGTGGGCAGCCTGGATGAAACCATCACTGGTCCTGCTGACTCGGGCGATGGCGTGGTGATCCACGGCGGTGAGAGAACCAATGTCATTCAGTTCCGTGGCAGCGTGCCACTAGGGCAAACATCATTTCAAGTGCTGGGCGCTGTGCCTGATCCCGAACTGTTCACCGCACATTATTTCAAGAAAGCCCTGCAAGCCGCCGGCATCGAAGTCACAGGCAAAGCGGCGGCTGTCACTGATGAAAAGCAGGGCGCGAATGAGTTGCTGAAGCACTTCTCGCCGTCGCTGAAAGAGATCGTCACCAGCATCCACGCCACGTCTGATAATCACGAGACCGAGTGCCTTTTCCGACTGCTCGGTCTGCGTGAAAGCAAAGCGTCTGATGTCGTTATCCGTGAGTATTGGAAGTCTCGCGGACTCGACTTCACGGGTCTGCGCATGGAAGACGGTTGTGGTCTAGCACGCGCAGATTTCATCACGCCGCATGATCTCGCGCGATTGCAGTTTCTAGCCGGACGTGGGCCTCAAGGATCTGTTTATAAAATGTCCCTGCTTTCCAAAGACAACCTGCGCTGGAAAGGCGGCGCCATGTCCGCCGTGCGCTCCACCACCGGCTACATCACCACCACCAAAGGCCAGGAGTTCTGCTTTGCCTTCATGGTGAATCATTGCAGCGACGGCCAAGCGGTTTCAGCCCTGCGCGAGGCTTTGATTCAAGCGATCACGAATCTGTGAATCAGGGTAGCGATACCACTCGACGCTGCCGCTTCTCAAAGCGCACCGTCGTGGTGTAACCAACACTGCGCACGAGTTCGAGCGCCTTGTCGAAGTCCACACCGACATCCGTGGGCTTGTGCGCGTCTGAGTTGATCACGATGGGTACCTTCGCGCTAAACGCCATCTCCAGCATCTCGCGTGCGGGGTAGATTTCACGCACGTCTTTGCGCAAGCCAGCGGTGCTGACTTCCATCACGCCGTTCGTGTCCAAGAGCGCCTGAATCACCGGATCATAATAGCGCCGCAAGTCACCCGCAGGACGCAGGCCGAAACGTTTCGCTAGATCGGGATGCGCGTAGAAATCAAACTGCCCGGTGCGGATCATCTGCTCATAGAGCTTCCAATACATCTTCCACATGTGCTCGATGTCCGTGGCCGACTTCCAAAGTGAGACATGCTTCGGGTCATCCACCGCGATGCCATCATGGATGTAATGCACACTGCCAGTTAGATAATCCCACTCCGCCATCACCGCCGTCTTATCGATCCACTTTTCGCGGCCTTCAATATGGTCGCATTCAAGCGCCAGCCGAATCGGAAAACCCGGCAGCGCCGCACGCGCTTCATCCACCAGTTCAAAGTAGCGCGGCAGGTCCGTGATCAGCATACGCCAGTCATCAAAATACTCCGGCATCGGGTTGTGATCCGAGAGCCCAATCTCCGCCAACCCAATGCTCTGCGCATGGCGCGCATATTCGACGGGATTCCCTTCCGCATGAAGACAGAGCGGCGTGTGCGTGTGGTAATCAGTGAGCATGGAGCTTTTTCGCTGCAATAGTAGGTCTGGCAAGCTCTGGAAGTTGAACACATCATAATTCGCGGCATGAGGAAAAGATGCCCACTCCCCAAGCTTACATCTTCGACCTCGACGGAACTTTGATTGACTCGCTCGCCGACATCGCAGAGTCGATCAATCGGATGCTGGATGGGCGCGGCTACCCGCGTTGTGCGGCGGGGAATTTCACGCAGATGATCGGGGATGGGATGGAGAAACTGGTGGAGCGGGCTTTGCCAAAAGAGGCGCGTGAGGAGTCGCTGATCCTGACCTGTGTGGAGGAGTATCGGGCGCACTATGACGTGCTCTGGCAGGAACAGACGCGGCCGTATGAAGGCATCGTCGAGATGCTGGAGGCGCTGAAAGCGCGCGGCGTGAAGCTGGGTGTGATCTCGAACAAGGCGCATCGATTCACGGTGCCGATGACGGAGCATTTTTTTGGCACGGAGAGGTTTGATCACATCCTGGGTCAGCGTGTGGAAGTGCCGCGCAAGCCCGATGCAGCGGGTGCGCATGAGATGGCGGCAGTTCTCGGCCTGACGACTTCCGAGCTGGCCTATGTGGGTGACTCGGGCATCGACATGGCCTTTGCCAAAAATGCTGGGATGCTCGGCATCGGTGTGAGCTGGGGCTTCCGCTCGGTGGATGAGCTGCGCGAGCATGGCGCTGATTTGATCGTGGATCATCCGCGTGAGCTGCTGGTGCTTGAGTAAATCTTGAGCAAGCTGCCATGGGGCTTGAAGTGCAGGGCGTGTTCGTTGTAGATTCGCAGTAGATGATCTCTCTCCGCTCTCTCCGCTCTCTCCGCTCTCTCCGCTCTCTCCGTTTCGCTGCTCTCAGCACTCTGCTGACTTCTGTGCTCTGGCTTGCTTCATGCAAGACGATGCCACCATCACCTCCGCCACCGCCTAAAGCCGTGGCACCCGTGAAACCCAAGGGTCTCTATGAGTGGTCGGGCTTGGGCAAGGACATCACTCTAATGCGCATCAACGTCGATGAACAGATGGCTTATTTCTTCAGTGGTAAGGAGCAGATCGGCTGGACGTATGTGGCCACGGGCATCACCGCTTTCCCGACACCGACCGGTGAATTCAAGGTGCTCGAAAAGATCGCTGATAAAGTCTCCAATCTCTACGGCAAGAGCTATGACGCGGCTGGTAAACTGGTGAACTCCGACTTCAAACAAGGTCGTGATCTGCTGCCTCCAGGTGGGCGCTTTGATGCGGCAAAGATGACGTATTTCATGCGCCTCACTGGTGATGGTGTGGGCATGCACATCGGCGCGATCCCGCGCCCAGGGCGCCGTGCTTCGCATGGCTGCATCCGCCTGCCCTCCAAGGTCGCGGGAGACCTCTTCAAGCACATCTCCGTGGGCACTCCGGTATTGATTACAGGCAGCGGACCCGACTACCCGACCTACCTGAAACAGTCCGCCGAAAAATCTAAAACGAACGCGGCCAAACTCGCTGCAGCAAAGAAGAAGGCTGAGGCAGCGGAGGCGGCAGAAGCTGCCATTACCGCCCTACCGCCTGGTGATCCGAATGGTCCTGCGCCAACACCACCTGCTGTGGGCACAGTTCCCGCTCCTGCCGCTGTTGAAGAAATCAAACCGGCGGCACCTGCGCCGAGAAATTAATTTACCTCCGCGCTACTGCATGAGCACGCCACCCCTCGTCGTCACCCATCCGTTGGCTCAGATCCACCTCACGGCCATGCGTCAGGCGGAGACGCCATCCGCCGTTTTTCGCTGGCACTTGCAACGGCTCGCCGAGATCCTTTTTACCGTGGCCAGTCGCTCGCTGGAGACGGAGTCTGTGACGATCCGGACACCGCTGGCCGAGACACAAGGCGAGGCTTTTGCACGGCCCATTGTGCTCGTGCCTATTTTGCGTGCGGGCCTGGGCTTGTCTGAGGCGATCTTGCTGCTCGTGCCAGACGCAACGGTGGCGCACATCGGCATCGCCCGCTGTGAGGAGACGGCTCTGCCAAAGCCCTATTACTCCAAGCTGCCAGCCATCCTTGGCATATCCGACGTTTTCGTGCTCGACCCCATGCTTGCCACCGGTGGCAGCGCCTGCGCCGCGATCACCCAGCTCAAGCAGGCCGGAGCCAGTCGCCTGACTTTCATTTGTGTCGTTAGCAATCCCTTTGGTATCGAGGCGATGCAGAGCGCCCATCCCGATGTGCCGATCATCACCGCTGCTATCGATGATGGGCTAAACGATCTCTTCTACATCGTGCCAGGCCTTGGCGATGCCGGAGATCGCTGCTTTGGCACATGAGCGCGCCCGGCTTGCGAATAAAAAATTCAGGAATGCATGGAATGATCTTGTTGAGCGCAAGCCGGCCGTGAGATAGTGCGATCCTACATCATGAAAGAGTATGCCTACATTCACGAGGAAGGACAACTGCCCGAACCCCTGACTTCGGTCCCCTTCCTCAATAGCTTCAGCGACGAGCAGCTCGATGATGTGCTCAATTCCTCCAGCCTGCTTCAGTGCGATAAGGACGATATCATCATCAAAGAAGGCACCATCGACAGCCGCATCTACATCTTGCTCAGTGGTGAGCTCGAAGTGCGCATCAATGGCAAGAAAGTCGCCACCATCTCGCGTGTCGGTGATGTCTTTGGCGAGCTGGCATTGGTTAATCAGGATAAACGTGCCGCCTCCGTCATCGCTGGCAGTCGCGCGCTCTGTCTGGCCGTGGACCAGAAATTCCTCCAGGACACTCATCCGCGAGAGGAAGATCCAGCTTTTCACGCCGCGCTCTTTGAATTCGTCGCTCGTCTCGTGGCCAAGAAACTCGATACCACCTCACGTCGCCTAGCTGATGTGGAAAAGGAACTGCGCCTGCTGAAGGAGGCACATGAACAGCCAGTTGTGACTTCATCCAAAACGACCAAGCCAGCTCCTCGACGCCCTGCCGCTAAGGTTATAAAGAAAGCGGCCCGTCGCAAAGCATTGGCTTAAAGAGACTTTCGCTAGGTCGAGTCTGCGCTGCGACAAAAAAGTGTCACCACATCGTAGCACCGCTCGGCTGTTTGGGTCGCCTGCGGCCATTACAAATCATATGCAGTGCCTGTAGAGCGCGTGCTCACTGTCCAGCCCGTGCGCGGCTATTTGCAAGGGCTTTGTCTGCCCTGAGAGCTTCATAGGATTAACGATCTATGTGTTCAGAAAATTGAGCCCATCAACGGCTGAGCCATCGCACTTCCTAACAACTAGAGATCACTTGCCCTTTATAAACATGCTGCCCATGCGCAAACCAGTCTCGGTCAGGCTGCGAGATTGTTTCAGATAGCTTTCGAGTGTCTTGAGCTGGCCGGGGGTCAGTGTCGTGGCGGCTTGTTCGAGAATGCGCTTGTTGTTTTGATCGGTCATTTGCAACATTCGCTGGATGTTACCATCATTCATCTGGGATGGGTCCTGCATGGACTTGGAGATAGCCGCTTGCTCAGGTGAAGGCGACTTGCGGATCTGGGTCATGGTATTTAGAAGGACTTGTTCCTGCTGCGGGGAGAGTGGCTCGCTGGATGAGGCGAAGAGGCTACGGCCCATCGTGTCGTAGAGCGTGCGCTCAGGTTTGGTGTCCTCCCAATTTTGGAACGTGCCCCAGTCGCTTTCATTGTTCATGAAGGTCTTGATGGCGTCATCATAGGTCTTCTTGTTCTTCTCCGCCTGGGCCATGATCTGCTTGCGATCCTCAGGAGTGAGATTGGGATCGAGCAGCTTGAGTCCGAGATCGGTTTCGGCTTTCTGGCGGTCGGTGAGGAGTTTTTTGAAGTGCGTCTTCTCCTCATCGGTGAGTTGGAGTTGATCACAGAGGCGCGCATAGCTGGTCTCGATCTGCACGGCCTGCTGCTGCTCCATCATCGCTCTCATGCCCGGATTTTTCAGCATGTCACGCAGTGCAGACCCCTTGCCACCTGCCTGAAACGGCGAGAACGCCGTCGCACCCGCCGGTGCATTGGCGCTGTCTTCTGAAAGGGGGGCGCCTGCTGAACCTTTAGCGGCGACACTCGGGCTCGGCAGAGGAGTGGCACGATCCGCGAGATCACGCCGAAGCTGCGCGATGGTCTGCCGCGCTTCTTTAAGCTCAGTCTCCAGCTTGGCGACACGCGGATCAATCGGTGCCGGTGTGCCCAGCACCCAGGCCAGGGCGACGATGCAACCGACTGAGAAGAGGGCGAGTGAGACAGTGAGTGCTTTCATGATGGATTCATTTTCTAGACGACCGCGCGGGCAATGACGAGAAGGAAATGCCCGCGCAGGTTTTGTTCTGGCATCTTCGTCACCCGCACGGCAGATTCATTGCATGATTTGGGTTCGATTGATCATTCTCACTGCCTGCTTGGGCGCGACGAGCTAGTATCTGGAGCGCGAGCAGCGCGCTGGCCACTTTCAGAGCGTGGACGATTTGTTTCTCGAATTCCTCGTGGCCGATGCGCGTGAGCTTTTAACCCAGCCCGAGCCTGGAAAAGAAAGCCCCGTCGTGCTCGTCAGTCTGCGTGAGGAGCAGCTCGCCGAATACGCCGTGTGGCCACCACCACCACTCGACTGGCAGACAATCCTCAAAGGCCTGCAAGCCTATGAGCCGAGTGTGGTCGTGATCCCGACGCCGCTCTTCTGGGGCAGCCCCGCGCCCAACTTCGTGCCCGCCGTGAGTGAGGCGCTGCTGCCCTTCACCAGTGTCGTGATCGGCGTGGAAACCCAGCTCACGGATGGCGCTCTCAAGGCCCCAGCTTTCATGGGCGGGCTGGAGGCGCAACTGCCGCGCTTTCAACGAGTGAATGGCCCTCTGGATCTCGTGCCCGCTTTCTCCGCATCGTCAGTTTCCTCGGCTTTCAATCCAGTCTCCTCTGGTGTCCCCCGACACTCCCCGTCGCCCTCATTGCCACTGGCGCTCTTGTTAAATTGTTAGTTGGGCGTGGTCAGATGAAAGTCCGCCTCACACTTGGCTTCACACCTTGATGAAAAGGCCGCGCTTCGAGAGCCAGCGAGCCAGCATCAGCATCAGAGCAAAGGTCACGCATGAGGCGAGCCAGGCCCACTCCTTACCCGGATGTCCCACGAGCCGCTCAGAGATCGTGCGGAACAAGCCCAGACCGCTCAAGATATAGAGCGTGATCGGATTGGCACCGACCCACACAAACAGCGTGGTCCAGCGCTTCCAGCCGCGCACATCAACGATCCAGTAAAATATGCCGAGTAGCAGCGCACTCCAACCGCCAGCAACGAGAACGAAGCTCGATGACCAGAGTTTCTTGATGATCGGAAAGAACGGATGCCAGCACCAGCCCAGCGCAAGCATCACTACGCCTGCAACGATCAGCCCGAGCACCTTTCGCGGTGCCGCTGCGCCACTCGTGATCCATTTGCCAGCCAGCAATCCCAGCAGGGCAGTGGCAATAGCGGGCAGAGTGCTCAAGATGCCCTCAGGATCATGGTCGCCATCATGCTTGCGGCCTGGCAGCCAGATGGAGTCGAGGTAGTTCGTCAGGTTGTGGCCTTCAGCAAAGTCTCCTGCTCCAAATCCCGGCACTGGCACCAAGCTAAGCAGCAGGCAATAGCCGCCAAGCAGCGTCACCACGGCGATCAAAAGCCCACGCCAACCCAACCAAAGAGATAACATGCCTGCCACGGCTGAAGCGATGCCAATGCGCTGCAAGACACCCAGCCAGCGGATTTTATCCCATCCATCCTTTAGGCCTCCAGAGATCAACACTCCGAGCAAAACCAGGATCAGTGCACGCCCAACCAAATGCCTGATCGCTGCTGCATGGCCCTCACGCTCAAGTCGGCGCGGCAGAGCGATGGCCATCGACACACCTGCGATGAAGAGGAACAGCGGAAAGATTATGTCATAAAACCGGAAGCCGGCCCAATCGACATGCTCCAGCTGTGTCGAGATCGTCGTCACCGACGATCCGGGTGCAAGCCGGTTCATCAATGCCTGCAGCACGCCGCCGAGTCCCAGAATCCAACACATATCAAAACCGCGCAGGGCATCGAGAGAAACAAGACGTTGGGAGGAGGTAGTTTGAGCCATGGGCAAGAAGACGTTAGCCACGTCACTTTTCTCACATGGGAGTGTTTCGCATCATGCCATTGCTCGTGCCATCATCGCCATGCTTGCATTGCCACCCGTGAGCACACAAGCCACGCGCTTGCCCTGCCACTGATCGCGATGCTTCTTCAGCGCCGCATACGCCAGCGCTCCGGCACCTTCGGCAATATTGTGCGTGGTCTGGATGATCTCGCGCATGGCCGTCACGGCTTCATCATCACTCACCGTCAGAATCTCATGCGCATGTTGGATCACCTGCTCCAGGGCCTCCTTGTTCGGGGTTTTGCACGCCACACCTTCAGCGACTCGCGTGATGCTTGATTGCTCAACAAACTGTCGCTGCTGAAACGACAACGCATACGCCGGGGCATGTTCCGAAACGACACCGATGATCTTCGTTTTCAAACCAAGCGCCTCACGCGCCGCGGCAGTGCCACAGAAGCCAGAACCGAGTCCGATAGGAACAAACACAGCCTCCAAATCCGCCACGGAGCGAAACATCTCCAGCCCATACGTCGCCACGCCACGCACCAGCCACGGATGAAACGACGGCACTGCATGAAGACCTTCCTTTGCCGCGAGTTCGCGTGAGTACTCGAGTACTTCCTGAAACTCGCTCCCATACTCGATCAACTCAGCGCCGAGAGATCGCATCGCCGCGTTCTTCTCAGGATTGTTACCCTGCGGCACGACGATCACCGCGCGCAAACCATTGAGCCGCGCCGCATAGGCGATGGATTGGCCGTGATTGCCCGTGGTGGCAGCGATGACACCGAGCACATCAGGCTGCGTGCGTTTCAGCTCATCCATATAAACAAGACCACCGCGAATCTTGAAGGCTCCGACAGGCGTGTGATTCTCATGCTTCAGCCACAGCTCACAGCCAAGCCCCGCCTCAAGCAGCGGCCAGCGATACATCGGCGTTTCCCGAATGTGCGGACAAATGAGCACCTTGGCGGCTTCGATTTCGCTAAGGGTTGGCAGAGGTTTCATGAGACATGGCTAGGCATGAACTTCGCAAAGGCAAGCTCACGGCCCACGTATGAGTTGCCCATGAACACGCCTGCCACCACCCGTCGTCGCTTTTTGCAAACCTCCCTCGCTGGAGCCGTCTCGCTTCCTGCTTGGGCTGCGCCACTCGGTGCGAACAGTGATATTCGCGTGGCGGTGATCGGTTTTCGTGGTCGTGGCAGTGGTCATATCAAGGAGCTGATGAAAGTGCCCGGCGTACGGCTGGTGGCGCTTTGTGATGTGGATTCCGCCGTCATCGACAAGAAAGTGGCAGAGCTCGATAAGCTGGGTGTGAAGGTGAAGACCTATCGCGACTTCCGCGAGTGCTGTGCGGACAAGGACATCGACGCCGTGACCATCGCCACGCCGAATCACAGCCATGTGCTCATCGCCCTGACCGCCTTGCAGCTTGGCAAGCATGTCTATGTCGAGAAGCCGGTGAGCCACAATCTAACGGAAAGCACCAAACTCATGGCCGCAGCCACCAAGGCTGCTGCGAAAGGCATCATCGTGCAGCATGGCATGCAGCGCCGGTCGGACATCGGCTGGGCAGCCGCCATGCAGTGGGTCAAAGAAGGTCATATCGGCAAGACCAAGCTTTCCCACGCACTCGTTCACGGGCTGCGCATGAGCATTGATAAAGTCGATGGTCCACAAACGCCGCCCGCCACCGTGGATTACAAGCTGTGGTCCGCGCCACGTCCCGAGCTGCCGATCATGCGCAAGCAATTCCACTACGATTGGCATTGGCAGTGGCCGTATGGCGGCGGTGACATCGGCAACCAAGGCCCGCATCAATACGACGTGGCGCGATGGGCGCTCGGTGATCCTGATGTTCTGCCTCAGCGCGTGATGAGTTTTGGCCATCGCTGGGGTTATGTGGATGACGGCAACAGCGCGAACTGCCAGATCGCCTTCCATCCGTATGAGCCTGTGCCGTTGATCATGGACATGTTTGGCCTGCCCATGCGCAATCTTGATCCCAAATCTGGCGAGCCTCCTTACAAGGGCATCCGCACGGGAAACATCATCCACTGCGAAGGTGGTTATGTGGCTGAATCAAAGGCCTATGATCACGAGGGCAAAGCGATCATGAAATTCGAAAACTTCCTCACTGGTCCCGACCACATGAAGAACTTCATCGACTCCGTGCGTGCCGGAAAATACACCAAGGACGTGCTGCACATTCGCCACGGTCACAATGCCGCGTGCTTGTCACACATGGCCAACGTCTCCCACCGCCTCGGTAAGGCGATGAAGACCGGTGAAATCAAAGAGCGTCTGCAAGGCGACAAATTCGGCCAGGAACTCTTCACCGAATTCCTCAAGAACCTCGCCAACAACAACATCGACACGAACGCTCAGCAGATCATCGCCGGCCCTTGGCTCGACTTTGATCCCACCAGCCACCGATTCACGGGCGAGTTCGCTGCGGAGGCGAATCAACTTTGCCAAGAGGATTATGCTGCCGAATTTGAGCTACCTGAAGTCTGAGCTGCATAACTTCTTCATGAAGCCTGAGTAGCATGGGATTTCTAACCTGTGCTCTTTGGATTTAAACAAACCTGCGCAAATCAATCACCCAAACCCGTTTTCAATCACCGCCTAGAAAGGCCATGATACAACATGCTACTTGCTGACCTCACCTGGCCCGACATCGCCGCACTCAATAAAGACACGCCGGTCGTGTTTCCCATCGCTGCGCTGGAGCAGCATGGGCGGCACATGCCGGTCTTCACCGACTCGATGCTCATGGGCGAGATCGCCCGCCGCGCAGAGATCGAGTTGAAAGACGAGGTGCTTTTTGCCCCGCTGCAATGGCTTGGAAACTCGCATCATCACATGGAGTTCCCCGGCACGATGTCCGCAGAGCCGCGAGTCTATCTGGATCTGCTTTGTGGGATGCTGGAGAACTTCATCGCGCATGGATTCAAGCGTCTGATCATTTTGAACGGGCACGGTGGCAATGACATCCCCGGCAAGCAGGCCGTGTTTGAGATGCGGCAGAAGCATCGCACGCGAAGTGATCTGCTTCTGCTCTTCGTCACTTACTGGAATCTCACGCCTGATCCCGCGAGCGCTCATCCTGATTTGAAACAGCAGGTCATGGGTCATGCCTGCGAGTGGGAAACCTCCATGGTCCTGCGGATCGCTCCGCATTTGGTGAAGGGACACACGACCGTTGGCGACGTGCCGTTCGGCAATCCATTCGATCCTGCCTCACGCGGCTGGATCATGACCGACCGCAGCGTGCCCGGCCACGTCGGTGATCCCACCACCGCGAGCGCAGAGAAAGGCGAGGCGTTGTTTCAAACCTTCACCACTGGCACCGTCGCGATGCTGCGCCGGATGATTGCGTGGAACGGAACAAGCTGGGAAGGCTAAACAAGCCATGATCAAAAGATGGCTTCTCATCCTGAGTCTGGTGGCCAACCTAGCTCTTGCATCGTTGGTGGTGACGTTTGGACTTCCATGGCTGTCTGAGCGCATCGGCGGTCGAAAGTATGACCCAACTCAGGCCGAAGATCTGAAATCACTACGCAAATTGATTTATCAGTGCGAACCACTCCTTCAGGCTTTGGAGAAACATCGCCAAATTCATTCCAGCTATCCCAAAGATCTGAAGGGCGTCTCTTTCGCTTATCCTCACTACTACCAAGAAGCTGTCGCAGTCGGCATGACAAACAATCCGATCTATTACAGCGCCGAGCATGGCTCAGGATACCGTCTCTACCTCAAACTCAATTGGGATGCTTCTTTGTCCTATGACTCCGCAGACCGGAAGTGGATCTATGATCCAGGAGATGGATCTGAAGGTGCCGATATTGAACCCTGACTTCTAACCCGAACTTATGACACGCTCCTCATCCTGGAAATGGTGGATCACCGGCTTGTTGCTGCTGGCGACGACGATCAATTACATGGACCGTCAGACGCTGTCGAATGCAGCAGACGCGGTGAAGCTAGAGTTCGGCCTGAAGGACACGCAATACGGGCACCTCGGTACGGCCTTCGGGCTGGCCTTTGCTGCTGGCTCTCTGGTGTTTGGCTTTCTCAGTGAGCGGTGGAGTCTGCGCTGGCTGTATCCGCTGGTGTTGGGTGGCTGGTCGCTGGCGGGGCTTTTTTCATCATGGGCGACGGATTATCATGAATTCATGGCAGCACGTGTGATGCTGGGCTTCTTCGAAGCTGGACATTGGCCATGCGCGCTGAAGACGACCTTTCGGCTGCTGCGCCCAGACGAGCGCATGATGGGCAACAGCGTGCTGCAAAGCGGTGCATCCATCGGGGCCATCATCACGCCGCATGTCGTTTTGTATTTATCGCAAAACCATCCCGACGGCTGGCGCTATGCCTTTCAAGTCGTCGCTTGGTCAGGGGTGGTGTGGATAGCACTCTGGCTTTTATCCTATCGTCAGTCGCCTGTGGCAGTAGCGACTTCCGAGCCGCAATACGCAGACTCATTGCTGCCAATGATCCGCAGTCGGAGATTTTGGGCAGTGGCGATTTTGCTCATCGGCATTCAGATCCCATGGCACATGATCCTGCAGTGGCTGAAGCTGTTCCTGATCTCGCGTGGCTATGATCAATCGCAAGCAGCGACCTTTATCTCCGCCTACTACATCGCCACCGACCTGGGCTGCATCGCCGCAGGTGTCATATCTATGAAAATGGCGGGCGTGGGGGTGCATCAGGTGAAGCGGCGCATCTTCACCGTGGCGGCCTGTTTTGTTTCCTTCACGATCTTCATCCCTCTGCTGGGGAAAGGCTGGCCTCTGCTCGCCGTGCTGCTGATTGTCGGCGCGGCGTCGCTGGCACTTTTCCCGTGCTACTACAGCTTCGTGCAGGAGCTGTCGGACACTCATGTGGCACGCCTGACGGGTCTGTTCAGCATGTGGGTCTGGGTCATCACCTCCCCCATGCACTCTCTGTTTGGTATCATCGCTGATGCTACTGGCACTTATGACTGGGGCCTTGCGCTCGCCGGTCTCGCGCCGTGGCTCGGTGTGGCGGCGATGAAGTGGCTTTGGGTGAAGCGAACGGAAGAATCCGCCTCTCCCGCCGCGTAATGGTGGGGCGATGCTTACCTTCTCCGACCACAGCCAAGGTTCCTCACGCCTTCAGCGGCGTGACTTCCTGCGTATTGGCGGGTTGGGGCTCGGTGGCCTCGGGCTGAGCGAGATGATGGCGCTGAAGGCGCTCGGGGCATCGCAAAAGCGACTGCTCAAAGACAAGTCGGTCATCTTCCTCTTCATGCACGGCGGGCCGTCGCAGTTCGAGACCTTCGATCCGAAGATGGATGCGCCCTCGGAGATTCGCAGCGTCACGGGCGAGATCAAGACGGCGATCCCAGGCGTGACGTTTGGCGGCACGATGGAACGGCTTGCGAAGCTGGCGGACAAGTTCAGCATCGTGCGCAGCTTCGTGACGGGTGATGCGGTTCACGACATCAAGACCATTGTCGGCAAAGACACACTCCAGGCGAATCTCGGATCGCTCTACTCACGCATCGCCGGGCCATTGCGCAAAAGCAGCGCGATGCCGACAAACGTGGCGCTGTTTCCACAGGCGATTTCATCGGCAGCAGGTCCAGTGATCAAGAAGTTCGGCGACTTCACCTCCAGCGGTGAGCTTGGTGCGACTTACCAGCCCTTCGTGCCCGGCACAGGTAGCGGCGCACAGGCGGACATGACGCTGAGCTTGCCACAGGGTCGTCTCGATGACCGCCGCGCGTTGCTCACCTCACTGGATCAATGGAAGCGCCAGATGGACAGCAGTGAGATCGTCAGTGGCATGTCCGAATTTCAATCGCTAGCCTTCGACGTGCTGCAGCGCGGCGTGTCGGATGCCTTTGATCTCTCCAAGGAAGACCCGCGCCTCATCGCCCGCTATGACACCGCGTCGCTTCTGCCGAAAGACCGCATCAGCACGCAGTGGAATAACCGTGAGCACTATGCCGACAACGCCGCCACGCTCGGCAAGCTTTTGCTCATGGCGCGTCGTCTCTGCGAGCGCGGCTGTGGCTTTGTCACCGTGACGACCAGCTTTGTCTGGGACATGCATGCGGATAATAACAACGCACCATGCCTCACCGGCATGGACTACGTCGGGCGTCCATTCGACCATGCCGTCTCCGCATTGATCGAGGACATCGAAGCACGCGGGCTGAGTGATAAAATCATGCTCGTCTGCTGTGGCGAGATGGGCCGCTCGCCAAAGCTCAATGTCAAAGGAGGGCGCGATCACTGGGGTGGCCTCGCCCCGCTCATGATCTACGGCGGCGGATTGAAGATGGGCCAGGTCATCGGCCAATCTGCACGCCACGGTGGTGAACCTGCCTCTGAGCCGATTACGATTCCCGATTTGATCGCCACGATCATGCACACGCTTGTCGATGTCGGTGAAGCGCGAATCACCGATGGCCTGCCGCCAAGTTTGCTGAACGTGCTAACGCGTGGCGAGCCGATCCGTGGTCTAGTTTGATTCTCCTACTTCATGAAAAGCACTCGTCTTGTTCTCACCGCTTTCAGTTTCGCTGTTTCCAGTCTCTGCGCCGCTGACAAGCCGCGGCCGATCACGCAGACTTTTTATGTTTCAGGCGTCGAGTGTGGCAGTTGTGTTTACATGGTTCAGCAGGCAGTCAGCGCAGTGAAGGGCGTCTCGGAAGTGACAGTGGTGCAGGTGGTCGACAATTACGCGAATGTGACCTTTGACCCGAAGGTCGTGAGCATCCATCAAATCGCCCAAGCGGTGACGGATGCTGCGCCTCTGCATGGCATCCCTTATCAGGCGACACTGAAACTTTTTATCCCTGATTACGCAAAAGAAAATAACTCCAGGAAAGTTGACGCCTTGTTTTCCAAATGGAAATCCTGGGTGAAGATCAAGACGGCAGACCGAGCCAGCGGGGAGTTCATTTTGCGATTCCAGCCACTGACAATCGATGCAAGGATGACAGACCCTCAAGGCCTGCGCCATGAGGATTTATTCCAAGCACTCCAAAGCCCATCGCCTCAAGGCTTGGGACTGAAAATCCGAATCGCCGAAGAGAAAGTGGACGGCTAATCAATAGCTCAGCCAGTGCGACAACCACTTCTCCGTTGCTGCCAAGGTCATGCCTTTACGGGCGGCATAGTCTTCAATCTGGTCTTTGCCGAGGTCCGTCGAGATGCCGAAGTAGCGGGCTTGCGGGTGATTGAAGTAGAAACCACTCACGCTGGCTCCGGGATGCATGGCGTAACTTTCGGTTAGTTCGCAGCCGGTGTTTTCGGTGGCATTGAGAATGGCGAACAAGGTCTTTTTCTCCGTGTGATCCGGCTGGGCGGGATAACCGGGCGCTGGACGGATACCGCGATACTTTTCGCGAATGAGTTCCTCGTTGGTGAGGTCGCCGGGCTTCTCGATGCCGCACTGGAACCGTGATTGCTGATGCAACCACTCGGCGAAGGCTTCGGCGAAGCGATCCGCGAGTGCCTTCACGATGATGCTGGAATACGGATCGTTCGCGTCGTCGTAGGTCTCCGCATATTCATCTCCGCCGTGGATGGTGACGGCGAATCCACCGATGTAATCGGTGCGTCCACTGTCCTTCGGCGCGATGAAGTCGGCGAGGGCATAGTTCGGCGTGTCCTTCTTGATCTGCTGCTGCCGCAGTGAGTGCAAAGCGGTACCATTGGCAAGCACGATGTCGTCGCCGACACTGTTAGCTTCAAAGAAACCGACAACGCCTTTTGGAGTAAAGCGGTTCTCTTTGATGATGATATCGAGCAATGCATTCGCATCGCGGTAGAGCTTGGCAGCCTCTGCTTCGGCTCCGGCTTTCTTATCGGCTTCATCCCAGGCGCTGGAGAAGGTTTGCTCCTTAGAGTTCCAGCGGCCACGCAGCTCCCAGGTGTGGAAGAAGGGCGACCAGTCAATGAAGCGGCGGAGTTCTTCGAGGGAAGGCAAGATCGTCTCAACGCCCAACTTCTTCGGCTCGGCGATTTCGACCGTGGCCCAGTCACAGGTGAACTTGTTCGCCCGAGAGGCGTCGATACTGAGGATGTCGCGGGCCTTCTTCTGGCCATATTTGGCGCGCATTTCGTCGTGCCTAATTTCATTTTGAGCCACGAAGGCTGCTTTGTGTTCCTCACTCATCAAGGAGGTCGTCACGGGCACGGAGCGTGAGGCATCAAGCACATGAACCACGGGGCCGGAGTAATGCGGCGCGATCTTGATCGCGGTATGCGCGGCGCTCGTGGTCGCACCGCCGATGAGCAGCGGCACCGTAAAGCCTAAGCGCTCCATTTCGGACGCGACGTGCATCATTTCATCGAGTGATGGCGTGATCAGGCCGGAGAGTCCGATGACATCTGCACCAATCTCCTTGGCCTTCTCCAAAATCTTGTCGCACGAGACCATGACACCGAGGTCGGTGACTTCGAAGCCATTACACGCGAGCACCACGCCAACGATGTTCTTGCCGATGTCATGCACGTCGCCTTTGACGGTAGCGATGAGGAATTTGCCGCCGCCTTGCTGCGCAGCCTCGGCGGGGATCAAATCGGCTGCGGTCAGGCCTTCTTGGCTTCCGCCTGATACGGCGCTGGCTCCTCGCGGAGAATCGACGACTGGCGTGATGCGTTGTCCAGAGATCGAAGCGTCGCTTCGTTGATCTCGTTGAACAGAGTCGCCGTCTCCGAGTCGAGTTTGGGCGAGAAATTGCGCCAAGATCCTTTCAAGGCTGGTTCGGTCTGTGCAGTGTTCATGGAGTGTTTCTTTGAGTTGAGTTTCGCCGCTGGAGAGGAGTTCATCAATGGATTTGTACAGTCGCTGATGAAGCCAATCGAGATCCCGGATCGCAGCGTGCCCATGCAACGAGTTGTCGAAGACGATGACTTGGAAGCCGGATTGGTCGGCAAACTCCTCAATCAAGGCCAAAGTCGTTCGTGGTGCTTGGTAGTGACCTCTCACCGCACGCGGCAGCGGAACGATGCGGCCCGTGCCTTCAAGCGCCCTCATCACCATATTCCGAATGGCGAGCAGCCAAGGAGAATATATGAATCGGACCTCCACCCTGCAGCCTGCGGCGAACGCTGCGGCAAAGTGCTCACGACTGCGAGCGTGATTTTGCAAAGTGCCATCCATCACCAAAATGAGACGTGGACCATCAGGCATCTGCTGAGTCGCCGTGGTCTTGCCGCTGCCTTGACCGCCAGCATTGAAGACGATCACATCACCTGGCTTGGACATTGAAACGACCTTTGCAAACATCCAATCAACGAACGCACCAGCAGGCTCTAAGGTCGCGACACTCCACGCTTGACGACTCTCACGCGTCGCCGCGTAGTCAGGGCTAAGTTCTTGGACGGTATTGCGGTCCAGCACGATGCCGAAGCGGCGCTTGTGCTCGACGAGAGCACCTTCCAAGTCAGAAGCGAGTTGGGCGGCGAATTTCACTTCCATGCGCCGCTCTTCGACAGACAAGCCCGAGTAAGGCTTGTAGCTGAAGCCCTCGACTAAAGTCACTTCGCTATTGTTGGTCAGCGCTTCGACAGTCACTACAGCGGCGCGGACCAAAAGTTCGCGCTCGAGCTTTTTCTTCGCCTTCTCCGCCTCCATCACCGGTGTCAGCACGGCAACGCTTTGCTTCATCACTCGGGCGGACTTCACCACTTGGGGGAGGAACATTTTGCCTTCGCCGAAGAGGTCGCCGACGACCTTCATGCCGTCCATGAGCGGACCTTCGATGACCTTCAGTGGTACTCTGTATTTAACGAGCGCCTCTTCGGTATCGGGGATGATGAAATCGGTGATGCCCTTTAATAAAGCGTGCTCCAGGCGCTTCTCGACGCTGGCTTCACGCCAGGAAAGATCAGCTTCGGCACGTTTGGCACCAGCGACACCTTTGAACTGCTCGGCGAAATCGACGAGCGCTTCGGTCGCACCCGAATTGCGATTCAAAAGCACATCCTCGACCTTGGTGAGCATGTCCTTCGGGATGTCCTCATAAACTTCGAGCATCCCGGCATTGACGATGCCCATGTCCATGCCGGCTTTGATGGCGTGAAAAAGAAAGGCGCTGTGCATGGCCTCGCGCACCTTGTTGTTACCACGGAAGCTGAAGCTGATGTTGCTGACGCCGCCGCTGACTTTGGCACCGGGGAGGTTCTGTTTGATCCAGCGTGTCGCGTTGATGAAGTCGAGCGCGTAGTTGTTATGCTCCTCCATGCCGGTGGCGACGGTCAGGATGTTCGGGTCAAAGATGATGTCCTGCGGATTGAACTCGACCTCATCGACGAGGATGCGGTAGGCGCGCTCGCAGATGCGGATCTTCTCTTCGTAAGTCGCTGCTTGGCCTTTCTCATCGAAGGCCATGACGACCGCTGCCGCTCCGTAACGCTTGATGGTGCGTGCGCGTTCGCGGAAGGCTTCTTCGCCTTCCTTCATCGAGATCGAGTTCGCGATGCCTTTGCCTTGCAGCATTTTTAATCCGGCCTCGACGACCTCCCACTTCGACGAATCGACCATGATGGGCACTTTCGTCACCTCGGGCTCGGTTTGCAGCAAAGCGAGGAATTGAGTCATCATCTCGACGCCATCAATGAGGCCTTCGTCCATGCACACATCGATGACGTTGGCTCCATTTTCGACCTGCTGACGTGCGACGCTGACCGCCTCCTCTAGCTTGCCTTCCTTGATGAGCTTCGCAAATTTCGGCGAGCCAGCGACGTTCGTGCGCTCACCGATCATGAGGTAGTTCGCGAGCTTCGTGTGATTGTAGGCCATCGTGCCGGACAAACGCATGATCGGCTCGGGACTCGGCACATGACGCGGCTCGATGCCCTTCACGGCCTTGGCAATGGCTTCGATGTGCGCTGGCGTGTTGCCGCAGCAGCCGCCCATAATGTTCACGAAACCTGATTTGGCGAAATCCGTCGCGAACTCAGCCATGTGATGCGGCAGCAAATCAAAGCCGGTCGGCGCGAGCGCGTTAGGCAAACCCGCATTCGGATAGGCCGACACAAAGCATCCAGCCTTCGCCGCTAGCTCTTCAATGTATGGCCGCATCTCGTCAGGACCCGCCGAGCAGTTCATGCCGATGCTCAGTGGTTTGACGTGCATCATCGCATTGAGGTAAGCCTCCACATCCTGCGCAGACACCAGCGTGCGGCCCTTCACCATGGCGGCGGAGATCTGCACGGGCAGCTCGATCTGATCCTTCGCAAACACTTCTTGGATGGCAAACAGCGCCGCCTTGGCGTTCAACGAATCGAAGATCGTCTCGACAAGCAGAGTGTCGCTCCCACCCGCGATCAAAGCGCGGATTTGATGCATGTAAGCCTGCTTCACCTGATCAAACGTGATCGGGCGAAACGCCGGATCATCCGCATCCACCTGGAAGTTCAGCGACACCGTCATCGGCCCGATGGCACCGGCAACGTAGCGCTTCACGCCCGTGTCATTCGCCACGCGGTCCGCCCACTTCCGGCACTGCTGCGCGGACATGAAATTGATGTCCCATGCGACTTCGTTCACATAGGTATTCTCGATCACGCCTTGATAAAACTCCGGGTCTTTCCGCCCACCGTGATCACGCGGGTCTTCGATGAAGAGATCGCTCTGCGCTACCGACGTCGCACCGAAGGTATTCGTCTCGATGATGTCCGCGCCGGCTTCGAGGAAGCGCCGATGAATGTCCTCAATAATCTCCGGCTTCGTGATGCTCAGAATGTCGCCGTTGTTGAGCAGATCCTTCTCATTCTTGGCAAAGCGAGTGCCGCGAGCGATCTCTTCACTGAGCAGACCTTTGGCTTTGTATTCGCGGATCGTCGTGCCCATCGCTCCGTCGATAACGAGGATGCGCTGGCGCATGGCGGCTTCGAGTTCTGTGCGGCAATTCGGGCGTGAAGGCATGGGCGAAACTAGCGCCGTAGCTGGGCGGGTCAACTGTCACATCGACATATCATGATTTGAGGATATGTCGTTTTACAGCCGCTTCTTGCTCGCAAGCAGCGCCGCCTTAGCGACCTGGATTTTTCCGTCGGCCTGCTCGATGAGGGGGTCAAACATGGGGATCTCTTTGCCGTTCTGACCCTGCTCATGTTTGCGGAAGCCAAAGAGGTAAGTCTCGTTTTGTGGGCGCCAGCGGTTGAAGAAGAGTTCGTCTTTGTGCAAGACCTCGCGTGTGATCGGCTCTAACTCGGCACTGGCGACGGCGGGTGCGATGAGGCCGAGTCCTTCGATGAGTTTGGCACTGAGTTTCTCATAGCCGACACGAGTGTAGTGGACGCCGTTTTCAGTCAGTGGCTGGGCGGGGATTCCAGCCTTGGGCACGCCACCCATGAGCTCAAAGAGGTCGATGAAATAAGTATTCTGGCTGAGGGCAAATTTGCGCAGCGCATCACGGAAACTGGAGAGGCTTTTATTGGCATAAGCGAGATCGGGCATGGGCGCAGGTAGCGTCTCCAGCGGCGGCGGACTGACGATGATGAGCCGTGCTCCAGGTGCTTCTTTGCGCATAAGTTCGAGCAGATTGCGGTAGCCGGTGAGGAAATCAGGGAGGCCGCCGAGACCTACAAAAGCCATCTCAGATCCGTAGCAAAGCATGACAACCGTGGGCTTCAGTAGCTCCAGGTGTGTGGTCAGACGCTGCAAGCCTTCTTCCGGCGGACCGAAGTAGGAGCGGGCATGGCCGAAGACGGTATCACCACTCCAGGCAAGGTTACGGACGCTGACTTTGAGATCGCCGAGCGCGAGGGCGAGGCGCGGCTCAAAGGTGCCGTAGCGCTGCTCGCGCTCGATGACGGTGTTACCGATTAGCACGAGGCGGTCGCTGTCTTTGAATTCAAAGCTGTGCTTTTCCGGCTTGGCGACAGGGACCGTGACTTCCTGGGCTGTGACGGTGCCGATGACGGCGAGTGTGAGGAGTGCGGCTTTCCAGATCATGGCGTTTATTGGAGATGAAAGGGCGCGTTGTGTCCAGAGCAATACTGCGGGCTTCACCGCGTGACTTTCACCCGCATGAAACGCTGAACGCCGGGGCCTGCGGGAACGTTGTCGCGCACTTGCAGGGTGGTGCTGTTATTCACCTCGATCACGAGACCGGCGCTGTTCCAGCTCAGCGGATTGGCGAGGTCACTGCTGGCTTCAACGGTGAAACTGATATCCGTGGCAGCGGGGTTTTTGGGGATGGCGATTCGCAAATATTTGTCCGCACTGATGGGTGCCAAGGTGGTGACTTGCGGATTGGCGCTGCTGATGATGCCATTGGTGCCGACGGCGTATTCGAAGAGGTTGGCGAGGCCGTCCTTGTCCATGTCGGCATCGGCTTCGGCGAGGGTGTTGTTTTCATCGCCGACGCCGTTTTGATCCAACCAACGGGCAAAGGGCGTGAGGTAGGCGCTAAAGGAGACATCGCGGAAGCTGGTGATGCTGCTGTCATCGGCGAGGAGGCGGAGGCTGTGGGAACCGCTGGCGGTGAAGGTGGCGGTGGTGGCGATGAGGGCAGGATTGCCTAAGGTGATGGTGCCGGGGCCGCTGATCTGGCTCCACTGAGTGGTGAGGCTGACTGGGACTGGAAAGCTATCGTCAGTGACGGTGCCATCGAGTGAGATGGGTGATATGTCGCCCAAAGCAGCGAGGGCGATGTTGGGGGCTTTGTTGAGGGGGACAATAGTTAGGCTGCTGAACTGCGCGGTGTTCAGCACGCCTGCGGTGCCGCCCGCGTTATCGACCGCGAAGCCGATGAGCACGTTTGGTGTCATGATGATAGTGCGCGGGCTGCCGAGCTGGGTCCAGGTGCCGGGTGCGCCGCCGACATCGGCGGCGTGGAAGGAGGTAATGCTATTCCCCTGACGGATGAGTCGCATCCAACGGACGGTGCCAGTGAAGCTGGGCACGCCTCCGGTGCCGCCGTTAGCGACGGTGCGCCAGATATTGCCGCTGAAGGAGCTTGTGGGGATGCGCCCGACATGGGCATAACCAGCCGTGACGTCCATGCTTTCGCGCATCATCATCCCGGATTTGGCATTGAGCGCGCCACTGTTGGCGGCGGCGTGTTTGGCGGTGACCATCACATCACCCGTATATTGCCAGCCGTAGAAGGCGCCGTTGCCATCCATGCTATCTGCGGCAGCGATGGTGTAGCTGCCGCTGCTAGTAGCAAAGGTGGCCTGGGTGCTCGGGGCGGTGCCGAAGTTTTCGCTGATAAAAGCAGCGCCGCTAGGTGCTGGGGTGAGCGTGACATTGTCAAAGGTGGCGGTGCAGAGCTGGCTGGCGGTGCTGCTGTTTCCCGTGGCAGTAAGGCCCATCTGCGTGGTGTCATTTAGCATGGCAATGGCGGTGGGTGCGCCGATGGCTAACCAGGCGCTGCCATCGCTGGAATACGAGGCGATGATCTCGCTCGTGGCGCTGGTGCGTTCGAGTTTGACCCACACGGGCAAAGCAATGCCACTCTGAGAGACGACGGTGTCATTTGAGCTGACGGCAGTGCGTGTGCGAAACTGCAAAGCGCCGCCGCTGTAGCCGAGCACGGCGCGGTTGACGCTTCGATTCAGGCTATCGCGAATGGTGACGCCAGCGAGCGGGGCAGCAGTGGGTCCGGTGAGGGTGGTGAGGCGTGCGATGATGCTACCATTGCCCGTGATCTGGCGCGTCATGGTATGCGCGGCATCGGTAGTGACGGCGCTGTAGCCTGCGCCCATGCCAGAGAGGAGGTAACTGCCGCCGAGCTTAGCACTTTGTCCGCGCTGCTGGGTGGTGGGGCTCATGTCTTGGGCGATCCAGTCGGTGGCGGCGATGGCGCTACCGACGATGACGCTAACCTGGTCACTGGCGATGAACTGGGTGTCAGAGGCGGTGAATTTCAGCACATAGACGCCATCCGCGCTGAAGGTGACGCCGCTGCTGAGCACGGCGGGCGTGGTGAAGGCGGCAGTGCCGGGACCACTGACCTGGCTCCAGGTGGTGGTAAGTGCCGCGGGTGAACCATCATCAGTGGCGCTGGCAGTAACGATGATACCCTGGCCACTGGCGACGAGTGCTCCATTCGCGTCGGGGCTCTCAATAATGATGACGGGTGGGGCGTCGTTGTCCTGAATGATGGCTTCATCATAGCTGGCACTGCCGATGGTGTAGGTGGTGCCACCGAGGGTGAGGAGCACGGTTTCATCACCCTCACTGAGGAGGTCATTCACGGGCGTGACGGTGACGGTGGCGCTGCTTTGATTCGCGGGGATGACGACGCTGGTGCTGAGTGTGCTGTAGTCCGTGGTATTTAAAGCAGTTCCGCTGATGGTGATGGTGACGGTAAGTAGGGCGGTGATGGGAGCGGTGCGGGTGATGGTGAAGATAGCGGTGTTCCCGGCCGTCTCGGAGGCGTTGGCATCTGTGGCGGCGATGGTGACGGTGCTGCGGTCATCATCGGCGATGGTGACGGTGGCAGCAGTGGGAGTGCCGAGCGTGTAGAGGCTGGCGTTGGCATTGATGGTGAGGATGACGGTCTCGCTGCCTTCATTGGTAGCATCATTCACCGGAGTGATGGTGACGGTGGTAGAGGCGGCACCTGCCGGAATGGTGAAGGTGTAGGGCGTGGTTCCGCTGATGCTGGTGTAGTCCGTGCCGTTCGTGGCAGTGCCTGTGCGGGCGAGCGTGACGGCGAGTGTGGCTGTGGTATCGCCTGTGCGGGCGATGGTAAAGGAACCTGGATCAAGACCAGCCTCCGCAGCACTGGCATCGGTGGCGGTGATACTGACGACAGGAAGGTCATCATCCGTGATGGTGAAGGTGTGCGCGCTTTGGCTGCTGATCACGGTGCCGACGGGATTGCTCAGCGTGATGATGATGGTCTCTGCGGCATCTAGGACGGCGTCGTCAAGAACAGTCAGTGGGATGGCTTTCACCGTTTCTCCCGGTGCAAAGGTGAGGGTGCCGCTGCTCAAGGTGTAATCGGTGCCACTGACTGCCGTGCCGCCGGTGACGGCGTAGTCCACGCTGGCATTGCTGTTGGATGGGGCGCTGAGCGAGACATCGAGCATCACGGTGCCAGCAGTCGCTTCTGCGCCGCTGCTATTAGAAAGGGCAAAGCCGACGAGTGGCAGGAGCGGCGCGCTGTCGTCATCATCGATGACATAGGTGAAGGTGGTGTTCGTGCCGAGGATGCTGGCGGTGGGATTCAGCAGCCGCAGGGAGACGGATTCATTCGGCTCGGCGATGCCGTCGTTGTTCACGGCGAGGGCGATGTCCTTCGTCTGCTCGCCATCGCTGAAGGTGAGCGTGCCGCCTGCCAAAGCGAAGTCCACGCCGGCGCCATAGGCATTCGTGACGCTGGTGCTGCGGGAGACGTACTCGTGCTGTGCATTCGCCACGAGGCCGCTGTAGGCGGAGAGGGAGCGGTAGTTATGTAACTCCCGCGCCATCACACCAGCCTGCGCGGTGGCAGCGCCGCCGGTTTGAGAAAGGACACGTGCGATGAGGTCAAAGTCACCCGTGATGGTGGTGGCCAAAAAATGGCACTCGTCCTCCGTGCTGCCGATCTGCGCGCCTGAACCTGTGACGGTATAGGTGCCAGAGCTGAGTGAGTCACTGCCCTGTGCATTGACATAACCAATGGTGCGACCTGAGAGTCCGGTGGCGGGGGCACCATTGAAGGTCACATTGTCAAAGGCTGCCGTGGTGAGCGTGCCATCGGATTTCGCGGATACGGCGAGGCCAGCCTGCACGTCGAGGCCCATGGGGATGCTGCGGTCGATGCTAGTCTGCACCCAGGCGCTGCCATCAGGGGAATACCAGGCGCTGAAGGCATCACCCACTCGGCGCAGCCGCACCCAGTAGGGGCGGATTGGGGCGGTGGAGTTCGTGGCACTGCCGCTGGTGGCGGCGCGGGAGATAAGGCGTGCGGCGGCACCTTTCTCCGCGAGGGTGGTCATGTGGCGTGAGCCAGTGGCGGTGGACTCGCGTAGGGTCACGCCAGCACGTGAGGTGGTATTCCCACCGCTGATGCTGACGACACGCGCGGTGACAGTGCAGTTCACCGAGTTGCTGATGGCGTGGGAGACGTAGCAGGACAAGTCCGAGGTGCCGGTGGTGGAGAGGCCGGCACCGCCGGCATTGAGCGTGTAAACACCGCCTGTCTCGCTGCTGGTGCTGACTGGATTTGTGGTGCCGATGCTGCCGAAGACTGCCGCACCCGGTGTGCCGCTATCGAGTCCGGTGATGCTGAAGTTATCCAGTGTGGCTGCACAACTGACGGCGCTGGTGGATGACATGGCGATGAGACCGGCGGTGTAGCTGGTGCTGCTCATGCTAATGGTCGCAGTAGTGCCGACCTGCCGCCAGTCGATGCCATCGACAGAGATGAAGCTGCTCAGCGAATTGCCCGCTCGCACTACACGCGTCCAGTAGGGCAGCACCGGCACGGCATTCGCCGTCGTCGTGGAGCTACGGGAGCCGCTATCGACAACGTAGTCTACTGTCGTGATGCCGACGGAGGGCGAGTCGAGAGTGACAGGTACATTCACCGCCGTCACGCTCTCCAATCCCGAGCCACCCGTGCTGGTGAAGGCCACGGTTTGCGCGCTGATTTCATTATCGTCGATGAAAATCGTGGCGTCAGCCGTCTTCGAGTAGCTACCTGCTTCGGCATGAAAGACAATGGTCTCGATGCCCTCCAAAATGGCGTCGTTGGTGCCGGTGGTATTCAGGGTGAGATCAGCACCGGAAGCTCCGGCAGGGATGGTGAGCGTGCCGAGACGGGTGCCGTTGCCGAAGGTCAGCGTGGCTCCGGTGGTCACATTGTAGTCCGCGCCGGCTGTGGCAGTGCCATTGAGGGAGAAATTCACCTCCAATGCAGCAGCGGTGGAGCCGGTGCGCGAGACGTAGAATTTGAAAGGCGAGGTCGTGGCACCCTCGGTGATGCGATTGGCCGCGCCTCCGCCGATCTGCGAATCCGCCCAGACTGTGGGCTGGTCATTGTCTCGCAGCCAGATGCTGGCAGTGCTTGTGGGTGCGTAGATGCTGATCGCTACGCTTGGCGTGAGTGTACAAATGATGCTCTCGATGTCCTCTAACGCGACGTCATTCACTGGCACGACGGTGAGGTTTAGCGTGTTCGCCGTGGTGGTGGAGCTGTTCATCACGATGACACCTGTGCCCGTGCCCGCATCGAAGGAACTAACGGGCGTGGTGACGGGCAGGGTGACGGTGTAGTCCGTGGTGACGGTGGCAGTGCCGCTAAGGCTGAACGGCACACTCACCGTGCCGGCAATGCTGCCTTTTGAAGAGAAGGTGAAGACGCCCGAGGAACCACCTTCAACAGCAGCGGTGGCGGCGGCGATCTCGACATAAGGTGCGTTCGAGGTGGCGCTGTCATTGATGGTGACGGTGCCAGACGTAGTGGCACCGAGTCGATAATCCGTGGGGCCCGCGCCGAGTAGTAGCAGCACTTGCTCAGGCGTCTCGCCAAAGCCATCCCAACGCGGCACGATGGTGATGGCAGAAGAGCTGGCGCCTACTGGAATCTGGAGCACGCCGGGCAGTGCCTCGAAGTCCACGCCATGCAGCGCTGGGACGCCGGTGCTGGGATTGCCTGCCACGGAATAATAAACGGTCAGTGGCGAGGTGGTATCGCCCGAGCGGGTGACAATGAAGGTGCCGGTATTCGCTACATTACCGCCGACGCTGAGATCGACCTCCTGCGCGGTGGCATCCGTGACGGTCACAGTGACGACGTTCGTGTCATCATCCAGCAGGCTCGCGGTGGCGGTGGTCGCGGTGGGATCGATCACATAGGCGGCGTTGCTGGTGATCGTGAGGGTGGTTGTCTCCAAAGGCTCGACGAGGGTATCATTCAGCGGAGAGACCGGCACCGTGGCGCTGGCGCTGCCGATGGGGATGGTCACGTTGCCAGTTAGGGCCGTGTAGTCTGTGCCAGACGTGGCGGTGCCAGTGGCGGTGTAATTCACGGTAAGCGCGGCGGTCGGCGCGCCACTGCGGCTGATGGTGAAAACGCCCGCCGTCGCGGTGCCTTCATCGGCGGTGTCTGTGGTGGCGCTGATGCTGACTTTTGGCAGCATGGTGTCGTCATCATCGATCACCACCGTGGCCGTGCCCGCATTCGGCGCGGCGAGGTAGCCCGATCCTGCCGCAAGGGCAAAATTGACCGTCTCCGGCCCTTCTGCTGCCGCATCATTCACCGCGGTGATGACGACATTCAGCACCGCTGCTGCCGCTGGGATGGTAAAGGTGGAGAAGCCGCCCGATCCTGCCGTGAGCGCGGGACTTAAGGAGTAGTCTCCCGTGCTCGCGGTGCCGATGGCGGGGTTCACATTCACGGTGAGCGGCAGTGTGGTATCACCCGTGCGGGAGATGCGGAAGGTGCCAGCAGCTCCAGCGCCACCATTCTCTGTGGCGCTGGGATCGAATGCGGTGATGGACACGGCGGGTAGGGAGTCGGCCTCGAAGTCCGCGCCACTGTAGTTAGGCCCGACGGTGATGCTGTTATTGAACAGCTCGCTGAACGCGAAGCCATAAAGCGCGGGTGTGACGCTGTAGTTGTTCGCGGGGAGATTGGCGATGGTGTAGTAGCCGTCGCTATCGGTGGTGGTCGGATTCGTACCGTTCGCGGTCACCAGCACATTTGGCACGCCCACTCCACCTGCGGTGACCCGCCCGTTGATGGTGGAAGTGCCGCTGCCGTTACCCACGGTGATCAGTGTCGTGCGCGTGGCGGTGCCACCTTTCATATCACTCACCGTGCAACTAACCACATAGGTGCCCTGCGTGCTGAAGGTGCGCGTGATCACCGGCGCATTTGGTGAGACAAGTTTCACATTCGTATCTCCCCAGTGCTGCCACTGGTAGGCCAGCGTGTCGCCATTCGGATCACTCGCCGTGGCGGTGAAGGTCACGACAGCGTTCTGCGGCACCACATTTGCCGATGGCAGCATGGTGAGCGTGGGCGCGGCGTTCGCGCTGAAGTCGCCCATGTTCACCAGCACATCCACATACTTCGGCGTAGTGTCACTGACGCCCACGGTGGTCATGTAGATGCCGGATTCCGTGTCGCCAAAAGTCTGTCCAAGCGCGATGGCCGCATCGTCCTTGCCGTAGGGTGATCCGGCTGTGGTGTCGATGAGTTGGATGTTGCTGCCGCTGCCGCTCGGATACTTCCAACCGAGGATCATGCCCTTGTCTGCCCAAGGCCGGGCGGCGCTGCCATTGTAAAGCTGGCGCACCTCTCCCCAGTAGGTGCGCTGAGAGTCCTTTGTGATGGTCAAAGCATAGCGGTTACGCGGGTCGAGCACCTGCTGATCAAAAGCATAGATACGATAAAGCCCACTGCTGGCGGCATTCTGCACGTAGCTCTGCGGCAGCCACTTAACCTGCACCTTTGCGGCGACGTTGTATTGATCTGTCGGCACGCCGCCTCCGCCCATGTTATCGTAGCTATCGCCATATTCAGCATTCGCTCCGGGACCGATCGCGCTAGTGCCTGCGGTGTCCCAGAAGTTCGCATGGGCGAGACCAAACGCATGACCAATCTCGTGCGCCGTGACGCCCACACTATCGCCATAAACCCACACGGTATTGCCGCCTCCCCAGCCGCCCGTGGCACGCGCTCCGCCGATGAGCCTGAGCACTGTGCAGTCGTAGTCCTGCCAGTCAAAGCCGAGCTTCCTCGCCTCTTCGCGCGCGTGATCCATCTCCAACCCGAGACCATTGACATCACCGCCGTTGGAAGTGTCCCGCTGCACATACCAAGCTTCGTTTTTCGGCAGCTTAATATGAGGCGTCACCGTAGTTAGGGTAGTGAGTTTGCCAAAGGACGACTTCGAGTAGTAGTCCGCCACATTGCGCATGATTTCATAGCTCTTCGATTCAGTCGGCAAGTTGGCATTTTGATCCTGAAACGTCATCGGAATGTAGAGCACCTTTAGCTGGCCGATGGCCGGCGTGGGAGGCGCTGGAAGAGAGCCGGTGAGCACCACAGGCCCGCCGGTGGTTCCCTCCCCATAGATAAGCTGCGACTGCACAAAGGTGGCGTGGTAGGGGCCGCATAGATAAATGTTTTCCTCCGGCGTCTCGATCACGCTTTCCTGCTGCTGCGCCGTGATCGGCTGCCCTGCATCCGCCTTTGCCAGAGTCACCTTCCCAGACACGGGGCACACTGTCACTGCCTTCTTAGAAATGTCCGGCACCTCGCCCACCTCCAGCACGCGTAGCGGTGATTCACTCGTAGCGAACTCACGATCCACGATCACTCCATTGAGCGCCGCATTCGGCACATTCAGCACGGACTCCTCTCGGCGGCCATAGACGTGTAAATTGAACGCCCCCTCTCCCGCCACCTCAGCGATGCGATGCGTCAGCGTCTGCCCGAGTTCAAGCGCGGGTTGGCCCTCCGCAGGCACGCCTTGATACACCGTCACAGCAGCGCGCTTATTCATCCGCCGCTCCAATAAGCTCACAATCTCCACCGGCAGTTTCTGTCTCAAGACCATCGGCACAGCTCGCTCAATCGCAACGCGGGGATCATCAATGATGAGTTGCTTGTAAATAGGGCGGCGTTCGCGAGCACGCTGAACCCCCTCCCCGACCAACGCCGCACGTTGATCAGCGCCCGCTTGCAAGTAGCGTCCGCTCCAGTCATCGAAATCCACCAGAGCATCACCCGTAGGAACGGTCGGCTTCGATTCATCAAGCGCCAGGATGGCCGCTTTCTGAAGTCCGGTGGATTTCACCGGCCCGCATAGCGTGCAGTCAGAGCGCCGCACAGGAGCATCATGGATAGCCTCCCGATGCAGCAGGATGAAAAAAAGCAGACATACGCAGGCGGTGAGGACAAGAAGTCCAAGGATTGTTTTGAGACGCATACGGAGTTGGGCGGTTGGCGTTACCACTCTGAAAATCTAATAATCAGGCTATAAGAGTAAAGCTCGATATTAACTAAATCCTTGTATTTGAATTGGAAAATCAACCAAGGGCGCTACGACTCAGGTCACGCGATAGTTTTCAGCGCACAAGGTTAAGGAGCTTAACTGGCATCACTTCGAGCCGATTTAGCTGCCAGCCAGATCGCCCAGCCCTCACGGATCCAATCCCAATGCCGCCCAAAGACAAGTTTATGACTGTCTTTTATAGAACAGGTCTAAGGCACCATTGCCGAATTGCACCCGATGAAGGAGACGAAGGCCACTACATGCAGGAAATGGTCGAGTTTGAACCATTTTTTGCGGATGTGGCTTGATGTCGTATTTGCCTTTATTGTTGATGATTGGTTTAAATATTCGGAATTATTTTTTTGAAGCCGCTCAGTCATTATCAGAAGCAAGGGGCACGACAAATCTTTGATGATATCAAAAATTGAACGCCACTTAAAGCTACACAATGTTCTCAAAACCTCGCAGATACAGTGTGGCCAATCTTGTTAGAAGGCCGCACTCTTGTGTCTCCCAGGGCTTGTGCTCCTGAACTGACCCAAGTGGACGTCCAGGCCTCAATCGCAAGCGACGCAATGACGCCACCCATTCTTTAGACGACGGGCGGCGGCGGATTGCCACTTCGGGTTTCGTCCTCGCGGGCGAGTTCTTCGGTGGTCTTTTCTACAGCGGGCACTTCATCTTCATCAGGCATCACAGAGCTTTGATCTTCGCCTACGTCGATGTCGTCACTCATGGCCACAGTGTTGGCGGCTTTCTCGATCTCTGGCGGCGGGGCAGATGGCGTGGCGCGTGGCTTTTGATATTCGTCGTCCTGGTCGTCCTGGTCTTCGGAGAACCATGGATTGTAATTCTCGTTGTCCCAGTCATCTTTGACCGCCTCATCCAGCGCCTTCTCGTCCTTGGCCAATTCAGCGTAGTATTCGGGGTAGGCAGCTTTGTCCTTCTTCTCCATGAAGTAGGCCAGCACGACGCAGATCGCATACAGGACATACAGCGGACCGGACATCATCATCAGTGTCAGAATATCTGGCGTCGGTGTGATGACAGCGGCAAACAGCGTAATGGCGATCAGCGCGTGACGCCAAGTAGCCTTCATGATTTTGAAGTTCAGGAAGTCTAGCTTCACGAGCGCCATCACAATAATAGGCAGCTCAAAGGCAATGCCGAACACGAGGATGAAGCGCGTGGTGAAGGTGACGTAGTTGTCCAGGGTCCAGTCCTGACGTGATCCCAGCGTGGCAGCAAACTCAGTAAAGAAGATGAGAGCACGCGGCAGCACTTGCCAGTATGCAAATGCACAACCTCCAAGGAACAGCCCTGTGCCGATGCCGATGGCAGGGAAGAGCAGCTTTTTTTCCTTCGGCTTCAATCCTGGCAAAATGAATTGGAGCAGGAAGACGAGTAATATCGGAAAGGCGATTATAACCGCCGCGATGAGCGAGACATTGACCGCCATCATGAATGGGCCAGCGACATCCGTGTTTTGCAGCATGGTGCGCGCACCATTTTCATCCTTGGCGAGTCCTGCGAGCTGGAGAGGGAACAGGATGGCCTGGAACAGCTCTTTGTAGAAAATAAAACTCCCGATGGTGGACACTAAAAGCGTCACCGCTATGCGCACAAGCATCGAGCGCAGGTCTTCGAGATGCTCCAGGAAGGGCTTTTCTTCATCGTCCCTGTTGAGGTTCATGGCGACCTTCTCGCGGACTTTAAAAACTTTATTCAGGATGCCTTGCCACATAAAAATAGAAAACGGGGGTGTTTTAGATGCCTCAGATTGATCCCTGGGCCGCCATCCGTGCATAAAGTGCCAGCGTCAAGGCGGTGGTGATCTCATTGGCAGCGATCATCCTCCGCAATTCTCCTGAACTGGCCAGTCGCGCGGGGCTGATGTGCTCGCTTCCATCCGGGTTCGGACGGCTGACGACGCACACGGGCTCTGCCTTAAATAAATAAACGTGCTCGTCGGTGAATCCTTGCGACGGAAGAAACCAACCCAGCGGCTCAAGCGTGCCACCAGGAGCCAGCGCGTAGCCCGTTTCCTCCTGTAACTCACGCAATGCAGTCTCTACGATGATCTCAGGCGTGATATCCGCGACCGCGCAGTCGATCTGACCAGCGGGGAATTCGAGGCAAATCTGCTGCACTGGCAGGCGCTCCTGCTCGATCAAAACAAACTCACCACTCGCAGTCACGGGCGCGATGGCCACCGCAGCTTTGCGGTTCACCACCAGCCAGGGCACAGGCTTGTCGCGACGATTCGGCGTCAGATAGGCGACGGCATCCACGCTGATGTGCGGATTGTCGAAGACACGTTCATGGCTCACACGCTCCCAACCTTCGCGAGGCAACTGATGGAAAAGAGGAAAGTTTTCCGCCTCGCTCATCACGACAGCGCTCCCTTCCAGCGGGCGATTTGCGCCGCCACATTCTGCGGCGATGGCGCACCGATACCTTGGCGTGCGGCGAGCGCGGTTTCCAGATTCAGGCAGGCGAAAAGATCCGCTTCAAAGGCCGGTGAGAACTCTTGATACTTCGCGAGCGGAATATCGGCAAAAGCGACCTTTTCAGAAATGCTATGTGCGACGAGTTTACCGATGACTTCATGCGCTGAGCGGAAGGGCACGCCATGATTGACGAGATAGTCGGCGAGGTCAGTGGCGAGCAGCATCGGGTCACTCGTCGCGGCGCGCGTGCGGGTTTCGTTCACTTCCATGCCGGCGATCATTTCGGCAAAGACGGCGAGTGCGGCCTTGATCGTGTCGATGGAATCAAAGAGCGGTTCCTTGTCCTCCTGCATGTCGCGGTTGTAGGTCATCGGCAGACCTTTCAGCAGTGTCAGCAGCGCCATGAGATTGCCGATCAGGCGGCCCGACTTACCGCGTGTCAGCTCAGCCACGTCAGGGTTCTTTTTCTGCGGCATCAAAGACGAGCCAGTAGTGTGTGCATCACTCAGGGTGATGAAGCCAAACTCGGCGCTGCACCAGAGGATCACGTCCTCACTGAGGCGCGACAGATGCACGCCGCAGAGAGCGATGTCGAAAAGCACTTCGGCAGCAAAATCGCGGTCGCTCACGGCGTCCATGCTGTTCTGCGTCACATCGGAGAAACCGAGTTCCTTGGCCATGAACTCGCGGTCGAGAATGATGGTGGAGCCTGCGAGCGCGCCGGAACCGAGAGGCGACACATTGAGCCGCTTGCTGGCATCTTGGAGACGAGCCGAGTCACGCCCCAGCATCTCGACATAAGCCAGCAGATGATGGGCAAAGAGCACGGGCTGTCCGCGCTGGAGATGCGTGTAGCCGGGCACCACGGCACGGCCACTGCGCTCAGCAGCTTCGACCAGCGCGCGTTGCAGTCCACTGATGTGGATCACGATTTCACTCACCGCATCGCGTGTGTAGAGCCTCACATCCGTGGCTACCTGGTCGTTGCGACTGCGCGCCGTGTGCAGTTTCGCGCCAGTAGGCCCGATGCGCTTCGTCAGCTCGGACTCAATGTTCATGTGGACGTCTTCCAGCGACTCCTTGAATTCAAAGTTGCCCGTCTCGATCTCGCGCTTGATGGCATTCAGCCCTGCCTCAATGAGAAACTGTTCGTCTGCAGTGATGATGCCCGCTTTGAGCAGCCCTTTCGACTGAGCAATGGAGCCGCGGATGTCATGAGCGTAGAGACGCCAGTCAAAGGACACAGATTCTCCATAGCTCTGGACAAGCTGGCTGGTGGGCTGAGAGAAGCGGCCTTTCCACATAGGTTTATATTAAGACGGGGCGCAGATGGTAGCGGTAAACACTGGCGGTGCAACCAGCGCCTCATGTCACTACCAGCACGATCGCGCTCAGCATCAAAGCCGCGCCGAGCAGCCGCCAACGCATCACTTTGGCGCCCAGGTGCTGCTCTTGGTTCATGAACCAATGCCCGATCATCCAGACCAGCAGCACGCTCAGCAATCCGCGTGAGGCATACACGATGTTCGCCGAGGTGGCTTTCCCATAAACCGCCAGGGTGCTTACAAAGATGATGCTCTGGGTCCCCAGCAGCACTGAGCCGCCCGTGAGCCACTTCCAGCCTTTCTTTGGGATGGCGCTGAGCGGTGTGGTAAAGCGGAAAATGAGACCGAAGGACAGCAGCGCGTTGATCCAAAAGATGCAGGGTAAAAGCCGAGTCGCACCCCAGCTCGGCCCCCACTTCTGAACCAGCACATCGAACACCGCAAAAAAAACCGCCCCGGAGCCGCCAGCGATCAAAGTGATCACCAGATTGCGCGGACGCAGGCCATTCTCCTTTTGATTCAGGAAGGTGATGCCCACCACGCTCAGCAGTGCCGCAATCCAGATCTTCACGCCCACAGCATCGCCAATTAGAAGCGGTGTGAGAATAGCCACGATGATCACCTTCAAACCAAAGATCGGCACCGCCACCGAGACATCGCCTTTTTCCAATGCCAGAAACTGCGAGAGCTGTCCAAAAAACAAACACATCGCAATCACCCCCGGCTGCCAAAGCAACTCACGCTCGACTGGCAACCCAGGCAGCAGCCAAAGCAGTGAAAATAACGCCGCCACGATAAGGTTCGCCACAAACGTCGTCCGCCACAGCCCCACCCCGAGATCGCTGGAGCGTTTTAACACGAGAGCCCCAAAGGCATAGAGCAAAGCGGCAATCAGTGGATAAAGAACAGTAGCGGTAGAGGCGGGCACCTCAGTGCCTAGCATCGCTGCACAGACTGCACAAGGAATGAGGGAAACCACTGCGTGCTTCGAGCTGGGCTGGATCTTTACGCTTTAGGATCAGCGACTCTGAGAGGTAGCGATGGCCAGGAGTGAAACTTCATCGCAGGATACTTGGACGGGTGTCAGCGATGCCTCGTTTCAGTCATGATGTCCAAGGCTGCATGAACGACGGTTCGTTTTTATAGATTGGCTACTTCAAGATGGCCTCGGCCCAGGGCTCGAAGATGGGGCGTCCGGTGTCTTTGATGTCCCAGCCTAGCAGGTAACGAACTTTGCTTCCTGAATGACTGGCGCGGCGGATGTGGAAGGTGCCGTCTTTCTCCATGAGCACTGGCTGTGGCATTTGAATCATACCGAGGTCTTGCTCAACCATGCAGGCGAGCTTTGCCGGGATCGGAGTCATAAGATCTTCGACCACTCGAATGACGATGTCTTCACCTTCTACGGTCACTTTTCCGGTGAGGCGCGGGAGGCGTGAGATGAAGGTTTGCTCGCGTTTTTTCAGTTGATCCAGCCTTTCTGAATAGGCCGCGATGACGTGGTCAAAGGACGTGCCGCATTTTTGCAGTAGCTGCTGCCAGAATTCGTTATGATCAGAACCAGGCGCTGGCGGCGACTCGTTTAGCACTTCAAGCAAGCGCCGTGGCAGCGCAGGGCCACCCGTGTCGATCAAAGACATGGCGAAGACATAACCTAAAGGATAAACGATGAAAGTTTCACGCTTCTCGGTCAGGGCATCATCATCACACAGCAGGGTGAGAGGGACTCGACCGCGTGAATCCGTCGCGGCAGCCCAGCGCTCCATGCGCTGCCGCTCAATCTGACTGATTTGGTCATTGCCTGCGAGTTCAGCGGCGGTCGCCACGCCTTCATGAAAAGCACGCATGGCGTTAAAATGCCCCATGGCGTGCCCCTGACTGAGTTGCTCGATGTAAACGTGCGCGGTTTCGTGGCGCAGGGTTTGGCGGAAGTCGTCGGCATCTTTAGAGAGAGCCAGAGGCAGCCGAATCTTCGTCCAGTTCGTCTGACCCGCAGCGTGATTGCTCACGAGGCTGGCGACATCGACCACGATGCGGGCACCTGTTACTGGCGGCTGCTGGAAGAAGTCAGCCACTTGATCATGCATACGATCCATACCGGCGAAGAGTGGCTGCACTTTCTGACGCTGAGACTCACGGAAGATGACCTCATAATGCCGGGTCTGATGGGTGGCAAAGCCGACGACTTCACTGGTAGCTTTGACCTTGTAGTTCTTGCCAGGCTTGGATTCGCCTGCGGCTGTGGCCTCTGGCGGCTGTGGCGGTTCACGGTCTTCACGTTTTGCCATCTGCTGAATCGCAAACAGCCAGACGCCTACGGCAAGCAAGCGACTGAATCCTGTGAGCCATGCGCTGAAGCGCCATTCGGCGAGTCGCTCGATCCAGCGGCTAATCCTGCCGTCGCGCCATTGAAAGCCGAGACCCGCGCCGAGCAAACCAATGGCGGCTAGTGCTGCATGTCCGGCTATCGGTTTCCACGGCAGGAGCATCTCTCCCGCGCTGCTTGATGGGGAGATGAGATCTGAACTATGAAGCCAGGCGACCCAAGGACTGCCGGAGGCACGGAACCAAACGACGGCCCATAGAGCAAGGCCTGCCATCAGAGGAAACCATTGTTGAGTGTAGGAAAGCAGCATCGCAACTGCCACCACGGTGATGCCTAAAAGAAGCCGCAAAGAAGACACGGTCGCGACTTCAACCAAAGGCAGTGGAGTCGAGAGCGAAGTCTGAGACAGCCAGGCCAAGAGCAGTTCTAGAATCGTCGGCACAAGCAGCGTGAAGGCCATGATCAGCATGGCGGCGAGTGTCTTGTGCAGAAAGACTACCACGCGGCTGATAGGCAGCCCATCAAGGAAACTCTGCGTCTGCTGTGTTCTTTCCTGACTGAGTGCGCTGAAGCCGATGATCAGGCCAAAGAACAATGTGGAGACGGCAACATTAGTCGCCTCCGCGTTGAAGCCCGATTGCCTGTCTGGGAAATTCGTGGCCATCACATAGATGACTTCAAAGATAGAAAGGGCGATCACTAGCATGGCGCACAGGCGCAGTGCCGTCAGTTCTTTGCGCAAGAGTATCAGGTTCATGGCTGCACCTCCTGATCATGCAGTGCGGCAGTCCATTGCTGAGCCAGGGTATCGAGATCCAAACCCGTGCTGACGCGCAGCAGAGTGGGCACGGAGTTCATGGCATCATGCAGCGCTGCGCGGAAATCATGCGGGGCGGCATAACCAAGAACAGCACTCAGAAATTGCTGCCGATTTACAGTATCTGACTTGCCCAGCGTCAGCACACCGATCCCGGCCACGGTCGCGGCGGCTTCTTCATCCAGGTCCTCTTTAAACTTTAACCAGTGCTGCAAATCATGGCGGGAGATTGTGATCTGATCACGCTTGCCTGTCGGCTTGCGTGATTGTGTGAATTGCTGCGCTGTCGTGGCTTTCTCTCGCAGCGGCCACCATGCGGCAAAGCCATCCAGCACCCAGCCACGATTGTCAGATTTCAATCGGTAATGCTGATGCACGCTGAGCACTCGATTCAACACGCGGCTTTGCAGCACAGGATCAGTCGGCGGCGTGGTGAGCATGTTCAGGCGGAGCAGATAACCTTGGCGTGAGTCCAGATCACCATCTTCAAGCTCACCCGTGGTCAGGTCTCGTCGGTGAACTATGAACAGCGGTGGTAGCTTGCTACAGCCTAGGTAATCAGCCGCGCTGGCCAGCATTTCAGCCGATGCCTGTGCGTGGGCTTTTAGCGCTGCTTTCTCCTCTTCAGTGGGCACACTGACGGCGGCGGCTGTCGAAATCGTGGCGGCACGCAAGCTCACATCGACAGCTCCAGGAAGATGCAGAGGGTCCGTGCTTTGCTTCTTCTCAAACACCGAGCCAATGATCATGAGCGAGACAATGGCCAGCGCCGTGACGGTCATTTTTTCGCGCGCTGACATTTTCTCTGAGAGCATGGAAGCCAGCGTCGCATCACGCACGAGTCCCAGGGCAAAGCCGAAGCCCGTGATGCTCACAATCAAGGCCGCTGTGATCCACAGCGCTTCCACCGGCCACACGAACCGCTCATAAGCGAAGCGAGAGCCGATCAGGTCAAATGGACCAAAGCGGTTCACCATCACTCCAGCACCGTTTTGTGCATAAAGGAGTCCGCCAAAGATGACCACGCCGATCAAGAGGCGATAGCGCCCTAGAAAAGCCAGCGTATAACACACCGCCCAGCAGAACCACGTCCAGCCCAGCGCTTTCACCCACAGCAAGCAGACAAACCTGTCGGTCATGGCCTCACCACCGCGCGTGGACCACCAAGCTGCGGCTAACAGCGCACTGACAACACTGAATAGCAGGATCAGTCCGAGCGCATATTTCACCGCCAGCATCATCCAGCGCGGCATCGGTAATCCTTCGAGAAAAATCTGCGTGCGGTGCCTGAACTCACCCGCGATCAGCGCATTCCCCAGGATCACACAGGTCAGCGGGAGAAACACCAAGAGCAGCCATGCCAGTGTGGCAAAGGCACTGCCACCACTGCGCGCCAAGAGGCCCGTGCCCTGCATCATCATGAGACCAGTGGTCAGCAAAATCAGCATGAAGAGAATCAGCGTCGCATGTTGCCGCAGTTCCTTTTCAAGCAGCCCGCGAATCACAGCGCAACCCCCCGTGATCCGACGCAGGCGATGAAGATTTCCTCCAGCGAAAGCCTCTGCACTTCGGCCCCCTCGGGGAGTTGCAACTCAGCCCACGCCTGCGGTTCAGCGCGCAGCACCTGCCATGTATCGTCATGCATCGTGCGTTCATTCCACAGCTCAAAGGACGCGGTTAAATCAACGGCCACATCAGGCTTGATCACCAACCGCCGCACCTCTGCGCGCAGATCCTGCAAGCCGCCCTCAAAGCGCATCCGCCCTGCATGGAGGATGCCGATGCGGTCCGCGCAGCGCTCCACTTCATCGATCAGATGCGATGAGAAAAACGTCGTGCGTTGATGCTGCCGCGCCTGCGCCACGATGATCTCCATGAACTCTCGGCGTGCCACCGGGTCGAGTCCCGCCGTCGGCTCATCAAGGATTAAAAGGTCAGGCTTCGGCGCGATAGCCATCGCTAGAGCCAGCTTTGCCTTCATGCCGCCTGATAGATGCGAGACACGCCGAGCTTCCGGGATTTCAAAGACCGCCAGCAAGCGGCTGAACTCCGCCTTGTCCCAGGTCGGATAAAACGATCCCACAAACTTACCCAGCGCCTTGCATGACATCCACGGATAGAAATTCTGCTCCTGTGACACATAGCCGATGCGCCGCTTTTGTTTCACACTCGTCCTGCGCGTGGTCTCTCCCATCAGCGTGATCGTCCCCGCCTCTGCGGCGATGATACCCATCAGCGTGCGGATGGTCGTTGTCTTGCCTGCGCCATTGATACCGAGGAAGCCATAGATCTCTCCAGCCCTCACGGTCAGATCCACGCCATCGACTGCTGCCACGCTACCGAAGTGGCGTTTGAGTCCTTTTACTTCGAGCACCATTCCTGGGTCAGATCCAATCATGGCGAGTCATTTAATTGGAACTTTGGTAGGAAGCAAAGGCAATCCGCGCGGACCATCACTCCTCCTCTTCCACCTCTTCATCTTCATTGAGATGAATGCGGATGCTGCGGTCTTCGAGGGCATCTCGGGTGTCGAGGATGTCTTGGCCGTCGATGCTGAGCCAGAGGCTGGCGTGATCGCGCGAGCGACCGCTGCGGTCGGCGTGGTAGGCGAAGCCGAAGCGACCGTAGAAAGGCATGGTCTCTGTGCTGGTGCGCATCCAGAGATCGATGGGGCGGTCATCTACTTCCAGTAGGGCGATGCGCGCGGCGAGCAGTGTGGTGCCGAAGCCTCGGCGATGGTAATCGCGATGCACCATACCATAGACGAGCGTGGAGGAATCTGAGTCGCCCACCAGCTCCAGTCCACCGCAACCGATGACATCGCCATCGTATTCAATGACGAGGTAATAGGAGGTGCCGAGATTGAGGAACTCCATGAAATTCTCCAGGCCTTCAGGTGTGAAACAGTCGGGCACGTTGGAACGATAGATCTCAATACAGGCTTCCAGATCGTCCGGCAGATACTCGCGAATGCGGCAGGCGACGAGCTTGGGCACGATGGCCTCCATCAGTGGGGAAAGCTCTTCGAGTTCGGTGTTGTCTTCGTGGTCGTGGTTCATGGATGAAAGCTCCGCTAATGGATGCGAATGCGTGCGGATTCAATGCTGCATCAAACGCCGATAGCTTTGATGGCCCAGGCGATGACGAGCGGGGTGGTGATCATGCTGACGACTGTGGTGGAGAGCACGCACTGCACGGCAGTCGGCGCGTGGCCGCCGTAGTGCTTGCCGACCATGATGCTGAAAACCGCGCTCGGCATGGCTCCCTGGACGATGAGAATGCGCTTCAGCTCGGTGCTCAGTGGCAGATACCAGGCTCCTGCAAAGAAGGCCACAGGGATGAGGCCGAGGCGCAAAACGGGTGCGAGCACGGCGATGGACCAGCGCATCCGTTCTTGACCCCAGATGTCTGCAATAGTCGCGCCAATGATCAGCAGTGCGACTGGTACCGCGCAGGCTCCGAGCATGGCCATCGTGTTATGAACGAACTGCGGCACATAGACGTGCATGCCGGTGAAATTCAGTAGCAGTGAAAAGAGAATCGTCAGCACGGGCGGATTCAAAGCTAGCTTCCACGGTGCTTTTCCGAGCCCCGTCAAAAGCCCCACGCCCGCTGTCCAACAAGCGAGTTCAACGCCGAGTGTGAATGTGAAGAGAACCCCGAGCGTGCCTTTATCTGGAAACAGTGCGGTGACGATGGGAATGGCCACAAAACCATAATTTTGCAAACCACACGAGACAGCAAAGCTGCGCCGCCCCTCATGCTTCCGCAGCCCGATTAGTGAAGCCGCAAAATACGAGATGGCGATGCCAAGCGCCGCGAGTCCAAAGCCCAGTCCTGCCGCAATAATGACCGGCAGCGGCAGCATGACCGATGCATTGCCGACCACGCGCTCCAAGATCAAGCAGGGTGTAAGCAACACAATGCACAGACGCATCATCCCGGCATCGACCTCGGCAGGCAGGAGACCCGTTTTTCTGACAGTGAATCCCGCTGCCATCGCGAGATACACGGGCAGTACGACGGTGAAGATGCTGGCAAAGTCGAACATAAGGAGCGCCCACGGTGGCGTGCTAAGATGACAGGGCAAGCCTCACCGTCGTTCGCTTCGCTGCAGCGAATGAGATGACTTTGTGATTGCCACTGCATTTTCATCCCGTCAGAGTAACTGCCCATGAAATTCAATTCACTCGCACTCTCCGTTGTTTTATTCGTCGCCGTGGCCGCTCAGGCTCAAACGACCGCTCCAGTCGCCAAGCCCGCTGTGCCCGCCATCGTGCTGCCGCCGCAGGCACCTGATGTTGCTGCGCAGAAGTTTGGCCCAGATGGCAAAGTGAACAGCGGCTTTGCTGCGGCACACGAGCGCTTCGTGAAAATCGCCCTAGAAGGCTCGGCACAACTCGTCTTCCTCGGAGACTCGATCACGGCTGGCTGGGGCAGTCAGAAAGCCGTCTGGGAAAAAGCTTTCAGTGCCTACAAGCCTGCGAACTTTGGCATCGGCGGTGACCGCACGCAGCATGTCCTCTGGCGCATCACCAATGGCGAACTCGACGGCATCAAGCCCAAGGCTGTCGTGCTCATGATCGGCACGAACAACTCCGGCAGCGATTCCGCAGAAGGCATCGCCAAAGGCGTCACCGTCATCGTAGAGACGATCCGTGCTAAGCAGCCACAGGCCAAGATTCTACTGCTCGCCGTCTTTCCACGCGGTGATAAACCAACGGGCAAGCTCGGTGCTGCCAATGAGAAGCTTAAGCTGGTGAACGCCAGCCTCGCTAAGCTCGACGACGGCAAGAGCATTCACTTCCTCGACATCGGCAGCAAATTTCCACAACCTGAGGGTGCGCTCACCAAAGAGGTCATGCCCGACTTCCTTCACCTCTCTGTCGTAGGTTATCAAATCTGGGCAGACGCGATCAGCCCGAAGCTCGCGGAGCTAATGAAATAAGGCATCTAGCTTCATGGTCTGAGGCTGGTCATGATTCTCCTGCGTGACCCGGATGCGCGGGAGAATTCGCCCGATGATTTTCCCGCCGATACCGGGGACACGGGCCAAGTCCCCGACTGATCTAAAAGGTCGCGCATGGATGATCGCTGCGGCCAAAGCGGGGCCAATATTTGGCAATGAATCCAGCTCAACCGCCGATGCCGTGTTGACGTCAATACGTGCGGCGTCGGCTGCTTGCTGTGCCTTCCGTCCCGTTCTTTCCGCTTCAGAATCCGAAAGCACCGCCATCATGGCACAGCCCAGCAGCACTGCTGCTACGACCTGCCAGATCCAAGACAGCGGGGCCTGCTCTTCCAGCTCAACCCACTTTCGTGGTTGTTTCGAGAGCGGCTCCTTCTTCGGCATTGGCTTACTTTTTTTGTCCGCTCAGTAGCGCTTTCATCTTCGCGACTGTTGCTGAATGTGCGGGGTCACTAGCGAGGTCTTTGGCCTCTTGTGGATCGGCTTGGAGATCATGAAGAGTGGCACCCTGACGGCCCTCATCCCACTCCGTATAGCGGTATTGTTCAGTTCGGACACTGACGCCGAGGAAGCCCTTCCCCTTCCCTTTTTTACCGCCCTTACCCTTTTCGAGATTCTTAGGATCAAAACTCGGTGCGGTGGTGCCAACGGGTGCTCCACGCAGAACTTGAGAGAATGCAGGGTGGCTCCATTCGGCTGTTGGATTGTCGAGCAGGGGCTTCAAGCTCACGCCATCAGTCGAAGGTGCTGGCAGGCCACACACATCGGCGAATGTGGCATGCAGATCGACGAGTTCGACGGTGCGCACACAGGACTTGCCGTTATTAGTATTGCCGGGGACGCTGATGATCAGCGGCACATGGGCGGAGTTCTCCCACAGGCTCTGCTTTTGCCACAATCCGTGATCACCCGTGTGGTAGCCGTGATCGCTGTGGAAGACGATGACAGTCTTGTCCCGCAGGCCGAGACGCTCGACAGCGGAGATGACTTCTCCGACTTGGTCATCCATGAAAGTCGTGGAGGCGAAGTAAGCCTGGAGAATCTCTTTGCGCATCGGATCAGTGAGCTGGTCCTGCTCTTTCTTGTAGCTCGCATAAGCCTGTGATGGAATGCCCGGCACATCCTTCATAGGCCCAGTAGCAAGCTGGATACCGTCGATTGGATACATATCAAAATACTTCTGCGGCGCGACATACGGCGTGTGGGGTCGGTAAAAGCCGACCGCGAGATAAAACGGGCCGTCCTTCTTTGCTTCAAGCAACTTGATCGCCTCCGCAGCGCCCACGGCATCGGTTTGTGGGTCTTCCGATTTATCAGCGAACCAGCTCAGCGTGCCACCGAACTGACCGGGATTGAGTGTGTGTATTTGGTCCTCGACTTTTTTGTCGTGGCCGATCGGATTGATCACCTGCATCCATGACTGATCATCATCGAGTCCACTGGTGCCGATCTGTGTCGGCACGCCATAGTGATAGAGCTTGCCGACACGCGCTGAGAACGCGCCCGCCTTTGAAAACGTCTGCGGGATGCTCGCGACATCTGGCAGGGCCTTGCGAAAATGAGTGGAGTTTTCATACACCTTTGTGCTACCGGGCCGCATCCCGGTCATGAAGGAAGCGCGGCTCGGATTGCAGAGTGGGAACTGGCAATAAGCCCGCTCAAAGCGCACACCACTCGCCGCGAGTTTGTCGATATTTGGCGACTTCACCTGCTTGTGTCCATAGCAGCTCAGCGTGCAGTTCAAGTCGTCGGAGACAATGTGTAGAACGTTAAATTTCGGCGCAGCAGCAAGGGCGGCTGAGGCGAAAAGAGCAAGGCAGGCGGTGAACAAAGACTTCATGACGGGCCACGATAACGCGCATGAAGGGACTAGCTCTCAGGTTTTTACAGGAGATCGCCATTTCGTCGGGGTCCGAACATTTTATTCCGCACCAGAGGCATGAATCAACTCGGGTAAGTCAGACGGCACAGATTGATTTGTCGGGTTCAATCCGTTATTTGCCGATGCGACCATGCCCACTCAAGTTTCGGTGTAAGACCATGAGCTTTGCGCGATGCGCCCTGTTCTTGACCTTATGCGGCGGTGTGACCATGCGTGGAGCCGAGACGACGAAAACGATTCCTTTATTGGGCGACGATTCAGCGATTCCGCAGTCCGTGAAAGAGGGGGACCTTGAAGCGCTGATCGCTAACTCTCCTTTCACTCGCTCTCTGGGTGTTTCCGATTCGATCATCCTTACGGGTGTCGCACACATCAATGACGATGTCTTTGCCACTCTACTCGACACTGAAACCATGCAGTCTCAGGTGGTTTCCAAGACTTCAAACATTCAGGGATGGCAGTTGATTGGTGTCAGCGGAAATCCTGCAGAGTCTCGAACGTGGGCAGCAAAAATCCAGGTGACCGGTGGGCAGGTCATCTCCGTTCGCTATCAAAAGCCACCCACCAAACGCACTCGGTTGGCGACGGCAGGTAGCAACTCCAACAGTGGCAGTTCTACTGGAAACACGCCACCCTTGAGCTCGTCTCAAAAGGCAGAGGCAAAAAACGCAGCTGTGAATTACCGCGAAGGATTCACTTCGGATGGTTACCCCCAGCAGCCGCCACCTGAGATGGTCGCAAAACTCTCGCGTCTCAGTGTCGGGCAGCGCGAGGACATCAATCGAGAAATGCTCGGCTTGCGAAACAAGGGCCTCGGCATGGACGAGCGTCGCAAGATCTATGAAAACCTCGTGGACCGCTCATCTCAGGAAAGACGTTGATTCTGTTCGAGATTATCTGGCCTTGCCGTTGGCCAATGCAGCTTTGTAGATTAACCCCACTGCGAAGCAAAGAACCCCGGTCCCATTTGCATCCCGAGTGCGAAAACAAACAGCATGAGTCCGAAGTCCTTTAAAAGTGCGCTGCATCCGCACTTGGTATTAGTCTGAAATGAGAAGCCAGCAGTCCGGTTAAGAGCACACCCGCAGGGCAGGCTTCATCCATGGCATGAATGATACCAGTCACAGGAAGATTCCTGTGCCGATCTTGCGGCTCTTTAACACCAATCGTGAAGCGCACGCATCTTCTCATGTGCGGCTCCGCGATCCAGTAGGGACTCAGCTAGCGCCTTGCCTGCCTGCATGTCTGCGGCTTTGCCCGTGATGACAAAACCTGCTGCTGCATTGAGCACGGCAATGTCGCGCTTCGGGCCTTTGATGGTGCCGCTGAGAACGCCCTCAATGATGGCTGCGTTTTCCATGGCATCACCACCGACGAGGTCTTCGAGTTTTGCGACGGAGAAGCCGAGCGTGGCGGGATCGAGCGTGTCTTCGATGAGCTTGCTGCCAGCCAGTTTACAGATGTGATTCAAGCCGAGCGTGGACAGTTCATCCATACCGCCTCCATTTTTCACCTTACCATGGACGACCCAGGCACTCTTGCGCCCAAGTGTTAGCAGGATCTCGCCAAAGGTGCGGGTCAGCGCTGGATCAAAGACGCCGATAAGTTGGTGATCAGGGCGCGCTGGGTTCAGCAGCGGGCCTAGCAGATTGAAGACGGAACGCTGACCCTCCGCACCGAGGATTTTGCGCGCCTCAGCTACCGCCTTGAAGGCTGGGTGATAAAGCGGTGCGAAAAAGAAGCCGAGTCCGAATGTCTCGATGCCACGAGCCACACGCTCCACGGGCAGATCAATGCGGATGCCCAATGCTTCTAAAACATCGGCTCCGCCAGCTTTGCTCGTAACTCCACGATTGCCGTGCTTCGTCACGCAGACGCCGCCTGCCGCAAGAATGAACATGGCCGTGGTGGAGACATTGAAGAGGTGCAGCTTGTCACCACCCGTGCCCACGACATCGAGCATCGGGCCGGGCAGTTTGGTGCGGTCGAGACCGGGATCGACGGCCAGCTTCAGAAACTCCTGCACAAACGCGGCGATCTCCGCAGGCGTCTCGCCTTTCTTGGCCAGGGCTTTCAAAAAGGCGGCTTTCGCTTGTGCCGCCTCATGTTCATCAACCAAAAAAGCAGCGGCTTCACGCACCTGGGCGGCAGTCAGGCTTTTTCCGGCTTCGAGAGTTTTGAGGAGAGGCTGCATGGTCGCCGATTGTGAGATAGGCGGGGCGTTTTGGCAATCACACTCGATCAAACTTCCTGTCACGGGAAGAGAATGACGAATTCCGAATGACGAATGACGAACCCAGACTGACAGCTTCCTACATGTCTCCTATTCTCGGCATCGATCTCGGCACCACCAACTCACTCGTCGGCGTGGTGGATAGCGGCTTCCCCATCTTGCTTGCAGATGAGCAGGGGCAGCGCCTCACGCCCTCTGCCGTGAACTATGCCACCGATGGCAGCATCATCGTCGGTGCGGCGGCTCAGAGAAAACGCGCCCTAGAACCCAGGCGCACCGTGACCAGTGTGAAGCGCCTCATCGGTCGCCGTGGTGGTGAAGGTGACTGGCAGCCGCCCTACAATCTGCGCGAACTCAGCGTCTCGCCCATCGAAGTCTCAGCGGAGATTTTGAAGCGGCTCAAGGCCATCGCCGAGCGTGCTCTTGAGCAAAGCGTGAGTCGGGCGGTGATCACTGTGCCGGCTTATTTCAATGATGCACAACGCAATGCCACGAAGCAGGCCGGTGAACTCGCCGGGCTCACGATCGAGCGCATCGTCAGCGAGCCCACGGCGGCGGCACTGGCTTATGGTTTAGACAAACTTAGTGAGCGCCAAAAGATCGCCGTCTATGACCTCGGCGGCGGCACGTTTGACATCAGTGTGCTGGAGATGCGCGAGGGTGTTTTTCAGGTGCTCAGCACGGCGGGTGACACGCAGCTCGGTGGGGATGATATTGATCGTGCTTTGGCGGAAAGCATCCTTCAAGGAGTGAGGGCTGCTAGCCCTCATGATGAGGCCAGGATGGCCTCACTCCTTGTCGCCGCTGAAGCCGCGAAGAAGCGTCTTTCCAGCGAAGCGAACACGCGCATTGAGCTGCCTTTTTACGATGGCACGAACAGCCTCAGCTTGGAACTGACACGCACCGAGTTTGAAAAGCTCATCCGTCCGCTCATCGAGCGCACGCGTTCGCATTGCCTGCGCGCTCTGAGCGATGCCGGTGTGAAGCCTGAAGAACTCGATGCTGTGATCCTCGTCGGCGGCAGCACGCGCATCCCGCTCGTGCGCCGTTACGTTGCCGAGATCTTTGGGCGCGAGCCTGACATCTCACAGAATCCCGATGAGGCCGTGGCGCTCGGCGCGGTCATCCAGGCAGGCATTCTCAGCGGCTCTTTGAAAAACGTGCTGCTGCTCGATGTGACGCCGCTTTCTCTCGGCATCGAGACCTTCGGCGGGCTGATGAACACGATCATCCCGCGCAACACGACCATTCCGTGCAAGGCGGGGGAGATGTTTACCAATGCCGTGGCAAACCAAAAGGACATGCTCATCCGCGTGCTTCAGGGCGAGCGTGAACTCGCGAAGGACAACTGGGAACTGGGCCGCGTCATTGTGCCCTTTCCTCCCGGCCCGAAAGGCAGCGCCCGAGTCGGTGTGCAGTTTGCCATCGATGCGAACGGCATTCTGCAAGTGCTCGCCCGCGATACCGCGACGAACACTGACACTGTTTTAGAGATTCAAGACACCGCCATCGATGTCGATGACGAGCGCGTGGAGCAGATGATTTCTGAAAGCGTCGAGCACGCCTTTGAAGACATGAACGAGCGCGTCTGGACCGAGGCCAAGCTCAAGTCCGAAGAGCTTCTCCCCGCCGTCGATGTCGCTCTGACTCAGTTTGGTGATGCCGTCAGTGATGACGAGCGCCGCGTGATCGAAACCGCCGCCGCCAATGTCCGCGCCCTGCTCCATGCCGCCGAGCACGACGCCAAGTCGCTCAAGGCCGCCAATGCCACGCTTGACGATGCCACCCAGGAACTCGCCGTCCGCCTCGTCGAGCGGGCTATGGAGGAGTCGCTGGTGAGGCGCGGGCTGGTGTAGTCCCTTGCCACCGTCCTTTCGTGTCGTAACTTCAAGCCATGAACGAACTCAAGAGCGTGGGGCGGCCCGAGATTCCGGCGACAGCAGCCTAGCGTCTGCGCGTGGCTTACGCTATTCGTCGTCGGATCGATATGCTCAGTCCGCATCCCCCGGTGCCGCGTGGCTTGTGGAAGTTCCGCACATGGGCTGACTATGCGGAGTGGCGCAAAGCACAAACCAATCCTCGGCTGCGATGAGTGATGCCAGACCAGCGGCGGAGGATGATCACCAGATTGATTCAGTGCCGCTGGCAGTAGGGCCAGCTTTTGCAATGTGGCGGATATCATCCATAGAAACTCCACCGTGAAGCCGATCCAGATCAGGCTCGTGGCGAGATGCACTGCCAATGCGAGACGTGGCCGAGTCTCAAGCGCCTCGCCTGCGCCTCGCCTGCGCCAAGTTCAACGCCGAGCACAGGCGAGACGAGCAGAGTGAGCACCCGCCTAAATTCATGCCGCCAACCGCTGCCGGAGGGCAGAAGAGAAGGAGGAGTATCGGGAGTGTCATGAAGGACCAGATTAGTCAGGCCGATGCGCATTTGCAAAGTGGCGGCTTTCCCCCATCTTCGCGCCCCTTTTATGCCCGAACTCGACAAGACCTACACCCCAGCCGACGTGGAGTCGCGCTGGTATCAGCGCTGGCTAGATGACAAATGCTTTGAAGCCGATCCCGCTCGTGTGAGCGAAACGCGTCCAGCTTACTCCATCGTCATCCCGCCGCCGAACGTCACGGGCGTTCTGCACATGGGGCACGTGCTGAACAACACCATTCAGGACATCCTCTGCCGCCGTGCCCGTATGCTTGGGAAAGAAGTGCTGTGGCTGCCAGGCACGGATCACGCGGGTCTCGCCACGCAGAATGTGGTGGAGAAGACGCTGAAAAAGCAGGGCGTCATCAAGCATCGCGACGACCTTGGCCGTGAAAAGCTCATCGAAAAAATCTGGGAGTGGAAGGGCACTCAGGGCGACATCATCATCGACCAGCTCAAGAAGCTTGGCTCCTCCTGCGACTGGAGCCGACAGCGCTTCACCTTTGATCCCGACTACAACGCCTGCGTCATGCGAGTGTTCGTCGATCTCTACAAAAAGGGCCTCATCTACCGTGGCAAGCGCATGGTAAACTGGTGCCCGTCCTCCCTCACCGCGCTCAGCGATGAGGAGGTCATCATGAAGGAGCAAAAAGGCTCGATGTATCATTTCAGAGTCGAAGTCATCGACGACGACACCCGCCCCCAGACCGCCAGGCCCCGCGCGGTTGACATTACCGAACAAGAAGAACAAAATGCCCATCATGAACACACCCGCACCGACCCGCACACTGGCTGCCGAACTTTCATTCACGGAAACCGCTTCGATGAAAGAGCCGGGCCGTATCTCTCCGCCGCTAACCGACGAACAGTGGGCGCAGCGGCGGCGTGCCTGGCTCAGTCTCAGCGAACTGGAGCGGATGCGCCGTCTGGGGAGTCACGCCGGGAAGAGTTTCGGGCTCTACTCGCCACCGGACAGTTCCGAGAACTGAACCTCATCGACCTCGCACAGATAGGTATCCGCGCTTTCGGCGATGAACCTTTAGCTGCGGCGGATGAAAGCCTCAAGCAGCTCAAAGCAGGTGCAGAGGCTCAGCCCTTCCTCGATCACGCTCGCGGCGTGGTTTATAAAATCTTTGCTTCCGATGCCAGCGGCAATGCCGGGCGTAAAGTCACCGTCTCCACCTCGCCGACGGCACGACCTTACATTGAGTATGAGGACTCCCACCCTCTCGAAGCTCTCGAAAAGCTGGCTCTTCTCCACGAGATCGGCGGACTACCCACTGAGATCCTCGGCGTCACAGCGCAGGGTGACTGGGTGCTCGCCCAGCCAGAGGCCACACCAGTCACCGAGAGTGAGATCGGTGCTGCACGCGCAGAAGCAGTGGCACTCGTCGGAGGTGTGCAGGTAAATGAAAGCGGGCTGGAAGACATCCGCGTCGTCTGGCATCGCGGTCGCGCCTGGATCATCAGTGATCTGCATCTGCGGAACATCATGCGTGATTCCGAAGGCAAGGCACGCATCATGGACGCGCTCATCGTCCCCGTGCCGAAGTCGCTCACAGCCCGCTATGAATCCGTCCGCCAAGCCATCCGTGAGGCCAAGGAAAAGGCAGGCATACTCAGCAGTGCCACCCACGCACAGGAGGAGCTTTCCCTCTTCCCCTCCGCTGATCGCAAGACTTGGCTTACCATCGCCACCACTCGGCCTGAGACGATCCCAGGTGATACCGCCATCGCCGTGAATCCGAAGGACGAGCGCTATGCTCATCTCATCGGCAAACACATCCGCCGTCCGCTGCCGCTGGAGAATCAGGCAGCCATCCCCATCGTCGGGGATGAGCATGTGGATTTCGCTTTCGGCACCGGCGTGCTGAAGGTCACCCCGGCACATGACAAGGCGGACTTTGAGATCGGCCAGCGACACAAGCTGGAGATCATCGACGTGCTGCACCCGAACGGCTTGCTAAATGAACTCGCAGGCAAAGACCTCGCAGGACTGGATCGCTTCGAGGGCCGCAAGAAAGCCGTCGATCTGCTCACGGAAATGGGCGCGATGATCAAAGCGGAGCCACATCAAAACAACGTCGGCTACTCCGAACGCGCCGACGTGCCCATCGAGCCGCGACTGAGCGAGCAGTGGTTCCTCAAATACCCAAGCGTGAAGGAAAGCCAGGCCGTCGTTGCCAGTGGCGAGATGAAATTCCACCCCGACCGCTGGGCGAAGGTCTATGACCACTGGATGACCGGCCTTCAGGATTGGTGCATCAGCCGCCAGGTCTGGTGGGGCCATCGGATTCCGGTGTGGCACGCAATGGCGAAGGATTCTGACGAATTGCGCGCCTTCTCTGAGTTCTCGAACAAGACGGGCTTATCGAAATCTGATTCATGGACTGAACACTGCCTCAGTGGTGTGAAGGGCGAAGCAACTCTGGTTACTGTTTATCAAAACAACGACGAGGGAGAAACGCGAATCGAAGCTGTTACCGATTCAGAAGCTGAAATCGAAAAACTGAAATCGATGGGCTTCACCCAAGACCCCGACGTGCTCGACACGTGGTTCAGCTCCTGGCTGTGGCCCTTCGCGACGATGGGATGGCCGGAGAAGACCTCCACGTTGAAGGCCTTTTACCCGACGACCGATCTCGTCACAGGGCCGGACATCATCTTCTTCTGGGTCGCCCGCATGATCATGGCGGGCTTTGAGTGGATGGGCGAGCTGCCGTTTAAGAACGTCTATTTCACCGGCATCATCCGCGACAAGCAGGGCCGCAAAATGTCCAAGTCGCTCGGCAATTCGCCTGATCCGCTGGAACTCATCGCGAGCTACAGCGCGGATGCGTTGCGCTTCGGCATCATGCGCAGCGCTCCGCTGGGCCAGGACATCTGCTTCGACGACAAGAACGTCGAGCTCGGCCGCAACTTCTGCACCAAGCTCTGGAACGCCGCCCGCTTCCGCCAAATGCAAGGCGGCGAGGTCGAAACCGAAATCAGCGCCGCGTTGCTCAGCAGCGACGACAAATGGATCCTCCTGCGCCTCAACACCGCCATCGCCGAAGTCAGCGCCGCGCTCGAAGAATACCGCTTCAGCGACGCCACCGCCACGCTCTACCGCTTCTTCTGGAGCGAGTACTGCGACTGGTACATCGAGGCCAGCAAAGCCGTGCTGCAAGGCAGCGACGCCAAGCGCAAAGCCAACACGTTAGCGGTCATCGACTTCGTGCTCGGCCACACGCTGCGTCTCTTCCATCCTTTCATGCCCTTCATCACCGAAGAGCTGTGGCACGGCATGGGCTTCAACACCGACCTTCCTGAAAACCAAGGCGGCAAAAGCATCATGTTCGCCCCCTGGCCAAAGCCGCTGGATGAAGACGAACTCGCCCACTTCGGCATCTTGCCGGAGGACGAAAAGACCGCGAACGACAAATACGAAGCCGTCAATCTGGGTCGTGGCCTCAAGAGCACTTTTAACATCAACAAGCGCGTCCGTTTCGTGCTCAAACCGAGCCAGGAACTGCCCGCCCACGAGGTCGAAGTCCTGCGCATCCTGCTCAATGCGGAGCCTCTCGATGTCGATGCGGACTTCGCCGCGACCAAGGGCACGCCGAGTGCAATCACACCGCTAGGAACGATCTTTCTGCCGCTGGACGGCATCATTGATGTCGAGGCGGAGCGTGCGCGTGTCGGCAAAGAGCTGGCCAAAGTCGAATCCGAGCTGGAGAAAGTCATCGCCAAGCTCGCCGACGAAAACTTCACTTCCAAAGTCCCGCAAAAGGTGCTCGACGAGCATCAACTGCGAAAGACCGACTGGCAGGAGAAGCTAGCGAAGCTGCGAGAAATGATGGCCGCGCTGGGATGAGCAATGAGTGATGGCTAGCAGCCCTCACTCCTTGAAACAAAAAAGGCGCGATCCCTGATTGGAATCGCGCCTTTGATGTTTGAGCTATGGATTACAGACCGGCTTCGATGAGCTTCTCGAGCTTGACGATGTCTTTGCCGAAGTTGCGGATGCCTTCGGCGGTCTTTTCGGTGGCCATGGCGTCTTCGTTGAAGAGCCAGCGGAAGGTTTTCTCGTCGCTGCCGATACGGTCGATCTTGAGGGACTTGGCGTTGGCGGCGTTTAGCTTGGCGGTGAGCGGCTCGTCAGAAGCCTGGAGTTCGCCGAGCAAACCGGGGCTGATGGTGAGAAGGTCGCAGCCGGTGAGTTCGGTGATCTCGCCTTTATTGCGGAAGCTAGCGCCCATGACTTCGGTCGTGTAGCCGAAGTGCTTGTAGTAGTTGTAGATTTGGGTCACGGACAGGACGCCGGGATCTTCGGTGGCACCGTAGTCTTTGCCGGTGCTCTTTTTGTGCCAGTCGAGGATGCGACCGACAAATGGGGAGATGAGTTTGATGCCGCCTTCTGCACAAGCGACGGCTTGAGCGAGGCTGAAGAGGAGCGTGAGGTTGCAGTTGATGCCTTCCTTTTGCAGGACTTCAGCGGCTTTGATGCCTTCCCAAGTGGAGGCAATTTTAATCAGGATGCGCTCGCGACCAATGCCAGCAGCCTCATACATGCCGATGAGTTGGCGGGCTTTGTCCAGATTGCCCTGGGTATCGAAGGAGAGACGGGCATCGACTTCGGTGGAGACGCGACCGGGGACAATCTTGAGGATTTCGAGACCGAAGAGGATGAGGATACGATCCATGATGGCCTCAACTTTAGCCGGGCCGGTGAGGGAGCCGCCTTTGTGCTCAGCGATGGCCTGATCGACCAAAGATTTGTACTCGGCCTTCTGGGAGGCCTGGAGGATGAGGGACGGATTGGTGGTGGCGTCCTGGGGCTTGTAGGCCTTCATGGCCTCGAAGTCGCCAGTATCTGCCACGACGATGGTGTGCTGCTTGAGCTGATCGAGCTGATTCATGGGTGTATTTTGGGCCGCGAGAATAGAGGCAAGCCGCCGGGATGCAAGCGGTGGTCTGGCGGCTGGGCGGCTGGGAGGATGCAACTTTTGAATCGCAGCCAATCGCGGGATTCATGAACTGATGATCTGGCGGAAAGGTAATTCTCACTTTCACGGGGAGAGCTTAGAGACGCCGTATTCCGATTCAAAGGTGGGAAGTCCACGAGTCTTGGTGATCAAGGATTTAAAGCAGATGTAATGCACTGTGTGTCTGGCATCTTTCCAATCACGCCAGAAGCACACGTATTTCTCCACAAGGGCCAAAGCGATGTGCCATGAAGAGTAAAACGACGAATTGACTCTCTGTCGTTAGCTTTGAATATGCTGCTATGAAAGCATCTTGTGTCACCATCCAGTTCATGTTGTTTTGTCTAGCATCTGTTTGCTCATCGCTGGCGCAAACCCCAGATGCTGAGCTTGGTATTTGGAGCGGCTCTGTGGTTATCAAGAAAAGCTATGCCGCGTTAGGTCACACAAAGATTTCAACTCTGATGGTTACAGGATATGTGGGAAGCCCTGGTGGGGGCCCCGACTACTTTGTTGGATTGATAACGAATCTTGATAGCCGAGAAAATGCAAAAAACTCTAATGATCAAACTATAAGCCTCCCTGTTAGCCAGCTTACTGAAGGTGGAATCGCTGGATTTCCAGTTGGAATCGGAAACGCATACGAGACATCGGTAGTGCCAAAAACACTTCGATTTACGAAAAGAACCACAACAAACAAGATGATAAGTATAGCGTACAAGGCCAAGGGGTTTGAAACCTTTGCGCTAGAGAGTGATGTCGTAGTGGAGATCAGCGTGAGTCTAACTTGGAGAAAAGCGCTTCCAACTAGTCCATGACATTGGTCTATTGGATTTGTACATTAAGCCCCTGATTACAATAACATGAGCCTCGGCGATGAGATATTGTCCCTCGTGCCTAAATCCGAAATGCGCGATATTTTCTGTGACTTTGCAGAAGTTGCGCTCGATTCTTCATTGGAAGAAGGGGTGATGAAAGACATTCCGGTGCTCGGCACTTTGTTCAAGTTCGGCAACGTGGCTCTTGCAATCAAGGATCGAATCTTCATCAAAAAAGTTGGCAGATTCCTGTCCGCCCTGGATAACATCCCAGCAAAAGAGATTGAGCTTTTCATGAATGACTTGGGCGACACTAAAATCCGCCAAATGGTTGGCGAGAAGATCGTCCTTCTATTAGATCGACAAGACGACCTTGATAAGACCGAACTGCTCGGAGAGTTTTTCTTGCAGTATGTTGCTCGCAAGATCGACCGAGAGACTTTTGAAATGCTCTCGCATTCGATCAGCATGACATATCTCCCAGATATCGCTGACTTGTGGTATTTCGACGAAAACCCAGACTTCTTGGATGATGCTTTGGGTCTAGCTCTCGCAAGTAGTGGGCTGGCAGTTTTTACGGTTGATGTATTTGATTTAGAGGCGAGCGGAACGGCCAAGACGAAGAATCGATATAGGCTAAGCAATCTTGGGAATAAGCTGGCGCACATACTGAAGGAAAGAAAGGAGAGGCCTGTGCATGCACACTGACGATTGACCTTTAAAAAAGGCGCGATCTCCATAGATGGGTAGATGGGGGGCAAGCTGCAACATCTGGTCAGACCATCACTCATCGCTCGAACCCTCCTTTGCTTCGTCAACGCGCCGCCCCAGCCCCTGCTGTGCCAGAGCTAAGTCGCAGGCGCATTCTGAGCGTCCTCTACATTCATGGTCACGAAATCTCTCCATTACCGCATCCCAGCCAATGAACCGCGCTTTGCTGATTCCCATTGGTTCGAGACGTTCGTCGGTAGCTTCGTCGTTCCACTAGTGGCGACCGGGCACATTCAGTCTTACTGGTTTTCGCACTACGAGGACGGGCAGCACGGCAAGCACGCTCGTTTTCGCATCCGCACCGAGAATCCCGCTGCAATTCAAGCGAAGGAAGCAGAACTCGCCGCCGACCTGAACCTTCACGACCTTGCCGACGAACCCAACTACGACGGCGGCGAGATTCGCAACGAGGTTCGATTTCTTGGCACCAACCAAAGACAAGCTGACTGTGACGCTCGCTACGAACTGATTTGGGATTTTCTCCATGCGTCGTCGAAGCTCCTTGTCGATTGCCTGTCCCATGAGGACGCAGACAAGCGATGGCACATTGAGCACAACCCAGATTACGGTAACTGCACCGCTGGCAACACTGTTGAGTCATTCCACCACCTTTTCTGCAATCTTACCGGGCTGGAGCCTCTGGTCTATGAGACGAACATTCCCGGACAGAGGCGTTTGATGTCCCCGATGTATTATAACTGCTATTACGAGGCGGTTCACAGAGCATCAGGGTCTCCACACCCCATGACCATCGCGGACATTCCGCCGCCTGTTGGCAAACAGAAGGTTCAGTTTTGAACGTCTTTTCTGAACTCGACCGAATGCCCGAGGAAGCGGGGGAGGAGGGGAGCGTGTGAAGAGGGGACGCAGAGACAGGAGTATGAAGGTAGAGAGATGACATCTTTTTAGATGACGCTTCGTTTTGGATAGCCCAAACTGACGCTCCTTTATGATAAACAACCCAACTCGCCGCTCTTTCCTGCGCCATACGGCACTGGCCACCACTGCTCTGTCTGCCTCCCGTGTGCTGGGGGCGAATGATAAGATACGAATCGCGAGCATCGGGCTGGGTGGTCAGGGATCTGGCAATGCGAGCCGGATGGCGAAGGTGCCGGGTGTGGAGATCGCCTACCTATGTGATGCTGATACGGTGGCGCTGGACCGAGCGAAGAAGGTTTACCCAAATGCGAAGACGACGCAGGATCTGCGCAAGGTGATGGAGGACCCGACGATCGATGCGGTAGTGGTCTCGACGGGTAATCATTGGCATGTGCTGGCCTCGATCTGGGCGATCCAGGCGGGGAAAGATGTGTATGTGGAGAAGCCTGTGTCGCACAATATCTGGGAAGGTCGCCAACTGGTGAAGGCGGCGCGGAAGCACAACCGGATCGTGCAGGGCGGCACGCAGCAGCGCAGTGATCCTTTTCACCTGGAACTGAAGGCTTATCTGGACTCGGGAGCGCTGGGTAAGATCAAGTATGTGCGCTGCAATCACTACGGGATGCGGGCGACGATCGGTAAACGCAAGACACCGATCACGCCACCGACGACGGTGGATTACAATCTGTGGTTAGGCCCGGCGCAGGACATCCCGATCCTGCGGGAGAAGTTCCACTATGACTGGCACTGGAACTGGAACACGGGGAACGGTGAGTTGGGGAACTGGGGGCCGCACATCCTGGATGATCTGCGCAATGTGGTCTTCCGCGATAAGATCGCGCTGCCGAAGCGTGTGCTCGCTGGTGGGGGCCGCTTTGGCTGGAATGATGCAGGCGAGACGCCAAACACGCACTTCATGTATATCGACACAGGGGATGTGCCGGTGGTGATGGACGTGCATAATTTGCCACGGAAGAAGGGCATGAAAGCGGGAGATGTGTATCGCCGACGCCGGACGAGCGCTTTCATGGTGATCGAATGTGAAGGTGGTTACTATGAAGGAGGCCGCGGTGGTGGCTCGGCGCATGATGCGTCGGGGAAGGTGATTCAGAAATTCAAGGGCGATGGCGGGGGGAAACACGCGGCAAATTTTATCGCCGCAGTGCGCAGCCGGAAGAGTGAGGAGCTGAATGGTGAGATCGAGAAGATCCATTATTCCAGTGCCTGGTGCCATTTGGGGAACATGTCATGGAGACTGGGCCAGGGTGGCGATTACGATCAGGCAAAGGCTCAGCTCAAAGACTTCCAGCCGTGGCAGGAAATGATCGAGGATCTGCCGGCGCACTTGCTGGCGAATGAGATCACTTTGAAAGCAGGTGACCTGCGTGTGGGCACGATGCTGGAGATCGATGCTGAGAAGGAAACGCTGATCGGGCCGACGGCGACGCCTGAGGCGCTGGCGCTGCTGAAGCGGGAGTATCGTGCAGGCTTCGAGGTGCCAGAGATGGTGTGAGGAGTTGAGAATCCTTTTGCACAGGGGCGGCGCAGCCCGCATAGCTCCCGCCCCACTTTTACCCGAACGGATCAAACCATGCCTACCTACGATTACGAATGCCAGAGCTGCGGACACAAGTTCGAGACGCGCCAGTCCATGAAGGACCCGCATCTGACGGACTGTCCGCAAGAAAGCTGCCCTGGGCCGATCAAGCGCCTCATCGGACTCGGTGCGGGGCTGATCTTCAAAGGCAGTGGTTTCTACATCACGGATTATCGCAGTGACAACTACAAGGCCGGAGCCAAGAAGGACTCGGATTCTGGATCAGCAAGCACAAGCACTGTGGCGAGTCCGCCTGCCAGCACCCCGGCTCCAACACCAGCGAAGCCGGCCTCTCCACCTGCACCGTAACTCGTGTGCGCTTAGCACTTGCCGCCCTGCCTGTCTGGGGTGCATGATCGGCGGCCTGTGAAATTCCTCTTCCATCTTCTGCTGCTCATCGCATTGAGTGCATTGACCGGTGCTGCCTGGGTGGCGCATCGCTCAGTGGTGGTGCTCACTGAAACCGCGGTTAAAGAGGGCGGCAAGTATCGCGATCTGGTGGATGACCTGAAGCAGACGGCGATCAAAGGATCTGGCGTGATCGAGATCAGTGAGGCTGAGCTGAACCGACATTTGGCAAAGGTGCTCGCGGCAAAAATGCAGGGTCCGTTGAGCCGTTGGGTGCGTTTTGAAAGTTTATCCATGGAGCTTGGGGCCGATGTGGCGCACGCGACACTGACATGGGATATCTCAGGACACCGCAGCACGGCGACTGTGGACCTGAATGTGAAGCGTATGGAAAAGATCTTTCGAGTCGAGGTCGTGGGTGGTGCCTATGGTCATCTCAAGGTGTCGCGCGGCTTGTTGCGGCCACTTTCTCCAGCCTTACGCAGCCTGAGTGAGGTGCTGCAGGAAGAGATCCAGGCGCTTTTTCAAATGAACCAAGTGCGAGTGGCTGTAGATAAACTGGTGCTCGACACACGCTTTCCGTAATTCGCAAAACACTGTTCGCCATGTCAAGTCACGCCTCCTTCGTTTTCTTCCTGGTTCTGCTCGGTCTCTGCCAGCTTAACGCGCAACAAACTCCTACTGCTAATCAAGCTTTGCGTGAAGCTGCTGCCGCCATTGAGGCACCTGCTGCACCCAATTCTGGGGGCACAGTCGCACCTGTTGCTCCACCGTTACCCGGACAATTAAAGGCAGAGCCCGCCGTCGCTCCAAGTCGTATTCCTGACCTGCCCACTCCAGAAACCACAGTGGTGCCAAGCACGGTCCTAAATAAGAATAAGGTCGTTTCCTCCACAAGTAGCAGCGGCCAGTTCATCGTTCATGGCAATGACTTGTCTCTGCGCAGCGCCTTTTCATCCCGATGCGAGGAGATCAGCACTGAACTGCGTAACCTTTTGCATGATCGCGATCCCTGGATGCTGCCGATCGTCGTGCTGCTAAACTCCGGCGATGCTGCAAAAAAGGCGGATAAGGCTGCAAGCATGGAGGTTTCCCAAATCACCCATGGTGGATTTCATCTACAGGTGAACGTGAATTTACGAGCGGATTTGCGACCCACCGATGTGCGTGCGGAGATTATCCGAGTTCTTTTAGCTGAGCGTATTTTGCGCAACCAAAAGGAGCTAACCAGCAAGCGCGCCATGCTCCTCCCTGACTGGCTTTTTACAGGGATCCTCGAGGCCCTGGACTATCGCAAACGAACTCGTCCGAGCGCGCTTTTCGCCGCCATCTTTAAGTCAGGTAAAATTTATGGGATCGAAGAAATCATTGAGGCTTCACCAGTGCAAATGGATGGTCTTTCGAAGACCATTTACCAAACCTCCTGTTGCGCCTTGGTGCTGGCGCTTCTTGACCAACCTGAGAGCGGCAAACGCCTGAATAATTTTCTCGCGAGCCTCTCCAGCGATCCACGTCCTGAGCGCAAACTGCTCAACCTCTCCTTCCCAAACTTTGCCACCACGCCTGCGAGTCTGAACAAGTGGTGGTCCTTGCAGCTCGCCAGTCTTTCCGCTCCAAGTGCTTCCGAACTACTCAGCGCTGCTGACACGCTAAAGGCACTCGAAGAGGCCCTGACACTCCGCTATCAAGCCAAACAGAGCGATATTCCAAAACCGCGTGCAGTGATCGCCAACGTGACCCAGAAGCCAATCGTCGAGGATGAAAACAAACCGCGTTCCACCCTAGTCGTGAACAAGGTGCCTACACCCGCTGAGACCGATGCCGCTGAACCCACGGAGGAAAAAAAGAGATCCCTGTTCAGTCGCCTCAATCCATTTGGGCGGAGAAAAGCCAGCAATGATGAAGTCATCTCGGCAGCCCTCGAAGCAGCAGCTCAGGATGAAGCCAAGGAAATCGTGGCGAAAAATCAGATGGATTCATCAGAGGCTTCAACAAAACCCCAAGAAGTAAAAGTAGCAGCTACCAATACCGAGAGGCGAAAAACCGCGTCAGGTAAGCGCGAGCCTTTATTGAATCGTTGGTTTGGTGAGGATGCAAAACCTAGCGCGGCAGAGAAGCCCACACCGAAAGAGGGAAGCACTACCTCTGAGACGGCAGGAAAAGTTCCCGCAGAAGAAAAACAGATCGAGAAAAGGCCATCAATGCTCAACCCATTGAATTGGTTCAGGAAATCTCAAGACAAGGATGCGAGCAAGCCGAAATCAACATCGGAGGAATCCCCAGCCACAGCGCCTCCTGTGACATCTAATCCTCAAACAACCACGGCTACATTTCGCGACTGGTTGGAACCGTCAACCCCCCCCCTTTTTGCCTTTGCTTATCAAGAAACGGTAGTTGAAGAGCCTGTGAAGGAGAAGAAAGGTTTTCGGGGACTGTTTGGCGGAAAGAAAAAAACCGGAGAAAAAAAACCTGCTTTGGAGGAACCAGTCAAAGACGAGGAGAAGAACGAAGAGAAACCTAAACCGCAACCCATGGCCAAAGGGGAATCCAAGGCCCTAATCTCTTTGCCAAGAGACGAAGAAAAACCGAAACTTGAATCCCAAGTAGAAACTAGAGCTAAGGCATCTGCGAGAGCCTCGAAAATAGAGAATAAAGAGACCCAACCAAATCAAGAAGGGGATAGCAAAGCTGTGCCTGAGACTGGACCCCCCATGCCTCCTGAGGCTGTGCCTGCTACCAGCAAGCCAAAGCGTGAGCCATTTCGCCTCCGATCCCTTTTTGGCTCGAGCAAGAAGAGCGATGATATCAAAAGCGAGGCCGAGAAAGCCATAGAGCCCGCAGTTATTCCATCGGCAGAAGCCCCGCCGCTCATGACTCAAGAGCAAATACCGACAGCTAATCCTGAGTTAGTGAAGGTAGATGAAGCAAAAGTGGTAAAATCCAAGAAGCAAAAAGCTAAACTCCAGCCAGCACTGCCTAATGAGCCACTCTTGGCCGCTACAATCTCCATCGATGACTATGTAGCTATTATGAAGCGCAAGGACCGAAAAGAAATTCTACAACGCAATTTATTGTCCCTTAATGCCTTGCAACAGCGTTGCGCCGTGCTTTTTCGCCCTGTTGTTGCAGAGTATACCCTCCTCATCATCGAGTTGAGCGATGGAAAAGAGAAGAATGTGGAAGAGCGCCTGAAAAAATTACGCATGCGGAGCCAAGAGGCGCTTGCTCAAAGCAAGGCTGTTAGAGATTTCCTCGATTTAAATGAGGCAAATTCATCATCGGCCATGTCAGGCCTTTTCGAGGACTTCATCAATCTTCCCGAAACCATCGAAAAGGAACTGCCCCAGCGCACGGACCCGATCTCAAAATACTTAGACGCACTAGACCGCGAGTTTTCCAAACCGTGAGATGATCGAATGGGAGCAAGAATTAAGTGCGGCTTTGTGAAATATTAACAGGTCAATAATTTTTCAGAAAAGAAGCTTGGCAACGGCACGAGGAATGCTTTAATGTTCAAATAAGGTGGACGATCTCCCGGATCAACCTCCCTCAACATCAACACACCAAAAAATCGACCATATGAAACTGAAAAGCATGACCTCCGTCATCACGAAGTCAGCATTGGTTCTTGCCGCTTGCGCGAGCCTGAACTCATTCGCTGGCACCTCTGCACCTAGCGGCAAAGCTGTCCTCCCACCAGTAGTGGAAGACGGCGCGCTGTTTGACACCATTGGAGCCACACTCGAAGTGGGCTACGACTCCCGTTACTATTTCCGCGGCCTCTGGTTCGCTGACAACACCACATGGTCTGGCCTGAGCCTGAGCGTTCCTCTCACAGAGCAACTCTCCCTCGGCTTCGGAGCTCTCTACACAAGCACGGTTGACACTCCTGCTGCTGGAGCAAACGACTTCGATTATTCCGAACTCGATCTCTCCACATCCCTCACCTACGACGCTGGTTTTGCAAAACTTGGTCTCGTTTACACGCATTATGAATTCTTTGATGGATTCTCCGGAAGCAACGCAGGCGTTCGTAGAGCAGGCGGTGAGTTGAACGTTGGTGGCGTTGAAGAAGTCGGTGCAACCATCGCTACTTCCGTCGGTCCAGTGAACCTCTATGGTGGTTTCTACTATGACTTCACCATCGGTGCTTCCTATGCTGAAATCGGTGCAGACGCTCCAATCGCTATCAATTCCTGGTTGAGCCTCGTGCCAGCCGTGAAAATGGGCTATGGCTTCACCAACTACTACACAGTTCTTGGCACCCAACAGAGCGGCTTGACCCACGTCATCCCATCTCTCTCAGCTCCAATCAAGCTGACCAAGAGCGCTACTCTGACGCCTTATGTTGCTTACAACATCTCGCTCGACACACGCCACACGAACAACACTCAAGACAGTGAGTTCTTCGGCGGTGTGAAGCTCGGCGTGACATTCTAATTCGTCGGGGTCTCAATTGACTCCTTCATTTCTAACTCCCGATCAGTATTCCTGGTCGGGAGTTTTTGTTTGGTGATGACACTGTCACCGCTAGAGTTACCCATATTATGGCAGAAAAATTAAACTGGAATTCATCCTCACTTACCCATGGCTGGCAGCGTGGGGTTAAATCCTTCTACTGGGGGTTGGGATTTGAGGAGGCCGACTTTGATAAACCGCAGATTGGGATCGCTACGCCACTTCTCGATGGCAATATTTGTAATTTGCGAGCCTATGAACTGGCAAAACTCATTCAGAAAGGCTGCATGGAGGCAGGGCTGATCGCCTTCCCTTTTGGTGTGAGTTCAGTCAGCGACAACATCACCCAGGGCCACGAGGGAGGTGCAGCTTCCTTGGTGTCACGCAATTTAATGGCCAATGGTGCCGAGATGGTATGTAGCTCACATCGCTATGACGGCATGATCGGACTGCATCACTGTGATAAAAACGGCCCTGCATTTGCGATGGCCCTAGCGCGCATGAATTACCCCGGATTGATTGTGAATGGCGGCAGTATTCTACCGGGCTGCTACAAAGATCGCTCCATCACCATTCTGGATTCATACGACGCCCAAGCTCAGGCCAATAGTGGTAGCCTGTCGTTTGAAGAATCAGAAAATATCATTCGCGCCGCTTGTCCTGGAGCAGGTGGCTGCGGGATTGCCGCATCCTTCAATACCTGGGGTATAGCGCTAGAGGCGATGGGACTGAGCCTCCCGGATACATCCTCAATCCCGTCTGTCGATGAAGCCAAGACCGCGGACTGCCTCCGAGTCGGGCGGGCCATGCGCCGACTCTTGGAAATGAATCTCCGCCCACGAGATATTCTGACAAAAGCTGCGATCAGCAATGCCATGGTGGCCATTGCAGCCATGGGAGGTTCAACCAACGGAGTGCTTCATATTTTGGCGCTGGCTCATGAAGCCGGCGTCGATTTTAACCTGCGTGATATGCAGGCCATTTGCCGTAGGACCCCCGTCTATTGTAACTTTGCCCCACGAGGTCGCGGCACCATGGCCGATCTGCATCGGCTCGGCGGCACCGCTATGCTACTGAGGCACCTACTCAAAGCGGGCCTACTCGACGGCTCTTGCCTGACTGTAACTGGCCAAACTCTAGCTGAAAACGTTCAGCACTGTCAGGACGTGGCTGCTGACCAGGAACTCATCGCCCCTCTTGGAAAGCCCTTCAAAGACTACGCCGACCTGCAGATCTGTTTCGGAAACTTAGCACCAAATGGCATGGTCTTTAAAGTTTCGTCGAGATTGAATCCCCAATTCACAGGCAAAGCTATCTGTTTTGATAGCGTCAAAGAGGTGTCAGACGCCGCTGCAGGTGGCCGCATTAGGCCGGGGCATTTCGTTGTCCTACGCGGTGTCGGCCCAATCGCCGCAGGAATGCCGGAATTACTCGTCGCCAGTGCTGCGCTGGCCGTGCCCGAGTTGGATGGCAAAGTCGCCTTCCTTTCAGATGGCAGAGTCTCAGGGGTCTCGCATGGCGTTATGGGCATCCATTGTTCTCCTGAAGCCGCCGTCGGCGGCCCAATCGCTGCCATTCAGGATGGTGATGAAATCGAGTTCGATCTGCTCAAAGGCACCGTCCACTTGCATGCAGATCTCACCACCCGTCCGCATACTTGGCCAGCACCTGAACATGGCCGTGCCTACCTTGCTGACTTTGCAGCGACGGCCACCCAAGCGCATGACGGCTGTGTCTCTGCCTGGGTGCTGAATCAGCATAATTGAGCGAACGTATGAAATGCCTGGAAGCCGAAAAAGCCCCGTCATACTACCCATCTTTGGCCACCATGTCTGAGTCCCTGTCCAATGAATCCACCCCTTGCGGCGGCTACGAAAGGGAAGTCGTTGAGCGTGTCTGGCAGCTCGCGCAGATTGTGCCGGGCAATGATCCCCAGGTGTGGCGAAAGGACGAATTAGGCGCATGGATTCACCGCCGAGATTATCGCCAGCGACACAGCGAGTTTGGCTGGGAAATCGCCGAGGCCGGCTACCGGATGCGCGCCTGTGGCATGGAGTCACTGCGCCCCATGCAGTGGCAAAATCATGTCGATTACCTCGTCGCCGCGCGGCATCAGGCAGTGATCAGTGCCGATGGTTTACGCAATGTACGCCGACTTTTTTGATGCTCTCAAAACGGTTTCAGCGTCAGCCCACCACAGTCCTGACATAGCGCTGCCGCTTCGCGAAACTGAGCTAAACAGCGCGGGCAGTAGGCTGCAGAGCCTGATTGCTTTTCGGGCACTTCATCGAGCTGACTGACATCCATCCCTTGGGCATTCAAAAAGATCTCCAGCGCCCGTCTTTGTAATGGTGCCGACTGAATTTGACCATGGTGGATGGCTTTCCAAAAAGGTCGCACTAGAGCAATTCGAGATGGTTCTTCGATCGAATCCAAAGCCGCCAAAGGATGCGCCTGAGAGGGCGACGCCGAGCACACATGATCCGCAGCACGCATCGCATGTTGCGGCAGTAAGGCAATGGCTACGGTCTTCCAAAAACGATGTTTGATCGGCTCCATTAGTCGTCCTGAGATACGCCAAAAAATCACCGCCTGAAACCCTAGCGTCAGCAGCAAAGTCGCCGCAGCGATCAAGACCTGTGGTCCCTCTCCTAGCCAACGATAGATGACCGAGATCACACCAAAGCACATCAGGAAAATCATTATCCCCAGCATCCGCAGTATTTGTGTCCGAGCCGAAAGCTCCTTCAGAAACTCAGAGAATCGCTTCACATCGAGCATCTGCGCCGCCAGCTTTAAGAAATCCTCTTCGCGCTCTGAGTCCGGCATCGCTTGCCAGCCCTTCACGCGCTTGAGCCATTCAGCTGCACTCGATTCATCTGCGAAACGCACGACATGATCTGCGCTCAGCCTCAGTGTCGCCGCATCAGTTGCAGGCTTGAGTTCATTCCAGGGGGCCAGCCCCACGGACTTACCAGCTCCATCTAAAAGCTCGAGTCCCAGCGAGCACGGCACAAGCACCCACGGCATCATGACTACATGCACAGGCATTGGCGGCAGCACAGGCATCAGCAACAACTTGCGTCCTCTGAAATCCAAATGCTGAAGTGGGCGGCGCATCCAACCGCTCAAGCCAGAGCTGGAAAATAGCCACACAGAACCAGGGCATAACCGCAGACACTCCAGCAGGTAAAGCAGAGCAAAGAGTGTGAACAGCCACTGTCCGTCAGTCATGTCAGATCACGTGTTCTTTTGTCCAAAGAACTTGGTGAGGAACGATTTGATCGCCACACCCACGCCGACGACAAGCACGATGATTCCCTTGCCTAGCTTGGCGAAAACCACGCCGAGCTTGGCAAACAAACCCATCTTGCCCGCCGCCACGGCCGCGCCACCAGCCACGAGGGCTGTCAGGCCGTATTTGGAAAGCTTGTCACCTTGCTTGTACTCCGCGTAAGTATTACCTGGCAGGTATTGAAAGGCTGCCATGATCGACTGGTACTGTGGCAGTAGCGTTTGCAGCTCTTGAGGGCCACAGACCAGACCCACTTCCATGACCCCATTACGTCCCAGAAGACGGGTGCTGTAGTTGATGGATTCTCCACCGCCTTCAGATCCGATTCGAAGCGCCCATTCCAGGTTTTTTGTCAGGTCATTAAAACGCGGCGGCTGCGCCCAGCCGAGAACATGCAGCGCCCGCAGCCCCATCTTCTTGCGCTGCTCATTACTCCTCTCTTGGCCCTCCTGGTGTCCCTTGAGCAGTTCATCTGCATTCAGATCATTTTTCTCGTCATCCTTCACATAGCCCGTGTCATTGAATTCAAAGATGACCCACGGACCTTCGCCTTCGGTCGTCAACATTCCCAATTCACTATCCCCTGGGATGTTGCCATACAGCTTCAGCAGCTCACGCGTTCCATTCCCAGCGGTGAAGCGCCAACCTTGTGGAATGGCGACCTGCGCCATGCTTCCGATTTGGGCGGAGCCACTCCGCGTCCAGCCTAAACTCTCGATCTTCGCTTCCCAGGCTTTTTGCTTCTCCGCAAGTTCTTGCTCAGTCGGTTCTGCGACTGCCGCCTTAGGTTGCTGAGCATTCATGAGAGAGGCGGACATCAGTCCACTGAGGAGTCCTACCAGAGCGAGTGAGTATCGTGTTTTCATAGAGTCAGTAAAACGGGAGTCAAAGCTAGCCTATGGGACACAGCCAGACGAGATCAAGTTTCTGACACGGACTTGGCCAAGAAAACCGTGGAGCTTCGGCAGGAGCTGCGACACCTTTTTCGCCATGGCTGATCCACCGCTCCCATCTATTTGTGAATCAAAGCCGCGCTCAAGCTGCTTGCGCTTGGCGGCGATGGTGCTGATTCCGTCCGTTCTCGTGATAGGGATTCTAGCGTGGCTCTTTATCGGCACGATCCGGGATGTCGTGATCTGGGTGCGCGATCTGCCGGGGCGGCTCACGCAGCAGCAGATCCTGGAAACTTTCCGTCAGTCGGTCGCTGAGATCATTTCCACGAAGGGTGATATTCTCGAAGTCGCCACGATGCAGACAGACGAAACCGTGACGAAATTTGATATGAAGACCGCACTCAATGAACTGGTCTATTTGGGCACCACCATTTCTGAAATCCGCACCCCCGTGGTCTATCGCTATCACATCCGCCTTTCGGATCACTGGCAGCTCGATGTAGATCAGGGGGCATGCATCGTCCAGGCACCTGCCTTGCGGCCGTCATTACCGCCAGCAATACGGACGGAGGGCATGGAAAAGAAATCCGAAGCTGGCTGGCTACGCTTCAATGCAGCTGAAAACCTCACGGATTTGGAAAAAGAGCTCACACCTGCTTTAGAAAAGCGCGCAGGTAACACGGCCCACCTGAATCTCATTCGCGAGTCCGCGCGAAAATCAGTGGCTGATTTTGTGAAAAAATGGCTCGTCAAAAACGCCAATAGTCATCCAGATTCGATTCGTTCCATCACCGTCATCTTTCCCGATGAGGTCCAAACCACTCCCGTCACTCTGCCTCCGACCCTGCGAGTGAATTAGTCTCAATAGCACGGGCAGGAACTTGTGGACATGGCGTGTTGGGTGAGGCAACCTCCGACCATTTCCCCTTGTCTTCGGCCTTGTATTTGATCGCCCTCATGACTGCCCAGATTCTTCGACTGCTTGCCATCGCCCCTCTTGTCTATCTTGCTTCCTGTGGTCTTGTGAATCGTAAGCCGAACGGTCAGACCCAGTATCTGGAAGCCTTTGCTCCGACCTCCGTGCCGCATTCGGCTCTGTATAATCAGGACATGGAATCGTATTGGGATGGCGATGGCTTGGCAGGTGACCCGAACATCATCCTCGATCTGAGTGACCAGAAAGCTTATTTTTACAAAGGCGGCACGCTGGCTGGCGTCTCGGCTTTATCCACGGGTGACGAAAAACACCGCACGCCGCCTGGCAACTACAAGATCAACCTCAAGGACCAATGGCATAAATCCAATCTGTATGGCGATTTTGTCGATGCCTATGGTCAGGTCATGCTGGCAAACATTGACATCAAAAAAGACAAGCCACCAGCAGGTGCGCGCTTTGAGGGGTCAAAGATGCATCACTTCATGCGTTTCACCATGACTGGCATCGGAATGCATGAAGGCTTCCTGCCGGGCTATGCCGCCAGTCATGGCTGCGTGCGTATGCCCGCGCGTATGGCGGCGGTCTTTTTTAATAACGTGGCACTAGGCACGCCTGTCACTGTCCGCCCATGAACGAGATCTCACTCGAAATCAGTGTGGATGACGTCAGTTATCTCTTGGGTAGGCCAGGGGATAAACCACGCATGATCGACTGCCGCGAGCAGGACGAGTGGCAGATCTGCCACATCGAAGGCGCAGAGCTGGTGCCTCTTTCACAGTTCGGTGAGCTGGCTCCGCTGCGTTTTTCAGACACCCATCAGCACCTCATCATTTACTGCCACCATGGCATGAGAAGCCAGCGCGCTGCTCTCTGGTTGCGCCAAAGTGGCTTTAATAACGTGCAGTCCATGCGCGGCGGTGTTGATGCCTGGGCAGATCTGGTGGAGCCTGAGATGCCCAGATATTAATCTGGTCTTTGACACGTTCCCAGCTTCTCTGTCTTGAGCAATCGGCCAGCATCCGAGAAGCCCTGAACTTTTTTACCATTAGACGCCGCTCATCGTGGTGTCGTCGAGGTCAGAACTTCTTAAAAGTGAAGTGGCAAATTACAGCGACTCTCCTGTCAAGAATCATCCCTCTGAGGATTTCTGCCGACATTGCTGGTGACGGCACAAGGTCATTCGTGTATAAATTCCTAAACCATATGTTATTCCGTTGGTATCTCTGCACATTCGCACTTCTGCTAGCCAGTTGCGCGCGTCCCTATTTATCAAGAACAGGGCTGGGCATCGTACATCGCAAATCAATATGCTGGGCGTATGACTTCATCTGGCCAGCCCTACAATCCGCAAGCCTACACTGCAGCGCATAACTCGCTGCACTTTGACACCGAAATCACCGTGAAGAATGTCTATACTGGTCGCAGTGTGCAGGCCGTAGTGAATGATCGCTTCCCGTATTATCCAGGCCGTATCGTCAATCTTTCCAGCGCTGCAGCACACAATATAGGCATGACGCAGATGCAGCTTTCACGGGTGCACGTGACCGCCAAAAGTTACCCCAGACTGGTTATAGCCAGCAACCGACTTACCCGCCGCAGCCAAATTATGGCCCGCCGCCACAGGCCGCCCACAACCTAGGTGCACCCGCCTACACTCCTCAGAACCAAGCCGCGCCGACCTACAAGACGACGCCAAAGATGGCCACCCCGAAACCCAGCTACCGAGCACCCGTTGGCGGTGCCCCAAACGCCGCCGTCTTCAATGGCGGCGGGTCGCCTGCTGGATTGAAGACGTTTTGAATAGGCTCAGTGTAACGCGTGGCATATTGCGTCATTGGTTAGATGCGCGCCTCGGTGGCACTCCAGTGTGTGATCCAAACGAAGAAGAAGATTCAGAATCGGAACACCTTCCATCATAAATGGTCGACCATGAGCGACAATAATCTCAACCACCTGATAAAGCGCGCCGCATCGGCTTTGCCGACGGTGATGTCGACATCGCTCGAAAGTGCGATCATGGCGCGGGTGCGCACGGCTGCAGTCCGTGCGCAGCGCTGGCGCTCGTTTCTGTAATGGCTCATGATTCTGGCCGCCATCTCAGGCCTGGTCACTGCCGTTATGGTTTGCTGGTCCATGGCCACACGAGACACCACGCATACCACGCCGCCGACGATGACGCTTTTCCGGAAGGGGCTTTGAAAATGATGCCCCCACATGCCAAATGGCTTCTCACCTCCATGTTCTACTCCATCGCACTAGACAACCGTCATAAACTTGTCTTTCCCATAAAAAGCATCTTGTTACGCAATGAACACCGCATGCACCTCGGGTCACCTCAACCAAAATTTGAGAAGAATACAGGTCTATGTCATGACAAGTTGTGACAACCAAACTTTCAATTCGTTCCATGACGAGCGCGATGCCAAAACCCATAAGTAGAACAGCCCAAGTATAATGGAAAAGGGTGGGCACTATAGACAACCATGATTGCCCGATTAGTATCCATTTGCCAACCGAAGCTACTCTAGCACGACCTCTGTGCTGACCATCGCATCGCGCTCGTCGGTGATGGTGATAAACCAGGTGTTGGCTTCAGCAGCGGGCTTGGGGGCGGTGATGGCGTTGCCGTTAATTGTGGCGGGGATGGTGATCCATTTGCGCTTGGAGCGCAGGCCCATGTCGGTGGTGTAATTGAGTTCCGCTTTCTTCAAGGCGGCTAGGGCTTCGCAGGTGACGATGACTTGATCGCCTTTGATCTCGGGCTTGCCGGGGATGGGCAGCGCTTTTCCAGCGCGACATTTGGAGTCGATGAAGAGGCCGATTTCTGGCGGTGCCCAGCCGGGTGGGTGGCCGTGCGGCATGTTGATTTGGATGCGCATGTGTTTCTCACCGGGGACGACGTTGTAGCTCTTCATGTAACTATCGAGCACGTAATGAACGTCGTTGGTGCCATTTACAAACATGATGGGCACATGGCAGCGCGGCAGGAGACTGCTGGGATCGTACGCTTTGACCCACGCGGCGGCGCGGTCGCCGAGTTTGTCGATGCTGGGCTTCTGCACGGACTCGCCTTCATGCAGGAAACCGCAGCCATAGACGGGCACGGCGGCTTTGAAGCGATCATCGAGTGAAGCGACGAGGCAGGTCGTGTAACCACCCCAACTGATGCCGGTGACGGCGGTGTGCTCCGCCTCGACTTCTGGAAAGCTGCGCAGCAAGGTGTGAGCACGGATGACACTCGCGGCAGCGTGAAAGGGCCAGTCGTCGCTCGTGTCACCGCCGATGGAGTCAAACTTTTCGGCGCTGCCGTGCGGTAGTCCGCCACTGGGCAAACGTGTGCGGATGCCACGGTGCCCGTTCGCGATGGCGGCACCTTTTGCATCAAATTCAGGATCAGGTGGGCGCGAGCCATTCAAATCCATCGCGATGGCTGCGTAGCCACGCTTCGCCCACAGATAAACCCAATCGGCAAAGGCGGTGCCGCCGCCGCCGTGAATGCAGACCACAGCAGGAAATTTCGTGCCTGGATTGGCTTCACCGAGCGTGACTGGCGAGGCATAAAAAGCGAAGACCTCGGTGTCATGGTCTTGATATTTTTCACCCGCATAGGTCAGCGAATGAATCGCCTGATCCTGGCGCAGCCACTTCATCGCGGGGACGTTTTTTTTGAGCGCATCGAGATCCCACGGGCCGACTTGCTCGGCGAATAGCGAAGAACCGAAAGCGATGAGAATGGCAGCAGAGATGAACTTCATGAGTCATTCTTTCTACAGCCCGAGGGCGACTATTCATGCAGTAAGACTTAGTTTGTGCATCCGTGACGTGACAGCCGCTAGCTTTCCGCCAAGTTGTGAGGATGCCTTTCAAAAACCTGCGCGCACACTTGATCCGTCTCTGGCGGATAGGGCTGCTCCTGGCTGCGGTGCTGGTGATCCGATCTGCCGTGCAGGTGCGTGAAAAGGAGGAGGCTGCTGTGGCGCTGATGCCGGAGCGGCTGCGGGATTATTTCCCCAAGATCCAAACGCTTGGCTCGGCGAACCCGAGCAGTGGCTGGCGGGCAGCGCTGGGCATCGATGGCGAGACGCTCGGCTATGTCTGCACCACGGCACCTGAGTCGGATAAAATCATTGGTTATTCAGGCCCCTCAAATTGCCTGCTCGTTTTCGATGTGAAAGGCAAGCTGACCAGTGTACGCCTGTTAAAGAGTCACGACACCGCCGATCATGTGGCGGAAGTGGTGGCGGATCGGGCGTTCTTCACTCAGTTCAAAGATACGAAGCCGCTACATATCGTCACGGGTGCTACCTTGACCAGCGCAGCCATCGCACAAGGCGTGTTGCAGAAGCTGGGTCGCGCCAAGGGCACGTCGCTGCGTTTTCCGGAAGAGATCACGCTGGCGGAGGTGCAGCGACTCGAGCCTTTGGCGGCTAAGCTGCAACCATCGCCGAAACACGCCGGTGGTCAGGAAGTGCTGGATAGTTCAGGAAAACTCATCGGCATCGCCGTGCGCACCTCGCCAGTGACTGATACGCTTGTGGGCTACAAAGGCCCGACGGACACGCTCATGCTGCTGGATGCAAGTGGCAGCGTTTTGAAACGAATCGCACTGCGCAAGAGCTACGATTCGAAGCGCTACGTCGCTTATGTGACTGGGGACGATTACTTTCAGAAGCTCTTCAATGAGATGACGCTGGAGCAGTTGGCAGTCATCGACTTCAAGGCGGCGAAGGTCGAAGGTGTTTCCGGTGCCACTGAGACGAGTTGGTCTGTAGCCGAGGGACTGAAGCTGCGTGCTAAAAGCCTGCTGGAGTCGCAGCCTACTGGCTGGCTGCGATTGATCCATTGGCGGTGGCAGGACACGGGGCATGTCATGGTGTTGCTCTCGGCTTTTCTCATGGCCTTCACGCGGCTGCGTGGCCACGCATGGCTGCGGCATTTGCACCATGCGCTACTGATCGCGTATGGTGGTTTCATCGCGGGTGAAATGTTATCGCAGGGTCTGCTCCTGGGCTGGGCAGCACATGGCACGCCTTGGCGCAGCGCACCTGGCTTATTCTTGCTGACGGTCGTTGCTTTGCTCGGTCCGGTGTTCACGAGCAAGCAGCTTTACTGTCATCACATCTGTCCACACGGAGCCTTGCAGCAGTTGCTCGCACGGCGTTTCAAATGGCAGTGGCGTGTTACCGCGGCGCAGGAGCGCTGGCTGACGAAAATACCATTCCTCCTGCTCAGCTTCGTCTTCGTGAGTGTGATCGTTGGTTGGGCCGTGGACTTAAATTCTCTTGAGCCGTTTGATGCCTATCTCTTTCGCATTGCCGGCTCGGCGAGTCTGACGATTGCAGTGATCGGATTGGTCACCTCGCTGTTTCAGCCGCTGGCCTACTGCAAGTATGGCTGCCCGACGGGGGCGCTCTTCAAACTGCTGCGCTACACAGGCGATGCAGATCGTCTGGGCGCGCGGGACTGGGTGGCCGCAGGGCTGCTCGTCGCCGGGTTGCTGTGGAATCTTTAGTTACTCAAGTGCCCAGACCTTAACCTGATCAAAGGCCACTTCCTGACTGTCCTTACCGCCCATGCGAAAGACGAGTCCCGGCTTCTTGACATGGAAGTCTTCAGAAGTGGCACGCAGAGGCTCTTTGCCCGTGACCTGCGCCACCACGTCATTGCCTTTGCACACCAGCAACAGCGAGTAGGTCCGCTTCGGATCAAAGTCCGTCTTGGCAGTGGCCAGCACTTTGGTCTTGGAGGCCGGGTCGGCTTTGTCATTGTGCTCGATGATCGACCAACTCTTTGGCGTGATCGTCACTGAAAATAGATGCCCCTTCTTTTTCAGCTCACCTTCTGCCGGGTCGTAACCTAGATTGATAATGCGCATCTCACCGAGCGTGAAGTCGATCTGCACAGCGCAGTCCTGCACAGGCAGTCGATAGCGAAAGGCTCCAATGTGCTTGTCGCTCGACTTCTCCCCGGCGTGGAGTTTGCCATCGGCCACGCGCAGTGTGCCAGTGTTGGCATTCCAGCCCTTGGGCATTTCGCTGCCATCAAATTTCTCCACTAACAGCAGCGTGCCCAGCTTTCCTAGCGCGGGCTTCAAATCATCGGCAACGGCAGGCAAGGTGAGTAACGAGATGAGCAAAAGAGTTTTCATAGGCGCGGAGAAACGCAGGCTGATCTGAGAGCTTGCATTGCGGACGGCGTTTCGATAGAAAACCACACCCATGAGTTCTTCACGCCGCGCCTTTATTTCCAGCCTTGCCGCTTCTGCCACCACCGCCTTCGCTCGTGATTGGAGTGGGATGAATCCTGAGCGCTATCCAGATCCTGATGTGATCGCGTTGGAGCCTGCGTTTGAAAAACTCATTCAGGGCAACGCACCGATCCGCCGGCTGCATACGGGCATGCTTTGGGCAGAAGGTCCGGCCTGGAATGGCGCGGGCAATTATCTTGTCTGGAGTGACATCCCGAACAACGCGCAGATGCGCTATCTGCCTGAGGACGGTCACGTCAGCGTGCTGCGCAACAACGCGAACAACAGCAATGGTAACACCTTTGATTTTCAGGGCCGCCAGATCTCCTGTGAACATGCCACGCGCAAAGTGGTGCGCTATGAACTCGATGGCAAAATCACCGTGCTCGCCTCGGAGTTCGACGGCAAGCCCTTCAACGCACCGAACGATGCGGTGGTGCATCCTGATGGCGGCATTTGGTTCACCGATCCAGGCTACGGCAGCATGATGGATTACGAGGGAAACAAAGGCGAGCTGCTGCTCAAAGAAGCCGTCTATCGAATCGACCCGAGTGGTAAGATCGAGAAGGTCACGGATGAATTGGTGAAGCCCAACGGCCTATGTTTCAGCCCCGACTACAAGAAGCTCTACATCGTGGACACGGGCGATCCAAAGAACATCAAAGTCTTCGACGTGGCCGACGGGGTAAAGCTCGGGAAAGGCAAGGATTTCACCAGGATGAGCAGCAGTATCAAAGTCCATACCATCACTGACGGCTGGCAGGTGCGGATGGAGCGCTCGGAGAAAATGTTCAGCGTGGTTTCATCAGGCGTGGGCAGTCCGCCAAAGATCACGGCAGGCGGCTCGGATGGAGTCCGTTGTGACATCGACGGCAATGTTTGGGCGAGTGCAGGCTGGGTCGGCGATGGCTTTGACGGTGTGCATGTCTTTGATCCCGAAGGCCAACGCATCGGCTTCATCAAGCTGCCTGAGACGGCCAGCAATCTCTGCTTCGGTGGCCCGAAACGGAACCGCCTCTTCATCACCGCAAGCCAGAGCTTGTTCTCGCTGTATGTGAACACTCGCGGTGCGCACTTTTGCTGAGTGCGGCGCGAATCAAAAGAGCCGTCTCCCACTTAACGCGCATCGACTCCCGCAGCCCACAGCACGCCGCGTGGGATCAGGTGCTCCAGGCCAGGCGTGTTTTCAGGATGCGGACTGGAGATGAAGACGCGGCCTTTGCCATAGGTGCCAAGAGCCTGTGCAGGTGAATCGACCATCACACCGACGGGTGTTCCGTTCTCAGCAATCTCGGATTTAAAAACAGAGATCGTCGTGTAGGCCGGGATGTCCGCACGTCCCGCAGGTTTGATAATCGGGCCATTCGCATAGCGGATTTTGAATGAGCCGCTGACATCACCGAGCAGCGCATGCCCAGCTTCGGTGACCTCAGAATCCAAGAACGCCTTACCCCGCTGCCATTTGCTGGAGACTGTGCTGGCATTCAGGATACCGAGACCCCACTTGAAATTCGAGCAAGCGAGATAAGCCCCCGCGCAGACACCGACATAGCCGCCGCCGCCACGGATGTACTCACGCACATTGTTCCGCCCTGATTCACCAAGGGATTCCGCCTGCGCACTGCCTGAGCCACCTGAGAAAACGACGGCATCAAACTGCTTTAGATCAATTGTCGCCCATTCTTCAGCTTTCACTCGCGTCACCGTCGCTGCTGGGATGGACTTGATGCGCCCACTCACATTTTCAATACCATCATTCGGCGCACCTCTGCCGTCAAAGATCGCCACCTTGAGCGGCTTCGTCTTCTCAGGCATGGCGATGATCGTCTTTAGGCCATTCACATCTGGCGGAATGACAAAAGGCGCAGGTGCTTTCGGTTTTGGTTTGGTCTCTGTTGTTTGGGCAGAAAGCGTGAACGCCGTGCCGAGAAAGAGCGCTGTGATAATGAGGCGGCGAGTGCGCAGAGTTTTCATGTGACTAAGTAAACGTAGAAGCATGACCTGACCTTCAGGGCTAAAAGAAAGGCTGGTGTGATGACACACCAGCCTGACTGAAAAGATTAAAGTAAGTTAGCGGAAGAGGGTTCAGCCATCCTGGTTCGGGCGACCTCTGAAGCCACCGCCTTTGTAGCCACCGCCACCGCCACCGCCGCCGCCACTGTTGCCATAGGGCTTGCGGAAGCCACCACCACC
>CAMAQH010000003.1 GCA_945860295.1 Prosthecobacter debontii
CACCGCCACCGCCACCACCGAAGTTTCCGCCACCACCGCTGCCTTTGTAGCCGCCGCCACCGCCACCGTAGGCGGGTTTGCTGCCGAAACCGCGTGGACCAAAGGTGCGTTTCGGGCGTTCGCTACCAGTGCCATCTTGACGATCCGCAAGATCTAAGCGGACGCTGCGACCACGAAAATCACTGCCTGCGACGGTGTTCATCACGTTTTCAACATGGTCGGAGGGCACTTCGATGTAGCTGCACTTCTCGAAGACTTCGATGGAGCCGAGGCTGCCACTTGGGATTTGAGCTGTGTTGTAAATCATGCCAGCGATGTCGCCAGGGCGCGCATTGTCCATGCCTCCGACATTCACAAACAGACGCACCATGCCAGAGCGCGGACCCTTTGGCCCAGCGGAGCGGGAGCGCATCGGCGCTGGCCCGATGTCGTCACGCGGCTCCTGATAAGCTGGCGCGTCGGGGCGGCGCGGGCCTTCGTCTTCATAAGAAGCTGCGGCTGGGCGCGGTGCGACTGGCCTGATCGGTGTGACGTCACGCACAGGCGATTCACCTGGAGAGGCGGTCTGACCTTGAGTGGCATTGCCTTCACGCGGCACAAACTCACGCTGCTGCTGCTGTGGGCGCTGATTGGCGCGGTCTTCGATGATCGGCTCGCCTTCGCGAGAGAATTCCTTCATCCACAGATCCATGAGCGCGCTCATGATGTCCGTCGGATTGAATCCAGCATCGAGCAGGCGCTGCACGGTGTGCTCATGCTTGGCGAATTCACCCGCTTCGAGCGTGCCTTTGAGCTTCTCAAAGACCTGATCCACACGCGTGGCTTCCAGCTCTTCTTGGGACGGCACCTTGGTGCGTGTGACCTTGGCATTGGTGAAGCGCTGAATGCGCTGCATCAGATAGATTTCACGACCGGCGACGAGGCTCACTGCCGTGCCTTTGCGTCCGGCACGACCGGTGCGGCCGATGCGGTGGACGTAATCTTCCGTGTCATACGGCAGCTCAAAGTTCACGATGAGATCGATGTCATTCACATCGAGACCACGAGCAGCCACATCCGTCGCCACGAGGACTTCGATGGTGCCGCTGCGGAAATTACGCATCACGCGCTCACGCATGATTTGATTGAGATCGCCATGCAGACGGTCGGCGGCATAACCACGGGCGGTCAGCGCATCCACCGTGTCATCCACGGCCTTCTTCGTGTTGCAGAAGACGATGGTCAGGCGCGGCGAATCCATGTCCAGCACGCGGCAGAGAACTTCCGTTTTGCTGCGGCCCTGCACTTCATAGTAGCGCTGTTCGATGGTCGGCACCGTCATCGCCTTTTGCTGAATGGTGATGGTGGCCGGGTTGTTCGTGTACCGGTCAATCAGGCGACGAATGCGCGGATCAAAGGTGGCGGAGAAGAAGATCGTCTGGCGCTCTTTTGGCACCGCCTGCATGAGACGCTCGATTTCATCGGCAAAGCCCATGTCGAGCATTTCATCCGCCTCATCAAAGACCAGCGTCTTGAGCGCATCGAGCTTCAGTGTGCCGCGATCCACGAAGTCGAGGATACGTCCCGGTGTGCCGACGACGATCTGCGAGCCTGCCTGGAGCGCGCGAATCTGGCGGTCATAGGAAGAGCCGCCGTAGATCGGCGTAGCCCGCACGCCGTCGCGGAAGCCGGCGACCTTGTGGATTTCCGCACAGACCTGCATGGCCAGCTCACGAGTCGGGCACATGATGAGGCATTGTGTAGCACGGCTCGTTTGGTCGATGAGTTGCACGGCAGGCAGACCAAAGGCGAGCGTTTTGCCGGAGCCAGTCTGGCTCTGGCCCACCACGTCACGACCGGTAAGGGCCACAGGGATGGCCTCCGCCTGGATGGGTGAGGGTTGTTCGAAGCCCTGGGCCTCGATGAATTTGATCAGCTCGGGGGATAGGCCGAGATCGGCGAATGTCTTTTCCATATATGTCGTTAAACCCGGCAGGGGCTGGCTTCCGTAAAACGGGCAACCAGTCGCCGTAAAAGCGTCGCGCAACAGCGGGACGGGATCACCGTCTGAGTTAGACGGGCTACAAGACAAACATCGGCCCCAAGGGGGGAAGCCGGTAAAAAACCGGCGTGAACAGTTCCACACATCAGGGGATTAGCAAGCTGTGATTGCCCCTGGGGTGTGTGCGGGATAACCTCACCCCAGTTTTCCCACGAAATATGATCCTATGTTGGGCAAGAAAAAATATGTGAATCCACGCTTTAATTTTCACAGCGCTGACACCGGTTGCTTTCATTGCATACGGAGGAGGGATTTTGCCTTAAGGCTGGCTCACGCACTCGGGTTCGATGGAAGGATCATCCGAGTGCGAGCGTTGCCTGCGTCTTCATGAATACCTTCCATACTCTTTTGGGCAGTCTGCTAATCGCCACCAGTCTGCACGCCGAATTCACCACCGAGCAGCAACAAGTGCCGCTGGAGGTTTTGCCAAAGGACGCCGCACTCACCAAGATTGTCCTCATCGCCGGCAGCACTAGCAACAAGCCGGGGCAGCACGAGTACTTCGCCGGTTGTGCTTTGATGATGGACTGGCTGGAAGCGGTGCCCGGCTTGGCACCTGTCATGGTCGCTGAGGGCTGGCCAAAGAATGAAACCGTGCTTGATGGTGCCAAAGCCGTGCTGCTCTTCCTCGATGGTGGTGACAAGCTCTCCTACCTCGAACCCACGCGCTGGGCCAAGATGCAATCGCTCGCCGATGCAGGCACTGGCTTCATCGTGCTGCATCAAGGCATCGACTGCCCGGCGGACAAAGCCGCTACTTTTAAAGACTGGTTCGGTGCCGTGTTCCAAAGCGATATCGGCTGCCGTGGTCACTGGGATGTGAAATTCGATTCCATTCCAACTCACCCGATCAATCACGGCATGAAGCCCTTTGCGCTGCCCGGAGACGGCTGGCTCTACAACCTGCACTTCGCCGACAAAGGTGTGACTCATGTGCTCGCCTGCCCCATGCCCGACAGCAGCCGCAAATCAGATGCAGCCAAAGCCCACGCGGGCCGCGCCGAGACCGTGGCTTGGAGTTATGAGCGCGCGAATGGCGGCCGCAGCTTCGGCTTCACCGGCTGTGACCTGCACGCAAACTGGGCTGATGCCAATCAACGCCTCCTCGTGCTCAACGGTATCCTTTGGAGCGCCAAGATCGACGTGCCAACGAGTGGCCTCGCATCAGAAGTCACGCCTGAGGCTCTGAAGGCAAACTGGGACCGCAAAGTGTTCCTGAAAAAGCCTGCCGCCGTGAAGTAAAGCACGCGCATGTCACAGCCCAACAACAACCTCCGCCGAGTCATTATCGCCAGCTTCATTGGCACAACCATTGAGTGGTATGATTTCTTCCTCTATGGCACGGCGGCGGCGCTGGTGTTTAACAAGCTGTTCTTCCCCACGATTGATCCTGCTGCGGGCACGATGGCGGCCTTTGCCACCTATGCAGTAGGCTTTTTTGCTCGACCACTCGGCGGTATCGTTTTCGGGCATTTTGGCGACAAGATCGGTCGCAAATCCATGCTCGTCACCACGCTCATGCTCATGGGCGTGGCCACGGTTTTAATTGGCCTGCTACCAACGTATGATCAGATCGGTGTCGCTGCGCCGATCCTGCTGGTGACGCTGCGTTTCGTTCAAGGATTCGGTGTCGGTGGCGAGTGGGGCGGTGCGGTGCTGATGGCGGTGGAGCATGGGCATGAAAGCAAACGCGGCTTTCATGCGAGCTGGGTTCAGGCCGGTGTGCCCGTCGGGTTACTGTTGGCGAATGGTGTGTTCCATCTCGCCTCGTCGATGGATGAAAAAGCCTTCCTCGCCTGGGGTTGGCGCATTCCGTTTCTGCTCGGCATCTTGCTACTCGGCGTTGGCATGTTCATTCGACTGAAGATCATGGAGAGTCCCATCTTCGCCGAAGCCAAGGCCGCTGATCCTGGCCCGAAGGTGCCCATCCTCGCCGTGCTGCGTGATCACCCGCGCAATGTCGTGCTCGCCATGGGAGCGCGCTTTGCGGAGAACGCCTTCTTTTACATCTTCACCGTCCTCGTGCTCAGCTACGGCTCGCAGCAGCTCGGCATGGCAAAGGGTAGTTTGCTCAATGCCGTGCTCGTCGGCTCGGCTGTGCAACTCGTCGCCATTCCTTACTTCGGCGCGTTGTCGGACAAGCTCGGCCGCCGCCCAGTCTATCTCGGCGGAGCGCTTTTCCTAACCGCGTTTGCATTTCCATTTTTTTGGCTGCTGGAGACACGGCAAACGGGACTCGTGATGGTTGCTGTCGTCATCGGACTCATCGGTCACGCGGCGATGTATGGACCGCAGGCCGCCTTCTTCTCGGAACTCTTCGGCACACGCGTCCGCTACAGTGGCGCGTCACTCGGCTATCAGCTCGCCTCACCACTCGCTGGCGGACTTGCTCCGCTCATCGCTACAGCCTTGCTAGACAAATACGGCGGCAAGCCCTGGCCGGTCGCTGTTTATCTGATCGTCATGTCAGCCATCACGCTGGTGTGCGTGTGGCTCGTGGAAGAGACGAGCAAGAAGAGGTTGTAACTCACCTCTCAACCGCCATCGCAATGCCCATGCCTCCGCCGATGCATAGGCTGGCGATGCCGCGCTTGTAGCCTTTGTCTTCCATCAAATGAAGCAGTGTGACGAGCACACGCGCTCCGCTGGCACCGATAGGATGTCCAAGAGCGATGGCTCCGCCGCGCTGATTGAGTTTGTCGAGATCGAGTGAGAGCTCGCGGGCACAGCCAAGCGTCTGCACGGCGAAGGCTTCGTTGATCTCAATGGCTTCGACTTGATCAAGCTTCCAGCCTGTGATGATGCAGAGTTTTTGAATGGCTCCGACAGGTCCGAGGCCCATCAATGCTGGATCACAACCGACTGCCGCAGTGGCGATGATGCGGGCGCGTGATTTGAGGCCGTGCTTTTGCATCGCAGCATCACTGGCGAGCAGGACCACCGCTGCTCCGTCGTTGATACCAGAGGAGTTGCCGGGCGTGACGGTGCCGTCTTTGCGGAAGGCTGGCTTCAGTTTAGTGAGAGATTCGAGGGTGGTGTCAGAACGTGGATGCTCGTCACTCGTAACTTCGGCCACAGGCACGATCTCGCGAATAAATGCTTCCCGGTTTCCAGCGACGCGGCTTTGACTGAGGACGGTGAATTCGTCCTGCTGCTGGCGTGTGATGCAGTGCTTGTCGGCGATTCGCTCCGCCGTCTCACCCATGCCGATCTTCAGCAGTGGATCACTGAGTCCATCGACAAACATGGCGTCCTGCATCGACAGATCGCCGAGCTTTTTTCCCCAGCGGGCATCCATGACATAATGCGGCGCGCGGCTCATCACCTCGACTCCACCCGCTAGCACGAGATCACTTTCACCACTGCGGATGGCATCTGCAGCGAGCGCCACGGCTTTGAGCGAGGAGCCGCAGGCCATATTCACCGTGAAGGCAGGCACATGCTCCGGGAGATCGAGCTTTAAGCCGACCTGCCGCGCCACATTCATGCCGCAGCCTGCTTGCAGCACTTGGCCGAGAATGACTTGTTCGATGTGCTCACGAAGCGCGCTCGGCACCACGGCATCGGCGATGGCAAAGCCGAGATCAGTAGCGCTGATGGATTTCAAACCACCGCCAAAGCGGCCGATGGGTGAGCGTTTGGCGTCGATGATGTGGACGGGATTCATGAGATGGAGGTGACGTGATCGGCGAGCAGCGGTTTGAACTCCATCTGATCGAGAATGTCTTTTTGCAGTTCGCAACCTGCGGCTATTTCGATGAGTCGAAGACCTTCGGCGGTGAGTTCAAAGACGGCGCGCTCGGTGACGTAAAGCACCTGCTGCCCCTGAGCGATGGCCGTGGGGCCGTGGAAACAGACGTACTGGATCTGCCGCACAAATTTGGACTGCCCCTTCGCCAGGAAGGTGCAGCAAAAGACAAGTCGGCGAGCGCTCTGAGCGATGTTTACAAAGCCACCGACTCCGGCAAAACGGCCCGCAAAGCTGGTGACGTTCACGCTGCCTTCCGCATCCACCTCCACCGCGCCGAGCACGGCGATGTCGAGTCCGCCGCCGTCGTAGAAATCGAACTGCGACGGCTGGTCGATGATGGCCTCGGGAAAGTGGCTGCAACCAAAGTTTAGGCCCGAAGCTGGAACGCCGCCGATGGGTCCGCTTTCCACCGTGAGGGTGAATTCGCTCAGCCTTCCCGTCTCCGCCGCGACCATGGCCACGCTTTCAGGTAGGCCGATACCGAGGTTCACGATATCTCCCGCACGAATCTCTTTAAGTGCTCGCGCGCCGATGATCTTGCGTTCGGATTCCGGCATGGTCGGCAGTGTGAAAGGGCCATCGCTGGTGACGACGAAGTCTTCATTGAAGACCTCGCCAAAAGTCTGGTCGTGCTGCATGCCGCCACTGACGACGAGGTAATCCACCAGGATGCCTGGCACGCGCACGGACTTCGGGTCGGGCTGTTGATCGACGATGCTCTCGACCTGCGCGATGACGATGCCGCCGTGATTTTTCGCCGCCTGGGCGATGGGTAGCACCTCACCGATGAGGCCTTCTTTATCCATGCTCAGATTGCCGCGTCGGTCGGCGTAAGTCGCACGGATCAGCCCCACATGAATGGGCACCGCCTTGTAGCGCAGCCACGTTTGGCCATCGAGTTCGAGTCGCTCGACGAGTGGCTCCATGGTGCGTGCGTTCATCCGTCCGCCACTTTGTGCAGGGTCGATGAAGGTGTTGAGTCCCACTCGCGTGATAAGTCCGGGTCGCTTCGCCGCGATCTCGCGCAGCAGTACGCTGAGCACGCCTTGCGGGAAGTTGTAGGCCTCGATCTCATTCGCCAAAGCCAGCGTGCCAAGCTTCGGCGCGAGGTTCCAGTGCCCGCCGATCACGCGTTTGATCAGACCCGCGTGAGCGAAGTGATTCAGCCCACGCTCCGCCCGATCTCCCTGCCCTGCGCAATAGTAGAGCGTGAGATCATTCGGCGTGCCGCTTTCAAGAAAACGCCGCTCCAATGCCACCGTCAGCATCTCAGGATGCCCTGCCCCCACGAACCCACCCACAGCCACCGTCGCCCCCGAAGGAATGGCAGCGATAGCTTGGTCAGCAGTGGCGATGATGGCTGGTGCGCGCATGGTCAGCCTCTCCAGCCGCCGTTGATCTCGATCGTCTGACCTGTGACATAACTGGCCAGCGGTGAGCAGAGGAAGAGCACGACATTGGCCACCTCTTCCGTCGTGCCGAAGCGGCCGAGTGGGACGTTCTTGATCATCTCCGCACGCACGGATTCAGGGATGCTCGCCGCCATGCTCGTGTCGATCACGCCGGGGGCGATGGCATTGGCGCGGATGTTTTTCCGCGCTGCTTCACGGCTGAGGACACGCATCATCGCCTGCACGCCGGCTTTCGCGGAGGCGTAGTTGGCTTGGCCAAAGAAACCCTGAATCGCGGCGATGCTACCGAAGCTGACGATGGCCCCATGATCACGCATGATTTCGAGCGCGTATTTGCAGCCGTAAAAGACGCCGGAGAGATTCACGTCGATCACCGCATCCCATTCTTCGAGGCTCATCTTGGCGATGGTGCGGTCCTTGAGTATGGCGGCATTGTTTACCAGAAAATCGAGACCGCCACAGGCCGCCTGAATCTCGCCCATCATCGATTGCACCTGCTCGGGCTTCGAGACATCCGCCGCGATCACGAGTGCGCTGTCTGTGCGGTGGACGTTCAGTTCATCAGCGATTGCTTGGGCATCCGCCGCCGTATTTGGAAAGCCCGGATGATTGATCACCACCGTTGCTCCGGCGCGATGAAAGGTCCGCGTGATCTGCGCGCCGATGCCCTGCGAGGCTCCGGTGATGAGGGCGACTTTACCGCTGAGGTCGATGGGGATCATGGTGGTGCTGGAAAGGACGGGCGAGAGAGCGGCATCCTATCGGGCGCTTGACGGGATGCTCGATCCAAAATTTAGGGAACCACTCGCTTCAAGTGTCAGATCCGCAGCAAGGCCAATGCTTCAAGGCTTGGATAGTGCTCCTTCAGCAGCAAGGCCCGACGCTCCATCAAGCGCTTGGATAGATTGAAGCCAAGGATCCGACACGTCGCCGCGCCGGTTTCGCCGATCGACTCGATCCGGTGCTCGTTGAGGTTGAAGTGCTCCGCCCACCGATCCTGTCGTGGGTTGAAGAATGGGATCGGGTTCCCGTCACGAGAGGTCAGCGATACAGGGTCCGAACTTTTGGCCAAATGGCAGTCCATGCATGCCAGGGCAAGGTTGGCGAATGTCGTGCCCCCACCATGTTTGCGGCTGATGATATGATCTATCTGATGACCAAACCAAGCGTCCCTGTCATGGAGCAGGCAATACTCGCACAAGCCAGAGGCGCGTTCAAAGACCCGCCGTTTAAGTGCTGATGAGATGCCGTCACTCATGCTGACAGTGCCACTTGATGGGATCGTGCTTTTGCCATGCGCATGACGTGTTCGATCTTCACATAGTGATCCAACTCATCACGCTCAGAGGCGCTGAGGGTTCCGTCTTTGTGCTTTTGCGTTAAATCTTCCACACGTCTTGAGATTGATTTCGAGGGCTTGAAAGCAGCCAGCTTCTCCGAGCCGACGGCCTTGGCGATAAAATTGGCTAGTTCTTCATAAATTTTCATCCGGCGACACTACCGAATTCATGCGCGCCCTGCAAGATTTGTCTCAAAGCGTGATAACGTCTGAATCTCCTGTGGCGTAGCTGCGGCTTTTCGTGACAATGCGCGTCCGCATGACTCGCAAAACTCCTGAACAACTCCGCTCCTGGCGCTGGTATGGCCGTGATGAACTCCGCTCCTTTGGCCATCGCTCACGGGCGAAGCAATCGGGCTGGGGGGCAGAGGATTATGTGGGGAAGCCTGTCATCGGCATTTTGAATACTTGGTCGGAACAAAACTCCTGCCACATGCATTTGAAGCTCACGGCAGATGCGGTGCGGCGTGGCATTCTCCAGGCAGGTGGACATCCGATGGAGATCCCAGTTCTCTCAGCGGGCGAGATGCTGACGAAGCCGACGGCGATGTTTCACCGCAACCTGCTCGCGATGGAAACCGAGGAAGTGCTGCGCGCAAATCCACTCGATGGCGCGGTGCTGCTCGGCGGTTGTGACAAGTCCACGCCAGGCCTGCTCATGGGCGCTTTCAGCATGGACATCCCGGTCATTTACATGCCGTGCGGCCCGATGATGAAGGGTAACTGGCGCGGCGAGACGCTCGGCAGCGGCAGCGATGTCTGGAAGTTTTGGGATGAAAAACGTGCGGGTAATCTGAGCTGGGAGCAGTGGTGCGAGATCGAGGACGGCATTGCCCGCAGCCCCGGTCATTGCATGACGATGGGCACGGCCTCGACCATGACGGCACTGGCAGAAACGCTGGGCCTTTGCATCCCAGGTGCGTCTTCGATCCCAGCGGTGGATGCGGCGCACTCGCGCATCGCTGCGGCAGCGGGAAGACAGATCGTTGAGAATGCCTGGCATGACTTGAAGCCCTCTCAGATCGTCACGGAGCGCTCGTTCGATAATGCCATCGCGGTCGATATGGCGCTCGGAGGCAGCACGAATGCCATCGTGCATCTCGTGGCGATGGCCGGACGACTCGGCATCAAGCTGCCGCTGGAGAAATTTGATGAGATCAGCCGTCGTGTGCCGCTGCTAGCAAACATTCGCCCAGCGGGCAAATATTTGATGGAGGAGTTTTATTTGGCAGGCGGCATCAAGGCACTGCTCAACGGCATGAGTTCGCTGCTCGACATGAGCGCACTCACCATCACCGGGCAGACGCTCGGCGAAAACGTGGCGGGCTGTGAGATCTATAATCTCGATGTCATCCGCACGCCGGACAACGCCATCCAGCCTGATGGCGGCACCGCGATCCTGCGCGGCAATCTTTGCCCTGACGGAGCCGTGATCAAGCACGCCGCCGCCACGCCTGAACTCTGCCAGCACACTGGTCCGGCGCTCGTCTTCGACAGCTACCCGGAGATGAAGGCGAAGATCGACGACATGGATCTCGACGTGACGAAGGACACCGTGCTCATCCTGCGCAATGCCGGTCCGGTGGGGGCTCCTGGCATGCCCGAGTGGGGCCAGCTCCCGATCCCGAAGAAGCTCATCCTGCAAGGCATCCGCGACATGGTGCGCCTGAGCGACTGCCGCATGTCCGGCACCAGCTACGGAGCCTGTGCCCTTCACATCGCACCCGAGTCAGCCATCGGCGGGCCGCTCGCCCTCGTGCAAAACGGCGATCTCATCGAGCTTGATGTGCCTAACCGTAAGCTGCACCTCCACGTCAGCGATGAAGAACTGGCCAAACGCCGCGCCGCCTGGAAACCCGCCCCGCCGCGCTATCATCGCGGCTACGCGAAGCTCTTCGTCGATCACGTCACGCAGGCGAATGAAGGCATGGACTTCGACTTCCTCCAATACGGTCCCGCCGTGTCGGAGCCGGAGATCTTTTAACTCAGCTTGCCCTTGCGCAGGATGTGGACGCCGAGCATCCCGAAGGCGATCATGGAGGGCACGGCGAGGAAGTGCAGCCATACGACAAGCGTGTGGGCGTAGTCGAGGCCGGCGAAGTTGGCTCGAATCCATTGCAAAACTAGCCAGCCGATGACGAGGCTGATGCCTCCGAGCAAGGCTACGAGCAGGAAGAAGAGAGAGCCTTCATTCATCTCGATCAGACGGCGCGTCACCGCGCGCGGCTCCTCGCTCTTTTGCAGGAACATGGCGGCGGATAGCATGTAGATCTGCGTGCCCATCACGGCACTCAGCAACAACAGGACCTGGCTGTGAATGCCGAAGATGTTCAGGCCAGCGAGATTGATCGGACCCGTGACACCCGCGATGCCTTGCAGCAAGGTCGCGACAACGATGAGTAGCAGACCGACTAATTCAAACATGCGCGGTCTCTCAGAGAGGATGAAAAGCAGATGCCTCATGCCATCGCGCCAAGTGCGCAGATGCGGGGTGCGCTCGACAGGCGCGGGGCGCAGGCCGGAGACGATCTCCACGGTGCTGGCTTTCTTTTTCAGTGCTTTGATGAGCAGCTCGGAGGCGAACTCCATGCCGCTGGCGCGGATGTCCCAGGTTTCATAGGCGGTCTTTTTCAGACAGCGGAAGCCTGAGTTGCAGTCGCTGAGCTTGCCTTTGAAAAGCAGATTGATTAGCCCTGTGAGCACCGGCGTGCCGAGGATGCGATGCAGGGTGGGCATGGCTCCAGGCTCGATGACGCCTCTCATGCGCGAGGCGATGCCCATGTCGGTGTCGGCCTTCGAGGTTGCACGGTAAAGTTCGAGTGAGTGCTCGTAAAAGTAGGTGCCGTCGGCATCGGCAAACATGACATACTTGCCCTCTGCTGCGGCGATGCCGCCGCGCAGGGCTGCACCGTAACCACGCTCGGGGACGGGCACGACTCGCGCTCCGCGAGCCTCGGCGATCTGACGTGAGTCATCGGTGCTGCCATTGTCGCCGATGACGATTTCATACTTCAACGACGGATCAGCATCGAGCGACTTGCGCACGGCATCAATGCACAGCGCGATGGTGCGGCTTTCGTTGAGGCAGGGGAAAACGAAGGTGAGGTCCATGAGAGTTTAGCGGGCTAGCAGTTCCTTCGCTGCTTTCTCGATGGCAGGCAGCAGATTGTCCGGAAGTTCAGTGAGCAAAGGCAGCACGGGGCCGGTATTGGCGACGCCTGAGAGTGTCACGGCGTGATGCAGCACGAGGATCGGGCTGTGAGCATTGCGCAGATCTTCGAGAGGTGTGAAAATCTGGCGGATCGCTTCCGCCTTGGCGTAATCTTTGGCCTGGATGGCGTGGAGCAAATCGGTGCTCAGCTGTGGCTGCACGCAGACGCAGCCAGCGGTGAAGCCAGTGATGCCGAAGTCGCGCAGATGAATGATGGAAGGCTGCTCACCGATGCCGCTGACGATGAGGTCGGTGTTCACCAGCGTGATGAGTTTGCTCAGATAGGCGTCCTGTGCAGGATCAGGTTTTACCACCGCATACTTGATCCAGGAGATGAGTCCGTCATTCACCAGCTCGGCGGCAAGTTCTTGAGTGATGTAGGATTCGTCCTTGATGTAGAGCACGGCCTTCAAACCCGAGCGCTCGACGAAATGACGGATGGCTGTGGCCACACCGGCTGGCTTTGAGGGAAACAGCGTCGGCAGCAGCATCGCGGTGGGGAATTCGTGATCCTTCAGGATCGCCGCCTGATCCATGGCGGTGCCGTACATCGGACCGACGCTCGGCACCATCCACATGTCCTCGGGCGATAGTTCACGCAGCATGGTCAGCATCTCGGCGTATTCAGAGACGGCCATGTTGTAGAGGTTTGCATTGCCCCCATAAAGCAGCGTGCGGATGCCACCGGCATACATGTGCTGGATGAGCTTACCGTTCTCCTCATAGCTCAGGCTCAGGTCTGCCTTCCGGCACAGCGGCGGGACGGCGATGACGGAACGGCGGAGATCGGCGGTGGTGACGGGCGTGGTCTTCATGCGGCGCGCAGTGAAGGGAGTTCACGCCCTTGGGCAAATGGAAATGAGCGATCAATCCACGAACAGAAACTCGTTCGAGTTTAGCAGGGCGAGGCAGTAGTCGGCGAGCGCCCCCTGAAAGGTCGAGGCCAGTGATGTCTGTTTTTCCAAGAACTTCCGCCCAGCTTCGATTTCCGGTTTTGTTGGCTCGCGTGATAGACAGCGCCGCGTGGCCTCTAAGATGATAGTCACTGCATCAGAGCCGTGCTTCTCGCTCAAACCCGCCGCCAGTTTGCCAGCGATGTCGTGGGTGAAGTCGGAGTTAAGCATCAGCAGGGCCTGGGGTGCTGTGGTGGACTCGTTGCGGCGGGCGCAGCTCATCTGGGCATCGGGTCGGTCAAAGAGATCGAACAGCGGCTGCCGAGCGTTGCGACGGGCGAAGGTGTAGATGCTGCGGCGTCTGAGTTCACTGGCATCGGTGGTTACTTCGGCCTGCTTTTTGAGCAGCGTGTTGCTAATCTCCTTGGGGAGTGGCAGACGCACGCTTGGTCCGCCGGTTTTGAGATTCAAATCTCCGGCCACGCTGAGCATGGCATCACGCAGCATCTCGCCGGTGAGGCGTTTGGGCGGCATGACGGCCTGTTGATAGGCCTGTGACATGACGATGAGCTTGTGCAGCTTTTTGAGGCTCCAGCCTTATCGTGGAAGTTCGGCAGCAAGCCAGTCGAGCAGTTCGGGGTTCGTGGGAGCTTCACCCTGTTGGCCGAGATCGCCAGGGATGGCCGCCAAAGGTTTGCCGAAATGCTGCTGCCAGATTCGATTCGCCATCGCACGGAGGAAGAGGGCGTTGTCTTTACTGGTGAGGTGCTTGGCCAAAGCGATGCGGTCGGGCTTGGCTTCCGACAGGCCGAGGATGCGCGGGAATGCAGGCTCGATCTGCGGGCCGGGACGTTTGAAGTCACCACGCACAAAGACGGTGCTGGCGGGGACGCCTTCAGTGAACACGCGCACCGAGGGGCCGATCTGTTTGCCGTTTTTGGTGATGATCGTGTTGTCGAAAAACGCACGCAGCCGGTAGAAGTCCGCCTGACTCACCGGATCATACGGATGATCATGGCACTGCGCGCAACCAACTGTCAGGCCAAGACAAACGGAGCCGACGGTGGTGGTGATGTCATTGAGCAGGATATGACGGCGCTCGTTTTGATTGTTGAGATCCGGCATGTCAGGACAGGTAAAGAGAAAGCTCGTGGCCACTTCATCTCCCATCAAATCTCCGGCGATCTGATGCTGCACGAAGACATCAAAGGGCAGGTCATCATTGAGCGCCTTGATCACCCAGTCGCGGTAATGCCAGGCATGGCTGCGGTCGGCGTCGTATTCAAAGCCGTCGGTCTCCGCGTAGCGCGCAAGGTAGAGCCACCATTGAGCCCAGTGGGCTTCAAGAACTTCTTTGATAACTTTAATTTCACCGTCACGCATGTGCCCGAGCCGGAAAGTGCTCTGATGGTCGTGCTTGCTGGATTGGTAGCTATGAGGCGACGGCGGGATTGATTGGCCGCGAAAGTAGAGAAGGTTATGTCTTTGGTTGGCTCTGCAACTAGACACTCCCAGCCTTCATCTCTTCCATCAGCCATTCGCAGGATCTCCAGGCGAGGGCCATGATGGTGAGAGTGGGGTTCTTGTCGGGATTGCTGGGCAGAACTGAGCCATCCATCAGGAAGAGATTCTTCACGTCCCAGGTTTGGCAGAACTGATTGGTCACGGAGTCGCCAGCCTTGATGCCCATTCGGGCGGTGCCAACTTCGTGAATGATCTCGCCGGGGCGCTGGATGGCGTCGCGTCCGCTCTGCGGGCTGGCCTTGCCGCCCATGCCTTCGATCAGTTCGGCAAAGGTCTGCTGCATGTGCTCCGCCTGCTTGATTTCATGATCGCTCCACTTCCAGTGAAAGCGCAGCACAGGTATGCCCCACTGATCGACAACCTGCGGGTCCAGTTCCGTATAACAATCTTTGTTCGGCACCATCTCACCACGTCCGCTGAAGCTAAAGGTTGCGCCGTAGTAGCGGCGAGCTTCTTCCTTGAGCTTGCTGCCATAGACGCCTGGACTGGACTTATCCAGCGAGCCAAAACTGCCGACCTGCGGCATTCGCCGCCCGCCACCCATCTCAATGTGATAGCCTCGCGCAAAGCCGAGCTTGGCGTGATCATTCACCAGCCACCAAGGCGAGTACACATGCAGCCCGCCCGCCCCATCTTCATTGAGGATCGGCGCATCTTCGAGCGCTGGAATGTGTGCTCCGAGCTTGGTGCCAACACTGTCCATGAGGTTCTTGCCAACCTGTCCGCTGGAGTTGGCGAGGCCAGCTTTATCCTGCGATTTGGAGTTCAAAAGAATGCGTGAGGTTTCACAGGTGCTAGCCGCCACGATGACCACTCGCGCCTTCACCACGGCATCACTGCGTGTCTTTTTGTCGATGTAATGTACGCCTGTTGCTTTGCCGTTTTCCATCGTCACCTCACGCACCATCGCATCCGTGATAATGTCGAGATTTCCCGTCGCCAGAGCGGCTGGCAGCAGTACGGTGGTGCTCTGAAAGTTCGCGCGAATGCTACACCCACGCAGGCAGTCCGTGGCCCAGAAGCAGGCGGCGCGCGACATCATGTCTTTGCCCAGAATCTCCTGAGCCTTCGGGTTGTTCGGGAAGAGTTGCTTCGGCAGATTCTTCCAGTCGAGCGGCTGACTGAGAACGGCGCGATGAGCCGCCACGATGGGCACGCCGCCCTTCTTGCCCGACTTCTTCGCCATCAGTTCACCGAGGCGCGGCTTCGGCGGTGGTAAAAGCACACCGGGAGAAGAATTGGGCGCATTGGTAATGCCATCGTTCTCACCATACACGCCGATCAGTTGCTCCACGCGGTCATACCACGGAGCCATATCGTCGTAGCTCATCGGCCAATCAAAACCGAGTCCATCGCGTGACTTTGGTTTGAAATCAAACTCACCAAAGCGCAGCGAGATGCGCCCCCAATGATTCGTGCGACCGCCGAGCATCCGCGAGCGCCACCACCAGAAGTCACCCTCCGTGCCTGGCTTGTTCGTGTAAGGCTCACCCGGCACCTGCCAGCCGCCATCGATCATCGCATCGTAATGTCCAAAAGGTCGCACCGGTGTTTTATCACCCCGCAGCGGAGCCATCTCAGGCGTGTTGAACATCGGCGTCTCCGTCGCTGGCTCATAATTGCGCCCGGCCTCAACCATCAGCACCTTCACACCATTCAAAGCCAGAATCAGAGCCGCCATTCCACCGCCAGCACCAGAGCCCACGACGATGACATCATACTGCGGTTTCGTTTTGCGGTCAGTGAGGAGAGGCATGGGGGAAATCTAGCGAATGCTGCTTATCAAGTCGCGCGATTTCTTCAATGACTACGACGCCTCCACTGCATTCGCGGGGATGCCTTCAGTGCGCAGGGCTTGCAGGAACTCCACCTCCGCACTGACGCGAGCGAGTGCGATACCGTGCTTGGCGGCGGCGTTTTTCCAGAGATCAAAATGACGGGTATAGGCGCGCAGGTAGCGCTGCTTGAGATCGGGCTCCACACGCTGCTCGTGCGGTTGCTGCGTTTCGGCGTCGACGAACTCGTAGTTCCCATCCCAGTCCGGGACGCTCTCCTGTTGTGTGTATGGGGCGAGCACGATGCCGCGACCGTTTCTTGCGGCGAGTGCGGCGAGCAGACTTTCGGGTTCGGCGGGGAAAAGTAGGTCGCTGATGAAGAGGCGCATCGCGCCAGAACGGAAGGGGATGCGTGACAGGGCGGGCGCTTCAGCACTTTTAGGTAGGCCCTGCACTTCATCAGGCCAGCGACCTGCCATGACGACCTCGTTTTCTAGTGCCAGATGCTGCTGACCACGCACGGCGTAGCTGCGCACGGTGGCGCCAGTTTGCAGAGATGCCTCCAGCGCATAGGCCAGCAGTTCGAGCGTGCGTTGTTCTTTGATTGGCGTGGCAAACATGGACTCGGAGGCATCGAAAACGAGATCCACGAGTGGCCGCACTTCTTCGCGATACTGCTTCATCGTGTAGGTGCCGGTGCGGGCGTAGGCCTGCCAGTTGATCTGGCGCGGATCATCCCCAGGCAGATAGATGCGGTGGTCCTGGAAATCCAGACTGCCGCCCACGCCCGCCCCCATGAACTCGCCTGCATGACCGCGCCAGCGTTGCTGCCTGAACGGCAGCTTCAACACCCGCGCCCATTCACGAGCACGCGCATGGATGGCGCGAAGTTGGTCGGGCGACTGAGTCATCGAGGTCATGCGGCCATGAGCTTTGCCTCGTCACGCACAGGCCGTATTTTGCGCCAAGCGAGTACGCTGAGTGTGGTCATAAGCAGCGGCCAGACGGCAGCGCAGAGCATGGCGATCATGAGGAATTCTTTGCGTGGACCGCCGCTGGGAATTGAGTCTGCGCCCATGATGGCTGAAGGTGGCAGTACGGCTAGAAACAGAGGCTGCTCTGAGGCGCTCTTGGCCACAATGACGCTGAGACCTGTGAACATGCCGGCCAGAAGCTGTACGAGCGCAAAGCCGCAAATGAAGAGGGGCAGCAGATCGTTCGAGCGCCGAGTGGGTAGGATTTGAATACCGGCAGTGACCATCCAGATCGTGCTACAAACGAGGATGTGATAAGGCAATACATCTGGCCCAGTGATGGCCACGAGTGCGCCGCCCAGACACAATGCTACCATCAGGGTGAGCCAGAAGCCGCTCGCCCATCCAGGTGTTAGCAGACGCATCGTCATGCGGCCCATGATTCCACGTTTGAAGAATGGCACATAGACTGAGGGCACTTCGTTTTGCGTCTCAGTCAACGCATCCAAAGTCATGAAGCCCGCCACGACATAGGCACCTGTCAGCCAAAATTCCTGCCGAGTGAAAAGGGCCATCAGTAGGGGGATGAAAAACGCCACGAGATGCACGCAGCGCTTCAGGCAGGCCAGCGGTGCGGCGGGTGAGGCGATGCGTGAGGCGGCGAGGCTGAGGCAGGCGAAGATGGCCCATGAAGAACTGATGATAGCTACCGCGATAGCCATCGCCCAGCCGCCGGTGCCGATCACCGAACTCGTGAATCCCGGTCCGCCAGACACGGCCGCAAACATCATGCCGACGACACCAAAGCCGCCAAAAACCATCGGCACGATGATGATCGTCATCCGCAGCCAGCTCTGCTGGAGGGTGGAGAGCGCCACGAGCAAAGCGGCGATGACGATGCCAACGAGCCATTTTAGAGCGAGCATGTTCAGCTCGAGCATGAGATCGATGCCGCCAAAAACATAACGCGCGACGACGTAGGGCATAAGGCTGAGCGCGATGAGCAGCGATTGCAGCGCCACGCTGGCCCATTTACCAAAGACGATGCGACTGCATGAGAGGCGTGTGAGCATGAGCATTTCGAGCGTGTTCATTTTCACCTCTTCAGCGAGGGCATTGGAAACACGAGATGGCATGATCAAACAGAGCACGAGCGTGGCAAGAGCGTCGAGCATCCAGCGTGTTTCATCGGTGTTCGGAGATGAGCCAGTGATCAGCGTGATCAGGATCAAAAGCACATGCATTCCCAGCATGGTGGAGCCAAAGGAGCGCGTGCGCAGGCCCTGGCGCAGTTCCTTTACCACCATCGGCGAGAGGCGATCTGAGAAATCGGCGAGTGGTGTCAGCGTCGTGGTCATGCAGCAGGCTATGAATGCTCCAATCGCGGGTGGTGTGGCAATGCATTTCTCCTGTTGAATCCCGTTTCTAAAGCAGCACCTCTTCACGAATGAAGCAACCCGGCTTCCAGGCCTCTGAACCCCAACCTCTCGAAACAAGCCGCACACGTCGTGCGCGTGGCTACCATCGTCTTGGGCGCTTGCTGCTGGTGGCGTTGCTACTGCTGCTCGCCTTGATTGGCTGTCTTGCCTCCCTTGCGGGCGTTGGCACAATGATGCCGACTGGCTTGCGTGAGTGGCACTGGCTGGCACTGGCTGGCCTGGGCGTCTTTGCCGCGTCGCGAGTCGCGGTCTTTGCGCTGGCTGCTGCGCTGAATTGCCCGCTTTGCCATGGCACAGTGATGAATGAAAAGCGCTGTCGCAAACATGACAACGCTTTCCGCCTGTGGCCGCTTACCTATCGCGCCTCGGCGGTTATTTCACTACTCTTCACGGGGACTTTCCGCCGCATGTATTGCGGCACCCAGTGGCGACTGAAGCGAACTTCACGCGAGGCGATGCAATGACTTGCCTCAAAGCTCGAAGTGCCCTTTCATCCAGCGTCTTATGGATCTTCCGCAGTTTCTCTATCTAGCCGCAACCGTCGTCTTCGCCGTGGCGTGCCGGACCTTTGAGAATCGATATGTTCATAAGATCGGTTGGCTGACTCTTTTGACGGCCTCTTACCTCGGCGGTTACTTTTTGACGGGAAGCCACGCGGCAGGTGCCTGCGGTATTGCTCTCTGGTTCATGCTGCCGTGGGTGGAAATCGTGGGCCGTGTGCGCAAGCTGCGCTTCCCGCTGAAGAGTGAGGTCAAACATCGCTTCCCGCCTTCGCGTGAATTGTTTCCCGACCTCGAACAACTGAGTCGCGAGATCGAGGACCAGGGCTTCGAGCGTGCGGACGACACCGGCTGGAAATGGAGCGAGACAGATCACTTCATGCGTCTCTTTTACCATGCGGAGCAGCGCACTCAGGCCGCAATCGCGCTGGCGCAGCAAGAAGGCTTTGCTTTTTCCTATGTCAGTCTGACCTCACGCACGAAAGGCAGCCTCATCTACACAACGACGAACTACCCCTTCCCGCCGACGATGCAGTTCTCGCCAAGCCACCGCATGAACCGCTATGCGCATGCACAGTCGATGGAAGATCTGGTTGCCAACCACGCTGATTTTTTGCAAAGTCAGGTCGTCGAAATGAGCGATCTCCTCAGTATCGATACTGAGGAAATGCCCGCCTACATCGAGCGAGATATGAGTGCTCAGATCGACCACAACATTACCGTCGGGCTCATCGAGTTGATCGGTGAAGGTGAATTTCGCTACTCTTGGCGTGGCTGCTTCTACCTGTGGTTTGAAGTGGTAAAGGACATGGTGCGAGTGTGATTGAATCACGAAGTCGGGGCTGATCCTTTGACATATCTCTCTGCATGGCTAACGCAGAAATATGCCCCGCATTGATGGCCGTAGCGCCGACCAACTCCGACCCGTCGAGTTCATCCTCGACGTCGCCCCCCACGCCTCCGCCTCCGTACTCATCGCCTTTGGCAATACGCGCGTCATTTGTGCTGCCACGATTCAGGAAGAAGTGCCGCGTTGGATGAAAGCCCAAGGCGTGCAGGGCGGCTGGCTCACCGCTGAGTACTCCATGCTCCCTTACTCCACCCTGGACCGCAAAGAGCGTGACAGTAACCGTGGCCGACCCGATGGACGCAGCATCGAAATCCAGCGCCTCATCGGCCGCAGCCTGCGCGCGGTCGTGGACCTGAAGAAGCTCGGCTCCCGCACCCTAAACATCGACTGCGATGTCCTCCAGGCCGATGGCGGCACACGCACCGCCAGCATCACCGGAGCCTGCGTTGCCGCCGCGATTGCCTTCAATCGCCTGCTGGAAAAGGGCAAGATCACCCAGCAGCCGCTGAAGAAGAAAGTCGGTGCCATCAGTGTCGGCCTCTGGAAGGACGAAGCCCTGCTCGACCTCTGCTATGAAGAGGACGCCAAAGCTGATGTCGATTGCAACATCGTCCTCACCGAAGACGGCGACTTTGTGGAAATCCAAGGCAGCGGCGAAGAAGCCACCTTCACCCAGCCGCAGCTCGATGCCATGCTGCTCCACGGCCGCAAAGGCGTGAAAGAACTATGCGCCCTCCAACAACAAATCATCGACGCCGCCATGAAGCCCGCGCAACCCAAAGACCTGCAAAAGCTCGCTGATTTCTTTGGGAAGAAGTGATGGGGTGTCTTCCGCATCGCTCCATCCCTCGTCTTGATTCCTTACCGGACTCGGCAGCCCATTACCTTGGTGATCACTCGTTTTCTGCCAGATCTAAGCTCTCTCGATGCTGACCTGCGCGAATTCTTTCTCTAAAAGCCCCGCTTGCGCTGGAGGCGCACTTCCACTGCCCTTGATAGCGAGACTTTCGGCGGGCTTCGGATCACCATCCCAGCCGGTGAGGTCTTTGCCGTTGAAGAGAGAGGTGGCGTCGCCTTCGGCGAATGACGGAATGGCGAGTGTGAGGAGGAGGGAGAGGAGAAGCGGCTTCATGGAGTGGTGGAGTCTTGAAGTGATGTTCACGGAGTGGGGACCAACTTCTCACCTGTCGCGGGCATCGTCTTCGTTGGTTCGCCGGTGAGCAGACCGTGCTTCACGAGGAATTTATCGGCGGCGATAAGGGTGACGGTTTGCCAGGGGCCTTTGTTGAAGAAGCTGTGCGACTGGTTGGTGGCGATCTGGAGGTCGATGGATTTGGTGCCGAGGGACTTCCCTTTGGCATGGGCAATGTCCCAGCCTTTCTTCCAGGGATCCTGATCGCCGAAGAAGGCGATGGCGGGAGGGAGATCGGCCTTCAAATGATGCAGGATGTCGATCTCGGGATCCTTGTCGTCATCGGTGGCGAAGGCGGGATTGAACCACAGATAGGCGACGACGCGGGTGTCGATGTCCTTCGGGTCGGCTGGGTCGTTGAGGCCGGGATTCATGGTGGCGAGGGCGCTGATGTGACCGCCTGCCGATCCACCTCCAGTAATGATGCGCTGCGGGTCGATGCCGAGTTCGCTGGCGTGTTGCTTGAACCAACGGATAGCGCTTTTGGCATCGGTAACGCACACACGTTTGCGTGTTTCACCTGCGGGCAACTTGGCGCTATCAGCCTTGCTAAGCATCTGATACTCCGACGTGGCGCAGACGAGTCCACGACTAGCAAAGTAAGCGCATGCCTCACGGAATTGCCCCAGCGATCCACCACCCCATCCGCCGCCGTGGAAGAGGATTAAGCCGGGCACCTTGCTTTTTGCTGCGCCAGGATTCGGCGGGAAGTAGATCTCCATCTGGCGCTCTTTGCCGGCGGAGGTCTTGTAGATGTAGGGTTTGCCAGTGGGAGCATCGGCACCGAGGCCGCCTTTGGCTTTAGCGGGTTTTTCAGCGGCTAGGGTTGCGCCACAGATAGCGATGAGGATCACAGAGAGGAGTTTCATGGTTGTTCTTTGGTTTGGTTGAATTTGAAGATGTCGTCTTCGAGCGCGGAGGAAGTATTTCACTCGGCTTTTTTCTTCGCCTTTCCCTTCGCGGGCTTTTTGGCGCCACGTTGATTCATCGGTAGCAGGGCACCGCCGCGTGCATTCATCTCGGTGTCGCAGAGAGCGCGCATTTTCTTCAAGGTCTCGGCCTGCGCGGGATCGGCGGCGAGGTTCTTCAATTCATCGCGATCAGTATGCAGGTCGTGCAGGAATTCGTAGGCGGGCTGTTGATCGAAGTAGCGCGCATAGACATAGCGCTGGTCGCGGATGCCCTCCCACGTCAGCTTCGGAGCGAGATCGACGTGCTCGCAGAAGAAGTGCGTGCGCCAGGGCTTGTCGCTGCCTTTGCCTTCGATCAGTGTGGAGAGACTGCGGCCTTCATAAGCAGCAGGACATTTGACGCCAGCCCAGTCGAGGAAGGTCGGGGCGAGATCTGCATTTAGAACGAGATCACCGCACACTTTGCCGCGCTTTTCGTTCGGCAAACGCGGGTCGCAGATCACCATCGGCACGCGCAGGGATTCCTCATAGTGCGACCATTTGCCCTGAAAGCCGCGATCGCCGAGGTAGTAGCCGTTGTCGGCGGAATAAACGATGATCGTGTTGTCGGCGAACCCGGCTTCCTTGAGCGCCGCAAGCACACGCGAGATGGCATTGTCGATGCCGCTGATCATGCGGTAATAGGCGCGCACATTTGTCTCATACTTCTCCGGTGTGTCGTAGCCCCAGAAGAAGCGCTCGCGGTTGATGCTGTCTTTGAGGAACTGCGGATGCGCGTCAAAGATGGCCGCATCGCCAAGGCGTGGCGGCGGAATGCTGCGATCTTCATACATGCCATCCACAGACGGCGGCCACGGATACAAACCAATGCCGGGGCGATGATCATTATCTTCAGCATGAGCGGCGTTGAACCAAAGGTTCAGGCAGAAGGGCTTGTCCTTTGGCTGTGACTTGATGAAGTCGATACCGCGATCACACACGATATCAGTCTCATGGCGCTTCGAGCCATCGGGCATCGTCTTGAAGTAAGGATTGCGCGTGATGGTCTCGCATTCGTCGTAGTGCTCCTCGGGCTTGAATCCCGGCGGCGCGATCATGTGCCACTTGCCGTAGTGCCCGGTGCGGTAGCCTGCCTGACGCAGCACCACGGGGAACATCGTGGTCAAAGATTCCGGCAGTACTTGCGGCACCGCGTCGCGCTTCCCATGCGCGCGCGCCCACTGGCTGGTCAGCACAACAGCGCGGCTCACCCAGCACACGGCGGTGGTCACATGCGCATTGCTGAAACGCACACCATTGGCTGCCAACTGATCAATCGTCGGCGTTTGGATGATGGGATGACCCGCGCAACTCAGCGTGTCGTAACGCTGATCATCAGCGAATAGAAAAAGAATGTTAGGCCGTGGTTCTGCAGCAGTTAGCGTGGAACCGAAAGAGCAGAGAAAAAGTAGAAGGCGGATCATGGAATGCCTGCGAACGCGCGTCGCAGTCGCCATCTTCCACTCAAACCTATGACTCTTTCTTCCCTTTCCCTTTCTTCCCCTTGGCAGCTTTGGTGGGTGGCGGCGGGAGGTTGTCGCTTGGTTGATCGGAGAAGCGGTATGGGTCTTCAAGGCGGCGCATCTCGGCGAGAAGTAGCGTCTGCATCTCCTTGAGTTTGTCGGCGTGCTTGGGATCTTTAGCGAGGTTCGGCTTACCGTGCTCGGGGAGGAGTTCATTCGGGTTTTCAGCGAGGTTGAAAAGCTGTGTTTTATTCACGCTACGATCTGCCGCCTCGTAGTGGATGAGTTTCCAGTCGCCTTGCTTCACGCAGCGCATCCCAGGCCTGCCGCCGCCGCTGTAGACCCCGTAGAGGACATCGCGCATGGTTTGCTTTTGACCTTCGAGCACAGGCTTGAAGCTGAGGCCTTCATTGGTTTCAGGCGCGGCTACTCCAGCGAGATCACAGAACGTGGCGAGCACATCGAGCAGGTAGATGTTTCCGTCCACGCGGCTGCCGGGCTTGATACCTGGGCCTTTGACGATGAAGGGCACGCGCCAACAATGCTGATAGAGATTTTGTTTTCCCATGAGGCCGTGGTGGCCGATGGCGATGCCGTGGTCGGCGGTGTAGATGATGTAAGTGTTGTCGAGCTCGCCCATGTCTTCGAGCTTCTTCAAGACGCGACCGATCTGGATGTCGATGTTCTCGCTGCACGCATATTGGCGGCCAATTTCGTTGCGGATGGTGGCTTCATCACGGCGCTTCCATACACCACTGACCGCCACTTCATCGCGCACGCCAGAGTCCGTGTTATCAAAGGGATGCGCGGGGAGATAGTTCGCCGGCAGTGGTGGCTGCAGGCTATGAAGCGAAGGCGGATTCGCCTCGTCGGTGTGATTGATGGCACCGTATTTAGCCAGCAGTTCAGGTTTGCCATCGCGCTCGTCATGCGGGTGCGAGAAGCCGTAGTAGATAAGGAAGGGTTTGGTCTCCTTGGTCGTTTCACGCTCGCCGAGATAGTTCATGACTTGGTCGCCATGCCAGGTGCTGCCCGTTTCATCGGTGCCGCCGCGTTTGGAGGCATCTTTGCGCACCGTGAAAAGCTTGTTCGCCGCCTCGTAGCTATTGCCCATTTTGCAGGTGCGCATGGTGGCATAACCGGCGCGATTGAAGACCGCCGGGATCGTCTGCTGCTCCAGTGCAGGCGGACTCGTCTTAGCGCCCCATGGAGCCGGCGGCAGATGCCAAACCGTGCGCCCGCACATGATCATGTGCCGTGACGGCATGCACACCGCGCCGCTGAACGAGCCCATGTGATAAGCCCCATTAAACACCATCCCTTGCGCCGCCAGCTTGTCGAGATTCGGTGACTGCAGCGTCGATTGCGGATTGTACATCTTCAAATCATACGGCGACTGATCATCGACGAGGATGAAGAGCAGATTCGGTCGCTTCTCCGCAGCGAATGACGAAGCCAGAATGACGAATGAAGAAAGGATGAGGCTGAGCAAGCGCATAGTCCGCAGTGAACGTCGAAGCAGAGTTTTTATGTCACCGATTCGTTATTGCACAAACCCGCGCGCCTTCAGCCAGAACAGAAGATCGGCGAACCACGGGTGCTGAGTGCCGATGAGGCCGGTGCCGTGATCGCCGTTCTGGTAGAGGTGGAGTTCGTGCGGAACACCGTGCTTATACAAAGCAGCGGCGTAGAGCTGAGCGTGCTCGACGGGCACCATCTTGTCTTCCATCGTGTGCCAAAGGAAGACGGGCGGGAGGCCGAGCTTCACTTGAAGTTCGCTGGAGGTCTGGCGGACAAGTGCGTCGCAGGGTTTGTCGCCGATGAGCATGTTTCGCGAGATGGCGTGCGGTTTTGTGATCATACTAATTACGGGATAACAAAGGATGACGAGATCGGGACGCGGGCTGACCGAGCGATCACTGCCGAGGATCATGCCATCCTCTGGGCGGTTGATCAGCGTGGAAACGAGATGCCCGCCAGCGGAGAAGCCCATCACGCCAATGCGCTTCGGGTCGATCTTCCACTTCTCGGCATTGCCACGGATTTGAAACATCGCCTCGACGGCATCCTGAAGCTGCGCGGGATAACGATAGCCCGCGCTGCCAAGTCGATAACGCAGCACGAAGACCGTGAGGCCCTGCTCATTCAGCCACAGCGCGAAGGGTTCCGCCTGACCTTCATAGATGCCGCTGTAGCTGCCACCGGGAATCATGAGCATTGCCGCGCCGCTGGCCTTCGCGGGAAGATAAGGCGTGAGAGTTGGGATGTCCTTCGCGTTCGTGCCGAGTGCTGCAGGCGTGCCATTCGGCCAGATTACGATGGGTTTCTCAAAGGCATAAAGTGAGGCCCAGGGCAGGCACAGGGCGGCAAGAATTAGTCGTGCTTTCATGGCTAAGCGCCTATTGGGTAACTTACTGGAATGAGCGCAACGGGTGACTGATGACATGACCATCGATTTCTGAGGAGCGTTGTTTGAACTTTTGAGCAGTGCGAACATGTGCCCAATTGGATTACAAGAGCCAAGTTCCAAGTCCTGTCAGGACGCCGATGATTAGAATGACTTTGAAGTGTTGCCGCCGCATGAGTGGTAAAGAGAAGTTTATGGAGATGAACTTCCAGAATATGCCTCAATGTTCTCTCGAACGGCCTCAGCAGTCAGCAGATTGTCTGGAGCGATTTGGCAGGTGAACTGCTGTTGGCACGTGCCAGAATAGTCATCTGTAACCCAGTTTATTCCCGGTCGTCTCAGGAAAGGCACGCTCAATCCAACGCTCTCAAGCGCAGTCGTCTCAGCGAATACAATGGCGACTTCGACTCACTGACCTTTCGTGCTCCATCGCGACGCTTGGGGCCGAATTTATCGCGATTTTCGGTGAAGACACTCTCCACAAATTCTTTGCTCCCCAGCACCAGTCCATCGCTAAAATACCGCACGCGCAGCCGAACCATTTCAGCGCTGCTCAGCTTGCCTGTCTCTTTGAGTGCCTGCCGCGCCTCGTCTGCCGTCACGCCCTTGCGCACCACGTTTTCATTTTGAGCGTCCTTGATCTCAATGCCACTAGAAAACAGCAGGCAGCGATACGCTTCCGCACCGCCTTCCTGCTCCCAGCCGTCCACCGGCCTCGCCGTCACCTTGCTCAGCCCGCGTTGCGCTCTGCGGCTGCCGCTCACGGCTTCTGCATAGCCACACCAGCGGTAGTCCTTCGGGTCTTCCACAAGCCCGGCACGCAAAGGATTCAGATCAATGTATGCCGACATCGTGTGCAGCGGCTCGCCCTTGCCTTCCACCATCACACTCTTGTAGCGATCCATCCACAGCGTGCCTTTCCGTCCGCGCCGCTTGTTAAGCCACCGGCTGTAGCGCTCCTTCACCTCCTTTACGAAGATCGACAGGTCGCAGAAGCGCTTCTTGATCACCTCCAATTTCGACAGCGCCAGATTGTCCATGCCTAGCCGCCGCAGTGCCTCGATTTCCTGCTTCAAAAGCTCCACAAATTCACGGCTGTACAGCGTGCGCAGGTGCTCGAAGAGCTTCACTTCTCCACCCACTCCGGAAAAGCGCTCCAGCCAGATTTCGCGCTTCGGCACCTCCACGAGCGCATGGAAGTGATTGCCCATGATGCAGTAAGTCACCAGCCGCACCCCGGAGAACTCCGCCATCTTCCAGAGCAGTCGCCGCAGCGCCTCCTTCTCCACGTCATCAAAGAACAGCTCCCCTCCGCAAGTGCGCGACATGACATGGTAGGTGTAACTCTCCAGCGTCCCCTTTCCCAGAATCCGGCGACGCCCGCCAGACCACGACCGCGCGGCAGGATAGGGCGCCGTCTTGGCATTAATACCGACGAGCTGCACCTCCAATGCAATCGGTTGGTTTTCAGAGGCTTTCAAGGTGTCCATAGAGGCGAAGTATGATCAAAATGGAGCACGAATCAAGCACTGAATGCCTGGCATCTTTTATGTCTCGAATCAAGCACTGAATGCCTGGCATCTTTTATGTCTTTCTTGGAATCTTTTATCTTTTATGCGCATAAAAAAACACGCACAGTCCGGGAGACTGTGCGTGTTTAAATCTAAATTGAGTTGCCCCCGTGAACCGGAAGCAATGAATTAGAATTTGTAGCGGAGACCAAAATTCACACCTTGGAAGTCGTGAATTCTAGCGCTGTCTGCAAGACCAAATGAACCTGTTACGAAAAGGTCCAGTTCTGGGGTCGCTGCATACAGCAAGCGAAGGAAACCATTCCATTCACTGGTAGCAGTATCACTTGTAGTGTAGGAAGCACCAACGTGTGTTTCAAATTTGCCAAACTGAGCACGGATGTGCGGGATAGCATAGAAACCCCAATCGCTCGCATCAGATGCGGGCGAGGCTCCCAAAGATTGCAGTGAAGAAAAAAGGACTGCATAATTTGCACCCAATTCGGTGACAAAATGAATGTTCTTCGTCAGTGGGATGAATCCACCAATGCCAGTATTGACTGCCCAATAATCTCCCACCTCGAAATCAAGAGGGACGGGCAAAATCCCATCAGGGATTTTGGCTGTAACTTCACTGCGTGAGACGCCGAGAGCAAAATAGAGATTATCGGCAGGAGAATATTCAAGAGCTAGCGCAAAGCCTTCAAGATCTAATTCAAGATTGTTGATTGGGAGTTGTGTGGGAACTAATTTACCAGAAGCGTATTGCTTGGAGAGCGAAATGTTCGAGTAGGAGATGGTTGATTCTGGCTCGATGGTTGGGGCGATAACGCCTTTGGCGGGAGCAGAAGTGCCAGCTTGCGCAGTCGTTGTGACGACAGCCAGAGCCAGGAGGGCAAGTGTCTTTGTGATCATGGTTGTGCTTTGTCTTTGTTTTTTATATGTTGTTTTAATATCCATTAGCACGCCTAAGTATGTATAGGATATATTTCAAATACTAAAAGCATCACCAACTTCTGTCAATTGCTCAGTTGATGTGACTGCTAGAAAATTGCTTCCTGGAGGGCGCGGATTCGAGTTGAGCACAAACGTGGGGCGGAGACTGGGTGTGGGTGGGGGCGGAGAGGCGGCCTTTGGGCAGATCATGGCGGGTGCGGCAAGGGTCGCGCAATACGTTAGAGCACTAAATGCCTGGCATTTTTTATTGGCATTTTTTATGTTTCGAGAGAGCTGACAGCAACCCTGATCAACTGCCGAGGGATTAAAGACAACGGCCTTCATGCCTGCTTCCGCCGCAATTCCGAGACCGGCACACGTCGTCCGGGATGCTGAAGGGCTTCATCGAGCAGGAATTCAAGTGCCTGGCTGGCGCGATGCCCAAACACCGTCTGAATCGCGGCTTCCACGGCGAAATCCATCGAGCTAAACTGACCGCTAGCGACTTGTCCGCGCAGCAGTGCTTCGGCGGGTGTGGTGAGGGTGGCCGTTATCTAGAGAATTCTAGGCTTTGCGGTTCAAGAGGCAATCAAAGTCTCAGCCAAACAAACTCATCTGCCCCGCGTCTGCATCGCTGACGGCTTTCTTCCTTGTCTTCGCGGGCACGCTGGTGGCGACGGGGACTTCTTTGACGCTCTCGGCGGGCTGGTGGCCGGCCTCGAGTTGTTGGAGGACTTCTTTGGCGCGGGCGATGACGTTTTCGGGGAGGCCGGCGAGGCGCGCAACCTGGATACCGTAGCTTTTTTCGGCGCAGCCGGGGAGGATCTTGCGGAGGAAGATTATCTGCTGGTTCCACTCCTTCACGGCGACGTTGTAATTCTTCACGGCGCTGCGGCTTTGCGCGAGGGCGGTGATCTCGTGGTAGTGGGTGGCGAAAAGGCAACGGGCACCGATGTGGTCGTGCAGGTGCTCGGCGACGCTCCAGGCGATGCTGAGGCCGTCGAAGGTGCTCGTGCCGCGGCCGATCTCGTCGAGGATGACCAATGAGCGCTCGGTGGCGTTGTTGAGGATGAGCGCGGTCTCGTTCATCTCGACCATGAAGGTGGACTGGCCACGCGCGATGTCGTCGCTGGCGCCGATGCGGGTGAAGATGCGATCCACCAGCCCGATCTCCGCACTGGCGGCGGGCAGGAAGCTGCCAATCTGCGCCATGAGCGTGAGCAGCGCGGTTTGGCGCAAATACGTGCTCTTACCGGCCATGTTCGGACCGGTGATGAGGATGAGGCGACTTTCTTCCGGCTCCAAGGTGACGTCGTTTGGCACGAAGCGCTCGCCGCTGGTGAGGTTCTGATCGAGCACGGGATGGCGGCCGTCGCGAATGAAGAGATTCCGCGTCTCGTTAAGCACGGGGCGGGTATAATTAAAGAGCCGCGCGGTCTCGGCGAGCGAGCCGAGGGAATCGAGGGTGGCAATGGCTTCGGCGGTTTCCTGGATGTGGCCCAGGTGCTCTAAAACGCGGCCGCGCAGCTCGATGAACTGCTCGTATTCGAGCGCCTTGCTGCGCTCCTCGCTGCCGAGGATCTTGTCCTCCATGCGCTTCAACTCGTCAGTGATGTAGCGCTCGCCGTTGACGGTGGTCTGCTTGCGATGGTAGTCGGCGGGCACGCTGCCGACGTTGGCCTTGGTGATCTCGATGAAGTAACCGAAGACGGCGTTGTATTTGATCTTGAGGCTCTTGATGCCGGTGCGCTCGATCTCGCGGTTCTGCAGGTCGGCGATCCACTGGCGGCCGAGCGTGGAGGCGGCGCGGAGTTCATCGAGCGCGGGGAGATGGCCCTCGCGGAAGACGCCGCCTTCTTTGATCTGCATGGGCGGCTCATCGCAGATGGCGCGTTGGATTTCCTGACAGAGCGGGGTGAGGTCGTGGAGGCGTGTTGTCAGGTGGTCTGACATGGCTGACCGCATTGACCATTCTGACAGGAGTGTTTTTAGCGTGGGCACGACCTCAAGCGAAACGGCTAGAGCCTGCAAATCGCGGCCGTTTCCGCTACCTTGGCTAAGGCGGGAGCTGGTGCGCTCCAGGTCACGCACTTCTTTGAGCAGTGTGCGGATCTGGCTGAGGAGCATCGGCTCATCCATCAGCGCAGCGATTATATTTTGGCGTTGCGTGAGCAATTCAAGATCACGCAGCGGGTGCAGCACCCAGTGGCGCATCTTACGCGCGCCCATCGGCGTGCAGGTGCGGTCGAGGGCACTCAAAAGCGTGTGCGCATTGCCGCCACGGGCGCTGACGAGCTCCAGATGGCTCTGACTGGCGGCGTCGATCAAAACACAATCGTTGGTTTGGCCGACACGCAGGCGCTGGATGTGATCGACACTACGGCGGAGCTGGAATTGCAGGTATTGCAGGACACAACCGGCGGCGCTGATGGCGGCGTTCATGCCGGTGCAGCCGAAACCATCCAGCGATTGCACTTTGAAATGCTGGGTGAGGCTGTGCTGGGCCTGATCGAGCAGGAAGAGGTAGCTCTCGGTGGATTGAGCGCAGGCAGGGTTGCCGAGGGCCTCGATTACGTCGCGCTGGTCGTCGCTGAAGAGTAGTTCACTGGCTTGGAGGCGCTCCAGTTCGTCGGCGAGTTCTGTGGTGTCCTTGAACTCAGCGACCTCGAATTCACCAGTGGTGTGATCGACATAGGCAAGCCCAAGTTTCTTGCCCGAACGATAAACGGCAGCGAGGTAGTTCGGGCGATTGGAGTCGAGCAGATTGAGGTCGCTGATGGTGCCCGCGCTAAGGATCTGAGAGATGGCGCGCTCGACGATTTTCCCTGGTGTCGGCTCGGTCGTCTGCTCGGCGATGGCGACGCGTTTGCCGCCTTTGATCAGTTTCGCGATGTAACCCTGCGACGAATGGTGCGGCACTCCACACATGGGCACGCCGTTGCGTTTGGTGAGGGCAACGTTGAGGATGGGGGCGGCGGTTTTGGCGTCCTCAAAAAAGAGTTCGTAGAAGTCACCGAGGCGGAAGAAGAGCAGCACGTCCTCAGGAAGCTCACGCCGGATGGCGAGGTATTGCTTCATCATGGGAGTGGTGGCGGCGTCGGACATGGAGGGCGCGGAGAATCGGGAGCGCAGCGCTCTAGGGCAAGCAGTTTCGGTGAGTTGCAGGACAGCAGAAGCCAAGAGCAAGTCATCAAGCGAGCTTTCATTTCCTTGGTGCTCTTCCGATGTGATCAGGAATTTCCAGAGGTGAACATTCCATGCAAGAGTTCTAACCTTTTCGCACGACTTCTCCGCCCCTCATAATGACCTTCCGCATCTTTTCCGTCCTCGCGCTCGCGACGGCTTCGTTCGCTCAGATAAACCCGACTCCGACTTACACCTTCCCCATCCAGGCCAAGACGCCGGAGGAAGAGCTGAAAACGATCCAGTTGCCGGATGGCTACTCGTTGGAACTCGTTTTGAGCGATCCGCTGATCAAAGAGCCGATGGCGATCGCCTTTGATGGCGATGGAAAAATGTATGTCGTCGAGATGCGCACCTACATGCAGGACATCGACGGCACGGACGAGCTGACGCCGAAGAGCCGCATCTCGCTGCATGAATCGACGAAGGGCGATGGCGTCTTCGACAAGCACAGCGTCTATCTCGATAACATTTTGCTGCCGCGCATGGTGCTGCCGCTGGATGACCGGGTGCTGGTCGGCATCACGAACACGAATGACATCACTTTACACCGAGACGCAAATGGCGACGGCGTGGCCGATGAGCAATCGCCCTGGTATGTCGGCGGACCGCGTGGCGGCAATATGGAGCATCAGCCCAGCGGCCTCGTGTGGGGTCTGGATAACTGGATCTACACCACCTACAACGGCTACCGCCTGCGCTGGAATGGCAAAGAAGCGCCGCTCAAAGAAAACACCGCACCGAACGGCGGCCAGTGGGGACTGGCTCAAGACGACTACGGCAAGATGTGGTGGAGCAATGCGGGCGGTGAAAAAGGCCTGTGGAATTACCAAGCACCTATTCTTTATGCCGCGATCAACGTGAAGCAGCAGAAGAGCGAAAAGTTCGACACCGTGTGGCCCGTCGTTTCGCTCGGCGATTTCCAGGGCGGCCCCGGACGCTTCCATTCGCCGGAGGACAAGCGCTTGAACCACTTCACCGGCTGTGCTGGCCAAACAATCTATCGCGGTGACCGCCTGCCGAAGGAGCTTTATGGCAACGTCTTCCTGCCTGAACCCGTCGGTCGTCTCATCCGTCGTGCCACCGTCGAGATCAAAGACGGCATCACCACTGTCACAAACCCGTATGAGGAGCAGATGAGCGAGTTCATCCGCAGCAGCGATCCAAATTTCCGCCCGCTGAACATGACCACCGGCCCCGATGGCTGCCTCTACATCGTCGATGCGTATCGCGGCATCATTCAGGAGGGAAATTGGGTGAAGCCCGGCAGCTTCCTGCGCGGAGCCATCGAACCTACTGGAATGCAGCACGTTGCCGGTCATGGCCGCGTGTGGCGTCTCGTTCATAAAGATTTCAAACCCGGTCCGCAGCCGAAAATGATCGGCGAAACGCCTGCGCAGCTCATCGCGCATCTCACGCATCCAAACGGCTTCTGGCGTGATACCGCGCAGCGCATGCTCATTGTCAAAAACGACAAATCCGTGGTCCCCGCGCTCATTGCGCTGCTCAAGAGCGACAACCATCTCGCTCGCCTGCACGCGCTGTGGACGCTCGAAGGCCTTGATGCCATCACGCCTGAAATTCTCCGCGCAGCGATGAAGGACGAGCACGGGCAAGTCCGCGCCAGCGCCATCCGCGTTGCCGAATCGCTGCTCAAAAAAGGTGACACTGCCTTGATCGCCGACATCCAAGCCCTCAAGGCCGATAAAGACCCGACCGTGGTGCTTCAGACGCTTTACACCGCGAGGCACCTCAACTGGCCCAAGTGGAAAGACGAAGCGCAGATGACGTTCATGACCTCTGCAAGCGTCGGTGTGAAGGAAATCGGGGCGCAGTTGCTCGTCGAGGCACCGAAGATCAGCGGCAGCTTCACGAAGGACGAAAAGAAGCAGCTCGAACGCGGCCAGGAAATCTTCCGCTCGCTTTGCTTCGCCTGCCACGGCTTCGACGGCGCGGGCATGCCCATCGCCGGACGTGAAGGTGCCACGCTTGCCCCACCGCTTGCCGGATCACGCACCGCCGTGCAGGGCGATGCCATCGTGCGCGTCATGCTCAATGGTCTCGCAGGTCCCATTGACGGAAAAACCTACGAGGCGCAGATGGTCACCATGGCCAGCTTTGAAGATCAATGGATCGCTGATGTCGCCAGCTACATACGCAAAGCCTTTGGCAACAGCGGCAAGATCGTGGCGAAAAAGGAGGTCGCTGCCTTGCGCAAAGACCTCAGCAAACGCACCACGCCCTGGACCATCGAAGAACTCCGCGCACTCTCGCCGCAGCCTTTGCTAAACCGCGCCGCGTGGAAACTCACCGCCAGTCACAACGTCAAAGAAGTCGTCAAAGCCATCGACGGCGACCTCATCACCCGCTGGGACACTCGCAAGCCGCAAAGCCCCGACATGTGGTTCCAAATCGACCTCCCCGAGCCCACCGACATCACCGGCCTCATCCTCGACACCGGCAAATCCCGCAACGACTACCCCCGCCAATACAAGATCGAACTCTCCATCAATGGCACCGAATGGGAGAAGCCCACGCTACAAGGCGAGGGCGAAGCCGGAGTCATCGACCACCTCTTTACCAAGCCCACGAAAGCCAAATCCATCCGCATCTCCCAGCTCGGCGAAGCCAAAGGCACGTTCTGGTCCATCCACGAGCTTCAGGTGTTCGGAGCAGTGAAGAAGTAACTCACACCTTCAGTCCGTAAAACCGGATCGCATTCCCACTCCACAGCTTCCTCTGCTCACTTGCCGGACGTGACGAAACGATCTGCTTCAGCGCATCCACCCAGCCGCGCACAGGGCTGCCGAGTAGGCACACGGGCCAGTCGCCGCCGAAGAAGACACGGTCGGGGCCAAAGGAGTCGAGGCAGTGATTGACGACAGGCGCGAGATCTTCGGCGCGCCATTTACCTGGAGGCACGAAGGCGACGATGCCACTAATCTTGCACATGACGCCCGGCTGTGCGGCGACGGCGTCAATACCACGTTTCCATTCGTCAGCAGTGCAGCTTCGCTTCAAGCCTGGGCCTAGCTTGGAATTGAAGGCCTTCGGATCACCGTTGCCGCAGTGATCGAGCACGAAAGGTGTGTCTGGACATTGCTTGATGAGCTTCACGCCATCCTTCAATTCAGTAGGCCGCATCGTGAGTTCAAAATTGAGCCCGTGCCTCCCAAGCGTCTGCACGCCACTAACGAAATCTTTGCTCAAACAAAAACCCGGAGGCGTGGAGTCGCCATGCAGCACTTGGCGCAGGCCTTTGACGATGCCGTTGCCCGCATAGCGCGTCACATACTTCTGGAATTCAGCCGATGCAGGACGCCCGCCGATGGTCGCTGCGATGGTGGGAGTGTTTCCAGCGCGGCATTGCTGCACGATGCCATCCGCTTCCTTGATGTGATCACTCGGAGCCACATCGACCTCCATGTAGATTGCCTTCACATTGAGGCCTGCGGTGGCTTTCACATAGTCCGCTGTGACAAAATCATGCCGCAGCACCTCAGGCGCTCCTTTGATCCATGGCGGGCTGATGATGTGGCGATCCCAGAGATGCTGATGGGTGTCGATGATCAACGCATCTGGGGCGCTGAAGGTAGAGCACGAGGTGAGGGCGGCACTGGCGCTGGTTTGGAGAAAGTGGCGGCGGTTCATGGGTGGACAGATCAAGCGCAAAGATCCTTCACCACATGCCCGTGGATGTCGGTAAGGCGGTAGTTGCGGCCTTGGAAACGGTAGGTGAGGCGTTCGTGATCGAAACCGAGCAGATGCATGATGGTGGCTTGGAAGTCGTGCACATGGACTTTGTTTTCGGCGATATGAAAACCCAGCTCGTCAGTGCTGCCGTAGTCGTAGCCAGACTTCACGCCACCGCCCGCCATGAAGAGCGTGTAGCAGTCAGGGTAGTGATCACGACCGAGAATTTTGCCGGCAGCCGTGCGGCCTTCGCGGAAGGGAGTGCGACCAAATTCGCCGCCCCAAATGACAAGCGTATCATCCAGCAGTCCGCGCTGTTTGAGGTCTTTGATGAGAGCGGCGACAGGCTTGTCGGTCTCGGACATTTTTTTGGTTAGTCCTGTGGTGACGCCGGTGGCTTCGGCGGTGCCGTGAAAGTCCCATCCCCAGTCAAAGAGATTCACAAAACGGACGCCTTGCTCAATGAGGCGACGAGCCAGAAGGCAGTTGTTGGCAAAGCTGGATTCACCGGGTTTGGCACCGTAGTCTTCGAGAACTTTGGCGGGCTCTTTTGAGATGTCCATCACCTCAGGCACGCTGGTCTGCATGCGGAAGGCCAACTCATATTGCGAGATACGAGTGATGGTCTCCGCGTGGCCGAGTTCGGCGGCTTGGAGTTCGTTGATTTCCTTGAGCGCATCCAGAGTCTTGCGGCGCAGCTCACGGCTCATGCCTGCGGGATTATTGGCATACAAAACGGGATCACCTTTGCTGCGACACTGCACGCCTTGATACACACTGGGGATGAAGCCGCTACCCCAGCAAGCCTGACCACCACTGGGCTGCGTGCCGCTGGAGATGAGGGCGACAAAGCCGGGCAGGTCTTGGTTCTCAGTGCCAAGACCATAGGTCGCCCATGAGCCCATTGAGGGACGGCCCTGGCGTATGTGACCGGTGAATAGAAGCAGCTCAGCCGGTGCGTGATTGAACTGATCCGTGTACATCGATCGCACCATCGTGATGTCGTCGGCGATGCCGTGGAAATTCGGGCAGGCATCACTCATCCACATACCAGCTTTGCCATATTGCTTGAAGGTGCGCGGAGTGCCCATGAGCTTCGGCACGCCGGTGGTGAAAGCAAATTTACGCCCTTTTAGCACGCTGTCGGGACAGTCTTGCCCATCGCGCTTCACCAGCTCAGGCTTGTAATCAAAGAGGTCCAGATGCGGTGGTGCACCGGACATGTGCAGATAGATGACACGCTTGGCCTTGGCTGCATTCAGCGGGTGTTTGGGCGCGAGCGGATTGTCGATCTTCGATGCCGCTTCAGCCTGCATCGCCTTCATGGCGATGGCACCGAGACTGAACTGCCCTGCCCCATTTAGGAACTGACGGCGCGTGGTGAGTTGGAGTCTATCGTGAAGAACAGGATTCATCACTTGGCATTACGTCGCTAATGAACCCCACTTTGCATGCATCGCGATGGCTTATTCTGCGATCACGGCCGCGCGGGCATTCTCCTCAGCGCCGGTCTTCTCCAGATAGTAATCGTAGCCGCCGCTGTAAGGCGTGACGATGCCGCTGCTGATGTGCAGGACTTTCGTGGCGATGCTGCGAATGAAATGCACGTCATGGGAAATGAAGACGAGTGTTCCTTCAAACTTTTGCAGCGCGAGGATCAGCCCCTCGATCGCCCAAATATCAAGATGCGTCGTAGGCTCATCCATGAGCAAGAGGTTTGGCGGATCGACAAGGAACTTCACCAGATTCAGTCGGCTCTTTTCGCCACCGCTGAGGATTTTGCAGCGCTTATGCACATCCTCACGTTTGAAGAGGAAGCTGCCGAGAATGCTTCGCGCATCATCTTCACGTAGCTCAGGAGCACAGCGCTTTAATTCTTCGAGGATCGTGCATTCGGGATCAAGCGTGTCGCTACGATGCTGGGAGAAGTAGCCCATCTTCACATTCGTACCGAATTTGCGGTCGCCCTTTTGGAAGGGGATCACGCCAGCCATGATCTTGATGAGTGTGGACTTGCCGGAGCCGTTTGGCCCAACGAGCACGGTGCGCTCGCCCTTTTCCACTTCAAGATCGAGACCCTGATAAACCTTCTTTTCTCCATAGGCCTGATGGATGTCGGTGAGCGCGATGACTCGCTGACCACTGCGCTGTGGTTGCGGAAAATTGAATCGGAAGGCTTTGCGTAGAGGCCGTGGTTTATCCAGCTTGTCCATCTTTTCGAGCTGTCGCTCGCGGCTCTGGGCCTGTGCGGACTTGGAAGCCACCGAGCGGAAGCGGTCGATGAATTCCTGAATGTGCTCGATCTCCTTCTGCTGGTTTTTCCAGGACTGATAGGCGCGGTCGTAGTTCTCTTCTTTCTGCTTCAGGTAGCTGGTGTAGTTGCCCTGATATTGGATCAGCTTGCTTTCCTCGATCTCATAGACGGTCTCGATCAATTCATCCATGAAATCTCGGTCATGGGAGATGAGTAGGATCGCGCCCGGATAGTTTTTCAGGTAGTTTTTGAACCACATGAGGGAGAGTAAATCGAGGTGATTCGTCGGCTCATCCAGCAGCAGTAAATCAGGCTCGATCACGAGTAATTGCGCCAAGTGAGCGCGCATGACCCAGCCGCCTGAATACTCACGCGCGGGCTTATTAAAATCTGCTTCCTTGAATCCGAATCCCTTCAGAATCTTCTTCGCCTTGGCCTCTGCCTGCGGGTCATTGAGAGCGTCGTGCTTCGAGTGCGCCTCATTGTACTCGGGGGCAGAAACATCCCCACGCGCTTCATGCTCACGCAAAAGAGTTTCCAGCTTTTCGATCTCGCCAGCCTTGCCAGTCGCTACGTCTAGAATCGTCTCCTGACCGACAGGCTCGCTTTCCTGAGGAAGATAGCCCATCGTCGTCCATTCATCACGAATGACCTCCCCCGCGTCTGGCTCGTCCTGCTTGAGGATGAGCGAAAACAGCGTGGATTTCCCTGCTCCATTGGGTCCGACAAGAGCAACACGCTCCGCGTAATTCACGGTCATCGAAACTCCCGAAAAGAGAGTGCGGGCATTAAAGGCTTTGGAAACGGCGCGGAGAGTCAGCATGGGGGAGGTGCGTTTAGCATGAATCGGGCAGGTTTGCAGCCTGAAAGTGTGACGCAGACATCCAGCGTCTGAATATGAGGCAAACTCAAGTCTGCTCCGCAAACACAGGACGCTTCCAGATAGGCACTCGCGTTTTGATCTCCTTCAGATACCAGCGGCATAGATCGAATGCCTCCGCGCTGTGTTTGGTACGCACCCGGATGAGGATGGAGGGCTCCTCCGATGCCACAAAACCCAGTCGATGCTGGATAAAGACGTCATGGACTCCATGCTCGCTGCTTCCACTCTCGATCAACTCCTGCATCATCTTTTCTGCCATCGGCAAGTAGGCACTGTAGTCGATCCCTGTGATCGCACGCTCATCCTCACTGCCGCGCACGACGCCGAGGAATTTCACCTCAGCACCCTCACAAGCCGCAAAGGTTGGCGTAGCATCAGGAATAGGATCGGATGAAAGGACAAATGGCATCTGGGTATTCAATGCCCTCAACATGACCATTCGTCATTCATCAATTCAACCCAAGCCTTCGACACTCCAACCATCACGATACTTGCGTGCGAGTTGGGCATTCAGCTCCGGCTTGTTGGTCACTTTACCCGCCGCAGCGTCCCATTCGATCCACCCGTCGGGATTGCGTTCGGCGAGGACTCCGAGAAGCACGGCCTCCGTCACAGGGCAGCCATAGGTCGGCAGATCTGTGGCGGCTTTCTCGCCCTTCATGCAGGCATCGACCCAGTCGGTGTAGTGATTGGCGATGCGCGTCTTCGGGTAAGTGAAGCCGGTGAATTTCTCCTCGGGCACGAGCCAGGGACGCTGGCTGTGCGGTTTGAAGATGCCGCCATTCTCGCCGATGAAGAAAATGCCGCTCGGAGTGTCTTTCGTGAGCATGCTGGGCTTGATGACGCGTGAGTCATACGGATAACCGCCGTCGCTCCAGGTCATCTTGATCTTGTCGCCCGCAGTGAGCGGCGTGCCGGGGAATTCGAGTTCTAGATGGCGCTTCTGTGCATACAGATCGCCCTTGCTGCCTTCATCGAGACAGCGCACACGCGTCGGCGCGGCGAGACCGAGGCAGGCGAAGACGACGTCGAAGTAGTGGCAGCCCATGTCGCCCATCATGCCGACGCCGAAATCGACCCACGAGCGCCACATCGAAGGATGATACGCGCCTTCGAGAAACGGCACCTCGTTCGCGACACCGAGCCACAGGTTCCAGTCGATGTTCGTAGGCACCGGATCGGCCTGCGCTTTGCGTTCGGTGACTTTCGGCCACCAACTCGCCTTCTTGTTTTCCCAGCAGATGACTTCCTTCACCTTGCCGATGGCTCCGCTCCTGATGAGATCAACCGCGAGTGAGGTCTCGATGCTCGAATGCCCCTGCGTGCCCATCTGCGTCGTCACGCCCGCCTTCGCCGCCTCCGCGCTGAGAATCCGCGCCTCGTGGATGTGATGTGTGAGCGGTTTCTGCAAATAAACATGCTTCTTCGCCTGCAACGCGCTCACCGCCATCGCCGCATGCATGTGATCCGGCGTGCCGATCGTCACCGCGTCGATGCTGTCGCCCAGCTTCGTCAGCATCTCGCGATAATCGCGAAACACCGCCGCATCCGCCAATCGCGCCGCCGCATTGGGGTCCTGCAACTCTTTGCGCCGTGTCGCGTTGCCACCACGCGCCAGTTCGAGCGTCTTCGCATCCACATCACACATGCCGACGAGTCGCAGCTTCGGATGCTGCAGCACGCTCATCATCGTGACACCACCCATTCCGCCGACACCGATGGAAGCCACCTGAAACATCGAGTTCGGCGACCTCGCGCTCAGGATGGCGGGCGCAGAAACGTAAGCGGAGGCGGCGAGAGATTGCTGGAGAAAGCGGCGGCGGTTCATGGTTGCTGCTTGAACGCAACACCAACGGACCGTCTCTCGTCATTTCACCGCCACACCCGTTGAGTTCCGGATCTTCAGCAACATCGGAAAACTCGTCTGCAAGCTGGCGCTGTCGTGCTCATTCCTCGCAGAGCTCAGCGCAGCATGGATGAGTTTGTCTTGATTTTGGACCCAATTGGCGGCGCGGAAGAAAATGGGGCGTTCGTTTTCCTTCTCGCGGATCTGCACGCCGTTGAGACCGATGTCATCGACGATGACGCCATGCGGAAGACCATGCACGTCGAGGTTGATGATGCCGTCGTCTTTGAGGCGAACGGCGCGGATCCAGGCTTTGACAGTCTGGCCGGGAACAAGGGTGATTTCGAGAGGCTTGGTCTCGTCTTTGATCTCGCGCATGACGGCTTTGCCGCCGTTGTCGGGTTCCATGACGATGATGAACTTCGGCGCGGCACCGAGCGTGACTTTGCCAAAGGTTCCGGCTTCGTGCGTGATACTTTTGCCTTTCGCGGTGATCTTGAGCTTGCTCCAATCGGCATCCGCTTTGGCATCGGGCGCAGCGCGGAGTGATCCGCTGATCAAATCGTGCCCGGCTGCGATAAGGAGCGGCGACGAAGCAAAATAGCCCTGCGGCAGGCCGGTAATGTCGATCTGGATGGGATCATCGAAACCATCGACGCGATCCGCACGGAAGGAGAAGCCGACGGAGGCTCCGGGCATGACGGTGGGGTTAATGCCAGCCAATTTGACGCTGAAATCGGGCTTCAGTTCACGAAGGGTGAGTGCATAAACAAAACGCTCGCCACGCCAGCCCCGTGTGTCGGTGACTTTGACGACGTAACGGCCATCGGCTGGCGCGGTGAAAGTGAGGCGCGAGTCGCTGCCGAGCTTGCGGTCGCCGCTGTCGTCGTTGCTGTAGTTCAAGGTGAAGATGGGCAGGCCGTTCGGCACGATCTGACTGCCGATGGATCGTGGCTCGACGATGTAGCAGGGCTCGTCGAGCGAGTGGGAGGTGGCGCTGGTGTCGAAGTAGGCGCGGCGTTTGCCACCATTGATGTAGAAGAAGCAGCCACCATCCGGCCCGCGCGGCATTCGGAAGATCTTCATCACGTCGCCATTGAGATAGGCAAATTCATTGAGCTCCATCTCCTCCCAATTTTGCAGGCGAATGTCTGGGTTGTTGGCATCGACGCTGCGAAAATTGACGTAGCTGTCGCGCACAGCCTGGAGCATCACACGCTTCACGGGCTGGCCGTCGGCGTGAAGGATGTCGATCTTCGTGTCGGCGGGCGAGCCTGCTTGCGCCGCGAGTGTCTCGATGATCCACGTCTGGCCTTTTTTCGCGTCGAAGGCGAAGTGGTCGGTGTCACCAGGGAGTGACGGCATCTTGCCGTCAGCTGAAGCCAAGATGGCCTCACTCCTTACCAACCTGCCATTCACCGTTGCAGGCAAAGTCACGATCTGCGCTGTCTTCACGTCGTCATTGCCTTCTTTCTCTTCGATCTGCATCAATCCGCTCACGCGCAGCAGCAGCATCGAGCGGAAGCGCAGCGCTTTCATATCAAGCGGCACGTTCATCATGCCTTCTCTGTCGGGCTTCATCATCACCGTGGCTTTGTCACCGAGGTGATGGCCGATGAGCGTGACTTTGGTGTCCTGGCCGACCTGCGCGGCGAGTGGCGACCACGCGGTCACATAAGGTAGTGCGCCAATGGTGAGGCGATACACATGATTCGCGCTGCCATCCATCGTGGTGTTGCTCACGAGCACGATGTAATCGCCATCCGCAGGCGCTTTCCAGGCGAGGAACGGATCGCTGCCGCTGTCGAGACCGCGATTCACCGCGAGCACGGTGCGGTTCGTGTCCATAATCTCCAGCGTGGGAGATTTCGCCGTGCTGCCGACCTGCGCGACGGCGAGATCGAGCACGAGTTCTTCGCCCGCCTTCGCGGTGAAACGATAAACGTCGTGCTGGCCGATCTCGGTGAGCGTACCCCACAGACTGGCGGGCAGTTTGGCGACAGCGACCGGTGCAGCTTTGAAATCAGCGGCAGTAGAAGTCGTGGCGGCGATCTCATCGGCAAAGAGTTTCACTTTCGCGGTCTCGCCCTGAGCGGTGCGCGCGGAGACTTCATAACCGCCACGCGGCAGGTCAGCGGGCACTTTGACTGTGAACACGAGCTTCGTCGGCGAACTAGCGGCGGCATCGACGGCAGGTTTGAGCCGTGCATCGGCGAACTGCACGTTGGCGTTCACGAGTTCTTTGCCCGTGATGACCAACTGCTGTTCCATGCCGTTGTGCAAACCGCGTGGCGTGATGCTCGTGATCGTTGGCTTGGCAGACATCGCGGTTTTTTTCGCGGCGACTGGCTTGGCTGGCGCGGGAGCCATCACGGCCTTGCCAGTGGTCGGTTCATAGATGCTGAGGCTGCCGTCGATGCGTCCAGCAACGAGCTGCGCTTTGTCGGTGAAAGCAAGAGCAGAGGACCAGTCAGGTTGTTTTTCGAGCGGGAGTTTTTCAGTGAGATCAGCGGTGTTCCAGAGCTTGAGCGATTTATCAGTCGAGGTGGAGGCGAGCAGCTTGCCGTCGAGGGACAGCGCGAGTCGCAGGATGCCACCTTCATGCGCAAAGCGGCTGGTGACGATCTTGTTCGTGCCTTCCTTCGCGTCAGCGCTGATGTGCCAAAGGCGGATGCGATTGTCAGAACCGGCGGCGAAGAGCTGTTTGCCATCGGCGCTGAAAACGACGCTCGTCTGTTCCTTCGTCGGCTGCGAAAGCGTGTCGAGTCGCTGACCAGTCGGGATGCTCCAGAGCTTCACCGTGCGGTCCGCGCTGGCGCTGGAGAGCACCTTGCCATCGGGACGGAACGAGAGTCCGTTCACCGCGCCGTTGTGGCCTTTGAGCAACGCGACTTCCTTGCCCGTCGCCGTGTCCCAGAGGCGGATTTTTTGATCGTAGGCTCCGGTGGCGAGCAGTTTGCCATCGGGTGAAACCGCAAGCGCATACGCGGCATCGAGATGGCCTTCAAACGACTGCTGCAAGCTGCCATCGCTCGTCTTCCAGCGCTTCACCTCGCCCACGATGCCGGCCTCGCCACCGGCGGCATACACAGCATCGCCACCCGGCGAAAACGCAACGGCGTTGGCCTTACCCTTGATGCCCGTGAGCTTGCGAATCACTGCCCGCGTGACCGGATTGAGCAGTTCCACCTCGCCATAACGTCCCACCGCTATGAGCTGCACTTTAGGCGAAAACGCCACCGCCTGGATCGCGCGTTTTGGCGGCACCGTCGGCATGAATTTTGGCGTGATGACTTCCTTCGGCATCGGTTTGCCCTCCGCGATGATCGGACCTTTCGCACCTGCATCGATCCACGCTTTGATCAGCGCGATCTCCTCCGGCTTGAGCTTCTCGCGTTTGCCCGGCGGCATGAATTCGTTCTTTCCACCGCGGCCAGAACGCCCTTCGAGGAACTTCACCAACATGCTCTCATTGCCCTTGCCCGCGACGATGGCGTCGCCTTCCTTCCCGCCCTTCATGAGCGCCGCGAAGGTATCCAAGACGAACTCGCCATCAGCGTCATCAGCGCTGTGACAATCGATGCAGTAGGTGTCCCAAAGTGGGGCGATCTGCTTTATGTAGTCCACACTTTGAGCGTGGGTGATCGTCGTGTGCAGTGAGAGAAAAATTAGAAGGATGAGACGCATGAAAAAGATGAGGTGAGAGCTGCGTGCTCGTGATTTAGTGATTAAACAAAAACTCCTTTGATCCCATCAAACTCCAGAAGATGTCTTCCAGGGTGGTGCGGCGGTCTTCGGGTTTGGCGGTGGCAAGGAGTTGGGTGGCTTTCGCGATTTCGCGCTCGGTGGGTTCGCGAGTGAGCGTCACAAGATAGGCTTCTTCGATGATCTTGGCGTCGGGTTGCTTGCTGGCGAGCAGGGCGTCTAGACGGTTGTCTTTTTGCGAGAGTTTGAGGTTTAGGGTCTCGCCATTCGCGATGTGGAGGGCCTGGGCCATGCTGGGTTCATTGGTGCGCTCGCATTCGCAGGTGGCGACGCGGTCGGCGCGGCCGAAGCTCTTGAGGAAGTAGCTGGCGATGTTGCTGTCGGGCAATTGCAACGCGCGAAAGCCCATGGGGTAACTTTCACTGGTGCCGCGGTTGGCGTTGCGTTTGTCGATCTTGAACGTCGTGGGCGCGGCGGTGACCTGCGAGATGGTGTCGAGCAGGATTTCGGCTTTGAGACGACGCGGGACGTAGTGCGAGCCGTAGCGGAGGTCTGTGATGTTTTCGGACAGGGTGATGCTGCTGCGCTGATACGTCTCGCTTTGCAGGATGGCGCGCATGAGTGCCTTCAAATCGAATTTGTGCTGCACGAAATGCGCGCAGGCGGTGGTGAAGAGTTCTTCGTTGCTGGCGGCGTTGGTGACGCGGAGGTCATCGACGGCTTCGACGAGGCCTGCGCCAAAGAAGTTGGCCCACACGCGGTTCACGATGGCGCGTTGGAACAGTTTGTTGTCGGCACCGGTGAGCCAGTTGGCGAGCACGATGCGGCGATCCTCGGTGGAGGTCATCGAGATCGGCGTAGTGACATCGAGCGGGCGCGGCGGCGGCGGTTTACCGGTGAGCGGGGCGACGAGATCGCCCTGCGTGTCGGAGAACAGCACGCGCTCATCAGCCTGCGTGCCGTTCTTGGTGCGGACGCGGGCGAATAGATTGGCGAAGCCGTAGTACTGCTCGTTGGTCCATTTCTCCATCGGGTGGTTGTGGCACTTCGCGCAGCCGATGGAGGTGCCGAGGAAGGCGATGCTGACGGTTTCGGCGCACTTGGTGGGTTCGTCATTTAGGACGAAGAAATTCACGCCGCCGTGCTCCAGTGTGCTGCCAGTCGCGGTGAGGAGATCGCGCACCATGGCATCCCAGGGTGTGTTGGCGGCGACGTGACGGCGTATCCAATTGTAATACGACCACATCGCGGTGGGCGCGAGTTTGTCGCCATTGACGAGCAGCAGGTCGCTCCAGCGATGCGACCAGTAATCGACGAACTCCGGTCGCAGCAGCAACGAGTCGATGAGACGATCGCGTTTGTCAGCGGCTTTATCGGCGAGGAAGGCGTGGGTTTCACCAAGCGTGGGCAATACGCCGATGGTGTCGAGAAAAGCACGGCGAAGGAACTCGTGATCTTCCGCGCGGACAGATGGCGGGATGTTCAGCTCACGCAGTTTTTTCAGCGTGAGTTCGTCGATGAAGTTGCGCGGCTTCAGCGCGGTGAAGGCGGCGGAATCGACGTTGCTGGCGTTCGGAATCGTGATGGTGGCGAGCGCGAGGCGGCTCAGATACCACGCGCTGACGCTGCCTTCACCGCTGCCGGTGGTTTTGATGAGGCCGGTGTCATCCACGGTGGCCACACTGGCATTGGTGGCGTTGTATTTGGTCCAGCGCGTGACGTCCTCGCTGTGCCCGTCGCTGAACTTTGCGGTGACTTTTAGCTGCACCGTTTTGCCCGCCTGCGTGACGAGATGCGGATGCGAAACATCGAGCGACACGATGCGCGAATCATCCGCCTTCGGCCCCGGCGCACCAGCGGCGATCCAGTCAGCGATGGCTTTGTATTCGGGCGAGTTCACCTCGAAGCGCTTGTCGCCCTTGTGAGGCACCATCTTGGTCGATTTGAGCAGTAACAAACTGCGCGCCGGGTCTTCCATCGTCAGCCTGCGGCCATTCGCACTGCGCGTGATCGAGATCCAGTCGCCCTCGTCATCAAAGCCGCGCAGTGAAAGCCGAAAGCCTCCCTGTCCGGCAGCAGCACCATGACACGCACCCATCGCACAGCCGTAGCGCGTGAGGATCGGCTGGATGGTGTTGCGGAAGGACGGGGCTTCGGCGGACTGAAGCGTCGAAGTGAGAAGCGTGAACAGAATGATGAGACGGAGCAGATTCATGGGCTTTAAAAGGTTACCCGATGCGATCACGCCAGATGTCTGGTTTGCGGCGGTCGTGCATGACTGCGTAGATGGTGATGAGTTCGGGTTCGTGGTGATAGTAGAACTTGTAGGGGAAAGCGTTTGAGGCGGAAAACCTGGCAGCCATTGCCGACGGGTTGGTAGCGTTGCGGATCTTTGAGAATGTCTTGAATGGCAGCTTCGACTTCTTGGATGAACCGAGGTCCGGCGGAGAGGCTGCGGCTTTGATACCACTCGGCGGCTTCACGATATTCGATCAACGCCGCTTGATTGAAAACGAACTTCATGCACGACCAAGAACGGCTTCACGCACCTGACGCAGGGCTTCTTCGCCCGGAATCAGCTTCATTTTGCCTGAGCGCACATCCTCTATGCGGCGGGTGACCTCCTCGATCTGAGCGGACTCGATCTCGGCATCGTCTGGCACACTAGCGACGAGTCGCTCGGCAAGCTCAAGGCGGCTTTCTGGGGCGAAGTTCATGGCTTCGACCAAAAAGGAATCCAGGGTGAGTGCAGCATTCATGGCGGGGTGAGTTTAGCTCAGATTCATTACGCAAACAGCTCCTTGATCGCCTGCGTGCCGAAATCGACGACGGGATAGGGGCGGCCTTGAGGGCCGGGGAGTTCAGTGTGGAGATCGACGCCGAGGGCTTGGTAGATGGTGGCGACGATTTCCTTCGGGGCGACGGGGCGCTCGGTGGGATAACCACCAATGTCGTCGCTTTTGCCGATGACTTCGCCGCCTTTGATGCCGCCACCGGCGAAATTGACCGTCCAGCAGTTCGGCCAGTGATCGCGACCACCGGCGGGATTGATCTTGGGCGTGCGGCCGAATTCGGCGAGGCAGGTGACCATAGTGTCGTCGAGCATGCCGCGCTGGAAAAGGTCCTCGATGAGGGCGCTGTAGCCCTGGTCATACATTGGGGCGACGATGTCGCGCATGCCTTCGATACTGGTGAAGGGTTTGGAGCCGTGGATGTCCCAGGTGATCTCGCCGAAGACGGTGATGAAGGTGTTCACGGTGACAAAACGCACGCCGCGCTCGACGAGGCGACGCGCAAGTAAGCAGCTCTGGCCGAAGCGGTTCAAACCGTAGCGCTCGCGCACTTTCAGCGGCTCTTTCGTTAGATCGAAGGCCTCGCGGGCCTGCGTGCTGGTCATGATGCGGTAGGCGGACTCGAAGTTGGAGTCCATGAGCTTAGCCTGCTCGCTGTATTCAAAATTGCGCACGCTGCTGTCCACGAGCTCGCGCATTTCACGGCGGCGTTCGAGGCGCACCTCGCTGATTTCCTTCGGCGGCAGCAGATCGGGCACTTTGAAATCCTTCTCCGACGGATTCGCGTTCAAGACGAAGGGATCATACGCTTTGCCGAGGAAGCCCGCGTCCTGGCCGTGCGGCATGTTGCCGCCAGTGGGGCCCATGGACTCCGGGAGGATGATGTGGGCTGGCAGATCGCTGCGGCGGCCCTGCAGGAATTCGAGAGCGCTGCCGACGTGCGGCGTGTTCACGCCGCCGGTGAAAAGACGGCCCGTCTGCATCATCTGATGCCCGGTGTCGTGAACGGCGGCAGCGGTGTGGTAGCAAGAACGCACGAGGCTGAATTTGTCTGCGATCTTCGCATGCAGCGGCAGGATCTCGGAGATTTCGAAGGCATTACTCTTCGTGCGGATCGGCTTAAACGGCCCACGAATCTCGCTCGGCGCATCCGGCTTCATGTCCCACAGATCCTGCTGGCTCGGCGCACCGAGGTTGAAGATCATGATGCAGGCCTTGTTGCTCTTTTTCGGGTCAACTTTGCCCTCGGCCTTCAGTTTGGCGAAGCCAGGCATCGTGAGGCCGATGGCGCTCAAAGCGCCGGCGGAAAGGAAGTCGCGGCGTGTGATGCCATCACATGTGGTGACGGCAGCTTTATCAGTGAAGGTGAACATGGGCGTGTGGAGCTAACGGATCGAAAAAACTAAACGGGATGCGAAGAGGACTTTGATTCAGAATTTGAGCGGAAGAGTTCAGCTTTTGCCACCTCCCTTTGATTATACGCCATGGGTGAGGGAAGCAGAATGGACAATCCCACTTTCATGAATGGGTCTTTCAGGGCCTCTTCATTGAGGGTGATCTAATCGTCTGGAGTATTCGGCTACGGATCAAAGGCTGCTACGACATGCGGAGCTTGGCCCGTCTTGATGGAAAAGACTTCAGGACTGGCGGCGTGAGCATCTGACTCAAAGCGCTCAGCTAGGTCGGCGACGAACTCTTCCATGGCCTCTGGCTTGGCAGGAAAAACAAAGAGCGAATGGCGATCTGGGCAGGCGACCCAGATCTCTTTGCCAAACATCTCCTCGAAGACCTGCGGCAAAGATGGGGCGATGAGCAGACAGGCCATGACAGGGCGATCACCACGATAGACGGCGTATTGCACTTTGCCCTGCGCGTCCTTGATGAGGTCTGGCTTGAGTGTGAATAGAAGTTTGTCGGCGGCTTTTTCGGCACGCTTGGCATAGGTTTCTGGACTGAGGCCGAGGCGCATGAAGTCTTCTTTGGAGTACACTTCAATGCCGGGTGTTTCTACGATCTCACGTGCTGGAGACAGCACGGTTTTCTCTGCACCCTCAGGTATGATAGAGCGCTCGGTGCGGAGCACACGCGGCTCAGGCAGCATGAGCAGGGACTCCTGACTGTAGGCGATCACGGTGAGGCTAAAGAGAAAGATGAGGCAGCGATTCATGGAGAAACCATGCATGACATCCGCTGGAGTCGCCAGTCTGGAGATCAAAGCTCTTGCGCGATCTCCGCCACGCGCCTTCATCAGCGGCATGATCGCCTTTCTTCGTGGGAAACTCGTCGAATCCATGCCGCACCGAGCCATCGTCGATGTCGGCGGAGTCGGCTATTTGACGAACATTCCACTCACGACTTTTGACCGTCTGCCGCAGCAAGGCGGCGAGGTGACGCTGCTCACGCATCACCATGTCACGGAGCGTGAGCACACGCTGTTTGGCTTCTTCACGAATGATGAGCGCGATCTGTTTCGCCTGTTGATGGATCGCGTGTCTGGCATCGGGCCAAAGATGGCGCTGTCGGTGCTGAGCGGAATGCCAGTGACCGCTTTTAAAGATGCGGTGATCCGCAACGACACCGCCGCTTTGGCCCGCATCAAGGGCGTGGGTAAAAAGACAGCGGAACGAATCGTGTTGGAACTGAAGGACAAAGTCGGTGTCGTGGATGCCTGGCAGGCAGCACAAGTGGCGAAGGGGACTCACGATCCGCGACAAGAGGCGATGAGCGACGCGGTGCTCGGCCTGATCGCGCTCGGTTACAAGCAGAGTGAGGCGCAAAAGGCAGTGAACGAACTGGTGAAGCAGCCGGGCTTTGACCCGGCGACGAGTGCGGACAAGCTGATCCGCGAGGCGCTGCGGGTGCTGCAATAAATTACGGCCCAAAGATCACCGGCCCCGGCACCATCTTCACACCGCCAGTGCCGAGTGGGTTGCCTTTGGTTTCTTCGATGGTGTCCACGATGTTGTGCTTGAAGTTCACACTGAGACTGCCGGTCTCGACCTTGATGTAAGTTACGGTTTGAAAGGGCCGGCCAAAGACATCGAGGCTGGTATTGTATTGCGGCACGCGTTCGAAGATCACGTATTCGAGCTTCTCGTCTTTTCCTGCGGCGCTGAGCTTGCTGGATTTGCGCGAGGGCTTGCCCATAGAAGCTAGCACTTCTTCACTCGTCATGCCGAGAGCGATCTGATGCACGGCGATAAGCGCTTCGACCTGGGTTTGGCGCTCATGCAGTTTCTTTAAGTTAGGCACCAGATTCGGATCAGGGGAGAGGGCATCGGTCATGCGTATCCAGCCCGAGGTGTCGCCATGACGAGCTTTCCCACGCACTCGAAAGGCGGTGTCAGAAATACCCACAAGTTTCACCAGCGTGCCGGGCATCATGGAGCCGATGGCGCGGTCGAGCTTTGCACTCACATAGATCGGCGCGTCAGTGAGGATTTTCAGAATGACAGGCTTCGACAAGATATCCTCGACGTGAATGGTGCCAGGTTCGACGGCGAGACGAGAGGTGGGCCGACGAAACGCCGTTTGCGCGGGAGTTTGTTCGGCAATGAAAACAGCGACCAGTGCCGCCAGAACAAGAGAGATATTTTTCATGGCGTGGTGGAGAGCAGCAAACTCAGACGCCGCTTCAAAACCCTTTGTTCAGACACATCAGACTGCTGCAGGCAGAAGACGTGCAGCGGCTTCACGTCCGATGATCATGAGGCGCTGCTTTTCGTCTTCACTGAAGTCGTGAGGCAGAAGCATGCCGATACCAAGTGTGCCGCAGAGGCGGGTGCCATCCATCATGGGCACAGCGAGACTGCCCTGCACCTGGGTGATTTTGGCTCCGGGCTTGGCTACGCCACTGGTGTCAGTTTGCAGATTGCACAGCTCCACAGGCTGCTGGCGCTCAGCGGCGGCACCGGCGATGCCTTTACCCACGGGAATGGACTGAATGAGCGGTATGATCTGTGGCGGGATGGCCTGGGCTGCGACGAGCTTTAGGTGCTGATCTGCCGGGTCAAGCCGATGCAGCGTGGCGGTGGTGCAGCCGAACTCGGTGGCGACGGCGCTGAGAAATTGACTCCAATCGGCGTCACTGGGGGATTGAGGCAGGGAGAGGTTCATGATGGGAAATCGATATTGTCTGAGTCAGGGGCGGAGGCTACTCTGAATATACATTACTCCTCAACCATGAAAAACCGCGCTGTCTATCTTGGCCTTTCTTGGCTCGTCCTTGGTTCCACTGCTTTTGCCCAACTCGGCAGGATCATCGGCCGCACCGTCTATCACGATGATAAATCACGTACTGAGTCGGTCAGTGACCCGAGCACCCGTGAGATGGTGGAAACCACCTACACGGCAGACAACACCATGACCGTGAAGAAGGTTTTCCTTCTCAATGAGAAAGGCGAGCCGCTGCAAGGCAACGTGTATGATGGACGCGGCAATCTGGTGGCGCGCTGCAAGTGCCTCTTTGATGAGTATGCGCGCCGCAAAGAAGACCAGCTCATGAATCTGAATGGTGAGGTGTTTCAGCGGGTGGTGCATGAATATGATTCCGCAGGTAAAGCTAAGCCCCCGCAGGTGATCAATCTCAATGCCAGCGCGCCGAGCATCCGCCCGCAGTCGGTGGACTTCACTCAGGGTGGAGCAGCTCCAGGCGCGACTGATCCGGCCTCACGATTTGCCCCGGTGCAAATGCCAGGTGCTCCTGCCAGCGGTGTCGCGCCAGTGACGCCGCCTTCGGATCAGAAACCGAAGCCTAGTTTCTTCAAGCGCCTCTTCCAGAAAAAGGAGAAGTAAGTTAGGCCCGATCCGCGACCGCCAGCACCTCATCGGCCGTTCGCATCGCAGCATCTGGGACGCTGATGGGCAGCATATTGATCCGCATCTGCTGACCGACCTCACTGTTGTTGGCCAGCACTTTAGCCACGGCTTCACCCGTAGCTTGGGCGATCTCTGTGCGGTAGGCGCATTGACGGGAAAGCAGCATCTCCGCATTCCCTTCCTCCTGCCCCGGCACGACGTAATCAATGACTGCCGGAATACGCGCCGCGAGAACTTCATGCATGATGGCGCCGCCTGCTTTGCAGATCACCACGTCATGCGTGCGCAGCATTTCAGGAATGCGGGTGGTCCATCCGATGATCTCGACCGGCGAGCCTGAAAGTGAGTCGATAAACTTTCTCAGCACATGATAAAGCCGCGGGCGGTGCTTGCCCACAGGGAGAGTCAGCTTCACACCCGCATTGAGCAGAGGCCGGAGAGACTCAAGTGTCGCCGCGACGTGACTCGCTGCGGTCGATGGCAGATAAAGAATGCGCTGCCCCTGCACCTCACTGACTGCGGCAGGCAGTGTCTCGGTGAATTGCAGACTCACTGGAAAGCCTGTGACGCGGACCTTGTTCACGGGCACGCCGAGCTTTTGCACCACGTCATCCGTCTCCACATCTGCCACACAGTACAGGTCGCTAGGCTGGACCAGCCAGATGGGATGAACGCTGATCGAATCAGTGATCACCGTCACCAGTTTAGGCACGACCACGCCTTGGTTTTTTAATGCCGCCAGCAGACCCGCATAGAGCGGGTAGGTGCTCACGATGACGCGCGGCTTGAGCATTTCGATTTTGGATTTCAATCCCTTCACCAGCGGCATCAGCCAAAGGCTCTCCTGCTGATTCATGTCAGATTTCCCCAGCAAATGGTAAACCAACCTCCAGGCGCTCGGGAAGTGCGTGATGGCCATCTGATAAAGGCTGTTGAGCACACTCGCGATGCGTGGCTGCACCTCTTTGAACAGATCAGACACCTGTACTTCTTCACCTGGACAAAGCCGCCTGAGCGCCTCCGCCGTTGAGGCCGCCGCAGTGTTATGCCCATCACCAAAACCAGCAGTAAGTACAAGTATCACGAGCGCCATCGCTGGCGGTGAATGAGCTGAAACTCAAATGAAAATCTCGGCTCCTTGCTGCATCAAGCCAGTCGCACACTGCGCTTTTTATCCAGCTTCAGCACGGCCCCGGTTTCCCAGGCGGGCTCGGCTTTCGGATCGGTCAGCTTTTCACCATTGAGCTGGATACTTCCTCCCTGAATGAGTCGGCGCACATCACCGCCGGACATGGTTTGATTAAACACAGCCTGATAAGCGTGCTGCACGACACCGAGCACATCACGGCGCTCACTGAGAGTCAAAATGGGCAGCTCGACGCTGGAGAGATCACGTTTGCTGAAACGCAGGTCCCAGTCTTCGCGGCAATCTTTGGCGGCTTCTTCGCTGTGATAAATAGCCACACAATTGGCGGCGAGTTGCTTCTTGGCTCCCATCGGATGCATCGTGGTGTCCAGCACCTCACCGAGCACGAGCAGGTAGTACTTCGCCATCAGTTCATCGGGGATGCTCATGAGCTTGCCAAACATTTCCTTCGGCACATCCGTGAGACCGACATAGTTGCCGAGCGACTTCGACATCTTCTTCACGCCATCCAGCCCTTCCAGCAGCGGCAGCGTCATGCAGACTTGCGGCTCCATGCCTTCTTCTTTTTGCAGATCACGTCCGACGAGGATATTAAAAAGTTGGTCGCTGCCGCCGATCTCCACATCCGATCTCACGACCACGCTGTCCCAGCCTTGCATAATCGGATACTGGAGTTCGTGCAGGCGCACCTCGGTGCTGTTGGCCACGCGATTTTTAAAGTCCTCACGCTGCAGCATCTGCTGCAAAGTCACACGAGCGTTCAGTTTGATCACCTCCATGAAGGCCATCTCTTTGAACCAAGAGCCGTTGAACACGACTTCCGTCTTGTCTTTGTCGAGCACTAGGAAAGCCTGCTCGGTGTAGGTTTTTGCATTCGACAGCACCTCCTCATAAGTCAAAGCAGGCCTCGTGGTGGAGCGCCCACTCGGGTCACCGATCATCGCGGTGAAGTCGCCAATGATGAGCACGATGTGATGCCCCAGATCCTGGAACTGCTTCAGCTTCCGCAAGCCGACCGCGTGCCCCAGATGAATGTCGGGTGATGTCGGATCGACTCCCAACTTGATGCGCAATGGCTTGCCGCGTGCCAGTTTTTCAGCGAGTTCTTTCTCACTGTGAATGGTGACGGTGCCGCGTTTGAGGATGTCGAGTTGTTCGGGGACGGAGAGCATGGGAATGAGAGGCGCGATAGTGTGTCGCGAGGCATGTCAGGTCAAATGGGCAAAAAGATTCTGGCAGCTTACGCGTATTGCGGCTCTCCTCCGCTGACCTACCCCGACATCATGGCTGAAAGCATCCCTGCACCTCTCCTGACAAAATGAAACCCGTGGCCCTCATCACTGGCGGATCAGGCGATCTCGCCCAGGCCATCCGAGCTGAATTAGAGGCTCAGGGGTGGGTCGTCCACGCACCTTCTCATGATGAGATGGACGTCACTGACAAAGCTCAGGTGCAGCTTGTTTTCGGCGCGTTGGAGAGACTCGATTTACTCATCCACAACGCCGGCATCACCCGCGATGCTTTGCTCATCAAGATGACCGAGGCCGACTTTAGCGACGTGCTCAATGTGCATCTCAAAGGGGCCTTCCTCTGCTCGCAGGCTGCCTTAAAAATCATGGTCAAGCAGCGCCAGGGCCACCTCATTCACCTCGGCTCCTACAGCGCCCTCAGCGGTCCCTCGGGCCAGGCTAATTACGCCGCAGCCAAAGCTGGCCTGATCGCATTGACCCAAAGTCTCGCTGCCGAATACGGAGCACGCGGCATCCGCGCCAACTGCGTCCTCCCAGGCTTCCTTGACACAAAAATGACCCGTCACCTTCTGGACGATGAAACCCAGCGCCAGCGAGTGTTTGCCGCTCACACACTCGGCCAGCTAAGCACCGCGCAAGACGGCGCGCGCTTCATCGCTTTTCTGCACACGATGCCTCACGTCAGTGGCCAAGTCTTCCAGCTCGACAGCCGAATCTCACGCTGGGTGTAATCAGACTCATCATGAAATTACACCAACTATTATTCTTGCTGACAGCCTTCAGCCATTTGGTTCACGCACAAAGCATTTCCCCTGACTGGCAGCCCGAAGGAGCGGCTGCATGGCAGGCTCGCGATTCGCAGGCAGAGTGGGTGTTTCGAGATCAGCTCTGGATCGGTGGCGGATGGTTTCAGTCGTTTGCGGAACCGCCGCGTGATGTTTGGTCCTCTCGTGATGGCAAGGAGTGGAAGCTAATCGAAAAGAACGCGCCTTGGCTGCATAGCGATCTGCCGATGAACATCACCTTCGCAGACAAAATGTGGATCATGGGCGGCTGGCATAAGGGCAGACTACCAGGGCATTCGGCGAGCAATCAAGTGTGGTCATCCAGCGACGGCATCCAATGGGATCAGGTGACTGCATCTGCCGGATGGTCGCCACGGCTCGCGTCCGGCCTTGTCGAGTTTCAGGGTCGTCTGTGGCTACTCGGCGGCACAGAGAACTACTATTTCGGAACGGATAAAAGTTTGAAAAATGACGTGTGGTCCTCAGCCGACGGCAGAGAATGGAAACTCGAAACGGCAGGCGCTGGCTGGTCACCACGCGCCTATCATCAGGCCATCGTTTTGAACGACAAGATCTACGTCTTCGGCGGTGGTAACTACACACCCGCATTCCATGCGAAGAATGATGTTTGGTCATCAAGCGATGGTGTGAACTGGACTTGCGAGACAGAATCCGCGCCATGGGAGCCACGACTCTGGTTCAGCGCAGTTGTGTATCGTGGGCACATGTGGGTGCTCGGCGGTTGGTCCAAGGAGAAGGACAACTTTGATGATGTGTGGCATAGCGCCGATGGAAAAACATGGCAGCAACTCGAAACTAAAACTTGCTGGAAGGCACGGCATGAACACTCAGCTTTCGTTTACCAGGACAAGCTCTGGCTGGCTGGCGGTCACGCGCGACCTCTATCGAATGAGGTATGGTCTTTGAAATTACCAAGCGCGTGGACGCCTCAAAGATAGAGACACTCCGCCATCAGAAAGGATGTGGACAGCGAGCCGTTTGCTTGCTGCTTCTTTGACCCATCTCAACCACCCATGAAACTCCGCCTTCTCCCCTTCCTCGCCGCCGCTGCATTCATCGTGCCAAACTTCACCAGCGCAAAAATTGCCGTGAAGAGCGGTGACAAAATTGCCTTTCTTGGCGACTCGATCACGGCGGGTGGTTGGGGCAATCCCGCCGGCTATGTGCGCCTCGTCATTGCCGGATTGGAGGCGAATGGCGTTCATGCGGAGCCTATCCCTGCCGGGATCAGCGGCCACAAATCCGATCAAATGCTGGCGCGTCTCGACAAAGATGTGCTGAGCAAGAAACCGCAGTGGATGACTCTTAGCTGTGGTGTGAACGATGTCTGGCACGGCCCACGCGGAGTGCCGCTGGATGACGCGATGGCAAAGAGCGGCACCTATGATGAAAAAGTCGCCACCCGTGGCACTTATCAGAAGAACATCACTGCCATCATCGACCAAGCGACGAGTGCAGGCGTGAAGCCAGTGATGCTCACCGCGACGGTGATCCAAGAGAATCTCAACAGCAAAGAGAACGGCCTGCTCGCGCCGTATAACGATTTCCTCCGCAAGTTCGCGAAGGAAAAGAAGGTCCCGATGGCCGACCTGTTCGCCATGTTTGAAGAGCGCATCAAGGCAGAGAACAAACCGAACGTCAAAGTTCTCACCAGCGACGGCGTGCACATGAACGGCGAAGGCAATAAGCTCATGGCCATCGGCGTGCTGAAGGCTTTCGGCCTCAACGAAGCCGAACTCGACAAAGCCAAAGCTTCATGGCCCGCGCTCGAAGTAGCCGCCGCAGAGTTCGCGAAGAAGCAGGCTGAAGCACGCGCCAAAGCGGCTGCGGGGAAGGCCAAGGCCGCACCAGCACCGAAGAAGTAAGTGCTGCGGTATTCCGAACGAGGCCATCTTCATCGACGTACTCGCATACCTGGCAGGTCAGAATGCCTGCACCTGCCTCACAAGCTCCGCAGCATCGTCATCGTTTCGGCGAGCTGCCGATAGCCAGCTTTCTCGGTGAGGCGCGGGAACTTGCCCTGGATCATGACGAACTTGCCATTGCGACTGAGCATGAGTTTGCGGTCCTTGATCTCGATGTCGGTGATGCCTGAATGAGAGGCGGCAAGACGAAGTGACGCGCAGGTGAGGAGGTTCTGCACGGGATAGGGAAGCTTGTCGCCGAACTGATCACGCCACTGCGTTTCGAGTTCGTCGAGTTCCTTGCGCGTCATTACCTCACCAAGCTGGCGATAGGCGGTGATGCGGAGTCGCGTGTCTTCCATAAAATTGCTCGGCAGGAAGGCGGGCGTGGCACCGGGCGAAGCCTGCACCATGAGCGCCTCGGTTTGCACGAGGAAGTCGGCGCGGAGGCTCACATCAATCGGACGTGCGACGCGGCGACCCTGCATTCGGTTCACGCTTTGTTTAAGCATCTGGCAATACAGGTCGAAACCGACGGCGGCGATGTGACCGCTCTGTTCGGTGCCGAGGAGATTGCCCGCACCGCGAATCTCCAGATCGCGCAGAGCGATTTTGAAGCCGCTGCCGAGGCCGGAGTACTGCTTGATGGCATTCACGCGCTTGCGGGCATCACCCGCCGTCACGGCATCGCGTGGTAACAGCAGATAGGCATGGGCCTGCGCGCCACCACGACCCACGCGACCGCGAAGTTGATAGAGATCGGCAAGCCCAAAGCGATCCGCGCGGTCGATGATGATCGTGTTGGCATTCGGAATATCGACACCGCTTTCGATGATGGTCGTGCAGACAAGTACATCGGCCTCACCATCAACAAATTTGTGCATCACATCTTCCAGCAACTCCTCGTCCATCTGACCATGACCGATGATGACGCGAGCTTTCGGACAAAGCGCTCGGATCCGGCTGGCGATATTCTCGATGGAGATCACTCGATTGTGCAGGAAGAAGACCTGGCCACCGCGCTCGATCTCGGCATCGACGGCCTGCTTGATGACGCGCTCGTCATACGGACATATCTGGGTTTGCACGGCCTGCTTGTTCGGCGGCGGCGTCTCGATGGTGCTCATGTCACGCATCCCCATGAGCGCAAGGTAAAGCGTGCGCGGGATCGGTGTGGCGCTAAGCGTGAGCACATCCACGAGCCTGAAGATCTCCTTGAACTTCTCTTTGTGCTTCACGCCGAAGCGCTGCTCCTCATCGATCACGACGAGGCCGAGATCTTTGAAGCGCACATCTTTGGAAATGACGCGATGCGTGCCGATCACGATGTCCACCGTGCCTTCACGCAGACCTTGGATGATTTTCTTCTCGCGGTTCTTCGGAGTGAGTCGGCAGAGCATTTCCACTGTGACAGGGAACTCGCTCATGCGCTCACGGATATTGATCCAATGCTGTCGTGCGAGCACCGTCGTGGGCACCAGGATAGCGACTTGTTTGCCACCCATCACTGCTTTGAAAGCAGCACGGATAGCGACTTCGGTTTTACCAAAACCCACGTCCGCGCAGAGCAGTCGCTCCATGGGTTTTTCGGACTCCATATCGCGCTTGATCTCTTCCACACAACGGAGCTGATCCGGCGTCTCGCGATAGAGGAAGGACTGCTCAAACTCGACCTGCCATTTTGTGTCATGTTGATGCGCATAGCCCGTCACGGTCTGGCGTTCGGCGCTGATGCTCAGCATCTTTGCGGCGAACTCTTCCACACTCTTCTCCGCGCTCTTGCGGGTCTTCTGCCAAGACGCGCCGCCGAGCTTGCTGAGCGCTGGAGCCTTACCGCCGACGCCAACATAGCGCGTGACCATGTGCGCCTGCACCACAGGCACGAAGAGCTTGGCCTGATCGGCATAATGCAATGCAAGGACCTCTTCTTTTTTACCACTCGGTGAGGTGCGTATCTCGATGCCGGCAAAGCGCGCGACACCGTGATCGTTGTGCACGACGAGATCGCCATCGCGCAGCTCGCGCAGGACATCGCGCGCCTTTCTCAACGTTTCGGGATCGTCCAGCTTCGAGCCGCGCACGCGGCGCGTGTGCTGATGACGGCCAAAGATTTCTGCGCCAGTGAGCACCGCGAGTTTGGCCGCAGGAACCGTGAAACCTCGATAAAGCAGGCCGAGTTGGGTTTCCGTGTCTTTGCTAGCATCAGCCGCACGCAACTCGGCGAAGCGTTCCCTCTCCGCTTCATTGTGGAAGAAGATCACCGTCTTCCAACCGAGTTTCTTCCATTCATGAAGCTGCATCTCGAACTGCTTCCGCCGTGCCTCATGCAGCACGAAGTCAGACGCATCAAAGACACCGAGCGGGTTTTCATGAATGGCGCTGCTGTAGTCTTCAGGTCCGTCACTCGGCAGTGCTCCAGCGATGATGCGCGCATGGCAGGGGAGGTCAGCTTCACCGATCACGAGCATGAGATCGTCCTGGCTCAAATAGTCGCGCACGCGGCCACTCTCATTGGCTGCTTCAGAGATTTGCAAGATGACGCTAGCACGGTCGAGGCGTTTGATCGACGATTGATTGTGCAGATCAAAGGCGCGGATGGACTCGATCACGTCATCGAACCACTCCACACGCAGCGGTTCCTCCGCCTGCCAGGAAAAGAAATCCACAATGCCACCACGCCGTGCGAACTGCCCGCGCTCCATCACCACTGGTACACGCTCGTAACCTGCACCGCCGAGATCACTGACAAAGGCCTCCAAATCAAGCTTCGCGCCGGCTTCGATCATGCGGCGCTGGCTTTCCAACTCACGCGCTGCGGGGACGGATTCATCCAGACTGTCCGAGCAGAGCAGAAGTGTCTTGGGACAATCCGCCCCGTGTTCACGCCATCGACTAAGCACCGAAACACGCTCGGCCATCGAGTCAGGATTTTGCAGTGCCTCGCCGACCAACTGAATTTGACGTGGGAAATACAACGCCGCGAATTGCCACACCATGAGTTCGGCATGGACATGATCCTGCATACGCACGTCTGGGCACAGCACCCAGAGCCGCCGCTGCATACGCTGCGCCTGTGCGATCACGAGCGCGACTGCAAAGGCCGTGGCTTCTGGCGTGACGTGATCCAGACAGACGACAACGCCTTTGCCCAAAGCGGCAAGCTTCATCTGAAAATCCGCCGTCTCCGTCACTCTCTGCACTAGGGCATGTTGCTCCACCCGCAGCGCTCCAGATGGCTGGGTGGATGCAGTGCGTTTGGATTTCGAGACAGGCGATTTTGGCAAACTCAAGACGTGGTGGTTAACGCACGGCGAGAGTATGAGGACGCGGAATGCTGCCCGCGCAAGATACCAATCTTCAGCCTTGTCATTCGAGGTGCGAACTGATGCAATCTCATTTGTCGGATAACCAACCCTGACATTCCCCCACCCTATGAAACCGCTCCTTCAATGTATCGGCGTTCGTTTGGAGTTAATCTTCGTGATGGGTGCAGGTTTAGGAGTCGCAACGGCAGCGGATGATCTTGAGAACCTCTTCCAAATGGGAAGAACGGCTTATTACCGTGGCGATCTCGAACAAGCGCAGCAGTTGCTGTTCATGGTCGCGCAACAAAACCCGAGACATCAAGAAACGCGAATTTTGCTGGGTGACATTCGCGCCAAGTTGAAGGCCAGCAGCGGCAGCTCGTTAAAGAAGAGGTATGAAGGCGTCAAAATCGCCAAGATCGAGTTTGCCGAAGCCAAGTCGGCGCTGGTGAAAAAAGAGTTCATGAGTGCCGCCGGCACACGGCTACAGACGCCTGCAGTTTCAAGCCGGGCAGCAGCATTAGCCGACGACAATTAGCCGACGACAAACGCTTGGCCGAGATCGAAGCCAAACACACGCAGACCGAGGTCTACGCCTGCAAGAAAGCCTGATAAGACAGCGACAAAATCGCCGAACTAGAATTCCGCCTCAGCGAGACCATTGAGGCGCTGGCAAAGAAGGAATGATTACTCCTTTGCCCGCGAATCCATCCAGATCGTCACGGGGCCGTCATTGATTAAAGACACCTGCATGTCAGCGCCAAAAACACCGCACTTCACCGGCACATCCGTCACCAAAAGAGTGATGAAATGTTCATACAGCGGGATCGCCTGCTCGGGCCGGGCCGCGCGCGTGAAGCCAGGCCGGTTGCCCTTCTTCGTGCTGGCATGGAGCGTGAACTGACTCACTACCAGCACGCTGCCGCCCACTTCCTTCACGCCCAGGTTCATCTTGCCCTCGGCATCGTTGAATATCCGCATCTGGGCGATCTTTCCCGCCAGCCATTCCGCATCCTCCGCCGTGTCCTCATGCTCCACACCGAGTAGCACGACGAGTCCGTGCGAGATACTGGCCGTGATTTCTCCGGCGATGGTGACAGAGGCTTGCTTCGAGCGTTGGATCAGGGCGCGCATGGGGAAAGGATGAAGGGGACTGTCCAGAAAGCCAGCTTTCCCTTGCGGAAAGGCGGCTCTGGCGCTCCTTACGCGCCGTTTTCAACCCTACTCAACTTATGTCAACCGACGCCAAAACTCAGATCGCGCTCATGGAGAAAATCGTCTCCCTCTGCAAGCGCCGCGGCTTCATCTTTCAAAGCAGCGAGATCTACGGCGGCTGCGGCGGCGTGTGGGACTACGGCCCGCTCGGCGCCGAGCTGAAACGCAATCTGCGCACCGCCTGGTGGAATGCCATGACTCGTGAACGTGAAGACGTGCTCGGCCTGGATGCCAGCATCCTCATGAATCCCGCCATCTGGAAAGCCAGTGGCCATGTGGATACCTTTGCCGATCTCATGCGCGAGTGCTCGCTGACGAACAAGCGTGTGCGTGCCGACCATGTCGATCCGCAGTCCGGCACAGTGCTGAAATACACGGGCGCGCAGGCTCCGAACGGCTGGCGCTGGGATCGTGTCATCACGGCACTGATGAAGAATGGCGAGCACATCGAGAGCTTCCGCAAACGTGTCCGCGCCCTCATTGCGCAGAATGCCGGTGAGTCGGCAGGCAAGCCTGAGGAAATCGAGCTGCTGAATGAAGAGAAGATCGACATCGTGAATGGCAGTGTCGATTTCCATCCTGAAACCGGCGGCATGTTGGGCGAGACGCGGCCTTTCAATCTCATGCTCAAAACCTACCTCGGCCCGACAGCGACCGAGGCAGACGTGACCTATCTGCGGCCTGAAACCGCGCAGGCCATCTTTGCTCAATTCAAGAACGTCTTCGACGCCAGCCGCGTGAAAGTTCCCTTCGGTATCTGCCAAATCGGCAAGGCCTTCCGCAATGAAGTGACGCCCAAGAATTTTACTTTTCGTAGCCGTGAGTTCGAGCAAATGGAACTCGAGTTTTTCATCAAGCCCGATGAAGCCGTGGAGATCATCAGCGGCGAAGTTGCCACCTGGAGTGAAGGCGCGGACCTGAGTGAGCCGCAGCCGAACTGGGGCTGGGATCTGTGGCATCGTTACTGGGTCGATCAGCGCACGAAGTTCTATGAAGGTATCGGCCTCGGTGGCGTGCTTGAGTATTACTGGCAGACGAATGACGACCTGGCCCACTACGCCCGCGCTTGTGTGGACATCCTGTGCAACTTCCCCTTCGGCACCGAGGAACTGGAAGGCATCGCCGCGCGTGGAGCCTTCGATTTGACCGCCCATCAAAACGCCAGCGGCAAGACGCAGGAAGTCTTCGACGAGGAACTCAAAGTGGCCGCCGCCAAGCTCAACGATGAGCAGAAGGAAGCCATGATTCAGAAGCGTCTTGCCGCCGAGCAGGCCAAGGTCAAGGGCGCACCCATGCCTGAAACCAATGTACGCGCGTGGTTCGAGCGTCTCTTCAAAGGCAACTATGTCCCGCACGTCATCGAGCCCTCCGCTGGTCTCGACCGCATGGCGCTGGCGATCATTGCGAATGCTTTCACGGAGACCGAGAAGACTGATGAAAAGGGCAAGAAGGAAACCATCACGGTTTTGAAACTGCATCCGCGTGTGGCTCCGATCAAAGTCGGCGTCTTCCCACTGCTGAAGAACAAGCCTGAGCTCGTGGCAAAAGCGCGCGAGGTCTATGCGCTGCTGAAAAAGCACATGAACGTCTTTTACGACGAGACCGCCAGCATCGGCCGCCGCTATGCCCGTCAGGACGAAGTCGGCACGCCCTTTGGTATCACCATCGACTTTGACAGCCTCGGCGAACAAGGCCCCGAGCTGCTCGACACAGTCACCCTCCGCTACCGCGACAGCGGTGACCAAGAGCGCGTAAAGATCAGCGACCTGCTCGCGAAGCTGTTGCCGCTGGTGTCGTGATACAATCTGCTATCTCGTTCACCGATGAGTCCGTCCGAAGTCTTCAAAAGAGAGCGGATGGACTACCAGTTCGGCGGAGAAGCAGGTGAGTGTTATCGACAGGCAGCGCGCCAGACAGTTCCAACCTGCTAGGCGCTGGTTTTAGCTGCTGCACAACTCCAGCAGACTTCGAAACTGCTGGGATTGCTCTCGCCGCACTCGGCGCAAGTCCAGTCGGCTCCGGCAGGGGCTTCGTTGTCGTTCAGCGGCTTCAAAAGTTTGACGGCTTCGTCGTAGCGCTCGTCATCGACGATGCAGAGTGTTGGCTGAACTCCGGGCGACATCATGTTCACCAACCACGGAGAGTTTTCATTCTGGATGTAAGAGGCAATTCCCGCACCCTCCAGCACCGACTGACAAAGCCCGATGCGGCTGGAATCAATGTTGGAGTAGAGGTCTTTCATGCTGGGCTCACACCTCAAATTCATCCGCAGGATCAAAGGGCGGCATGGGTATGTTGATGATCTTGAGTTTGCCGACGGCACGATGCACGCAACCGGGGCGGATCATGACGGAGGTCATAGGCTTGAGCGGGATGCGCTCACCATCCGCTTCCAGGTAACCTTCGCCCTCCAATACGATGTAGATCTCGGTCATCTTCTGATGGTAGTGCGCCTTGCTGTCCGCGTGAATGTCCGTGAGATGCACGGTAGCCAGGGTGTTCCAGGGCTCTTTGAAAGCACGACGTGCTTGTCCGCAGGGACAAGGTGTCGGTGTGATTTCATCAAGCTGCGCGACGGCGAAGCGGGGAGTGGACATGATGAATTAGAGTGTTGAGAGCGCCTCCGCCGCCACTTCGGCCGTGCGCGCCATGTCGGCTTCGTCGTGGGCGAGGCTGATGAAGCCGGTCTCGAACTGGCTGGGGGCAAAGTACACGCCGTGCTCGAGGCAGTGATGGAAAAATTTGCGGAAGGCGGCGAGGTCGGAGGTCTTGGCGTCTTGCAGGTTGTGGACTTCCTTCTCGGTGAAGAAGAGGCAGAACATGCTGCCTTTGCGATACCAGCGATAGCCGAGGCCTTTCTTCTTCAGCACATCGAGCACGGCATCTTCCATGACCTGACCGATGGCTTCGAGGTGCTTGTAGCCTTGTTGTTTATCCAGCTCATGAAGCTGCGCGAGTCCGGCGGCGAGAGCGACGGGATTGCCGCTGAGCGTGCCCGCCTGATACACGGGGCCAAGCGGAGCGAGATAGTCCATGATATCAGCGCGTCCGCCGAAAGCTCCGACAGGCAACCCGCCACCGATGACTTTGCCGAGGCAGGTCAGATCTGGCGTGATGCCTTCCAGCTCCTGCACGCCGCCTTTGGCCAGGCGGAAACCGGTCATGACTTCATCGAAGATGAGGACGGTTCCGTACTTCATGGTGATGTCACGCAGCTTTTGCAGGAAGCCGGGTTTTGGCAAAATGAGGCCCGCATTGGCAGGGTAGGGCTCGACGATGAGCGCGGCGATCTCGTGACCTTTCTTTTCAAACAACTCCTCAAGGGCGGCTTCGTCGTTGAAGGGTAGCACGCTGGTAAGCTCGGCAAAAGCACGAGGCACGCCGGCGCTGTCGGGATGACCATGCGTCAGGGCACCACTGCCAGCAGCGACGAGGAGGCTATCGCTATGACCGTGGTAGCAGCCATCGAACTTCACGAGTCGGTCACGGCCGGTAAATCCGCGCGCGAGACGAATGGCGGACATGGTGGCCTCCGTGCCGCTGCTGACCATGCGCACTTTTTGGATGGAAGGCACCCACTCGCAAATAGTGCGAGCCATCTCGACCTCGTAAGGATTCGGGATGCCGAAGCTAACGCCTTCTTTGGCGGCATTGTGGATGGCTTCAATAACAGGACGCGGTGCGTGGCCGAGGATGGCCGGGCCCCAGGTACCGACGAAGTCGATCATCTCACGACCATCGACATCCCAGATGCGGCTGCCCTTTGCTCGGCGGACGAAGAAGGGATCGCCTCCAACATTGCGAAACGCGCGCACAGGTGAATTGACTCCGCCGGGGATGTATAGTTTAGCGAGATCGAAGAGCTTGGTTGAGATGGGTCCGTTAGACATTGCGAAACGGATACGCGGGAGGCTGTCAGCGTCGAACAAAAGCTTGCTGTGCTGCCGCGACAATCTCCTCCACAGGGGCGAGACGCCCGACGCCTTCATAGCCACAGGCGAGCAGACCTTCGGCGGGATCGACGAAACTGACGCCCCAGGCTTTGAGCGTATCAACATTTCGCAGAGTGGCCGGGTGCTGCCACATCTTACCATTCATCGCCGGGGCGATGAGGATCGGCGCGCGCGTGGCGAGTGCGATGGCTGTCAGGGCATCATTGGCGAAACCATGAGCGAGTGCGGCGAGTGCATTGGCCGAGGCAGGAGCGATGAGCAGGAGATCGGCGTCATCGGCGAGCTGGATGTGACCGGGCTGCCGGCCTTCCTTTTCGGCGAAAAGATCGGTGATGACCGGGCGGCGAGACAAGGTGGAGAGCGTGAGTGGCGTGACGAACTCCACAGCGCCTTTAGTCAGCACACAGGTGACTTGGTGCCCGATTTTGGTGAGCTGGCTAGCAATGTCCGCAGCCTTGTAGGCGGCGATTGAGCCAGTGATGCCGAGAACGATGTTTGCCATGAGGCAGACTGAAAGCCGGAAGCTGAAAACTGAAAGCTGAAATTGCAATCCAGCCATCTCAGAGCGACCCCACTGCATGTCTTCCCTCAAACGAATCGAAGTCTGGGTGCTGCTCCTCCTCGGAGGTGGTGCAGCCATCTGGGTGTTCTTGGACAAACCTGTCGTCGAAGGAGATCCCCAGCCAATCGAGTCGCCGAGTTCCGAGTCGGCGATGGTGATCCACCGCTGTACCCTGGAGCGTGACTTTGGCAATGCGCGGCTCGACATCGAACTGCGCTACCACAATGCGAGTCCGCGGCCGTTGATTCTCCAGCCGCCGGATGTGAAATTGCTGACGGGCGACGGCAAAGAAGTGCCACCTTTTATCTTGGCCACAGAGAAGCCTCCGGAGATCGCGGTGCAGACATCAAAGGATGTACGGCTGCGTTACTGGCTGGATAAAGCGCACCTACAGGGCACGCTCGCGTTAGACATACGCGGCACTACGGCTGAGGTAAAAAACGCGACACCTCTGGCACTAGAGAAGATGGAGAATCGGAAGCCGAAGACCTGGCCGAGCAGCATCCACTAAGGGTCACTTGGCCCGAGGCAGCGACTGGGTGAGCAGGTTGAAGAATTCATTCTCCTCAGCGGTCATGCCATCGCTCTCCAGGATTTTTTCCACGATTTCACAGACTTCTTTCTGTGATGCTTTGGTCGTGAAGGCGGCTGCGCTTTCGTTGAGATAATCAAACACAGTTTCATCACTTTCGGCAGCTTCACGCGCACGGGCGAAGGATTCCTCGATGAAGAGATTTTTTGGATAGTCCGACTTCCAACCTTTTTTCACAAAGGTCTGCTGAAGCAGATCCTCCTCGGCGAGCGAGATGTGAGCATCGGCATAGATGGAGAGGGCAAGGAGATCGAAGAGTGCTTCGCGTTGCGGCTGAGTCATGGCGTGGACTATTCCATGGCGAGCGCTGAAAAATGTCCATCTTAAAAATGGTCGTCACTTCATTCTTTTCGCAACTCGTGCCGAAGATCCGTGAGGCCTTCGCGAATCTTGAAGAGTTCTGCGCGCCAGTTTTCAAAGCGCGGACGGTGCGCGGCATACTGTCTCAGGGCACCCAGATCATTGAGTGCGGCGAGTGCTTCATTGGCCCAGTTTAAACAGCGTTTGCTGATGGCGAGGATGTAGCCCGTGTCGTCACCGACATCCATCCGCCGAGAGCTAAGTGCTCCTGCTAGCTTGCCGCTGATCTTCATCGTGTTTGATGTGAAGCGTTCCAGTGGGTGCTCCGGCGATTCACCGCGCTGCTCGTTTAGGCCGACTTCACGCATCTCATGGATCAGGCGTATGATGAACTCTTGCACTGCTACTTGCAGTGGGTGTGGCTCCTTCTTTTCAGGCTCTCTCCAGTCTTCGCTTTCCACTTCAGCACAGGCGGCATTCATCTGCTCGATCCATTCATGGCGGCGCTTCTTTTTCTCGCTGTCATCCCCAGATGGCTCCACGCTTTCCTGTTCATCCGCCATGTCTTCGATGAGGTGATCCCAGCCCATGACAAAGGCGATCTTCTCCTCATTGTCGTCATCTTCGGAGTACTTATTATGCGCCTCCATGCTGGCGTCGGTGACTCGGTCAGAGGCCTTGAGCTGCTCCTCCCATTGTTCTTCGGTCAGCTCCACCACGTCATCCTCAGCTTCGTCCTCAGAGGTGGGTTCCCGACGCTGGATGATGTCTCCGAGATACTCACGCATGGAGTGCATATTGGCCATTCGTTGCGCGGCCTCTTCATCCTCATCCATTTCCCAGGCGTGTTCATTGACCACGATCTCGAAGTCGGCGCTCTCGATGACACAGCGCCCGTGCTCGGCGGTGAACCATTCGAGATAAAGGCTGTTGCGCCACTCCGTGGGTACATCGTCGATACGGTCCTGACGATATGCCTCGCGCCATTCCTCCTCTGGCACGGTGAAGACTTTTACTTTTCGTGAGGCCGTGATGTCACCCACCACACCACTTTGAATCGCCGGTAAAAGCCGCGCCATCGGCAGTGGCTCGGGGCTACGATTCACAAAACTCAGGCGAGTTCCCGCCACATCACGCCAGGCATCTCCCGAAAGATCAAGAAAGAGCGGATCCTGCCTGCCCACGATCTCCAATCGCACCTGCACGCGACCACGCTCCGTGTTGTCGAGTTCTCCACGGATGATTGCTGTGTCGATGCGCCATGCCATGCCAGACGCTATGAGAGTTTTCGCCTGAAAGGCAACTGCAATGAATACGCCTGAATGGCGAAGATCACCACCGTCGTCCCGCCATGGCTGTCCGATCCCTGCCAAAAAATGACCGACACAAGGCATCAAAGCCTCGCGTTCTTGGACCATGAACCGCCGCTCCTCTCTCAAGACCATCCTCGCCACTGGCATCGCGCCTTGGTTTGTCCCCGCTCATGTGCTGCGCTCGCAGACTGCGCCATCGAATAAAATCACGCTCGGCGTTATCGGCGTCGGCGCGCAGGGCACGGGAGACATGCGCGCTTTCCTGAATCACGACGATGTGCGCGTAGTGGCTCTTTGCGATGTGAACCGCAAAAGAATCGAGACTGCGCAAGGCCACATCAAAGAGCGCTACGGCAGTGCCGATGCGAGAGTGTACTCTGACTTCCGCGAACTGAACCGTGACGCCAGTGTGGATGCCGTGCTCATGGCCCTGGCTGTCCACTGGCACAGCATTCCCGCAGCCGATGCCGTTTTGAATGGCAAGCACATCTACCATGAGAAGCCCATGGGCATGTCCATTGAGGAGGCACAACTCGTGCGTGCCGCCGTTCGCAAAAAGGCCGTCGTGTTTCAATTCGGCACGCAGCAGCGTTCCGATTTGAAATTCCGGTGGGCAGCGGAACTCGCACAAAATGGCCGATTCGGAAAGCTGAAGGAAATCCAAGTCGGCGTGCCTGGTGGTAAAACAATGCCTGCATGGTCGGAGCAGCCCGTGCCTGATTTTGTCGATTGGGAGCGCTGGGTAGGGCCAGCGCCGATGACGCCCTTTCATGCTGACAAGCTGCAGCGAGACAATCATGAGAACATCACCCATTTCTCACTCGGCATGATCTCATGCTGGGGCATCCATCATCTTGACATCGCCCAATGGGGCAATGGCACCGACGCCACCGGACCGATCCGGGTCGAAGGCAGCGCCGAGTATCCGAAAGACGGCGGCTGCGACGCCGTGCTGAGCTGGAAGCTGCGCTTCGAGTATGCTTCAGCCGCGCCGGTCATCTTTGCCAATCAAGGCAATGGAATCGGGCACGGTGCCCGCTTCATTGGTGAGAACGGCTGGGTGCATGTCGTCCGTGGAGAGATCAAAGCCAGTAATGATGCCATCCTACGTGATCCGCAGAACAAAGTCGGCACCATGCCCATCAAGTTGCAGGCCAGCCTGGAGCACACGCGCAATTTTATTGATGCCATCAAAGGCAAAGACAAGGCTGTCTGCGGCATCGAAACTTCCGTTCGTAGCGACACCCTGCCCCAGCTCGCTTCCGCTTGTCTGCGTGCCAAACGCCCGCTCACTTGGAATCCTGAAACGGAAAGCTTCGGCAATGATGCAGCAGCGAATGCCCTCATCGCCCACCGTCCGTTCCGTGGTGACTGGAAACTGCCGGTGATTTAACGACGCGCTGGCGTGCGTCTGGCTTCCTGTTTCTTAAACAGCGGCTCCAGATGCTCGCGAATCCAGGTGAAAGCCGCGTCCAATCCCTCGCGCTCATAAACCACGCCGATGTCCGCCTCGACCTTCGTCGGATTGCCGAAGCAGTTGAGGAACTGATTGCAGGTAAAGCGCGTCTTCATCACCGCATCCACTCCACCCATTTCGCGCAGCACGTAACTTCGCACATACAGCTCCAGTACGGCATCGCCGATCCAGGCGTCTTGGCGGAGCTTTTCGAGAGGATGAGGTGCATCAGACATGGCTGAGAGTGGCTCATCTCTCCAGCAAACACCAGGATTAGGTGGACCGTTTGCCCAATCCCATGCCGCTCATTCGTCCCACCTCTCCCAGGCGCCGGTGGAGCTAAATGGGACGAATGAGAGATCTGGGAATAAGCCATTCATTTCTCCTCTAGCTTAACGAACTCAGTTTCATCTGAAAGTTTGGCCATGATCGTAACGGATGTGTGGTCGCCACAAACGTAAACCCCTCGCGACTATGAAAACCTTCCTGTCTATCTTTGCTGCTATGTCCACTCTGCTCTCCACGACCACCGCTGCTGATCCTGCCCCAACTGCGGGCAAAACCGAGATCGCCATCATCGGCGGCGGCTGCTTCTGGTGCGTGGAGGCTCAGTATAAAATGCTCAAGGGCGTGAAAAAGGCCATCAGTGGCTACGCCAACGGCAGCGTGGACAACCCGACCTACAAGCAAGTCTGCGAGGGCGACACGGGTCATGCCGAAGTCGTACAGATCGAGTTTGATCCGAGCATCATCACCTACAAAGACATCATCGACCTCTTCTGGCTCGCTCATGATCCGACCACACTCAATCAGCAAGGCAACGATGTGGGCACTCAATACCGCTCCGCGATCTTGTATGTGAATGAGGAGCAGAAGAAAATCGCTGAAGCCTCACAAGCAGAAGCTCAGAAAGATCAGACTGGCAAGATCGTCACCGAGATTGCCGCATTGAAGAAATTCTACCCTGCTGAGGACTACCACCAAGAGTACTTCGCCAACAATCCAAATGCCGGTTATTGCCGCGCAATCGTCGGCCCGAAAGTGGCGAAGTTCCGCCATAAGCTCGAAGAAAAACAGAAGCTCAAAGAGTCCAAGTAATCACGCTCGAAGCCCCGCTGTTATTGGGGTCTTCCAGGCGGCACTACCACGAACTGAGATCGTCATGAAGCCGCTCCATGGCTCGCGAGTGTTGTGACCGCTCATGAAGATCAGGGCAGCCAAAGGGGACGATCTCGACCTTATTATAGCGCAGCGCTGTGATGCCGCTGATGCCATAGGGGTCGAGCAGTGCCTTCCAGGCTTCTTCAGCAAAGCGGGCGGCCAAGATGCAGTCTCCAGGGGTCGAATGACCACCGCGCTGGAGATGGCCTAGCACCGATGGTCGCACTTCTAAATCTTGGAAGGGCGCACCTTCACGCTGGAAGTATTTTTGGAAAGCATCCCTCAAAACATAGGCACCGTTGCGATTTTGCTCGGGTTCAAATTTGACGCCTTCAGCGATGAGCACAATGGCATGACCGCGGCCACGAGTCATCGCGCCTTCGATCTGTTCTGCCAGCGCTCTCATGCTGCTTTCAGTCAATGATCCGCCTTCAGGTGTGATCACCATTTCAGCACCCGATGCTAGGGCTGCCATGCGCGCGAGATCACCACTCTCACGCCCCATCGTTTCTAAAACCATGACGCGCCGGTGACTGCGTGCCGTGTCGATGAAGTGATCCACAGCCCACACAAGTGTGTGAACAGCGGTGTCCACACCCAGTGCCATTTCGGTGAACTTGAGATCGTTATCAATCGTTGCTGGGACGCCTATGATGCGGAGATCACTTTCATCAGCGAGCAAGCGAGCGCCAGTGAGGGACCCATCACCACCGCAGATGACCAGAGCGCGCACGCCGAGCTTTTCGAGCAGGGTGATCACCTCACGCCGCACTTCAGGCTTATGGAAATCAAGGCAACGCGCAGAGCCTAGGATGGTGCCGCCTTTCCCCATGATACCGCTGACACTGGCGTGGTCCATTTGGATGATGCTCTGCTGCGCGTCGATCAGGCCGCGATTGCCAGCATTGCGACCGATTTCTTGTTTCATCCGCACGAAAGATTCGGAGTCATTATTCACTTGCCGTGCTGCACGGACGAGACCGCGGTAGCCATCGCGGATACCATAAACAGGGATCTGGTGTCGGTTGAGTCCCAGGCGCACGATAGCGCGTAGGAAGGCATTCATACCTGGGGCATCGCCGCCACTGCAAAGGACGGCCACGGGGCTTTCGGGGGAGAGAGTCATGGTTCGGAAAGGGCCACAGGCCGACTTACGCCGGGTCGCGGGGTGCCAGACATAGCGTGACATGTGCCGGTGGCAAGCCAAGCATTTGGCACAATAATGAGCTAGTGCTGCTCACTCCAAATAGCGACAAGACGCTTTCACAAGGATGCATCACCGGACTCATGTGGACGAGTATGGCGCTAGCCTGTTCGTCTGTGGCGGTGCGCCAAAAGCTAGGAAACCAGGCAGCTAGGCGACGGGTGTAATTCGGGATTCTCAGCGCGTGGTGCCGATCACGGGCATCATCGCCTGACGCGACATGAAACCGCGACCGACAAATGGCGGCACAGAATTAAAGGCGACGCGGCGGGTATTATAGAAATCCATCAGCCGTGAGCGCGTGCCGATCAATCGCGCTCGCAGTTCCGCATGAGTGGCGTCCGCCGGCAGTTGCTTGATGCTACGATTCAGATGCTTGAGTGCAGGCACCACCGAGACGTAGCGATGCTGCGGATACTTGGCTGCCAGGACATGCTGTGGCTGGCCATAGTGAACGACGACCGGAGTCCCATCTCCACCTGCGCCCAGCAGCGGTGCGGCGATGTTCTCGGGCCCAAAGTCGCTCGATGGCATGATCAGCACCTTGTTTAGCAGCGGCTGAAATTTAAAACCACCCGAGCAGGCGGTGAGAAGAGTGGTCAGGAGAACAACGGTCAAAGTGGCGAGGCGCATCATGCTCCCAGACTGGATGGCAGAGACGATGTCGTCAACTCAGCCTCTTTTGATGGCTAAAGTGACCGCAGTCTTGCCCTCATCTCTCAGCCGCCTACTCTGGGCCGCTCCATGTCAGATTCCTTTGTCCATCTCCACCTGCACTCCGAGTACTCGCTACTCGATGGTGCCGTGCGTCTCGACGACCTCGTCGCCCGCACCAAGAAGCTGGAGATGCCAGCGGTGGCATTGACGGATCACGGCAATCTTTATGGAGCCATCGACTTCTACATGGCGGCAAAGAAGGCCAAGCTAAAAGCCATCCTCGGCTGTGAGGTCTATCTGGCTCCGGGGTCGATGCACGAGAAGAAGGACATCCAAGGTAGGAAGCGCGAATCGCATCTAACTCTTCTGGCCGCTAGCAATGAGGGCTACGAGAACCTGTCACGCCTCGTCACCGAAGCGCATCTCTACGGCAAGTGGGACAATCCGCGCCTCGACCGTGAGTTACTGCGCAAGCACAGCAAAGGACTGATCTGCCTGAGCGGCTGCCTTAAAGGTGAGATCAACGAGCTGCTTCTCAGTGATCGCAAAGCCGAGGCGGAAAAGAGCCTCATCGAGTTTCGCGACATCTTCGGCCCGGAGAATTTCTATCTGGAACTCATGAATCACGGCATGGAGCAGCAGCGCACCGTGACGCGGCAGCTCCTGGAATGGGCACCAAAGTATGGGCTGAAAACCGTGGCCACGAATGACGTGCATTTCATGGATCGTGGTGATCATGAAAGCCACGACGTCATGATCTGCATCGGCTCCGGCTCAAACGTGCATGACGTGAACCGCGTCACCTACTCGCCTGAAGTCTATTTCAAAACGGCCGAGGAAATGCGCGCGCTGTTTCGCGAGACTCCTCAGGCCTGTGATAACACTCTAGAGATCGCCGAGCGCTGCGAAATCAGCATCAAACTCGACGCCACGAGCATTGAGCGTTACCCGCAATACAAGCCACCGGGCGGTGAGGATCGGAATGACTACCTGCGCCATCTTTGTGAAGAAGGACTCATCCGCCGCTATGGCCGCGACCGCGCGCTGAATGACGAAGCGCTGCGTCAGCGCATGGACTATGAGCTAGCGCTGCTCGCTGAGAAAAACTTCACCAGTTACTTCCTCATCGTTTGGGATTTCATCAATTGGGCGCGTGAGCAGGGCATCCCGGTAGGGCCGGGCCGTGGCTCGGCGGCAGGCTCAGTCGTCGCCTATGTGCTCGGCATCACAGACATCGACCCGCTACGCTTCCAGCTCGTGTTCGAGCGCTTCCTGAATCCTGAGCGCGTCAGCCCGCCCGACATCGACATCGACTTCTGCCAGACTCGGCGCGGCGAGGTCATTCAGTATGTTAGGCAGAAATATGGCGAGCTAAGCGTCAGTCACATCATCACCTTCGGCACCATGGGCGCGAAGTCCGTGGTGCGTGACGTGGGCCGCGTACTCGGCTGGAGTTATGGTGATGCGGATCGCCTTTCTAAAATGATCCCCACCGAGCTGAACATCACACTCGCCGGTGAGGACAAGTTTGATAAAGCCACGGGCAAGAACGTCCACACCGACGGCGCGATCGACAAGAATCCCGACCTAAAAAAGTACATTGAGGAAGACAGCAACGCGCAGGAGCTGTGGAAGCACGCGCTGTTCCTCGAAGGCATCACGCGCGGCGTCGGCATCCATGCGGCGGGCGTCGTCATCGGTGATAAGCCGCTCTACGACTTCATCGCGCTCACGCGCGGCAACGAAGAGGAAATTGTCTCCCAGTTTGCCATGAAGCCGCTCACCGAACTGGGCATGTTGAAGATGGACTTTCTCGGTCTGAAAACGCTGACCGTAATTCATGAGGCCGAGCAGTGGGTGCAGAAGCGTGTTGCAGACTTCAACACGGGCGACATGCCGCTCGATGACGTGAAGACTTTTGAAATGCTACAGCGCGGGGAAACGGTCGCGGTATTCCAAATGGAATCCGGCGGCATGATCAATACCTGCAAGCAGCTCGGACCCGATAAGATCGAGGAAATTATCGCTATTCTCGCCCTGTATCGTCCAGGGCCGATGCAGTTCATTCCCGATTTCATCGCGCGTAAAAAAGGTCTGGAGCAGGTCGAGTATCCGCATCCGCTGCTGGAAACTATCGCCAAGGAAACATACGGCATTTTGGTCTATCAAGAGCAGGTGCAGCAGGCCGCCAACGTTCTCGCTGGCTTCTCCCTCGGTCAGGCGGATTTACTCCGCCGAGCCATGGGTAAAAAGGATCTCGCCGAGATGGCCAGGCAGCGTATCGCTTTCGTCGAAGGCTGCCTCAAGACCAACGACATCGGCGACAAGCAGGCAAACGCGGTCTTCGATTTGCTGGAGAAATTTGCGCAATACGGCTTCAACAAATCCCACTCCGCCGCTTACGGGATCGTCACTTATCGCACCGCTTTTTTGAAGGCTAACTTCCCGGTCGAATTCATGACCGGCGTGCTCAGTCTGGAGGTCAGCAACACGGACAAAATCGCCAACTTTGTCAGTGAATGCCAGCGTATGGGAATCATCATCCTGCCGCCGGACGTCAATAGCTCACTGCTCAAGTTTTCACCCGAACGCACCAAGGACGCCAACTCGAAAAACCACGAGCCCAACGCCATCCGCTACGGACTCAGCGCGGTCAAAAATGTCGGCGAGGGTGCCATGGCAGCGGCGATTGAGGAGCGCACGAACAACGGCCCCTTCAAGTCCATCGAAGACTTCGCCGCGCGCATGGACACGCGAGCCGTGAACAAGAAATTACTAGAGGCGCTGGTGAAGTCGGGAGCCTTTGATTTCACCAAGGAGGACCGTGCGACCATGTTCGCAAAGCTGGAGCAGGTGCTTGCCTCCGCAGCCTCCATGCAAAAGGACAAAAAGGCCGGACAGGGCGGACTCTTTGACGACTTCGCCATGGCTCCGCCGAAGAAGGCGGCAGCGCAAATCACGGTCGAGCCGTGGACGATGGACGAGGTGCTGGCATTTGAAAAAGAGCTGCTCGGCTTCTATGTCAGTGGTCACCCGCTCGACAGTTATCGCGGCAACTTCGACTCCACGAAGATCACCAAACTCATCGCGGTCAATGAAGTGGATGTCAGCGCCAAGCCGCAGACCATCTTCATCGCTGGCATCGTCAACACGATGGAAGTGAGGTACTCGAAGAAGGACAACCGACCCTTTGCCACCTTCACGTTTGAAGACTTCACTGGCCAGATCGAGCTGATGGCCTGGAGTGAGGAATACGAGAAATTTAAAGACGTGCTCAAAGTCGGCAGCGTGCTCGGCCTGCGCTGCCGCTGCATGAAAGACCAGCGCACCGAAGGTAACCGACTCACCCTCAGTGACGCTAAAGAATTGAAGCCCAAAAAGGCACGTGATCCTAGTATGATCGCCGCCGCTGCGGCTGTGGAGAAACCCTTGGCACCACCCAAACCTCTGTTGCTGCGCCTCGACTGCCGTAAGCACGGAGAGATCGACTTGGACCGCATTCACGAAGTCCTCACCCAGCACCCCGGCGACCTACCCGTGATCTTTGAATTCAGCTACAACGGCGGCAGTAAAGTCCGCTTGGAGGCCGGTGATGAGTTCCGCATCACTCAGACGAAGGACTTGGTTCAGGCGCTTATGATCTGGCTGTAGCGGACGAGCTTGCACCAGCGATCTAGCCGCCCAAGATGCGCGTCCTTTATGAGTGACTTCAAACTACTGGTGACCGGCTGCAAAGGCCGCATGGGACAGGCCGTGATCGACGCTGCCGACGCGCAGGGCGTCACGGTGGGTGCAGGCATTGATGTGGGAGATTCCCTGCCAGTCGGGCTCGATCTCTGCGACTGCGTGATCGATTTCACCTCGCATCATTTCACCGACGAACTGCTCGCGGAGTGTCTGAAGCAGAGGAAAAGCATGGTCATCGGCACCACCGGCCACACGGCGGATGAACTGGCGCGCATCAAGGAAGCCTCCAGGACCCTACCCATCGTCTTCGCCTCCAACTTCAGCGTCGGCGTGAACACACTCTTCTGGCTCACACGCAAAGCCGCAGAACTGCTCGGTCCTGACTTCGACCTCGAAGTGCTGGAGATGCATCACCGCCTGAAAAAGGACAGTCCAAGCGGCACGGCGCGCACGCTGGTCGAGATCCTCGCTGACGTGCGTGGTCTCGAGTATGACAAAGACTGTCGTCACGGTCGCTTTGGCGACGTCGGTGCCCGCACCCCAAAAGAGATCGGTGTTCACGCCATCCGTGGTGGCGATGTCGTCGGCGATCACACCGTCGTCTTTGCGAACATGGGCGAGCGCGTCGAACTCACTCACAAGGCCAGCAGCCGCGACACCTTCGCCAGCGGAGCCGTCCGCGCTGCCCGCTGGCTGAATGGCAAGCCCGCCGGTCTTTATGACATGCAGGATGTACTGGGGCTGAAATAGAAGTTGGCGATGGTTTGAATCCAAGCCGCTGCAAACAACAACCAACCATTGCAAACAACAACCAACTCTCCCTTCGGCATCGCTCTTGGCACCAATCTCGGTGATCGGCAGGCGAACTTGCAGCGCGGAATGGCGCTGATCGTCGAGCTTGTCCAGCCGTCGGCAATCATCGCGGGTGGTTGTTATGAAACAGCACCCGTAGATTGCGCGCCGGGAACCCAGGCTTTCTTGAATAGCGTCATCGAGATCGAAGCCGCATGCACTCCACAGGAGATGCATGCGCATCTTCAGGCCGTTGAATTAGAGATGGGCCGTCCTGCGGTTCGGGAGAAGAACTCGCCGCGCTCGCTTGATCTCGACCTCCTGTATGCGGGTGACTTTGTCAGTGATGATCCCGTGCTGATCGTGCCGCATCCGCGTCTGCATTTGAGGCGCTTTGTGTTGCAACCTCTGGCGGACATTCGGCCTGCCCTGATCTTGCCGGCGCATCAGCGCACCATTGCAGAGCATCTCGCCACGCTGACTGATGATCCTGATGAAGTGCGCCTCGTCGAAAAAGCGTGGCTGTAAACTGCCTGAATCCGGGGCAGCCAGATTTTATGAACGTCTGATCCGATACAGGGGTGTCGGCAGATGCTCGCTGGTGAACCAGAGTGTCTCGCCATCGGCATCGTAGCAGAGGGACTCCATCTGGCTTGTCAGTGGGGGCTTGATGACATGTGCTTCTTTTTTTAGCGCGTCCTTCAGTGACTCGCCGCGGCTGATCTTCCATTCATGGATGAAGCTGTAGGTGGCGATGGCGAGGCGGCTACCGTCGGGTGAAAAGCAGCCAGCGGTGGTCTGACAGGCGTCACGCGGGCGCTTGCCGAGATGATCGCGTGCTGGGAAATCTAAATCGATGATCTTCTCTAAGACCATTGGCTTGCGATCTGTCAGCACTTTTGGAAAGGCATAGACGGAGCAATGTCCATCATGTGTTTTGGTCACGATATAGACTCGCAATGTCAGCGGATGCACGAGCAATGTCTCGGCGTTGTGATGGCCGTCAGGATAGCTTGCGTGCCAGATCTTGGGTTCGGCAGAAAGGGCTTCATTACCGGCAGACCCTGGCAGCGCTGGCTCGGGGATTTGGTAAACCTGAATGCTGGGTCGAACGAATAAATTATCCCCAATATCACCAATGATTAGCACGGGCTTGCCCTCAGCATCTTTGGCAGAACTCATGTCCTCCCAGTCAAAGTTCACGGCATGTGGCACGCGCACTTTAGCCAGTGTCTTACCAGTGCGGGAGATGGCGTAAACACAGGGAGCACTAGCCGAGTCATTGTGGGTCCAAAAGATCTGTGGATCACGCAGGCTCTGAGTGAGGCCGGAGCTCTCATCGATGCGCTTGTCCTCCAGCACGGCGATACGCTCAGCCTGTGATTTGTCGATCGACTGTGCTGTGCAAATCGTGGCGAGCAGACTGCCGATGATGACTAGCGTCTTCACGTCAGCCGAGGGGTTGTGACGGACCGGGGATGAGGCGGTTGTATTGCAGGTTCACGCGATTGAGAAACCACTGCCAAGTGCCACCGGGGCGACCACCATCCATGAGGAAAATGGGGCAGTTCTTGTTCGGGTCTTTGATATGTGGGCTGATGCGCGGCCAGTGATAATGCGGCACCACATGGTTGAGAGGGATGCGGTAAGTGTACATCAGCGCTGCAGCTAGCCGAGCTGTTTTATCAATGGTGAGCGCGATGTCATTGCCACGATGCTCACACATCTCGATGCCGATGCTGTAGTTGTTTCCAGGGCCATCAAAGTCGGCGTGCTCACCCTGCTCACGGCAGGGTAGGTGCTGGATGGCGACATTGTCCTGCACGGTGAAATGCCAAGTGAGGAAGCCGATGCGGTTGCCTCCTTTGCGCTTCGGCGCACGCAGAGCGCCTCGCTTCAAAGCCAGCGCATGATTGTAGGCATCACCGGTGTAATTTTGCGTGCTGTGAATGGTGATGTACTTCGGCGTCATCGGCCGATAAACATAGCGTCCTACTCTACCTGCAGGGATGAGATCACGCCGAATGCCAACCTCTGCGAGCATCTGTGCAGGCGTGACTCGCGGTAGCCCAGCGTCACGATAACGCGACTCCCACTGGGCGATTTTTGAGCGATTGCCCGCTGGACTGCTACAAGCAGCAACGATGACCGTGATGAGCAGTAGTGTGGGGATGGCATGGAGCGCCCAGGCTTTCTTCATGAGGCAGAATATGTCCTTCGATGATCGGTTTGCCAGCATGGATAGCTCGAAATTTGTCAAGCCGTGCCGGGCAGTGCAAAGGATGTCTGGGTTGACATGCTGGGCACGAGTCGTCTAGGTGAGAATGCGGAGCGGTATGAAATCTGCGTTCCCTCCCCCCACTTGACTGACACAATGTCTCTGCTCTTTCGATTCTCCGCCGCTGCCCTGTCCCTTGTTTTATCTGCCTGTTCTGCCGGACAATCAGCGCGCATGGCGGGCGCCATGAACAATGCTTACTCCCGACCAGCGGCCTATCAGCCGGGCTTTGATGTCGGGGCTGAACCCATGTTTGCAGCGTCTAACGTCCCAGCTATTCGTGCTGCCTCGTATCTGCTCATCGACGCGGGCAATGGCAAGCTTCTCGCCTCCAAGAGCTCCGAGACAGCACGCGGCGTGGCTAGCACGCAGAAGATCGTCACGGCACTCGTCGTGCTCGATGCGGGTGATCTCGATAAGACCGTCACAGTTCAAGCTTCCGACATTCGAGTTGAGCCGACGACGCTCGGGCTGCGTGCGGGTGAAAGGTACACTCGGCGTCACTTGCTTTATGCCTTCCTCGTCAAAAGCGCCAATGATGTGGCCAATGTGCTGGCTCGTGACAATGCGGGTAGCATCAGCGCCTTTGCGGCGAAGATGAACGCCAAACTACGCTCGCTTGGCTGCTCAAATTCAAATTTCAAAAACCCCCACGGACTGACCGCCTCTGGCCAATATTCCACAGCACGCGACATGGGCCGTCTGGCCATGGCTGCTTATCAGAACCCCATCATACGAGACATCGTCAGGCGTCCCTACTACACCTTCCGCCGCTCAGATGGCCGCACCGTCACGCTCAAAAATACCAACATGCTGCTCGGTGCCATGCCTGAGTGCAACGGCATGAAAACCGGCTACACCGTGGCAGCAGGTCGCTGTCTCATCTCCACCGCCAGCAGTCGCGGTAAAAATGTGATCCTCATCCAGCTCGGCACCAAAACGAAATACATCTGGGATGACGCCCGCACCCTCATGACCTGGGGTTTGCAACGCGCGAAAAGCGGCGGTGTGGCGATGAACTGATTGATGGGAATGCGATCTGGCGTGCGTAGTGTGAGCTTCCACCATGCGCACTCTTTTCGCTTTCCTCTGCCTCACCCTCACCACGCTTCTTGCCGCTCTGCCAGAGGAGAAACGCATCGTTTTTCTCGGCGATAGCATCACTCAAGCCGGAGGTTACATCGAAATCATCGAAGCGGCACTGATCGCGCAGCATCCTCAGGCGCACCATGAAATCATCCCGCTCGGACTCAGCAGTGAAACCGTGAGCGGCCTGAGTGAAGACGGCCACGCCAATGGAGCCTTCCCCCGCCCCGATCTGCATGAGCGGCTGAATCGTGCGCTGGAGAAAGCCAAGCCGCAGCTCGTCTTCGCCTGCTACGGCATGAACGACGGCATCTACTTCCCACTCGGCACCGAGCGCATGAAAGCCTTCCAAGATGGCATGAAGAAACTGCACGCCAAAGTTACCGCGACTGGCGCACGCATCGTTCATCTCACGCCGCCCGTGTTTGATCCGGTGCCGATCATGAAGCGCCTGCTCCCGGCTGGCCTGGACAAGTATCCCCAGCCATATCAGGGCTACAACGAAGTGCTCGATGCCTACAGCGACTGGCTTCTCAGCATGAGGAAAGAAGGCTGGGAGGTGCTCGATATCCACGGCCCCTTCAATGCTGCGCTGGCGGAGAAGCGGAAGGCAGACCCACAGTTCACCTTCTCCAAAGATGGCGTGCATCCCGGTGCTGAAGGTCATCTCATCATGGCTCATGCCGTGCTCGATGCCTGGGGTCTCAAAGTGAAGCCTGATGGCACGCCCGATCATGTGAATGGCGCAGCCATTTTCACCGCCATCAAAGCCAAGCAAGCCATCCTGCGCCCGGCGTGGCTCAGTCACGTCGGCCATAAGCGCCCTGGCAACAAACCCGGCCTACCAATGGATGAAACAAAAACAAAAGCCGCCGAACTTGATGCAAAAGCTCGCAGCCTAGCCGCACCCTCCAATAGCAAAGCCAGCGAGTGGAACGGTTACCCAAAATATGATTTCGAAGTCGCTGGCAAGGCCGTCACCATCGTCGTGCCGAAGTCTCCTGCTCCTGGTAAGCCCTGGGTCTGGCATGGCGAATTTTTTGGTCACAAACCAGCACCAGACATCGCGCTACTTGGCCAAGGTTTTCACATCGCCTACATGAAGATCAACGACATGCTCGGCTGTCCTGAGGCCGTGAAGCTTTGGAATCAGTGCTACACGGAGCTGACCACGCGCTATGCCCTCAGCAAGAAGCCCGCCCTCGTCGGCCTCAGTCGTGGCGGCTTGTATTGCTACAACTGGGCCACCGCCAATCCCGACAAAGTTTCCTGCATCTATGGCGACGCGCCCGTGTGCGACTTCAAGAGCTGGCCCGGCGGTAAAGGGAAGGGTAAAGGTGATCCGAAGAACTGGGGCTTGGTGCTCAAGTTTTGGAACTTCAAAGACGAAGCTGCCGCACTCGCCTACCAAGGCAATCCCGTCGATAGTCTCGCTCCGCTGGCAAAAAATAACGTCCCGCTTCTGCATGTGTTTGGTGATGCGGATGATGTCGTGCCGTGGGAAGAAAACACCGGCCTCATCGAGTCACGCTACGAAGCCCTCGGCGGCAACATCACCCTGATCCGCAAGCCAGGCATTGGCCATCACCCACATGGTCTGGATGACTCCACGCCGATCATCGAGTTCATCGCCAAGCACGCGAAGTGAAACTCACTCAGCACGGTTGCGCATCATGTCAGCCACTTGAACAAAGAAGGGTTCCATCACGGCCACTGCCTCATCGGTCACTTCGACTTCACGCATCGCCGCGCCCATCATTTCAAGCCAGCGATCACGCTCGGCACTGCCGATAGAGAAAGGCATGTGCCGCCCGCGTAGTCGCGGATGCCCACGCTCTTCGATGTAGGTCTGCGGTCCGCCAAAGCGATAAACGAGGAAGTCAGCGAGCCGCTTTTCCGAGCCCGCCCAATCCTCTGGCGGATACATTTTCCCGATCAGTGCATCTGTTTTAACTCGCAGATAAAACGCCGCGACCATCGCGCGCAGCTTGGCTTCACCGACTTCAGAACAAAGAGTATCGAGTGTGATCATGACAGATGATTAAAACGCAAAGCCGACGGTGACGTGCAACATGCCAACTCCCTCACCTTTACGGAAAGCGACGTTCCGACCGTAGTCGATACAGATGGGGACAAAGGGCAGATGATAACGCAGAACTGCCCCAATGGCGGAGCGGAAGTCAGACGAACGGTGATACCACCTTCACTGATTTTATGTTCGCTGATCACTGGCTCTGCTGCGGGCAGACTGAGCGCAAGCATTCCAAAAAGAGCCCAGTGTCTGAACGAAAATGCAATCACTAACCTGCCGTATATACGACGCGCGCGGTGAGTTGAATGTGGCGCTCTGTCGAGCCTAAATTCCATGACCTGCCGTCTCGCCTTTGCGAGTGCCTTTGTCAATTCGCCCGCACTGTGCAGCACGCATGATCAGATGTGAAAGCTCTGCCTGCTTCTAACCGTTCATGGGCGCCCAGCTTGCTGAATCATGAAACTCGTCCTCTCCTTCCTCCTCTCCCCCAGTCTGCTATTCGCCGAACTGAGCGTACCGCATTTCTTCTCTGATCACATGATCCTTCAGCGCGAGCGTGTCGCCGCGATTTGGGGAAAGGCGGGCGCGAACGCTGAAATCAGCATCGCATTCAAAGGCAAATCGGCGACGACCAAAGCCGCTGCCGATGGCCACTGGCGCACGCAGATCGAAACGGGTGCAGCAGATGCCAATGGCGCGTCTATGACCATCAGCACAGGCGCAGACAAGATCGAAATCAAAGACGTGCTCGTCGGTGAGGTGTGGTTCGCTTCGGGTCAATCCAACATGTTTTACAGCACGGGGCGCTCACCGGAATACGCGGCGCTCATCGCAGAGTCAAGGTACCCCGCTTTACGCATGTTCAATGCGCCGCTCGTCACCGCAGTGGACAATCAGGATGACATCGACGGCATGTGGGAATCAGCGACACCAGAAACGGTGCCGAACTTTTCCGCCGTGGCGCTCTTCTTTGCGCGGAAGCTGCATCTCGAACTCGGCATCCCCATTGGCGTGATCAAATCCGCGTGGGGAGGCAAGCCCGTGGAAACCTTTACCAGTCGCGAGGCACTGAACACACTGCCCGGCACGAAAGCGCTCGTCGATGCGATGTTGAAAGACGAAGCTGGCTACGATCAAGCGAAGTCGGACGCGGCCTATGAGAAGAAGCTCGCGCAATGGAAGGCCACGATGGCCGCTGCAAAGGGCAAGTCAGCTGAAGAACGTAAGCGCCTGCCGAAGAAGCCTGATGAGCCGAAACGCCCGCTGCTTACTGAGGGTAATCCCGGCGTTCTTTTCGCTGCCATGATTCATCCTTTCGCAGGCTACACGATGCGCGGCGCGATCTGGTATCAGGGCGAAGGCAATGCGAAGCCTGGAGCCGTGCCTTATGATCAAACACTGCCGCTCATGATCAATGACTGGCGCAAGCGTTGGAGTGATGACTTCTCTTTTTATTATGTCCAGCTCGCGAACTATCACGCGCCATCCACCGCGCCCGGCACGCCGGATTCATGGGCGCTATGTCAAGATCGTATGTGCCTCGTGCTCGGCACCACACCAAAAACTGGCATGGCAATCATCAATGATGTGGGTGACGCCAATGACATCCATCCCAAGAACAAAAAAGATCCCGGCGAACGCCTTGCGCGCTGGGCTTTGGCCAAAGATTACGGCAAAGAGCTGATCTACTCCGGCCCGCTTTTCAAATCGAGTTTGCTACAGGACGGCGCGATCCGCGTGATCTTTGATCAAAGCGGTTCAGGCCTGAAATCACGCGATGGCGGCACATTAAAACGCTTCGAAATCGCAAGCGCTGACAAGGTCTGGCATTGGGCAGACGCAAAGATCGACGGCCCCGACAGTGTGCTCGTCAGCAGCCAGCAAGTGAAGCAGCCCGCAGCCGTGCGCTACGCATGGGCCGCGAATCCTGAAGGCGCCAACCTCATCAACAGTGAAGGCCTGCCCACCTCTGTCTTCCGCACGGACGACTGGGATGATGTCGTGCAAAAAGTGGACATGGCAGCCGATGCGCGCCGCGTGCTGGCCGACGAGATCAAAGCACTAGCCGCCAAGCGTGCGAAGCTGGATCGCAAGAGCCCCGAGTATCAGGCGCTTAGTCAAAAATTCCAAGCGCTGATGAAGAAGTTTAAAGAAGGCGCACCCAAGAAGTAGCTTCGAGTGGCACTCGAAGCTCGTTGCATCACTTCGCTCCGTGCTTGTCCTTCAGATGCATCACCGTCTCATCGGCGGTGTCTGCTTGAATCATGACTAAATCCCCCGGCTTGGCAGAGGCTAAAGCAAGATCGACAGCTTTGAGATGGCCTTGGATACACTCGATGCGTTTGGTTCTAGGCGCAGACTCGAAACCCGTGGCGATGAGACGCATGATCTCACCCGACTCGCGACCACGCACATAGTCACCCTCAAAGAGCCAAACTTCGTCAAACTCCGCAGCGAGCATCCGGCCCTGCTCAATGATGTCGGAATCGCGGCGATCACCCGCCGAGGTGTAAACGACAATGCGGCGCTGATTGGTGAATGCACGCAGGCCGTCGAGTAAGGCTCGGAGTGCATCGACATTGTGCCCATAATCAACGATGACGGTGACGCCATTGAGATCGAGCACGTTAAATCGCCCAGCATTTTGATCCATGCTGGGGATGAATGTGCGCGCGCCCTGACGAATGAGATCATCATTAATTTCGAGTGCCCAGGCGGCGGCGACAGACGCGAGTGTGTTCTCAATCTGGAAGCCGATGAGGCCACCGAGCGTGAGGGGGATTTCACTCAATGGCATGAAGACATCCTCTTTCGGTCCCGTGGCACGAATGATCTGACCGCTGCGAACGAAAATGACGCGCTCACCTTGAAAGCGATGCCGACTGATGACGGCGCTGTCTTCATCGAGCGCAAAGAAGATCGTTTTGCGCGGATAGGTCTCAGCCATTTTTACCACGAGCGGATCAGCCGCATTGAGCACCGCCATTCCCGTGGCTGAGACGGCAGCGACGATGCACTGCTTGACCTCGGCAAGCTGCTCGGCCGTGTCGATCTCGTTGATGCCGAGATGATCTCCTGCGCCGATGTTCGTTACGACGGCGACATCGCAGTGATCAAAGGCCAGCCCCTCGCGTAAAATGCCCCCGCGCGCCGTCTCAAGAACGGCGGCGTCACACAGCGGAAAGGAAAGGATGCTGCGTGCGCTTTTCGGCCCGCTGCAATCGCCGCTGTCGATCATGCGTGAGCCGACGAAAACGCCATCGGTACTTGTCAGTCCCACACGCCAGCCGTTTTGAGTCAGCAAATGCGCGATGAAGCGCGCCGTGGTCGTTTTGCCATTTACGCCAGTCACGGCCACGATGGGAATGCGGCCGTTGCAATCGGCAGCAAACATCGTGTCGATCACCGCTTTACCGACGGGCCGAGCTTCGCCCTCTGAAGGATACAAATGCATGCGCAGACCGGGGCGCGCGTTTAGTTCTATGATGACGCCATTACGCGGACTGAGCGGCGCGCTGATGTCTGGCGCGATCATGTCGATGCCACAAATATCGAGGCCTACCGTCTGCGCAGCCTCTACCGCAGCCGCGCAGATCGTGGGGTGAACTTCCGCCGTGCAATCAACGGCGGTGCCTCCAGTGCTGAGATTTGCGTTACGGCGGATGAGGATCATGCGGCATTTTTCGGGCACCGATTCCGGCGTGCAGTCCTGCTCCGCCAGCACAGCCATAGCGACGGCATCAATACGGATCTTGCTCAGTGCCGCTGCATGATCTGAGGCACGACGCGGGTCACGGTTCTTCTCGGCGATGAGTTCTTGAATGCTACGCTCGCCATCACCAATGACATGTGCGGGATGCCGACGAGATGCGGCGATGAGTTCACGCCCGATCACCAACACGCGGTAATCATCACCTTCAGCGAACTGCTCCACGAGCACGGAGTCACTCTCAGCAAAGGCAGCCTCGTAAGCCGTGGCAATCTGCTCTCGGGTGTAAAGATTCAAAGCCACGCCACGCCCTTGATTGCCATCCAGCGGCTTCACCACGACGGGCAGACCGATCTCATTTGCCGCAGCCCAGGCATCATCCGCCGACTTCACCGGACGGCCCTGCGGCACAGGCAGACCGACTTCATTCAGCAGTCGTCGCGTCAGATCTTTGTCTTGGACGATGTCCTCAGAGATCGCGCTCGTCTGGCTGGTGGCTGCTGCGAGAATTTTCTTTTGCTTCACGCCCCAGCCCAGTTGCACCAAGCTACCTGACGTGAGTCGGCGCACGGGAATACCGCGCAACTTCGCCGCATCCACCATCGCCCGCGTACTGGGGCCGAGGCAGACCTCATTCGCAAGATCACTCAATTCGAGAATCGCTGCATTCACATCCAACACCTGCCCCCAGAGCGCCGCATCGATAATACGTCGTGCGAGTTGGAAGGCAGCACGCGCCACCGCCTCTTCGTCAAATTGCGTGATGATGCGTAGAACACGCGGCTCAGATGTCGGCATCACTTTGCCAAAAGTGACCTGCAAATCCGTGCGACTCTGTAGATGCAGCGTGATAAGCTGAAGCAGGCTCGCGAGCGTCTGCGTGTCGGGTTCATGCAATTCACGCACTGGCACTTCGAGCGTCGGCAGCCAAGAGACGAGCCAGTCCTTCCAGTTGAGCACGACGCCACTCAGCGGCGGAAATTCGACTCGACACTCCAAGACCGTATCACGCCCCCACAGATTCGGTCCGCGCAGCGCATGAATTTTGCGGGTTAGGGTGGAGCGAATTTCGATGGATGGAATAGTAGAAGACAAGCGGAGGGGAGCGCGATGCGGAAATGCCCGCTGCGTGCAGCAGGGTCAAGGAAAAGTTAGTGCGTGAACGAGACGTCGCATTGCGTCTTACAACTGAAATCAAGACAGGCCGTCAGATTGACAATAACCGCAACCACGGGACTGTTCGCAGTCGATTCCGTCCCTACTTTGCCCGCTCAAATCACCAGCCAAACTCACGAGATTCTACTCCAGCATGCCGAAAAGCAACTGGTCACCGGTGAGCGCATCATTGCTAGGCTGTTGATCGATCTGGACGCCAGTTTGCATTTCCACGGCGGACTCATCGTTTTGACTAATGCACGTCTGCTGCATGTCGAGGCTTCTCACTTCCAAGATTGGAATCTAGCAGCGGTGCAGGATTTAAAGCTGGAAGAGATGGGTGCCACGGCGGCCATTCATTTGATGCACTCAGAGGCAAGTGTGTGGCACTGGCGGATCACTTCAGGCCACCTGCGCGAGGTAGAGGCTTTTGTAGCAAAGTTTAAAGAACAGCGCGGCACGGCGACCTCTGAAAGTGACGAATCCGAGGATGATGAGGATGTCTTTTCCGCTGAAGAACCCATCACTGAAACCTTCACGAATCTGCCACTCCTGCGGCTCTTCAAATTTTCCAGCAAGTGGTACAAGCTCATGCTACTAGGGTTCGTTCTCACCGTTGCAAGCACTGGCTCCGGCTTGGTCGGCCCGTGGCTTACGATGTCACTCGTCGATGATGTTCTCATCCCGTTGCAAACTGCTACGAATGATGTGCTCGTTGGGCGAGTCTATCATTTCATGCTGATGCTGGCAGGCGCTGCTTTCGTGACATGGCTGCTCCAGTGGGCCACGACTTATGTGATCTCGCGTGTGGCAGAGCGCGTCACCAGCCACATGCGGCGAGCCACGTTTGAGCATCTACAAAAGCTCTCGCTAACTTATTTTAACAAAAAACGCACAGGTGATCTGATCTCACGAATCGGGTCGGACACGGACAACATCTCGCTCTTCATCTCAGTCGATTTCATCGACTTCGCCTGCGATGTACTGACGATTCTTTTTACTGCAGTGATTCTTTTTTCGCTCAATCCAATGCTCGCCTTTGCAGCCATCGGCCCGCTGCCGATCGTGGCCTGGCTGGTGCAGTGGGTGCGCAGCCATCTGCGTGGTGGCTTTGCTGCAGCGAGCCGTGCGTGGAGTGCGATGAACAGCGTCCTCTCTGACACGATCCCTGGTGTGCGGGTCGTCAAAGCCTTTGCGCAGGAGCAGCGTGAGATCGATCGCTTCCGTGAGCACGATCAGCAAATCTTTGACACCAATGACCGCGTGAATCGCACATGGTCGTTCTTTGAGCCAACGATTAGCCTGCTCACAGACATCGGTCTGCTCATTGTCTGGAGCGTCGGCGCGTGGAGCGTCGCTGGCGGAAACACCACCGTCGGTGTGCTGACCGGCTTTGTTCTCTATGTGGGCAGATTCTACGGCAAGCTGGACAACATGAGCCGCTTCCTCGCCTCTGCACAGCGGGCGGCCACCAGCGCACACCGCATCTTCGACATCCTGGATGTGAAGCCCGACATGCCGATCACTCCAGGCATGCGTAAGGTTGGTCGCTTGAGCGGTGAGATCGAGTTTCGCAGCATCAAATTCCGCCACGGCTCACGTCAGATCATTCGTGGTATCGACTTGAAAATCGCACCCGGTGAAATGATCGGCCTCGTCGGCCCAAGTGGTGCCGGAAAGACAACGTTGGTTAATCTCGCCTGCCGTTTCTTCGATGTAAGTGAGGGGGCCGTTCTGGTCGATGGACAGGACCTGCGCGAGATCGATGTCGTCGATTTCCGGCGTAATCTTGGCCTCGTTTTGCAGGAGCCTTACTTGTTCTTCGGCACCATCGCCGAAAACATCGCCTATGGAAAACCTGACGCGACGCGGGCAGAAATCATGGCGGCAGCGAAGGCAGCACGGGCGCATGATTTCATCCTGAAACTCACCGATGCGTATGACTCGATGGTCGGCGAGCGCGGGCAGCATCTCTCTGGCGGCGAGCGCCAGCGCATCAGCATCGCTCGGGCTTTGCTCATCGATCCAGCGATCTTGATTCTTGATGAAGCCACCTCGTCGGTGGACACTGAAACGGAGCGCGAGATCCAGGCTGCACTCGATCACCTCGTCAAAGGCCGCACCACTATCGCCATCGCGCATCGTCTTGGTACTTTACGAAAAGCAAACCGGCTCGTGGTTGTCGAAAATGGTGTGATCAGTGAAATCGGTACGCATGAAGACCTCATGAGTCGCAGCGGCACTTATGCACGTCTGCATCAGGCCATGGTGGAGGTGAACGCGGCATGATCGACCTCATCTCCATCCTCCACCAGCCTGACGTGCGTCCCATACGGCTCTTCCCTCTGACCGATCCAGCGCACTGGATCGCCATTCTGGATACGAAAGGGCTGGAGATCGCCTGCATCGAAGATCCGACCACGCTCGATGCTCCTCAACGCGCCGCGCTCGATGCGGCGCTTGCCAAGCGTCATTTCGTGCCGGTCATCCGCCGCATCGTGGCGATCACACGAGCTCCAGATGGTCACGACTGGCTCGTCGAAACCGACCGCGGCACAACGACCTTTCGCATCGAGACGGACGAGAGCATCCAGAGTCTTGGTGGCGGCCGTCTTGTGATCATCGACAAACTGGGCACGCGCTATCTCGTGCCAAAGATGACTGACTTAGATCGCGAGAGCCGGCGCAAACTCGAGCGATACTACTGACCCGTCTATGAACCTCGTCTTTTGTTTGGTTAGCCTTCTCGGTGCCTTCCTGCCGTTTCAAGTGCAGCCCCTCATCAGCAAATTCATCCTACCATGGTTCGGCGGCAGTCCCGGCGTGTGGACGACATGCATGCTGTTTTTCCTGGTCGTGTTGTTTGGTGGCTACAGCACAGCGCACTTGCTGGCGAAAGGTCGGCCACGCACACAGGCTTGGGTGCACGGTTCAGCGCTGCTTATCGCAGCCCTACTGCTGCCTATCGTGCTAGATGCGGCGCTGAAACCCACCAGAGCTGAAGAACCAGTCCTGCGTATTTTGATGCTGCTCGCATGGACCGTCGGCCTTCCACATCCGCAGACGGAAACACATGCTATCAAACCCACCTATATACGCCGCGTGCTGTGGCTGCTGCTAGCAGGTTTTGCCGCACTGCTTCTGCTGAGCACCACCAATCATGTTTGTCAGGATGTCGCGATGATTCCGTTCTTATGGGTCGCGCCTCTCAGTCTGTATCTAGTCTCACTCATCATCTGCTTTAATCATCCACGCTGGTATGCACGCAGCGCGTGGGCACTGCCGGCGCTGGCACTGCTGTTCTATGGTAAGGCCATGTATGAGTTTGAAAATTGGACGCCGAGTTTTGTGGCTCAATTAGTCGTGCAGTTGGCCGCCATGTTCAACGTCTGCATGGTTTGTCATGGAGAGCTCGCGCGCTTGAAGCCTGATAAAAAATTTCTCACAGAGTACTACCTACTGATGTCTGCCGGCGGTGCGCTGGGCGGGCTAATCGTGAGCATCATGGTACCGCTGCTATTTGATACTTACTTGGAATGGTCACTGGCGCTGCTAGCGGGTTTCGCACTCGTCTCTTGGGCTGCGTTTGCGGGGCTGCCAGCCGTGTTGCGCAGTCGTCCTTGGCAGGTCGCATGGGGAATGTTGACGCTAGCAGGACTCATTTACATAGGCCGCTTGGAGTTCACTTTTGATGAGGAAAAAGAACTTTATCGTGACTTCTACGGACTGCTTTCCGTCTCCGAGTGCCAAGATGAGGACACGGGTGAAACGCTGCGCTCCTTCATCAGCGGCAATGTCAAACATGGCCGACAAAACATAACGCCGACGCGGCGGCGTGATCCGCTGACCCATTACTCACGACCCACCGGAATCGGGCCTGCGCTTGAGACGCTGAAAAATCAGCCTGATGCCCGCGTTGGCGTCATCGGCATGGGCGCGGGCACCGTGGCCTGCTACGCTGAAAAAGGACAAACCTACCGCTTCTATGAGGTCAATCCCAACGCCGAGCGGCTAGCATTGAAGTGGTTCACCTTCATCACAGACATGCAGACACGCGGCGCGGTTTACGAGCCCGTCATCGGTAATACACCCCTCACGCTGGAGCATGATAAACCACAGAACTTTGACGTGCTGCTGCTAGACGCCCTTAGCGGCGGCTCGGTGCCCGTGCATCTGCTCACGCGCGAGGCCTTTGAACTCTACCTGCGCCATCTAAAGCAAGACGGGATCATCGTCGTACGCATCACGAATCACTCGCTGAATCTCGCTCCCGTTGTCGCAGGAGTCGCGAGTGAGTTCGGCCTGCACAGCTCACGTCTAGCTAATGATTCAGACGAGGACGGCTGCTACCCCACGGATTACATGTTGCTGACTCGCAACGCCGTTTTCATTCAGGCGAATCCACCCATCGTCCCAGATTATGCGCGCGCTATCGACGTGCCGCTGTGGAACGATCCGCCACAATCTGTTTCAGATTCTGGACAATCGCTGACCGTATGACCCGCCTCTCCTCGCTCGATGTGTATCGTGGAATCGTCATGTTCCTCGTCGGTATGCGCCTCATGGAGCTTGATGAAGTGGCGCTTAACTTTCCTGACAGTGCAGTCTGGCAATTCATCGGGTTTCATTCCTCTCACGTCCCGTGGGTTGGCTGCTCGCTCAATGACCTGATCCATCCCTCATTCGCGTTTCTAACGGGCACAGCACTCGTGTTCTCAGTCTCATCACGAGTTAGCAAAGGGCAGTCGAAACGCAGCCTGACACTGCATGCACTATGGCGCTCTGGGGCTCTTATTCTTCTCGGCATCTACATCCGCAGTATAGACCGTGACATTACAAACTGGACCTTTGACGAGACACTAACTCAAACTGGCCTCGGTTACATGCTGGTCTTCGCCCTAGCCTTCTGCGGTAATAAAACACGCTTGCTCTGGTGCAGCGGCTTGTTGGTCGCGCATTGGCTCATTTTTGCCCTTTACCCGATTTTGCCGCCGCATCTCGATCCCACGGCATTCAACGTGCCGGAAGGTTGGAGTCACGATTTCACCGGCTTTTTTGCCCACTGGAATCACAATCGCAATGCAGGCTGGGCTTTTGATCTTTGGCTGCTCAATACCTTCCCGCGCCTCTCCCCCTACGTCGGCTATTTGGGTGGCTACACGACGATCAATGTGCTCTCAACGATTCCGACGATGATTCTCGGTTTAATGGCGGGGACGTGGCTGAAGCAAACCGCTCAACCTACGAAGTGTCTCGTCATCGCTGGCACATCCTGCATCGCCATCAGCTTGGCGATGCAATTTGTTGGTATTTGCCCGATCGTTAAGCACCTCTGGACACCTTCCTGGGCGCTGTTCAGCGGCGGCTGCTGCTTCCTGATTCTGACGGCGATTCATTACCTCGTCGATGTGTGCCAATGGCAGCGCTGGGCGTTTCCTTTCGTCGTCGTCGGCATGAACTCGCTGGCCTTTTATCTGATGCGACACGCCCTTGATATCCCTTTGGCTGATAGCCTCAAGCAGCACTTGGGAACCCATGTTTTCCGAATCTTTGGCGATGCTTTGGCACCCGCTCTGATCGGTGCCTGTAGCTTACTCATTCTGTGGCTCATCGTTTTATGGATGCACCGCAGGAAGCTATATCTCAGGCTATGAAGTCGCTCAGACCAAGAGTGCATCCAGACCTTTGATGATGTCACCGTGAGTTGCAGTCACAAATTTGGTCGTCTCGCGCGTGGCATCCATGCAACCGCCGCCAGCATACACATTAAGCGGGTCACGCATGCGGTGCATGAGTTCATAAATTTTTGCGCAGGCCACTGGGTCGGCCAGGGTTTTTTCCACGAGTTGTTCCACCTTGGTTTCATCCATCTGCATCTCGCCTTCCGCATCCTGAAAAGCAGATTCGCGCCAGTGATAAATTTCGATGCACTTGGTTAGCACAGTGAAGGCCTGATCACACTTCCAGAAATTGGAGAACAAACCGCCGCCGAGATAAAACACCCAAGACCCCTCATAGCCGGTGGCATCTTCGGAGGGTTCATCTGGATTGCGAAACCAAACACGATCCCCCGGCACATAGTAATGCATGGGCAAAGGCTGCTCCAAGGTTCCCACCTCATTCATGAAGACGTCATGAAAACGCCGCGAGGCTATCGCCTTAGTCTCCCATTGCTCCTGCAACCGCTGCAACAATTTGGGGTGACGCTGCCGAGCCTCTTCAGCGATCGAAAGCAGGATCACGTACTCTGTAGCCCTGTAGCATGAGAATGAATACAGCGGGTCATCGAGCTTTGGCTGACAGGCTTTTCGCAGTGACTCGATCAGCGGACTACCCGGGATCAGGACAAAGCCTGTATCCTCAGAGTAGCACCAGCAATCGTTTGGCCGCTCAACCGCCGTGGTGTGAAAGTTGAGACAAGTGCTGGTCGCGTTGCGAGCGATGTTGCGACGAATATTTACCGAGGAGATTAGTTCTTCTGCACTGGGAAATTCCAGCGCTAGCGGGCTGTTTAGCAGTGTCAGCCAAATCTCCCGCAGCAGGTCATCATCACTGTCATTCACTGAGAGTTTCAGCGTGGCTGCGAGAGCCAGCGTATCAAAATCGGGCATCCACGTTTGAGCCTCAGCCGTCAAACTCAGGTGCAGTGAATCATCATCAGTCTGCACTGAAGCAACGTGTATCTCAATGCCCAATCGCTGCCATTCTTGCTGTAGCATGGGCAGCTCCGAGCAGACTGGGATACGCACGCCTATCTGCATCGTATGATGGACTCTAAGGTGTTTTCAAAAAACATGACTTAGCCATCAACGTGACGATACGGCTCTTATTGCTCCGACCGATGATTCAGGTGTAGCTCCGCAATCCATCCACCATCGCCGCATCATTCAATCCCATGGCCCAGGCGGCACCGATGGCGGCAAGAACGTTTTCGAGATGAAAGGCAAAGTGGCCACTCATAGGCAGCGCCACCTCACTTATGGCACAGAGTCTGCGGGCCGAATCGCCCTCAGCCAGAAGGATCGATTCATCCTGTACGAGCACCACACGACCACCACTCGCACGTTGCTCATTGAGGTTGGCATTCGTCGCATCACGGGAGAAAAGCAGCACGCTGCCTTTGCAAAATGAAGCCATGCTAGCGACTTCGGCATCATCGGCATTCAGGACAGTCGTTCCGCCTGGCAGCACGACATCGACAACACAGCGCTTGACCTTCGTCATCTGCTCCAGCGTGTCGATATAGCCCATGCCTAGATGCTCCCCGCCGACGTTCAACACCACGCCGACTTGGCAGCGGTCATAGCCTATGCCTTCGAAGATGATGGACTCGGCACTCGTCTCACAGATGGCGATTTCAGTCCACGGATGTAGCAGCACGCCCTGCGTGCCAAAGAGGCGATCACCTTGCTTTGACTCCGCCGTGCGCGCTCCGAACTGAAGTCCATCGCTGTGACACACGCCGAGAAACTTGCCGGTTGATTTTAAAAGATGTGCCAGAAGCTTTGCCGTGGTCGTTTTGCCGTGTGTGCCCGTGATGCCGATCACGGGGATGCGACCATCCTCTCCCGGTGGGAAAAGCATGTCGACGATCGCCTCGCCGACAAGTCTCACCTTACCCACGGCGGGCTTCAAGTGCATCAGCAGGCCAGGGCTGGCATTGATCTCGACGATGGCCCCGCCTTGCTGCTCCAGCGGTTTAGAAATGTCTTCACACACCACATCCACGCCACATATATCCAACCCCGCAACCTTCGCTGCCGTCACCACATGATCGCGCACACTCGGGTGGACATCATCGGTGATGTCGATAGCCCAGTTAGCAAATCGAGCCACCATGACGCGCTCACCATCATGCGGCACCGAGTCAGGCTGGCAGCCTTGATTTAGTAGATCCGCAAGGATCACCGGGTCCCATGTAGACGTGTTGATTTTATCCCAGGGGCAAGTCTCAAGCTCGCCACGGCGGGGGTCAGAGTTCAACTGCTCTTCGACCAACTGCACGATGCTACCCTTACCATCTCCCACGACAATCGCCGGATCACCACGGCTTGCAGCGATCATGTCACTGCCAACCACCAGCAGGCGGTGATCCACCCCAGGAATGAAGCGCTCCACCATCACCCCCGTGCCCTCTTTGAGAGCTTGCGGATAGGCTTCAGTGACTTGCTCACGAGTGCCGAGATCAATAAACACACCGCGACCGTGATTGGCATCCGTCGGCTTCACGACGACGGGCAAGCCCACCTCTTCAGCCGCGTTCCAGGCATCAGCCGGATCACTCACCACACGGCCTGCGGGCACCGGCACACCTGCCTGTCTCAGGAAAGTGCGCGTGAGATCTTTGTCTTGGGCGATGTATTCCGCGATAGCCCCCGTGCGGTCAGATTCCGCCGTCCAGATACGGCGCTGTTTCACGCCTTGACCGAGCTGTATCAAACTGCGCCCTTCCTGCAAGCGCCGCCAAGGAATACCGCGCTCCTTCGCAGCATCCACGATCGCTTTCGTGCTAGGCCCGAGCGCATTGCGATCCACCACATCCTGCAAACGAGTCACTTCTGCCGCGACATCAAACGTTCCGCCTGAATAGGCCGCCAGCAGCAGCTCCCGCGCACTGCGCAGACACTCCTGCACCACCACCTCATCTAGATAACGAACGATGACTTTGTAGAGGCCTTCCACACACGTCTCCCGTGCTTTACCAAAGCCTAGCTGGTGACCCGCAAGCGTCTGCAACTCCAGCGTCACATGCTCCAAGATATGCGCAGGGTAAGTTCCACGATCTAACCGCTGAAAGAAGCCGCCGCGCTCACCCACACTGCACCTATGCTCGATCATTCCCGGTAGCCATGACTTGAGTCGCTCGTTAAATCCCGTGATCTCCTCCGAAGACGCATCCTTAAGGCTGCCCAGATCCACCCAAGCTTCCAGCACAGGATAATTTGCCCAGATATTGGGACCGCGCAGGAGATGGATTTCACGAATGTCGAGATCAGGCATGGGAGCCGAAATTACCCGTGCGGTGATAACGGGCAAGGCTTCTTGGTTAAATGTCTGGAGCACGCAAGAACCAGTCTTTGAGGCCGAATACGTATTCCCACATGTCATGCCTTCTATTCGCTTGCCTCCTGCTTGCCAACGCCCCCGTCGCCGAACTTTCAGTAACCTCTTATCCGACGATTCAAGAAGCGCTGAATGCGAATCCGAACCGCATGTTATTTGTTCCGGCGGGTGATTATTCGATCACGGAAAAGATTCGGATTCGAGGTGAATACAGCGGCTTGATGGGACCGGGCCGCATCATCCAGCAAAGTGCAGACCAGCCGATCATTGAGATCGAGAATGCCAATGGCGCGGAGATTCGTGACCTGACTCTCACGCGACCGAAAGGGATGATGGAGTCCCGCAATGAAGGAATCATTGCCATCAAATGCCGCGATCTTGTCATCGAAAATGTGCACGTGATCGACAACCGCAGCGCAGCCGGAGCGATCACACTTCGTAATAGCCAGAACTGCCGCATCAGCCGCTGTCTGGTGCGGAACTACATGCGACTGAGCGTGGATGACCGCACAGCAAATAAAGACCTGGGCTACGCCTTCAACTGCACCGACGGCACAGGCATCAGCGTGAGCTACAGCACTGGCACTTTGATCGAAAGTAATCGAGTCGTTGAGGACAATATGGTGCCGACACCGGAGCTAAAGGCGAAGCACAAGCTGGGTGACTGGATCAAAAAAAACGCCGAGAAAGGCAGCATCGTCAACCAGGCAACTTGGGATCTAAACTACACAGACGCCTGGCAACAAGGCTCCGGCATCATCGTCACCGCGCCAGAGGTGAGCGACCTCACTCGCATCCTGAGCAATCACATTGAAAACGCCGCGCAGGGTATCGACCTGCATTCGGATCACGTCATCGTTTCGAACAACATCGTCGTGAATTCCTTCATGGGCATGAAGGCCATGCATGGCTCGCGCAATGTGATCATCACAGGTAATCAGTTCGTCAAAAACTGCCTCTGGGCCATCGGCCTCATGCCTGGTGCGGCGGCGAATGCTGAAAACACCGACGGAGGATCGATCATCGCCAATAACATCATCTCCGACTTCGGTCATGGCGACGCGCATTGGATCTGGGGAAACGAGCGCGCGCCCTTCAAATTTGATACAGGCCAGCAGCCCGACGACCCGCCGCTTACCGACGTCATCGTGCAGGGCAACATCGTCCACAGCATCGGTAAACCGCGCTACAAATACGCCGTCATAATCCCCGGCGGCCCGAACACACCGCGCGGTATGCATTTTTCCAATAACCTCTTCCACCCAGGCACACAAGGCGTGGCCAACACCGAGTTGCCGCATTGACGCTGCATGCGAAAGCTCCCAAGATCGAGTGAGATGTCCTTCCGCACCTCTCCTGCCCAGCTTACCACGATGCCGCCCGGCATCCCCTACATCATAGGCAATGAGCTAGCAGAGCGTTTTAGCTTCTACGGGATGCGGACGATCCTTATGATCTTCATGACTCAGGCGCTCGTGAATCATGCAGGCATGAAGGATGTGATGAGCGAGCCTGAGGCTGCGAAGTGGCTGCACATCTACATGGGTGCCGTTTATCTCACGCCACTGTTAGGCGGTCTTTTGGCCGATCTCTGGTTAGGCAAATACCGAACCATCATCTGCCTGTCACTGCTCTACTGTGTGGGGCATCTCATACTGGCCCTGGATCAAACACGGCAGGGACTGTTTCTGGGGCTTTCCTGCGTCGCTCTTGGCGCGGGCGGCATCAAGCCCTGCGTGGCCTCCCATGTCGGAGATCAGTTTGGTGCCAGCAATTCACACCTGCTGCCGCGCATGTACAACTGGTTCTATTTTGCGATCAATTTTGGTTCCTTCTTCTCCACACTCCTGACTCCGTGGTTGATGAAGCACTACGGCCCGCACGTTGCCTTTGGTGTGCCTGGGATTTTCATGCTTGTCGCCACTATTCTGTTTTGGATGGGTCGGCATAAATTTGCCCATATTCCACCACAGCCGCACGTCTTCTGGCAGGAGCTTAACCGACCGGATGTGCTGCGCTCCATCGCTGGCCTCGCCATGATCTACGCCTTCATCGCCATGTTCTGGAGTTTGTTTGATCAAACCGCCTCTAGGTGGGTCACACAGGCAACTCACATGGATTTGAATGTCTTCGGTGTGCAGGTCCTGCCAGATCAAATCCAAGCCGTGAATCCCCTTTTCGTGCTGGCCATGATTCCCTTCTTTTCGCTGGTTGTTTATCCTCTCGTTGGCAAGGTCTTCACGCTCACGCCACTGCGGAAAATCTGCGCGGGCTTCGGCGTCGCCGCCGTTTCGTTCATCATTCCAGGCTTGATTGAAACCTGGATCGCCGCAGGTGAAACACCCAGCATCTGGTGGCAGATCTTGGCCTATCTCTTGATTACTTCAGCGGAGATCATGGTCTCCATCACCGCCCTGGAGTTCAGTTACACGCAGGCTCCTGCCCGGCTAAAGTCCTTCATCATGGGCCTCTTCTACGCCAGTGTGTTTCTCGGCAATCTCTTCACCTCACTGGTCAATGCCTCGATCGAAAAAGCCGGGCTATCGAGCGCCCTGAATGGCTCAGCCTACTACTGGTTCTTCGTGCAGTGCATGGCTGTTACAACCGTGCTGTTTGTCTTCGTCGCCATGTTTTACAAAGGCCGCACTTACCTTCAGGGGGCTGACGCCGAGCCGTGCACACCTGAGATTCATTGAAGCTTACTAAACACACTGCGAATCTGCTCCACCGTGCCGATGGCGAGCACGACTTCGTATTCAAAAACAAGCCCAGGCTTGAGTGCGAAAGTTTGCAGTGGGGCGGCGTAGCTCACGTCACCCCGATTGCCTTCGCGGACGCGATAACAGGTGGCTTCTTTGGCGTGCGGACACCAGAGGCCGAGGCCGCTGTCCTTGGCATCCACCCAGGCGAGCCAAGGCTCGGCAAAGTTGATCATTTCATTGGGAAAACCGGGCTGCTTGCGAGTGAGTTGTTGCTTAGCATTCACAAAAACCAACGTATCGAGCGCTGGCTTCACAAACAGCGCTGGTAACTCCTGGTGATAGGCTGCGTGCTGCTTTTCACCGTTATAAGTCATCTTGAATTTCAAGCGCGCGAGGCCGCCCTCAAGACGCAGCCATTGCTCCAGAGTCACCTCTTTGATGAGCGCCCCTGTGGCCCAATGACGCGGCTGGATCTTCGCATAAAGCTCGTCTTTTTCATCGCGTGATTCGAGCACGACGGCAGACTCGTTTTTCCATGAGCCGCCCTGCACAGGGTTGTAGCGCCAAGGCTTGCCATTCCAGTCGCTGCCATCCTTGTCGCCATAATACGACTGCTGGAGGTAGCGGCCCACGTCATAGGCGTTGAGGAGATTGTTCGAGGAGTGCGCGTGTGAGAACCAACCCACACAAGCACCTGCGCTGAGGTTCACGCCAAGCCGAACTTTACCGTTGTCGAGATAGGTCCACTTCTCCGCTGCCTGTGCCGTGGTGAATGAAAGAAGGATGAGGAAGAGGCAGCGCAAAATCATGGCGTCACGTGTTGGGTAGATCTGGGAATAAAAAAGGTGTGCTGGCCTGAGAGTCTGGCCGCCGTGCCAGTATGCACCTGAGGCACCATCAGGCCGAGTCGCTCGTGCGAGGGCTGGCTGAACATCACATTCAAATTTAGAGTACGCGCGATCTTTTGATGCGAAAAGAAAAGTTCACTTCAGGGCCATGCAGGTTCATTTCCGCCATCATCGGCACACTACCGAGAGCCGCTGTGCCATGTGTAGCATGATGCAGGACGATGCGAAAAGGCGCTGATTTCCGACTCTGCATCGGATAAAGATCGGCTAGCGCACGACGAATATTTTCAGCGCTGTCCGGCTCAGATTCCCAATAGCAAAAGAAGCCATCGCCAAGATACTTCATGATATTGCCGCCGTGAGATTCGATGATCTCGCGGCAGGCTTTGGACCAGCCGCCGGTGATGCGTGGCAATTCTTCAGTGGAAAGATTTTGAGCTGGCTGGGTGGAGCCGATGATGTTCGCCATGAGCATCCAGCACTGCGCGGTCTTCACGCCTAGCATGGTGCTGGCCATAAGCTGCCGCCCCGCTGAGTGCGCGCCGGTCAGCATCTCCGGATGAAACGTCATCTCCACCGCGGAAAGTCGGATGACATCACCGACACGCAATTGCAGCGCTTGTGAAATACGCCGTTCATTGAGGTAAGAGCCGTTCGTGCTGCCGGGATCCACCAGCCAAAATTCGCATTCGCCTTGAGACTGCATGATCGCGTGTCGGCGAGAAATCTGGTCATCCGTAAGCACCACCACATTCTCCGATGCCCGCCCCACAGTCGCCGCACCCATCAGATTAAATAGACGTCCGTCAGAAAATTCAAGCCAGGCCAGGATGGGCGACGCATTCATGGAGCAGACGAGTCATGCCCCGCTGACCGCCAGAAGGCAACTGTCATCTAAGTGCTTCACCGCAATACAGAGGCTTCAAGAGGCAGCGATCCCTACCCTAACGCCACCCTCCGGTGTGATTTATTGATGAGGCAATAGATCAGTGAACCGGGGCCTAGCTCCGAGCGCAACGGCATCGAGGTGGCCAGCTACTGGCGGCCTACCCAATGGTTCAGTGCTGATGGCGAGCTGGCGCTGACACATGCGCGCTTCATTGATACTTCAACGGGTGAGGACCGCATCCCGAACAGCATCCCCATCATGTTCAGTGGCGGCGTCAATCTCGGCGCGCAGGGAGTGGCGCCCGGCTGGTTCGCCGGAGCCCGCGTGCGCATGTTTGCCAACAGTCCCTTGGAGGAAACCGAGACCGTGCGTGGACGCGACAGCGTGGCTATCGCACGAAGAACTGGGAGGTCGCCGTCGATTGCTTGAACCTGCTGGACCGCCGGGACAACGACATATCCTACTTTTACGAGAGTCAGGCTCCTTGCCGTCCGGCTGCCGATGACACGCACATACACCCCATCGAGCCGCGCATGTTCCGGCCACGCGTGACGCATCGGTTTTAGACTGGCGCTGCTGGAATAAGGAAGCCCACATCAAACGCAAATTCATCTAACTAACAGCGCTGCTGGAATAAACCACTAGGGGTGACTTTTGCAAAGCGCGTCTTGTGGCACTCACAGCCAACCTTGCACTAACTCCTTCAAACGTGCTCGCACGGCGGCGAGACCATTAAGGCGTGTAGGAGAAAGTAGTTTCACGAAGCCGCAGCGCGCCCAGATCTCGGGTTCGATCTCGTCCACCTCAGCGGGTGTGGCAACACTGTAGAGATCACAGAGCAGGGCGATCAAACCGGCGACCATGGGGGAATCAGCAGCGCAGCGGAAATGCGTGAGGCCATCACGCAGTTCTCCATGCACCCAGACACGGGAGATGCAACCGGGGACGATGAGGTCATCCGTTTTCAGCTCATCAGGCAGACGTGTTCTAGCCACATAGCTAGTTAGTGCAGATAAACGCTCATGCGCATCTTCGATCAGGTTCAGATCATTGATGAGCTCGGTCTGTTTGGCGGAGAGGGACATGATTTTGACTCACTTCCCGAGCAATCCACCGCCGAAGCCTTTGAGCAGATCAATGCTCTTTTCGGCAGCTTTGCCTGCGGCGTCGGCGGCTCCTTTGAGGGCATCTCCGGGCTTCTTCGCGGTGTCTTTTCCGAGCACGGGACTCAGCAGGAGTTCGGCGCCCTGGGTGACGACTTCAATCGGGGCATTGAGCAGGGCTTTGCCTGCGCCACCGATGAGGCGGTCGGTCAGGTCTTCACGCGGCGAGTCGATGGTGCCGGTGACGCGCAGGGGAGTCCACAACATGCCGGGCGGCCCCTGTGGATTCGTGCCTGTGAAGACGTGTTTCTGTGCTCCAGGAATCCACTTCAAGGTTTCTGGCGTGACGCCGAGCATGAAGTTGCCGTTGACCTGGCCGCCCTGAATAAAAAGACTGCCTTCGATGCGGACAAGGCCGTTGGATTGAATGATGATTTTATCAAACTGTCGTGTCTCACCCGAACCGCGCACGTGTGCGCTGGCAATGTCGAAGATGATACGCTTGAAGCGCTCGACGCCGGTGTAGGTGGCGAGCTTGTTGAGGATGGGCATTGCGGTCAGCACGCCGTTTTTGAGCTGCACATCGCCCTCGACACTCGGTGCCTTAGATCGGCTGCCTTCGATGTCGAGATCACCTTGGATCAAGCCCGTGAGACGTAGTTTCCAGTCGTCGCTCATGACCTCACGCAGCGGGATGGCGACGAGGTGGGTGCTCATTTTCCACGAACCTTCTTTCGGGCTAATGTGGCCGTTCACCGTGATCTCGCTGTCGCCCAGCCAATGGACAATGGCCTCGCTGAGATGCAGGTCGTCACGACTCAGTCGCGTGATGGCGCGCGTGAGATTAAACTTCATCGGCACGAGCTGCACGGGAAGCTGAATGGGGGTCTCAACGATGCCGCCTTCGATGATGGCCTGAATGGAGTGCTCACCCTGCTGCCAGGCTCCGATGCGGAGCTTGGACTCGGTGAGCTTCCACGGTCCGTAGGTCAGGGAGAAATCATCCACGCGGACGCCATCCACTTCAGTGGTGCTTGGTAGATAGCTGCGCAGCCAGGCAGGGATGGAGCTTGGAGCACCGACTTTAGACGGCTCTGGGGTCTGGGACGCTTCGTAAACGTTCCCAGAGCCGCCTGAAGGCGGTGCTCCGAAAGATGAACCGCCTAGAGGCGGAACTACATAGCGGACCTCCAGCGCATCCATGCCGGTGTTGATGATGCGCCATTTACTTTGTCGAAAAGCATTCCAATCGAGCGCAAGGTGCAGGCCATTGAGGTCGGCCTGCCAGCCACTGGCGGTGGTGGCGTGTGCGTCCTGCGTGGTGACTTCATCACCGGTCCAGCGCAGCGGGGCGAGCGTCACGCTGCCGCGAAGTTGTGCGCCAAAGAACTGCTCCATCTTGCCACGAAACGCTTCCTTCTGAAGATAGCCACGCACCCGGCTCATGACGAGCATGGGTGCGAACAGCAGTATCAACACAGTCAACGCACCTAGCCCGAGGAGGGTGAACAGCCAGCGGGGACTTTTTCCAGAACGGCTTCGTTTACGGGAACTCATGCGCACAGGATTGCCTCAAATCGCACCTGGTGGCAACTGGCAGATGATTTCCCGACTTCTAGGAAGTCGGGCCTGAGGAAACCGCGAGGCAGGGTTCACAGCCCGGTCGGATGATCGACAAAATTCCAGGGCAATCCAAATTGCTCCTGCAAATGCTGAGCCATCGCTTTGACGCCGAAGGTCTCAGTGGCGTAGTGACCGCCGTATAGGACATTGATGCCGAGTTCTTCGGCTAGCGTGTAGCTCCAGTGCGGGCCTTCACCGGTGATGAAGGTGTCCACACCAGCCTTCGCGGCAGCAGCGATTTCGGAACCGGAGCCGCCTGATGAAATGCCGATCTTGCATGTGATCTTCGGTCCACCAGCACAGACGTGGACGCGTCCGCCATCGAGCGCCGAGCTGAAACGGGCGAGCACGTCATCGAGACTCAGCGCAGCGTCGCAGGTGACGCCGACAGACAGGCCTTTGTATTCGAGGAAGCCGCCGCTGGGCGTGAGCTGCATGGCGCGAACGATGCAAGCGTTGTTGCCGAGGATGGGGTGCACATCCAGCGGCAGGTGTGCGCTGTAAATGGCGAGGTTGTTTTCCAAGGCGAGGCTCATGCGCTCAAAGGTCGCGCCGGTCCAAGGCTGGAGTCCGCTCCAAAACATGCCGTGATGGACGATGAGCAAATCGGCACCGGCAGCGATGGCTTTTTTCACGACGGGTAACGTGGCATCCACGGCAGCGACGACTCGGGTCACAATGCCTGTTCGGTTTGCGAGTTGCAGTCCGTTGACGGCGTTCGCGTAGTCCGGCAGTTCTGCGATGCGCAGTTCAGTGTTGATGGAGGTGACGAGTTTGGCGAGATTCATGGTGGCGGATTTGCTAACCACTAATGGACACTAATGATCACTAATGTCCAAGCCATCACTGACGGGTTCAGTGATTCGTGCGCGTGAGTGTGGCGGCGTGTTTCTCCAATGTAGCGGCCGGGGACCGCCTCAAGGCGGTGCTCCGAGCTCAGAGTAGCAGTGTTGGGAGCAGTGGCTTTAGACGGTTATTTGAAGCTGCATGATGATCGCAAGCGGCGGCTTGCCTAGCCGCCTCAGTCGTTGAAGAAGTGCCTACCCGTCGCGCCGGCTTCAGTCTTGTTATCGACTTCCCAGTACACGTCTTCAAAGATGGACTCAGGCTCGGGATACGGACTGGCTTTGGCGAATTCGGCGGAGGCTTCGGCTTCGGCCTGGGCGTCGCGGTCGATCTTCTTGAGCTGGTCTTCCGTGGCCACGCCTTCGGTGATCAGATTGCGCTTCAAGACCTGGATGGGGTCGTGCTCACGCTGATAAAGCTCCACCTCTTCTTTGGTGCGGTACTTCATCTTATTGGCATCGGCGACGGAGTGGCCTTCCCAGCGGTAGGTGGCGATTTCGAGGATCGTGGGTTTGCTTTCGTTGTGGGCGCGGTCGATGGCGTTTTGCACGCGAGCACGGACTTCAAAGATGTCCTCACCGATGAACTGATCCCAAGCCATGCCGTAGCCTTCAGCGCGCTTGGCGAGGCAGCCGTCAAAGGCGGATGAGCGCTCCTGGCTGGTGCCCATGGAGTAGCCGTTATTTTCGATGATGTAAATCACGGGCAAATCCCACAGGGCAGCGAGGTTCAGGGATTCATGGAAAGCACCCTGGTTCACAGCGCCGTCACCGAGGAAGCACATCGCAGCTCCTTTGAGTCCGCGATACTTCAGGCCATAAGCGAGTCCGAGCCCCAGTGGTGTCTGTCCGGCGACGATGCCGTGACCGCCCCAATAATTTTTGTCAGGCGCGAAGTAATGCATCGACCCGCCTTTACCCTTAGAGCAGCCGGTGGCTTTGCCGAAGAGTTCGGCCATGCATTCATCCATCGACATGCCAACGCCAAGCGCGTGAGCGTGATCGCGATAAGCAGTGATGACGTGATCATTTTGACCCATCAGAGAGACGCAGCCCACGGCGACAGATTCCTGGCCGATGTAAAGGTGCAGGAAGCCGCCCATGCGACCGGCCTGATAATGCTGGAGCGAGACTTGCTCGAAACGGCGGATGCGGACCATCTTGCGATACAGCTCGATTTTATCATCGGCGGTAAGCTTGGCGTTGACGGGATGTTGGGCGGCGGTGGGGGCTTTCGCAGTGGCCATAAAAGGAGCGCGAGAGTAGCTGGAAGAGTGCTGGAAGCAAGCGGCGGGTGACAAATGCCTTGTCCGCAGCGCTGTATGCTGTTCACATAGCATTTTTAGCACCATGACAGAGCTGGAACGCCGCATCCTCGCCGCCGAGGGTTACATCGAGCTGGGTCTCCACAGCGAGGCTCGGATGGAGCTATCACACCTGCCCACGAAGTCCGCAGAGCGGCCCGATGTGATCGAGCTAATTGTGCTCTGCTTCATGGGTGAGAAGCGCTGGGCTGAGGGCTTGGCTTTGACCCAAAAACTCCGCGAGCTGGAGCCAGCCGAGCCCGGCGGCTACATCCACGCGGCCTACTGCCTGCATGAACTGGGCCAGACGCATGAGGCACTGGACTTGCTAGCGCGCGGTCCGGCGGTGCTACGAACAAAGCCTGTTTATTATTACAATGTTGGCTGCTATCTGGCCTGCCTGGGTCAGGATGAAAAAGCGCTGCAGTTGCTGGAGCAGTCTTTTGAAATGGATGGCAGTCTGCGCAACCATGCCCGCAAAGACCCTGACCTCGACGGCCTGCGCAAGAAGTTGGAAAAGATCTGATGTATAAGCCCGCTCCATCTGCACTCGCCGCCGTTACGACGTGGTTTGAGGAAAATTTCCACACTCGTGGCGAGCTGGGCGCTGCCGTTTCCATTTGGCAAAACGGTGTCGAAATCCTCAGCCTGGCTCAGGGACACACTGACCGAGCACGGATTCGTGCCTGGGATGCTGAGACACTCGCCCCCGTGTGGTCCGCGACAAAGGGGCCTGCGGCTGTCTGCTGCCTGATGGCGCTGCATGAAGCTGATCTGGCCATCGATAGTCCAGTCACAGAGGTATGGCCGGAGTTTGTTGCCGAAGGCAAAGGAACCATGACTTTTGCCCATCTCTTCTCCCACACCGCCGGGCTTTGTGCGCTGGATGAGCGAGTGCCGATCTTCAATTATGAAGCGGTCATTGATGCCATCGAGCATCAGCGACCACTTTGGGAACCAGGGACAAAGCAGGGCTATCATGCCCGCACCTTTGGTTTCCTCATGGATGAAATCGTCCGCCGCATTACTGGCGCGGAGTCACTGGGCGAGTATTTCCGTGAGACCATCGGCAGCCCGCTCGGTCTCGATTTTTGGATTGGCCTACCCAGCGCCCAGCATAAGCGCGTGGCATCCATCTACCCTGGTAAAATCAGCATCGCGGTCAATGATCAGCCGTTTCTCAAGGCCTTTAGCACGGTAGGGTCCATGACTCAGCGCACCTTTGGTTCACCTGTCGGACTGAATGCCGTTAGCGACTTCAATTTACCTGAAACGTGGTCGCGCGGCTATGCCAGCATGGGCGGCGTCGGTAGCGCCAGAGGCTTGGGTAAATTCTACGCCATGCTCGCTCAGGGCGGGACCTGGGCCGGGCAGGAGATCGTGCCTGCCGGCATCCTGCCACTGCTCAGTCAAACTTTGTCACAGGAGGATGACAGTGTCCTCTGCACGCCAATCGCCTTCGCGGCGGGCGTCATGCAGGACCCGATGCAGACCGATCCCGAGCTGCCGCCGGGCAAGCTGCGCCAGCATTTTGGTCCTTCGATAAAAGCTTTTGGTCATCCTGGGGCGGGCGGTTGTATCGCCTTTGCTGATCCTGAAAACGGCCTCTCCTTTGCCTACGTCATGAATCAGATGGAAGCCGGTGCTCTGCCCGGCGCTAAATCCGTCGGCATGATCGAGCGGCTCTACGCCGATAACAAATGACGGGCCGGAAGTTTTCTTCCGGCCCGTCATGGTTGTCTTAAGTTCTGTCTCAGTAAGCTCCCGGCAAACTGAACCAAAGGTCTCAGGACGAATTGTTAAAAAGCGACCAGCATATCAGACCGATGTCTCCAAGACTGGTTCAAAGAAAAAATAAACGGACCGGAGATTGCTCTCCGGCCCGTTTTTTTGGGTTTGGTTTCATCCTGATTCTGGCGGCGCTAGCTCCCGGCAGGCGCAGTCAGAGGACTCAGGACAAAAGGCTTAACGAGTGGCGGCTTGTTCATAACTGAGACAAACCGCCGTCGGTGAGAGGCACCGAAATGCCTCTTTATTCACGATAATTACATCATGCCACCGTGGTCATGCTGATGACCGCCTTCAGCTTTCTCTTCCTTCGGAATATCTGCGATCAGGCACTCAGTGGTGAGGAGCAAACCGGAAATGGAGGCTGCGTTCTGGAGAGCGCTGCGGGTCACCTTGGCGGGATCAACGACACCTGCCTTGATGAGGTCTTCATACTTGGCGGTGGCAACGTTGTAGCCATGGTTGCCTGTGCCCTTCTTGACTTCAGCCACGATGAGAGCGCCTTCGACGCCTGCATTGGCGGCGAGCTGGCGGAGAGGAGCTTCGATCGCGCGAGCGACGATCTCTGCACCTGTCTTCTCGTCACCAGTAAGACCAAGATCGCCGATGGAAGCCTGAGCACGGATAAGTGCCACGCCGCCACCAGGAACAATGCCTTCTTCGACGGCTGCACGGGTGGCGTGCAGGGCGTCTTCGACGCGGGCTTTCTTTTCCTTCATCTCGGTTTCGGTAGCAGCACCGACGTTAATGACGGCCACACCGCCGGCGAGCTTGGCGAGGCGCTCCTGGAGCTTCTCGCGGTCGTAATCACTGGTGGTTTCGTCGATCTGACGCTTGATCTGGGACACGCGGCCCTGGATGGCATCGGTGCCGCCTTCGCCTTCGACGATGACTGTTGTTTCCTTGCCAATGGTGATGCGCTTAGCCTTGCCGAGGTCGGTCAGCTCGATGTTTTCGAGCTTGAGGCCGAGGTCTTCGGTGATGCAGCGGCCACCGGTCAGGATAGCGATGTCTTCGAGCATGGCCTTGCGGCGGTCGCCGAAACCAGGAGCCTTCACAGCGACGATGTTGAGGGTGCCGCGCAGCTTGTTCACCACGAGGGTGGCAAGGGCTTCACCTTCGACGTCTTCAGCAATGATGAGGAGGGGCTTGCCGGAGCGAGCGACCTTCTCAAGCAGAGGCAGCATGTCTTTTAGGCTGCTGATCTTCTTCTCGTTGATGAGGATGTAGGCGGACTCAAGGTTCGCTTCCATGGACTCAGGATCGGTCACGAAGTAAGGGGACAGGTAACCCTTGTCGAACTGCATGCCTTCCACGACTTCGAGAGTCGTTTCGATGCTCTTGGCTTCTTCCACCGTGATGGTGCCTTCCTTGCCCACTTTGTCCATGGCTTCGGCGATGATGTTGCCGATGCTGGCGTCCCAGTTAGCAGACACGGTTGCGACCTGGGCCACTTCCTTGCTGTCTTTCACCGGTGTGGAGATTTCCTTGAGCTTGGCCACGATAGCCTCAGTGGCCTTCATGATGCCGCGCTGAAGCGAGATCGGGTTGGCGCCGGCGGTCACGTTGCGGAGACCTTCAGCGTAGATGGCTTCAGCCAGGACCGTAGCGGTCGTGGTGCCGTCACCAGCGATGTCGGAGGTCTTGGAGGAGACTTCCTTGATGAGCTGGGCGCCCATGTTTTCATAGGGGCATGGAAGCTCGATTTCCTTGGCGACGGTGACGCCGTCCTTGGTGATCGTTGGGCTGCCGAATTTCTTTTCGAGGATGACGTTGCGACCGGCTGGGCCAAGGGTGGCCTTCACGGCGCGAGCCAGTTTGGTGACGCCGCGCAGGATTGCCTGACGTGCGGATTCGTCGAAGTGGAGTTGTTTTGCCATAACTAGTAGTGTGTTATTTGGGGGTTGAGTTGAGGAGGATTAAGCGAGGATGCCGAGGATGTCGGTTTCGTTGATGATGAGGACGTCTTCGCCATCAAGCTTCACTTCCGTGCCGCCGTATTTGGAGATGAGGACCTTGTTGCCCACTTTCACAGTGAAGAGCGTGGAGACGTCTTTGCCTTCGTCATCTTTGCCGATGCCGAGTGCGAGCACTTCAGCTTCCTGTGGTTTTTCTTTAGCGGTGTCAGGGAGGAAGATTCCGCCAGCGGTTTTTTCTTCGCTGGTGGAGCGCTTCACGAGGACGCGGCGTCCGAGGGGGGTAAGTGCGTTAGCCATAGTTGGTCGGTTTGTGTTTTGGTTTGGTTTCTGTTTGTCTGCCCGGCCTGCTGTCACACAGATTGAGTGTGCCGGCTGGCCGGGCGGAAAGTGTGGGAAAATCAGTCGGGTGTGGAGGCGGCGGCTGGTTTAGGTGGTGGCGTTTGCTCCTTGAGGGCAACACCATTACTGGCGCGCTGGACTCCGCCGAAAGCGAGCTCAGGTGCGGCCTCACCGATCTCTTCAGCCAGGAAGCTGACGATGCGTTTCGGGTCTTCGGAGAGCACGGTTTGCAGCATTCGTGATTTGCGAGCTTTGTCGTAACCCTTGAGATCGAGATCTAAGCCGACCGTGCCAGGCTCGCCGGACAGGCCCTTCATCTTGGCTGCCAGAGCCACGCTGTTGTTGATCTGATCTTGGAGTTTCTTGTCTTTGGAAAGCTTGGTCAGCCCGGCTTTCAGAGCTTCATTCACCTCAGGGACACTCAGTAGATCCTGAGCGTTCTTGCTCGGGTTTTTGGCAAGGATGTCCTCAGCCTGGGCTTCGAGGCCAGTTTGCATCTCGGATTTTGTGGGAATCAAAGCATCCGCAATGGCGGCTTCGATCTTCGCGTCTGAGACGGCAGCTGACTTCGGTGCTTCAGTCGCGGTCTGGGGAGTTTCCTTTTTACCGCAGGAGGTGGAAAGCATTGCTAACGCAAGGCAGGCGGCGAGATGGACAGCATTCGTGACGGAGGCACGGGAAACGTTAGCCGGTGGTGCAACCACCGGATCAACGCGATCCCCCAGCTTGTGAGAAGTGAGCGCCCTGGAGGGGTGCGAGAAGGGAAGGCCAAGAGTTAGGACAGCGGAGGCCATCGGCACATCGTTCCCTTCTCGCGCACCTGCCGGTGCGCGGCGCGGCAGAACCACCACCATGCTTCGCAGTCCGGTGGTTTCACCACCGGCTACTCTCTCGCGTCCTTCCAGGACGCCGTGGAGCAGTGATCCGAGGCGGAGATGCAATTGCCTAGATGGCAACGAATGGAGATTGGATGGCAGCATCAGCCAAGGGGCTTTTTGAATGTCGCGAAGATGTGGGAGGTAAATCCGCCTGAACGATTAGTTGTGTAAATGGACACTGATTCCCAACCGTTGACGCCTTGAGCAAGTAAAGAGCAGTTGATCCCCTCCGCAGTTCTGCGTACGTCTAACTCGATCGTGAGGTATTGCCATTTCATAGTCGTAGAAATCACTTGTCCTTGTCCACGACTTCAAAGTCAGCATCGACGACCTTGCCTTTATCTTGGCTCTTCGTCTCTGGGGCACCTTCAGGGGTTCCCCCCATACCGCCCATGTCGGGCATTCCATCAGGAGCACCGGCGGTGGCGCCTGCAGCAGCGGCGGCCTGATAGGCGGCGGCGAAGAGTTTTTCGAGTTCTTCGGTTTGGGACTTCATTTTGTCGCTATCACCGGACTCAATAGCGGATTTCAATGAGGTGAGCTTGTCTTTGATCGGGCTGAGCTGCACGGCGGGGACTTTTTCTTCCCATTCCTTGAGCTGTTTCTCGATCTCGAAGGTCAGGGCTTCGGCCTTATTCTTCACTTCGACGGCTTCCTTGCGCTTCAAGTCTTCATCAGCGTGCTCTTCGGCGTCGCGCTTGGCTTTTTCGATCTCTTCCTGGCTGAGGCCGGAGCTGCCCTGGATGGAGATCTTTTGCTCTTTGCCGCTGACTTTTTCCTTGGCGGCGACGTGCAGGATGCCGTTGGCGTCGATGTCAAAGGTGACTTCGACCTGTGGGACGCCGCGTGGAGCTGGTGGGATGCCGTCGAGCTTGAAGGTGCCTAGCGTTTTGTTGTCGCGGGACATCGGGCGCTCACCCTGAAGGACGACGATTTCGACGCCAGGCTGGTTGTCGCTGTAGGTGGAGAAGACCTGGCTGTGTTTCTTGGGGATAGTCGTATTACGCGGAATCATCGGTGTGGCGATGCCACCAGCGGTCTCGATGGAAAGGGTGAGCGGAGTCACGTCCAGCAGGAGCACGTCCTTCACTTCACCGCGAAGCACACCACCCTGGATGGCTGCGCCGATGGCGACGACTTCATCGGGGTTCACGCCCTGATGCGGGTCTTTACCAGCCAGCTTGCGGGCGGTCTCGACGACCTTTGGCATACGGGTCATGCCGCCGACGAGCACGAGTTCGTCGATTTTAGAAGCGTCCAGTTTAGCGGCAGCGAGGCAGTCTTTCACCGGCTTGATGGTGCGCTCAAACAGGCTGTCGGTGAGCTGCTCCATCTTAGCGCGTGTGAGCGTCTTCGTGATGTGCTTTGGCCCGGTGGCGTCGGCCGTGATGAAGGGCAGATTCAAATCAAAGGTCTGGCTGGAGCTGAGGGCGATCTTGGCCTTTTCGGCTTCTTCTTTGATACGCTGAAGCGCGTCTGGCTGACCGCTGAGGTCGATACCGCTGTCGGTTTTGAATTCATTGACGATCCAGGTGATGAGGGTGTTGTCCCAGTCGTCACCGCCCAGGTGGGTATCGCCATCGGTGGCGAGCACTTCAAACACGCCGTCGCCAATTTCCAGCACGCTGATGTCAAAGGTGCCACCGCCAAGGTCATACACGGCGACTTTTTCATCCGACTTGCTATCAAGACCGTAAGCGAGAGCCGCTGCGGTCGGCTCATTGATGATGCGGCGCACGTTAAGGCCGGCGATTTCACCGGCGGCCTTCGTGGCGTTGCGCTGGCTATCATTGAAGTAAGCAGGCACCGTGATGACAGCTTCGGTGATCGTTTCGCCGAGCTTGGCTTCAGCGTCTGCCTTCAGCTTGGCCAAAATCATGGCGCTGACTTCTTGGGGGCTGTAAGTCTTCGTTTCGCCACCGACTTCAACCTGCACGTGGGCATCGCCATTGGCGGCAGCCACGATCTTGTAAGGCATGCGCTTGTCGGCCTCGGTCAGCTCCGTGAACTTACGGCCCATGAGGCGCTTCACGGAGAAAACGGTGTTGCGGGGGTTGGTCACGGCTTGGCGCTTCGCTGCCTGGCCGACGACGCGCTCGCCGCTCTTGGTGAAGGCCACAACGGATGGTGTGGTGCGTGCGCCTTCTGAATTTTCGAGGACCGTTGCTTTACCGCCTTCAAGGACGGCCATGCAAGAGTTGGTAGTGCCGAGGTCGATGCCGAGGATTTTGCTCATGATGTGTGGGTTGGGGAAAGGTTGAAAGGGTGAGTTCGGTTCCTTTCACTTTGCACACGCTGTGCCAAGACCGCTGACGTATTTTTAAAATGTTGATTCAGAGCCTATTAACTTTTTACCGGCAATACTTAGAGTTTAATGTGGATACCAAGAAGTGCCAACTTTGGCACAATTGCTCGTGACACTTGGCACTTTGCTCACTTCTTTTTCGGCCAGAGATCCGACACTGGCATTTCAGCGAAGGCTTCCCACTGGGCCTCGCTTTGGGCCTGGGTCGCGACGCCGTCATGGACCCAGAGGGCGTAGCGGACGCGGAGCTTCTTTTCTTCGGTCACCTCGACCGGTGTATCGAGGCTGAGGCAACAGCCCATCCAGCCATCATTGCGGACGTGGAAGGCAGTCGGGTTGTGCGGATTCATCGGGTGATTCATCAGGGTGATACCGCCAAAGCCGTCGGCGTCATTGCTGACACGACCGCTGTAATCACACCAGCGCGCGGGTTTACGGAAGATCAGTTCTTCATTGAGCTGGCCCTCGGAATTCAGGATGCGCCCGCCGCCATCGTATACACCGATGTTCTTGGCCATGCGCACGGCCACCAATCCAAAGCCCGTGGCGCCAAAAGTGGCGGTCTTGCCTTTCGGCGGCGTGAACTCCAAATCGATGAGCATGAGCCAGCTCTTCGCGCCATCCAACGGACGGATCTCGGTGCGGCGGACTTCGATGAGTTGCACGGACTTGTCCGCCTCGCTGACCCAGTGATTCACCATGCGCATGGCGGCGAGTTTGTCGGTGTCTTCATAGCCCTCGCGTGAGACTTCGACATTCACGATGAGGCCCTGCTTCTTTGCGTAGTCACCCCAGAAGTCGATGCCGTTCACCAGGTTGTGCGTGACCCAGACGCTATTGTGATGGCTGTGCGTCAGTGGATCATGCGGATGTCCCATGCGCGTCAGGCTCACGTCTTTGGAAGCCCGAACCGGATACCAAAAAGGCCGCATGTCCTGCGGATCAAAATGTATCGCCGTCAGCTCACGGCCATCGAGCTGAAACGACGTGATGTGATGCGGCATCGGCACCGCCTGCATGAGCGGGATCGGTTTAGCCGTGGGAAGCTGCGCGCTGAGGCACAGAGGCAGGAGAAGAGGCAGGATCACAAATCGCATTCTCCCTGTACGCCACGCCAGCGCGTGTCATTTCGCCTTCACACGAAGCAGCACTTCATTGCGCCGCATGAAACCCAGCGTCCAGGGCGGGTCGTAGAACGCAAACAGCGGCGTGCCTTCGACCATGATGCCCTCTTTCGCCGCCCAAGCTTGCAGCACCTCGAGTTGCGCAGCTTCTTTGGTGCTATTGCTTACGCCGGAGAAGCGCAGCGCGACGATTTTCACAGCCGGGATCTGGTCCAGTTTCACTTCACCCTTTGGCACCGGCAGGCCTTTGGCGACGCTTTTCTGCGGCATGACAAAGCTCATCGAAGATTCTTTCTCACCACGCTCAATGATGACCGGAGTGGTCATCGAGATCTTCTCATCACGCTCGTTTTGGCCATCAATGAAACGAAACAGCTTCATGAAGCCACCATCCATATTCTTCGAGCGCCTGTCGCTTGTCGGCATGGATACTTTTGCCAGATGCAGCGTGTCATATTCGCGCAGTTCGATGCCACCATCTTTTCTCACCACTTTGTAGGGAGCGGTTTCAGTTGCCGCACGCGAATTGGAAACAAAGAAGAAGCTGATGCCGAGCAGCACAAGACCAGGAATAACCCAAAGCATACGTTTCATGCTGCTCATACGCCCACGCCAAGAACGCGGACTCAGGCATCCGTGCGATGATCACCACTCAACCGTGCGGAACTGACTGGCGGGGAGACCTTCAGCCATTGCTTTTTTCGAGGCCTCTTTCCATGCGGCAAGCTGTTTATCATACGTCGCTTTGGCTTTCACGGCATCAAACTCGGCCCCGTCCTTCTTCGGGATCTCTTTGCAAAAAAATACGCCGTGGCGGAAAATGCACTCACGGTCTCTGGCGAGCAAACAACCCACTGTCCCGCACAGTGATCCTGAGCACTCGTGGCACCAGCGCTCTTCTCGGTGAACATCCGAATCTCCGGCAGCTTGGTCTCAGCCCGCTCATTCTCATAGTCGTTCGCGCAGCTGACGGTCATCGCCATCAGAGTTTGATCCAGCTGAAGCCCGCATGATCGGAGAAGAAGGCCGACAACTCCAGCGCTCCATTGGCTGAAGCAACAGAGAGAAGGCTGATTAGGAGGAATAAACGCAATACTCGCGATCAACGTTGAGGTCCGTTCCGATATTCCACACAGATGTGACAACCAATCTTCTTGCGCGAAAATTCCGCCGCCCTTAGCTTTCCCGCCTTTTTCCGACCACCTATTCCATGCTCGTCAGTACCAAAGCTTATGCCCGCGCCGGCCTGGTGGGAAATCCTTCCGATGGCTATTTCGGCAAGACGATCTCCTTCATCATCCGCAACTACTGCGCCAATGTCACCCTCTTTGAAACGCCCGAGCTAACTATCGAGCCGAACGAGCGTGACCATTCCGTGTTTGGTAGCATTGATGCACTTGCGCGCGATGTCCGCCAATTCGGCTACTACGGCGGCATTCGACTGCTAAAGGCCAGCGTGAAGCGCTTCTACGAATACTGCACGAAGAACAATCTGCCGCTGCATGGGCGGAACTTTACCCTGCGCTACACCAGCAACATCCCACCTCAAGTCGGTATGGCCGGCAGCAGCGCGATCATTACGGCCTGCTGGCGCGCGTTGATTGAGTTTTATGGCGTCGAAATCCCCAAACATTTACTGCCCAGCCTAGTGCTCAGCGTTGAGAATGATGAACTCAAAATCCCGGCCGGCCTGCAAGATCGAGTGATCCAAGGCTATGAAGGCGTCGTCTTCATGGACTTCAACCGCGCCAGTGTCGAGAAGCTCGGCCACGGCATTTATGAAGAGCTCGACCCAGCGCTACTGCCCAATGTCTATGTGGCTTTCACCACGCGACTCAGTGAGGGCACCGAAGTCTTTCACAACGACATCCGTGGCCGCTGGAACCGTGGCGAGCGCGAAATCGTCAGTGCCATGTATCAGTGGGCCAACCTCGCCCAGCGCGTGCGCGACATGCTGATCGAAGGCCGCGGCAAGGAAATCGGCCCCCTGCTCAACGAAAACTTCGATCTGCGCCGTCGGCTCTTCAAACTCAGCAAGGGCAACATCGACATGGTCGAGGCCGCACGCGACTGCGGAGCCAGTGCCAAATTCACTGGCAGCGGCGGAGCCATCGTCGGCACCTATGATGACGATGCCATGTTTGAAAAACTCAAAGCCACGCTCGAACCCTTGAGCGTCGTCGTGATCAAGCCGCAGATCCTGTAGCCGCTCTCACGCAGCCGTTTTGCGAATCCAGCGCGTGCCCAGTGCCACGCTCCATTGATACTTGCGGGCGTGCTCCCGGATGAGGAATTGCAAATCTTTTTCGGCGACGAGATCGAAGTGCTCAGAGAGCTGAATTTTTAGCCACTCACGAGTCGAAACATCCGGCCAGTTACCGCACGGGGTAAAATCCTCCAGCCAAGTGCAGGGCGTCGTCAGCAGCAGTTGCCCACCCGGTTTCACCAAGGCTGGCAGCCGCTCAATCAAGAGCTGCGGGTGGGTCAGGCGGCAGAGCAAGTTCGCCGCGTGAACAATATCGAAAGCGCCCAGATCACCGCGCAGATGCATCGCATCACCCTGCTCAAATTCGATGCGCTCGGCACTCCCCTCGGCGGGGCGCACAGCATCGAGCATTGTTTCGTCCGTCGTTTCATTGAGGCGCAAATATGGCACGCTGACACCTGTTCGGATGCGCTCGGCATAATCGACAAAAGCCTGAGAATAATCGATCCCAATGACTCGGCTGGCCACCCGGGCAAGCTCATAGCAAGAACGCCCCACCGCGCAGCCAAGATCAAGAACACAAGCATCCGCTGGCACAAGGCAAGGATCGAGTAACTCGCTGACACTGCGCTGAGCAAACCGCAGCGCCGTCTTTGGCCCAAAGTCCCATGGCAGGACATCCTCATCTTTGCCATAGTGAAAGAGCAGGTATTCAGCCACGAGGCGCGGCGTTTCGTAGATGTTCACGTCAGATCGAGGGCTTTCTTTGGACAAGGGATTCTTCATGCAGAGCCAGTTACCCTAGCGAAATGAACAGAATGTGCGCAGACTTTCTTCTTGCTGCCTGACCCGCCCTGCGAATCATCCCGCCCCACTATCATGAGCAAAGCCCCCATCAAAGTTGCAGTCACCGGTGCCGCCGGTCAGATCGGTTACGCACTCCTTTTCCGCATCGCCTCCGGCGCCATGTTTGGCCCAGATCAACCCATCATCTTGCAGCTCATCGAGGCTCCCTTTGAAAAGCCGCTGCAAGCACTCGCGGGTGTCGCCATGGAACTTGACGACTGTGCCTTCCCACTGCTGAAGGGTATCGTCCAGACCTCCGACCCTGCGGTTGGTTTTAAGGACGCCAACTGGTGCCTACTCGTCGGAGCCAAGCCACGCGGTCCAGGTATGGAGCGTGCCGATCTGCTCAAGGATAACGGCAAAATCTTCATCGAACAGGGTCGCATCATTGACGCCGTCGCTGCAGACGACGCACGCATCGCCGTCGTCGGAAATCCAGCGAACACGAACTGCATGATTGCCGCCTCTCAGGCCAAACGCCTGCCGCAGGAGCGCTTCACCGCCATGGTGCGTCTCGATCAAAACCGCGCACAGACTCAGCTCGCTCAGAAAGCCGGCGTCGATCTCACCGAGGTGAAGGACATCTTCATCTACGGCAATCATAGCCCGACCATGTTCCCTTCCTTTGCCCACGCCACCATCGCCGGAAAACCGGCCGTCAGCGTCATCAACGATCAAGCTTGGATTGAAGGCCCGTTCTGCGAAATCGTCGGCAAACGCGGCGCAGCCATCATCGCAGCTCGTGGCTCATCTTCTGCCGCTTCAGCAGCCAATGCGCTCGTCGATCACGTCCGCTCACTTGTCACTCCCGGAGCCATTCACTCCATCGGCGTGAAGAGCGGTGGCCTCTATGGGTTCGATGCCAACGTCTGGGCAGGAATGCCCGTGCGCACCACCACCCCAGGCAGTTACGAAGTCATCACCGGCTACGAGATGGACGACTTCGCCAAGTCCAAAATCGCCGCGACGAACAAAGAACTCGTCGATGAGCGCACCTTTGTGGCGGACATGCTGTAGTCTGAGTTTCGATCCCTGGGCCGCCCGCGAATGCTGAACATTCGTGGGCGGCTTTTTTCAGAAATCCCCCTGATGCCTGCCGCTCCGATTCAGTTCTTTAATCGACTCACCCAAAGTCTTGAAACCGAAGCCGTGTATGGCGAAGGGCCGCTGCGCTTTGTGTATGAAAATCCACTTGGGCAGCTTGCACTGCATGCGCTGGTGAAGCGCGCGGCTTTCTCAAAATGGTATGGCTCGCGCATGGATTCGCCAACCAGCGTGGAGAGGATTGAGCCTTTCATCGAGAAGTTCGGAGTCGATGCCTCTGAATTCGCTGACTCGGTGGAAAGTTACAAGAGCTTCAACGACTTCTTCTATCGCAAGCTCAAGCCTGCCGCGCGTCCCATCGCAGCTGATGAGAACGCCATCGCGCTGCCAGCGGATGGGCGTCATCTCGTGATCCCAGATATCTCGCAGTGTCGTGATTTTCTAATCAAAGGCATTCGCTTCGACATCGCCACCCTGCTCGGAGATAGCGGCCTGGCCTCTCGCTTCGAAAAGGGCAGCGTGCTCATTTCCCGGCTCTGCCCCACCGACTACCACCGCTTTCATTTCCCCTGCGGCGGCATCGCTGAATCACCACGCTTGATTCAAGGTCCGCTGTATTCCGTGAGCCCCATCGCGCTGATGAAGCGCCCAACCATCTTTTGGGAAAACAAACGCTACATCACACGCATGAGAACTCAGGGCTTTGGCGATGTCGTCTGCCTCGAAGTCGGCGCAACTTGCGTCGGCTCAGTCGTTCACACGGCGTCGCCGGGGCAGATCATCAACAAGGGCGATGAAAAAGGTTACTTCCGTTTTGGTGGCTCCTGCGTCATCACGCTCTATGAGCCAGGCCGCATTCGCTTCACCGATGATTTGATCGAACACAGTGCCGCAGGTCGTGAGGTCTATGCACGCATGGGAGATGTGGCCGCGACTCGCCTCTGACTCACGCCAGCGCTTCGGCAAAGCGTGCGATCAATTCGGCGCTGTCCTCTAAACCCGCAGAGACGCGGAGGAGGTGGCTGGGCACGCCACAACTAGCTGCCCAATCGAGTTCTTCATAATGCGCTAACAAAGTGTAAGGGCAAACAAGCGTGAAGTTGGTGCCGAGGCTCGGACCTTTGCAAACACGCAGCGCATCATAGAAGAGCGGGCTTCTATTCACAGCGTCCTTCAGCAGGAAGGAAAACAGACAGCCGTAGCCGCCGCCTTCACGTCGAATGAATTCGTAGCCACGCCCGCCCTGCTCACGCGCGTGCCAGACTTTTTCCACGCGCGGATGAGCACTGAGAAATTCAGCAAGAGCGAGGGCGTTTTTGCTCATCGTTTCGGCACGCTGAACGAAGTCGCGGCTGTTTTGCTCCAGCGCCACAGCATCACCACGCCAGAGCGTGTGATCTGCATAAGCCGTGAGGAAGGCAGAGAAGGCGGGGTGATGCGGAGAAGCACGATTCAAGATGACGCTGCCAGCAAGAACGTCCCCTGCCCCAGAGAAGCTTTTCGTAAGGCTGGTGGTGACGACATCTGCCACGCGCATGGCGTCGGCATGAGCCACGGTGGAGATCGTGTCATCGACAATGATCGGCACGCCGGGCTGCGACTGCGCGCGGATGGCTAGTAGGCGCTCAAGATCCACGCAGCGGAGCATGGGATTGCTCGGAGCTTCACAAAAGATACCTGCCAGCGGCTCGCTTTTCAGCAGCGCGCGCAGATCGTCATACTCGCTATCAGCGATCATCGGCAGGAAGTGCGCACCGTTGCCGAACATCTGCTGGAGCTTCAAAACATCGACATACGGAAAGTCGAGCTGCACGGTTTTTCGATCCGGAAAAAGCGTCGTCAACATGCGATGCGCGGCAAAGTTTGCCGCCATGCCGGAAGGAAAAAGAAACACGTCTTCGGGCTGCTGACCTGAGAGCTTGGCGAGTCGCTCGCCAATTGCCCGATTCGCCGCGATGCCGTCTGCTTCCGTGGCATTCGTTGCCGTTTTGCCGAGCGCATCGCAGGCTTGTCGCGTGCTGACGATCTCGCCACAAAAGCGCCAGAAGCGGCGTGCTGTCGCATACGCCGCCTCTGGGAAAATCACGACACCGAGAGACTCCTTCCAAAATGTTGCGCGGGCAGCAAAATCATTCCGAGTGATGAACTCGACACAACGCTCGGCGTGGAGAAGACGTGGGAAAACCAGGCAGCGTTCACCTTCGCTCGCGAGATCTTTTTCCGCGGCTACAAACAGCTCGCTCACTGCCGGAGGGCAACAAAAGCGCGGGTAACCTGAGCGGAACTTCGACACGATGTCTTGATCGCCCTCTTCATAGCCGATCACATGCCGCCACAGCGGCAGACTGACGCTGACTCCGAACTCATGATCGGGCAGCGGACTGCCAAGCGTGTCTGCCTGCCAGAGCGGGTGATGAATCAAATCAGACATGATCATGCCTTGGCGTTCAGCGCCTGCTCGATGTCAGTCCAGAGATCTTCGATGTGCTCGATGCCGACGGAGAAGCGAATGAGGCCGTCGGTGACGCCAGCTTCTAGACGGATTTCTCTCGGGATCGAAGCGTGAGTCATGGTGGCAGGATGGCAGACGAGTGACTCAATGCCGCCGAGGCTCTCCGCCTGAGTGAAGAGGCGCAAGCGACGGATGAAGGCAAGCGCATCGTCTTGAGTGTGACCAAAGTCGGCGAGCAACATGCCGCTGCCACCGCTCATCTGCTTGCGCGCCAGATCATACTGCGGATGGCTCGGCAGGAAGGGATAGCGCACGCTCTTCACGCCTTTGCGGGCCTCGAGTCGCTGAGCGAGTTCGAGGGCGTTGGCGTTGTGTCGCTCCATGCGCAGCGCTTCTGTTTTCACGCCGCGAGACGTGAGCCAGGAATCAAAAGGGCTGGGCTGCAAGCCGAGGGCTTTTTGGGCAAAGATCATCTTGTCCTGCCACTCGTCGGAGTTAGAGCAAACGGCACCGCCGAGAGCATCGGAGTGGCCATTGGTGTACTTCGTGGTGCTCAAGAGCGAAAGATCAGCACCGAGATCGAGCGGCTGCTGGAGCATGCTGGAGGCAAAGGTATTATCTACCACAACGGTGCTGCCGACACTGTGCGCCACATCGGAGATGGCTTTGATGTCGAGGATCTTGAGCAATGGATTCGTCGGTGACTCTAGCCACACGAGCGCAGGTTTGAACTGACCAATGAGTGTGTAGTTGGCCGGATTGGCGAGGTTCACATACTTGATATGAACGTCGAACTTACGCAGCACACGCTCGAAGAGTCGGTAGGTGCAGCCATAAATATTCTGCTCGGAGATAATGGTGTCTCCCGCTTTCAGTCCAAAGGCGATGGCGGTGATCGCAGACACGCCACTGGCGAAAACGGTGCAGTGCTGGGCGTTCTCCAGACTGGCGAGCGTGGTTTGCAGATTGCGGAAGTTTGGACTGCCGCTGCGGGTGTAGTCGAAGCTGCCAGGGTTCCCGCTTTCAAAGGTCGAAGTCATGTAGATCGGGGGAATCACCGCGCCCGTCTCGCTGCGGTAGTCCTGACCGACATGAATGGCACGCGTCTCGAAACGCGCGTCGCTGGGCACTGTGGGATCGTCCTTCATGATGAGGCGCGCATTCAACCACGCTGGGAGGCACATGCAAGGGACGCTACGCAGTCATCACGACTGTCACTTGTGCGTTTGCTGATTCTGTCGCATAACCGCGCTCGGCATGTCTGCACGAATCCCCGTCATCCTGAATCCCGCCGCTAACAGCACCCAAGCTGCTGCGCGTGAAAATGCATTGCGCGCGCTTTTGCCTGCGCCGGAACTCATCCTGACCAAAGCTCCTGGTGAAGCCACTGAGATCGCGGAAAAACTAGCGCGTGAAGGCCATGAGATCGTCGTGGCAGCGGGTGGTGATGGCACGGTGAATGAAGTCCTGCAAGGTTTGTGCCGTGCAAACGCGGAACGTGCGCCTGGAGAAAAACACACGGCGCTTGGCGTGCTACCGGTAGGGACGATGAATGTTTTCTCTTTGGAGCTAGGCATGCCTGCCGCCAACATCGCCGAATGTTGGAAAATGATCACGAGTGGCCGCTACCGCGAGATTGACCTCTGGCTGGCCAATGATCAGTTTTTTGTGCAGCTCGCTGGCGTTGGCCTTGATGCGGAGATCATCCAGGAGACGCCGTGGGAGCGGAAAAGAAAATTTGGGCCGCTAAGTTATGTCATGTCTGCGGTGCAGGTGCTGATGCGCGAACCGCCGCTGCTCACGGTGGAGATCTCTGGGAAACCCGCCATGCATGGTTCAGTGGTGCTGATCGGCGCAGGCAAGCACTATGGCGGCCCAGTACCCGTCTTTTCTAAAGCCAATAATCAGGATGGGCTGCTGGACGTGATCATCTTTCGCGGACTCAGCGGCTGGGAGTTTGCGCAGATGATCCGTGCCATTTTAGAGCGTGGCTACGAGGCATCGGAGGACATCGACTATCTCCAAGTGCGCGAGTTCACGGTCACGGCGAAACCCGAGGCACCGTTTGAGGTGGATGGCGAACTCATCTCCGGCACGACACCCGTGAGTTTCCGGGCGGCTCCGTTTAAGATGCAAGTCGCGGTGTGAAATCAGCGGTGGCGCTGCGGGCCGTTACGCTTGCTGCTGCTTGATGGGCGGCTGTTGCCAGAACCTTGACCCGATGGGCGGGATTGACGGCGTGGTGCGTCTTCACGCGGAGCGCGCGGCTTGTCGAAGCTGCGCGTATTGGAAGGCTTGCCTTTCCCAAAGCTGCGCTTGGCGCGCGTCGGGCGAGCTCTTTCGGCACCGTCTGACTCACCGATTGGCGGGCGTTCGCGGGCCGGACCACTTGGCTTGCCAGAACTGCGACCGCCGGCAGGTTTGCCTTTACCAAAGCTGCGCTTTTCACGTGTGGGGCGGACGACTTCGTCACCGTCTGTCTCACGCACGGCTGGGCGTTTGCGAGCGGGGCCGCGCGGACTGTCAAAACTACGCGCACGAACGCTTTCACCAGAGGCTTGGTCACGCGCAAAACGACGCTTTCCCCAAACTGGGCGGTTTCCCTCTTCAGGGTCAGGCTCGATCATCGGCGGGCGTTCGCGCGCTGGAGCTGTGCTGGTCGGACGACGTGATTTTTGATCGCTCGATCCACCTTTGCCATAGCTGCGCTTCTCACGAGCAGGGCGCGGGCTGACCTCGGTCTTGCGTGTCGGACGGACGACGTCTTCAGCTTCATCTTCAGCCTTGGCGGCGCGGGCTTTATCGAGACGTAGCGGGCGACCTGAGGTGCCTTCTTTGGAGAAGAAGCGCTCGACCTCAGTGGTGGTCAGTTGTTTCCAACCACCTTTTTGTAGGCCTTTAAGTTCAAGCCAACCAATACGGGTGCGCGTGAGGCGCTCGACTTCAAACCCGAGCTGGTAAAACATCAGGCGGATCTGACGCTTCATGCCCTGTTTAAGCACGACATGGCAACGATACTCGCTGATCATCCAGGTGCGCTCTGCCTTGGCGTAGCCTTCTTCTGTCAGCATGCCTTTGACGAGTTTGGCCATGACAGCGGCGTCCATCGGCTTGTCCACGATCACCTCGTATTCCTTTTCAGCTCCGTGGCTGGGATGGATGAGGTGGTGGGAAAGATCACCACGATTGGTGAGCAGGAGTAACCCCTCGCTGTCTTTGTCCAGACGACCGACATGATGCAGAGTCTGGAAGGGCTTTGGCAGCAGTGCGTAGATCGTCATGCGATCCTTCTCGTCACTACGGCTGCATATGTAGCCACGCGGCTTATTCAATGCGATGACGACACCCGTTTCTGGACGGGCCGGACGACCATCGACGGTGACTTGGTCACCATCTGCCACCAAGGTGCTGAGATCCTTGATTTCTTTACCATTGATGGCGACGCGGCCCTCAAGGATGATTTGCTCGGACCCCCGGCGTGAGCCGAGGCCGCACTGGCTAAGGAATCGATTGAGGCGCACGATAGAGGGAGCAAGCGAGCCTTTTGGCCGCCAATGCCGGGGAATTACTCGGACTTCGTCTTTGGCAAGTTGGTCGGGAGACGACCTTCTTTCCATAGACCGCGGGTCTTGAGAAGCTTGATGCGTTCACCGCGCTTCAGGACACTGCGCTTGGAGCCGACGGAACCGCCGGAATTTTTGAGGCTGCGATGCTGCGACATGTGTTAGGTTGGTGTTTGGGTTTGGAAAATGGGCGCGGAGAATAGGCGCAGTCACCGGAAGCGCAAGGAGTTTGTTGGTTTGTGGCCAAGCGCTCACTGAAACCACCCACGAATGCGATCGAACAACCCTGGGCCACTAGCACGCGGACGGCCATAACCCGATGGCGGCTGTGCGACCCTGCCTTGATGGGCGTTGCAGAAATTCTGCGGCACGAGTTCATAGGGCAACTCGTCTTCATAGGCCGTGCCGCTGGCCTGGCAGACGGGGCTGGCGAGTTGGCTACTGAGGCGACATAAGGCCACTTTGGTGAGCGGTGGCTCGGTGCGCGGACCGGGCGGAATGTAGCCGAGTTCGACGGCTTTTTTCATCACATCTGCCCAGATCGGAATGGCGAGTTTGCTGCCGTAACCTTCTTCAATGATGGTCTGTGGCTTGTCTAATCCGACCCAGACTCCACAGGTGACACGGTCAGTGTAGCCAGCGAACCAAGCGTCTTTATAATCATTCGTCGTGCCGGTTTTGCCGCCGCCGATTTCTTTGAAACCATGCTGTGAGCGCACGCTAGCGGCGGTGCCTTTGTCCATCACTTGACCGAGGATGCGGCGCATGATGTGAGCCACACCGGGGGTTGTGACTTCGACTTCGATGACGCCGGTGCTGTAGAGAATGTTGCCCGCTTTGTCGGTGATGCGGTCGATGAGGAATGGGCGGCGGCGGACGCCTTCATTCGGGAAGATACTGAAGGCACTGGCCAGTTCTTTGGGATTGCCGCCGAGATTGCCGATGAACACCTGCGGTGTGCGCTTGGCGTGCTCACCGATGCCAGCGTTCCCCAAAAGACCGAGCACGCGGTCGAGTCCGGCAAAATTACCGACGCGGATGGTCATCGTGTTACGGCTCTGCACGAGTCCGGTCATCAAAGTTTGTTGGCCGATGAATTTGCCGTCCGAGTTCTGTGGATTCCAGCCGGGATCTGAGCCTTCGATCTCGCCGGACCGGAGTGGCGCGTCGTCGATGAATGAGCCGGGCAGAAAGCCGCTGGCCACGGCTGCGGCATAGACAAAAGGCTTCACGGTGGAGCCGATCTGACGCTGGCCCAGGGTGGCTCGGTTGTATTTACTCTGACGGTAGTCGCGCCCGCCGACGAGCGCGAGAATGCCGCCCGTAGCATTGTCCATAACCATGAGCGCGCCTTGCAGATAGGGCGTGGAGGTTAGCTCTTGCGTGCCATCAAATGTTGGGTCAAAAGCAGCCTTCGTGGGGTGTTTATATCCGGGCAGTTTCTCCACCGCCGAGAGGCGCTTTTCGACCGCCGTTTCAGCGGTCGTCTGGAGTTCCTTGCTCAGCGTGGTGTACACGAGCATGCCGCCATCTTCGATCTCATGGACTTCAAGCAAGCGATCAAGATCACGCTTCACGGCATCCAGCGCGTAGTCGCCCTGGCTTTGAAACAAAGGCTGAGCGCGCAAGACGACATCGGCATAGCGCGCGGCGAGTTCCTCTTCCTTCGTGATGACTTTTGTTTGAAGCATGCGCTTGAGCACATCATCACGCTCCTTGGTCGCGCCTTCAAAATTGCGGAAAGGCGAGAAGCGCACGGGACTGCGGATGATGCCGGCAATCATCGCACTTTCACTAAGCGTGAGCTGACTGGCTGGCTTACCAAAGTACACTTGGCTAGCGCGCTGAATGCCATAGAGTCCAGTGCCGAAAAAGATGCGATTCACATAGTGCTCTAGAATCTGGTCCTTGCTCCACATCTTCTCGATGCGACGCGCCAGCATCATCTCCAGCAGCTTGCGGTGGAAGGAGCGGTCGTTCAGATCTGGGTAGCTATTGCGAGCAAGCTGCATGGTAATCGTGCTCGCTCCCTGCACCACGCGGCGGTCTTTGATGTTTCGCACAAAGGCACGCGCGACACCGATGTAGTCAATGCCGCTGTGCTGGTAAAAACGGCTGTCCTCACGGGCCAGCAGCGCCTTGATGAAATCTGGGGAGATTTGATTGAAGGGCACGACGATGCGGTTCTCGCCATGCATCCGACCCAGCAGCTCACCCTGAGCATCTATGACCATCGTGCGCTCAGGCATCCGACCGAGCTGAGTGAGATCATACTTTTTCGCCATCTGCGAATAGATGCCGATGACGACAGCCACCGTCACAGCAGCAAGCAAACTGCAACTCATGAGGCCCGCCACGAGCACTCGCCGCCGCCAGCCCCAGCGAGAAATGTGCGGAGGTGGGCGGCGTGGTGCAGGGGCTTTAGAGGATTTCATGGGCTGAACTCAGACGGCAAAGAGTGTGATTCCATTTCGCGCTTCCGCGATCAAAAGTGAAGGCTGAATGTCGAGTGACTTCCGCATCCTGACACAAAAGCTTCATCAGAGCTTACTCTTTGTTTCGAGTCACAATTGCATGTGTAAATGGTCATAAACACATGAAAATGAAAGCTTGGCTAGCGGCGACTTTTCCTGACAGACTAAGAATATGACTGATAAATCAAAGATTCGCCTCCGCTGGAGGGTGCTGGCTATCGTTGGGGTGATCTGCCTATTCGGGCAGCTTCCCATTAAGGCCGATTGGCGAGCAGGAGCATCTAGCATCGACATCACGCCCTCACATCCAGTGAGACTTAGCGGAAACAGCAGCCGCGCTCATGAGTCTGAAAACTCGGCCATGCCACTGCAAGCAAAGGCTCTGGCTCTGACCTGGAATTTAGATGCCCCAGTCGTGATGCTGACCGTGGACAGTGGCGGCATCCCGGCAGCCATGCGCACTGAAGTGCTGGCCCGAGTGGCGGCAGCGGGTTGGAAACTCGATGAGGCACGTTTCTCACTGCACTCCAGCCACACCCATGGCGCGCCGATGCTGCCCGGCGCACAACTTTTCCAATGGAGCGCTGAACTAACATCTGAGGAAAAAACCCACGCCGAAACTTATGCCAAGGAACTCACAATGAGGATGACCGAAGTGGTGATCAACGCCCTCAATGCACAACAGCCTGCCAAGGTGGACTGGAGCATCGGCAAGGTGTGCTTTGCCCTGAATCATCGCCTCAAAATAGGCGGCCAATTCACCAACGGTTTTAATTTCGGTGGAGCCGAGGACCACTCACTTCCCGTGCTCCGCGTGACCGATCTAGCGGGCAAGTTACGCGTCATCTACAGCAGCTACGCCTGCCATTGCACCACCGTTGACCTTGGTGAGATTCACCCTGACTGGGCGGGCTATGCGCAAAAAGAATTGGAACTGCGATTCCCAAACATCGTGGCAATGACAGCAATCGGTTGCGGGGCGGATCAAAATCCCTATCCGCGCAACGAACTCAAATTTGCCAAGGGTCATGGCATCGAACTCGCCAAAGAAGCCGTGCGTCTGATTAACCTGCCCATGAAGCCTGTCACAGGTCCTGTTACCTGTGACGCTAAGAAAGTGATGCTGCCTTTTGATGCCATGCCGAATGTACAAGCCTGGCGTAAGCGTACGCTGGATAAGAATAACTGGACCGCCAAGCACGCCAACTTCTTTGTCGGTCAGGCTGAGAAGAATATAATCCCGGCGGCCTTGCCCTACACTGTCCAGGTTTGGGCCTTTGCCGACAGCCTGCTCACCATCAACCTACCCGGTGAGGTCGTGGTGGACTACAGCCTGCGTTTCAAAAAGCAGTTCGATCCGACCCGCGCCTGGGTCAACGCCTACACCAATGACATGCCATGTTTCATCCCCTCTCAGCGCGTCTGGGAAGAGGGCGGCTACGAGGCCGATCCTTCGACGAATTTCTTCCAACAGCCGAACCGCTTTGCCGCCGGGATCGAAGACATCATCGCCAGCGCCGTGGCAGAACTCGTCCCCGCTGGCTACAAGAAGAAACGCTGACCGTCGAAGGACCGTCTTGCCTTCCCGCTGACTGGCGGCGAATCATCGGAGCCACATGACGCCTGCCACCATTTGCTCCGATGACGACGCCGTCCGCCCGACTCATGTCGAGGTGAACCTGGGTCTGCTCGCGCAAAATTTGGCCGCCATCCGCTGCCATGTCGGCAGCGCTCAGGTGATGACCATCCTGAAAGCGAACGCCTACGGACATGGTCTCGTGCCTGTCGCTCATCACATGGTCCAATGTGGCGCGGACTACCTCGGTATCGCGTTCTTGGAGGAAGGCATCCTTTTGCGTCGTGAGGGCATCACCACACCGATCCTCGTGCTCGGCGGCATCGCCGGCGAGCAGATCCCGCTCTTCCTCAAACACGACCTCACCATCACCGCTCCATCGGTGGAAAAGCTGCGCCTCATCGACGAAGCCGCCGCTGCAATGGGCGTGAAAGCCCGCGTGCATCTGAAGATCGACACCGGCATGGAGCGCATCGGCATTCATTACTACAGCGCTGATCAATTGTTGGAAGCCAGCCTGCAATGCAAGCACATCGAAGTAGAAGGTATCTACTCGCACTTTGCCAATGCTGATGCCGCCGAACTAAGCCATACACGGCTACAACTAGAGCGCTTCCATGACGTGCTCTCGTTTTATGAAAAGCGCAGCCTGCCCGTGCCCCTGCGGCACATCGCCAACAGCGCTGGCCTACTGCAAATGACGGACAGCCACCTCGATCTCGTGCGACCAGGTATCCTGCTTTACGGCGTCTATCCGAGTGCTGAATGCGTCCGCAGCATCGCGGTCAAACCCGCGCTGACGTGGAAAAGCCGTGTCGCCTATTTCAAAGTCGTACAACCTGGTCATCCCGTCAGCTATGGCAGCACTTGGCAGAGTGTTCATCCCGTGCGCGTCGTCACCATTCCTGTCGGCTATGGCGACGGTTATTTCCGTGCTTTGTCGAACAAGGCGCAAGTCAGCATCCGAGGTCAGCGCTACCCCGTCGTCGGTCGCGTGTGCATGGATGCACTCATGGTAAATCTCGAACAAGGCACCGCCTACAACGGTGATGAAGTCACGCTCCTCGGCGGCGACATCACGGCAGATGCAATGGCCAACTGGGCCGGCACTATTCCGTATGAAGTGCTAACCAACATCAACACTCGGGTGCCACGGGTCTATCTTTGAGACCAAAAAAAACCGCTGAGGCAAAAACGATTTTCTTCCTATGACGCGAAAAAAACACGTTATAGGAAGAAAATCATCTCAGCATCTCAGATGCCTGAATGATGCGATAGAAGTAGCCGGAGGCTGGTATTTCCTTGGAAACAGGCCCATCCACGACCAGCACAGGCTGCACGGTCCGCCGTGGGTAAGCGGCGCGGAGCGCCTCCGCCTTGCGCTCCACCTCAGCAATCACGGCCTTTCCCAGCGGTGCCGTTTGGCGCTTCATCTCGCAGAGTGTGATCACTCCGTCTGCACGATCATAAGCGAGGTCGATCTGCACACCGATCAGCCCTTTGCGCGGTGAGCGAAACCACGGACCCGCTTCATAGTCGATGGCTTCAAACTTAAGCAGACGCGCCAGCAGTACTTGATGACGCAGACACACCAACTCAAACGCACGTCCCATCCATGAGCGAAAGGCACCGCTCTGCCGTAGTGAGATGAATATGTCCTTCTTGCCGCCTGCGCGGATTTGCTTCAGCCGAGTGCGCAGGAAAGCGTGATAAAAACTCATCCACGGATCACTCAGGTAATAGCGGATCAGTCGGGACTCGCTGCCTTTGTCAAAAGGGCTGTGGGAGGAGATGAAGCCCGCCGCCTCCAGATCATGCAGTCGCAGGCTAAGCATCCCGCCCTCTGCAATTTCAGCTTCGGCAGACAACTCACGGCGGCTCAGACCATAAGGCGAATCTGCCAATGCACGGACGAGTCGTGGATACTCGGCATTGCGCCCGAAATGGCTCACGAAGATGCGATCATACTCCTCCACAAAGTAGCCATCCGCACGGAATGCCTCCTTCTCCATGCCGAGCACCATTGAAGGCGCGGCGGCGAGCAGTTCCAGATACTTTGGCACACCGCCTGTGTAGCATTGGGCATCCAGCACTTCTTGGAATCCACGTCCACGCAGCAGACGTGCCGTTTCATGAAGCTGAAATCCCTGGAGGTGAATCACCAAGTCCGTGCGCCCATAAAAAGCGCTGGAGCGGATGACCTTGGTCGTCATAAAAGAAGCGATCGATCCGCACAGGATCAGGCTGCGGCCTGGAGCTCGTGAGAGATACTGCTCCCAGACCATCTTCAGAGTCGAAACAAGTTCCTGCCGGTAATTCGCCAGCCACTGGAACTCATCCAACACGATGACCATCGGTCGCTTTGCCAAAGCCGTGTCCAGAGCCATCAGCGCATCGTGCCAGGAGGTCGCAGTCGGCAATGGCCGACGAAGCTGGCGTGATGCCTGAGCCAGGAAGCTCTGGATCTGAGCCTGGGTGGGTTGGTTCTCCAATCCCTCAATGAAAATCACCAGCTCGCGCCCCACAGATTGCCTGATGAGCGAGGTCTTACCGATGCGCCGACGCCCGTAAATCACAGCAAGCCGAGGCTCACGAGCCTGGATGGCCGTGCGTAAAGCCTGCAATTCTTCGTCTCTTCCGATGAACATGATATTCTTCCTATAACGCAAAAAAAATACGTTATAGGAAGAATATCGTCCACGGCTATTTATTACCTTCGTGAACTTTTTTGAGGTGCCCGTCATGCCGTGATTCGACAGGTCAGATGAACTCGGCTATGCACAGAAGACCTTACCGTGATGCCGCCCGATCAACTCAGCCTATTTGCCAGCAATGCTCCTGCTCAAGTGCAGGTGCACGTGACTGGCGGAGCGCCCGGAGTCGCCCGCGTGCAGCTTGAAGGCTCGGCGGTCATGGAGCTGGACTACGCCATTCCGGAAAAACTTATCTCACGTCTGACCATCGGCACGCGTGTCATCGTGCCGCTGCAAAATCAGCGCCAACCCGCCGTGGTCATGGAGATCCTCGACTCCTCACCGCATCAGCATCGGCTTAAAGAAATCGCTTCCATCGTCGGCTCACGGCCCATGTTCACGCCTGGCCTGCTCAAGCTCGCCGATTGGGTGTCCGAGTACTACATCGTGCCTGTGCATCGCGTGCTGCGCTCCATGCTCCCACAGGCCGTGCGGGACAAGCCGGAGACCTTTCTCACCGACAGCCATTTAAAGCTGACCAAAGAGCCATCGCCTGAAGTCATGGACAAGCTCCACAAGACCGCGCCCATGCAGGCCCGCATCCTGGAAACAATGCGCGCCAATGGTGGTGAAGTCACGCTCAGTGATCTGCGCCGAGAACTGCCGCGCGCTGCCAGCATCATCAAGCCGCTTCTAAAGGCGGCCCTCATCACCCGCAGCGAACTGCGTGTGGAGCGTGATCCCTTTCAAACCGAAGAGTTCCTGCCCAGCCAGCCGCTCACCATGACCGAAGAGCAACAGGTCGCCTATGAGAGCGTGGTCAAAGCTCTTCACGCGCCGAACGAGGCGCGTCCGCTCTTGCTTCAAGGCGTCACTGGCAGCGGCAAAACTGAAGTGTATCTCCAGGCCATCGCTGAAGTTCTCAAGCTCGGCAAAACCGCGCTCGTGCTCGTGCCTGAGATCAGTCTCACGCCGCAGACTATCGAGCGCTTCAAAGCGCGCTTCTCGGAGAAGAAAGATGCCATCGCCGTGCTCCACAGCCATCTCAGCGATGGCGAGCGCCACGACGAATGGTTCAAAGTGCAGGAAGGCCGCGCCGACATCGTCATCGGTGCACGCAGCGCCATCTTCGCACCGCTGGAGAATCTGGGACTGATCATTGTCGATGAAGAGCATGAGCCATCCTACAAACAGGAAGATGCTCCGCGCTATCAAGCCCGCGATCTCGCCGTCGTGCGCGGCCACATCGAGCGCTGCCCCGTCCTGCTCGGGTCCGCCACACCCAGTCTTGAGTCCTTTCATAACGCCACCACCGGTAAGTACGAACTGCTGCGCATGACCAAGCGCATGGATGGCAAATCCATGCCGCTCATCCGCATCGTGGACATGCGCTTGGAGCGGCGAAAAGGCACTGGTGTCTCCGTCGCAAACGCAGGCATCCTCTCTGAGAAACTGCGCAATGCCATCACCTCACGTTTAGAGAAGCGCGAACAAACGATTCTATTTCTCAACCGTCGTGGCTTTAATACCAGCCTCGCCTGCACGTCATGTGGCGAGGTCGTCCAGTGTCAAGACTGCGCCGTGCCGATGACGTTGCACAAGAAAGACAACCGCCTCGTTTGCCACATCTGTGGTGCGCGCCGCATCCCTCCGACGAAGTGCCCCGCCTGCAACGATCCCGCGCTGAAATACGGTGGCTTCGGCACCGAGCGCGTCGAAGCCGCCGTGAAGGAAGTTTTTCCAAATGCTCGCATGGCGCGCGTGGACACCGACACCATGCAGCGGAAAAACCAACTGCGTGACACGCTCAAAGACTTCCGCGCGCAGAAGCTCGACATCCTCATCGGCACCCAGATGATCGCCAAAGGGCTCGACTTCCCTAACGTCACACTCGTCGGCGTACTCAATGCCGACACCGCGCTGAATCTGCCCGACTTCCGCGCCGCCGAGCGCACCACACAACTCCTCGTTCAAGTCGCTGGACGAGCCGGTCGCGGAGAGGTGAAAGGCGAGGTCTTCGTACAAACTTACGCGCCGCACAGTCCGTCAATCCAGTTCAGTCGGCACAATAATTTCGAAGGTTTCGTGCAGCAGGAGATGGAGCACCGTCAGGCCTTCAAGTATCCGCCCTATAGCCACATGGTTTTGATCAGCAGTCGCGGCAAACATGAAACGCAAGCAGAGTTCACACTGCAAACTCTGCACAAACGTCTCGCCACCAAACTCCCGCCCGGCACGCTCATGGGTGAACCATCTCCATCATCACTCACCAAAGCCCACGGCCAATTCCGCTTTCAGCTTTTGCTGCGTAGTGATCGCATTCGTCCGTTAGCGCGTCACATTCAGTCCGTCATCGAATCCATCACGCTGCCGCAAGACATCATCGTGACGTGGGACGTGGACCCTGTGAATTTAGGTTGATCACCTCATCCCTTCCTTCACCACATCTCGCGCAGTCTTGAGCACTTCACTGCCGACACTCAACAACGCTGATCTGTCCTTCTTTTCCGGCAGAGGCGTCATTGGCGCACCATTGCCGGTGTAGGGATGAATGTTCGGGAGCGGCACTTCCTTTTTACTGGTGGCATCGACCACCGTTTTCTCGCCTGGCTTAGCGGGTTCTTCAGGCTTCTTATCTGGGGCTAGTGGCGCAGGTTTTTCGATAGCAGCGGGTTTCTCCGGCAAAGATTCAGGCGGCTTGGCTCCGGTGGTCGTCGAGGGTACTGTGCCCGCCGGTATCGGTGCGTCAGGCTTCACACGCACGGCTTTGTAGATGAGGTTGTAGTTGTGACGAATGGCCGCTGGAAAGGAAACACGTCCGGGCTCCACGATCTTTTCGCGTAGCAGTTTCGAGGACAAGTCAGCCACCAAATCCGTGCCGATTTTTACCGCGCGGTCTACATACGGCGCCGCGACGGAGGTCGAAGCTGAAGCACCGCCTTTGATCAATTCACTGCTAATCGTGCGCCCTTGCAGAGCCAGGCTGCTTTGTGCTGTGACGAGCGTTCCATCAGCCGAGAAGCTCAGCTCAAGGCTCGCATAATCATCGCTCGCCATGAAGCCGCGCACATGATCGATGCGGATCGAAACAAAGATACCGCCATCCGGCGAAGGCGATGTTTCTGGCTGATAAGTGCGGTACACAGACTCGGAGATTTCATACTCAGCCGCCCTGCCATTACGTGCCTGCCATCCGCCCAAACTATCCCCAAGCACATCGAGATCAATTTCGACTCCGGCAAAGGCGGGTAGGGCACTGATAAGGATCAGAAAGAAGGAGCAAAGTTTCATGAGAAAGGCGGGCGGACCGACAATAGCCGACTTTAAAGTGTTTTCAGCCTCAGGTTATTCAAGCCCTTTCATGACAGGGCTCTTGCCGAACGAACTCGGCGACTCGAAGCGTTATCACCGCCCATGAATCCATCCGCAGTCACTGATCTCAAACGCCGCCATTTCCTGCGCGCCACCTTTACCGGAGCCGCCATTACGCCTGCTTTCATGTCAGCGGCGGAGGCGGAGAAAGCCATCGCCAGCAGTGCGGGCAGCTTTCATGAGCCTGCTCAGGATCTGCCGCTCGTGCAGGATGCCGATGTGATCGTCTGTGGTGCTGGCCCCGCTGGAGTCACCGCCGCCATCACCGCTGCACGCGCCGGAGCCAAAGTGCGACTCTTTGAATGGCGTGGCTGCCTAGGCGGTGTGTGGACCGCCGGCCTGCTCGGCTACTTGCTTGATTTCGACAAGCCGGGCTTTGCCAAGGAACTCACCAAGCGCCTCGATGAACGGGACGTCCGCCGAGGCACCAGTCAGAAGAGCATCTGCTACGAGCCCGAAGGCATGAAGCTCCTGCTCGAAGACATGTGTGTGGAAGCTGGTGTGAAGTTCCAACTCCACACCCGCGCCGCTGCTGCTTACAAAGAAGCCAGCCGTCTCACCACACTCATCACCGAGTCCAAATCAGGTCGCCAGGCTTGGCGCGCGCCCGTCTTCATCGACACCACGGGCGATGGAGATCTCGGGGCGCTCGCCGGATGCTCCTTTGAGATTGGCGAATCCAAAGCCTGTCCCTGCCAGCCGATGTCGCTGAATGCGCTCCTCGTCGCCAAAGACGCCGCTGCTTTGGCTCCATTCATCCATGGCTCAGATCCGAGCAAGCAAGATAGCATCGCCAAAGAAGCCTTCCTGGCTGAGATCAAGCGCGCTGGTTTCTTCCCTTCTTATTCCAAACCAACGCTGTGGCAGGTGCGCGACAACTTACTGCTTGTGATGATGAACCACGAATTCAGCGTCATCCCCTACGACGCCGCGCAAGTCACCGAAGCCACTGTGCGTGCCCGCAGCGAGATGAACAAGATCGTCAACGGCCTGCGCAAGCTCGGCGGCCCATGGGAAGGCATCCAGCTCGCCGCTACCGCCGAGCAGATCGGCGTGCGTGATGGACGCCGTATCGCCGGTCGTTTCACCGTCACCAAGGATGATCTCGTCAAAGGTGCACGCTATGAAGACGGCGTCGTGCGTCCCACCTTCTCCGTAGACATTCACGCCCTAACTGCCGAGCACAACAAAGAAGCTGGTTACACGAATCGCGGCATCAAAGTGCAACCGTATGACATTCCGCTGCGTGCTCTGATCGCCAAAGAAGTCGATGGACTCATGATGGCAGGCCGCTGCATCAGTGGCGACTTCATCGCCCACGCCAGCTATCGCGTCACCGGCAACGCCGTCGCCATGGGCGAAGCCGCCGGTGTCACCGCCGCGCTCGCCGCGCAATCCAAACGCCTGCCGCATGAAGTCGCCTGGAGCGAGGGTGAGGCCAAGTTAAAGGCGATGGGACAGCGAGTGTAAGCGCCATTGAGTCTAGATCACGCGAGTCCGACATGCTTCAGCGCCTCGATCGGCGGACCTTCAAACGTCGCGCTCGGCACGTTGCCGACGTAGCCGATGGCCTTCATGCCTTCCGGCGTGGTGTAGTAGCCACCGGCAGTGAGGTCACGGTAGCGTTTGAAGAACGATGCGGCCTTTTTGTCCTTCGGCTTGGCGCTGGTGATGTCGTCGCAGATCGCAGTTTGTTGTTCGAGTGTAAGACTGGCGAAGACCTTCTTGAAGCAACGAATCGCTTCATCGTCGATCCACTTCAGTCCATCGAGAATGATACGCCGATCACCCGCCTGCGCGGGATAGGGAGAGCTGATCCATTCGTCGATAAAATCGGGCACTCCCACGGCGGAAGCACTGGGTGAGGAATCATCCGCAGGAATGATCACATCACACAGGGCACGTGCGGTGCGTTGTTGCGGCTCGGTGAACGTCAGAGGCCAGACATCGCCGGGCTTGTAGATCGTGATCATGCTCGGATCAGGGCCGTAGCCTTTCGCCTTGATGGGAGCATCGGCACCAAAGGCATCGCGATCACGCACTGCCAGGGTCGCCGTGGCGCTGAGCATCCACTGCATCGCCTTGCGACGATCCATGCGGGGAAGATTTTCGGCGCTGTTCATCAGATGTTTCCTTTCTTCATTTCGTCCTTGAGGCGGTCCGCCATGCGCCATGCGAGTGCCATGATGGTGAGCGTGGGATTCTTGTCAGCCGTGCTGGCAAAGGGTGCGCCATCGGCGAGGAAGACGTTTTTCACGTCCCAGGTCTGGCTCCACGCATTCGTCACCGAAGACGCAGGATCAGCGCCCATGATCGCACCGCCGACCTCGTGGATCACGGTGCCGCCCTGCTTCATGGATTTGAGCACATCGGCATCGGCTTTTTGCGAAATCTTACCTCCCATCGATTCGAGGATCTCGCAAATGTGCTTCTGCTGGTGCCGCACTTGGTTGATCTCGAAGTCGGTCCACTTCCAATGAAAACGCAGCACGGGGATGCCCCACTGATCCTTCAACTCGGGATCGAGTTCGCAGAAGGAGCCATCGTTCGGCAGCATGGTTCCCTGTGCGCCGAATCCCAACTGACAGCCATAGAATCGCCGCGCCTCCTCTTTGAGCCTGCGGCCATAGAGCGTCCCCGCACTACCGGACTTACTGTCGATGCCATTCAATGTGGTGAGCGACGGCATCTGCCGCCCGCTGGTAAACTCCAGATGATAGCCGCCTGGAAAACCCAGCTCGCCGTTGCGATTCTGTGCATGCATCGTCCACGGCACATACGCATGCGGCCCACCCGCACCGTCTTCGTTGTGAACCGGCATTCCTTCGAAGGCCGGGATGTGCGCACCGACACTGCTGGAGACGGAGTCGGTGATGTATTTGCCCACTTTGCCGCTCGAGTTCGCGATGCCTTGCGGGAAGAGATTCGACTTCGAGTTCAACAACAAGCGCACCGATTCCATCGAGCCAGCCGCGAGCACAACGACGCGCCCTTTCGCATGGCCTTCGCGTCCCGTTGACTTGTCGGTGAAGGTGATGCCCGTGGCCTTGCCCTGATTGTCGATCGTCACCTCACGTGCCATCGCATTGGGAAGGATGTCGAGGTTCCCCGTCGCCAGTGCGGGCCGCAAATGCACGGTTTGCGAATCGTAGTTCGCACGAATCGAGCAACCGCGATGACAGTCCGTCGCCCAAAAGCACGGTGACCGCGTGCGCATGTGATCTGCGAGGATGCCCTGCGCCTTCTTATTCCCCGGATGCAACTTCGCCGGCAGCGTCTCCGCATCCTGCGGACGTGTCAGCACCGCGCGATGAATCGACGTGATGTGCGCGCCGACCTTTTTGCCGTGCTTCTGCGCATAAAGCTCGCCGACACGCAGCTTCGGTGCTGGCTGCAACACACCCGGCGATGAATTAGGCGAGTTCTCCAGCCCTTCATTGGTGCCAAACACACCGATCAACATCTCGACCTTGTCATAGTAAGGCGCGACATCGTCATAACCGATCGGCCAGTCAAAGCCCGCTCCGAAACACGTGCGCGGTTTGAAATCGTAAGGGCCGTTGCGCAGCGAAATGCGCCCCCAGTGATTCGTGCGTCCTCCCATCATGCGCTGCCGCCACCACTTGAACTGATTCTCCGGCTCCGAGTTTGCATTCGTGTAGGGTTCGCCTGGAATCTCCCAGCCGCTGTTGATCGAGCAATCGTGGAAGCCGTATTGCTTGTCCGGCGTCTTTTCACCACGCAAGGGAGCATGGCTCGGCAGTTGTAGCATCGCCACCTCCGTCGCCGGATCAAATGAGCGCCCCGCCTCCATCACCAGCACCTTCACGCCCTCCATCGTCAGCGTGTAGGCCGTCTGCCCGCCGCCCGCACCGGAGCCGACGATGACGACATCGTAGAAGCTTTGAAGTTTGTCGGTGGTGATGACGGGCATGGCTTTGTAACGACCGAAGGTCACACCTCTTCCAACATCATCTTCGCATCGCCGAAGGTCTTCGGGCGCACGTCCATCTTGTCCATCATCGACATGAAGAGGCGGCAGAGCTGGCGGTCGGGCTTGTTTTTGTATTCGAGGGAACGTCCGCCTTTAAGTCGTCCGCCTGCGCCGCCGAGGACGATGATGGGGAGCTGATCGTTGTCGTGCTTGGCTCCGGCCATCATGCTGGAGCAGTGCATGAGCATGGTGTTGTCGAGCAGCGTGCGCGGGCCTTCCTGGATGGCGTCAAGCTTGCGGGCAATGTAGGCGAGCTGCTCCATGAAGAACTGGTTAACCTTGAGAAAGTCCTCGCCGTCGCTGTGGCTGAGCAGGTGGTGGATCATGTAATCAATGCCGTGCCCGGCTTGCTGCACGCTGGGCAGGTTTGGAAAACGCAGGGCGCTGTGATCGTTGTTGAGCTTCAGCGTGGTGATGCGCGTGGTGTCCGTCTGGAAACCGAGCACGAGCAGGTCGATCATGAGCCGCATGTGCTCGCCGATGTCCTGCGGGATACCGTCCGCAGGGCGCTTGATGTTCGGTTTATCGAGCGTCGGCCGCCAGCCTTGCAGCTCTCCGCGTTTGCCTGCGTTCTCGATACGCTTCTCCACCTCGCGCACGCTGTCGAGATACTCGTCGAGCTTGCGCTGATCGCTGCTGCTGATGCCACGGCGTAAATCCTGCGCATCCGCGAGCACGGCATCTAGCACGCTTTTGTCCGCTGGTGATGCTTCGTCTTTGAAGAGACGATCAAACGCGAGCGCGGGGTAAAGCTCCAGCGGTGTCGGAGTCGTCGGCGAACTCCACGAAATGTGCGAGCTGTAGAGCATTGAGTAGTTCTTATGCACCGACGGATTCGATTTCTCGCAGGCCAGCACGAGGCTCGGCACCTTCGTGCTGCGGCCATACGTTTGTGCGAGGAACTGATCAAAGCTCGTGCCCGAGCGGATCTCACCACCGCTTGCGATCGGCGCTCCTGAAAGCATGTTGCCTGTCTGCGACGAGTGGATGTTTCCTTTGCGAGCTTCTTCATGATAAAGACCACGCACAAAGAGCAGCTTCTCCTTGAACTCGTTCAATGGCGCTAGCACGCGGCCAAGCTCCATCGCCTTGCCTTCGCCCTTCGCCCACCATTCCTTCGAGTGGAACCCATTGCCGGAAAACGTCACGCACAACCGCAGCGGCGCTTCGCTGGCTGGTCGGTTCTTCTTCGGCTCGTCGCCCCAGACATTGACGGACTCCATCCAAGGCAAGGCCATGGTAACGCCCGTCCCGCGAAGGAAGGCACGACGTGAGTAGCGGTGTGTGTTCATGATTTTTCGTGTGAAATGATTTCACCAAACTCTCGAAGCGCCCAAGGATGAAAGCGGGGTGTCTGGGGAAAGAATGGTCATGCCCGACTCGATGGCTTGAGCGGCCAAGAGTCGATCAAACGGGTCTGCATGATGCCTGGGGAGTTCTCCACTTCGATAGATCGCAGGACTTTCGAGAGCCAGTTCCGCGACACCAAAGAAGGCCATGCGCGAAGGCAGCCAATCGCGGGGTATGCCAGGCAAGCTGAATTTTCCAGCAGAGTGCTTCATGCAGATCTCCCAGATGCTTACATCACTCAAAAAGAGAGACGTGGCGGGGGCATTGATGAGTCGCGTAGCATCGGCTGAGAGCTTCCCTTGGGGGAGCGCCAGCCAAAGAAAAGTGCATGTGTCGAGAAGGACTCTCATAGACCCCATTCCTTCAGTTCCTCATCGGTGAGCGGTGCAAAAGCAGAGTCAGGAATCTCCCACTTCGGATCGAGCGTCTCCCCCACTTTCGGACGCGGTTTCTGTTTCGGCTTCTTCATCGGCACGAGCATGGCTACGGCCGATTTGCCGCGTGCGATGATGAACTCCTTCCCCATCTCAACTTCCGCGAGATAGCGAGAGAGATGGGTCTTGGCTTCGTGAGTGGTGATTGTGGTCATGGCCGTCAGGATAACGTTCGGGTAAAGGTTAGTCAACTTAGTCCATTCTGTGATTCCTCCCCCGCACCTCGCGGAACTGCGGACTGCGCACGATCAAATCGACCAGCGTGCCGATACGAAGGTCACTCTTCACCATCGTTTCGATCAGCGGTTTGTCGGAGAGTTGCACGCTGCGGCCGAGGGCGTAGCCGAGAAGTTTGCGGCTGAATTGGCGCAGGAAATCATCGTGGCGTTTCGTGAGCAGATAGTCGCAGAGGTCGGCGAGGCCATCGACGGCGGTGCCGTCGGGCAAGGTGGTCTTAGTGTCGGCTTGGCGAGCGCGGCCGATGGCGTCGAAGCCTTCAAGCGCGAAACCGAAGGGATCGATGCGTTTGTGGCAGCCCATGCAGTTCTCATCGCGGCTGTGTCGCTCGATAAGTTGGCGCTCGGTAAGGTTGGCGGGGGCTTCTTCGGGTAAGGTGGGCACGCCTCTGGGTGGCGTGGGCAGTTTATCTCCGAGGATGACTTCACTAAGCCAAGTGCCGCGCAGGATGGCGCTCGTACGTGAGGCTCCGGCTTGTTTGGCGAGTGTGGCGGCAAAGCCGAGGATGCCACCGCGGCCTTGAGCATTGAGACCGTCGATACGGTGCCAATCAGACGTGGAATTTGACAGGAGAATGGGGACAGGAGAATTTTTCAAAGGATTCTTTTGTCCCCATTCTTCTGTCGACATCCCATAATGTTTTGCGAGTTCGGCGTTCACAAACGTGTGATCGGCATCGAGCAGCGAAAGCACACTGCGGTTGTTTTGGATGAGGTCGATGAAGAAGCGGGTGACTTCTTCCTGCATGTCGTCGCGTAGATCGAGGAAGGTGGGGAAGTGGCGCTCGCTCTTTTCATCGAGCGTGGCGACATCACGCACATGCAGCCACTGGCAACCAAACTCGGTGGCGAGGCGGCGCACTTTGTCGCTCTTGAGCATGCGTTGGGCTTGAGCAGGAATTTCTTCGATTTTGGCGGAGCGGAGTTCGTCATCGGGTGCGGAGGACCACAAAAAGTAGCTGAGCCGCGTGGCGAGTTCTTGCTGGCTCACGGGGCCGGTTTTCTCGGGTGCTTTTTCGCCACGATACAAAAGCGCGGGCGAAGTGAGCACGCGCACGAGCATCAAACGCGGCGGGAAGGTTTTCAGCACGTTGATTTCCTTCTCGCTGAGCGGACGTCGCCACGCCATTGCCGCGAAATCGATCGCGGCCTGTCGTTGCGTGGCAACTGCGGTCTTTTGCTGCTCTTTGAAGGCGGCTGCGGCTTTGAGAATTGGCTGACGCATCGGCTCGAAGGCACTGGGCTTCGCATCCTGTGTGGCGAATTGAAAAAGCTGCTCAAAGACATCGACTTGCTTCAGTGGCGACTCGTTGACGAAGTGCAGTTCGTCCCACCAACGATCGAGTTCGCGAGATTCGGCTTCGGAGAGCATGAGACGATTCAAAGGCTCGTCTTCGCGATGAAACAGCGTCAGCGTGACAACCTCGTCCACCGGCACGATGCGTGAGTAACACAGTGCGATGGGGAAAAGGGCGCGGAAGTCGTCGAAGGCGGCTTCAAATCGTTTCCGAGCGTCGCTGCCATCATTGACGATCACTGGCGCACTTTGCTGCGTGACGAGATTGTTGTCGCTCCACTGACCGCTTTTCTGCGCGGACTCGGATTTGCCAGCGACGAGGCTCGTGGTGGCCGGCGGCTTCTCGGTGAGCACCTGCATCTGCACGCTGCCGCTGGTTTTGGAGGACAGTCTGCCGGTGACGACGAACTCCGTGCCATTGGCGAGAGCAGCGGGGATTTTCACTTCAATGACAGACGGCGCTTTAGCTTTCAGATCGTTCGTATCAGTCTGATCCAACCGATCATTCACAAACGGACGCAACAGCGGACTGTTCAGCGGAAAGTCCTTCTCCAAATGCTGCCGCACTTTCGCAGCGAGTTCAGCTGATGGTTTCTTCCGCCATTCAGCGATGGGCGCGGGCACATCGGGTGCGGATTCGAACGTTGCGGGTTGGCTCAGGAAATGCCACGCGCCATGTGGATTGCCTTTGAGGATATTCGGTGAGACATCCTTCGCGAGATCCCAAGTCTTCAAGCCATCGCTAAGTGTGAGATTCACCGCCGTGAGGTCACAGGCGTGGTTGCCATCGCGCGGGCCGATGACGAGGGCAATGACCTGACCGGCCTCGACGCGCACATTTTCAAACGGCCCCATCGGCAAAACGGGCGCGCCTTTTGTGACACCGCCGGCGAGCACTTCGCTGGTGTCACCGCGACGCACTTCGAGCGCCCAAGTGACGCCGTTGCCGCACTCGGGATGCGCATCGGCCACATCGCCTTGAATGCGGAGTGTGCCCGGCTTTTCACAACGCCATGCGATGACCGAGGCGCGTGTCGGCGAGGGATGCGTGGCGATGCTGTGGGCCTTCATCACGCCTGGCGTGCGCACGGTGGTATCAGAAGAGTTTGCCCACACGTTGAGCGCCTGCTCGCCCTGCCAGCCTTGGATGAAGTTATAGTCTGGCGTGCTCTTCATCTGCTTCGTGAGCAGCGGTTCGAGCTTGGTAGTGCCGTAGCCGAGATATTCGCGCCACGCGGTCATCAAAGCGGGATCAGCATCGTCCTTGCCATTGGCGATGGCATTCAGGCAAGCCTCTGTGCTCGCGATGATCTTCGTGCGTTGCTCTTCCAAATGCTTCACGAGTGCCGGGAGGCCGCTGATCGGCAAATCAGGCCGACCAGGAGCAATCAGCCGCGCATTCTGCCAGATCACCTCATCATGAGCGCTGCCATCACCCGCGTCAGTGGTGGTCAAATAAAGCGTCACGTCGCGATCTGAAGTGAGTTTCACGCGCATCTCATGCTGCGGCACCAGTGGCGTCACTGGCTCTTGCCAGGCCTTGGGGCCATTTTCTTTGCCGATGTGGCCGACGCTCGCAAAGCGCCACAGCACTTTCTGCCATGGCTCGATGTCGGCAGCGGTCAGCTTCTTCTCGCGTAACTTCGCCCGCAGCGGATCAAGCAAAACGGACGGCTGCGTGCTCGTGAGTGCCTCGCGGAGAATGAGGAGATATTTGCGGCTCAAGCCGTCCGCGCTGGCACGGCCTTGAAGTGCGTCGAGATACTTCACGAGCGGCAAACGACCACCGCCCGTGCCGGTGTCGAGCTTGATGCCTTGCCCCTCCGTTTGCGTGCCCGTAGCCGTGGACGTGTGACGTGCATAGATCGCGCGGATGGCCGCCAGCGCTTCATCCGTCCAATCCTGCGCCGAGGTGCTGGCGGACCAATGCATGCCGTGCGGCGTGAAGACCGCGTGGCTCGCGATTTCCTTCGCCGCATCGAGATATTTCGTCAGCAACCCTGGCGACATCACGAGCGCTGCGCCTGCATTGGTAAAACCTTCGCCCGCTGCGCCATCGACAGGAAACTCCTTCGCCGGATCGAGCGACTCGATGCCCGTCAGATCACGCAGCGTGTAAGTGTATTCCATGTTCGAGAGCCGCCGCAGCACGACCGGCCCCGGATCGCCCGCGCTGGCGAGTGCAATCTCATCCAGTGTCGCCTGCGTCCATGCGAGGAGCGCGGTTTTATTCTCAACTGAAAGCTGTGGTTCCTTCTTCGGTGGCATCTCGCCGTTTTTTATCTGCTCCAGCACCTCCTGCCAGATCATCGGCTCCTTCTTGATGTCAGCGAGACTCGTGAAGCGCTCCAGATCGAGATCGCCTTTTTGTTTCTTTGTGGAGTGGCAGTTGAAGCAGCTCTTTTGGAGAATGAGGTGGATGTCTTTCTCAAAGGCAAAAAGTGGAGATGCTAAAGCGGCCCAACCTAGAGTGATGAATAAAATCGTATTCATGCCTCCACCTCCATCGTTGGCAGCCACTCGCGCCAGCCGGTGATGTGTTTGCGCATCAGTGACTCGCAAGCAGTCGGTGTTTGCTTTTTGAAGCAATCAATCACCGATTGATGCGCACGAATGGTCTCGTCCCGCGTGTCAAGTTTCTGTCCCTGATGCTGCCGATGCAGTCTGCCGAGCCATAGCTCCAGCTCCCCGCGCATGGATCGCCATAGTTTGAGCAGACGCCCGTTGCCTGAGGCTTTGAGGATGATCTCGTGAAACTCCAGGTCAAGCCGGGTGACATCCAGCATCGTCTTCGCCCGCGCTGTGGCTTTGATGTTCTTCTCCAGCAGACTGGCATCGGCTTTGAACGATGGAGATGCCAGACGTGCCGCCAACGGCTCCAGTGCGAGACGCAATGTGTAAAGCTCTTCAAAATCCTGCGGCGACAGAGCTTTCACAAACGCCCGGCCCGTGCCACTGAATTCAACGAACCCTTCACGCTCCAAGGCAAACAGCGCCTCTCTCACTGGCACTCGACTTACTCCCAGACGCACCGCCACCGCTGACTCCGCCAGCAGATGGCCCGGTTCTGTTTTGCCGCTGAGGATCTCCTGCCGCAAAAGCGAGGTGGCGTGATCAGCGCGTGAGGTGGATATGGGGATGCTGGTCATTTGGTATACCGTTTATATTATTCAAACAGTATACCGTCTTGATTTCTTTCAGCGAATTTGAGTCAGCCGCGCATTCACAGTCTGAAAACTATGCCAGAATCTCCTTCACCACGTTCCCATACACATCCGTGAGCCGGTAATCGCGGCCCACGTGGCGCCAGGTGAGTTTTTCGTGATCGAGACCGAGTTGATGCAGGATCGTGGCGTGGAGATCATGCAGATGTATTTTGCCGGAGACGGGACGGAAACCGAAGTCATCGGTCTCACCGAGCGTAAAGCCGGGCTTGATGCCACCACCGGCCATCCAGGTGCAGAAGCTCTCGGGCTGATGCTCGCGCCCATGTTTCTCGATGGGCGAGGTGCCGCTGAGGTCCTGACTCCAGGGCGTGCGGCCAAATTCACCGGACCAGACGACGAGCGTGTCGTCCAGCAGACCGCGTGATTTCAAGTCTTTGATCAAAGCGGCACAGGGCTGATCAGTCTCGCCACAGCTCTTCGGCAACGCGTTGCGGATGTCACCGTGATGATCCCAGCCGCCCATGGTGACCTGCACGAAGCGCACTCCGGCTTCGCTAAGTCGACGGGCCAGCAGACAGGCACGACCATTCTTGTCCGTGGCCTTCTCACCGATGCCGTAGAGTTTTTTCGTCGCCTCGGATTCGTTGGCGATGTCCACCAGTTCCGGCGTGGCGCTTTGCATGCGAAAGGCGATCTCCATGCTCTCGATCATGCCCTCCATGCGCGCATCGACCTCGGCCCGCTGGAGCAGGCGGCGGTTCATGTGCTGCGTGAAGTCGATGCGCGCACGCTGCGTCTTCGCATCGCCGGAGACATTAGCGAGGTAGTCGATGGGCGATTGCTTGTCGCTCTGCGGGATGATCACCTTCGTCCCTTGATGCGCGGCGGGCAGGAAACCGGAACCGTAAAGACGCGTGTCGCTGTCCGGATGGATCGAAATGAAATTCGGCAGGTTCTGATTCTCAGCACCGAGGCCGTAGCTGATCCATGAACCCATCGAAGGGCGCACATCGGCGGTGACGCCGGTGTGAAACTGGAGCGCGGCGGGCTGATGCTGATTGTTGTCCGCATGCATCGCACGCAGCAGGCAAATCTCATCAGCGATGCTCGCGGTGTGCGGCAGCAGATCGGAAATCATCATGCCTGATTGTCCGCGCGGACGGACATCGCGTTGCGTGCCGAGCGCGAGGAACTTGTCCGTTCCCACACGCAGCTCGTTCGTGTTGATCGGCGCGGAGATCGTCTTGCCATGCATCCGCTTGATGTAGCTCTTGGGATCAAACAGATCTGGCTGCGACGGCCCGCCTGACATGAAGAGAAAGATCACGCGCTTCGCTTTGGCAGGCATATGCGGCGCACGCGTGGCGAGAGGACTCTGCGCAGCACTCACAAGGTCATGCAGTGCGAGTGCGCCAAAGCCCGTGGCGGTGCGTTGCAGCCAAGTGCGGCGGGAGATGGGGGTGATAGTCATAGGCGGAGAAGAAACTCGTTTGAGGAAAGCAACGCGTGGCTGAGTTCGATCCAGGCTTTGTCGGCGGAGAGAGCTTCGATGAGTGCGCTGGCTTCATCACGCTCGACGGAAGTGATTGGGCGGTTCAGGATGCGGAGCCAAAGGGCTTCGAGACGCGCGCCAGTGTTCGATTCGGTTTGAGTGAGATGTTGGGCAATCTCGGTGGCACGAGCGCGCAGCATGTCGCTGTTGAGGAGGAAGAGTGCCTGTGTGGGCACGGCGGTCTCGGCGCGTTTGCCAGCAATTTGCGCGGGCTGGGTGAAGTCGAAGACATCACGCAGCTTTGCAGGACCGGGCTGGGTGGCGGTGCGGATGACGGGCAGATAGACCGTGCGCTCAAACTCCTGCACGGGGCGGAACTTCTTGAGATTAAACGCGGGTGGGTTCACCGCTTTGGGGCTCAGGCTGGTGACGTTCTCGGGGAACTCAAGTGGCAACGCCGGGCCGCCATTCGCGGGTGCCAGTTTGCCGCTGATGGCGAGCATGGAGTCGCGAATGGCCTCCGCATCAAGGCGCTGGCGGTTCATGCGCCAGAGCAGGCGGTTGTCGGGGTCTTTGGTCATCGCGACAGCATGGTGCGCGCTGCTCATGCGATACGCGCGGCTTAGCACGAGGCTGCGAATCAACTGCTTCTGCGACCAGCCACCGCGCACGAAGCGGGAGGCGAGATGATCGAGCAACTCGGGATGCGTGGGCGCATCGCCGCGCACACCGAAGTAATCGACACTGCGCACCAATCCTTCGCCGAAAAGCTTCTGCCAAATGCGATTCACCGTGACGCGTGCGGTGAGTGGGTTGCGCGAATCAGCCAGCCAGTCGGCGAGCTGCACGCGACCGCTTTGATTCGCCGGGATCGGTGGCAGTTCACCCCATGAAGCCACGGCCATCACGCCGCGCTTCACTTTGTCACCAAGTGCATAGGGATTACCACGGATGGTGATCTGCATGTCCTCGGATTTCTGGCGATCATGCACGGCGAAGGTCTTCGGAGCGATGGGCGCGAAGAACTTGGCGTGCTCGACTTCGCCGTTGATGGCTTTGATGCGCGCCGCGATTTCATCGCGCTTCTTTTCGAGCGCAGGCTTCGCTTCTTTGGCCGCGTCTTTGATCTGTGGCTCCAATGCGGCCTTCTCTTTCTCTGCGGCGGCACGTTCGGACTTGAGCGACTGCTGTTTCGCTTCGTTCGCTGCGAGGAGTTGGGTTCGTTTGGCCTGCTGATCGGGCGTTTCGGGCATCTCGCTCGCATTGACGCTGCTCCAGACGCCGTTGTCGGTTTTGTAGGTTGAGTCGGTGCTTCGGAACATGCCGGCGATGGCGTAATAGTCACGCTGCGTGATGGGATCGAACTTATGATCGTGGCAGCGGACGCAACCCAGCGTCATGCCGAGAAACGCGGTGCCGACTTTGCTCACCTGCTGATCCACGAGATCGATTTCCATCTTCAATTTGTCCACCGCAACAATCTCGACATCACCGAGCACCAAAAAGCCAGTAGCGGTAAGATGTGCGGCCCGTTCCTGCGGCGAGGTGAAAGGCAGCAGATCGCCGGCGATCTGTTCGCGGATGAAACAATCGAAGGGCTTGTTCGTGTTGAACGCGTCGATCACATAATCGCGATAGCGCCACGCATGCTCGGCGAAAACATTGTTCGACGTACCGATCTGGTCCGCATAACCCGTGAGATCGAGCCAATGCCGCGACCAGCGCTCGCCGAAGGCTTTGGATTGCAACAGACGATCCACCTGCTTCGCAAATGCAGAATGACGAATATGAAATGACGAATGATTGAGATCAGCGGTGAAGGATTGGATTTTCTCCGGTGTCGGCGGCAGGCCGGTGAGATCAAGCGAAACGCGGCGCAGCCAAGTGTAAGGATCGGCGTCAGCGTTCGGTGTGAGTCCGGCGGCTTCGAGTTTCGCGAGGATGAAGCCATCCACGTCATCAGACGGCCATGACGTATTCTTCACCGCAGGTGACTTCGCATCACGCACCGGCTGGAAGGACCAGAACTTCTTCCCTGCCGCGATGTCGATGGTTCTGGCTTTAGCTGCCACTTTGGCCACGCGCGAATCCGGCGCCCCAATCGCGACCCATTTCTCGAACACCCCAATCTCACTCGCGAGGAGTTTTCCCTTCGGCGGCATCTCCATTTCGGGATCGGCATAACGCACAGCCTGGACGAGGTGGCTTTTCATCAGGTCGCCAGGGATGATCGCAGGCCCGTTGTCGCCGCCAGTCTGCCAGCCCGATTTCAAATCGAGCGCCAAGCCACCCTTGATCTTTTTCTCATGCGAGTGGCACTCGTAGCAGCGCTGCTGCAGCAGCGGCAGCACCTTGGATTCAAAGAACACCATGCCATCCTCCGCCCGCGCCGACGACAGGGCGAGAGAAGCGACGATGAAACTCTGGAAGATGCGGTTCATTATAAAAGCGGCAGCCACTCGCGCCAGCCGAGGATGTGTTCACGCATGAGACGCTCGCAAGCGGCGGGAGTTTGCGTTTTGAAGCAATTCACAATGGCTGCGTGGGCGTCAGCGGTTTCGCTGAGCGTGCCCTGCGTTTGCAGATGATGGCTGCGATGCAAGCGGCCAAGCCATAGCTCCATTTCGCCGCGCATCGACTGCCACAGCTTGAGTAAACGGGTGTTTCCCGAGGCATCGAGGATGATCTCGTGAAACTCCAGATCGAGACGCGTCACGTCCTTTACCGATTTTGCGCGTTGAGTGATGGAAATGTTTTTCTCCAGCAAGGAAGCGTCTTTTTTGAGCTGCGGAGCGGCTAAACGCGCCGCCAGTGGTTCCAAAGCCAGCCTGAGGGTAAAAAGCTCCTCAAAGTCCTGTGGCGAGAGATCCTTCACAAACGCCCGCCCCGTCTCGCTGAACTCCACTAGACCGTCTCGCTCCAGCAAAAACAATGCCTCGCGCACTGGCACGCGACTCATGCCCAATTCCCGCGCCACAGCCACCTCGGCCAGCAGGGAACCAGGTTCGCTTTGTCCATCAATGATGCGACGGCGCATCAGATTGATGGCGTATTCGGATCGAGACGATAAGGCAGGCGCGTTCTTCATAATGTATACCGTTTCAAGATTTGAAAACGGTATACAGAAGTAATTTCTTTCTATTTCGAGCGGAAAACCTCGCTCTCCTCGCACTGCAAAACGAGGTCACGCAGGCGGTAGCCGTCTTTGGCGGCGGTTTCGAGGATGTGCCGTATGTGGAGGCGATCGGCGACTTTTAATTCGCGTCCGAGGGCGTCGATGAGAGGCTACTCGATTAGGCAGCGGGCGAAGGCAGGTTCACGTTTCAGGAGCGCGGCTTTGAACTCGATGATGTCTTTGAATGCCTGGCCGCCGAAGTTGCCGGTGGTGTCGATGAGGGTGTGTTGAATGCCGATTTGATAGTGCTTCCGCCAGAGCAACTGGCGCATCATCAAAACCGGCATGGACGCGCTGAGTCTTAATTATAATGTCTCGCCTTCAGTCACTTCCGCGTTTGGAGCACCGCCTTCAGGCGGTTCTGGGAACGTCCACGAAACACCCCAGAAGCGTCTAAAGCCGCTGCTCCAAGCTAAATCCCCGCTTGGCTGCGTAACTACCTGCCGATTACGACAGAGGTGGATCGCGTCCGCATCAATACCTACTTCGTCGGGGTGAAACCCATCTCCCTACGAAGTCTCATCGAGAGTCGCGTTTTCAAAGTTTAGTTCTGTGCGCGGACGGCCCCCGCCTTCTATCGATTACCAAGATTTTAAAAAGTACAGCGCCTTTTTAGACAATCTTTTCGAGAACCGGTCTAGGCTACCTCAATCGCCAGCCACCGCGTCGGGCGGCTCTGGCTTCGGCTTCGATTTGGTGGAGTTGCTGCTCGTATTGGCTTGGGGTGCGGCCATCTGGAAGTCTCGTGCCGCTGGTGTGAATGCGCGCTAAACCTTCACGAATGAGCTTGGCGGAGAGATCTTCACCATCCTTAAAAAGGATGAAGGCGTAGTGGCGACCGCTGTTGTACACGCTCTGCCATTTCGTGCAGATGGTGAAGGACTGAGTCGTGAGCAGACGCTCGGTGAAGGCCTGCGCTTGCAGACCTACAGCGACTGTCTCTGACTCGCTCAGGTTGCCAAAATAGCGTCCTTGCTCGGCGAGACGCTCACCGTTGAGATGATGGCGTTTCTTTTCCGGGCAGTCGGCGAAGTAGAGGCGGAATTCGTGGGTTTGGCCGCCATGATCGAGGTGAAAACTGTCGCCATCGTTATCGGGATGCGGACGCAACTGCGCATTGAGGATAACCTCGAAAACTTTGATCGACTGCTTGGGCGAATTCGCAGGTGCATCATGAAGTTCCCGCCAGGCCTGAAAGCCGGCGCCGATGAGTGCGAGCACAATCCAGAGCCATGACTTGCCACGACGCTGACTCATGCACTGGCAGATTCGAGCGCAGCGTAGTCGATGGTGCGCAGGCGGGCTTTCTTGGCTCCCATGCGCGGCACGCAGTCCAGCAGGGCCTGAGTGTAGGGGTGCTGGGGATTGTTGAGCACTTTTTCTGTCGTGCCAGTCTCGACGATCTGTCCGCGAAACATCACGGCCACGCGGTCAGCGACACCCCGGATGATGCCAAAGTTATGCGTGATGAGGATGAGGCTCATGTCCAGTTCGCGGCGCAGTGAGGCGAGCAGCTCCATGATCTGTTTTTGGATGGTGACATCCAGCGCCGTGGTGGGCTCATCGGCGATGAGGAGCTTCGGCTGGCAACACAGTGCCATGGCGATCATGACGCGCTGCTGCATGCCACCGCTGAGTTCATGAGGGTAGGCCCGCAATCTCTTTTCTGGCTCCGTGATGCCGACTTTGTTGAGCCAAGCGAGGATTTCAGCATCGCGATCTTTGACCTCGGGGCGATGCAGCGCCACGGCTTCGCCGATCTGCGTGCGCACGGTGAGTACGGGATTCAGAGAGGTAGTTGGTTCTTGAAAAACATAAGCGATCTCTTTGCCGCGCACCTTCCGCAGTTCCTTTTCCGTCATGTTTAAAATATGATGTCCGGCGATGCTTAACTCACTCGCGGTGATGCTCGCTTGCGGCTCAGGCAGAAGCCTTGCGAGCGAGAGCGCCATGGCACTTTTACCGCTTCCACTTTCTCCGACAATGGCAATGGATTCACCCTGCTTCAGATCGAGGCTGAGTCCCTTCACGGCTTGAGTGGGTGGTCCGTCATGACGACGGAAGTCGATCTTCAAATCGCGGATGCGCAGGAGCGGCGGCGTGTCAGGCATGGGGTCATTCAGGGTTCGTTGAAAGTGCTGATGATGTGACCCACGAACCACAAAGACAAGGCGCAAAGCATGGGCTGTAGTCCTGCCCACAGAGCTCATTCTGGCGAAGCGCAAGCGATGTCCGAATTGATGAGCACGAATATCTTGCTGACGTGCATTCCGATGACGTTCGTGGCGAGGGTTAGCATCTACACGCACCAAGCGGCTATTTTAAACAGAGCGGCAAGGCCACTCTGCAAACATGCCACGGGCCATGACCCAGGACCACTGACGATGAGGGTCCAGAGAACACTGATGCTGGTCAACATTAGTGTGGCCGTGGCGGCGCTGCTGAAGTCCAGTGCACGCAGGCTCTGGCCAAGTGCTGCGGCTGAGCTATGAAGGCCGAGTGCGTCTTCGATGCAAATGAGCAGCGCTAATTTCATCAGGATCAATCCACTGGCGCTGAGAAGCGTGGTAAAATAGCAGGTCATGTTCTGGTGCCAGCTTCATTGCTCGGCAAGCGCGGCACCGAGCCGACCTTCACGATCTAAGCAGATGAGTGGCTCATGGATCAAATCGAGAAGTTGCCGCTCAGCTTCCGTCTCGGGCAGTGCGCCGGGCAGCAGCATCACTACGCCTTCATGTGTTGTGCGGATCGGCTGGCCAGCGTGCCATGCACTCCAGCCGCCTACGGCCAGCGCCACCAGCGGAAAACAAAGCAGTGTCTTGCGGATCCAAGCCATGCCATGATCGGATTCTAGGCTCGGACTGCCTGCGGTGCAATCAATGCGCGGCTACTGCTGTTTAACAACGTCTAGAAGCGACGGCAGACCTTTCAGCATGTCGGTGCCTGCGGGCAATCCTGCACTCGTCGGTGGCGCAGAACTGGGTTTCTCCGACGACTTCAAATAGTGCAAAAAGTCACTGTCCGTACTCAGGATCAGATTCGTGTCTGGTGTGATCACGAGCTTGTAGGCCTCCATCGTTTTGGTGAACTCAAAAAGCTCAGCTGCCTCAGGCGTTTGGTTGTAGGCCTTTGCATAAATTTCAGTCGCCTTGGCATCAGCAGCGCCTTCGATCTCTTGCACCTTTTTGTAAGCTTCAGATTCGATGAGCTTCAAGTCACGTTCACGCTCCCCCAAGATTTTGGCGCCTTCACCGGCTCCTTCAGACTTGAAGCGCTCAGCGATCTGAGTGCGCTCGCTAACCATGCGCTGGTAGATCGTCTGACTCACAGCTGGGGTGTAATTGATCCGCTTGAAGCGCAGATCCATCAGTTCGATGCCGAAGCCTTTTACTTTCGGCGCAGCGCTGGCGAAGATTTCCTTTTCCAGCTCCGCTCGCCCGCGTGTGATTGGCGACAGGATGCCGATGCGGGCATCTGCGATGGATGCCGTCGCGCTCACCTCCCGCGCGACCTTGCGATCCTTCGTCGTGCGGATGGCCTCGATGAAATCATGGCGGGCGATCACATTGCGCGTTTCACTTCCCAGTACATCTGTGAGTCGTGACATCGCGCTGCGTTCATCCCGCAGATTTTCAAAGAACGCGCGCGGCTCGATGATGCGCCAGCGGGCAAAGCTATCGACCACGATGTAAACCTTATCCTTCGTGGGCATGTTGGTGGGTGGGCCGTCCCATTCGAGGATGCGTTTATCGAAACGATTCACCGTTTGAATGAACGGCGTCTTGAAGTGCAGGCCCGCCTCAGTGACAGGCTCGCCCACGGGCTTACCGAACTGAGTGATGATGACCTGCTCGGTCTCGCCAACGGTGTAGAGACTTGTGCTGGCCAGGATATAAAGCCCGAAGCCAGCGATGAGGATGAGGAGTGAGAGACCAGATTTCATCGGGAAGTATTCTTGGAGTTGTTGGCAGGAGCCGTTTTGTTTGGCTGCAAGTTCATGAGTGGCAGGAACTGCGGCACTTTGTCATCGATGATGATTTTTCCAGGCACGTTTGGCAGCACCTCACTCAGGGTTTCTAGGTAGATGCGCTTCTTCGTCACGGCAGGTGCTTTCTGGTATTCGGTCAGCAGAGCCTTGAAGCGTGCCGTGTCACCCTCCGCCTCATTGACGCGCTGTGTGGCATAGCCCTCTGCCTGACTGACACTTTGTTCGGCCTTGCCGCGCGCTTCGGGGATAACGCGGTTGTACTCGCCATTAGCTTGGTTGATGGAGGATTCCTTTTGCTGCTGCGCGCGGTTCACTTCATCAAAGCTGTCTTTCACTTCGAGCGGTGGGTTTACATTACCGAGCTGCACTTGGTCGATGTGGATGCCCATGTTCAGTGTGCTGGCGATGGTTTGCAGCTTTTCGAGCGCCTTCACCTCCATCTCCTGACGGCCCACCGTGAGCACCTCATCGATGGAGCGATCACCCACCACTTCACGCATCACTGACTCAGATAGATCACGCAGGGTCGTCTGCGGTTCGAGGAAGTTAAAAACATAGGCGCGTGCTTCAGAGATGTGGAACTGCACCACCCACTCGACCACCGCCGCATTGAGATCACCCGTAACCATATTCTTCTCCAGCTCCATGTCCCCGCCATCGCGGTTGTATTGGTAATCGTTCAGCGCACCGCGCGTGCCGTAGCCGAACTCCAGCTTCAATTGCCGCCGCACTTCCACAAAGGTCACCTGATCCAGGCCAAAGGGCAGTTTGAAATGCAGCCCCGGTTCTTTGGTGGTCAGATATTTGCCAAAGCGCTGCACGATGGCCACTGAACTGGCCGGCACTTGGTAGAAGCTAGAAAAGCCGCCGATCACGACGAGCAGAGCAAGCACTGCTAGTAAAACGCGTGCCGGATTCAGTCGAAAGCTCGCTGGGTCAAAAGGGAGCGTGTTGGGTTGGTTAATGGCCATGAGTTCCCCCCTTAGCCGAGATCGTTCCGCATTCCAAGATGTTCCTCCGCCTCAGTTTGTTTTCAGTCGCCGTGTTGCTACTCACTCAGCGCAGCCTTTATTGAAGTCATGACCGACTGGGAAAAATGCTACGTCGAAGGCCACATGCCATGGAACAAGGGAGCGCCATCACCGCCTATGCTGGAGTGGGTGCATCATCATCAGCCGCAAGGGCGTGCGCTGATGCCCGGCTGTGGCGTCGGTCATGATCTGGCGATGCTCGTCACGCAGGGTGTAGATGCGACGGGGCTCGATCTATCTCCGACCGGTATCGAGATGGCCAAGACGACTTACCCCGCCTTGTCCGAGCGCTTCGTGGTTGGCGATTTGTTTGCCATGCCCGCAGATTGGCTGGGGCATTATGATTTTGTTTTTGAGCACACTTGTCTCTGTGCCTTGCCGCCGGACTTGCGCGCTGATTATGAAAAAGCAGTGAACAGCGTGCTCAAGCGGGGCGGGTTGCTCGTCGGCATCTGGTTCATCAATCCTGAAATGGACCCAGGAGAAAGCGGTCCGCCGTTTGGCATCCCGACGTCAGAATTGGACACGCTCTTTTCTGCACCACGCTGGGAGGTGGTCGAAGATGTTGTGCCCGAAGTCGGCCACGGCGGACGAGTCGGTCGTGAACGACTGCGTGTTCTCCGGAAACTTTGATCAAAGATACGGCTCGATCGGCAGCTTGCCGTTGGACGCACAAATGAACATCGTGCCCGGCTTCACCACACTCGGTGACGTGCTGACTTTTCCACCTGCGGCTTCGACGAGCATCACGCCAGCAGCGATGTCCCAGAGGCTGATCTGCTCCTCAACATAAGCATCGAGGCGGCCACAGGCAATGTAAGCCAAAGCGAGCGCGGCACTGCCGAGCATGCGCGTCTTGCGCACATCATAGGCGATGCGTTTGTAGCGCTCGAAGCCAGCATCGAGTGCGGATTTACTCTTCGAGAATCCAACGGTGACGACTGCTTCCGCCATCGTCGCACGTGGGCTGACAGAGATGGGCTTGCCATTAAGCATGGGTGGCCCGCCTTTGATCACGCTCCAGGTTTCATTCATCATCGGATCATGGATCACGCCAAGCAGCATCTCCTTGGTATGGCGATTCCGTGCTGCGATGGACACGCAGAAGTGAGGAATATTAAAGTAGTAGTTCACCGTGCCGTCGATGGGATCGACGATCCATTCGACATCGCCATCACCACCGAGGTCGCCCTCTTCCTCACCGAGGATCGCATGAGTGGGGTCGTTCTTCAGAATGATCTCGGTGATGAGCTTCTGGCTGCGCACATCGAGCTCCAGCTTGATGTCGTGGCGCTGCATCTCATTGACCGTGAGATCAGAGCCAAAGTTGCTTTTGATGAGCAGACCCGCCTGCATGGCGGCGTCGAGAGCGATGGGTAGGAGTGACATGAGTGAAGATGCAGCGTAGCGCAGGAGCAGGAGCGGCCGGAGAGCTGCAATTCATCCTTGTTACATGCCCTCCCTCATGGCAAGCAATGCTTCAAAGCTGGCAGCATTTCTCATCACAGTTGTTAAAAACATGCCGAAACCCAAGTCTCAAGCTTTCACTCGCATCCGAACGGAGGTCATTCGTCTCCTGGCTCTCATCCCGGCTGGGAAATTCACCACCTATGGTAGCGTCGCACTTCACATGAATGTGGCACCTCGGCATGTGGCGAGCGTGACTAGCCGACTGACTGAAGGAGAATCAGCCACGCTGCCCTGGCACCGCATTGTGAGTGCTGAAGGGCGGATCAGCCAAAACATGCCCATTGAACTCGCGGCCGTGCAAAGAACCCGACTCGAAGCCGAGGGACTAACCCTCAATGACAAAGGCTATATCAAAAACTCCGACGCCCATTTTCATGTCGTCGGCATTCGTCGTGAGATCCGCTGGAGCGACTCAAGTTTGGCATTTTGATCTAACGATCTCTTGGTTCTAATCGAGTGATCTGCGTGATCAGTTCGCTCGCGAGCAGCGTCTTACTTTGCTGCTGCAAGATTTGAGTCCGGCCATCTGAGAAGCAAAGCGTGACAGCGTTTTCCGCACTGTCGAACCCGATACCCGGCTGAGACACGTCGTTGGCAATCACCAGATCGCAGCCTTTGCGCACAAGCTTGTCCTGCGCGTGCTCGACGATTTTCTCCGTCTCCGCTGCGAAGCCGACGAGACAGCCTTTGAAGCCAAACAGGCTCCGAGCCGAACCGAGAATGTCCTCCGTGCGTTCCAATTCGAGCGTCAGTGTGGCGGCACTCTTCTTGATCTTCTGCTCTGATTTGATGACAGGTCGGTAGTCCGCCACCGCTGCCGCAAAGATGGCTATATCCGCATGGGAGATGTGCTGTTGCACCGCCTCAAACATCTCGCGTGCTGTCTCCACTTTCACCAGCTTGATGCCAGTGGGTGCAGGCAGAAAAACCGGCCCAGAAATCAAAGTTACCTCATGCCCCGCATCCCGCGCCATCTCCGCCAGCGCATAGCCCATGCGTCCCGAGGAACGGTTTGTGAGATACCGCACCGGATCAAGTGGCTCACGAGTCGGTCCAGCCGTGATGAGGAAATGCATGGGTGCATCTTCCGTCGCTGGAAGCGGTGGTCAAACGCCAGCGCGTCTCGTAGCAGCGGGCGTCAGAACGCAGAAGATATCTCACGGACAAACAATCATGCCTGCAACTTTTGCCAGACGCCGCTGCGCTCCATCAAAGCTGATGAAGTGTGTTGCCCCCAGCTCCTGGGCAGAAGCGACATGAACGATGTCCATCGCCCCATAGGTTTCTGGGCCGACGTGATGGAGACTCAGGCGCTGAGCAGCGGGATAAATCCGTCTGTTCGAGATTTCGCGTCGCTCGATCAAGCCTTCGAGCCGTGCTCGTTGTAGTCCAGCCAGAGATTGATCAGCCCTGGCCTTGTCCCAACGACCGTCCCATTCGCCGCACCAAATCGTATTCTCCGCCTCGAAAAGAGCCATCCTCGAAACCAGCAGTGGCACCAAAGATTGCTTCCTCCACCATCGCCAGGCGGTGACGCCGTTTTGATTGCCTACAAGGGCCGACACAAGGAAGCTGGCGTCAGCGGAGATCATGCTTTCAGCGAGATCTCAGGCTGCGGATGTATTGCGCGGCATCCACCTCGCTGCCCGTACCTTTGTGGGCGAATTCACGGTAAAACTTATCGAATACCTCTTTGGTAAGTAGCTTGCGGACGGGCTCTCGCCGTTTGGAAGCTGTGGAAGACTGAGTTTTCACAGCCCAAGGATGCCTCTAACTTTCTGCTTTGGCAAACGAGACATTTTGTCTGGCCTACTCGGACGGCATGCTGACGCCTTCCACTACAATGCATTTGCCCTCATCGAAGCGACCCGCCATCATCGCGGCCACACTTTAACCCATCAGCACCATGTATTTCCTCGGCATCGACAGCGGCACCCAGAGCACGAAGGCCATCGTACTCGACCTCGACAGCGGTAAGATTCTAGCCTCCGGGCACAGCGCCTATGATTTGATCGAAGGCCTGCCTGCGGGTCATCTGGAGCAGCATCCGCAAAGCTGGATCGACGCAGTGGAAAGCAGCGTGAAGCAGTGCCTGGAGAAGATCGGCGCGGATAAATCCAAGATCGCGGGGATCGGTGTGAGTGGTCAGCAGCACGGGCTGGTGGCGCTCGGTGCCGATGACAAACCCGTGCGTCCTGCCAAGCTGTGGTGTGATACTTCGACACAGGCTCAGTGCGCTGAGATCGCCCATGAGTTCGGTGGTCAGCCGGGCGTCATCGCTTTGGCGGGGAATGCCATACTGCCCGGCTACACGATCCCGAAGCTACTTTGGATCAAACAAAACGAGCCTGAGAACTTCGCCAAGATCGCCTCCATTTTGTTGCCGCATGATTACATCAACTTCTGGCTCAGCGGTGTGAAGCGCATGGAGTATGGCGATGCCTCCGGCATGGGCATCCTCAACGTGAACACGCGGCAGTGGTGCTACGACTTGTGTGATTACATCGACCCGCGTGTGCGTTCCATGCTGCCTGAGCTTGGGTCGAGTCTCAGCGTGCATGGTCGGCTTCGTCCTGAACTGGCGAAAGCCTGGGGACTCGGCGACAACGTCATTATCTCTGCCGGTGGTGGGGATAACATGATGGGAGCAATTGGCACGGGGAACATCAAACCTGGTGTCATCACCGCCAGCTTCGGCACTAGTGGCACGCTTTACGGCGTCGCCGGTTCACCTGTGGTCGATGGCCAGGGCGAAGTAGCCGCTTTCTGCGACAGCACCGATCAATGGCTGCCGCTCGTTTGCACCATGAATGTCACCGTCGTCACCGAGCAAGTGCGCGACATGTATGGCTGGGATTTGCGGCAGCTTGAAGACGCCGTGAAATCGTCGCCTATCGGAGCCGATGGCGTGATGTTCTTGCCTTACCTCAATGGCGAGCGCACGCCGAATCTGCCCAACGGCACAGGCGTGCTCCACGGCCTGCGCCCCACCAACATGACGGCGGCAAACATCGCCCGTGCCGCAGTCGAAGGTGCGACACTTGGCCTCGCCTATGGTTTGAAACGCTTCCGTGATCTCGGCATGAACCCCACCGAGATCCGCCTCACAGGTGGCGGCAGCAAAAGCGCGACCTGGAGACAAATCGCCGCCGATTGCTTCAATGCCGAAGTCGTCACGCTGAGCACCAGCGAAGGGGCCGCCCTCGGCGGAGCCATACAGGCCGCGTATGCGCAAGCCAACGAGCAGAGTGAAACTATCAGCTACGAACAGCTCTGTGCGAAACTCGTCACGCTCGATGAATCCACGCGCTGCAAACCAAACGCAGCAAATGCCAAGCTCTACGCCGAGCAGCTCGAACGCCAGATGGACCTGACCGGTCGGCTTCAGCAGACGGGATGGCTCTGATTGGCATGTAAACTGATGCACGAAAAATGTCTTGGCTGCGTATGAATGTGCCTGTTTTCTACAGACCCATCTCTATGAACCCAACCAACTCGTCCCGTCGTTCCTTCCTGACCACTGCCGCTGGTGCCGTGGCTGCTCCATTCATCCTTCCTAGCCGCATCTGGTCCGCTAATGCAGCGCCGAGCGGACGCATCCGCATGGGCTTCATCGGCATGGGTATGCAAATGGGCAAACTGATCAGCAAGTTCCTTCAATATCCTGAAATCGAAGTCGTCGCTGTTTGCGATGTCTATGCGATGCGCCGAGAAATGTACAAAGCCAAGGTGGATGAGCATTACGCGAAAAATGGCGGCACAGGCAAGCCCTGCGCAGCGGTGAATGACTTCCGCGAGATCACCGAGCGCACCGACATCGACGCCGTGTGCATCGCCACGCCGGACCATTGGCACGCCATCATCACGAACTCTGCACTGAGCCACGGCAAAGACGTGTATTGCGAGAAGCCACTCACGCACAACATCCACGAAGCCACCTCCGTGGTCGAGACCATGAAGAAGCACAACCGTGTGCTCCAGACCGGTTCCATGCAGCGCTCCAGCAAGGAATTCCGCGTCGCCTGCGAACTCGTCCGCAACGGCGTCATCGGTGACATCAAAACCATCACGATCAGCATTGGTGACCCTGCCGCGCCGAATGCATATCCTGAAGAAGCGAAACCTGAGGGCCTTGATTGGGATCGCTGGTGTGGTCCAGCCCCGCTCGTGCCTTTCAATCACGAACTCTGCCCTGTGGGCGAAAGCAAAACCTACCCGAACTGGCGCAAGACGCGCGAATTTGGCGGCGGCATGATCACCGACTGGGGCGCGCATCACATCGACATCGCTCAGTGGGGTCTTGGCATGGATGAAAATGGTCCTGTCGAAGTCCGAGCACCTGCCAACTACAAGACCGCCAAGCGTGGCTGCCAGCTCGTCTATGCGAACGGCACCGTGCTCACTCATGCTGAAGGCAGCATGGGCTGTACTTTCCACGGCACAGAAGGTGAAGTGAATGTCGGACGCGGCCAGTTTGCTCTCAGTATGGGAGGCAAAGACAAGTTCGCCTTCCGCAGCAAAGAGGCGAGCAAAGGCACCTCTGTGGATCGTGAGGTCGCTCTCGCAGAGCGAGAATTTTTGGCGAATGCCAAGACCAAGCTCTATGTCAGCAAGGATCAGATCGCTGACTTCATTTCCTGCATGAAGAGCCGCCAGCAGCCGATCTGCCACGCTGGTGTCGGAGCCAGCAGCGCCATCGCCTGCCACCTCATGAACTTCGGTTACTGGCATGGAGCCAATGCCAAGTGGAACCCCACTGAGCACCAATTCATCAGCGGTGGTGACGACAAATGGCTCACGCGTGAATATCGCGGCGAGTGGAAGGTCTGATCTTCAGCCTGCCACCCTTGCTTCAATGTAGCGGCTCCAGAAATGGAGCCGCTTTTATTACTCCTGATTCACATGAAGTGAACTGAAGCCCACGCCACGTGACCGGCTCACGCCTTCCCCTGCAACAACATCCGCAGGCCGAAGACGATGAGGATAGTGCCGAAGACACGGCTGAGGGTTTCGTTGCTCATGCTCTTCAACCAGCCGGCACCAAAGTAAGCGAAGATTGAGGCGGAGAGCGCTGTGATGGCGGCGACCTTCCAGTTCACGAGATCATTCCTGGCGTTCTGCGTGGTGGCCATGAGCGCTGTGGGGATGATGATGGCTAAGCTGGTAGCGACGGCCATCTTTTGGGGCATGGCCAAAAGAAAGACAAAAGCAGGCACCATGACCACGCCGCCGCCGACGCCACAAAGCGCGGCAACAATACCAGAGATGATGCCGATGCCGAGACAGATGAGAATGGTGGTGGTGGTCATGTGGGTCTGCGGGATGGCAAACAAACAACGAGAAGTGCCTGTGATTCTACTTCTTACTTTTCTTGGCCTTGGTTTGAATCAGGAATTCAGAGAATCGTGACTCGTAACGTTTGGGCACGACGATGGTGATGTCCGCGACTCCGCGTTCATAGTCTTCACTGAGGACTTTACCCTGCTCATGGGCAAGCGCGACGAGGTCCATGCGATTAAGCGGAATGCTCAGTTCTAGCCGCACGATGCGGTCGATGAGCATGTCATGGATACGATCAAAAAGCACGTCGAGGCCCTGCCCAGTGAGCACTGAGATGTGGACGGCATCAGGGAACTCGCGCGTCAGCTCCATGCGCCGAGTGTCGTCGATAAGATCGACTTTGTTCAGCGCCAGCAGCACGCGCTTATCACCTGCACCGAGTTCGGCCAGCACCTTGGTCGTGGTTTGATAAAACTCGAGCGACTGTGAGGAGCTGGCGTCGATGACATGAATGAGGAAGTCGGCGAGCACCGCCTCCTCCAGCGTGGCGCGGAAGCTCTGCACGAGATCATGCGGTAGATTGCGGATGAAGCCGACGGTGTCGGTGAGAAGCATGGAAGTGCCATCGGGAAGCTCAAGGCGGCGCGTGGTGGTGTCGAGCGTGGCAAAGAGCTTGTCCTCAGCGAGCACGTCGGAGTTGGCGAGCTTGTTGAGCAGGGAGGATTTTCCGGAGTTTGTATAACCAACGATGGCCGCATGAGGTATGGCGACGCGGCTGCGTTCTTTGCGCATGGTGTCACGCTGCTTTTTGACTTCCTCGAGATCGGCCTTGAGCTTGTCCACGCGCTTGTCCACGAGTCGGCGGTCCGTTTCGAGCTGTGTTTCACCTTCACCACGCGCCGCGCCGCCGCCACCACCCGCACCACTACCGCCGCCCGCACTACCACCCGACCCGCCGCCCTGGCGGTCAAGGTGTGCCCACATGCGTGTGAGTCGTGGAATGGAATAGGCAAGACGCGCCAGCTCGACCTGAAGCCGTGCTTCACGGGTCTTGGCGCGCATGTTAAAGATGTCGAGAATGACTTCGTGCCGGTCGATGACGCAGAGGTTCGACTCCTTTTCCCAGGCACGCTGCTGGCCGGGTGAAAGCTCGTTGTCAAAGATGATGCACTCGACTTGGAGTTCCTTCGCTCTGGCCATCAACTCAGCGGCCTTGCCTTTACCGATGAGGTGGCGTGCGGTCATCTCGCGGGCGAAAACGAGATCTGCCTCTACCACTTCGATGCCCATGGTCCGCACAAGATCCTTTAGCTCGATGAGTAGCTCGTTGGATTCGTTTTCCTTTCGACGGTTGAAATACGCGCCGATGAGAAAGGCACGCTGAACTTGGCTGGGTTTGTCGCGGATATCGAACATCGCTCACCCTTAGCATGGTTCTTTAGCTTTGTGTTTGGCAAAAATGAACTGAACTTTCCGCGATCCACACAAATCCAATTCGGCCATTAAGCTTCGCACCCTGCTTTTGGGTATCACGCTACACGCTGAGCAATGCCTCGTGATCGGTGATAGCCTCTCTGAGGAATACGAACTCGAATTCCCCGCGCTTTATCCATGCAATCCGGAATCCTGGGACTCGCGGAACTAGGCCGAGATCTCTGAATGAGAACCACAAAGGCTGGTTCGATCTCGGTAGATGGAGCGGTTTTGCAGGCCCGCGTCTCGTCGGTCATGAACACAACTAGGCTTTCCCTGGTGCCGTAACATCGCAGATCAAGAGTCAGCTCAGCAGTTCTCGGAATTTTTGATGGCCCGGCGATTTACAACGGCGCACCGATGCCGATGAGAGAACGCATTATCTATCCTCGGGCGATGGATTCCATCCAAACACCTGTGCCCACGCCAAGATCGCCCAGATGATCGTCGGCGCCTTCCGCGCTCGCTATGCAGAGTTCATCTAGCCCAGCGAGCCAATTTGCGCCGAGTAAAACACCATCAACCACCAAGCCAAAAATCGTGGATTTATTCATCGCATGAAATGTGGGTTATCAAAAAAAACGGCACCGATTAACCGTAGATATTAAGCGCCATCCATGTCCGACCACCGAGATTTATCCCGCTTCTGCCTGCTCCTCATCGCCAGCCTCAGCTTCGCTAGTGCTGCGGAACCTTTTGATGCCTTCCTTGCGAAGCATTGCACCCGCTGCCATGGGCCGGAGAAGGAGAAGGGCGATTTGCGGATCGACATGCTCTCGCGTAATTTCAAGCTGGGAGCGGATACGCATCATTGGGCGGAAATGATGGAGCAGGTGAACTCGGGCGAGATGCCGCCTAAAAAAGAGAAGAAGCCGACGCAGGAGGAGATGGCGGCTTTTGTGACGAGTCTTGATTCGCGCATCAAAGAGGGCCGGGCGGCGCGAATGGCAGCACGGCCGGCGGTTTCGCATTATAGGCTAAGCCGGAAGGAGTATCAAAACACTGTCTATGATCTGCTCGGCGCACGCTATGATCCCGCCAAGCCGGGGGAACTGAATGAAGACACGCTATGGCATGGATTTGAGCGTATCGGTTCGGAGCTTTCGCTTTCGCCGTCGCATGTGGATCGTTACTACCGCGCGGCGGAGCTGGTGCTGGACCGTGCATTTCCTGTAGCGACATCGGGTGAGACTCGCAAGGTCCACAAGACGGCGGCGGAGATCCGTTACGGCGGCGGCAAGGACCAGCAGGCGGCGCTGGACCGCTTCGGCATCAAGCGGCCGCTGCGTTATCTCCTTTTCCCCGGCACGGTCCAAAACGCGCTCTCGCCGAACTCGCTCGGAAGGACCGGCCCGGAGCACAGCGGCCTCTACAAACTCCGCATCCTGGCCAGCGGCATCCGACCGATCGACGGCCAGACGGCGCACTTGAGCATCGGCAAGCGCACGGGCGAGGAGACGGTGGATGGGCTCATCGAGTTCGACATCACGTCGCCAGAGGACAAACCGCAGGTGTATGAGTTCGAGGTATTTCTCGAAATGCCTGCGACGCTGGACTTCTGCGTGGTGGCCACGGATGTTGTGGATCGTCGGGCCGGTGCGGCCTTCCGCAATGCCCTCGGCAGCAGAGGCGGCTACATTTTCACGCACAGCAGCGAGACCCTGCTCTTAAACCCGAACGCGCCGCAGATGTTCGATGACAAGGGCAACGGCCTTTTCTCCACCGTGCTGCTCGATTGGATCGAATGGGAAGGGCCGCTGGTGTCGGCGGAGGAAAAGTCCCGCCGCAACGATGTGGTGCCACCCGATGACGCGACGCCCGAGGTGGTCACGGAGCATCTGCAACGCTTTGCCGAACGCGCCTGGCGTCGTCCGGTAAAGAAGGAGGAACTGGAGGAGTATTTGCAATCCTATCGCACCGAGCGCGAAGCGGGCGAGAAGACGGCCGATGCCTATCGTGTGGCGTTGCAGGGTGTGCTAACCTCCCGGCACTTCATCTACCTCGTGGAAGGCGACACAGTGGCGCGCGAACGGCTCACGGACACGGAACTCGCCTCACGACTCTCGTATTTCCTCTGGAGTTCGATGCCGGACGACGGCCTCCTCACCGCTGCCAGAGGCGGCACGCTGAATGGCGATGGCCTCAAGAAAGTGGTGGACCGGATGCTGGCGGACAGCAAGGCCAGCCGCTTCATCGACGACTTCGCGAGGCAATGGCTGCAACTGCACCGCGTGGGCATGTTCCCGCCGGACAAGAAGCTTTACCCCGCCTACGACGCATGGCTGGAGGAAAGCATGCGCTCGGAACCGGTGGAGTTCTTCCGCGAGATGTTCGGCAAGAACCTGCCCATCGACGGCTTCATCCATTCCGACTGGACCGTGGCCAATGCCCGGCTCTGCGATTTCTACGGACTGGTGGAGCCGAAGAACGGCGGCTTCCAACGCGTGTCGCTGAAGCCCGAAGATCGTCGCGGTGGACTTCTCACCATGGGTGCGGTGCTCGGCCTGACCTCTGACGGCACGCGGCAACGCCCGGTGCATCGTGGCGTGTGGCTCAGCGAAGTGGTGCTCGGCAAGACGCCGCCACCACCACCCGCGAACGTCCCTGCCATCGAACCCCCAACACCGCAGAGCCCCAAGGCGACGCTGCGCCAAAAAATCGAAGCTCACCGCAACGATGCAAACTGCGCCGCCTGCCATGCGAAGCTCGATCCTCTGGGCCTCGCCTGGGACAACTACGACGCCATCGGCCAGTGGCGCACTCACGAGAAAGTCGCGGCGGGAGTCGGTGCGGACCCATTGGTGAATCCTGCCGGTGAAATGCCCGATGGCCGCGCCTTCAAGGATGCCAATGAGTTCAAGCAGCGCCTGCTCGAAGACCGCGACGAACTCGCCCGCGCCTTCATCGACCACCTTTGCACCTACGGCCTTCGCCGCGCCCTCAGCTTTGACGACCAAGACGACCTCAAAGCCATCCAGGCCGAAGCGAAGAAGAGCGAATACCGTATCAAGGACATCGTGCGTGCTGTGGCGATGTCGGAACTCATCCGCAAACGCTGACAAGACCCATCACTCCACAACTCCAACACTTCAATTTATGAGCAACTACCTCTCCCAATCCTGGCTGATTGACCGCCGTCACGCTCTCAAGGCACTCGGCAGTTTCATCTCACTGCCCTTGCTCGAATGCATGGTTCCGCTACGTGCGGCAGAAAAAGCCACCGCAACACCCAAGCGCAGCGCTTTCATTTACCTCGCGAACGGCGTCCACTCGCTAAACTACCAGATCACCAAGGAGGGGAAGGGTTACCAGTTCTCTCGGTCGCTGAAGCCGCTGGAGAAGCATCGCGACGTCATCACGCCGATCAGCGGCCTGCATCATCCGGGAAGCCTTAGTCACCACCACAATTGCATCAATATCTTCCTGACCGGCGGGAAACTCGGCCCTTCGGATCGCAACACCATCTCAGTGGACCAGAAGATGGCGGAAATCACCGCGCTCCAAACCCGCGTCGCTTCGATGGAAGTTGCCCTCACGCAGGAATCCCTCGCTTGGACGGCGGATGGCGTGCGGCTGCCTGCGATGCGTCGTTGCAGCGAGATTTTCGCCTCTCTCTTTGAGGAACCGAAAGGCGGCAAAACGGTCCAGCGGCGGGCCTTGCGCCGCAAAGGTAGCGTGCTGGACGCCAACCTTGCCGAGGTGCGCCAGCTCGAGAAAAAGATGGGCTCGGAGGACAAAGGTCGCATGCAGCAATACCTCACCTCCGTGCGTGAGGCAGAGATCCGCACGCATAGGGCCGATACATGGCTCGACACGCCGTTGCCAGCTGTCTCCGACGCCGACCGCAAGCGCACCAACCGCGACATCGCCGCCACCATGGCGGGCGATTATTTCCGCACCGTCTATGACCTCATGGTGCTCGCCTTTCAGACGGATGTAACCCGCGTGGCCACCTTCAGCATGGGCGGTGAAGGAGATGCGTTTTCGATTCCTGAAATCGGCATCACCGAGTCGCGCCACCAGCTCAGCCACCACGGCGGCGATGCCGGTTACATGGAGAAGCTCACCAACTACGACACCTTCGCCATCGAGCAATTCAGCTACTTCCTCACCCGCCTCGCGGAGACCAAGGACCTCAGCGGCAAGCCTCTTCTCGGCTCCACCATGGCGCTCTTCGGCAGCGGCATGTCCTACGGTCACAGCCACGGCAATGCGAATCTCCCGCTGGTGTTTGCCGGTGGTTCCGACCTCGGCCTGAAGCACGGCAGCCATCTCGACTTCAACAAATCAGCCAAAGACTTCCAAGGCTACGCGCTCGGCGCGGACGGAGCGCTCACCAGCGCGCATTACCAGCTCTGCAGCCGTCCCGCGAACACCGACGCTCACATGAGCAACCTGCTCCTCCTCATGGCCCAACGCATGGACGTTGAAACTGACCAGTTCGGCGACAGCAACAAGGTCGTCGCGATCTGACGCGGATGAATGGAGTGGTGGAGTATTGGAGTATTGGAGTGCTGCGGCCAAGCAGTTCATCACTCCAGCAATCCACTACACCCGGACTCCGCCGCCATTCTCTTGTTGAAAATGATCCCTCCAATACTCCAGCACTCCACCACTCCATCGCTCCGCTGGCTCGTGGCGCTGGGCCTGGGCCTCTTGCTGCTCACGAACGCCGCCGCCGATGAGCCCTTCCGCCCCGTAGCGGGAAAGTTCCCGCCTTTGGAAAAAGCTCACGCCTACCGTGGTGAACTCGTCTTCGTGGATCACGTCAACCGCCGTGGCAGCATTCGCGTTCAATCCACGGGCATCTTTCGTTTCACGGCACCGAGTCCGTTTACCATGCTGCCTTACGGCATCATCATGTATCACGGAAAACCGGCAGAGCTGCGCGATATTCCACTCGGCACAATCCTGTATATCCGAGCTTTTCTTCCGCCCGATCCAAAAACGTCCGCCGTGCCGGTGTTGCCGATCAACAACCGGACAAAGACCAACAACGGAGGCCCAGGCACCGCACCTGCCGAGAACCATGTCATTCTTCTCGAAGACGAGTCCAGCCACTGCATGCGTGAAGGATTGGTATGGAAGCTCAAGGAACTGGAGATCAAAAACCACGAGGGAACGATCACCACCAGCCGTGAATCGAAGCAAGACGGAGACAGCAAGGCCAACGAGGAAACGCTGACCTTCGATGCCGCCACCCGCGTCTGGCGTGGCCGCGAATACCTCCGGATCGAACACCTAATCGCCGAGGGCGCATGGCCTGCCGAAGGAAAAAAAACGCTCAGTGGCCAGTCCGTCCAGCTCGACATCACCTGGAAGCCAACGCCCGGCGGTGTGTTCGCTCGCTTCCATATCTCCGACATCTGGCTGGACGACGCCGCGATGCAAAACGCAGCGCACCGTCAGACCGAAACACACAAGGCCTTCATGCGCAGCCGTTGGCTGCCCGCGTGGATCGACGCCGTCGATTATGGCAAGTTTGGCCGCGCCACCGTGACCGCAACCTTGTTCGGCGGCATGGCCCCCTCGCTCTACGCCGATTTCAAAAAGGGCGGCACCGCTCTGATGAATCCGGTCGAGTACACCTTGAAGCACACCGAAGGCGGTACCGCCGGCCCCACACAAATGGCCGCACGAGGCAAACTCATCGACGTCACGCAGTTGCCTGGCGCAGTCCCTTTCGGCAGCAGCGGCATCCAGATTCATTTTGAAACCGACCTCATCACCGAAGGCCTTCGCCCCACACGAGTTGTACGTGTTCGTCCCGCCGAGTGGCCCGATGTCCATGTGCCCCGCGAAGAACATCTCAGCGACGGAGCCTCCAGCATCGACGAGCGCTTCCCCACCCCGGCCATCTTCCCGAAATACTGATCTCGGCACTGTCCCTTCATTCTCCTGTCCCCATTCTTCTGTCGAAAATGATCCCTCCCATACTCCATCACTCCACCACTCCATTGCGCCACTGGCTCACAGCCCTGTGCCTCGGCCTCTCGCTGCTCACAAACTTGGCCATATCTGCGGACGAACCCTTCCGCCCCGAGGCGGGGAAGTTCCCGCCTCTGGAAAAAGCGCACTCCTTCCGGGGCGAACTCATCTTCGTGGACCACGCGAACCGCCGCGGCAGCATCCGCGTGCAGGGCTCGGGCATGTTTTTCCGCAACGACCCGCACCCCTTCGCCATGCTGCCCTACGGCATCGTGCGTTATCACGGCGCACCAGCGGATTTGCGGGATATTCCCCTCGGCACCGTGATGCACGTCCACGCCTTCCTGCCGCCTGACCCGAAGACTTCCGCCGTGCCGGTCTTGCAGGTGAGTAGCGGGAAGCAGGACGCAAATCACAATCGCGGCGCAGGCATCTTCCCCGCCGAGAATCATGTGCTTCTCCTCGAAGACGAGCCCAGCCATTGCCAACGCGAGGGCATGATCTGGAAGCTCCGGGAAGTGGATATCAAAAATCGCGAAGGCATGATTATCGCCACCTGCGAACCGAAGCAAGGCAGAGACAGCAAGGCCACCGAAGAAAAGCTGACCTTCGATGCCGCCACCCGCGTCTGGCGTGGCCGCGAAAGCCTCGGGCTCGATGAATTGATCACCGAAGGCGCATGGCCCGCCGATGGCAAAAAATCCCTCGGCAAAAAATCCGTCCAACTCGGCATCACCTGGAAACCCACGCCGGATGGCATCTTCACTCGTTTCCACATCTCGGACATCTGGCTCGACGATGCATCGTTGCAACGCGCCGCCAAGAACCAGACCGAAACGCACAAGGCCTTCATCCGCAGCCGCTGGATGCCCGCATGGATCAATGCCGTCGAGTATGGCAAGTTCGGTCGCGCCACCGTGACCGCGACCCTTTTCGGCGGCATGGACGACTCGCTCTACGCCGACTTCAAAAAAGATGTCCCGGCCCTGATGAATGCCGTCGAGAACACTTTGAAGCACACCCACGGCGCCTACGGACCCGCGCACATGGCCTCCAAGGGGCCCATGCTCGACGTCATCAAACTACCTGGCCTAACCCCTCTAGGCAGCAGCGGCATCCAGATCCGTTTTGACACCGACCTCATCATCGAAGGCATCCGCCCCGGCAGAGTCGTCCGCGTCCGACCTGCGAGCTGGCCCCAAGTCCAAGTGCCACGCGAGGAATACCTCAATGACAGCCTCGAAGAGCGCTTTCCCAGTCCGACCATTTTCCCGAAGTATTGATGGAATCGTCGAGAGCTGGAACCATGGAACAATTCATCGCACTGGCACTTCACCATCACTCCAACACTCTGAGCATGGAAGGCACCACCCGAGGATTGCCCGGCGGCACGCTCAATGGCACTGTGGCCGCGTGCTCAGTCAATGTGCAGTAGGGCGGTGAGATGCTCGGCAAGTTCCGCATTCGCAGCGGTGCTCCATAATCGTTTGTTACCGAGATCCGCCACTGGCACTGGCTGTGCCGCAGTGATCGTGGCAAACCGGAATGCGCGCGTGTGAGCTTTGAGCCGCATGGAGTTCACAGCAGCGCCAGACTCGCCAGCTCGCGATAGTAAGCGCAGCTTTGCACCAGCTCCTCATGGCGGCCATGGGCTAGCACGACGCCCTGACGCATGACATAAATCACATCCGCGCTGACGACGGTACTAAGGCGATGAGCGATGACTATGCAGGTGCGATCCTGGCGCAGTTTATCGAGAGCTTGTTGGATGAGTTGTTCGGACTTGGTGTCCACGGCGCTCGTCGCTTCATCCAGCAACAGGATCGGTGCATCTTTGAGAAAGGCACGCGCCATGGCGATGCGCTGCCGCTCGCCGCCACTGAGCATGACGCCACGCTCACCGACCTGAGCTTCGAGACCATCGGGGTGACGCCGAACAAACTCTTCTGCACTGGCGAGATCGAGTACGCACCACATCTGCTCATCCGTAGCCGCAGGATCACCGAGGCGGAGGTTATCACGAATGGTGCCAGCAAAGAGAAAGGCGTCCTGAGTGACGTAAGCCAGCGCATCACGGAGAGAGACGCGGCTGTAATCGGCGAGAGGTCGGCCATCGAGTGTGACACTGCCTGATTGCGGCTCATAGAAACGGGTGAGCAATTGAAACAGGGTCGATTTCCCTGAACCAGTCGCGCCGACGATGGCCACGGTTTGCCTTGGCTCAACGCGCAGATTCAGCTCTTGCAGCACGGGCTTGTCGGCGCTGTAGCCAAAGGTCACGGCGTGGAATTCGATTGCGCCTCTGGCCTGCTCCAGCGTGTGGCCTTTCTCCAAATCTTCCTCACCTTCCTGATCTAAAATTTTGAAGATACGCTCAGCGCTTGCTAGGCCGGTGACGATGGTTTGATTGACTCCATGCAGCCTCGCGATGGGTTCAAAGAAGAAGCCGAGGAGGAAGATGAATTTAAAAAGCTCGCCCGTGGTGATTTGGCCCTGGATGGCTCCATAAGCGCCCATGCCGAGCAGCAGCACGAGGCCAAAACTGCCGAAGAATCCCATGAGCGGACTGTAAACTGCCCATGCTGTCATGAGCCGTTGCTGAGCTTGTCGGAGCAGGTGACTGGCCTGATTAAAATCGTCCTGCTTGGTGTCTTCAGCCGTGTAGCTCTTCACTTGGCGGATGCCAGTGATGGTGTCGTGTAGCAGCGAGTTCATGTGGCTACTAGCCTCACGCGCTAGTTTGGCGCGTGGAGCCACCCAGCGTGCAAACAGCCAGCCGCCAGCCGCGATGAACGGCGTGGGAATCATAACTATGAGAGCGAACTGTGGGTTCGTGTAAAACATGACGGCTCCAGCGATGATGATTTGCAGGATGGAAGTAAAGCCCTGCTCGATGCTTTCCAGGATGACGCGCTGAGTCGCGGGCACGTCATCGGCAATGCGAGTGAGGATGTCTCCCGTGCTTTGCTTGTCGAACCAGGCCAGCGGCAGTCGTGCGATCTTGCGGTGAAGCCGCCCGCGCAGGTCAAAGATCATGCGCTGCTCGAAGACGCTGTTCACGCGTGTGCGGACATAGAATAGAAACTCACGCAGAAAGAAGACCCCGATGGCGAGTCCGCCTGCACGCCAGATGCCGAGAATATCTTTGTTCGGTATGATGTCATCCACAAACCACTGCACCACGCCGGGGAAGACGATGATCAATGAAGTCCCGAGCATGGCCAGCACAAGCTGTAACAGCGCGATCTGCCAATGCGCACGAGCAAACTGTAGCAAGCGACGCGCCGCAGAGGAGAGAGAAGTGGGTTTATCGGACATGAGAGAAAATGACGAATGCAGAATGACGAAACTAAGAAGCGCTCAGACGTGCCTGCCCCCCAAGATTCGTCATTCGTCATTCCACAGCTAGCGCGTCTTGTACACGATGCTGTCCATCGCTTCCGCCAGAGCCAGGCCTTTGAGGAAAGGCACAAGCTGTGGATTCGAAGCCGCCTTTTCCAACTGCGGCAACTGCATGAGTCCAGCGAAGTCTTGACGGTCGATGGCTTGACGCACTTTTTCATCTCGACCCAGGGCGGCGATCTCAGGATGGTTAAGCGCATTGGCAGAGTCAGGACCACGCGCGGCGATTTGCTGCCACACGCGATTGTCAGGCCAAAGGATGAGCAGCCGAGCGAGATTCGCTGTGGCACGCACATCATAGGGATCGAGCTGCTCGGTGAGCTTGCCAATAGAGGTGTGATCAAATTTTTGGGCGAACTGCTCGACCCATGCGCCGAGATCACTCTTCACGCCTTTGGCACCTTGCTCGACGGCGGCATTTTCCAGACCATAGACGCTACCGACAAGACGCAGGACCATGGCTGAAAGCCAGACCAGTGCGCCTGTTGGCAGGAGGCTGATCAGGCCCGCCTTCCAGCCCGTCATGCTTGCCAGGAAAGAGAGCAGTCCAAAGCCAGCGAGCATATTGAAGGCAGCGCGTGCCAGGAAAAAGGTGACGAGACCAACACCGCCAGAGATCATGAGCAGAGCGTCCGTGCTCATGTTTGAAGCCAAAACACCAAACATGTCGGCGTGATGGCGGAATACATACGTGGCGGCCAGAACGGCCGCCGCAAGACTGAACATGCCAATAACCTGAGAGACCACACCACGAGCCACGGCCAACCCCGCGAGGAAAGCGACAGCCACCAGACCCCAGGCACCCATGCTCTGACCAGCCATGGCTCCTTTGGCCTGTTCGAGGGCACCGCTGACATTCGGTAGATTGAGGGCGAGGAACTCCATGCTTGTCCGCTATCAAAAGGGCACGCTGTAGATGGCGCAAGCCGTTTGTGGTCCATGTCAGGCAGACTTCAGTCAGCCCCATATTTGCCTTCCGGCGTATATGCTATACGCTCCACTCTTTTCTGCCATGACTGCCACCGCTGCCCCCCTTCCCGTGATGCCCGACAAACACGGCCACTTTGGCCGTTACGGAGGCATGTTCGTGCCAGAGACGCTCATGTCGGCACTCAATGAACTGGCCGAAGAATATGAGCGAGCTAAGGCAGATCCGCTTTTCCAAACCGAGCTGAATCGATTGCTACACGAGTATGTCGGTCGCCCCACACCGCTCTATTTTGCTGAGCGCTGGACTCAGAAGCTCGGTGGCGCACGCATCTACCTGAAGCGTGCAGATTTGCTGCACACAGGTGCCCACAAAATCAACAATGCACTCGGTCAGGCCCTGCTCGCGCTGCGACTCGGCAAGCAGCGCATCATCGCAGAAACGGGTGCGGGTCAGCATGGTGTGGCGACGGCGACTGTGTGCGCTCGTTTCGGCCTGGACTGCACCATCTACATGGGTCTGGTCGATATGGAGCGGCAGGCGTTGAATGTCGCACGCATGAAATTCCTCGGGGCCAAAGTCGTGGCTGTGACCGCTGGTCAGGCGACTTTAAAAGAAGCTGTGAATGAGGCCATGCGTGACTGGGTGACGAACGTCCACAGCACCCATTACATTCTTGGCAGCGCTCTCGGTTCGCATCCCTTCCCGATGATCGTGCGCGACTTCCACCGCATCATCGGCGTGGAGGCACGTCAGCAGATCTTGGAGCGTGAGGGGAAGCTGCCTGATCTGCTCGTCGCTTGTGTCGGTGGTGGCAGCAATTCCATCGGCCTTTTCCATCCCTTCCTCAATGATCCAAACGTGCGTATGATCGGCGTCGAAGCGGGTGGTGATGGCATTGTCCCCGAGCGTCATGCGGCACGCTTCCAGGGCGGGCGGCTCGGTGTTCTGCAAGGCACGAAAACCTGGTTGCTCGCCAATGACGACGGCCAGATCGAACTGACTCACAGTGTCAGCGCTGGACTCGACTACGCCGCCATCGGCCCCGAGCACGCTTGGCTGCATGATATGCAGCGCGTCGAGTATCATTACGCGACCGATGACGAAGCACTCGCCGGCTTCCAGGACCTCTCGCAGATCGAGGGCATCATCCCCGCTTTAGAAAGCAGCCACGCCATCGCCGAAGTGACCAAGGTCGCACCGAAGATGGGCAAGGACCAAGTCATTGTCGTCAACCTCTCCGGTCGCGGCGACAAAGACGTGGCCCAGGCTGCACGCATGATCTTAAAGGAAGAGCTGAAGTTTTAACAAGCCGCTGACTCACTGCTTCGTTGCTCGCGGAATGTCCGGCAGTTCAGCGCGGCGGATTTCTTCTTGCGGAGCCGGCATCAAAGAAGCGGGCTTGTAGCTTGCCATGGCTCGGCGAACGGCGGCGGAGCGTTGAGGTGCTATTTTCAGCGCTGTCTGCAAAATAATACGGACCTGATCCGGCTCCGCCTGGACTGCGCACATGGCAGAAACAACAATGTCTGCGGCACAGGACTCCTGCATGACCAGAGCATCTTCCAGCCGCATCTCCAGCGCAGCAGGTTGCCTCTGAATGGCGGCGATGAGATTCACACAAAGATCTTCGCAGGGAGACACCCAGAGCTTGGCCTTCGGTGCCTGCGCATAAGCGCCGAAAACCTGAGCCATCAGGGTGATGAGGAGGCATAAACGTTTCATCAGCAGACAAACGAGGGGCGAGGAGTTGTCGGACTCAGCGGAAAAGTTTCGGCGCAAAGTCTGCCAAGTAGTCCCGCCAGATAGGCCAGGAATGATCACCCGGAGTAAGATGCCAATCATGATGAATGCCGCGCGCTTTAAGTATGGTGATGAGCTGTTGATTGCGGTCGAGTAAGAAATCTTTTTCGCCACAGGCAATCCAAAGCAGCTTGAGTTTCTCATTCGTACCTGAAGCGTCATCGAGCGCAGCTTTGATCTCATTTTCATCCACCGCACCACTGAAGGAACCGATCCATGCAAAGCGATCCAGATGCGTCATGCCTGTGCTCAGCGACTGCCAGCCGCCCATGCTAAGTCCAGCAATGGCGCGTTGCTCGCGCTCGGTGGACAAGCGGTAGCGGCTTTCAGCCAGTGGCAGCGCATCCTCCAGCAATTCCTTTTTAAATGCCGCGAGAGAAGAGCTGCGTTTGTCCGCCCTCTCACGAGGGATTTGGCCCTGCGGATGGCCGTCGATCATGAGCACAATCATGGGTTTCGCTTTTCCCGCAGCGATGAGGTTGTCCAGAATCCAATGCGCTTTGCCATGCACCACCCAGGTTTCATGGCGGTCGCCAGAGCCATGCTGGAGAACCAAGAGAGGATATTTTTTATCAGCATCTGCCTCATAACCCGGTGGCGTGTAAACCCAGGCCTCACGCTGCCTGCCGAGTGCTTTCGAAAGATAGATATGCTGATGCACGGCTCCATGCGGCACATCCTGGAAATCCCATACGTTGGGCGGAGTGCCTGTCACATGCAGGATGCTCGTGTTGGGATTGCGCTGCGGCTTCATCGTGGGGTTCGCAGGGTCGATCATGGACAGCCCATCCACGATGAAACTGTACTCCCACACGCCGGCCTTCAGTTGGGGCACCGCCACACTCCATACGCCGTCTGCGTCCTTGGCCATGTCCACCTGCTGCCGATCCCATTGACCGCGCAGCAACACCTTCGTCGCCATTTTAGCCTAAAGCCGAAAAACAACGCCGTGATCCTCACCGATCTCTGGTGAAATGACTGGCTGAGCCATGATGGAAAGCGCGGTGCTGGTCAGGAAAAATGCGAGGGTGAGAAGGGTCTTCATAATCATGACGACGCTGACATGAGCCGCGCTGATGGGAAAGACGCATTTCATCCATGACCTCACTTTGAGTCGCTGCCGACGGCCTGAAATGAGCACTCGCACATCAAGCAATCGCGTCCACTCTCAACGAATGTCCTTCCAAGCACTCGGCCTCGACGCCAAGATTCTCCAAGCTATCGCAGAAGCCGGTTACACTGAGCCTACCCCAATCCAGACCGCCGCCATTCCACCCATCATTGCTGGAAATGACCTCATCGGCATTGCTCAAACCGGCACGGGTAAAACCGCCGCCTTTACGTTGCCCATCCTGACCCGTCTTGTGGCTAGCCAGGGCAAGCCGGGGACCAAGGTGCTCATCCTCGCGCCGACACGTGAACTCGTGGTGCAGATCGAAGAAAACGTGCTGGCCTATGCCAAACACTTGCCGCTCACCATCGCTAAAGTCTTTGGCGGTGTCGGCGAGCGCCCGCAGATCAATGCTCTGCGCGCTGGCTGCGACATTGTGATCGCCACGCCAGGCCGCCTGATCGATCTCATGGGCCAACGCCATGGCAACTTCAGCGGACTCCAGCACCTCGTGCTCGATGAGGCGGATCGCATGCTTGACATGGGTTTCCTGCCCAGCATCAAGCGCATCGTCCAAGCCATGCCGAAGAAGCGTCAGACGCTCATGTTTTCCGCCACGCTGTCGAAAGAGATCGAGGCGCTCACGCATGAGTTTCAGCATAGCCCTAAGATCGTTCAGATCGGTCGCCGCTCCAATCCCGCTGAGACCGTGACCCAGATGGTCTATGAAGTGCCTATGCACCTGAAACAGCCGCTGCTCAGCCACCTGCTGGAGGACAATACAATGAATATGGTGCTCGTCTTCACCCGCACCAAGCACGGTGCCGACCGAGTCGCACGTAAGCTGGAGCAGACTGGTGTGAAGTGCGCCACGCTGCACGCAAATCGCTCTCAGAATCAGCGCCTCAAAGCACTCGCCGATTTCAAATCTGGTGCCGTGCGGGTACTTGTCGCCACAGACATCGCCGCGCGTGGCATTGATGTGGACGGCATCTCCCATGTGGTGAATTACGACTTCCCCATGCACTCCGAAGACTATGTTCACCGCATCGGTCGCACAGGTCGTGCGCAGGCGATTGGGGATGCCATCAGCTTCATCACCCCAGAAGACCAGGCTCCCTTGCGCAGCCTTGAGCGCTTCATCGGCCGCGGCCTCATCCGCAAACGTGCTGAAGGTTTTAATTATGCCGCCTCTGCGCCACCGCGCTCGGAAGAACCGCCACGCCAGCGCGACTCACGCGCGGGATCACAGTTTGGCCATCTTGGTCGTCGCCCACCCGGTGGTGGTGGTGGCGGCGGTCAGGGCCGTGGAGGCCGCAGTCAAGGAGGCGGCGGTGGTGGTGGTCGTGACGACCAACGCGGCCAGGATCAAGGCCGAGGACGCCCCCAATCGTCGTCCCAAGAATCACGCCCAGCTCAAGCTGGCGATGCCGCCAAGCGCAGCCTGTGGAATCGTTTATCGGGTAGGTAGTCGCCAAAAGCACCTACTGTAACCGTCAAGCCGATCTCTACTCCATGAAAGCTGAGGTATGAGGTGCCTTTCGCCGTATTCAGCACCTATCGGCGCCCAGGTAAGCGCACCCAGAATTCAGCGATGATCATCTGATACCTATCAACATTGGAACCACGGCTGATGTTTTTAATGGTGAACAGGATGGAATGAAAAATCCTACCTGCTGGCTAGAAAATCATCTGGGCGCAGGGCGTGATGCGCGGCAACATGCGGCATGCTCGTCTCTGGAAAACCCTTTCGCACCATTTGGATGCCCGATGCCTCAACCGTGCGCATCATCGATCAACGCCGCCTTCCGTGGAGCTTCGATCTGCTGGATTTGTGCACCGTAGCGGAGGTGGCTCATGCCATTAAGGACATGGCCGTGCGTGGTGCGGGTCTAATCGGTGCCACCGCAGGTTATGGCATGGCGCTGGCAGCTCGTGAGGCATCCGACATGGCAGAACTAGAAGTACTGGCGACGAGCTTAGTCCAAACCCGGCCCACAGCCGTGAACCTGAGCTGGGCAGTGCAGCGTCAGCTTGCGGGCATTCGTGCGGCTAGTTTCGATCAGCGTGTCGAGGTGGCGCGGACAGAAGCGGAACGGATTGCCGATGAAGATGCTGAAGCTTGCACCGCCATCGGCCAGCATGGGCTAGAGATCATTCGTGACATCGCCGCACGGAAGCCGGGGCAGGTGGTGAACATCCTCACGCATTGCAATGCGGGTTGGCTAGCCTTTGTCGATCACGGCTCGGCCACCGCCCCGATCTATGCAGCTCATGCGGCGGGCGTTCCCGTTCATGTCTGGGTGGATGAAACCCGCCCGCGCAATCAAGGCGCGCGACTCACGACCTGGGAGCTCAGTCAGCAAGGCGTGCCGCACACCGTCATCGCCGACAACACGGGCGGACATCTCATGCAGCATGGGCTTGTTGATCTCGTCATCACCGGAGCTGACCGCGTGACGCGCTGCGGTGATGTCGCAAACAAGATCGGCACCTATTTAAAAGCACTCGCCGCGCGTGACAACAACGTGCCCTTTTACGTCGCCCTGCCATCATCCACCTTCGACGCCACGCTGCGTGAAGGCGTGAAGGAGATCCCCATCGAGCAACGCGACGCCAACGAGATCACTCACATGGAAGGGTTGGCCGCTGATGGCTCTGTGCAAACAGTGCGTATCGTTCCCGAAGGTTCACACGTCGTGAATTATGGCTTCGATGTCACGCCCGCGAGGTTGATCACGGGACTGATCACGGAGTCTGGGGTGCGTTCGGCGTGATGCGCGCGCCTGAGGCTTTGAGTTCCACGACGAGTTTTTTTGATGCCTCATTCAGCGGGCATTCGATGAGGAATATCTGGCAGTAGGGTGCCCATTCGCGGGGGCCGTCGTTGTCCTTCTTCCACATGCGATGCAGCGGCGTGATGTCGGCCACGGGATTCTTGTCGAGGAAGAGGAATTGGAGATCCATCAACGGCTCCAACGGGGTGAGATCGGCGACTTGATTGCCTTTAACGGACAGCATGGACAGCCACTTCAAAGCACCGATGCCCTGAAGATTACTGACCTTGTTGCCATCGAGGTAGAGTGTCCAAACCTTGGGCAGTTTGAAGAGTGAGGTCACGTCGATGATCTGATTGCCGGCGAGGTAAAGCGAGGTCAGCGCGGGGATGCCACCGAGCGGGGAGACGTCGGTGACTTTGTTGTTGGTTAACTCGACATATTGCAGCGCCTTGCAGGTGGCCAGCGGGGAGATGTCGATGATCTGATTGTTCGCCACATCGAGGAATTGGAGACGCTCTAGGCCTTTTATGGCGGCCAGACTGGTGACCTTGTTATCGGTCAGAGTCAGCGAAGCGAGTGCGACACATTTCTCCAGCCCGGTCAGATCGGTGATGCCTACGCCCTTGCCCTCAATGATGGAAACCGTGGCCACATCCTCGGCGGTGATGATGTCCTGCGTGTCACGTTTGGCGAAGACCTGCTTTCGCACGGCTGTTTCGAGCGCCTTATCTTTGAAAACTGCGACCGGCTTGGGTGGTGGAGGTGGAGCAGGCTTGGCAGTAGCAGCAGCTGGCTTGGTTTCGGGCTTTGCTGGTGTGACTGGCGCAGGCGTCTTGGCCACAGGTGCTGGTTTCGGAGCAGGTGTGGTGGGTTTTGCTGCCGGAGGTGTCGCGGGCTTGACCGGAGCAACAGCAGGCGCAGGCGGTGTTACTGGCTTCGCGGGCGCGGCGGCAGGTTTGGGCGGCGTAGGCGTAGGTGCCACAGCAACAGCAGGTTTGGCAGGCTCGGGTTTCGCGGGGGCAGGTTTGGTCTCCTGGGCAGAAAGGTTCAGCGCCGTCAGGAAGAGAGTCAGTGCGGTAGTGAGTTTCATGCGTGGATGGGACTGTGAAAAGTTGTCTGGCGCATATACGGCAGCACAGGGTTGCATGTTATCGTAAAATCGGCTCTGTCACAGGCACTATGATCAATGTTATTGTGATTCTCGAAGTCGATCCTGCACGAGTGGACGACTTCCTCGAAGTCATCACCTACAACGCCGCCGAGTCGGTGAAGGAGCCCGGTTGCCTGCGCTTCGAGGTGAACCGCCAGTTTGACCAGCCGAACCTCTTTGCGCTCAGCGAGCAGTATGTGGATAAAGCCGCCATGGAGGCACACTACCTGACGCCGCATTTTGCGCAGTGGAAGGAGAAGTCGGCCACCGGTTTCGTCATCAAACGCTGGTCCGTGAAAGGCCCTGTGCTGGAGTAAACCGCTGTGGAAGACGCCTTCGGCCATCGCATCTCCTACTTGCGCGTTTCAGTCACGGATCGCTGCAACGAGCGATGCCGTTATTGCATGCCCGAGGAGGAGCAGGCCTGGTTCCCCAAGGATGAGGTGCTCAGCTACGACGAAATGCTGCGCGTGCTGCGCGTCGGGGCCGGACTAGGTATCAAAAAAGTGCGCGTCACGGGTGGCGAGCCGCTGACACGTCCGGGTGTCGCTGATTTCTGCGCACAGATCGCCGAGATTCCGGGCATCGAACAGATCGGCATCTCCACGAATGGGACGCTTTTGAGCAAGCTGGAGGGCGGTGTTAGCATCGCTCAGCGCTTGGTCAATGCTGGCGTAAAGACCGCGAACATCTCCCTCGACTCCATGGACCGCGGCATCTACCAGCACGCCACCAGCCGCGATCTGCTGCCACGCGTGCTTGAGGGCATCGATGCCGCCATCGCCGCCGGATTCGACTCCATCCGCCTGAATTGCGTGCTCATGAAGAACCAGACCGAGCGCGAGTTTGTGCCGCTGATCGACTACGCCCGCAGCAAAGGCGCGCTGATCCGATTCATCGAACTCATGCCCGTGAGCACGCAGGACGTGTTGAAGGAAGACAGCTTCCTCGCCACCGGCGTCGCCCTGAAGATGGTCGAAGAGCATTACGGCCCGCTCACACCACTGCCCGACTTCAAGACCAACGGGCCTGCCACCTACTACGAGATCCCGGCCACCGGCCAGAAGATCGGCTTCATCGGCGCGATGACCAATCTGCACTTCTGCGAAAGCTGCAACAAGCTTCGCCTAACGAGCGATGGCAAACTGCGTCCCTGCCTGGGCAGCTACCTTGAGTTCGATTTAAAGACCGTGCTCCGTGACGGCTGCACCGACACCGAGCTTGCCGACTTCCTCCACAGCGTCGTCGCCCGGAAGCCCAAAGAGCACGACTTCCGCGACAACTACCAGCCCAACCGCCGCATGATCGCGATCGGGGGGTGAGTTTTAGGCACAAAAAAGCCGTGACCCGAAGGCCACGGCATTCGTGAATTCAGAGCAGCTTACTTCGCGGCGATGGCCTTCTCGATGGCGGTGACGACAGTGGTGTCATCAGGCGTGGTCTTGGGCTCGAAGCGCTGGATGGGCTTGCCGTCTTTGCCGATGAGGAACTTGCCGAAGTTCCACTTCACGTCGCCCGGGAAGGCACCTTCCTTACCGGTCAGGGCGGAGTAAAGCGGGTGCTGCTCTTCACCTTTGACGTGGAGTTTGTCGAACATCGGGAAGCTGACATTGTACTTCTCGGTGCAGAAGATTTTGATCTCTGCATTGGTGCCAGGCTCCTGCGCGCCGAAGTCGTTGCAGGGGAATCCGACCACGGAGAAGCCTTGGTCCTTGAACTTTTCATGCAGGGCTTGCAGCTCTTTGTACTGCTTGGTCAGGCCACAGCGGGAGGCGACATTGACGACGAGGAGTACTTTGCCTTGATAAGCTTTGAGGCTAGTGTCTTTGCCTTCGATGTCCTTGAGAGGAATATCGAGCACAGACTTTTCAGCAGCACCAGCGATGCCAGCGGCGAGGAGAAGGGAAAGAAGGATGTATTTCATGGGACGTAGGAGACGTTGCGCGGGCGCAGAACTTTCGCGTGATATGAGGCCTCTTGGTCAAATGTCGCCTTGTGCCTTAATTACCAACGCGCTAGAAAGCCCGATTCCCAATGGTCGCCTCCACTCAAGAACTTGACTCAAGCTGGATGCACGTCGCGCTGGATCAAGCCAAGCACGGCGTCGGATTGACCAGCCCGAACCCACCTGTCGGCGCCATCATCGTTGCCCAGGGCAAGATCATCGGCCAAGGCTACCATCGAAAGGCGGGAGAGCCGCACGCGGAGATCGAGGCGATCAGGGACGCGAAGACTTTCAATCCAGAGCTGCTAACTGGAGCCACACTCTTTGTCACGCTGGAGCCCTGCTGTACTGTGGGCCGCACCGGCCCGTGCACAGATGCGATCAAGGCCTGTGGAATCAAGCGCGTGATCTGGGGCGCTCAAGACCCGAACCCAAAACACGCAGGCCGCGCGCAGGAAATCCTCAGTGCTGCGGGCATTTCGGTGACGACCGGAGTCCTGGAGGATGAGTGCTGCGACATGATCCGGCCCTTTACCAAATGGGTCACGACGGGGCTGCCTTATGTCATTGCCAAAGTCGGCCAGAGCCTAGATGGCCGCATCACCCGGCCTGCCGGTGAAGGCCAGTGGATCACGAGCGATGCAGCACGTGCTCACGGTCGCAGGCTGCGCTCACGCGTGGATGCCATCATCGTCGGTGCCGAGACAATCCGTCAGGACAATCCGAAACTGACCCTGCGTGACGGCAATGTGGCGGGCAAGGAGCAGCCGCTGCGCGTGATCCTCTCGCGCAGTTGTCAGATACCCGAGACATCTCATGTTTTCACCGACGAGTTCAAAGATCGCACCTGGGTGCTGCGTAACCTCGACTTCCCGCAGGTCCTGCAAGAGCTGGGCAAACGCGGCATCGTCAGTGTACTCGTCGAAGGCGGAGCAAACGTGCTCGCGCAGGCCTTTGCCAGTCGTGCGGTGGATGAGGTGGTCTGGTATGTGGCTCCGCGCATCTGCGGCTCCGGCCTGCCCGCCATCGGCGGCACTGGCATGGCGCACTCAGTCGAGCTGCAGCAGGTGAAGATCATGCCCATCGACGACAATGTCTGCATCACTGGCCGTCCCATCTGGCCACCTATCCAAGCATGAGCCGCCCTGCTGTTATCTTCGATCGTGATGGCGTGGTGAATCTCACACCTGGTGCTGGCTATGTGCTGCGCTGGAGTGACTTCCATTTCTCTACAGGAATCATCGACGCGCTGCGCCTCTGCCGCACTCGTGGTTATGCCACAGTGCTCGCCACCAGTCAGCAGGGCGTTGGACGAAAGCTCATGTCCCAGGCCGATCTCGACGACATCCACACGCGGATGCAGGCGCATCTCCGCGAGCACAACGCGGCCTTTGACGCCATCTATGCCTGCACCTGTTTGCAGACCGATCCCGGCTGCACCTGTCGCAAACCAAGCGCCGAGATGATCCTGCGCGCTGCGGCTGAACACGATCTGGATTTGAGCCAAAGTTTACTTGTCGGTGATGCGGATCGTGACATCGAGATGGGTATGAATGCCGGCGTGCCAGTCACCATCCGCATCGAAAGCGAAAACCCTCATATCGTCACCGCCACTCACACCTTGCCTGATACCACCGGCCTTATTGAGCTACTGAATCGTTGTCTTCATTGAGCAAAATGCGTGTTGACGAATCAAACGCAGCCCCGCCTTAGTACGCCATGCCTCGCCGCCCGTCCCTCTTGCTTGCCATCTTCGCGCTTCTTGCGCTGGGTTGGGCGCAGGTGTTTGGGATCATGCGGGGATATGTCTGTGACTGCGGTGGCGAGGTGGAAATCACCGCCATGGATCATTGTCACGGGCCGCACGGCATCGCCTGTCATGATCATGAGTCTGATGCTCCTGAACACGATCACTCGGAAGAAGAAAGCCACGAGCACCCACCGCTGACCGAGTCCGTGCAGGCGCAGCAGCAGTCGGCTCAGTCTTCTCTCGTTGTCGCGCCCATGCTGGCCGTGATCGCCACACTTGAGGCCATCACGCCTTTCATTTCTCTGAATGAGATCACCCTCTCCTACACGCCGCCGCCGCGAGATGTTGGCGGTGGCCGAAGATGGCCGCAGGTGCTGACGCGCACCATTGCATTGCGGGTTTGAGACAGCCGCACACCGCCATCCACGATGATGGCCGATACTTTCGCGCTTCCTTCATGGGCATGGTCCTTCATGCTCGAAAATCTCTACCTACTTTCTCATGTTTCGTTCTCTTTTCATCACACTGTTCATTCCGCTGACGACCTCCGCCGTCACGCTTTCGCTTTCCGACATCGCGCCGCATGTGCGTGATCATCACCCCGCGCTAAGGGCCGCACGACTTAGCATCGAAGAAGCACGAGGGCGGCAGCTCGGCGCTGGCAGACTCACCAATCCTACATTCGATACCAGCTTCCAAAACGAAAGCCGAGTCAGTCCGCGCACCACCGTGTTTGGCATTGATCAATCCTTCCCGCTGACCAAGCGCCTCACGCTTGAAAAGCAGCTCACTTCGCAGCTCGTCACATCTGCCGAGCATGAAGTGCGTGATATCGAGCGCCGCTACATCGCAGCGGCTCGCAGTCTCGCCGTGAAGATGCTCGCCTTAGACAAGCAACGCGCGCTACGCCAGCAGCAGACAGCGCTGGCCCAGAAGCTCTCCGACTTTGCCAAAGATCGCGCCAAGGCCGGTGAGCTATCACCACTCGATGCCGCCCAGGCTCAAGTGGACGCCCAGCGCCTGCTGCTGGAAGCCCGCCGCATCGAAATCGAAAGCGTGAGTCTGCGCGGCGAACTCAAGCCCATGCTCGGCCTCAAACCTCAGGATGCGCTGACCCTTAGCGGCGAGCTGCCATCGCTCACACTACCGCCATCGAAAGCCTGGCAGCAACGCGCCGACTACCAGCTCGCCCGAACCAAAGTCGAAGCCGCGCAAACCGACGCCGCGCTCGCCAAAGCCAAACGCATGTCGGACGCCAGCGCAGGCTTCTTTGCCTCACGCGAGCAGCAGGACGTGACACAGCGAAACACCGAGCGCACAGGCTTTGTCGGCTTTCGTTTCTCCCTCCCGCTGCCGTTCTGGAATCGCAATCAGGGAGAGATCGCCGAAAAAGCAGCCACCGCTGAACGTGCCCGCCTGGAAACCGAAGCGCTGGCCGCACAGATTACCTGCGAGGCCGATACAGCACGTCGCGAAATGGAAGCGAACGCCGCACTTGTTACCGACACACGCGTCAAGCTGCTGCCACTTGTCATCGAGCAAACCAGCAAACTGGAGAAAGCCTACGAGTCCGGCCAGACCGATCTCCTGACCGTGCTACGTGCTCGTGATCAACGCCTGCAACTTGAATCTGCTGCGCTGGACGCCACACGCGACTTTCACCTCGCCCGCATCCGCTACGAAGCCGCCATCGGGCATCCTTAAATCTTATGAGCTACTACCTGATCAAACTCTTCCTCAGTGCTGGAGTCATCGTCCTCGTGACCGAGATTGCGAAGCGCAACAACGCCGCCGCCAGCATCATCCACTCGTTGCCACTGACATCGCTTCTCGCCTTTATCTGGTTGTATGTGGAGACCAGGGATTCTGCACTCATCGGGCGTCACGCCTTCGGCACCTTTTGGTTCGTCCTGCCCACGCTGCCCATGTTCATCATGATGCCTTGGCTCATCAAGAAGCTCGGCGACTTCTGGCCTGCATTGATCGTCGGCATCATCATCACTGTGGCACTTTATGCCCTCACCATGCGCCTGCTGAAGGTGGCTGGTGTGAACCTTTAAATCATTTTCATGAAACTAAAATCACTCTCTCTTCTCGCGCTGCTGCCCGCACTTTCCTTGCGCGCTGCCGATCCTGGACGAGCCGACAACACCGTCATCCTCGAAGCTGCCGCCGTGGCAAATCTTCAACTCGAATTTGCCGAAGCGGAGGAAACCACCTTTGAGGAAACCATCTTCTCGCTCGGCCACATCGAGGTCTTGCCCGGCAATCGAGCCATCGTCAGTAGCCGCATTCCAGGCCGTGCTTTCTCGGTGCTCGTGATCCCGCATCAGGAGGTCGAGGCCGACGCCGAAGTCGCGTGGGTGGAAAGCCGTCAGCCCGGCGATCCACCGCCCGTGATCAAGCTCACCGCACCCATCAGAGGCATGGTTTCCAAAGTGAACATCGCTCAAGGTCAGCCCATCTCGCCTGACCAAGAGCTGATCGAAATCATGGACCTCAGCACCGTCGAGGCTGTGGCGAATGTGCCGCAGCATCTCGCCGGCAAATTAAAGATCGGCGTCAAAGCCCACATCCGCATCAATGCGCTGCCTGATCGCGTCTTTGAAACCAAGCTCGTCCACATCGCCGCCACGGCAGATGAAGACGCCGGAACGCTTGAAGCCGCCTTCCACGTCGCCAACCCTGACAAGCTCCTGCGTCCTGGCATGAAGGCCGAGTTCAGCCTCGTCGTCAGCCAGCGTGAAGGCGTCATGTCCATCCCGCGCAGTGCGGTGCAGGGAGATGCGGCGGAGCGATTCGTGTACATCAAAGACTACGATCTGAAGAATGCCTTCGTTAAAACCAGCGTCGTGCTTGGCGCGCAGAATGATCAGTTTGTCGAAGTCGTTAAAGGCCTGTTTCCCGGTGATGAAGTCGTCACTCGCGGTGCTTATGCGCTGGCCTTTGCTGGCAAAGGCAGCGTCAGTCTCAAGGAGGCGATGGACGCCGCTCATGGCCATCCGCACAATGAAGACGGCACCGAGATGAGTAAGGAGCAACTTGCTGCGGGCGGACACGAAGATCACGATCATGAGCACGGTGGCGAAAGCTGGAACATGCAGACCACCTTCTTTGCAGGCACCAGCGGGCTACTGTTGCTGCTGCTTGTTCTCACACTGGTCATGAACCGGAAAACCGCAGCAGCGTAACCTCATGCTGAATCACCTCATTCGATTCTCACTGCATCATCGCCCTCTCGTTCTGATGGCGGCGTTGGTCGTACTGGTCTTTGGCCTGCAAACGCTGACACAACTGCCGGTGGAAGTGCTGCCGGACATGACGAAGCCGACGGTCACCATTTTGACCGAAGCTCCCGGGCTCGCTCCTGAAGAAGTCGAGACACTCGTCACGCAGCCCCTTGAAAGCGCGGTTCAAGGCGTCGGCGGACTGGATCGCTTGCGCTCGAACTCCGATGTCGGCCTCTCGCTGGTGTTTGCCGAATTCGGCTGGGGCACGGACATTTACCGGGCACGACAGCTCGTGCAGGAGCGCATGCAGTCCGTGCTCAGTTCGCTGCCAAAAGGCGTCAAACCAGGCATGACACCCGTGTCATCGCTGATGGGAGAGATCCTGCTCGTCGGCCTGCGCAGCACGGATGGTAAAGTCGCTCCGGTTGATCTCCGCACACTGGCGGATTGGACGCTGCGCCGCCGCTTGCAGAGCATCAGTGGCGTGGCGGAGGTACTGACCATCGGTGGCGGCGTGAAGCAGATTCAGGTGCAGCCAAATCCAAATCGTCTCGCGGCTTATGGCATCACCTTTGAAGAAGTGGAAACCGCCGTGAGCCGCTCGGCTGGCAATGCAACAAGTGGTTATCTACAGGCTGGGCCGCGTGAGATCATGGTCCGCAATCTCGGCATGACGACACGGTTGGAAGACATCGCCCACACCGTCGTCAAAACTGTGGGAGATCGGCCCGTGCTGATCAGCGATGTGGCGGAGGTTAAACATGCCGTGCAGCCCATGCGTGGTGATGCCAGCGTGAATGGCACGATGGGCGTGGTTCTCAGCATCGACAAAGCGCCCGGCTTTGACACGCTCAAGCTCACCCACAGCATCGAGACCGCGCTCGAAGAACTGCGTCCAACTCTGCCCGCCGGAGTCACGGCGGAGATCATGTTCCGTCAGGGCGACTTCATCGAGCACGCCATCGGCAATCTCAAAGAAGCCATCCGCGATGGCGCGATCATGGTCGCGATCATTCTGTTTCTGTTCCTGCTAAACTTCCGCACCACCGCCATCACGCTCATGGCCATGCCGCTGTCGTTTGCTGTGACGATCCTCATCTTCAAAGCCTTTGGCATCAGCGTGAATTCCATGACGCTCGGCGGTCTCGCCGTAGCCATCGGCATGGTCGTCGATGATGCGATTGTCGATGTGGAAAACGTGTGGCGGCGACTGCGTGAAAATCCCACCAAGTCGCTCCTTGAAGTCATTGCCAATGCGTCAGGTGAAGTGCGGAATTCCATCCTCTACGCCACCGTCCTCATCATCCTTGTCTTCCTACCGCTGCTTGGATTGGAAGGCATCGAAGGCCGACTGTTTACACCTATCGCCATCGCCACGATCACCAGCATGGCGGCTTCGTTTGTGGTGAGCCTCACGGTGATCCCTGTGCTGTGCTCATTGCTGCTGAAGCCGAAGGCTGGCACTCACAGTGACGGATTCTTGGTTCGCGGGATGAAGTTCATTGTGCGTCACACCTTCCTCCGCGTAGCTCTCGGCGCGCCGATGCTTGTCATCGCCTTCGCGGGCACGTTGCTGATCGCCTCGTTCATGCTTTACCCGATGATGGGAAAAGAATTCTTGCCGACCTTTAATGAAGGCAGCGCCACTATCTCGCTTGCCAGCGCACCTGGCACTTCGCTGGCGCAATCGAATGAGATCGGCGAAGTCGGGACACGACTTTTGCAGACAATCCCGGAAGTGAAAAGCGTAGGCCGCAGAGCCGGACGTGCTGAGAAAGACGATCACGTCATGCCAGTGAGCGTGAATGAATTTGATGTTGAGTTTCACGACACAGGGAGATCGCGCGAAGTTGTCTTCGCGGAGATTCGCACCTTGCTCAAAACCATCCCAGGCACCTTCCTCAATGTCGGCCAGCCGATTGGTCACCGTCTCTCGCACATGCTCAGCGGCGTCTCCGCCAAGATCGCAGTGAAGATCTTTGGTCCTGACTTGGCCGTGCTGCGTGAGAAGGGCGCGCAGGTCCGCGATCTTGCCAAAATCATCCCTGGTTTGACCGATGTGAATCTCGAAGCCCAGGTGCCGATCCCGCAAATAAAGATCGAAGTAAACCGCGAGCGGGCGGTCGCATACGGAGTGCAGCCTGGAACCCTCAATGAACAAGTCTCGACGCTGCTCGGTGGCAAGACGCTCGCCGAATTGCGTGAAGGTCAGCGCACGGTCGATCTCGTGCTGCGCTTGCCGGAGTCATGGCGTGATTCGCCAGAGAAACTTGGCGAACTGCTCGTCGAGTCAGATCGCGGTCAGCGCATTCCATTACGGCTCGTCGCCGACATTCGCGAGGGCAAAGGGCCGAACGTGATCAATCGCGAAAACACTCAACGCCGCATCGTCATCGGTGCCAACACCAGCGTGCGTGATCTCGAATCACTCGTGCAGCAATGGGAATCTGCGGTGCGTGAAAAGGTGAAATTGCCCGAGGGCTACTTCCTGCGATTTGAAGGGGAGTTTCAGGCGCAGCAAGCAGCGGCGAAGCGCATCGCGTTCTATTTCACGCTCGTGCTGCTGGCGGTGGCCGTGCTGCTTTATGGCTACTTCCGCAGTCTCTCGTTAGCTTTGCAGGTCATGCTAAACATCCCGCTCGCACTGATGGGCGGCCTCGCGCTTACCTGGATGCTGATCAATAACATCAGCATCGCCACCATCGTCGGCTTCATCGCTGTCGGAGGTGTAGCGGCCCGCAATGGCATCATGATGATCGGTCACTACCTGCATCTGATGAAGCATGAAGGTGAAAGCTTCACCCGCCAGATGATCCTGCGCGGCACGCTGGAGCGACTCGTGCCGGTTTTAATGACCGCCCTCAGTGCTGGCATCGCCTTGATCCCGCTATTGCTCGCGGCGCATGAGCCGGGCAAAGAAATCCTGCATCCCGTGGCCGTCGTCATCGTTGGCGGACTGGTCAGTAGCACGCTGCTGGATCTCATGGTCACACCTTCCGTCTTCTATCTCTTTGGCCGCAAGGCCGCCCTCAAATACATCCAGCAAACCACCCCATGAAAACCAAACTCATCCTCCTCGTCAGCTTCATCACCACTCTCGCCTTCGCCCATGAAGGCGTCGAACTCGGTCCCAACGGCGGACGCATTCTCGAATTCAGCAAAAACGAAACCATGCATGGCGAAGTCACCGTGAAGGGTGACAAGTTTCACGTCGCCGTTCTCGACAAAGACATGAAACCTGTGGTGATGGATCAGCAAACGCTGACCGCTGTGACGGGCGACCGCAGTGCACCGAAGAAGCTCACCGTGGAAAAGGACGCCAAAGGCTTTCTCATACCAATCGTCAAGAGTGGCGAATGGCTGATTCTTCAGTACAAGAACAGCGCTAACGAAAAGGCCATCACCGCTCGTTTTGAATACAACACGGCGGCCTGTGGTGAATGCAAAAACCCTGAATGGCTCTGCATATGCAAGCCAGTTGCTGAGAAGAAATAGACGAGCTCAGCCCAGCAATTTCTCCAGTGCTGCCGGCTCAGAGACGGGCGCTTGGCAGGTGTAGTTTTGGCAAACGTAGGCAGCAGGGTGATCGCTCACGGGCTTCATCAAAGCGAGGGCTTCATTCTTGCTGCCGAGCCAGGCTTGGGCTTCTGCACCGTCGGCGCGGAGTAGGACGGCGTTTGGTAGCAGGCGACTGTGTACCACTTTGAGCAAAGCTAGGAACTCGGGCGCTGCTTTGTCTCCAACCAGAACGATCTGTTGTTTGCCACGCTCCAAGAAATCAGCCGCGGTGACGAGCAGAGGCACCGCACTGGGGCTACTTTGTAGCGTGGTGCCAAACAGTGTGATGATCTTGTGCGCCTGCTCAGCATAGGCCTTGCCATCGAGCATGGCGGCGAGCCGTGCGAGGTTGAGCGCCGCCAGCGAATTGGGTGATGGCTCAGCTCCGTCGTAGTCCTCTTTGATGCGGAGAACAGAGTGCGCCATGTCCGTGTGGACGCTGTAGTAGCCGCCTTTGTCTTGGTCGAGAAACAGGCTGTCCATCTCGGACTGGAGGGCGACAGCCCATTGCAGCCACTTCACGTCCAGGCCAGCTTGATAGAGATCGAGCAGTGCATGAATGAGGCAGGCGTAATCGATGCTAAAAGCCTTCGGACCACGCTCGCCTTCACGCCAGCTCCGGTGCAGGTCTTTGCCAGGCTGGGCGCAAAGTTGATCATGGATAAACTGTGCCGCTTCAGTGGCCAGCTTGATGAAAGCAGGCTCACCAATCGCTGCACCCGCGCGTGCTAGGCCGGAGATCATGAGGCCGTTCCAGGCGGTGATGATTTTATCATCGAGATGCGGACGCGGACGCTTGATACGGGCTGCAAAGAGTATCTTCAAACCACGCTCCACGAGTGACTGAATCTCTTCAGGCATTTTCTTGAAGAACTCAGCCGTCTTCTTCACCGAGAAGGCGCGGAAGAGTGTGTTAGTGCCTTTGAGATCACCATGCGGATCGCTTTCCGGACGGGCATTGCCATCACGACGAGCGCCATAGGCATAACGAAAGATGCTTCCGTCCTCTTTGCCGATTAGGGCGTCGATCTCGGCAGCGGTCCAGATGTAGAAGGCTCCTTCGGTTTTGTGATCGTCCCCTGCTTTGCCGTAGCTGTCGGCGTCTTCGGCGGAGAAGAAGCCACCACCTTTGTGCCCCAAGTCACGCTGCACATAGTTGACGATTTGACGCGCCACATCCGCCAGGAAGGGAGCACCTGTGACGAGATAGCCCTCAGCATAAGCCCAGAGGAGCTGACCCTGATCGTAGAGCATTTTCTCGTAATGCGGAATGTGCCAGTAGGCATCAACGCTGTAGCGATGAAAGCCGCCACCAACGTGATCCCAGATGCCGCCATTGGCCATGGCCTTTAACGTGCGGAAAGACATCTCGGAGGCCCATTCACTCTCGGTTTTCTTTTCGGTCTTCAGCCAGGCGTGATGGATGCGCAGAAGCAGATTGATCGATGAAGAGCGCGGGAATTTCGGCGCACCGCTGAAACCCGCCTCATGGTAATCGTAGCTACTGGCGAGGTCGTCGTAGGCTTTCTGGATCACGGCGTCGGCCTGCACTTCAGCGCCAGTGTTTTCACCGTCGAGATGCTCTTGGAGTTTCATAACGCTGCGCTCTGCACTGGCCAGCAGCTTCTCGCGTTCTTCATGCCAGGCCTTGTTTAGCTCCATCAGCAAATTCTTGAAGCCGATGCGACCCGCCTTGTTCTCCGGTGGATAGTAGGTACCACCGAAAAACGGCTTTAAGTCCGGCGTCATAAAGACCGACATTGGCCAGCCACCGCCACCGCTGGCAGCCTGCACGTAGGTCATGTAGGTGAGGTCCACATCGGGCCGCTCCTCCCGGTCCACTTTGATCGGTATGAAGTGGTCATTGATGAGTTGCGCCACTTCCTCATTCTCAAAAGACTCGCGCTCCATGACATGACACCAGTGGCAGGTCGAGTAGCCACTGGAGAGAAAGATAGGCTTGTCGTCCGCCTTGGCTTTGGCGATGGCCGCATCACCCCACGGCATCCAGTTCACCGGATTGTGTGCGTGCTGGAGCAGGTATGGTGACTTCTCTTTGGCGAGAGCGTTCGTGTGTTTGGGCGTGGCGGGAGTTTCGCTCATGTGGGAGGGAACGTGCCAAAGACGGTGCGGGTTGCAAGCCTGGGACAGTCTTCACGGGACCTCCTGGCCTGCGTCCTGCTAGGTTACTGGATTGTGTCTTGTGAAAACAGCCATCCAAGACCAAGCGTTTAACCCCATGCGTAAAACAAAAATTCTCTGCACCCTCGGCCCTGCGACGGAAAGCCCCGAAGTTCTCCAGACTCTCATCGCTAAAGGCGCGGACGTGATCCGCCTGAACATGAGTCACGCCTCCCATGAGTGGGTGCGCATGGTCTATGCTCGTGTGCGTGAGGCCGCTAGCTCCGCTGGGCGCGAGATCGCCGTTCTCATGGATCTCACCGGCCCCAGCATTCGCACGGGGGATGTGGAGGTGCCATGGCAGCTCAAAGTCGGCGACTGGGTTGAGTTTCGCTGCCGACCTGAAGTGGCCGCCACAGTCCCGCTTTCCGTCACCGTAAATTATCCTGACCTGGGGAAAGACATGAAGGTGGGTGACATCATCATGGTCGATGGCGGCATGATCCAGATCAAGGCCACCGAGATCAGCGACAAGCGCGTCATCGGCACGGTGCTCACTCAGGGTGAGATGAAATCACGTCGCCATATCAATCTCCCCGGCGTGCCTGTGCGCCTGCCGCCGCTCACGCAGAAAGACTACGCGGACCTGGATCTTGGCGTCGATCTCGGTGTCGATTTCTTTGCCCTAAGCTTTGCCCGTGAGCCAGCGCATATCCAGCATCTGCAATTGTTGCTGGAGCAAAAAGGCAGCAAGGCTCGCGTCATCGCCAAGATCGAAAATCAGCAAGCGCTGCAAAACATCGACACGCTCGTCGAAGCCAGCGGCGGCATCATGATCGCGCGTGGTGATCTCGGTAGTGAGTGCCCCATTGAGGACCTGCCACTCATTCAGCGCCACATCGTCGAGCGCTGCTCTTTCCATGGTCGCAAAGTCATCGTCGCTACGCAGATGCTTGAAAGCATGATCGAAAACCCGGTGCCGACACGCGCTGAAGTCACCGACATCTTCAATGCCGTCATCGAGCAGGTGGATTGCGTGATGCTCAGTGGTGAGACCAGTGTCGGCCGCTACCCGGACAAGTGCGTCGAAGTACTCGATACCGTCATCCGCCGTATCGAGAAAAAATATCCCTCAGGTCGCTTCGCCAGTGATGCGCCGCTGAAGACCAACAAGCACAAGACCGTCAAGGCCGCCATCCTCCTGGCGAATAGCATCGAAGGCTCGAAGCTCCTCGTCTTCACCCTGCGTGGTGTCATGGCGCACTTGCTCGCCCATCAGCGTCCCGAGTTCGCACCGATCTTTGCCTTCACCCCGAAGCTCCATGTCAGCCGCACGCTTGTCACGGCGCGTGGTGTGCAGCCCTACGTCCTTGAGTTTGCCGAAGGCAATCCCGAGAAGTCCATCCGCGACGCTCTCGAAATGCTGCGCTCTTATGGCCTGATCAAGCCCGGCGACCCACTCGTCATCCTCAGTGATGCCCTCTATGACGGCGTGAATGTGGATGCCATCCTGCTGCGCGAGGCGTGATCAGGCGTCCACTTCCAGCACCTGCTGGAGCTTCACTCGCTGCACTTCAAACTCTTCCTCCGTCATCCGGCGTGGCACGGTCATGGTCGGCTCAAAGATGATCTTCACTTTGGAAAAGGGCAGGGGCAGCATGAATTCGTCCCAGGTCTTGAAACGCAGCGCACGGCTGTAAAGAACACGCACGGGCATGATGGTGCCGCCGGTTAGCTGGCCGAGCTTGATGATGCCGGGTTGCAGTTCGTACTTCGGTCCGCGTGGCCCATCCGGCGTGATGCCGACATCGCGGCCTTCCTTCACCTTGTCGGCCATCATGATCAAGGCGCTGAGGCCCTTGAGTGGCTTCGAACTGGAGCCGCGTGCGGCCTCGAAACCAAACGTGGCGCAGACATCGGCGATGATTTGTCCGTCACCGCTCGGACTGCTCAAAATGGCACCGGGGATGTGGGCGAACCACTTGTCGTGGATGTAGGGAATCACGAACATGCGGTTATGCCAGAAGGCCCAAATCCAGCCGGTGCGTGATGTCTCAAAGGCCCCGGCTTTGTCCTCCACTTCAAAACGCAGTGTGGCCCCGATCCCGCGCATGATGAGGGCGATAACCTTGCCGATGTTCTTGATGCGAATCTTTGCCATGTGAGGCGCGATTCATAGCGGTGGGCAAAGAGGCGCGCAAGCATCGTGGCAGCATGGCAGACCAACGCTTGCTCCATGCCACGTTCTGGTTCAAACATGCGCCGCACATGCCACCACCCAAGAAAGCCTCCGCCGCCACCTCCAGCCAGGTCCATGTCGTCTTAGGCACGGACGATGCGCGGGTGAAGGAGGCGGCAATACGGATCGTGCAGCGCATCACACCACCAGATGCGGGTGATTTCGCCAATGAGATCATTGAGGGCCAGGCCGACAACGCGGAGCACGCCGGGCAGATCTGCTCGAACGTGATCCAGGCTCTGCAAACGATGCCGTTTTTCGGCGGAGCCAAGATCGTGTGGTTGAAGGCAGCGAATTTCCTTGGTGACACCCAAACCGGCAAAGCGCAGGCTGCCGTGCAGGGTTTTGAAAACATCCTCGACGTGCTGGAATCGGGCCTCGGAGCCGAGGTGCAGTTTGTGCTCAGCACGAACGTGATCGACAAACGCCGCACTTCTTACAAGCGCCTGTCGAAGCTAGCGAACTTCGAGATCTTCGACAAGCCCGACACCAGCAAAGCAGGCTGGGAAGGCGCGGTGATGGCCCATGCGAATGCTAAAGCACGCGAGCTAGGCCTGAGCTTTGAAAGCGGCGCGCTCGACCTGCTCGTGCAGATGGCGGGCGATGACACACGCCAGCTCGAAAACGAGATCGAGAAAATCGACCTCTATCTCGGTGAGCGTCGTCGCTGCGGCATCAACACGGTGCGGGGCCTCGTTTCCATGAGTCGCGCTGGAGTGATTTGGGAGATCGGCAATGCCATCGGCACACGCGATCTCCAGCGCGCTTTAGAGCTGCTCGGAGTGCTCATGTATCAGGGGCAGAACGCCATCGGCATCCTGCTCGGAGCTATCGTGCCGCGTGTGCGCAGCCTGCTCATTGTCAAAGAGCTGGCCAGCAAACATCGGCTCATCACCAACAGTTATAGCAGCTTCACCAACAGTCTGGACATGCTGCCGCCAAGTGCCACTTCTCATGTGCCGCGCAAAAAAGACGGCACGGGTTTCAACGCCTACCCGCTCTTCCTCGCGCTCGGTGAAGCCAGTCGTTTCACGTTGGATGAACTGCACAACTCGCTCGCCGCTTGTCTCGATGCGAACTCGAAGCTCGTGACCACGCAGCTTGATTCCAAAGTCGTGCTGGAGCGCCTACTCGTCGGCATGTTGTGCCCGCGCAAACGCAAGGCATGAACGACAGCGCAACATCTCACGTCAGTGTTCGGCGCATCGCTCTACCCGATAGCGCGACCACTTTTGAAGACGTCACCGCACGCGAAGAGCCTTTAGAAATCCGCGTCGAAGGCCGCAGTGTCGCCGTCGTCATGCGCACACCGGGGCACGATGAAGAACTCGTCGCTGGCTTCCTCGTTAGTGAAGGCGTGATCAAAAGCGCGCGCGATATTTTAGAGATCAGCCAATGCCCGAGCACAGGCAACACGCATGGAAATGTCGTCGATGTCCTGCTTGGTGCCGTCGTCGTAAACTGGGATAATCTCACGCGCCATGTCTTCAGCGCATCGAGCTGCGGCATCTGTGGGAAGACGAGCATTGAGAGTGTGTTCCAGAGTTTTCCACCAGTGACTTCGGATCTGCGTGTGAGTCCTAAACTCATCACCACACTGCCCGCCAAGCTCCGCGCCGCGCAGGAAACCTTCTCCCAAACCGGCGGCCTCCATGCCAGCGCCATCTTCGATGAGCACGGTGAGATGCTCGTGCTGCGGGAGGATGTTGGCCGCCACAACGCGCTCGATAAAGTCCTCGGTCACGGTTTGCAAAACAACGTACTGCCTTACAGCCGTCACGTTCTATTGGTGAGCGGTCGTGTCTCTTTTGAGCTGATGCAAAAAGCACTCGCTGCCGGTGTGCCAATCGTCGCCGCCATCTCCGCACCCAGCAGTCTCGCCGTCGAATTCGCCCAGACCAGCGGCCAGACGCTCATCGGCTTCCTGCGTGGTCAGACGATGAATGTGTACACGCACCCTGAGCGGATAGCTTTCGAAGGGCACGATGACGCCTTGGTTGCCATGCAGCGACTGGCCGAACCTGCCCGACTATATTCTGCCCTCGAAGTACTGCGTGAATTAGGCTGCTAATGGGCATGTGGACGAGTGAGGCACCAGCCCTTGCCACATGCTCCTGCCGCGCTAGGCTCGGCGCTCCATTTTCCATCATGAGCGCCGAGACCCCTGCCAAGAAGAACTACAAAGACACCGTTCGCCTGCCAAAGACCGACTTTCCCATGAAGGCGGACCTCGTCACACGCGAGCCCCTGCGCCTGGCCAAATGGGAAGCAGGCGGCCTTTACCAGCGAATCATGAAGCAGGCCGCCGGACGCCCGAAGTTTGTCCTGCATGACGGCCCGCCCTTTGCCAATGGCGATGTCCACATGGGCACCGCGCTGAATAAAGTGCTCAAGGACCTCATCGTGAAGTCCAAGACCATGGCCGGCTTCCACGCCCCCTTCATCCCCGGCTGGGATTGTCACGGCCTGCCCATCGAGTTCAAAGTGGTGAAAGAAGCCAAGGACCTCGCCCCTGCCGAAGTCCGCACGCGTTCGGAAGCCTACGCCCGCAAGTTCATCGACATCCAGCGCCAGTCCTTCAAGCGCCTCGGCGTCTTCGGCGACTGGGAGAACCCGTATCTCACGCTCGCACCGACCTATGAGGCCGACATCATGCGCACCTTTGCGAAGTTCCTGGAGAAAGGCCTCGTCTATCGTGCCAAGCGCCCCGTCCTCTGGAGCTACGGTGCCCAGACCGCCCTCGCTGAAGCTGAGGTCGAGTACAAAGAAAAGACCTCTCCGGCGATCTTCGTCACCTTTGCGCTGGTGAATCCACCGCCCGGACTCGATGGCGCGAATCTCGTGATCTGGACCACCACGCCCTGGACTCTTCCGGCCAACCTCGGCATCGCGCTGCATCCCGGCTTTGATTACATCTGTGGCACCTTCACCCACGCCGCCAGCGGCCGCAGCCTGAAGCTCGTCATCGCCACCTCACGTCTCGAGGCTTTCCAGGCGGCCACCGGTTTCGTGCTCGATCCCACCCATGCGCCGGAGAAGTTCAAAGGCAGCCTGCTCAATGGCGGCGCGGCTCAGCATCCCTTCCTGCCCCGCAGGTCAAAGATCATCGAGGCCCTCTTCGTCACCGACGACACCGGCACCGGCGCCGTCCACATGGCTCCCGGCCACGGCGCAGACGACTACATCGCCGGCAAAGAGCACGGCTTGAAGATCCTATCGCCCGTCGATGACGCTGGCTGCTTCACGGCCGAGTGCGGTTTGCCCGAGTTCGTCGGTCAGCACGTCTTCAAGAGCAACGAAGGCATCATCGCTATCCTTGAGGGCAAAGGCGCGCTCCTTGGCAACGAAAAATACGTCCATCAGTATCCTCATTGCTGGCGCTCCAAGACCCCGATCATCTTCCGTGCCGTCCCGCAGTTCTTCATCCGCATCGCCGCCTTCCGCGACGAAGCCCTAAAGGCTATCGACACCGTGAACTGGCTGCCCGCCTGGGGCCGCAACCGCATCTACGGCACCGTCGAAAGCCGTCCGGATTGGTGCATCTCCCGCCAGCGCACCTGGGGCGTTCCACTGCCCATCTTCTACGATGCCGAAGGCCAGGCCATCATGGATCACACGATTTCCCTGAAGGTCGCCGACGCCGTCGAGACGCACGGTACCAACCTCTGGTTTGAAAAAGACGACGCCTTCTGGAGCGACCTCGTCGGCCTGCCAGAGGGTAGCAAGCGCTGCAAAGACACGCTCGACGTCTGGATCGATTCCGGCTCCTCCTCCGTCGCCGTTTTGGATCGCCACCCAGAGCTGTATTGCCCTGCCGATGTCTATATCGAGGGTACTGACCAGCATCGCGGTTGGTTCCAGAGCAGCCTCATGGTCAGCGTCGCCGTCCGCGGCATCGCCCCGTACAAGACCGTCATCACCAATGGCTTCGTCGTCGATACCAGCGGCAAAAAGATCAGCAAAAGCGACCAGGGCACCGACAAAGCCGCCAAGCCCATGACCGCCGACCACTACTACAACAAGTACGGTGGCGACATGGTCCGCCTCTGGGCCGCCAGCGTCGATTACCAAAACGACGTCCCCTTCAGCGAGGAACTCTTCCAGCAGACCGGCGAGAGCTACCGCCGCATCCGCAACACCTTCCGCGTGTTGCTTGGCAATCTGCATGATGAAGAAAAAGGAAAAGAAAAAAATCCTGTCGATCCTGCTAATTCTGTAATCCTGTCAAAACAGGCCGCCGATCTTCCGCTGATCGACCGCTGGATCCTCGAGCGCCTCCACAGCGTCCTCATCGACTGCCTCGCCGGATACGCCGCCTACGACTTCCGCAAAGTCGTCAGCACCATCACTCAGTTCGTCTCCGGCGACCTCTCCGCCCTCTACATCGACATCACCAAGGACCGCCTCTACTGCGATGCCGCCGACAACCCCCGCCGTCGCGCCACCCAGGCCACCATCCGCGAGATCACCGAGACCTTGACCAAGCTCCTCGCCCCCATCCTCGCCTACACCGCCGACGAAACCTGGGAGTTCCTCGGCCACTCTGACAGCGTCCACTTGGAGGCCTTCCCGCAGCCGAACTCAACGTTCGCCAGCACAGAGGCCACTGCCGCCGTCGAAGAACTGCTGAAAGCCCGCGCCGTCATCCAGCAAGCCATCGAAGCCGCCCGTCAGGCTAAGAAGATCGGCTCCAATCTCGAAGCCACCGTCAAGCTCACCCTCCCCGAGGCCGGCTTCACCAACCCCGTCTTTCAGGATCTGCCCACCCTCCAAGAATTCTTCATCCTCAGCGACCTCCACATCACCCGAGGCTCAGAACTGGCCGCCAGCGTCGAAGTCTGCACCCACCCCAAGTGCGAACGCTGCTGGAAGCTCCTCCCGGATGTGGGTACACATGACGCACATCCGACGCTCTGCGGACGGTGTGCTGAGGCGGTGGGCTAACATTTTCAATTGTAACCCTGCCGCAACTCTAAATATGAAGCGTGATCTGGACGTTGTGAGGAAACTCATGGAGACCTTTGAAGAAAAGCTTCCTGGGCCACCTATTCGAACTTTCAGTGGCGACTTTGGGATGCCATCACCCGAAGCCTTGGAACACGTTGCGCTGATGTGTGATGCAGGGCTTCTTGAGAGCAATTGCGATCCGTTGCGGGGCCATGTTTATGTAAAGAGAATAACATGGGCTGGATACGACTTTTTGGATGCGGCCAGAAATGAGGATGTCTGGCAAAAAACCAAGGAAAAAGCTACTGCCTCTGGGTCATGGACATTTGTCCAGCGACCAAGCCCTGACTCTTTTCAGTCGCACGGCAAGTCAGGCGATGTGGCGGCGTAGGTTAGGGTGTAACTCAACACCACCCGCATGAATCCCAAGACTGCATCCATTACTCAGGCCTTCAGTCCCGCTCGCGGCGATCTGATGCGCGTCGGATCAACACGGCGTGGATTTTTGCAGACAGGACTCGCCGGACTGGCGGGCGTTTCGATGCCTTCGCTGCTGCAAACACAGGCGCTCGCGGCGGCAGCAGGGCAAGCGAAGGGGAAGACGAACGTGATCCTCTTCTGGCTCTCCGGCGGCCCGAGCCACATCGACATGTGGGACCCTAAACCGGACGCGCCGAGCGAAATTCGTGGCCCCTTCGGTAGCATCTCAACCAAGGTGCCAGGCATTCATGTCTGCGAACACTTACCACTCACGGCAAAAATCATGGACAAGCTCACGCTGATCCGCTCGGTCGATTGCAGCGCCAGCAATCACACGCCGATCACCATGCAGGCCTGCAATCCGCTCGCCAAACGCACGAATGATGGCCGTGATGGCGGCGGCTGGCCGTCGATGGGTTCGATTGCGGCAAAGTTTCGCGGAGCGAACGCGCCGGGCATTCCTGGCTACGTCGCGCTGGCAGACTCACTGCCTGCCGACATCTGGGGCGCGGGGCACATGGGTGGCGACTTTGAACCTGTCAGCGGCAAGGATTTGTCAGGACGTCTCAAACTCTCCGAAGGCCTCACCGTCGAGCGACTCGGTAATCGCCGTGATTTGCTCACGCAGATGGACGATTGGAAGCGCAGCGTCGAGGGCAACGCGCAGATCGCCGCGGCGGATCGCTACACGCAGCAGGCCTACGAAGTGCTCATGACCGGCAACGCGCAGCGCGCCTTCAATCTCGATGCAGAAACGCCTGCGATGCGCGACCGCTATGGCCGCGATAGCATTGGCGAAAAGGCGCTGCTGGCACGTCGTCTCGTCGAAGCTGGCTCGACCTTTGTCACCGTGAGCGGCGCGTGGGGTTACTTTGATCATCATGGCGATGAAGTGAAGTGGGGCGGCATCAAAAAGGGCCTCACGCCGCTGCTGCCAAGCGTGGACCGCACGCTGCACGCCATCGTCACCGATCTCGAAGATCGCGGACTGCTCGACAGCACGCTCATCCTCATGATGGGCGAGTTTGGCCGCAGCCCGACAATCAACAAGAACGCCGGACGCGATCACTGGCCGCGCGTGATGTCGATGGTCGTCGCCGGTGGCGGAATGCAGCACGGCCAGGCCATCGGCAGCACCGACCGCCAAGGTGGCGATATCGACAGCCGCCGCGTCGCGCCCGGCGATCTCGCCGCCACGGTGTTTCATCATCTCGGGATCGAGCAGAATACCAACTGGATCGATCCGCAGGGCCGTCCTCGTCCCATCGTCGCTGATGAAGGCAAAGTGATCAGCGAATTGGTGGGGTAGGAAGCGCCCCGTCCCATACCTCGGCCACCGTCGGTCTTCTCACCCGCAGATGCACCTGTGTAGAATGTTACGATCACCTGAAAGTCACCCCATGAAACACCTCCTATTCTTAATTCTTCTATGCACTGCGGCTCGCGCTGCCGACGTGCCGCAGTGGCGCGATCTCTTCAATGGCAAGGATCTCACTGGCTGGGTCGATGTGAATACCAGCAAAGACACCTGGAGCGTCAAAGACGGCCTGCTCGTCTGCAAAGGCCTGCCTATCGGCGTGATGCGCAGCGAGAAGCAGTATGAAAATTTCATCCTGCACATCGAATGGAAACACACGCAGGCGGGTGGCAACTCCGGCGTCTTTGTCTGGAGCGAGGGCAGCACGCCGCAGAATCGCCCGCTGCCCAAAGGCATGGAGGTTCAGATGCTTGAGCTCGAATATCCTTTTCTTCATCCCGAGAAAGACGGCACACCGCGCCATCAGGGATTCGTCTCAGGCGAACTCTTTGGCGCGAATGGCCTTGAAGGCGTGCCCGATAATCCACGTGGCCGCCGTAGCATGTCGTATGAGATGCGCTGCAAAGGCAAAGGCGAATGGAACACCTATGATGTCGTCTGCGTCGATGGCACGATCAAACTCTCGATCAACGGCAAGTTCGTCAACGGCATCAGCCAGTCCACGGTGCGCAAAGGCTACCTTTGCCTAGAATCCGAGGGTGCGGAGATTCACTTTCGTAACATCAAGATCATGGAACTGCCAGGAGGCCTTGTAACGCCTGAGCAGACGGCTCCGTTGGTAAGATGATGACGGGTAAAATGATGGCTTTGATTCAGGACATCATTTTACCCTTTCAACGAGTTCCTCGACCTTCATCGTGATCCTCTCTTCCACCGTCTCCGTGTAAGGCGCACGATGCCCGTATTCAAACATGCCGGTCACGCCTTCGTAACCGCCTTCTTTGAGCACGCGCAGGCTGGGCACATAACTGAGAAGGTCGTTGTTGTAGCCGCACACCCAGGTGTTGTTCCAACCATAAGCCGCTTTGAACTTCAGCGAGTAATCCACCACCGTCTCACCCGTCAATGCAATGAAGGTGAAGTCCACCCCGATACGCCACACTTGAATCGGATACTTCACGCGATCCGGTGTCGAACCGAGCGCCTCATACTGACGGATGAAGTGCTCGAACTCACGCTTCGGCATACCCGTGAGATTTGGAAGACGCTGCTTCAACTCATCGAGCGAGATCCCCGGCTGCAATTCCAGTTCCGTCTCGCCCATCGCCGCACGAATAGGTCCGCTGAGCGGCTTCATGGTGCCTGCGATCACCTGGCGCACGGCTTCCGCCAAAATCTTGCCATACATGCCCGCCAGTTCCGTTGCCTCGACATCCTTCCCACGAATGCGCGGCAGTGGATTCGCATCGCCACCGCAATTCTGCACAAACATCGCCACCACGCCTGGAAATGACTTTTCCAACTCCAACTGCGCAAAGCCCACGTAGTCACCATTGATACTAAAGCCGCCGAGCGCCGTCGTATGGCATGAATAACCGAAGACGATGGCTTTGAGGTCATTCCCGCTCTTCACCGTGATCACCGGCACATCCTGATCCACTTGCCCACCAAGCGCCCGACTCTCAGCGCCACGTGAGCGCCGCCGATTCACCGCCACACCGGCCAATCCCTGCTCAAAAGCCACCACCGCCGGTGCGAGATTCGCGATGGCCTTGCCGATCACTTCGTCATACTTCGTATAGACCATCGCCGTGTAGCGATTCTTCGCCGCAGCCTCTTCTGGCGTGAATTCATAATACAACCACAGCACATCCTCCGTCACCGGGCACGAGTGATTGTGCGACGTGTTCAGGATCAGTCGCTCTCTCGAAATGTGATGCTTCTCAAGCGCGGCCTTTACAATCACCGCAATCATTTTGTGGCTTAGCCCAACCAAATCCGCCGTCACCAAAACCGAGGTCGCACCCGAGTCATCTTTGAGTGCCAGCGCCTTCAGCCAGATCGGATGCTCCACACGCTGCGACATGCGCGTCTTGCCGCCGTAACCTGCGAGAGGCACGGATTCGGTCGGCGTGATGTCCGCTTTGGCCGCGCCCGCTTGCCAGGCGGCTGATGAAATCGCGCAAAGTCCAAATAGGATGACGAGGATTAGTCTCATGGCTGAGCTTTGATCTCGTTCGCCATTTCCAGCAGCGCATCCATCATCTTCACGGAAGCTTGCGGCTCGAGATTGTTTGTGCCAGGCCAGGTTTCGTAGCCGCCAAGCTCAAAGTGACGCGGCGTGGGCATGTAGCCGTAGTAGCCGTTTGCTAGCTCGACCATGAAGGACTTGGCGAATGGATTACGCTTCCTGAATTCGACTCCGGTTTCGGCAAAAGTTTCACAGGGAGATGAGCCGATACAGACATCTCCGATGCGTAATACCTGCGTGGCAAATTTCGTCTCGGGACTGGCCTTCGCGAGACGCTGCACGCGTCCGGCATAGGCTAGCGGCAGATCTGCTTTACCGCCTTGGATGCGTGGAGCCTTCGCCTCGATTTCTTTGGCCCAGGCGATCAGTTCATCGGGAACTTTGCGCCACTTCACGTCGAGTTCGCGATAACGAGCCGCGAGCGTGGCGCTGTTTTGCCACGTCAATTTTGCCAGTGCGCCATTTACCTTTGTAGCCACATCTTCGGCGACATAGCGCATCTGCTCATACGGCTTCTTGCTTGGCTGCGGATTGCGGAAGTTGATGTTGTTTGCGTCACCGCTGGTGCCATTGGCCATCATCGCAACGAAGGGCGGATAGTCGCCGCCGCTGGCTTGCAGTTTCTTCAAAGCTTCACAATACACGCCGTAGTAGTCGGCGGAGATGTCGGCGCCAGTCACACCGCCGACGTAATGCAGCGAGTAGGCCGAATAGACGGAGATGAGCCTCCCGCCCGGCTCACGTAGCGCGATGATGCTGATCGTTGGATCGGGTTCACCCGCAGGCTCCACCAGTGCTGGATTGCCCGCGCCTGGGTTCATCTTCACCTTGTCAATCTTGCCGAATGGATTCGGTGGCATGGAGCCTTCCTTGAGAAACCAGCGGCGGATATGCACATGCTCCGGCACGTCCACCGCACCAAACGCGATCTCCGCTGGACGCAGTAAATTCACCGCTCGGCGCACCCCATCGGCGATGCGTCGCGCAACAAACTTTTGGTAATCTGTTAGCTCCAAGTCAGAGAAGTAGCCGCGCACCGGTCCGCCGAGCGCATTCACGGCTGAATGCGTGTGCGTGCCACTGATGAGCACATTCGCCGCCGGGATACCGGATTCCTTTTCGATCAACTGCCGAGCCTTCTCTGTCACGCTGCGGTGCAGTCCGAGCAAATCACACACCACGAGTGCCAGCTTCGTTTTGCCATCATCCAGCACGAGGCAGCGCGCATGCAGCTCATCATGAATGTTAGAACATGGATACGGTGCGAAACCGCCCACGACCTCGCCTCCAAGTTCTGGGGTGATGTTGGACGTGGCCGCTCCAGCCATTAGCAGAGCCTTAGGAGCATCGGCGGCGGTGACGGAGGCGGTGACGATGAGAGCAAGCAGGAGTAAGCGCATGGAAGCAATACAGGTCCTCGTAGCATAGCCTTTCTAGGCTGTGTCATTCAAAGAGGCAGGCTAGAAAGCTTACCCTACCCAAACAACGCCATCACCGGCTTCCCTCCATCGACGATCGGGATCGGACGATTTTCGCGATTCGTGAGCATGAGATCGGGGTCGACGCCGAGCGACCAGTAGATCGTTTTGGCGAGATCCTCGGGCGACACCGGCTTGTCATCGGGATAGGCGGCTTCTTTATCGGATTTGCCGTAAACGATGCCGCCACGCACGCCTGCGCCGGCGATGAGCGCGGGGAAGCAGGTGCTCCAGTGACCGCGGCCCCAGGTGGCATTTGGGATCGGCGTGCGGCCCATTTCGCCGATGGCGATGACGAGGGTCTCATCGAGCAGTCCGCGCTCATCCAGATCGGTGAGCAACGCGGAGCAGCCTTGATCAAAGGTGGGCAGCAGATGGTCGCGCACATCGTCGCTGTTGCGATGCGAGTCCCAGCCGTAGCCGTCGGGGGAATCGTAATGCACGGTAACAAAACGCGTGCCCGCTTCGACGAGGCGACGCGCCATGAGGCAGCTTTGACCAAAGAGATGCCGTCCATAGCGATTGCGCATCGTTTCGGCCTCGGCGCGGAGGTTGAGAGCGCTGCTCGTTTTGTCCGAGGAGATGAGCGCCATCGCTCGCTTGCGATGCAAATTCATCGTGTCGCCATCGCCCATGTCGAGTCGCATGCGCACAGCCTCGAACTGATCGAGTAGGCCGACGCGCTCCTGAATCCGGCTCAATGGGATCACAGGCTTCAGGCCTTCGATCTCGTAGCTCAGTTCGCCATCCGAGCAGTCACGCCAGTAGGGATTGTCCTTCACGTCCTTCTTGTCGATGACGGTCGTCATCGGGTTGTAGGCCTGACCAAGCCAGCCCGCATACTCGCCGGGCCGTATGTATTGCCCACGATCCTGCAACTTACCAAGGCGGTTTGGCAGCACGGCGTACGAGGCCAGATCACGTTCCATGCCACCAGGCAGTTTTTGGCTCAAATGCTCCACCACCGAGCCCATCGATGGCCAGTCCTGAGGCGTGGCTGAAAATCCACCGCCGACCGGCAGATGCCAGCGGTGTCCTGTTTGCAAATAATGCCCCGCGCCGCTGTGATCGTTGTAGTTGTGCGTCATCGAGCGGATGACCGCGTATTTGTCCGAGATCCTCGCCAGTCGCCCGAGATGCTCGCTGATGAGCAAGTCCGGCGTGCGGCTGCGGATCGGCTTGAACGGCCCGCGCACCTCGCGCTTTGTATCCGGCTTCATGTCGAAGGTTTCAAGCTGGCTCGGTCCGCCAAACAGGAACAAAAAGATCACCGACTTCGCCTTGCCTCCTGCAAAAGACTGCTGCGCATCCTGAGCGGCGAGAATACCCGGCAGCGTCATCCCAAACAACCCCGAACCGCCAATCTGCAACAACTCACGCCGCGTGACGCCGGAGCAGTTGGTTCGAGATGTGCCGTTGATGGTGAGCATGAGGGCTGATTTATACGGGCGGCGGGAAGCGGGATTATCAAAGTGGCGCTGTCACTTGTTGCGGCTCAGATACGCCGACACTTTTCCTCGCGCGATGGCGATCTCAGCTTCATTCAGACTGAATCCCGTCGTGCCAGACTGCATGAGGTTGGTCGTATCCTGCCGATGCTTTAAACCGAGCGCGTGACCAATCTCGTGGGATGTCACGCGCGGCAGCGGCTCGTCCAGACCACCGGATACCTCGCGCAACTTCGCCGTGTCCTTCACGACTATAGGCTCGCCGTAATAGAAGCCGTTGGGCTGCACCTCCTTCACATAGCAGATGTCGATGGCATCAGCGCTGAGTCGATCTTTCGGGATCATCGAATGCACTCGGTCAAACTCTGGCTTCAGCCGCATTTCAGGTGGCATTGGGATCGCCGTCGTCGGTGCAATTGATTCGATCTCAAACTGGATGCCTGCTTGTGCCCAGACTGAGTTTACTTTGCTAAAGATGCGTCGGATGTCTGACTCGACGAGTGTCGTATGCATGGCAGGCATCGAGTCAGATTGTACAAGGTGGACACGCACCGGGAGAGTGATCGTCGGCAGCGGTACAATCAAAGATTCCTGACTCGGCGCCACTCCACCAAGAGCAACAGCGACTAGAGCGATGAGTGCAGTTTTCATGATGAGGCCAAGCGAGCGGCTACTTCTTCAGCACCTTCGCCAAGAACTCTGTCAGCGCTTTCGTCGCAGGATCATCGGGCAGACCGAGATCATCGTTGAGCTTCACATGGCCGCTGTCCTTCGCGCCGAAGATGGTCACGGGAATGCCCGCCTCCTGCAGCACATTGCCCAGCCGCTTGGCTTGGGCACTGGTGTCTGGACTGGAGGCAATGTGCAGAATCAGGAACGGCGGGATGCTTTTACCTTTCTCGATGTGATACACCGCCGAGAAGTCTTTGTGCTTCTCCGGCGTGATGCCGAACTTCTCGCGATGCCCGTTCACGCGAGGCGGGAACTGATGCGCGCGCAGCCGTGTCTCCGCCGTCTCGATGATGGCGGGAATGTCATACGTATCGCCGTCCACAGGCACGCAGCCGATGACCGTCTCCAGTGCATTGCCGTTGTCCTTCAGGTAGCTCTCGTCGGTGCAAATGATCGCCGCGAGTTGTGCCCCGGCGGAGTGACCGCCCACGAGCACGCGCTTTGGATCACCGCCATATTCGGCGATGTGCTGCTGGGTCCATGCGAAGGCTTTCGCGACATCACGAATCAATGTGCCCATGTCCACGGTCGGCAGCAGTCGGTAGTTCGTGGACACAAAGACAAAGCCCTTGTCCATGAACCACTGCGGCTTGGTCTTCACCTGCGTTTTGTCGCCATGCTCCCAGCCGCCACCATGAATCCAAAACACGACCGGCAGGTTCTTGGCATTCGGTGGCGCGTAGATGTCCAGCACCTGGCGCTCGTGGCCGCTTTCGACGTAGGAGATGTTTGATTTCATATTTTGCGCAACGGCGGTGGTGCAAAGAACAAGGCTGACAAGGAGGATGGACTTCATGGCTGAAGCAATACGTGCTGAGCCGGGATTACTTTTTCATAGCCACATACTTCGCCAGATCCCGCATCGCGATCACCGTGCAGGCTTCGTCTTTGAGATACTGCATGTACACAGTGAAAGGTCATCACCGCGATTTTGCTGTCTTTCGCCTGCGCCACGGCGGCCTTGAATTGCACACGGTGAGACGGGCGGATGCTGGTGTAGTTGAAGCCGACTTTGTCGGAGATGACGTGATGGCTCGGCCAAGTTTTGCCGCCGTCGTGGGAGAACATCTGCTTCATGCGGCTGTTATGATCCCCGCGAATAACGGTGGGTTGCTCGGTGGCGCCAAGGCGGCAGACAGTAGGACTTTTTATTCATGTGAGAGTGGCCTCTGAGGGAAGATTCAGAATTTAAGAGCAAGCCTGATCTAGCGTACCGTGACAAACCTTATCTAAAACGCGCCCACACAAGCTAGGCGTCGATTTTCATGATTGCCGCCGCCTGCCTTAAACGTGTACTTTAACCCAGCCATGCCCATCACTCTACCTCCGCTCACTCGTCGTCATTGGATCAAAGGCAGCCTCGCTGCCGCACTCGCGCCGTCTTGGGCGAGGGCGGTGGAGGCACTGAATGCGGAGACTTGGGTGCTCTTCTCTGACACTCACATCGCCGCTGATGCCAAGCTCGAAGCACGCGGTACGATGATGGCGGACAACCTCACCCGCTGTGTGAATCAGGTGCTCAAGATTGGGCAGAAACCATTTGGCGTGATCCTCAATGGTGATGTCGCTTACCTCGACGGCCAGCAGGAGGACTACTCCACCTTTTTGAATCTCATCGCCCCGCTGCGTGAGAGTGCGATTCAAGTCCACTGCACACTAGGCAATCATGATGACCGCAAGCATTTCATCGGAGCAATGACTAGCCCGCAGGATCTGCGTCCGGTTGAGGGCAAGCATGTCGAGCTGCTCAGCAGTGCCACCATGAACTGGGTGCTGCTCGACTCACTGCTTGAGATCAACAAAACGCCTGGCGAACTCGGCGCTCTCCAGCTCGGCTGGCTTGACCGCACGCTAGCCACCTCAGATGACAAGCCCACGGTCGTGATGACGCATCACAACCCTCAAGGCCCTGTGCCTGAAGGCAAAAAGTTCACCGGGCTCAATGATAGTGAGGCGCTCTTCACTGTGCTGGCGAAGCACAAGAAGGTGAAGGCCCTCATCTACGGCCACACTCACACCTGGGAGCACAAGAAGCATGAGGCCACAGGCATCCATCTCATCAACCTGCCACCCGTGGCCTATGTGTTTAACCAAGAGCGCCCCAATGGCTGGGTCATCGCCCGTGCCACATCAGAGAAGCTCGAACTCGAACTCCGTGCCCTGAATCCCGCGCACGATCAGCACGGTGAAAAAGTGGAGATCGTCTGGGGCGCGTGAATCACTTCGGCAGCTTCGCATCCAGCTCGCTGAGCTTGAAGCGCACACTCACCACATAGGCTGCGGCCGCAAAGACTACAGCCATGCCGTGATCGCACTCTTTGCAGATGATCCGAGTTTGAATGGTCTCTCGATGCCCGCAGCGACGAAACGCAGTCGCGGAAGAGACACTGTGGATGAGCAGATCGAGATGCTGCTCGACATTGAAAAGCGTGGCGGCGGCAGCGGCATCTTCCATGGCATGAATGAGGCAGACTTGATCTGCCGCATCCGCGCAGTGTGGGAACAACGCGCGCATTCTTGCCCGCTATGTGCGCGAACAAAAAGTGCTGACTTTGACAGATGTCATTCGTCGGATGACCTCACTGCCCGCCGCGACTTTTCATCTCAAAGATCGTGGAGTGATTCGTGATGGACATGTGACGGAAGCCCGACCCGGCTGGCCTTTGCGGTGCTCGTAGTGACATCTGTACTTGTCAGCTATGGGGAATCTCTGGCAGTTTGCGAGTATGCTACTCTCTCGTCTTTTCGGTTTCCTGCTTCTCAATCTGACCGCCTCGGCTGAAACGCCACGCCCAAATATTCTCTGGCTCATCGCTGAGGATTTTGGGCCGCATCTGGGCTGCTACGGAACGAAGGAAGTCACCACGCCAGTGCTCGATGCGATGGCCGCCAAGGGAATGCGTTTCACACGCTACTACACGACCGCACCCGTGTGCTCAGCGAGCCGATCTGCTTTTAATACGGGCATGTATCAGACAACCATCGGAGCGCATAATCACCGGAGTCATCGTGACGATGGTTACACGCTGCCGAAAGATGTGAAACTGATCAGCGAGCGGATGAAGGACGCTGGCTACTTCACGGCGAACGTTCGGCAATTACCCGCCGAACTTGGCTTCAAAGGCGCGGGCAAAACAGACTGGAATTTTTCATCTCCCGCGAAGCCTTTTGATTCCGATCAGTGGAATGATCTAAAGGCGCACCAGCCTTTCTATGCGCAGCTTAATTTCCAAGAGACACACCGCACTTTTCACGCGCCATCCCATGCTGATCCGGCGAAGGTGGAGATCCCGCCCTATTATCCAGATCATGATATCACGCGCAAAGACTGGGCCGCGTATCTGGATGCTGCCACGGAACTAGACAAGAAGATCAGCAAGGTGCTGGACCTGCTGAAGCGTGACGGCTTGCTGGAAAACACGGTGATCTGCTTTGTCGGCGACAACGGGCAGGCGCATGTTCGGGGGAAACAATTTTGCTATGAGGAGGGACTCAACGTGCCCTTCATTATGCAGTGGCCTGCGAGTCTTGCTGCACCCAAAGGATTCACCGCAGGCGCGGTCAGTGACCGACTGCTCATGTCGATTGATCTCACCGCCACTTCACTCAACCTCGCCGGTGTGCCGAAGCCTAGTGGGATGCAAGGTCAAGTCTTTCTCGGATCGGCTGCGGAGCCTGCACGTCAGTATGTTTTCGGCGCGCGCGACCGCTGCGATGAGACGGTCTTCCGCCTGCGCACCGTGCGTGATGCGCGCTACCGCTACATTCGGAATTTCACGCCGAATCAGCCCTTCCTCCAAGCCAACGAGTACAAGGAAAAGCAGTATCCCGTCTGGAACCTCATCAAAGAGCTGGCCGCGCAAGATAAACTGACGCCAGTCCAAGCGGTGCTGGCTGCACCAACGATGCCAGAGGAGGAGCTCTATGACATGCAGACTGATCCTTATCAGATCAAGAATTTAGTCGGCTCGCCCAATCCGGAGTCGCTGGAGGCGCTAGAGCGGTTGCGTGGCGTATTGGCTCAATGGATCGAGGAAACCAGCGATCAAGGCCGTGTGCCAGAAGCTGAAGACGTGGTTAAAAACGAAGGCCGCACCAAACCCGAGCCAGAGAAGAGTCAGGGCAAGAAACGGAAGAAGAATTAAGCGCCTTGGGGTGGGCTTTGCTTTGCCTTGGCACGCTCACTGACAGCTCTAAGGCTGGCCTCGCGGATTCGTTTTAAGCGGCGCAAAAAGCTGGCACTTAATGCACGGGTTTTTAGGCGCATATCGAGATTGGAATAGTTCATGGGCTTGCGGCTGAGACAAGCATAGCCTGTGAGATGTTCAGCCGCTCGCGCAGACCCAAGACACTTCTTGCACTCGCTGTGGATCGTGTATGTTCGCGCCCCACCGCAACTACCCCTTAGTGTAATGGTAACATCACAGATTCTGACTCTGTTGTTCAAGGTTCGAGTCCTTGAGGGGTAGCCACTCTATTTCAACATCGGCACTGCGACGACGATACCTAGATCGACAGTGGGTTCCGTAAGATCAAGCAATGGCGGCTGAGTGACCTTGCCGCCCTCCTTTGCCAGATTAGTGCCGACGGAAAACAGTAGGCCCTTGAATGGGTCATACTGCATGGGTTCTCCCGAAAAGGGGTCCATCGGCAAATCCAATAAATAGCCGGGAGACAAATCAGTAAGGCCTGTGGGGAGCTTTTGATGGTCCGCGACATAACGGCGAATGGCAAAAAAGCAGAGCACCAGCGTGTGGCGTGCTTTTGATAAACTGTGCCGCTCTGGCAGGAGCATGTAGGCATCGATGTGCTCTGAGAAATAAGCCTCTCCCGAACCATTCGGCTGGAAGAAAAGAGAACGGGGACGGCGCACGCGACGAACAGATTGGGATGACTGCCCAAGGGCCGCGTAGGGAGCCACGATGGCTTCGTCACGCAATTGACGGAAGGCATCTGCAAAGAGGCCGAGCGTCTCGTGTTTTTTAAAGAACACCCGCGCAGGCCGCTCCTGAGTCACGCCGCCAGGAAGGGTGTCTAGGGGCACGCCACTGTTCTCACCAAAGATCTGCTTCTTTTCATGCAGATAAAAAGCATTTAGCCCATTTTGAAGAAGCGCGTCAGATGGCTCACACCGGATGAACTCATCCTGAAAAAGCTTGAGCCGCTGACTGCTTAAACGTGTTTGTTTGAGGATCTCCGCAGTGGTCTGCACTGCCGCCATGTGGAGCTCCTGAGCGCGCTCCATGAAGGAAGGCCAAGCCCAAAGCTCCTGCATACGCCGACTCATTTCAGCGATGTCGATGGCTGTGGTGAACGCAGCTTCTTCATTGCTGAGCCGGATCAGATACGCGGCCTGCGCCTGAAGCAAAATGCGGACATGCGGCCAGGCGGGGTGCTCGCCCAAATCTTCTGCGTGCCAGGCGGCATGATGCTGATGCCAATCAAAGTCTTCTAGAAGATCCCTCAAATTGTCAAAAGCCACCCCATTCGACTGAACATAAGTGGAGAGAGACGGCGTATCCCAATTCCAAGCAGGCTTCATGGCTAGCTCCATGTTCTCGATCTTTTGAATGGCATCCAAGAAGACTTTCAGCCGCTCAGGCGCATTGATTTTAACCGCCTGATCCACGGGCACCTGCGTGCGCAAATCTTCATCCGACTCGGACTTCGTATCCGTCAGATAAATCCATGCCAGCAAGACAAAGCCAAGCAGCCCAAGACAGAGCATGATGGGCGACATCCAGGATATTCCCGTGGCTCGGCCATGGCCTTGGCTTGTAGGAACATCTTTAGGGCGGCGCGCAGGAATCACCAGCTCAGGAACAGAGGGTGGTTTCGCAGAAGTTTGTATCTTTGTGCGCGGCACCTCCACAACTGTAGCTACTCTAAACGGGGATTCTCTTTTAACCTCTGCATTCTGATGAGTCGGTTGCGGTGGCTGAAAGCGATTAATATCAAAAGCTGACACTAGCTTGTTCGGAGGTCCCTCTTGGGGAGTTGGTGATGACTCCTGCGTTACTTTTAGCCCACCAAAACTATGGAAGGATTTAACGAGTAAAGAGGGAACCACGCGAATGGTCGTTTCCTGAACGACTTCCCTTGCCAACACTTCACCCGCCGAATTCGCGGTGACCGTCACCATAGGATTCTGCTCAGTCCTCGCCTTGGGCAAAGCCCTAACCTCAGGGGCGGGCGCGGCACCGCTAAGCTTTAATTCTGGTGCAGCCGTATCATGTCGCACCTGACCGAACGCATAGTCATCATCGAAGCTCCAAGGCGATACCCAACGCGCCGGTTTTTTGGGCGGAGTTTCGCGTTCATCACGGTGAGGAGTCATTGAGTCCAGCTTAAACAGGAGCTGCGGCCTCAGTCACGCGGCATCTCCAGGTCCACCTGAAAAAAATCCATCAAGACCTGTCGATAGGTGGCTCGTTTGAATTTCGGCACCCAGCTCATCTGAAATTCATGCGGCAGAATCCACTTCCAACTCGCGAACTCTTGATGCGTCGCCGCGAGATCAATGTCTGCATCCGTGCCAAGAAAGCGGCATAAAAAATACGTCTGCTCCTGGCCACCATAGATGCCGTACTTGAGTCGGTTCTTGCTGAACGCATAACGGTAGCCAGCTCGCTGTTGCACGATCTCTAGCTTGTCACGAGCCACACCGATCTCTTCCGCCAGCTCTCGAAACAGCGCCGTCTCCGCATCTTCACCCTCATCGACCCCGCCCTGAGGAAATTGCCAGGCACCTTTGATATTGATTCGTTCAGCCACAAAGATCTGATCCTTCGCATCAAGCAGAATGGCAGCGACATTGGGTCTATAAACGATGGGCGTAGCGGGGAGTTCTTCCATGAAGGCCCGAGATTACCCGCAGGCGCTGGTTTGTCACACGGTTCGTCGGCTTGTTCGCCAATTCAAACCCACGTCGGCGGACTCGACTCATAGGTTACACGTTGCTTCGTCAGCGGATGAGTGAAGGAAATGCGCTGGGCGTGCAGGCACATCGGCGCATCCTGTTTATCCAAAGTCTGCGTGTCACCTTTCGCACCGCCGGGGAGATAAACAGGGTCACCCACGACAGGGAAACCGAGCTGCCACAGGTGAATACGGATCTGATTCGTGCGACCCGTCAGCGGGCGTGCCTCCAGTAAAGCGGTGCCATCCGCATCACGCCGCAGCACACGGAATTCGGTGCGCGAGGCATCCCCGCTCTCTTCATCCACTTCACGACTGCCTAAAGTGCTCGCCTCTGAACTGATCGGCGCATCACAGGCAAACTCATCATCGACCGGATGGCCCTGAACACGCACCTGATAGAGCTTCTCGACCTCACCCCGCGCGAACTGTGGCTGCACCTGACCGGCAAAGTGTCGCGAGCGTGCCACGACCACGAGCCCCGTGGTGTTCGCATCTAGCCGATGGCAGGCGCGCAGCTTCTGAGGGTGATAAACTTCGTCGAGAATGTATTGCAGCGTGTTGCGGTTAAAACGACCGCCAGGATGCATCGGCAGTGGTGCCGGTTTTTCCAGAACCAAGATAGCCTGATCTTCATGCAGCAAGTGAATATCGGCATTCACATCGGGCTCCACATTCGCCGCCACGAGTTGCACAAAACGCTCGCCTGCTCTGACGATTTGATCCGCTGAAGCAGGGCTGTGCGTCTCCATTCCCAGCAGACGTCGATTTTCAAAACGCATCAGCCATTCAGTGCGCGGCACGACTGGGAGGATGGCCACCAGCGTGTCCAGCAGCGTCATGCCATCACACGTTTTCGGCACGGAAAGCGGGCGGTAATTATCATACGGCGTGCTCCCGGGCAGCGGCGTGGTCAGACGACGAATCGCCTCATGCCGTTTAACGATACTTTCCTGCATCTGCTGCTCAGTGGACTTGAAGCAATAGGGACAGGACACGTTTTCCACAAAGCGCGTATCAGCTTGATCAGCATCCGACAGCGGCGACTGGCACATGTAGCATTGCGTGGACTGCGTCTCCTCCAGCCCAGGGTCCACACCCACACGCTGATCGAAGACAAAGCACTCACCATCGTAGTGATCACCGCCCACTTCCTCGAAGTACTTTAAGATGCCACCTTCGAGCTGCCAGATCTGCGCAAAACCCTCGCGCTCCATGAACGGCGCGGCCTTCTCACAGCGGATGCCACCCGTGCAAAAAGTCACGATCGGCTGCTTCTTTAATTCAGGTGGGAGCGCGCGCACCGCCGCCGGGAAATCACGAAACGTGTTCACCCCGATCACATGCGCGTTTTTAAACGTGCCCAGCTTCACCTCATAATCATTGCGTGTGTCCAGCAGCGTCACCGGACGACCTTCATCTAACCATTGCTTCAAAGTCCGCGCCTCGATCCGTGGTGATGTGTATTCCCCCGGCTCGATGCCTTCGACTCCAAACGCGATGATCTCCTTTTTTATGCGCACCAACATGCGGTTAAACGGCTGATGCTCACTGTCGCTGTACTTGGGTGCCAGTCCTTCCAGTCCTGGAATGCGGCGAATCTCTGCCACCAGCATGTCCACCTCCTCGCGCGATCCCGCGATGAACAAATTGATCCCCTCTGTGCTCAGCAAAATCGTCCCCTTCAGGCCCCAACCTTTGCACAGCATGATCAACCGCTCCCGCAGCGACTTGAGGTCAGAGAGCGTGGCAAACTTATAGCAGGAGATGTTCGTGATCGTAGCGGTCATGTCTGAGAGATAGCGGGCGCATCATTACCCACAAAGAAGCGTCTGAGCAGCAAAGATTTGTCCCCCGCATTGTCATCATTGCCTCATTTTCTGCCAGTCTCAGGATGGTGAACCTGGGCAATTTTGCCGGACCCAGGCTAGAGCCTCCTCCTTGGTGGTGATCACGCCTTCGAGCTGAGCGTTTTGCACCTCGGTCAGGATGACGCCGAGCGTCTTCCCAGCTTGCCAGCCGAGCGCCATGAGATCGCGACCATTGAGCAGGGGCTGAGGGATCAGCGGCTCGGTGGAGAACTCTTCGGCTTTGGCCTGCATGAACTCATAGTTATCCAGCAGACCATTGGAACCCAGGCAATCGACACGATGCAGCGCCAGTTCATCCGACCAAGTCGGGCGGGCCATCATGCGCTTGAGCGTGCTCTTCTTCATCTTCTTCACGTCCTTGAAGACCATGTGATGCTCCACCGAGACCTGCGTGGGTTCGATGACGTCGTTCGGGAATTTGAGTCGGCGTAAAATGTCTCCCGTCATCTCGGCCCCGAGCTTGTCGTGACCGTTAAAGCGGATGCGGCCCGTTTCATCGACGGTAAAAGTCGCCGGCTTGGCGATGTCATGCAGCAGCACGCTGAGCACGAGAGGCAGCGAGACTTGCTCCGGCAGCAGGCTGAGCATGAGTCGTGTGTGGATGAAGACATCTCCTTCCGGGTGCCACTGCGGCGGCTGCTCCACACCTTTGAGCACGAGGATCTCTGGCAGCACCTGCGCCATGAGGCCGCTGTCCATCAGCAGATCAAAGCCACGCACGCGATTGGAATGCAGGAAAATTTTGATCAGCTCATCACGGATGCGCTCGGCGCTCACCGATTGGATCGAAGCAGCGTGCTCGCACACCGCACGCCACGTTTCCGGCTCGATTTCAAAGCCAAGCGTGGTGGCAAAACGTACCGCACGCAGCAGGCGCAGCTTGTCTTCATCGAATCGCTTCGAGGGATCACCGATCGCCCGCAACACGCGCTTTTCTAAATCAGCCTGACCACCGACATAATCAATGATGCTTCCTGCAATGGGATCGCGAAACAGCCCGTTCACCGTGAAGTCACGACGCTGCGCATCTTCTTCTGCGGTGGAAAAAGTCACGCTCTCAGGATGACGGCCATCTTTGTAGCTGCCATCCGTGCGGAAGGTCGCCACCTCGACGTGCTCATCACCCTGGCGGACAATCACCACTCCGAAGTGAGCACCCACTGTCAGCGCACCTGGGAACAAAGCGATCACCTGCTGCGGTGTCGCGCTCGTGGCTACATCATAGTCCTTCGGCTCGCGGCCCAGCAGATAATCACGCACGCAGCCACCTGCGAGCAGGGCCTCATGGCCTGACTGGCGGAGCTTTTGAATGATCTGAATGGCGGCAGCGAGCATGGTCGTAGGATGACGATATACCCGAGTCCGCTTTCCGAAAGGCTGCAACTGAGAAACGAAAAGAGACGAGGACCTTTGGCTTCTCGCAGATTCAGTTAACTTGTCTTCATCGTTCTACCCCACATCGTTTTACCAATCCGACTCCGCCGAGGCGAGTAACGGTAGGATGATGAAGGGTAAAATGATGGGAGCATGCTAAAGATCTGCATCGGAGGACGCACTGGGCCATGAAAGGAATGTGCGGGGGAACGTGATCTTGTTTTCATGAAGCTGCTTCTTCCCCTCCTGATCCTCATCACTGGCATCGCTCAAGCGCAGATGGCGAACCAGCCACCGATGCCACAGTGGATCGGGGTTTCGACGGAAGCTGAGGTGGGAATCGAGACGCGCTTTGAATCCCAAGGGCGGCTGCTGAAGGCGATCCTGCTACTGGCCTGCGGGACGAACACGGAAGTGCAGTTGAACGGCAAAATCTTGCGCAAGGTGATAGCGACGAAGGATCAGCCTGCGGTGAGCCTGGATCTCACGGCGCAGATCACTCCGGGAACGAATGTGCTGCGACTGAAAGCGGTGAAGCCACGCATTGCAGCACTGCTGGAACTCAATGGTGATCTGGCGCAATTGCGGTGGATTGCGAGTGATGAGACGTGGACTTCACCTGATGGCAAAGTGGTCATACTCGGTGCGGTGGATGCTGATCCGGCGGCGAACCCTTTCGATTTGAAGAAGACCTTTGATGCCTACAACTCATGGCAGCTTGCGAAGCCTGGCGCACAGAGTCAGGCGACTGATCCGGCGAGCTTCACGCTGCCACCGGGATTCAAGGCGGAGTTGATCCGCTCGGCCCAGCCGAACGAGGACTCGTGGGTGGCGCTGGCCTTTGATCCTCAGGGACGTGTCACACTGGCGAAGGAGAAGAAGGGCCTGCTAAGACTCGACCCAAAGGACGGCTCAATGCGCGAGATCGAAAGCACGCTACTGGAGTGTCGCGGACTGCTGTATGCGCATGGCGTTCTTTATGCGAACGCGAACAACAGCAAAGGCCTCTACCGGCTGCGTGATGCGGATGGCGACGGAGTCTTTGAAGACAAGCACGAACTCATGCACACGGAAGGCGGTGTGGGGCATGGGCGCAATCACATCAAGCTCGGGCCGGATGGGCGGATCTGGGTGGCACACGGCAACAATGTGCTGCTGCCGAGTCCGCTCGCTGAGAATTCGCCACTGCGGAACTATGCGAACGATCAAGCCGTGCTGAACCCATGGGATGGCAGCATGTTTGACGGCAACGTGGAACTGCCTGCGGGGCATGTCGTCGCTTATGATCCTACAGATGATCGCACTGAGTTGGTCGCGGGTGGCTTACGCAACCCGCTGGACATCGCCTTCAATCGCGAGGGCGAGCTGTTCACTTTCGACGCCGACATGGAGCGCGATGTGGGCACTTCATGGTACATGCCGACGCGCGTACTGCATGTGGTGCCGGGCGCGGACTTCGGCTGGCGTCGCGGCACGGGGCGTTATCCGTCGTGGTATGTGGATACGCCACCAAGCGTGGTGGACATCGGCCTGTCATCGCCCACCGGCATCTGTTTTGGCTATGGCGCGAAGTTTCCGAAAAAGTATGAAGAGGCGCTGTTCATCCTCGACTGGAGTTATGGGCGAATCATCGCGGTGCATCTGAATGCGAAAGGCGCGAGCTACACGGGCACGCAGGAGACTTTTGTTTCGGGTCGTCCACTGAATGTCACGGATGCGTGCGTGGGGCCGGATGGAGCGCTGTGGTTCACGACGGGCGGTCGCGGTACGCAGAGTGGATTATATCGGGTGGTGTGGGAGGGGGAGAGCGGTCAAATGAGTCAAGACGAGGGTCAAGAGGTCAAGAAGCTGAGGGCGCTGCGGCATAAACTGGAGGCGCTGCATGGCGGTATCGCAGTCGAAAAGCGTGACGCAGCGTGGAAGCTGATTTTCGTGAATCTTGATCATACTGACAGGCACATTCGATATGCAGCACGCGTGGCTTTGGAACAGTTGCCGATGGCGTTTTGGCAAGGGCGTATCACGAAGGCTGACTCTGTCTGGCAGCGGATTCTCGGGCAGTTGGCGGGCGTGCGTAGCGGTCAAAAATGGGACCCATGGGACCTATACGGCTTATGGGACCTATCTGCCTGGAAGGCGATGGATGATGAGCAGCGTTTGGCGAACCTTCGCACGCTGAGCGTGACGCTGGCGCGACTCGGCGATCCGGCGGATAAGCAGCAACTTCTCGCATGGTTAGAGCCGCTCTATCCCGCGACCACACGCGAGATGAATCAAGAACTCTGCCGCCTGCTCATTCGTCTCGGCTCCAACCAGGTGCTAGAGAAGACGCTGCCGATGCTGCGTAACGCGACGGCGAGTGAGGACCTCGTTTTTTATCCTCTACATCTGCGTTATCTCAAAGAGGGCTGGTCGCTGGAGGCAAAGCGCATCGTCTTCGAGGCACTGAACCGAGCTGAGAAGCTGAATGGAGCCAGCACTTATTTCAAAAGCATCTCGGATACGCGCGGTGAACTGGCGGCGGCGCTTTCGACTGAGGAGATGTCAAAACTTGCCGAGGTGATTCATCCGCCGAAGCCTGCCGCGCTTTCACCTCATGCAATGCCTGGGCACACCTTCCGCGTCTGGAAGTTGGAGGACCTCGAATCACGACTGACCGAGGTGAGCAAAGGACGTTCGTTTGAAAAAGGCAAGGCAGCAGCGATCAGCACGCAGTGTGTCTTCTGCCACACGATGAGCACTGATCGGTCACTGCCAGCGGGTTTGTTTGGCCCGGAACTGGTGCAGGTATCCGCACGTTTTGGGCGGCGTGACTTGCTGGATCACATCCTCAATCCATCGAAGATCGTGGATGAAAAATTTCGCTTCGTGACGATCAAGCGCACGGATGGCACAACCGTCATGGGCAGCCTGGAGAGCGAGGACGATGAGCGTGTGATCTTGAAGCCAAACCCGCTTTCACCCGAAACAGTGGAGATCGGCAAGAGCTTGATTCGTGAGCGCTCAGTTTCGGCCATTTCCCCCATGCCCGCAGGTTTGCTTAATGCCCTGAAGGCTGAGCAAATTCTGGATCTGCTGGCCTTCATCGAGGCGGGTGGTGACGCGAAGAAGGCGAACTTCAAGCCTTGAGTTGAGACTTGATGAGAACGAGTTGATCCCGTGGAAAAAACGGAAGCCATCATCATCGGACGCACGCGTTACTCGGAGACGACGCTGATCGTCCACTGGTGCTGCCCGGAGATGGGATTGTTTCGGACGATTGCTAAAGGTGCGCTGCGACCGAAGTCGGCTTTTGCGGGGACGCTGGATCTTTTTGTGACTGCTGAGATCCGCTTTGCACGGGCCAAGAGTGGCGATCTACACACGCTGGCGGAGGCGCGCTGGACGAACCCGCGCCTCGGACTCCGTCAAAGTTATGGGCGGGTGTTGGCGGCGACTTATTTGGTGAAAATCATCGCCCTAGTCGTGGAGCCTCATGCGCCGATTCAGGCCATCTTCGAGTTACTGACCAAGGCACTGAACTATCTCAACGACCACGACCCGAGCGGGGCATTCGTCGAGCGTTTTGAGCTGAGGCTGGCAGAGGATCTGGGGCTGGTGGGTGAGGGCATTTCAGCCGTGGGCGAGTCCGCGCGCGCCATCGAAGAGAGCTTTCACCGTCGCCTGCCTGTGCAGCGGCGACAGTTGCTTGAGTGGATCACCGAACACAGCGCCGTGGCACCGAATTGATCGAATGTTTTGCTTGATGCCTAGTGGGATGAGCCGCGAATATAATTTCCAACTTAACCCGCTCATTTTTCTCTGTGCCCGACAGCCAACCTAATAGCCTTTCCATGCCGGAAAACCACGCCATCTCACTTCTGGCAGAGGGTAAACTTGATGAAGCCCTTGATGCTGCGAAAACTGACCTCAACGCATGGCGCCAGAAAGTCGAGGATGACGAAAGTCTATGGCCACAGACTTTCGCCACCCTGCAAGTGCTCGGTGATGTGCAGCGTGAGATGAGTGATGTCGGCGGTGCAGAGGCCAGTTACAATGAGGCGCTAGACATCGCCGGAAAGCACCCGATCAGCCAAATATTGACAGCTCGGATGCGCACGCAGCTCGCCACGCTGCTGGACTTCAGTCAGCGTGAGGCTTTGGCGGCTCCGCTCTATGAGCAGGCGATCACGGACTATGAATCCCTGACGCCGCCAGATGACCTCTCTGCTGCGCAGATCCGCAATAATTTGGCGATGATCTACAAAGGTCTGGGCAAGTACGCTCTGGCCGAGCAGCACTACTTGCGCTCACTCGAGGTCTTGGAAATCAATATGGGGCGCGACTCTGAAGAGATGGCCTCCGTATACAACAATCTCGGCAGTCTCTACTACACCGCGGGTTTCCCAGATCAGGCCAAAGAGATGTTTGCGGAAGGATTGAGCATTCGCCTGAAAATCCTGGATCTGGATCACCCTGATTTGGCGCAGTCGCTGTGCAACATCGCCACGGCTAAGCACGAGCTCGGTGAGAACACTGACGCGCTACTCGACTTTGAGCAAAGTCTGCGAATCCTAGAGTTGCACATCAAAGATGAGGCCAACAGCTACGAAGCCGTGGGTCGCGACTACATCTCACTCCTGGAAAATCTGGGGGACGAACGCAAAGCGACTGCCTTCAAGAAGCGGATGGAGAAAGTGCTCGCCAGCCTGTGATGCTGCTTTCTTTTGGTGGGCAGCCTTTCTAAAGGTGCTGCATGTCCACCGCCCGTATTTTTTGCCTCATCACATTGTTGTTCGTCGGCTGCGCTAAGCGTGATGTACTCATCATCGGCACCGACGCGACGTATCCACCGTTTGAATTTGTCGATGCGCAAGGCCGCATCTCTGGCGTCAGTGTCGCTATTGCTGAAGCGATAGGTAAAGAGCTGGGCAAGCCAGTGGAGTTCCGCAATCTGAACTTCGATGGCCTGATCCCCGCGCTGCAAAGTGGGCAGATCGACCTCATCATTTCTTCACTCACCGCGAACGAACAGCGGCGGCAGTCAATTGATTTCTCAGAGCCCTATGTGAAGACCGGGCTGTCGATCCTCGCCGCTAAAGACTCGACGGTGATGTCGGCAAAAGATTTGAGCACTCCTGGGAGAAAGCTGGCGGTGCGACTCGCCACCACGGGTGAGCAGTGGTGCCGCAAAGAGCTGCCACAGGCGAAGCTCGTTGCCTTGGACACCGACGCAGCCTGCGTGCTGGAGGTCATCAACGGCACCGTGGACGCCTGGGTCTATGATCAGGTCAGTGTCATGAATTACCATACCAAACACCCGGATCGCACTCGCGCGCTGCTGTCTCCTTTGCGCGAAGAGGTCTGGGCCGTCGGAGTCAAGAAAGGGCGTGACGATTTGAAATCCAAAGTGAATGCAGTCATCGCTCGAATGAAGCAGGAAGGTGCTTTTGCCAAACTCGCGAGTCATTTTTTATCCAAGGAGCGGGACATGATGAAGTCGCAAGGTCTGCCGTTTGTGTTTGAGTGATTCCAACTATGTCTGCCATCGCCGCCTGTCTTGAGAACATTCGTGAATGCATCCACGCCGCTGCCATTCGGTCAGGGCATGATGCTGCAGCCGTGGAGTTGCTGGCTGTTTCCAAGACACATCCCATCGAATCGATTCAGCAAGCAATCGATGCGGGGCAGCTCGTTTTTGGTGAGAATCGCGTGCAGGAAATCCTGATCAAGCAGCCGCAACTGCCGAGCCATGTGCGCTGGCATCTCATCGGCCCGCTGCAATCCAACAAGGTGCGCAAGGTGCTGCCGCTGGTGGAGATGATTCATGCGGTGGATAGCTTTGATATCGCAAAAGACATCAATCGAATCGGCGGCGAACTCGGGTTGCGGCCACGTGTGCTAATCGAGATCAATCTGGGCACCGAGTCCTCGAAACATGGATTCAATCCAACGACGATCCGTGAGCAATGGGCGCCACTCTGCGCGCTGGATAAACTCAATATTCAGGGGGTGATGTGCATCCCGCCGTTTGATCCATTGCCAGAAAAAACACGGCCTTACTTTGTCATGCTGCGCGAGCTGCGTGATGAACTTGAAAAGCGCGGTGGTGCGCCTTTGCCACAGCTTTCCATGGGCATGAGCCACGACTATGAAGTGGCTATTGAAGAAGGTGCCACGATCGTGCGTGTCGGCAGTGCGATCTTTGGAAGTCGGGCGGCCAAAGCGTGAGGTCACGGAGTGCGGCCATCTTGGCCTCGTCCTAACTTCATCTTGCATGTATGAGGGCTAGAAGCCCTCACTCCTTGATTGCTTCCGTCATGCGCATGGCTTGGACGTTTGGCTTCACGTCATGCACGCGCACCAGCCGTGCGCCGAGTGCGCGCGCGTGGGCCGTGAGTGCCACGGTGGGCCAGTCGCGGTCATTGATTTCATCTGAGCCGACGAGTTTTGCGATCATGCTCTTTCGGGAAACTCCGACGAGCAGTGGGCGACCTGCGTTGGCTAACTTTGGCAGCGCGCGCATGAGTGCCACATTGTGATCGAGTGTCTTGCCGAAACCAAAACCTGGATCGAGCACCACGCGCGCGGGACTGATCCCTTCACGCTCCAAGGCGCGCAGACGATTTTCAAAGTAATGCTGCACGTCCTGCACGACATCCGCATACTGAGCCTGCTGCTGCATGGTGCGCGGCGTGCCGATCATGTGCATGATCACGAGACCAGCATCACAAGCAGAGGCGACTCGTGACATGGCGGGATCACCGCGCAGACCGGTCACATCATTGATGATGTCCGCCCCTGCATCCAAAGCAGCACGGGCGACGGCGGCTTTCATGGTGTCGATGGAGATGAGCGTCTTTGTCGCGGAGCGCACGGCGCGTATGACGGGAAGCACGCGGCGCAGCTCCTCGGCCCCCTCCACCGGCTCGGCACCGGGGCGGGTGGATTCACCGCCGATGTCCAGGATGTCGGCGCCCTCGGCCACCAGTTTCAAGGCGTGCTCGACAGCACGGCCCGTGTCAAGAAAACGGCCACCATCGGAAAAGGAGTCTGGCGTCACATTGACGATGCCCATGACCATGCCGCGCGTGGTGAGATCGTGATCGGTGTCATGGATGCGCCAGAAGAAATTCATATCGGCATTTCAAAGCAGTCCGCCCAGGAAGTAAAGCCCGCCCTCAAGGCACGAGGAAGAAGCCGTGGAAGGGCGGCAAGAGAGACTCTTTCGAGAGATCGGTCTTCGTGTCGTCATCCTGACGCGTCCAGATGGCGGCGTCATCGGTCTGTAGGAAGAAGAGGCTTTCGTAGCCTGTGGCATCCGCCTCGGAGTCAGCTTTCGGCTGGCGGCGCTGGCGCTATTCGCAGCACGGAAGCCATTGGTCACGGTAAGACCGGCTTCCACTGGCGATTGTGCAAGAGACAGCCCGGTGCTGATGAAGTGGTTGCCGGGTTCAGGCTTCAGCGGTGCGGCAGCAGCCATTTGACCAACAAGGAGCAGGCTGACTTCAGCGCTGCGCGAACAACTCGCCGAACTCATCGGCAGAGATGCGCAGCCAACTCACCTGCTTCAAAGCGCTGATTGACGCCATCCTCACCATCACCACCGCACAAGTCGATGGTATGAACACCCTGCCGCCAGGTAATCCAGCCAGCGTGAGCCTCAGCGTCGTCGGCATCACGCTGCACTTCACCTTCGACATCCCGCAGGGCGGAGTGACCAACGCCGACATGAACAACGCCATCGCCAATGCCATCAGCGGCACGAGCAACAACACGAATGGAGTGGGCACGCTGAGTCAGAGCGCGGACTTCAATTACAATCAGAGCCAGATGCAAGACGTGCTGAACAACCTCGATGAGTTTCTCACCGCCGCGCGGCGGTGAAGCGACTTCAATGACGTGCACTCATGGCAAACAGCAGCCCCATCACGCCGCCGTAGATGGCACCGCGCCACCAAGTGGAGGTGAGTGGGCAGGTGCCGGAGCTGCATTGGCCGAAGTAGCCCATCGCCGAGCCGAGGACGGCTCCGATGGCGATGGGGATGAGGTAGCGGGTCATAAACTTGCGGCTTCGGGATGGGAATGTTTGTTCGCCATGAAGTAGAGCACGGGCACAGCCATGCGGCTGATGAGCAGGCTGGCGATTTCTCCGGCCATGAGGGCGATGGCGAGGCCTTGGAAGATGGGATCGGCAAGGATGATGGCGGCTCCGACGACGACAGCCATGGCGGTGAGGAGCATGGGACGAAAGCGTACGGCTCCGGCGTCGATCACGGCTTCGCTCAGCGGCATGCCTTCACGCACACGAAGCTCGATGAAATCGACGAGGATGATCGAATTCCTCACCACAATGCCGCCGCCAGCCATGAAGCCGATCATGCTGGTGGCGGAGAAGAAGGCGTCCATCAATCCGTGCGCGGGCAGAATGCCGACAAGGGAGAACGGAATGGCGATCATGACGATGGCGGGCGTCAAAAAGCTGCGGAACCAACCAACCATGAGGACGTAAATAAGGATGATACACGCTCCGAAGGCCGCGCCGAGGTCGCGGAAGACCTCAATGGTGATGTGCCACTCGCCATCCCATTTCATCGCGGGTTCAGCATCGCTGAAGGGCATGGAGGCGTTGAGGATTTGCAGTTCCGCGCCGCTGCCGCCGAACTCGCGTGTGTCGAGCTTCTTGAGCGCTTCATTCATCTGGAAGATGGCATACACGGGGCTTTCGACGACTCCAGCGACATCGCCGATGACGTAAATCACGGGCATGAGGTTCTTGTGATAGAGGCTCTTCTCGACGGTGACGTGTTCGACCTTCACCAGTTCACGCAAAGGCACGAGCGGCGAGTCGCTGGCACCGGGTTCAGGCAGCACATTGGCATCGCCGGAGCGCACGCGGAGGGCGAGAAGCTCCTCGGGCGTAGTTTTGGCACTGCGGGGCAATTCGAGGCGAATGTTGACGTCTTCCTTCTCGGCGGGCTGATGCAGCAAATCGACGTTTTCACCATCTACGGCGATCTTGAGCGTCTGTGAGATCGTAGCGGCGCTGATGCCGTGCAGCGCGGCTTTTTCTTTGTCGATGATGAAGCGGGCTTTTTGCTGATCGGCCTCGATATACCAATCGACATCCACCACGCCTGGCGTGGCCTTGAAGATGGTCTTCACGGCTTTGGCGAGCTTCTGTCGTGCTTCTTCGTTAGGCCCATAAATCTCGGCGACGAGCGTTTGCAGCACCGGCGGACCAGGCGGCACTTCGGCGATGGCGACACGGGCCTCGTAGCGATCCGCGATGGCCGTGACGGCAGGACGGATGCGTTTGGCGATGTCGTGGCTCTGCGCTTTGCGCTCGTGCTTGCCGACGAGGTTGACCTGGATGTCGGCGACGTTCGCACCGCGACGCATGAAGTAGTGACGCACGAGGCCGTTGAAGTTGTAGGGCGAGGCGACGCCGGCATAGACCTGGTAATCGATCACTTCCGGCTCAGTGCGGATCGCTGCGGCCATTTCGCGAGCGACCGCGGCGGTTTGCTCAAGAGACGAGCCTTCCGGCATGTTCAGGATGACTTGGAATTCGCTCTTGTTGTCGAACGGTAGCATTTTGACCTTTACCCAGCCGAGACCGACGGTCGCCATGCTCGCGAGCAATAGCACGGTGATGCCGATGAGGAATGTCCAGCGCCAGCCGGTGTGATGCAACAGCGGTCCCATGACGCGGCGGTAGAGTTTCGTGAAGAAATCCTCGGGGTGCTCGCTGGCGTCGTGATGTTCGAGATCTTTGGCCAAGGGCGTGCCGTCAGTAAGCGTCGAATACTTCTTTCCCCAACGCAGAATGCGAATCGAAGCCCACGGCGTGACGATGAAGGCGATCAGCAGCGACCAAAACATTGCCGCGCTGGCACCAATCGGAATCGGGCGCATGTAAGGTCCCATGAGGCCACCAACGAATGCCATCGGCAGCACGGCGGCGATGACGGCAAAGGTGGCGAGGATGGTGGGATTGCCCACTTCGCCCACGGCTTCCACGGCGATGGCGGACCAGTTGCGGCCCTTATTTTGCGGCAGATGGAAATGCCGAACAATGTTTTCGACAACGACAATGGCATCATCGACCAGGATGCCGATGCTGAAGATGAGCGCGAAGAGCGTGATGCGATTGAGCGTGAAGCCGTAGAGATAAAAAACGAGCAGTGTGAGCGCCAGCGTGGCCGGAATAGCTACGGCAACGATACCGCTCTCGCGCCAGCCGAGAGTGAGCCAGATGAGGATCGCCACGCTGAAAACGGCGATGCCCATGTGCAGCAGCAGCTCGTTGGATTTCTCCGCTGCGGTCTCGCCGTAGTTGCGCGTGATGCTCACGGTGACATCGGCGGGAATGACGCTGCCCTTGAGCAGATCGACTTTGCGCAGCACTTCATCAGCCACGCTGATCGCGTTCGCACCGGGGCGTTTGGCAATGCTGAGCGTGACAGCCGGCTGTTCGCTCGTTTTACTGCCGTGGAAGACGTATTGCGTCGGTTCTTCGCCGGTGTCGGTGATCTCGGCGACTTCGCGTAGATACACGGGACGTCCGCTGAACACGCCGATGACGACATCGCCGACTTCGTGTGCCGTTTTCAAAAAGCCGCCGGTTTCGACGAGCACTTCATTGTTGCCGGTGGTCAGGCCGCCAGCGCGGAATTGCCGGTTCGCCTGCTGGAGCATCGGCACGAGGCCTGCGGGGCTCAGATTGCGCGAAGCAAGCTTCACGGGATCAAGCATCACGCGCACGGTGCGGCGAGAACCTCCGATCAACGTCGTCTCGGCGACCAGCGGCACTTGTTTGATCTCCTCGTCGATTTGCGCGGCCAAACGACGCAGCGTGAGATGATCGTAGCGGGCGCTGTGCAAGGTGAGAGCTAGGATCGGCACATCGTCGATGCTCTTGAGCTTGATGAGCGGTGCGCTGACACCTATCGGAATGCGGTCGTAGTTCGAGCGCAGCTTCTCCGTGAGCCTCACGAGGCAGACATCAGGATCTTCACCCACCTTGAAACGTACGATGACGAAGCTCTCGCTATCGCTTGAGGTGCTGTAGATGTATTCCACGCCGGGCAACTCCCAGAGCAGCTTTTCCATCGGTCGCGTGGCGCGTTCCTCGATCTCCTTCGCCGTGGAGCCGGGCATGGCAACCATCACATCGACCATCGGCACCTTGATCTGCGGCTCTTCTTCACGCGGCAGCAAAACAATCGCCGCCACGCCGAGCAAAACGGACGCGATGACGACGAGCGGCGTCAGCTTTGAGTCGATGAACGCCGCCGCGATGCGGCCTGCGATGCCAAGATGGCTGGAGGAAGGCTCGCTCATGGCTGGATCGTCACGGGTTGGCCGTCGGTGAGTTTGGCGATTTCGCTCACGATGATTTGTTCGCCTTCTTCGAGGCCAGAGAGGACCTCGACGCGATCTTCGAGCTCCTTGCCGGTCTTCACGAGCCTCAGCGCGGCTTTGCCGTCTTTGGCGACGAAGACCAGTTCCATCTGCCCACGCTTCAAAACGGCACTTTGCGGCACGAGCAGTAGCTTAACCTCGGCCACGGGCACCAAGACGCGGCCAAACTGACCCGTGCGTAGTCCATCGGTCGGCGGCAGATCGAGCTTCACGTTGAAGGTGCGACTTACCGGATCAGCCACGGGCGAAATTTCACTCACAGTGCCTTCGATGACCTTCGCGAGACGCACCGACATCTTTTCACCGAGCTTCACGCGGTCGAGAATCGCTTCCGGCAGATCGGCTTCAAATCGCAGCGAGGTCGGCGCTTCGATTTCGAGCAGCGGTTTGCCTGGCATAGCGAGATCACCCACGTCGGCGAACTTGCGCGTGACGACACCATCGAAGGGCGCGGTGACTTTGGCGTAGCTCATCATCGTTTCGGCTTCGCTAACGGCTCCGGTGCCTATTTTCACACGAGCATCGGTGGCGTCGAATTCCTGCCGCGTGGTGGCATTGCTGACGATAAGCTGCTTTTGACGATCAAAGTCACGTTTGGCCTGATCGAGCATCGCGCGGGCCTGATCGACCTTGGCCTGGATTTCTTGAACATCGAGCCGAGCCAACAAATCGCCCGCCTTCACCATAGCGCCCGGTGTGGCAGTGTATTCGAGCACACGACCACTGACCTTTGCCTCGACGACGGCGCGTTGTTTTGACCGCACGGTGCCCACGGCTTCCTCCACTGCCATGTGAGGACTCCATTTCACCGCTTCGGCCTTCACGGTGACGGTCGGCAGTGGTGCGGATAAAGCAGGGTACTGCTCAGGCTTGCCGCAAGCGGTCAACAGCAGGACGGGGAGGAGGCGTGAGAGGATTTTCATCGGGGGAAGAGGCTGGTGATTGGTTCAGGTCTTCGGGCAGCAACTCCCGCCGGCACCGAACTTTCTGAGAATGTTTTCCGCCGGGCAAAAGCCAGTAAAGGCGGATTGCAGGAGATTGACTCCCACAAAGGCGGTGAGCCAGAGCCAGTGAGGGCTCAAGTAATGAGCCAGCGTGAGACTGGTAAGGATCATGGTGCCTGCGAGGGCGCGGATGGCGTTTTCGAGCTTCATAGTATGCGGGGTGATTCGAGGTTGACGATTGCGGGCTTAGAAGGATAATTAAATATAACTATATGAGTCTATACGCATATAGAATTGCTCCGCAATCACTATCTCCATCATGGCTACCCGCCCGAAAAAAACTCCGCCTCCCGTGTCCGAAGAGGCGCTCCTCTTGATCGCCTCGTGGTTTCGCACGCTCGCCGAGCCCAGCCGCCTGAAAATCCTGCGGGCGCTGGAGGAAGAAGAGAAGAATATCACCGAACTCGTCGAGGCCACCGGGCTCACGCAGGCGAACGTCTCGCGTCATGTGCAGTCGCTCGTCGATGCTGGAATGGTCGGACGTCGCAAAGAAGGCCTCTCCGTGATCTGTTTCATCGCCGATCCCAGTATCACCGACTTGTGCGACACCGTTTGTAATAACCTGCTAAAGCGCCTTTCAAATCAGGTGAAGAAGCTGGGGGGTTCGTGATCAACCGTTCTAGCGAGTTAAGGCTTGGACAAACAGCTCGGTTTATTGGAGTCGAGCACAAAAGTAGCGGCTTCGGGGCGTGACATGGCTTGACCATGTAGGAGGCTTCCGCTAGCCTGAAGGCCTAACCAAAACCCTTCTCCTCACACTATGGAAACCGTCAGACTTGGCATCGTTGGACTCGGCAATATGGGCAAAGCCCATCTCGGAAACATTCGTGCGGGCAAGGTCCCCGGACTCAAAGTCACCTGCCTTTGCGAAAGCCACGGCACCATCCCACCGCTTCAGGATGGCGAGCAGGCATTCACCGATGTCAGCCTCATGATCAAGTCGGGCCTCATCGATGCCATCCTCATCTGCACGCCGCATTTCAGTCACACGACCATCGGTATCGAAGCGCTGGGCGCTGGGCTACACGTCCTTGTTGAAAAACCCATCTCCGTCCACAAGGCCGACTGTGAGCGACTAATCGCCGCGCACACGGACAAAACAAAAATCTTCGCCGCCATGTTCAACATGCGCACGAATGCCTGCTTCAAGAAAGTAAAGGACCTCATCGACAGCGGCGAACTCGGCACCGTGCGTCGCGTCCACTGGGAAGTCACCAACTGGTTCCGCACCAATTATTATTATGCCACCGGCGGCTGGCGCGGCACATGGAAAGGAGAAGGCGGCGGCGTCCTCATGAACCAGTGCCCACACAATCTGGATCTCTTCCAGTGGATGTTCGGCATGCCGCAAAAGGTCCGAGGCTTCTGCCAGTTTGGCCGCTTCCATGAGATCGAAGTCGAGGACGATGTCACCGCCGTACTTCAATACGACAACGGCACCACAGCCACCTTTGTCACCTCCACCGGCGAGGCCCCAGGCGTGAATAAGCTGGAAATCACGGGCGAACAAGGTCGCCTCACCGTCACTGACGGCAACAAAATCCACTTCCAGCGAAATCGCCAACCCATGAGCAAGTTCTGCATGGAAGCCGAAGCTGCCTTTGCCATGCCGGAATCCTGGCACATGGAAATCCCCGTCGCTGAGACCGGTGGCCAGCATGTGGAGATCCTGCAAAACTTCACCAATGCCATCCTCAAGGGTGAAAAGCTCCTCAGTCCCGCCGAGCAGGGCATCTACAGCGTCGAACTGGCCAACGCCATCCTCCTCAGCACCTGGCAGGACAAAGCCATCGACCTTCCCATGAGCAGCGCCGACTACGAGCGCATCCTCATCGAGAAAGGCGAAAAGAGCACCTTCCAGAAAACCAAAGTCGTCGCCAAAGCCAGCTCGGATGACTTCGCCAAGAGCTTCCGCTAATCCCACCAAACTCCCCTCCCCTGCCCCGATGCGCCCCAAGCCATCGGGGCTTTTTGCTAAATTGTAATGAACCCAACAGCCCAGACTAAGCTACCACCCATGACGCCATAGCCTCGAATAGGATGCCTTTTGCCTTGGTTCCTCGTGCTGCTTGTTCTGCCAGCTAAAGCCGCCTGTTTAACTGCCTGCACTTTGTGATTTTACGGTCAACGCCTAACTGCGTTCCACATGGAACACTCCCCGTCTTTGTGCTAGCCTTCCAGCACCTTCGTCATTCGTCATACTTATTCTTCATTTCATGTACACTTTTCCAAAACACTACGATGTCATCGTCTGCGGCGCTGGCCATGCTGGCGTGGAGGCAGCGATGGCTGCCGCTCGGCTCGGCTGTCAGACGGCGATCCTCACGCAGAATCTGGACACCATCTCCCAGATGTCCTGCAATCCTGCCATTGGCGGCTTGGCCAAAGGCCATGTGGTGCGCGAGATCGACGCGCTGGGTGGCGTCATGGGATTAAACACCGACGCAACGGGCATCCAGTTCCGAATGCTCAACGCCACGAAAGGCCCCAGCGTCCAAGCTCCGCGAGCTCAGTGCGACAAGAAAGCCTACCAGTTCCGTATGAAGTGGCTGATCGAGAACCAGCCGAACCTCGACATGCACCAGGGGAACGCTGCTGAGATCCTGGTCGAAAACGATGTTGTCACCGGCATCCGCACCAGCCTCGGCATGATCTATCGGGCCAAATCCGTCATCATTTCTTCCGGCACATTCATGCGCGGCCTGCTCCATGTCGGTCTGCAAAACCAGGCTGGTGGACGCATGGGCGATAGCATTTCCACCCTGTCCGACAGCCTTGCCCATCTCGGATTCGAGATCAAGCGCTTCAAAACCGGCACCCCCTGCCGCATCAACAGCCGCAGCATTGACTTCTCCAAATGCGAAATCCAGCCGGGAGACAGTCCTACCCCAGCCTTCTCCTACCTCTCCGGCATTGTCCCAGAGGATTCCGAAGGCGATTCCGGCACCGGCCCTCCCCAATTCACCCTGAACTCCTGGCGGCCTGAAACGTTCCACGTGGAACAAATTCCCTGCTGGATCACCTACACGAACACTCAAACACACGACATTATCCGGGCGAATCTGGACAAATCCCCCATGTATTGCGGCCGGATTCAGGGCGTTGGGCCACGCTATTGTCCGTCGATCGAGGACAAGGTGGTGCGCTTTGCGGAGAAGGAACGGCACCAGGTTTTTCTGGAACCAGAGGGTCGCCACACTCGTGAGTTCTACATCAATGGCGTCTCGACTTCCCTGCCCTATGAGGTGCAGCACGACTTTATCCGCAGCATCACCGGCCTAGAAAAGGCCGAGATCATCCGCCCCGGCTACGCGGTGGAGTATGATTACTGCCCACCCACACAGCTCTATCCGACCTTGGAAACGAAGCGCATCTCCGGCCTCTACTTCGCCGGCCAGATCAATGGCACCTCCGGTTACGAAGAGGCTGCCGGTCAGGGCCTGCTCGCTGGGGCCAATGCGGCTCTGAAAGTGCAGGACAAACCACCCTTCATCCTCAGCCGTAGCGAGGCCTATCTCGGTGTGTTGATCGATGATCTCGTGACCAAGGGTGTCACCGAGCCCTATCGCCTCTTCACCTCCCGTGCCGAGTATCGTCTGCTTCTCCGGCAGGACAATTGTGACCTCCGCCTGACTCTCCGTGCTGCCGAAATTGGCCTCACCTGCTCCGTGAGAAACCAGCTCACGCAGGTGAAAGCCGACCTCCTTGTCAAAGCCACCCAGTTCGCCCTCACCACCAGTCACGAGGGCATGAAGTTGCATTCCTGGATTCGCCGCACTGAAAACGACCACACGAAGCTCCCCACAGACATCCGCTCAGAATTCCCTGATCCCGTCTGGCAGCAGCTCGATTACAGCCTGAAATACGAAGGCTACGTCCAGCGCCAGGAAGTCATGATCGGCAAAACCACCCGCATGGATGGCCACAGCATACCACCCGACTTCGATTACACCACCGTCCACAGCCTAAAAAAAGAAGCCCAGCTCCGCCTCACCGAGATCCGCCCCACCACCCTCGGCCAAGCCGCCCGCATCCAGGGTGTCACTCCAGCAGAGATTTCGTTGTTGGCAGTAATGCTGCGGAAGGGGTGAAAGGAACGCATCAATCAAACAACATGAAGACATCAAAGCGATCGTTCAATACAGCCGAAACTCGCGGCTGCGTCTCGCTGTCGTGGCTATTATTGGGATAGCCGTAGCATTCTTTGCACTGCTCATATCTCTTTTGCCAAGCTCTCGAGAAAAGTCAGACTTACCCTTCAATACTGAATCCGACGACTCGGCGATCCAGTTCTTCATGAGTCACCAAGAGTCGATCGAGGACTTTAGAGAGCGGATTGAGAAGAAAACCGCTCTCGTCTATTACGACCTCAAAAGAGTCCGAAGCTATTTCCGCAACGGCACTGCTTCCAGAGGATGAGGACCGACAAATCATTCGTCAACTCATGACAAATCTTGGTTTGTGAGCTTTGAACGGCCCAGCATCAAACTGGGGTTTGCGAATGATCTTTCAAAGCGAAGGCATGGTCATGGTCATGAGCAGTAGAACCAAGAGCTTTTACTTCAGTCGTCAGACACCTCCGAGGCCCGTGCCGTGTATTGAGAACTTCGTCATCGATGAGCCAGAGTCAGAGGGTGTTAATAGAAAAATCGTCCCAAACTGGTATCTGAAGTTGGATTGGGGCGGCTGATCTTTCGGCACTCATGAAATGTGGCGCATGTGTACTTTTGAATACATTGCTGCCGCCAAATTAGCCGAACTAGTCACCTCCTATTCCCCCGGCATCTCCGAATTTCCGGAATGGCCTTCCATCGCGGTCCACGGGGATTCGGACTTTTCGCAACGGCCAGCCGATGGGTTCCCCGACTATTCTGCGTTTTCGGAAGGGCGGGAACGGGCGGCGATCAGAGTTCCAGGACGGGCCAGAGGGGTTTTTGCTGGCTAAGCCAGGTGAGCCCTATTTCGTCGGTGTCGATGGTGACGCCGGCACTGAGGCGGAGATAGGGGTGGAGATTCTGGCGATCATGAGCCGGAAGTCGTTGTAGAAGTCATTGTCCTCGCTGCGGAGGCGGAGCTCTCCGCTAACGAGGGCGGCGATGGCTTCAGGCTCGAGCTTAAGAGAAAGCAACTAATATTAATCATTAGGTCATGGCACGCTTTGATTTGAGTTTTTTCGACAGCGGAACTCGCATTGACACTCCAGACGGCAACCCAGCCTGCACCATAAGAGACTTAGCCCACTTCCTCGACAACCCGTTTGATGATAAGGAAATCAGCGAGACCGAACTGGCCGCCTTCACCACGGATCATCTGGCACGGATGATCGCAAACAATGAGAATAATGAACTAACAGTGCGCATCACAGCAACGCAGAGCGCGTTTAATCTCATCGCCGATCGTATGACGGACAACGATGCGCCGCTAGCCATCCGCAAGGCGCGGAAGCTGGCCAAGGACAACTACCGTGAGAACACGATCCCGCGTGATGTGGCGCGCATCGAGGGAGCCTTTGTCAGTGCCTATGGCGCAGATTCGCCAGTGATCCTGGAGGCGCTGCCCAATGGCCGCTTGATCTTTCAGGAGTGCCGTGATGATCAGGTAAAGTCAAAACTGGACATCCTGCGGCAAGCGGTGACCGCGCATCAAGCCGACCTGGTGCCTGCCACCGTGAGCTTAACGACTGCGCTGAAGGCGAACTGGCTAACTATTTATGCACCCAGCGAGGCCTCGACCAGCTCCTCATCCACGACGCAGGATGGCAAGAAGATGGCGCGTGATGGCCTGCAACTGATGCTCTAGCTGAACCTCTGCAAGCTCATGGAAATGTTCCCCCGCCAGCCCGAGAAGATGTCGATCTACATGCAGCAGCACCTGCTGGAAAATCCTGCGAGCGCGGAAGAACCCGAGCCGCGGGTGCCACCGACGCCGTAACTTGTCCGCTTCAGAGGAAAGGTAGAAAGATTCATGGGTAGAAAAATTTCAGACTCCCTGTTCTGAAAATCTTTCTACCTTAACATCCGGTTCATGCATCGCCTCCTCACACTCCTCAGCCTAACCATCGCGCCAGCTCTTCTGGCAACAGAGACACTCGAACATGATGGCGCACTGTATCATGTCTATCGCGTTCCTTTGGCGGCTCAGTCAAAGTTGCATCTGCGCTGACTGGATCAGGCGGGGAAGCCGAGGTCGAACTTCGGCGCGCACCAGCAGCAGCTTGAACGCCAGGAGAAGAAGATCGACTCTGCAACGAATGCGGGGATCTATGAGCGGGCGCTAAAGCCTGGCAGACTAACTATTTGTGATGGGAAAGAACTGGTGCCGCTGAACCTCGCAGACGCTGAGGGTAATTTCTTCTTGAAACCGAATGAGGTGTTTTATCTGGAGGACGTGACAGGGCCTGGGATTGTGAAGGCAGGTGCGTATTCCCCGCTCACGATCAAGCCACGACTCGCGAATCAATCAGGTCCACTAATCCTGCAGAAAGGAGTGATCCATCCGGTTTTCAATGCGAACTCGCCTAACCTAAGGCAGAGCAGTGCGGTGGCTGTGGTGACGAAAACCAAGGAGATTATTTTTGTGATGAGTGATCGTGAGGATCGAGTGAAGGGGAGTTGTCACCTTTCGTCAGCTCGCGCGCTTGTTTCTGCATCTCAGTTGTGAATATGCGCTGTATCTGGGTGGCGACATCTCCCAGATGATCACCTCCCCTGCCCCGAGCACGAGCTTCACGCCGAACACGTTTGCGGGCATGTTTGTGGTAATGGATTAAGCCACCATCAAAGACCGCCTGAAGGCGGTGCTCCGAAATCTGAACGTTCGGAGCACCATCTTCAGACGGCTACCCAAAGCCCGAGCACACATTGAAGCCCGAACTACGAACGGTCACTTTTCCTTCACTACCATGAACGGCAAGAGTAGCACATAGCATTGCATACGCCGCTTGCACCGAGGCCTGTTCCTTCGCATGAAGTAGTGTCTTGGAAACTGAACTGCCAACTGCCGAATCCACCCCGATCCACGATGCCCGCGAGGCATTGCGGAAGTACTTCGGCTTTCGCGAATTCCTCGACGGTCAGGAGACGGTAATGGCGAACATTCTCAGTGGTCGTGACACGCTGGTGATCATGCCGACCGGCGGCGGAAAGTCGCTCTGCTACCAGCTCCCCGCGATGGTGATGGAAGGCGTGACCATTGTCGTCAGTCCGCTCATCGCGCTGATGAAGGATCAGGTGGATGCGTTGGAGCGACGCGGCATTCCGGCCACCGTGATCAATAGCACGCTCTCTCTCAGCGAGCAGCAGGACCGCATCGCCACACTGAAGCGTGGCGAATACAAACTGGTCTATGTCGCACCCGAACGCTTCCGCAGTCGGATGTTTCTGAACGCCATGCAGCAGGTAGAGATCGGCCTCTTTGCCGTGGATGAGGCGCACTGCCTTTCGCAATGGGGGCATGACTTTCGCCCTGACTACTTCCGGTTAGGCGAGGCGCTGGAGCAACTGGGTCGGCCACAAGTCGTGGCGCTTACGGCGACAGCTACCTCAGAGGTGCGGGATGACATCGCACGCGTACTCGACCTGCGTGATCCTTTCATCACCATCCGTGGTTTCCAGCGTCCGAACCTGAGCCTCAATGTCACGCACATCAAAAAAGCCGATGAGAAATATGCACGACTCAAGCAGATCATCGCGCAATACAAGACGGGCATCATCTACTGCTCAACCCGCAAGAAGGTCGAAGAGGTGGGCGACACCCTGCGCGAGTTGAACGTGAAGGCGATCCAATATCACGGTGGACTCGATGACAGTGAGCGTGAGGAACGACAAAACAAATTCATCAGCAAGAAACATGATGTCGCCGTGGCCACGAATGCCTTTGGCATGGGCATTGATCGCAGCGATGTGCGCTTCGTCGTGCATTACGACATCCCTGGTAGCGTCGAAGCCTACTATCAGGAGGCCGGGCGTGCTGGCCGCGATGGCGAGCCTTCCTGGTGCGAGTTGTTCTTCAACTTCGCCGATACCAAGACACAGGACTTCTTCATCGACGGCGCGAATCCCACGGCCGAAGTCATCGTCAGCATTTACCAAGCACTCCTGAACAAGGCCGATACGCAACATGAAGTGGAGGCCAGTATTGATGACCTAACCGACTATGCCGGACTGAAGAATAGCATGGCCGTCAGCTCCGCGCTCGGTCATCTGTCACGCGCAGGTTACATCGAGCGCTATGACATCCCAGGCCGCCGCATCCGTGGCACACGTTTACTTCAGCCGAATGTTTTAGCGCGTCATTTGAAATTAGATGCTGCTGCACTCCGCGACAAAGAGCGACGAGATCGCGGCAAGCTCAAAGCCATCATCGACCTCTGCTACGACGAGCAGCGCTGCCGCCAACAACAGATTCTCGCTTACTTCGGCGAGCACGAAAGCCAGCCCTGTGGCACATGCGACATATGCCGCCGCAGCGGTGTACAGACCCTGCGTGAAGGCAACGCTGAAGAAGTTACCATGCTCCGGCAAACCCTCAGCGGTATCGCCCGCATGTGCACCAAGCGTGCTAATAGCGCGTGGGAAGGCCGCTTTGGCAAAGGCCGCATCATTCAAATGCTCGTCGGCAGCAAGTCGAAGGAGATCGTCGATGCCGGACTCGATAAGCTCACGACGTATGGATTGCTCAAGCACATTGGCACGAATGCACTGCATCCTTTGTTCGGCGAAATCGAAAAGCAGGGCCTCATCGAAACAAGCACGGGCGAATATCCGCTCGTCTCACTCACCGTGAAAGGCGACGAGCTGATGCGTACCGGCGGGAACATCCGTATGATCTGGCCGGACACCACGCCCGCCTCATCGCAGCCCACCAAGCCAGGTGCCAAACTCACCGCCGCCGAAGTTTCGATGCACGAGCTGGGCTTTGACGACGCCCTCTTTGAAAAACTGAAGAAGCACCGCAACGCAATCGCCCAATCGGAAGGTGTGCCCGCCTATCATGTCTTCAGCAATCAAACGCTGGAGTTCCTCACCCGCCTGAAACCCAAGAACATCGAATCAGCCCTCAAGATTCGCGGTGTCGGTGAAAAGAAGGCCGTGACGTATTTGCCGGAGTTCATCCAGGTGATCAAGAAGCATGGGTGATCAAAGCCCCGACATCGGCCTCAGCCGTAACCGCGCCACCGCCGCCTGGTCCTCATCAGCATGGCCATGAGTGATAAGGCGTGTAACCAGGCCTGCGGTGCTCGGAGCAGTCATTCAGTTGGGCAATTGCTTCGACCTCCTAGACACGCAGCACACATCCATGATGAAGCGGGCGCATGAGAACTACCTCCAGGCAGCTTTGCATCCCTTGCCCATCAACAAAGGGCTGATGCATCGGCTGGACTGCGCCGTCATCAATTACGGACTGCCCTGGATCGAGCAGCTTTGGAACTTCCAGTTCCAGACCGTGCGCGGAGTTTTTCAGGAGGGGCAGCCAGTGTTCACGGGCTCTGACATCCGCGAAAAGTCCCACATCCAGATTGCTGTACGCGATCCTGCGAGCATTTTAGGCTACTTCAAACCCCGCCAGCCCAACTAGTCATGCCTGCCACCAAGACAAAGCCCAGCGCATCCAAGGCCCGCAAACCACCCGCCCCCAAACGGCCTTCCAAGCCCTTCCCAGGCTACCTGACGGATGAATGGTATCAATACACCATGGCCTGCATGGAGCGAGTGACCCCAGCCGAAGTGCGCCGTGACTTGGTGAAGTTCGGCATCATCGACAAGAAGTGTAATTACACGGCTCCGTATCGGAACGAGTAACTCGGGTTAACGCACTTTAAGCTAACGAGTTTCGCAGTTTAGATACCAGTGCTGCTATGAATAATTCTTTCGAAACAGTCCAGATTGGTTCTTGGCGAGAAGTGTTTGATTTACCCGAGGTTAAACACGGTCCTTCTGTTTTCAGAGGACAAAGTGCAGATCAAGATTTGGAGACTTCGCTTGAAAGGCAGTTCCGCAGATACTCCATTAGGGGCGAACATTTTCTTCATAAAGAATGGGCTTTGCTTCGCGAGTTTCAGCGCAGGGCTCATCTCTATCTCCAAGATGTTCCAACCAACGAAGATTTGGTGGGTTGGATGGCACTCATGCAGCATCATGGAGCGCCAACAAGATTGCTCGACTTCACATATTCGTTCTTTGTAGCATGTTATTTTGCATTCATGGAGTGCTCCGAAAAGCCTGTTGTCTGGGCAGTCAGTGACCTTTGGCTGCGAGAATGCTTATCTCCTAACGAACTGAGGCATGATTTGCTCGGAAGACAGATTGATGTGGCAAATACTCAACTTAAAATGCTTCATGAAGAGTTTCGTGGAGGAGGCTCTCCAACCAGAGTGCTGGACATGGTGTTGATGATCGAACCCACGCATCAGATCCAAAGATTAGCAGTTCAGCAGGGGCTTTTTTTGATGCCACTTAATCTCCACAATGGCTTCATGAAGAACCTGCTTTCCACTCCTTCACATTCTGATGACGCTGACTCCGACTGGATCTCTGAGACCTCAAAGCACATTAAAAAATTGCAGTTTTCAAAGGAAGTTGCTCGGGAAGGGCTGCTAGAGCTAAGGAAAATGAATATTACTGCTGAGAGCTTGTTTCCGGGCATTGATGGCTTAGCAAAGTCACTGAACCACACCGTACTCGCTGTATAAAAGAGCCTCGATCTTCATGAGAACTCTAACCGCTTTTTTCGTCGGATTGTTGTCTGCTGCAACATGGGTTGCAGCAATTTATGGATGCCTTTTTGTGTTATCACAGACATCGTTCGATCACAAATCGATCCCAGGTTTTTTCTGGTAAGCATCAGCCATAACAATTCTAGCTGTTGCGATATGGTTTGCTCGTTTCGGCTACAATTACGTTTTCGCAAAGTGGAAGATAGAGCATGGGGCAGAATGGACATACTGCGCAGAGAGAGGTTTCTGCAATTGCGGGCTGCCAAAAGTGTGTAGCGCATTGGATTGCAATTGTGAGCGCCTTCATGTTTGTGCCTCGCCAGAATGTGAATGTGATAGACCCAAAGTTTGCAGAAAGCCCAAGTGCAACTGCATCCACCCGAAAGCTTATGGCATGTGAGCATAGACTGGTTGGGTGTGTAACATTCACGACTTAGATCATAGCCCCAACTCGACATACATATGACTGCCAACACTCGAAGATTAATCTGGCCACCAAAGTGGTGGTTTTTACTTGCAGCAGTGAACTTGGCGTTCTTCGCCAATATGACCTACATGGACAACCGTACAATCCAGAGAAGGCTACTTGAGGGAACGAGCTTCATAAACCGACCTTCTATGTCGCAAAAACTAGGCTCAGCTTATTCACAAGGACTGTCTGTTGGCTTGGAAGAAAGTCTCTATGTTTTGGCCGAGCTCTTTGGAGGGCTCTTTCTTTGTGCTGTCCCTGCAATGTTCTGCATAATCGCAACACTTTATCAAAGAGAGTGGACTGGTTTACTTGGTTGGCTGCTCTCTACACTTGCTGTGCTAATGGTTGCAATTATCCTGAGGCTAGCCGCTGGAACCTAACGAGAAAAGCCGGAGACGGAAGCGACAGCAATGGCCGTGTATAAAAATGTCGAGCGAATCTGAATGATCTGGTTTTTCGTGAGTGCTGCTCCTTTCGCTAGAAAAAGGAAAAGATGAGGAAAAGATGCGTGGCAAATAGTGCTCCTTTCGCTAGAAAAAGGAAAAGATGAGGAAAAGATGCGTGGCAAATAGTGCTGCTGTGGGTTGAGTTACTGAATCCACACCGTGCATCCAGAACCACGGAGCTGTCACCGCAGGTGTGGTTTCTTCAATCCTTCGAATTGATGTTCCCCGATTTCCGAATCGCGCGCATCAGACGCCAGCCGAGGAAGAGACTCAGCAGGTAGCCGAGCGCACCGAAGACTGAGATGCCCCAAACTACTGGTTTGGCCTCGCGACTCCACAGCTCGGAGGAGCCGAGGAAAATGGCGGCGGTGAGGACGCCTAACACCAAACGGTTCACGATAGGATCGAGGTGACGATGATCGAGATGCACGGTCAGTGTGCCGTCGCGGAACCTCGCGAGAAGATCCACGAGATCACGCGGCAGTGCGGAGATGAGGCGATCCCAATCACGATAAGCGCGGCGCGCACGACGGACGATGCGGTTTGGTGCGAAGCGACGCAGCAACATGCGCTGACAGAATGGCTGCATCAGCTCGGCCAGGCTCACATCAGGACTGAAGCGGCGGCTGGTGCCTTCGAGCACGATGATCGTTTTCAAAAGCATGGCCAGTGGCGGCGGAAGCGTGATGTGATAACGGCGGATGATCTCGATCAATGAACTCAGCGCCGAACCAACGTTAATATCACTCAAGGGATGCCCAACAAAGTCGGCCATGAAGTCGTCGAGATCCGCGCGCAGTCGATCTTGTGCAAAGTCATGAGGCACAGAGCCGAGGCGTAGCACTTGCTCGGTGACTTGCTCGGCATCGTTCTCGACGATGCCGAGAAGCAGCGCCTCCACTTCATCGCGCAGCTCATCATCAATGCGACCCACCTGCCCGCAATCAACGACACCGACCACATTTCCTGGCAGCAGGATCAAGTTTCCCGGATGCGGATCGGAATGGTAGAAGCCATCACGGAAAACCATTTCCAAATACATGTTTGCACCGCGCCGCGCGAACTCAGAGAGATCTTCGCCCGATGCCTTCAAGGCCTCAATGTCCGTGCCAGGAATGCCATCGAGCCGCTCCATCGTGACGATCTGATGCGAGCAAAAATCAGAATACACTCGCGGGATGCAGACGTTGGGATCTTCCTCAAAATGCAGCGCAAACTCCTCCAGGTTTCGCTTCTCATAAGTGAAGTCCATCTCGCGTAGCAAGGTGCGGCGAAACTGCCGAACGATGGCCACTGGCTGATACGGGCGCAGTGACGCCGACTGACTCTCGACCAATTCCGCCAGCAACTGCAATATCTCCAGATCCGTGATGACACGGCTCTCGATCCCCGTGCGCCGTACCTTCACCGCGACACGCTCACCACTCGGTAACACAGCTCCGTAAACCTGTGCGATGGAGGCTGCGGCCATTGGAGTCTCATCGAACTCAGCAAACAGCTCCTCCAAGGTCGCACCGAGATCTTTTTCGATAAGCGCACGCGCTGATTCGGCTGACTCTGCCGGCACATTCGACTGCAACTCAGACAGCTCGGCTGTCATTTCCGGTCCGATCAAATCAGCGCGCGTGCTTAGCATCTGACCCAGTTTGATGAAGGTCGTACCCAGCTCAGTCAGCGCCATGCGCACTCGTGCGGCAGTGGTCACTCCGGCCAGAGCTTGGCCATCCGCACTGCGCAGCCGATCATTCAGCCAGGGATAGTCGAGACTGCCAAACAGATCCGCCAATCCATATTTCCCCAGCACCGTCGCGATCTCGCCGAGGCGCATCGCATGTCGTTCAAGTCGCGCTATGACATCCAGTTTCATGATCAAGCATACACGCTAGAGAAGCCTTGTCGAAAGCTCACAAACCCGCCGCCGCCTCGCGCAGTTTATCCTTCTTGCTCTTGCGCCAACCTTTGATGCCGCCCGTGCTTGGAGATGGCGGAGGCGCTTGATCCATTGGCTCGAAGCCTGGGATCTGCTCGCGCACGAGGCTCAGATGATTGCGCTTCTCGATCAGACAAAAATGCGCATGAGATTCTGCTGCGATGAAACTCACCGCGACACCCGCCTCACCCGCGCGACCCGTGCGACCAATGCGATGTGTGTAGTCCACCGCAGAGCGCGGCAGATCGTAATTCACCACCGCTGGCAACTGCGCGATATCCAATCCGCGACAGGCCAAGTCCGTGGCTACAAGCACCTGAAAGAACGAGTCTTTAAACTCCGCCAAAGCCTGCATCCGCGCGCCCTGACTCAGTTCGCCATGAAAGGCCACCGCGCCGATGCCATGACGCCTCAATTTATCAGCGACATGTTCCGCCGTGTATTGCTTTGCCACAAAAACAAGCACCCGCTTCCAGCCTTCCGTCTTGATCAAATGACGCAGCAATGGCGTGCGCTGCGCCGTGTCCACTTCAATAGCACGCTGCTCGATCACCGGCATCTCAGCAGGCGCACTTTCGATCTCGATCCGTGTCGGCTCATGAAGAATTTGATCTGCCAGCGATTGCACCTCTTCAGGAAACGTCGCCGAGAATAACAAGTTTTGCCTGCGCTTAGGCAACAACGCCAACACCCGGGACAACTCATCTGCAAAGCCCAGATCCAACAGCCGATCTGCCTCATCCAGCACCAGCGCCGAGACATGATTAAGTTGCAGTGCATTGTGATCCACCAGATCCAGCAAGCGGCCCGGCGTCGCGATGATGAAGTCCGCGCCACCGCGCAGCGCCATCATTTGAGGATTGATGGAGACTCCACCAAACGCGCTCACCACTTTGAGGCGTTCTGGCAAATGGACCGCACAGCGCAGCACTTCTTTCGTCACCTGAGCCGCCAGCTCGCGCGTCGGCACTAGGATCAAAGTGTGTACACGCCGTGGCTTCTCCATCCGTGTCGCCAGCCAGCGCTGGAGCAGCGGCAGCACAAACGCCATCGTCTTGCCCGAGCCTGTCTGCGCCGTCGCCAGCACATCTCCGCCTTTCAGCACCAGCGGAATCGCAGCCGACTGCACCGGCGTCGGAGCCACATATTGACTGAGAGCGCTGACGAGCGAGTCAGAAAGACCGAGAGATGAAAAGGGCATGGCCTTTCCTATAAGCCCGATCCGCGCTGCATAAAACTTGGAATCATCCCGTCTTCAAACCGCGTTTAGACTTCCCCATGAAACTCGCCCTCATCCTACCACTCATTGCTGGACTTACTTTCGCCGCTGATCATCCAGAAACCACTGGCTGGAAAGATCTCTTCGCTACCGATCTCTCAAACGCCGTTGCTCCTGGCGGCTGGGGATTCACCAATGGTGAACTCGTCGCCAAAGACCACGACACACTCTGGACCAAGGCCTCGTATGGCGACTTCATCCTCGATCTCGAATTCAAAGTGATCGCCGAGTCCAACAGCGGCGTCTTCCTTCGCTCCGGCGATATCAAAAACGTGCTCTCCGCGCTCGAAGTCCAAGTCCACGACAGCGCTGACGGCAGCAAATACGGCATGGTCGCCGCCATTTATGATGCCATGCCGCCAATCAAGAGCATGGCCAAACCCATCGGCGAATGGAATCACTTCACCATCACCTGCAAGGACAGTAAGGTCAGCATCCTCTTCAATGGTGAACTCGTCATCGACGCCGACCTCAACAACTGGCCCGCAGTCGGCAAGAACCCAGACGGCACACCGAACAAGTTCAAGAAAGCCCTCAAAGACTACGCCCGCAGCGGCCCCATTGGCCTTCAGGGACTCCATGGTAAAGCGCAGGCTCCGGTGTGGTATCGGAATGTGAAGATCAAGATCTTGGAATAATGATGATACGAGTCCTAACGCCCACTTCACAAACAGCCGTGTGGAATGTCTTCGTTCGACTCTCGCCTTTTCTATATGGAGTTTGTACAATCGTTGCCTTAGCGACGACCACTACTCCACCGCAAATTGAGCAGAGCTGCATCGAGTGCCACGACAAAGAAACCAGCAAAGGCAGCCTCGATCTCACGGCGCTGAAGTTTGATCTCAGTGATAGCGCGACGCGTGAGCGTTGGGTGCGCATCCATGATCGTGTGGAGAAAGGCGAGATGCCACCGAAGGCGAGCGACATGTCGGCGGAGGATCGTGCAGCTTTGGTGAAGACGCTTGATGCATCGCTCGATGAGGCGGATCGCACGGAAGTGCTGGCGAATGGTCGTGGGCCGCTACGCAGGCTGAATCGCGATGAGTATGAGCAAAACTTACGCGATGTGCTGCAACTGCCGGATCTCGACATTCGCGATATTTTGCCGGAGGACCGCGAGGGGCATCGCTTCAACAAAACGGGCAGCATGCTCGACATGTCGCGTGTACAACTCACGGCTTACCTAGATGCTGCAGAGGCTGCTTTGCGCGCGGCGATGGTCACGGAGCCTGCGCCGCCGAAGGTGACGAAACGTCGTGTCGTGGGCACGGATTTGTTTCCAGGGAAGAGCACGTTTGGGAATCGGGAGGCGATGTTCTTCGCCAAGGCTAGCAAGTACATCGAGTTGGATGGCAAGAAGGCAAAAGAGGCTGCAATGGATGAAGGTATTGAGTTGGCGTTGTTTCGCTCGGCTAGCTGGCCTTATCTCGGCACGCCACGTGACGTCGTCGCGAAGCACTCCGGGCACTACAAAGTGCGCTTTTCGGCACGGGCCGTACTGCAGCAGCCTGGGTTCACGTTGCTTCCTGCGAAGCAACCGGTGCCGATGACCTTCCGCACGCGTAAACCGGCCGGTGTGGACATCATCAATGAAGTGCGTGCCTCCGGTGGCGTGATCGACATCGAGCCTGAGCAGCAAGTCTATGAAACCACGATCACGTTACGCGCTGGCGAGTCGTTTGAATACAGCCTGCTCGGCCTGCCGATGCCGCTAGCGCAGAACCCCAACGGCTCTGCGCCGACCTATCGCTATCCGCCTTTCCCAGAGGGCGGCCAGCCGGGTATCGCGGTGCAATGGCTCGAAGTCGAAGGCCCCATTCCTCCGCCAAGCTGGCCGCCGCCCTCGCATCGCGTGCTGTTTGATGATCTCGGCATCGACGCGAAACCAAAGAACACTCAGGAAGATGCGAAACGCCTACTGCGTCGCTTTGTAAGTCTCGCCGCGCGTGAGCCGGTGTCGGAAGATGAGTTGCGCTTGTTTGATGCCCTCATCGCCGAGCGTTTGGGGAAAGGTACGTCGTTCAAAGAGGCCATGCTGGCCGGTTACAAAGCTTTTTTGGCCTCCGGCGACTTCATTTACCTCCGCGATCCAGAATCGGCGGACGACCACTTTTCCATCGCATCACGCCTCTCGCACTTTCTCACGAACTCGCGGCCTGATGCGCGATTGAGCGATCTTGCAGCGAAAAAACAGCTGCGTGATACCAAGACGCTGCGTGAAGAAACCAAGCGTCTCATTGCCAGCGTTGGCTTCGAGCGCTTCGCGAAAAACTTCACCGACTACTGGCTCAGTCTGCGCCACATTCGTCGTGATGATCCCGACATCCGGCTCTTCCCGGAGTATCGCTTTGACGAATATCTCGTGGAGAGCATGGAGCGCGAGACGCGGACTTTTTTCACTGCGATGATTCGCGGCAACATGCCCGCCAGCGTACTCGTAAAGGCGGAGTTCGTCTTCGCCAACGACCGCCTTGCGAAGCACTACCAGCTCCCGCCACTCAGCGGCTCCGCCATGCGAAAAGTCCCCGTACCGCAGGGCAGTCCACTTGGTGGATTGCTCACGCAGGCCGCTGTTTTGAAAGTCAGCGCGAATGGCACGAACACCTCACCCGTCGTGCGCGGTGCGTGGGTGATGGAGCGGCTCATCGGCCAACCGCCGCCTCCACCGCCGCCCAGCGTGCCCGCCGTAGAGCCGGACATTCGCGGTGCCAAAACCATTCGCGATCTCATGGCGCTGCACACCAAAGAAAAATCGTGCGCTGGCTGCCATGCGAAGTTTGATCCCGTCGGCCTTGCTTTGGAGAGTTTTGATATTCTCGGCGGCTGGCGTACCCGCTATCGCGGCATTGAGGAAGGCGAGCGCATCATCGGCATTGACCGCGCCGGTCACGACTTCAGCTACGCACTCGCCGCGAACGTCGATCCCAGCGGTAAACTTATCGACGGCCGCACCTTTAAAGATGTACACTCTCTGAAAGCCATCCTTGCAGCCAACCCACGCCAACTCGCGCGGAATCTGCTCCACCAGTTTACCGTCTATGCCACCGGCACACCCGTCCGGTATTCCGACCGCCGCGAGATCGAGTCCATGCTCGATGCCTGCGAGAATAACAAGTATCGCGTGCGAGATTTGATGCTCGCGTTGGTGGGGAGCCAGATTTTCCTCGGCAATCACCAAGAAGGCCCGTAACCACACGATTCCATGAACGCCCCTCACATCGCCAAGTCCTTCTCGCGTCGCCGCTTTCTGCAAAGCGCGGGTGTCACGCTGGGATTGCCGCTACTTGAATGCATGACGCCGGTGTTTGGTCGTGCGGCACAGGTGAAGACACCTCGTCGGATGCTCATCATCTCCAACAACCTTGGTTTTCTACCGAAGCCGTTTTTTCCGAAGACCGCTGGGCGAGACTACGAACCGACACAGACGCTTGCGCCACTCACTGATGTTAAGAGTGAGTTCAGCATCTTCAGCGGAATGTCGCATCCGGATGTGAATGGCGGGCATAGCGCGGAGAACTGCTTCCTCACGGCTGCGCGCGGGCCGACGAAGAGCGGGTTTCGCAATCAGATCTCGCTCGATCAGTTCACGGTGGAAATGCTCGGCCAGCTCACGCGATTCCCGACACTAAACCTCGGTGTGAACATCGACAAAGCGAACCGCAGTCTCTCTTGGACACGCGACGGCGTGTTGCTGCCTGCCGAGGACAACGCGCCGGCTTTGTTTCGACGCATGTTTGTTCAAGGCGATCCCGAAGCCGTGAAACGACAACTCAACGCACTCGACGAGCGCGGCAGCATTCTCGACACCTTGATGGATCACACGAAGAAGCTCAGTCGCAGCCTCGGCAGTGATGATCGCTCGCGTCTCGATCAATACCTCACCTCCGTACGCGAGGTGGAGGAGCGCCTGCTCACCGCTCGCGATTGGGAACTCAAACCCAAGCCCGTCACCAAGCTGCCCGAGCCTGCGGACATCCAGGACAAAAAGCTCATCTTTGAAAAGCTCGACCTCATGCTCGCCATGGCGCAGCTTGCCTTCGAGTCCGACTCCACGCGCATCATCACACTCATGGTGGATGCCTTTGCCACGCCCGCCTTCAAGATCGACGACCACGAAAGCACCACCGAAGGCTACCACGGTCTCAGCCATCACGGACAGGCTCCACAAAAGGTGAAGCAGCTCGAAGACGCTGACCGTCAGCAGATGGTGCTACTACGCAAACTCATCCAGAGCCTCGCCGCGAAGCGTGAAGACGACGCCCGACTGCTCGACCGCACCATGGTCCTCTTCGGCAGCAACATGGGCGACGCCAACAAGCACGACAACACCAACCTCCCCATCATTCTCGCCGGCGGAGGTTTCACTCACGGCCAGCACCACGCTTTCAAAGGCGATCACGACAAGCCCCTCTGCAATCTCTACGTTTCCATGCTCCAGCACCTCGGTGTGGAGACGGATGCGTTTGGATCAAGCACGGGGACGCTGACAGGATTTGATTCTCGCGGCTGATCGTCACGTCTTCACGTGGGTTGCAGTTCACCTCATCAGAGGAATGTTTGGTGATTTTGAATCGCTGGCTCATCACCTTTGCCTTGTTCACCATCAGCGCACACGCTGATGGGCCTTGGTCGTGGCTGAATGCGGAACTCGGCGCCATCGAACAGGAGCAAGAGCGGCATCGGTCTGTGATTACCACGCTGCCGCCATCACCCACTGCTCAGCCACATGAGCATGCGGGCTTTCACAGCGGCTTTGCGCCGCTGCAGGATTCCATCCGCTGGGTGCAGGTCGATTTGGGAAAGGAATACGCGATGGATGAAGTGATCGTGATTCCAGCCATGCTCGGCAGCGTGGAGGCTTATGGTTTCCCGCATCGCTTCCGGGTCGATGCGTCGAATGACCCACTTTTTGGCGAGTCCATCACGCTACTGGATCAAACCGGCAGTGATGTCTCTTCAACACTCGCTCCATGGCGCATCGATGCGAAGAAGACGATGGCGCGTTATGTGCGCTTCACGGCAACCAAGCTCTCGTCCCAGCCTCACTCGAGCCAGCGCTTCATCTTCTGTGTAGGTGAGTTGATTGTCTTCAGCGGCGGGCAAAACATCGCACTGCAAGCAAGAGTGCTCGCACCAAATTCCGTCGAGACATTGCCCACATGGTCGCCGAAGCATCTCGTTGACGGTTCTCACGCGCTTGGTCTGCCCGTCAAAAACGATGATGTGAGCAGCAACGGTTGGCACAGCGCTGTGTCGAGCACTGCTGATGCCACGAAATGGGTGCAGGTTGATCTCGGCTCGGTGTGTGATCTACAAGAGATCCGCCTCATTCCCGCTCACCCGCGTGATTACCCGGATCGCTTCGGTTTCGGCTTTCCTCATCACTTCAAAGTCGAGGCAGATGGCCGAACCATCTTTGATAGCACGACGACCGATTTCCCAAATCCTGGCGATACACCTGTCGCATTCCCGACTCCTGGACTCAGAGCGAAAACAATCCGCATCACCGCCACGAAGCTCTGGGAGCGCAGTGGCGACTTCGTTTATGCGCTGGCCGAGTTGCAGGCCTTCGCGGATGGCAAAAACATCGCCCTTGGCAGCCGCGTGACCAGTTCTGACGACACCATCGCGCCTTCATGGCAACGCGAGTTTCTGGTGGATGATCGCAGCAGTTCTGGTCTGCTCATCAACGAAGAAAAATGGCTCACCGATTTGTCGAAGCGTCGCGAAATCACTCATGAAATCGCCGAACTCGATCTTCGGCATAGCGCAGGTGTTTCGCTGGCTCAATCGCGTGCGGCATGGCTTGGCTGCTTCGTTTTGCTCGGTGCCGTTGCATTCACCTTCATCGCGATTCAACGCTCCAAGCGTTCACGCCGCCTCGAGATTGAATCTTTGCGCCAGCGTATCTCACGAGACTTGCATGACGAGATAGGCAGTCATCTTGGCAGCATCCGGCTCATGTCAGAGCTGGCACTGCGTGATGGCAGCGACTCAGATTCACTCGAAGAAATCCACAGGCTCGCCGGTGAGGCCGCTGAGTCCATGCGCGGCATCATCTGGCTCGTGCGTGAGGATGATGCACCCAAGTTAACCAGCCTCGTTGAAGCCATGCGACAAAGCGCAGCCAGCTTGCTGAAAGGCATCCATTGGTCACTCAGTGCGCCCAGCGCAGATGATTCGACAACTGCCTCGCTTGAGTTTCATCGGCAGATCTTCCTCTTCTTCCGCGAAGCCGCCCACAACGTCACACGCCATGCCAAAGCCTCTATCGTGACCATCGAGATCAGTTGGAAGTCGAAGCGCTTTCATCTCCACATCGAAGACAACGGCTGCGGCTTTGATGTCGACGCCGTCACGGCAGGAAACGGTCTCGCCAACCTTCGCCACCGCTCAGCAGTGCTGAATGGCAGTCTTCAGATTACCAGCAAGTCTGGTAAAGGCACCCAGATCACCCTCGACGCACCACTTTCATGAACACCATTTGGATCGTCGAAGACCACGCTGCTTTCCGTCGCACGCTTGTGCGTGTGCTGAATGCCGAAACAGGCCTGCAATGCACACGCGATTTCGACTCGTGCGAAAAAGTCCTTGCCGCACTCGCTCATTATGACGCGCCTCATTTGATTTTGCTCGATGTCGGCTTGCCCGGCATGAGTGGACTCGATGGCATCCGCCTCATCAAAGAACGCGCCCCCAAAACCCTCGTCGTGATCCTCACCGTTTTTGAAGACGACGACAAAGTCTTCCAAGCCATCTGCGCTGGAGCCAGTGGCTATCTTTTGAAGACCAGCAGCGTCACCGAGATCACTCAGGCCGTGCGCGATGCGCTGGCTGGCGGTTCCCCCATGACCTCACGCATCGCCCGCCGCGTGCTGGACATGTTCACCAAGCTCGCTCCGAAGCAGAGCGACTACGGCCTTAGTGAACGCGAAAGGGAAATCCTCCAACTCATGACCACCGGCCTCATCAAAAAAGAAATCGCCGACCGCCTCACCCTCAGCGTCCACACCGTCGATACCTACCTACGCCGCATCTACGAGAAGCTGGAAGTGAACACGCGCACCGGCGCGGTGGCCAAGGCTCTCAAGGAAGGCCTAGTGTGACCGTGTCCCGCGCATGCGTGGCATGAAAAACCCTTCATAAGCCCGTATTGGATAGACAATGCGCCTCGCCAGTCTCATCGCTTTCATCGCCACGCCCACATTTGCGGTCGATTTCGTTCGCGACATTCGGCCCATCTTTGAGAAGCACTGCTATGAGTGCCATGGCGCGGAGAAACAGAAGAACGACTACCGTCTCGACATCAAGAGTGTGGCGTTAACTGGCGGTGCGGATCACGCACCAAACATCATCGCTGGGAAGAGCGCGGAGAGTCCGCTGTTTCGTTTTGTCAGTGGTGCGGACAAGGATTTGACGATGCCACCGAAGTCGAAGCTCAGCAGCACAGAGATCGACGTGCTGAAGCATTGGATTAATGAAGGCGCTGTTTGGCCTGAGGGCGTGGATGTCGCGAAAGTGGAAAATAGGCTCGACTGGTGGAGCTTCAAACCGCTCTCAAAGAGTGATGGCTTTCAGCCATCATCTGTGACGGCTAGAAGCCGTCACTCCTTGAATTCCATCGACAGCTTCATCCAAGCAAAGCTCACCGAGAAAGGCCTCAAGCCCACACCGCAAGCAGATGCGCGCACCTTGATCCGACGCCTCTACTTTGATCTCACTGGGCTACCGCCAACGCCAGAAGAAACCACGAAGTATGCCGCGCTGGCTTATGAGGAGCTCGTGGATGATTTGCTCGCTTCTCCTCGCTACGGCGAGCGCTGGGCGCGGCATTGGCTGGATCTCGTGCATTACGGCGAGACGCACGGCTATGACAAAGACAAGCCGCGCAACAACGCCTGGCCTTACCGCGACTACGTCATCAAAGCCTTCAACAACGACAAGCCCTACACACGCTTCATTGAAGAACAGATCGCGGGTGATGCGCTCTATCCCGGCACCACGGACGGTATCACGGCGCTCGGCTTTATCGCGGCGGGGCCGTGGGATCTCATTGGTCACGCGGAAGTGCCGGAGACAAAGCTGGATGGCAAGATCGCCCGTCACCTCGACCGCGATGACATGGTGCAGAATGCTATCGGCACTTTTTGTTCGCTCACAGTGCAGTGCGCGCAGTGCCACTATCACAAGTTCGATCCCATCTCGCAGGAAGACTATTATTCGCTTCAGGCCGTCTTCGCCGGCATCGACCGCACAGACGTGGACTACTATCCTGACGATGCGTCCATGCAGAAGTTCGCGGCACTTCAAAAGCAGAAGAAGCAGTTTACCGATGAGATCGCCGCGCTTGAAGAGCCTTTGAAGAAAAAAGCCGGTGAAGCCTACGCCGCACTCAGCCAGCGCATCGACGGAGCCGCCAAAAAATCAGGCAATCCAAATGCCAAACCTGACTTTGGTTATCACAGCAGCATCTCTCCGCAACAAGACGCGGTGAAGTGGGTGCAGGTCGATCTGGGCAAGAGCGTGCAGGTCGAGCGCATCGTGATGAAGCCCTGTTACGACGACTTTGGCAAAATCGGCGGCGGCTTCGGTTTCCCCGTGCGCTTCAAGATCGAAGTCAGTGACGATCCCACTTTCAAAAACGGCGTCACACTTGTGTGGAAGAAGCACGACGCCAGCTTCATGAATGATTTCGCCAATCCCGGCCTCAAGCCTTTCGAGACCGGCACAGCGGGCGATGACGGCGTCACGGGCCGCTTTGTGCGCGTCACCGCCGTGAAGCTCGCTCCGCGCAGCAATGACTACATTTTCGCGCTGGCCGAGATGGAGGTCTATGACAGCAAAACAGGACCGAATCTCGCTGTCGGAAAACCCGTGACGTCACTCGACAGCATCGAGGCCGCACCGCGTTGGCGGAAGACCAATCTCACCGATGGCATCGCCCCCGAAAGCCGCAGTGAGGAGGACAAACTGAAGCTCATCCGCGAACGAGATGCCCTCATGCTCGCGCAGGCCGATGAGGCCACGAAAACGAAACTTCGCGAAGCGCGCAAGCAGCGCGATGCCTTGCCTCAACTACCAGCGCCGCAAAAAGTCTATGCCGGAGCCGTCCACTACGGCAGCGGTGCCTTCAAAGGAACGCATGGCACACCGCGCGTGATCCACGTGCTCAAACGTGGTGACATGAAGCAGCCCGCTCAAGAAGTCGGGCCTAGCACCATCACCACGCTCACCCAGCACTTCGATCTACCTTTCCAAATCACCAGCGAACATGAATCCGCCCGCCGTGCTGCTTTGGCGAAATGGATCACGGATAAAAACAACGCGCTCACCTGGCGCAGCATCGTGAATCGCGTGTGGCAGCATCACTTTGGCAAAGGCTTGGTCGATACCGCCAACGACTTCGGTCGCATGGGCGGCAAGCCCACGCACCCTGAGTTGCTCGACATGCTCGCGCTGACGTTTCGTGATGATCTCGGTGGCAGCTTCAGGAAGCTGCACAAGCTCATCGTGATGAGTGAAACGTATCGCCAAAAGTCAGACTCGTCCGACCTGTCAGACAAGTCAGACGCTGCGAACCAGTGGCTCTCCCATCAAAACCGCCGCAAGCTCGATGCCGAGTCCATTCGCGATTCCATCCTCGCCGTGAGTGGCAAACTCGATCTCACGATGGGCGGCGCGAGCTTCCAGGATTTCATCATCGAAAAGCCACAGCACAGTCCGCACTACGAATACACGCTGCATGATCCCGAAGATCCCAAGAGCCACCGCCGCAGCATCTATCGCTTCATCGTGCGCAGCCAGCAGCAGCCATTCATGACCGTGATGGACTGCGCCGATCCCTCCATGCGCGTGGACAAGCGCAACGAATCGCTAAGCCCCCTCCAAGCTCTCGCCATGATGAACAACGGCCTCACTGTGGCTATGGCGAAGCACTTTGCTGAACGAGTGAGCAAGGAATCGAATGGCCTCGAAGCACAAGTGCAGCGCGCCTTTGCCCTGGCGATCTCACGCGCCCCAACTAATGATGAAGTCACGCCGCTCATCGAGTATGGCAAACGCGAAGGCTTAGAAAACACCTGCCGCGTCATTTTGAATCTGAACGAGTTCAGCTTTGTGGATTGAAGCAGGATGAGTGGTTGCAAGTTTGGCGTCATGTGGACGCTTTACAGCCATGACTTGGTCCCAAAATTATGATCCACTCGGCAACCTGATTTCTTCGTCGCTCGTGGCGGCATTGCCGGTGGTGGTGCTGCTTGGGTTGCTGGCGTTCTGGCATGTGCGGGCACATTTCGCGGCACTGGCGGGACTGGTGGCAGCGGCGATGATCGCTGTGTTTGTTTATCACATGCCGGCGCCGCTCGTGGGCATGGCGGCAGCGAATGGTGCCGTGTTTGGCCTCTTTCCTATCGGCTGGATCGTGCTGAATGCGATGTTCGTCTATAACCTGAGCGTGGAGACTAATCAGTTCGCCGTGCTGCAAAAACAGATCGCGGGTGTCTCGGGTGATCGACGCATTCAGGCGCTCATGATTGCGTTTTGTTTCGGCGCTTTCATCGAAGGCGCGGCGGGCTTTGGCGCACCAGTAGCGATCACAGGCGCGCTCATGATCGGCCTGGGTTTCAAACCTCTCGAAGCAGCTAAGCTAGCGCTGATCGGCAACACGGCGCCGGTGGCTTTTGGCTCACTCGGCATTCCGCTAACTACGATGGCGGACATCACGGGACTCGATCTTATGAAGCTGAGCGCGATGGTCGGCAGACAGTTGCCACTATTTTCATTTCTCGTGCCGTTCTGGCTGGTGGCTGCACAGGTGGGCCTTCGTGGGATGCTGGCTATTTGGCCCGCATGTTTTGTCACTGGAGCCAGCTTTGGCGTGATGCAGTTTTTGATGAGCAATTATCACGGTCCATGGCTGGTCGATATCGCTAGCGCGGTGGTAGCGATGACGTCGCTGGTGCTGTTCATGAAAGTGTGGAGGCCAAAGGATGCGGAGGAGAAAACCGACCACACCCCGGCGGGCACGGCTACTTGGAAGGCTTGGCTACCATGGGTGTTTCTGACGCTCTTTGTTTTTGTGTGGGGCATCCCTGCGGTGAAGACGGAGCTGAATACGATCTTCAATCTGGAGATCGAGGTGCCGATGCTGCACAGGGCCATCGAGCGTGTACCGCCGGTGGTCATTCGCCCAGAGTTAGAGAAGGCCGTGTTCAAGCTAAACGCGCTGAGCACCGCTGGTACTGCGGCGGTGCTTGCTGGCATGTTAGCGGGTCTTTGTCTGGGTGTGACGCCGCTGCGTTTGCTGCGGGTCTATGGCCAGACGATTTGGAAGCTTCGCATCTCCCTGCTGACGATCTCGCTCATGCTCGCAATGGGTTACGTCACACGCTACAGCGGCACGGACACGACGATGGGACTCATGATGGCCTCGACCGGCGTGTTGTTCCCCTTCTTCTCACCGATCATCGGCTGGCTCGGTGTGGCGCTCACAGGCAGCGATACATCATCGAACGTGCTGTTTGGCAATCTTCAGCAAGTCACGGCTAACCAACTTCATCTCTCGCCGATCCACATGGCAGCAGCGAACAGCAGTGGCGGCGTGATGGGCAAGATGATCGACGCGCAAAGCATCGTCGTGGCGGCTGTAGCGACGGGCGGACGGGCGGACAGCCCTGATGCGGGCACGGTGCTACGCAGCGTCTTCTGGCACAGCGTAGCGCTCGCTTTGCTCATGGGCCTGCTGGTGATGGCGCAGGCTTACTGGCTGCCGTGGATGATTGTGAAGTGAGTGATCTTTCAAGCCTCAAACAACCGCTCGAATGGCACGAGGTAATCAAAGAAATCTTCGTCTGGGATGCTGGCGTCTAGTTCACCATGATAAACGAGCACGCTGCGGCAGGGCGTGCCTTTGGGCAGTTTCAGACGGCGGATTTTTTCCTGCACATCGGTGATGCAGGTGGGTGGGATTTTTTCACGCAGCTTGATCTCAACGACGTAGAGCGACTTCTTGGTGCGCAGCAGCATGTCGATCTGGCAGGCCTCGGTGCGAAGCGTTTTGCCCTGAAAATACGGCCCGGCATTCAGGATGGGCGTGTTCCCCAGGTCAATGTGGCGCAGCAGTGGATCACGGTTCGTGAGCACGAGATTCTCAAACTGCAGTCCCATGATCGTGTCCCACTGCGGCAGTGTCTCCAACGCTCGCTTCCGATACAATCCACCTGCAATGCGTTTTTTCTCCGGCGCGACATAGCGCAGGTAGAAGCGCGTGTAGTTGTCACTCAGCCGGTATTTGGCGATGCGCTTCTCAGTGCCACCGAGCGGTGAAAACGGTAGGTCCGCCGTGATGAATCCCCCGCTCTCTAGCTCCATCAAGGCCTCTGTGACGATGCCGCCGCGACCGATGTCGAGTTGCTTGGACAGCTCAGTCAGCGTCTTCGCCGGGCCGCTGAGTGCATGGCAGATGTCGCGATAACGATCTGCGCGACGATTGAAGACACTGCTAAACAGATCCTCGAACTCACGAAACAGCAGCCCGCCAGCATCGAAACACAGACGATGAATGTTTTGTTCGGCAGTCTGCGCGGGATCTATCTCCTCCAAGTAGCGAGGGACTCCGCCAGTAACGGCAAGCGTCTTGATTTTCTCAAGTGTTGGGATGCGATCGGCCTTCCCGCGCCAAAAGGGTAGGCACTCTGGCAAAGGCAGCGGCGGCATGGTAAAGACCCATGAGGTGCGACCAACGAAGCCTGTACTCTTCAACAGGTTTTCCTCGATCCATGACGACACGGAGCCACACAGCACGACGACAAGATTCTGCCGCGTATTGAAGAGATTGTCCCACGCGATCTTGAGATGCCCGGCGAAGTCCTTGTCGCCTGCGGCCATCCATGAAATCTCATCGAGCAGCAACACAACCTTGCCTTTCAACGGCAGCGCAGTGGCGAGGATCTGAAATGCCTGCGGCCAGGTCTCCAGAACCATGCGCGGCAGTTTCGTCTGCGCGGTGAGCTGCTCTGCAAAAGCCGCGAGCTGCTCCGCCATGCCACCACCAACGCGAGGTCCGAGTCCTTCAAATTTCAGAAGGTGGTCCGCATATGTCTGGCCGCAATACGTCACAAAAGCGCTCTTGCCAATGCGCCGCCTCCCCTGCACAACGACCAGCGAGGCCTTCGGTTTACGAAACAGGCGCTCAAACTGATCTGCGTAAAAGCGACGACCATGGAAGGAATTAAGCATAGGCATAGTTAGTTAAAGGTCGATTTCGTGCTCTAAATGATGCATAGATTAAGAGCACAAAATCGACATAATGTCAATTCCGTGCTCCCTTTTGATAGAGTTTAAAGAGCACGGAATCAGCAACATGTCGATTTCGTGCTCTCATTCGATTCGATTCGTGGAGGACCAACCCGACACCTCATTCACCGAGAGACCCTGATATTCGTCCCGTAAAGACGTGACTGGCTGAGGCGTACTTTGTAAGTCAAAATCAATAATGCTCACCCGCCGCCAACTGCTTCACACGACCGGACAAGGTTTCGGCGCACTCGCATTTGCCTCACTACAGGCAGCGGAGACATCACATCGCTCGCAGGTCGTGGTGCCAAAGGCGAAGCGGGTGGTGCAGCTCTTCATGGGCGGGGCGGCATCGCATGTGGACTTGTTTGATTACAAACCGGCGCTGATCAAGCATCACGGAGAGGAGTCGAACTTCGGCGAGGCGGTGGAGGCGTTTCAAAATGGACTGGGACCGTGGAAGAAGCCGGTATGGGACTTCAAGCCGTATGGTCAGAGCGGCAGAATGCTGAGCGAGGCCGTCGCGCCGCTCGGCGTGTATGCCGATGACATGGCTTTTGTACATAACATGGTCGGCAAAACGGGTGTGCATTCTCAAGGCACATTGTTGCAAGCCACGGGCTTCAATCTGCCGGGTTTTCCGGGCGTAGGATGCTGGGTCAGCTACGCATTGGGTTCTCTTAGCGACAATCTACCGACCTTCGTCGTGCTGCCGGATCATCGCGGATTTGCCTCCAATGGACCGAAGAACTGGGACTCGGCCTTCCTGCCATCACAGCATGCTGGAACGATCATTTATCCAGGCGCTGAGACACCGATCAGTGATTTGTTTCCGCATAAGGCTGGACGCTATATCACCGCAAAGTCTGACCGCGAAGGATTTGCATTACTGGAACATCTGAACCGCAAACACATGCAGCAACGAGAGGAAGACTCTCGGCTCGACTCACGCATCAAGAGTTACGAACTCGCCGCGAAGATGCAGCTCGCCGCGCCAGAGGCATTGGACATCAGCCATGAGAGTGATGCGATGAAGACCATGTATGGGATTCAAGAGCATCGCAAAGTGTGGCCCACAGAGATCAATCATGAGGAGGAGGCGGATTATATGGGCCGCAAGTGCTTGGCGGCGCGCAGGCTGCTCGAACGCGGTGTGCGCTTCGTGCAAATCTGGAGTGGCAACGACAACGGTTTTCCGCGCCGCAACTGGGACAGTCACGAAGATGTGGAGCGCGATCACGGCCCACTTGCCTGGGGCATGGCGAAGGCGGTTTCAGCACTAATCCTTGATTTGAAACAGCGTGGTCTGCTCGATGATACGATCATCCTCTGGACCACCGAGTTTGGTCGCATGCCAAGCACCCAAGGTGGCAAAGGTCGTGACCACAATCCGTATGTCTTCACCAACTGGCTCTGCGGCGGTGGCATCCAAGGCGGCGTGACTGCGGGCGAAAGTGATCAGTGGGGCTACAAACCACTTGATCGCGCTAATCCAACGACCTGCTACGATATCCACGCCACCATGATGCATCTGCTTGGTATCAATCACGAGCAGCTCACCGTCCGCCACAACGGCATCGACCGCCGCCTCACGGATGTACATGGGCATGTGATTAAGTCACTGATCAGCTGATCTTGTTCACCCAACTTGTGCGCGCTGCCGCAGGAAGTGATCGGCGATGATCAAATGTACCATCGCCTCGATCATCGGCACTGCGCGAGGCAGCACACATGCATCATGACGGCCACGGGCAGAGAGAGTGGTGTCTTCGCCTATATTGGTAACGGTCTTTTGCTCTCGCAAGACGGTCGCTGTTGGCTTAAAGGCGACGCGAAAAACAATCTCCTCACCATTACTAATGCCACCTTGGATACCACCGCTGCGATTGCTGCGCGTGCGGACATTTTTGCCGTCCATATAGAACTCATCATTGTGCTCCAAGCCGGTCATTTGGGTGCCTGCGAAACCGCTACCAATCTCAAAACCTTTAGTCGCTGGCAGACTCATCATAGCTTTGGCCAGATCTGCCTCTAATTTGTCAAAGACTGGCTCTCCCAGTCCTGGTGGCACTCCGCGCACAACGCACTCAATGACGCCACCAACACTGTTGCCCGCGCCACGCACTTGTTCGATGAGAGTAATCATTCGCTCCGCAGCTATTGGATCACAGGTGCGAACGATATTTGACTCGACGATTTCGGAAGTCAGATCCGCACCCTCAGGCACAGCAGCCTCAATGTCCTTGATGGTCTTGACGTAAGCAAGGCATTCGTAGCCTTTTAAGCTGTGCTGGAGCACCTTTCGGGCGATCGCCCCTGCTGCGACACGACCAATGGTTTCACGGGCGCTAGAGCGACCTCCTCCTGAGACAGCGCGGATACCATATTTCGCATCATAGGTATAATCAGCATGACTTGGACGATAGGCCTGAGCCATCTCCGTATAAGCTGACGGGCGCTGGTCGGTGTTACGAACAAAAATTCCAATGGGTGTACCGAGCGTCATCCCATCCAACACGCCGGAAAGGATCTGCGCTTTGTCATCTTCCTTCCGCGGCGTGACGATCTTACTCTGCCCAGGACGCCGGCGATCCAGCTCGTGCTGAATGTCATCTACCGTCAGCGGGATGCGTGGCGGACAGCCATCAATGACGACTCCAATGCCTGGGCCATGGGATTCGCCCCAAGTACTAATACGAAAGAGTGTGCCGAGGCTGCTAGACATAAGAGGTATAGGATGGGGCGGTGTCAGTTAATGTGCAAACACTCAGAGCTGCTGCATGGTTATTACGCTTTCACACAGTCTCTATGATTGGAGAATGATTCGTTAAAAAATCCTCCTTATCAGTATAGGCTGGGTACAACACTAATAAGTGCGTTCCTTACCTTCTAATCCCCTGTTCCACGACTTTTTAATTGAGGACAAAATTGGGCATAGCTTGTGAGAGTTCACGAACAAGTCGCACTAATGGAGGTTTTTCTCATGACAGAGAGACTTGTTAGCCACTTTGCTCACAATCAGTCGCAGAATTTTTAGTGGTTTTAGAAACGTCTTTTGGATCGTCGAGGAAAGTACCGACGAATTCAGATTCAAGAGCACTACGTGCAGCTTCCACTTCAGCTTCCTTTTTGCTACGTCCAAGACCACGGCCCAATTCTGTGCCGCACCAGATGACTTTAGAAAGAAAGGACTTGGCATGATCAGGCCCACTCTCTTGCAGAATCTCGTACGAAGGTGCTTTTGGACTGATAGCTTGGAGAATCTCCTGGAGTTGGCCTTTGGGGTTTTCTTCGACAGGACTGCTCCCAAGATTTTCGAGAGTGTGGCGGAAAAGGCTGCAAGTCATGCTGCGGGCGGCATCCATACCACCATCGAGAAAGATGGCACCGGCGAGAGCTTCTAGCGCGTCAGCAAGAGTCGAATCCCGCTCACGACCGCCACTACTTTCTTCACCGCGACCCATGAGGAGAAAGCCACCGAGGTGGATGCGTTTAGCGACGATTGAGAGAGCCTTTGTAGAGACGACCTGCGCGCGCACTTTGGTCAACATGCCCTCGTCAGCTAAGGGGAATTTTAGATAAAGTATCTCTGAAAGAATGAGCTGAAGAACGGCATCGCCAAGAAACTCGAGGCGCTGATTGTCCGGCTGAGTTCGCTGCATTTCGTAACCGAGGCTGGGATGAGTCAGCGCCTGTTTGAGTAAAGAGCGATCACCAAAGGTGTGGCCGAGGACAGATTCGAGAAGTTCCATGAGCGCCTTACTTTGAAGTCACAATCGCTACACGCAACTGATGGGGTGATCAGATCTCAAATTAGCAGTGATGGGGTGATCGACGGGGCTCGAACCCGCAACAACCAGAATCACAATCTGGGGCTCTACCATTGAGCTACGACCACCAACTTGAGAGGCCGATAGTAATGCACGCCTTCCAGTGTGCTAGTGCTTTTTTTAGTGCCACCGAGTTACCATCTCGAAGGAGTACAACTGGATGAATCTAACGCGGTGATCAGAGGGGAAAGCTCTTTCGCAAATCTGAGCGCGACTTTGTGACGAAACAGGCTTAAAAGATGTGCATCATGACCGACACGGACCTTCAAGCGCTCGCCGCACGCATTCGCCAATCACTGGGTTGTAGCAAGGACTTGGCGGAAGATTATGCGGAGGGGATCAGTGATCCGCCAGAAATCATTCACGGCAAGATCGTGGTGCGCGATGCAGATAATCGCATCATTGCGCGCGTTTCAGACAGCGTCCTTGGCTGATTACAGGCTGATTCCGTTAAGTGCTTATGAGATTTTTGGGTATCCGTGATTTGCCAAGAGTCTATTTCCCGAGCTATCGGTGAGTTCACATGGCAAACACAGGTACATTACTCGTTACAGGCGGCGCAGGTTACATCGGCTCACATACGGTTCGGCATTTGCTGGAGCTGGGGGAAAAGATCGTCGTGCTGGACAGTCTCATCTTCGGGCATCTTGAGGCACTGCCGCTGGATCGTGTTTCGTTCGTCGAGGGCGACATGAGTGAAGCAGCGTTGATGGATCGTTTGTTCGCCGAGCACAAGCCTGAGGCGGTGCTGCACTTCGCCGCCTTTGCGTATGTCGGTGAGTCGGTCACGGACCCGCTCAAATATTACCGCAACAACCTCGCTGCGCCGCTGGTGCTGTTGGAGGCGATGCAGCGTCATGGCTGCAAACGCTTCATCTTTTCCTCCACTTGCGCCACGTATGGCAATCCAGTTTTTGTGCCGATGAATGAAGAACATCCGCAGTCCCCAGTGAACCCTTACGGTGCGTCGAAGTGGATGCTGGAGCGCGTGCTGCGGGACTGCGATCACGCCTGGGGTTTGAAGTGTGTCTTTCTTCGCTACTTCAATGCCAGCGGCTGTGACCCGAGCGGCGAGATCGGTGAGGATCATGATCCTGAAACCCATCTTATCCCACGCATCCTCATGGCGGCGACAGGAGAGATTCCTGAGATCAGCGTTTTTGGCACCGATTATCCTACACCAGACGGCACATGCATTCGCGACTATATCCACGTCTGTGATTTGGCCAGCGCTCATGCGAAGGCGCTCGGCTATCTCCGCAGAGGTGGTGAGACCACACCCGTGAATCTCGGCACTGGCCGGGGTTTCAGTGTGAAAGAAATCCTCCAAACTGCGGAAAACGTGACCGGTAAAACCATCCCCGTCACTTATGGCCCGCGCCGCGCTGGTGATCCGCCGGAACTCATCTGTGATCCCGCCAAAGCCAAAGCCCTGCTTGGTTGGGAAGCCGAATATAAAGACCCGCGTAGCCACCTCCAGCACGCTTGGCAGTGGATGACGGGACCAGGGAAAGGCAAATACCCTCGCTGAGAACTCAACGAGTGTGCCGCTGACCGGACTCGAACCGGTAAGGGATGTTATCCCAGCAGATTTTAAGTCTGCTGTGTTTACCATTTCACCACAGCGGCGTGGGGTAGGAATGGCGAACGTAGCAGCTTTTTGTGGGAGGACCACGGCAAATTCGCGAAGACCGTGATGAAAGATAGCCTTGGCAAAATTGACAAAAAAGTTGCTGTTTGAACCATGAACTGGCTAAGGTGCAGTTTATGGCCTCACTCAATAAAGTCATGTTAATCGGTAATCTCACCCGCGACCCGGAGGTGCGTTTTACACCCAAAGGTAGTGCTGTCTGTGATCTGGGACTCGCCGTCAATCGACGCTACCTCAATGAAGCTACAGGCGAACGTGTGGAGGAAGTCACTTATTTGGATGTCGTGCTTTGGGGTAAACAGGCCGAGCTAGCGGGCCAATATCTCTCCAAAGGAAAGCCGATCTTCATCGAAGGTCGGCTGCAAATGGATTCCTGGGAGGACAAAGCCACCGGCACAAAGCGTACCAAAATTAAAATTGTTGCCGAGGGAATGCAGTTCCTCGACAGCAAAGGTGGTGGCGGTGGAAATGCTGGCGGCAGCGGCGGTTACTCCGGCGGCGAAGATGGTGAGGGCTACAGTGCACCTCCACAGCAGCAGCGCCGTCCAGCGGGTGGCGGTAGTGGCTATTCAGGAGGAGGCGGTGGAAGTGGCGGCGGCTATCAGCAGCGCGCTGCGGCGCCTCAACAGCGTCCCCAACCCCAGCAGCGTCCAGCGCCTTCCCAACAGCAGGAAGATGACTTCGGCGAAGGTCCGATTACCGATGGCATGGAAGGCGACGACATCCCTTTTTGATCGCCTGAATGTGCTTCCATTGCGCATTCATGCGCAGGTTTTGCCAACTCTCTAGGAAACTGGAGGGTTGTTCGTTTTGGGGTTAGAACGCCGTTCAAAATGGATGGCTGTAAAACCAAACCAACGCCATGAAAGCCCTCCTGCCTGCCCTGTTCCTAGCCATCGTTAGCGTCACTGCTGTCTTTGCCAAAGGTGGCCCCGCCATCAATGAAAAATGCCCTGTCGATGGGAAGACGGTCCGCATCATTTACCGCGTCTTCACTGACAACGGAACCGTCGCCTTCTGCTGCGTGGAATGCATGGAGAGCTACAAAAAGAATCCCACCCGCTACCCTGTGACGAGCAAAGAGCCTGGGAAGTAATTATACCTCGCCGCTAGTCGCTGCTTGCGTCGGTGGGCTGATTCAGGTTTGAATCGGCTCATGTCAGAAACAGCCGCCCGCACATCTTGGTATCGAATACTCTATGTTCAGGTTCTCATCGCTGTCGCGGTGGGTATCGGCATTGGCTATTTTTTTCCTGATCAGGGAAAGGCCTTGAAGCCGCTCGGTGAGGCTTTCGTGAAGCTCATCAAAATGATGATCGCGCCGATCATCTTCTGTACCGTCGTGCATGGCGTGGCGTCGATGGGCGACCTGAAAAAGCTCGGGCGTGTGGGTGGCAAGACACTGTTTTATTTTGAAGTCGTTTCTACGATCGCCCTCGCTATCGGCCTGCTAGTGGTGAATCTGCTCAAGCCCGGTGTAGGCTTTCATGTCAGCGTCGCCGAACTCAGCGCTAAGGCTGTTGAGTCAGCGCATGAGTATCAGGACAAAGCGCACACGCTAAGAACCACGGATTTTCTGCTGAATATCATCCCTGGCAGTTTCGTCGGTGCCTTCACCAGTGGTGATCTGCTGCAAGTGCTCTTCATCGCCCTGATCGCTGCCTTTGCCATTACGGGACTCGGTGAGCGTGGTAAACCCGTGCTGAAAGTCATCGAACGCACGGGCGAAGTGTTCTTTGGTATCATGCGCATCGTTGTCAAAGCGGCTCCTATTGGGGCCTTCGGAGCCATGGCATTTACCATTGGCAGTTATGGCATTGGTTCACTGCAAAAGCTGTTCGCGCTGCTGCTCGGTTTTTATGTCACAGCGGCTTTGTTTGTCGTCATCGTGCTCGGTGGTATCGCGCGCTGGTGCGGCTTTTCGATTTTTCGGTTCCTGCGCTACATCAAAGAAGAACTCCTTCTTGTGCTCGGCACCAGCTCATCGGAATCCGCCCTTCCATTGATGATTCAAAAGTTACGTGCACTCGGCTGCGCTCCTGCCACGGTCGGGTTGGTGGTGCCCACGGGCTACAGTTTTAATCTCGACGGCACGAACATTTATATGGCGATGGCCGCCGTCTTCCTCGCCCAAGCCACGGACACGCCGCTCGATCTCGGTCAGCAGATTAGTCTCATGCTTGTCGCCATGATTACCTCCAAAGGTGCTAGTGGAGTCACCGGTGCCGGCTTCATCACACTCGCCGCCACACTGGCTGCCGTGCCGGCCATCCCGATCGAGTCGCTCGCCCTGCTTGTCGGCATCGACCGCTTCATGAGCGAGTGCCGCGCCATCACCAATCTCATCGGCAACGGTGTCGCCACCATCGCCATCAGTCGCTGGGAGGGCGAAGTCACGCCCGAGGTGCTCAATGCAAACCTGCGTGATCCTGTCGCACTTCCCGCGCTGGGTTAAATGATTCCGCCGCCCAGAAATAGGCGAAGAATCGCGACTGCGGCGACGGCGACATTGATGACGAGCCCGATCTTTCTTTTTGGGAAGGCGCCGAAGATGATGCCGACGATACAACCAGCGAGCGTGGCCCATAAGGTCCAGCCTAGAAGTGGGATGATGCCGAAGAATAGAAACACCGCGCAGACGAGACCGATGAGAACAGAGATGATTTGCATAGCGTCGCGAATGAGGACGTGATCCGCCCGCAAACAAATCGAATTTTTAAGCGTCATTGTAAACGACATGAACTCAGGTCATCCTATCTCCGGCCCCACTCTAGTCAGGCACGAAGGCCACACAGCTCGCGAGCGCAGTACCTGCGGCTGGCGTGATCGTTTGATCAGTCACGAAGATACGTCTCTCTCACCAGCCGCCTGGGCTCATGCGGTGGACATCGACGGCGCAAAGCTGCACTACCACAAGCGCACCACCAAACTCTATTACGTGCTCGATGGCGAAGGCAGTGTGTCGCTCGACGGTGTGGATCATCCGGTGAGCAAGGGCTCACTGGTACATATCCCGCCGGGCGTCGTGCATGGAGCCAAGGGGAGAATGCGTGTGCTGGTTGTCGGCATCCCCGACATTGCCGAGGATGACTACTTTGGGGCGCAGGCCTGAGCCTGAACTAAACACGACGCCACTTCTGGAAGGTCTCGATGGCCTCATACTCAGCCAGACCAAGTGCATCGTAATTGCGTGCGTTCTGGCCGTTGGATTCTGGCGAGGCGAGTTCCAGCGATGACAGTGAACCGTAGCGGGAAAGGGCGCGGGCTTTGCGTTCGAGCTGCATGGGACTCAACGGAATGGCCATGTCGATCTCGTGGGCTTCGAGTGCTTTTTCTTTACCGCGATACAGCCACAAGCTGCAAGTGCCGACCCACTCTTCGCCTTCACAGGCCTTGAACGCAGCTTCCAGCACCTTGAAGCAGATGCCTGCGACGCTGCTCGGATCAGCGGCATCGCCTGTAGCATAAATTTGATGCGGCTTGTGCTCACGCAGCAGTGCCACGAGTGCATCCAAATCAGCCTTTGTGCTCTTGAATCGGCGATAGCGGCCCTGCTCATAGAAAGGCAGGTCGAGGAAGACGACACGATCATTGGCGACGGTGCAGGCATGGGCTGCATCACGCAATTCACCACGTAGGATCAGAGCTTTGAGTTGTCGGATCAGCGGCGGATCTTCGCCGAATTCACCTTTCTCTTCGAGCAAACGCAGCGCCTCACGGGCATAGGCGGTCTGCGGTGCCCAGGCATTTGGATTCTCCACCACGCTGGCCAGCTCTTGCAAGGTGCCAGCAAACTTATCGGCCTCGCCGTCTGACACGCGTAGATTGCCAGAAGTCATCGCCACAAGATGCACGTCATTGCCCTGCTCGCTGAGGCGCTCGATGGTGCTGCCCATCGCAACGACTGCGTCCTGCGGCTCAGGGCTGAGCACGAGGCAGCGCTTCGGATACGGACTGGCGCGCTCCGGGCGGTAGGTGTCGTCTTCGTTCGGCTTGCCGCCGGGCCATCCAGTGATCGTGTGTTGGAGCTGGTTGAAGATGCGGATGTTGAGCTGATACGCCGGGCCTTGCTCGCTGAGCAGATCGCTCAAGCCATGCTCGTTGTAGTGCTCGTCAGTTAGTTTCAAAACCGGCCGCTTTGTTTGGAAAGCCTGCCAGGTCACCGCACGGCGCGTCTCACGCGGTGTCCAGGAAACAGGACCGACCAACCACGGCAGTTTGATGCGTGTGAGTTCGCGTGAAGCACCCGAGTCAATATAGAAAAGCGCATTCGGATGTCCCTGAAGGAACGACGCTGATATCGCCTCCGTCATCGGTCCTTCGACGGCTTTGGCAACCATGTCGGCTTTGTTATCGCCCCAGGCCATGAGCACCAGCTTCTTACCGCGCAGAATCGTGCCTACTCCCATCGTGATCGCGAAATGCGGCACGTTTTCCTCTCCACGGAAGTCAGCGGCGGCATCCTGACGTGTCACGCGGTCGAGCGTGATGCGGCGTGTCAAAGAGTCGCGACTCGATCCAGGTTCGTTGAAGCCGATGTGACCGGTTCGACCAATGCCGAGAATCTGGAGATCGATGCCGCCCAGTGCGTCGATCTTCTCCTCGAAGTCACGGCAATGGGCAAAGACCTGATCACTTGCCACCTTGCCGCTCGGGATGTTGATGTTCTTTTTGGGGATGTCGATGTGATCAAAGATCTGGTCCGCCATGAAGCGCGCGTAGCTTTCAGGATGGTCGGAGCCTAGTCCGTAGTATTCGTCGAGATTGAAAGTGATGACGTTTTTAAAGCTCAGCTTCTCCTCTTTGTGCAGACGGATCAGCTCCCGATAAAACGGCACCGGCGTGGAACCTGTCGCCATGCCGAGCACCACGTTCTTACCCTGCTTGGTGCGTTCTTCGATCAGCTTGCGCACCTCAGCAGCCAGCTCTTTAGCAGCGGCACCGGAGTTTGGGAAAATGCGGGTCGGAGTCTTCTCGTAGGCTTCTGTGGCGGAGCGGCGTGGCGTGGACATGGTTAGGTAGGAAGGTACGCAGATCATTGCGCGAATCATGCCGCCTACAACCGTCCGTTGTGCCTCAAACTGGCACTCCCCAGCCTCCCGCGCCTGGCGTCTCGATGATTACCCGATCTCCGGGCAACACGTCAAAACTTGTGCAGCCCTCAAGGCGTGTCTCAACACCATCTCGCATCAGTCGTTGCTGTCCTTTCTGGCCTGAGTGTCCTCCATTCATACCAAACGGTTCTTCAATCCGATGCTGCGTGAGAAGGCTCACCGTGAGCTTTTCCAAGAACTCAAATTCACGCACCACGCCATCGCCACCTCGCCAATTCCCTGCCCCACCAGAACCTCGACGAATCGCAAACTGCCTTAGTCTCACGGGATAGCGCTGTTCGATGATCTCGGGATCAGTGATCGCCGTGTTCGTCATGTGCGTGTGCAGGGCCGAAGCACCGTCATAGCCCTCACCCGCACCAGAGCCGCCGGCGATGGTTTCGTAATAGCCGAAGCCGGCGCCGCCAAAGAGGAAGTTGTTCATCGTTCCCTGGCTACATGCTTGCAGGCCGAGCGCTTTGATCAGCGTGTCCACGAGCCGCTGACTGACTTCGACATTGCCGCCGACAACGGCCGGGTCTTTGGCGGCATCACCGGTGAAGATGGGATTGAGGAGAGAGATGGGAAGGATGATCTCCACGGGATCGAGCAGGCCTTCATTGAGTGGCAGATCTTCCTGAAGCATGAGCCTCATCACATACAGCACGGCACTGCGCACGATGGCTTGGGTGGCATTCATATTGCGCGGATGCACGGCAGAGGTGCCGGTGAAATCGAGCACCAGCTTTTCGCCCACACGCCGCATCTCCATAGCGATCACGCTGCCATCATCGAGCCGCTCTTGAGCTGCACTGCATTCTGGCAACCGCTGAATCTGCTGTCGCATCACACTCGCTGAATGCGCGATGATCTCCGACATGATGCGCCGCAAACTCTCCGGCTGATCGCCAGCCAGCTCGAGCAAACGCTTCACGCCATGCAGATTCGCGGCGAGCTGTGCGTGAAGATCCGCGAGGTTGTCGGCCAGATTGCGCGTGGGGTGCAGCGCGGTGGTGAGGAGCGTGCTGACTTCATCAAAGCAGGACGTGCCACCGCGAATCAGATGCCGTGGCGCAATGACCACGCCTTCCTCGATCAAGCGCGTCGCCGTCGCTGGCATCGACCCAGGCGTGATGCCACCGATCTCGGCGTGATGTGCCCGATTGGCGATGTAGCCGAGCAGTGTGTCATTCTGAAAAACAGGCGTGATCAGCGTGACATCAGGCAGATGCGATCCGCCATAGGCTGGATGATTTGTGATGATCGTATCGCCCGGCTGCATCGTCACGGCGGCCGCGACTTTACGGACGCAAACACCGAGCGCGCCGAGATGCACCGGGATGTGCGGGGCGCTGGAGATGAGACGGCCCTGAGGATCAAGCAGCGCGCAGGAAAAATCGAGTCGCTCGCGGATGTTTGTCGAGATGGCCGTGCGGCAGAGTAGCGCACCCATGTCACTGACGATGGAGTGAAAACGATGCCGCACGAGATCGCGCTCGATCACGGGTGCAGCGGAAGAATTACCATCGAAGCGAAGGATGTAGCCGAAGCTGGGGAGGTGCTCCGTGCTCCAACCGGGTGCCACGATCAGGGTGGAGAAGGCGTCTTGGATGAGACGCGTTTCCGTAGAAGAAGACGTGAGTCTTCCCTCGGTGCGGATGTTGGAAAACTCACGTTTTCCGCTACGCGTGATCGTGCGTATGGAGACGATCTCGATCTCATGATTCTGCGGCGGCGGATAACCAAAGAGTCGCTGGTAGGCGCTGCGGTAGAGTTCGGGAAGATCCTGAACGTCGGTGAACTCGACTTGGAGCGGCATGTCCTGACCTTTGAGCCGGAGTTCAGCGATGCAGGTTGTTTGATGAGACCCATGCGACTCATCGGTCCAGTATGATCCATCCGCTGACTCCAAAAAGGCTGACAGCGGCATTCGGAGTTCTTTTTCTTCAATGACCTCTGGCACTGCTTCCTGCAAACCCACCGCACTCAGAATGCCGGCATCTTCTGGCACGAGAATGGTCTTCATCCCAAGCTGTGCTGCGACCGCGCAAGCATGCTGCGGCCCAGCTCCACCGAAGGCGAGCAGGGCATGATCCACAGGATCATAACCTTCCGCCACGGAGATGCGGCGGATGGCATCCGTCATGTGCTCGACTGCCAGACGCAGCAAAGCCTGGAGCAACTCCTGCTCATTCAGTCGGCCATCTGTTTGCGCATGAAGCTCATACAGGCGACGACGCGCGGCTTCGATGTCCAAGGGGATCGGCGCGCGCGCCGGATCAAAGCGGCCCAACAAAAGATTCACATCGGTGATGCACAGTGGCCCGCCTTTGCCATAGCAGGCAGGCCCAGGATTCGAGCCTGCGCTGTCCGGGCCGACAGACAATCCATGATGCGTCCACTGACAGATCGAGCCACCACCCGC
>CAMAQH010000004.1 GCA_945860295.1 Prosthecobacter debontii
AACATACCCATGTCGATGCCGTTGAGTCCGCCACGAATCGTGCGCGCGAGATCTGCCTCGGTCGGTAATGTGCCCGCCGGAGTGGTGCGGAATTTGAACATACCCTCACGAAACGAGCGTGGTTTTGGCTGAAGCTGCGCACTCATCTCACCCGTGCCATCTCCACGAGGTCCGTGACAAACGATGCAGTTTCGCTCGAAGACGTATTTGCCTTCCATTTAGAAATCGAAGTCCAGCGCCGCTATTTCAGACCCCATGGATGAGACTGCCCCGATGGAGAGTAGAATCTGGGTGATGAGAATACGAAAGGGCATGATGCGACAACGAGACGTTCGGAGATAACGACACGGAGCACTTGCCGAACCATGCGTTGGCGGCGGCTAAGCAATCCAATTTTGTGCTGCCAGAACTTACTACTCGGCCGCACTGACCTTTTCGCCAGCGAGCTTGGCAGCGCGTTCGGCGAGTTCGATGTGGAACTGCTCGGGCTGCGGGGCTTCACCCGTGGTGCGGGTGCGGGCGAACCAGTCGGCGAAGATTTCGCCATCTTTGCGCTCGGTTTTGAAGGCTTCGAGGAACTCGCGGACCCTGGTCGGGATGTCTTCGCCGAGGACGCTTTTGAATTCGAGACCGGCAAGGCGATCACCGCGCACGCTGCCGCCGACGAACATGGCGTATTTGTTCGGCGCACGACCGACAAAACCGAAGTCAGCGTTGTAAGGGCGGCCACAACCATTCGGGCAGCCTGTCATGCGGAAGAGGATGGGCTCTTCTACCATGCCAAGTTCACGGAGGATCGGGTCGATCTTGTCCATGATGCCTGGGAGGGCGCGTTCGGACTCACTGAGGCTCAAACCGCAGGTCGGCAGGGCGACGCAAGCGTGGGCGACTTTGCGGGCACGGGTCATGTCATCACTGTGGACGACGCCGTGCTTGGTGAGGATGGCATCGACCTTGGCTTTGTCGGCGGGATCGATGTCGGCGAGGATCAGATTGGTGTTCGGCGTGACGATGATAGGGCATTTCACGGACTCGGCTATCTCACGGAAGCAGGCTCGATATTGCGGCTTGCCATCAGCATCGGCGATGCGGCCCATGCTGACAAAGACGGCGCAGTAGAGTTGGCCGTCACCCTGCTCGTGCCAACCGAGGGTGTCTTCGACGCTGTCGAATTTCAGTTCTTTGGCTGGGAAGGTTTCGATGCCGGGCAGGCGGCGGACGACTTCGGCGCGGAAGCCGTCGATGCCCATGGTCTGCACGGTGTACTTCATGCGTGCGTTTTTGCGCTCGGTGCGGTTGCCATGATCACGCTGGGTGGTGACGATGGCCTCAGTGGCATCAACGACGTGGGCGCGCTTCACATAAAGGAGTGGCTGGCCGAGGAAGGGCCGCGTGCTGAGCTGGCCATGGCTCATGCCGAATCCGCCACCGACGGTGATGGTGTAGCCTTCGACTTCACCATTTACGACATGTGGCACAAAGCCGCAGTCCTGGGAGTAAAGATCGACGTCGTTGCAGGGCTGGATAGCTACGGCGATCTTGAATTTACGCGGGAGATAAACCTGACCATAGATGGGATCTTCACCTTCAGGGGCTGTGGTGGCGGCGCGGACATCCGGATTCACCTCAGGGTCCTTGATCCACTCAGGGTCGATCTTTTCGCCATCAAGCCACATGTCGGCATAAGCGGAGGAGCGCCAGAGGAAGCGCTGGCTGATTTCTTCCGTGAGCTTCTGAGTGTCGGCGTGGACGGCGTCCTTGATCGGTGCCGCAGGGCCCATGGTATTGCGGACGACATCGCCGCAGGCACCCATGGTGCTAAGGCCGCTATGGCAGACGTTGTGGATGACTTCTTTGAGGCCGCCTTTGAGCACGCCATGGAGCTGGATGCCCTGACGATTGGTCAGGCGCATGTTGCCCATGGCCTTGGTGCAAAGCTCGTCATGGATGAGCCACTGTTCGGAGCTGATTCGCCCGCCGGGCATTTTGCTGCGGATCATGAAGCTCCAAGCCTTGTCGAGCTTGGCTTTATTGCGCTCGGCTCTCTGATCGCGGTCGTCCTGCTGATAACTGCCATGAAATTTGAGCAACACGTTTGAATCATCCGGCACATGCGTGAGTGCGGTATCGGCGAATTGTTCGGCGATTTGACCACGGAGGCCATTGGAAGCGAGTTTGATGTCTTCGACGCTGGCTTTGCTCATAAGGTGGGGAGGGTAAAAAAGGGCTAAATTATTCAACTTAATGAGCGGGAAAGCAAGCAGTGAGAGTGATTATTTACCCAAAAGTCTATCGGGATTATATGGAAATAAAATCATAGCTGAAACCACCGATAATTATAATATATTATTATTATAGCAAAATTTATTTTAAATTATGGTGAATCTGGTTAAATTTTACAAGCCATGATCTTTCCTGCACTGCCCAAATTCCCAAATACGTCCTTGCTTACGATCTCTGTGAAACAGCACCTGCAGGGAATACGCAGATCACTCGAACTGGCCTGTTGAGAGATCGATGGTCACATCCGATCTCTGGAACTGGCCCAAGGCCCTGAGAATGACGACATTCGGCCACCGATGGCTAGCGCGTGTCTTTTTGAAATTCCGCCGTTCGCCGTTGAGCAGATCGTGCCTGCGGAGATGAAAAGTGGTTTTGGAATAACTGAAACTCGATTGGTGATGGAAGCGACAGCACCAAATGCGCTAGATCCACTTCTTGAGCAGGCTACGCTGGAAGAACTGAATTCGGCCCTGTCGAAAGTCGTAATTCAGACGACTGGCAGAGTCGCTGGTGAAACAAAAAAAGACATGCGCCTGAGCATGTCCTTTCGAGGAGGTAATCTAAACAGTCTGCGCGGCTTTAAGTCGGCATGCAGGTCAGTCGGGTGATCAAGCCTGCACGGACACCGCGTGCGGTGACGGTGATGGCCTCGGCAATAGCTGCATAGGCAGGGGAGACACGCCGGCTGGAAACTTCGTACGATGCGTCAGAAGACTCCATGATTAATCTCCAGAGGAGTCCGTCGCGCGAGATATCGAATTGCCCCAGCGAGGTGTGTGATACTGGTCTTACGATGCACTCGGGGGAAAAGCACCAGCAGACAGTGAAGGGCTGACCCTGATCCTCCGTGTCTCGGACTTCGATACCGTCGCACAGTAAATGGACCTGCCTCTGGAAGGCATGACCTTCATGAGCGAAACGCGCGGCAGCCGTGTTGCTTTCGGTAACGACCGTCGGGTTGGCATGATGTGGGCCTTGTAAAAAAGGCCCGAAACGGCGCGGGGTTTTGAATTCACCATGGTTTGGCTGCGGGCCGTTATGCGCGGACCATGAGGCGAGTTCAGCATGTAGTTTAACATGGCCATAGTAGCTACCTGTGCCTGGATCGATCAGCAGGGCTTTATGATTGTCCCAGACTGAGAGGTGTAAGGCATCACAGTGGCCGTGGGCGGCGATGCTGCCGAAGCCGAGCGGTGATGCATCCAGGCGCAAGAACCATCTGTCCGTTCGCAGTGCAGAGACACCACTCTCAGCATACGTGCGCCATGGAGTGCTCAGATCGCGCTTATGGGGTTGAGTGAGTGGTGTCGCGCCTAACCAAGATTTGAGAATGCCCGGCTTACCTGCCAGCCACTCCTGCCATTCGAGTATGGATCTGGAACGCTGCGTCGTGACTGGAACAACTTGAGCATCATCATTGTCGCCATAATCCCAAGCCTCAATACCTTGGCTGAGATCGAGAAAGTATCGGCCTGCAGCACATAGGCGATCATAGGCGATCATAGGCATCTCCTGCACGACAACCGACGGCTCTGGCGGCTTGCCAAGCGAGATCGAAGGCGAATAGATGGTAGTGGAGAGCCTGCTCACGTGAGCCGCCGTCACTAGCAAACTGATACAACACCTCGTGACTCAAGGCTGACCATGCGTGATCCACTGGGCAGGTGATTTTTTCCAAAGCTGGCCAGCGCTGGCCAGCGACGACTAGAGCGACGAGTTCCCCCAACAAATGATTGTTGGCCGAAGAGCCTGCGGACTTATAGCGCCAGATCCAGGCAGCATGAATAGGGACGATGCGTTTGACCAAAGCAGATTGCTTTTCGGCTAGGCGCGTGTGCTCAGCACTTGAGTCCTTGATGGCGGCGGCGACGAGTGCGTCGAACCAAGTGAAGTTAATCAGTCTCAGTGCCGCTTCAAGGGGACTCGTCCAATTGATGCCCATGCCGGGGGGATTGCGTTCGCACCAGTCTTCGAGCCAGAGTTGCGCCGTGCGAATAGCAGCTGTGTCGTGGTTCAACCAGCCGTGCATGGCTAGCCGTGTCATTTCTGCCCAGCGGTTGATTTCCCAGATCGTGCGCGCATCGGCTCCGTCGGGCAGGTGCCGATGATTCAGGCGATGCGCAGCGATGGCTGGATCAATGACGACTCCGCAAGCTGGGTCGCGATGCCAGCAGGGTGGGGCGCCGACAGAGACTTTTTTCCAGCCAAAAATTTGCCACTCACCACGCAGCAGACTCCTGGCGTCTTTAGCAAGCTGTTGCTTGATTTTCGCAGAGAAAACCTCTGGCAAAGGCAGGCGCGGCACGCTGGGATTCAAGTCGTGGTGATCCAGTGCTGCGATGTCTTCAAGAAAGTTGCCCTCGGTCCAAATACGCCACTTTTCGACCAAGCGATGACTTACCTCACGAAGGCTCATAGCCTTGAGGCGGTGGCGATACCAGGAGAGGCGTTCCACGAAACTCATGCTGCGTTTTCTACAGTCCGATGCTCTGCCCTGCACGAACGGCCTAGCTGGCTGATGAGCAGCATGTTAATGCCAAGCCGTAGTACCCTGAGGACCACGGACGTGGAGAACATGTGAAGAATGTCCCTCAGCATAACAAAAAGCGGGGCCTGCCCGCATGGTGATTAGCCCTCAGCGCTGACAGCGGTTTCGACCGCTTCACACAGCACATGACCGACGAGTAAATGACACTCTTGAACGTGTGCGGTGACATCTGACGGGGCGCGGAAACTCAGGTGCGCCACGCGGGCGCAGTCAGCTCCTGCACGCCCTGTAAAGGCGATGCTGGTGCAGCCTCGATCATTCGCTGCACACAGTCCGGCGATGATGTTTGGACTGGTGCCTGAGGTGGAGATGCCGATGACGACATCCCCCGGCTGGGCGATGGCTTCAACCTGACGAGCGAAGACTGTTTCAAAGCCAAAATCATTGCTGTGAGCCGTTAGCACGGAGGTGTCAGTGGTGAGTGCGAGTCCTGCCAAAGCACGACGATTGATGCGATACCGCACACACAGTTCAGCGGCAAGATGCTGAGCGTCCGCAGCACTACCTCCGTTGCCAAAGAAGAGAATTTTCTTTCCCGCTGCGAGTGCGCTGATCCACGCATCTGCCATCTGCTGAATGATTTGCCCCTGCTCGCGCAGAGCCTGCACGGCGGTGAAATGCCCGTCGAGATGTCGTGTGAAAATAGATGTCGTGTCGAGAGTCTTCATTATGTGGAGAAAGTGATTGTGGAGTGCTCAAGCTTTCATGCAAGCACGCCGCTGCTCTTGAATGATACTCGTATATTCATGAAGCCCTGCCACCAGTGCTCGGCACTGGTATTGGCGAGTAGCCATTCTTGGCCTGCGTGGCCCATAGCGGCGGTAGCTAGCGGCTGTTGATAAAATTCGAGGATGTCTTTGGCCAGACTCACGGCGTCTCCGGGTTCGTGAATCAAGGCGCGCATGGGCTGCTGCCATTGCGGGGGTGCGGCAGGTCCATCCCAATCGTTGCTGGAGATAAAGAGTTCTTCTACAGCAGCGCCTTGAGCACGCATCACTTCACTCATGCGCAGCACGGCCGTTTCTTCACCGCCAGGGAAACGGTAACGATTGAACAAGTGAAGTATGCGCGGGTTTGCCGCCATGACGCAGGAACGCGGTGGGACGAATCAGAGCTCGAAGGCTTGCATCAATTCTTCCTTCATCACGCGCGCAGTACCGAGCTTGCCAACGACAATACCACTGGCGTGATTGGCAATATCGGCGGCGTCTTCGGCGCTGAGACCAGCAGCGAGGGCGAGGGTGAGAAAGGCGATGGCTGTATCGCCAGCACCGGAGACGTCATACACTTCGCGTGCACGAGTCGGGATGTGATGCGGCACGGTGTCACGCTGGAAGAGGATCATGCCCTGTTCTCCAAGAGTAACGAGCACCTTGCCGACACTCCATTGATCGAGGAGTTGTTCGCCAACCTCAAGAAGGCGTTTGTCCTCAAGTGGTGGTCCAGGAGAGCGGTGGTCTTGAATGCCAGCCGCCGCGAAGGCTTCGAGTCGATTAGGCTTAACTAACGATGCGCCATGCCAACTTAACGGATTGCGTGGTGATGGATCGACGGTGACGAGCTTACCGGCTGCTTTGCAAAGGCCGAGCACTTGATCAGTGAAGGCCTGTGTGACGAAACCTTTGCCGTAGTCCTCAATAATCACACCATCGAGTTCTGGGAGCATGGTTTCGAGTCGCCTGGAGATAATCTCCAACTCTTCATCGCTGAGCTTCTCAATCGTCTCACGGTCCACGCGCACGACATGCTGCTGCCGCGCGATGATGCGCGTTTTAGCGATGGTCGGTAGCGTGTCGCTTTCTAGCATTGGGTCCGTAATCACGCCCTCTTCATTCAAAAGGCGTCGCAGTTCGCCTGCAGCGCTATCTTTGCCGACACGGCCCATCAAATAGGCGTGGGGTGTGAAGGCGGATAGGTTGCGCGCGACATTGGCGGCTCCGCCAGGGAAGGTGGTTTCCTTGGTGACCTCGACAATCGGCACGGGTGCCTCTGGCGAGATGCGACGCACGGTGCCCCAGATGAAGTGATCAAGCATGACGTCACCAATCACCAAGATGCGGCATCCAGCCATACGCTGGATAGCATCGCGAGCAGTGGAGGCAGTGAGCATGATGAACAGAATTACGCTTTTACACGTCGCGCACGCACAGCCGTGGCGAGCTGGTCGAGCATGGCCTCAGTCGTGGCCCAGTTGACGCAGGCGTCGGTGATGCTTTGTCCGTATGTTAGGCCTTGACCGGGTTTGGCATCTTGCCGGCCTTCGACGAGGTGACTTTCGATCATGACACCCGTAATGGCTTTGCTGCCATGGGTGAGTTGCTCGGCGAGAGACTGCGTGACGAGCGGTTGCTTGCGGTAATCTTTGAGACTGTTGCCATGACTGCAATCAACCATCACGCTGGCGGGCAGACCGCGTGCCGTGAGCTGGCCGATGACGGTGTCGATGGAGGCGGCATCAAAATTCGTTCCGGCTTTGCCGCCGCGCAAAATGACATGGCAGGCCGTGTTGCCCTTTGTTTTCACGATAGCGGCCACGCCGTCTTTGGTCACGGAGAGGAAGCAATGCTGGCCAGCTGCGGCTTGAATGGCATCAAGAGCGACCTGGATGCCGCCATCGGTACCGTTTTTGAAACCGACAGGCATGGATAACCCAGACGAGAGCTGGCGGTGCACCTGACTCTCAGTGGTGCGTGCGCCGATAGCTCCCCATGACACGACATCGGCAATATATTGCGGTGTGATCACATCGAGAAATTCGGTGCCAGACGGCACGCCCATACGTGTCAGTTCGATAAGTAGGGCGCGTGCTTCACGCAGGCCGCGATTGATGTCGTAGCTTTCGTTGAGATGTGGGTCATTGATGAATCCCTTCCAGCCGACGGTGGTGCGTGGCTTCTCAAAATAGACGCGCATGACGATCTCCAGATCGGCGCTGTGTTTCTCCCGCGCTTGCTGAATGAGCGTGGCGTATTCGAGAGCGGACTTGTGATCATGGATCGAGCAAGGGCCGACCACGATGAGCAAACGATCGTCCTTATGATTGAGGATCGCTTCAGCCTGCTTGCGTGAGCTTTCGATAAAAGCCGCTCCTGCTTCATTGAGAGGCAGGTCATGCATGAGTAGAGCCGGTTGGATCAGCGGCAAGATCTCTGCCACGCGGAGATCGTCTGTAGGGTGGGATTGGCTCACAAGTCAGTCGGGTTGAAAGAGGCGGGCAAAGTGGGCGCTTTTGCTGGAATGGCAAGCAGCCTATCAGCCCAGCGCTTGTTCTTGAGTAGCTGCCGCCCCTGGTCAGACAGCGTTGGCTGCCACCGCTCCCGAGTTGGTGCAGTCCGCTGGGAGTCGGGTGAGAACAACCGACTCCCGTGCCTGCTCAGCGCCAATAACGGGGCGATGAGGATTCTAATTATTACGGAAAATAGAGTTATTCATTTAATTTGGAAAGATTTATATTCTAGCAGGCTGAGATTTTTGACCTGCTGTTCACATGCGCTCAAACCTCCAACTGAATGCCCAGCTCACAGACTTGCCTCGGCGGCAGATCAAAGTAGCCAGTGGCAGGGCGGGACAGACGGGAAAGCATGACGAAGAGCTTTTTCCGCCACTGGGCCATCTTGCCGGGGCCGTTGGTGAGCAGGACTTCGCGGCTCTGATAGAAGGTGATGCCGTTCTTTTTGAGCTTGGTCTTCTCTGCCATGGCCTGCACCAGATCGTCGAAGACCTGCGGCGACTCGGAGAATCCGTAGCGGAGAATCACTCGGTAAAACTCGTCGCAATGTTCTTCGACGGTGTGACGGGTTTCATCACTCACATACGGAGAGTCCTCGAAGCGGACGGTGAGCAGAATGACCTGTTTATGCAGCGCTTTGTTGTGCTTCAAATGGTGAAGCAGGGCTAGGGGTAGGCCATCCGCGCTGGCCGACATGAAGACGGCTGCGCCGGGGACTCGGATGATGCGCTCTTTTTTAATTTCATCGACCAGGAATTGTACTGGCAGGCGGCCACGCTGCATGGCCTGGAAGAGGATGGCACGACCATCGGTCCAGGTTTTCATAATAATCCATATGAGCAGACCAATGACGAGTGGGAACCAAGCTCCGGCCATGAATTTGAGCAGGCTACCGGAGACGTAGCCGATTTCAGGGATGAGGAAGATGATCACCGGGATACCCGCTTTCCAAAGTGGCCACTGCCAAACTTCACGTGCAACGAGGAAGAACAGCAAGCTGGTGAAAGTCATGTCGAGTGCCACCGACAAGCCGTAAGCAGCCGCTAAATTTGTGGACGATTTGAAATGGAAGACGAGCGCTAGGCAGGCGACCATGAGGAGGTAATTTACCTGGGGCATGTAGATCTGGCCACGCACGTCGGGGTTGGTGTGGATGATCTTCAAACGTGGCAGATAGCCTAGCTGCACGGCCTGCTGGGTCAGCGAGTACACGCCGGTGATCATCGCCTGAGAGGCAATGATGGTGGCGGCGGTGGCCAGAAGGATGACTGGTATGAGAGCGACCTGGGGAACGAGGCTGAAGAAGTGATGAAAGCCAGGTTGCAGGGAGGCATTCACGTTGGAGAGAACGAGTGCGCCCTGGCCGAGGTAGTTCAGCATGAGGGATGGTAACACGATGAAATACCAACTCCGCACCAGCGGTGGCCGGCCAAAGTGACCGATGTCTGCATACATCGCCTCACAACCCGTGACGGCCAGGAGGACAAGGCCCATTAGAACAAAACTATCGTGACCATGATGCAGGAGAAAATTCACACCATGGTGCGGTGACAAAGCGGAAAACACGCCGGGATAGCTGCTGATATTGATGACCCCGAGAACGGCGAGTGTGATGAACCAAAACACCATGATCGGTCCAAAGGCCTTGCCGATGCGCGCCGTGCCATGGCGCTGAACGAGAAACAGTCCCATGATGATAACGGCGGAAATGGGCACAACGTAATGCGCGAGTCCTGTGCCGAGTTTGGCATCAAGCAGAGCCAACCCCTCAACAGCCGAAAGCACTGAAATGGCCGGAGTGATCATTCCGTCCCCATAGAGCAGACAGGCTCCAAAGATGCCGATGAGCACGATCGCACCGGTCGTCTGTGGTTTGAAGCTGCGCTTCGCGGAGCGGAAAAGGGTGAGCAAGGCAAACATGCCGCCCTCGCCCTGATTTGTGGCTCGGGTGATGAAGCCCAGATACTTGAAGCAGACCATGACGATTAGCGACCAGAACATCAAAGAGAGCGGACCGAGCACGCCGAGTGGATCCCCAGGTGTGGGTTTTGCGTGATGGAGGCACTCCTTGAGCGCGTATAGCGGACTCGTGCCGATGTCTCCGAAGACCACTCCCAAGGCCACAAGGGCGAGGGACCAACTGTTTGACGATTTGTGTTCTGACATGGGGAATCTCCGGGGTGTGACCCGAAGCCCTGTTGAATCCAGGGACATAGCTTGTGAACCCAAACCGACCTTTTGGCAAGAAACATTCCCACAGTCGCCTTGGTGCATAGGAAGCGGATGAACAGCTAAAAAGTCACGCTCCCAAAATTTCACGAGCGCCTTGCACGCTCTGTGCTAGACATCACGCCCGCTTCCCCCGAGCGCTTCATTTTCACCCTCCAGAATCATGCCCAAAAAGACCATCCGTGACCTCGAACTCAGTAACAAGCGCGTCCTCGTCCGCGTCGATTTCAACGTTCCTCTCGACGAAAAAGATGGCCAGATGGTTATCACCGATGCCACCCGAATTCAGGAGACACTGCCGACGCTTAAAGCCCTGATCGCTGCCGGTGCCAAGGTCATCCTCTGCTCACATCATGGTCGTCCGAAGGGTCAGCGTGATCCGAAGGAATCCCTCGCTCCAGTCGTCCCCGCTCTCAGCGAACTTCTGGGCGTGTCGGTCGATTTTTCCGAAGAGACCATCGGCCCAGTCGCTCTTGCCAAAGCCATGGCGCTGCCTGCTGGCGGCGTGCTTTTGCTGGAAAACACCCGCTACCATGCGGGCGAGGAGAAGAACGATCCCGAACTCGCCAGAGGCCTCGCCGAGCTGGCGGAAGTATTCGTGAACGACGCCTTTGGCTCTGCGCACCGCGCCCACAGTTCCACCGCTGGTGTGGCCGATTACCTCCCTGCCGTGTCCGGTTTGCTTATGGAAAAAGAGCTGACCTACCTGCACGACGAACTCGAAAACCCCGAGCGTCCGTTTGTCGTCATCCTCGGCGGCGCAAAAGTGAACGACAAGATCGAGGTCATCAATCGCCTGCTCGAAAAGGCCGACACGATCATCATCGGCGGCGGCATGGCTTACACCTTCCGCAAGCTCGTCCAAGGCATCACCATCGGTAAGAGCCTCTACAAACCCGAGTGGGAACCGATCGCCCAGGCCGCCATCGACAAGGCCAAGGCTCGCGGCGTGAACCTGCTCATCCCGGTCGATGCGATGATCACCGATGCGTTTGATTTCGATGCCAAGAAGCTCGGAACCACCAAGTACACCGACGTGAACGAAAACATCCCGGACGGCTGGGAAGGCGTCGATATCGGACCTGAGTCCGTGAAGCTCTTCGCCGCTGAGATCGCTAAGGCCAAGACCGTCATCTGGAACGGTCCCATGGGCGTGTTTGAAATCAAAGAGTCCTCCAAAGGTAGCTTCGACGTGGCAGCAGCCATCGCCGAAAACACCAGCGCCAAGACCATCATCGGCGGTGGTGACAGCGTGAAGGCCGTGAAGAAAGCCGGCCTCGCTGACAAGATGACCTTCATCTCCACCGGCGGCGGTGCCAGCCTCGAACTCCTCGAAGGAAAAGTGCTCCCCGGCGTCGCCTGCTTGCAGGAGAAATAACATTTCAAAAACCAAGCTCCCATCCCATGATCCACATCCGCAAGCCCATCATCGCCGCCAATTGGAAGATGCACATGACACCTCAGGAGACGGATGACTTCCTCCGCTCCTTTGCTCGTCTGGTTCCTGACAAATGTCCTGTCCAGATTGTCATCGCGCCACCGTTTGTCAGCCTCGCTAAGGCACAAGACACCCTCACAGCGGCTCGCGAACAAAACGTCGAACTCGCCGCTCAAAACATGAGCCAGCATCCAGCTGGAGCTTACACTGGCGAGATCAGCGCCCGCATGATCAAAGAGTGCGGCTGCCGCCACGTAATCCTCGGACACAGCGAGCGCCGGAGTATTTTTGGTGAAACCAGCGCCACCGTTAATGCCAAACTTTTGGCGGCACTTGAAGCCCGGCTGCACCCGATTCTTTGCATCGGCGAAACCCTCGAAGAGCGCGATGGCGGCCTGATCGAAAAAGTGCTGGAAAGCCAGCTCCGCGAATCCCTCGCCGAAGTCGGTGCGCGTCGTGTGCTAGATTGCGTCATCGCCTATGAACCCGTCTGGGCCATCGGCACAGGCCGCACCGCCAGCCCAGAGCAGGCACAGGAAGCGCACGCTTTCACCCGCAGCGTCCTGACCGACATATTCGGTGAAGACACTGCCCAGAAGCTCCGCATTCAATACGGTGGCAGCGTGAAGCCCAACAACATGGCCGAACTCATCAGCCAAAAAGATGTCGATGGAGCCCTCGTCGGCGGCGCCAGCATGGAGCATGGCAGCTTCTGGGAAATCTGCCGCGCCGCCATCGACTACGTCAACGGCACGCCATAGCTCCCGTTCTGAATCTTCTCACGAAAGGCTGCCAGTAATGGCAGCCTTTTTTATTCCTCACCACTGAGCACGACGCTGCCTGTCGCGAGTTTGGTGCCGTCGGCGGTTAAAATTTCACCACTGATTTGCACAAGGCCGGGCATCACGGCATCACGTTTCGCATGGATCGTCAAAGTCTGGCCGGGTGCGATGCTGCCAAGGATCTTGAACTGGCGGACGGCGGTGAGGCGCAGGTTCTTGAGTGGACTCTCACCACGATCACTCTGCGCTAAAATGCCGCCGAGTTGAGCGAGTGATTCGATCATGATCACACCAGGCAGCAGCGGCTGGTTGGGGAAGTGGCCTTCGAGAAAGGCCTCGTCGCCCTTGAGTGTCCAGCGTGCGGTCGCAGACACACCGGGCAGCATTTCCACCAGCTCGTCGATGAATCGAAACGATGCTCCGTGAGGCAGTGAGGAAAGGGCTTGGACAAGCGAATCAGGGTGCGACATCATTCAACTCTTATTACCCATGAAGGCCTCGTCTGACAATCCTCAATGCATGACGGCCATGGCTTGATCCTATGGGCCGCATCACTCTGTCTGATCGTCTGCGACTGTTAACGGTTGGGCTTTCGCTACTAGCTTACTGGCTAGCCTATGGGCTGATCATGCTGCCTTTCAGTTGGCTGCTGCCGCTGACTTTGCCCTGTCAGCAGGCGCGTGAGTTGGGGCAGGTTGTGCTGAAAAAATTCTTCCAGAGTGTCGTCCTGCTACTGCAATCATCAGGCGTCGTCGAGTGCGAGTATGTGGGCTTTGATCGACTTCATGCGCAGACCGGGTCGCTGATCGTCGCGCCGAATCATCCATCACTCTGGGACGCGGTGTTTGTCGCCGCCGAGGTGGATCACGTCGCCTGCGTGCTGAAGGCCACGCTCATGAGGAATCTCTTCCTGCGTGGTGTTGCCACGTCGGCAGGATTCATCCCGAATGAACCCACTCACAAGATGCTGCGGCGCTGCATCGAACTGCTGCGTGGTAATGAGCGCCTCCTATTTTTCCCTGAGGGCACACGCACTCGACCTGAGCATGGCAGCATGAATCCACTGACAGGCGGGCTGGCCATCATCGCCAAAAATTCCGGGGCGCCCGTATGGCCCATCTACGTGCAGACCAGCAGTCGTTATTTGAATAAAGGCTGGCCGATCTGGCGCCTGCCACCAGAGAAAATACGACTCCGACTCACCGTGGGTGAACCTCTCGTTTATCCGCAAGCTGGCCAGCCGCAAGCCTTCCTCGAAGAGCTGCGCGCGCTACATCGAGGCGGGTTGCGGCGTGCAGTGCGCCAGCTTTTAGCTACAAAGTCTTGAATTGAAAATTAATGTGGCGCCATGAGCATATAACCCAAAGCGCCAGAGCGTCGTCACACAGAGCTAGCGCGATAAGTGTGTGACTAACGAACTAAGCTTTGTACGATTACGAGTATCGATTTTCTCTTGTTAAGGTGATGGGGTACTGGGTTGTGTAATATCCGTATAATTGACTGGGACTACGTTGTTATTTACAGGGTATTGATTTAAGGGCACGCCCGAAAGCACTTTTCATGCGACCGGGCTTTCGCAGGCGAAAATCATTTTGAAGTTACTCAAGTGACTTCAAGGGCCGTTTTGGGATGTTAGTGGGCGGCTTTTATTTCTGAGGGTCTGTTCTGGGTACAGCTTACGCAACGGCGTTGAGATTGAAGCGCCCGATTTGTTCAATACGCAGCATGTCATAGACGCGCTTTTTGAGCATCAGGCTCGCAGCGTTGCGCTTCATGCCGTTGCACCTCTGATACAGCGCTTTCATGCTCCCGCTCATCTGGGCAAATACATGTTCCCCTCGGGACCGAGTCTGAGCTTGTCCTTCGCAGCATCCTGGCCGATGACACATTTCTCTTGTCGCATGAAACTCATCCTTCCGCTCCTCCTACTCGCCACCGCAGCCACTTTCGCCGCCGACTATCCGCGAGTCATCTTCTCTGACGACTTCACGGCTGATGGCTTTGGCAAAACATGGGGTCACTACAAAAGCGCTAGTGTCGTGAAGGACGGAGTGCTCAGAGGCATCACCGCACCGGAGTCGGATCATTCAGCGGTGGATGTGATCCGTATCGCACCGGAGCTTGATTTGGAAGTCTCCGTGAAATTCCAGTTCGTGAGCGATCAGGCGAAGGGCTTCAATATTTGGTTTGATGACAAAGACTACAAAGGCTCGCACGCCGGACATATTTGCAGCATCTCAGTGAATCCGAAGGCCGTGGTCGTGGCCGATGCGAAGGCGGGCACTTTCAGTAACGACATCTACACGCGAAAGAAGGCGACACCGCCCACGCTGACCTCCGAGGACAAGGCGAACATGATCAAGTGGACCAAGTCGATGCCGACCACAGTTTCGCTCAAGGAATGGCACACACTCGTCGTGCGTACGCAAAACGACACGGTCGAAACCAGCATCGACGGCAAGGTCGTCGGCAATTTCCAGTCACCCGGCGTCGCGCATGACCACAAGACGGTTGTGAGCCTCACCACGAATCGCATTGATGTGAATTACGACGATTTCAGCATCAAAGGTGCGGCCAAATAATCACGCCAGCAATGCCTTCACCACGTCGCCGCTCACGTCAGTGAGGCGGTAGTCACGTCCGGTGAAGCGATAGGTGAGCTGCTCGTGATCGAGTCCGAGTTGATGAAGAATCGTTGCGTGCAGATCGGGCACTGAGACGCGGTTCTCGATGGCCGCGTAGCCGAACTCATCGGTCGCTCCATGGATCATGCCGCCTTTGATTCCGCCACCAGCCATCCACATGGTGAAACCCTTGGGATGATGGTCGCGGCCTTTGCCGTTTTCTGCGACGGGCGAGCGGCCAAACTCACCGCCCCAGACGACGAGCGTGGTGTCGAGTAGTCCGCTAATCTTCAGGTCATCGAGCAAAGCGGCGATAGGGCCATCTGTCTCCGCGCAGTGCAGATCGTGGTTACGTTTCAGATCATCATGCGCGTCCCAGGCCTTCGGACCTTCATTGCCGCCGCTATAAACCTGCACAAATCGAACACCGCGCTCTACGAGGCGACGCGCGAGCAGGCAGTTTTTTCCAAAGTGCGCAGTGGTCGCATGATCGAGTCCATACATCTGACGTACGGCGGCTGACTCACCCTTCAAGTCGGTGCATTCGGTAGCGCTCATCTGCATGCGATAGGCTAGTTCATAAGCATTTAGCCGCGCCGCCAGCGCCGTTTCCGCTGGGTTCGATTCGGCATACTCGGTGTTCCATTGCTTTAGCAAATCGAGTCGTGCTCGCTGCTGGCTGGCGCTCACATTTTTCGGCGGCGTGAGATACGCGATTGGCTCGCCACTGCTGCGAAAAGGCACGCCCTGATAGGCGGCAGGCATGAAGCCGTTTGACCAATTCAACGCACCGTTCACCGGAGCGCCGAGCTTGTCGAGGAGCACCACGAAGGCTGGTAGATTCTCGCTCTCCGAGCCGAGGCCATACGTTACCCATGAACCCATGCTGGGCCGACCGGGTTGGACGAAGCCCGAGTTCATCTGAAAAAGCGCGGGCGCGTGATTATTGCTCTCCGTGTGCATGGACCGGATCATGCACAGGCTGTCCGCATGTCGTGCGAGATTCGGATACACCTCTGCCATGTCGATGCCCGCCTGCCCGTGTTTAGTAAAGCGATACGGGCTTTGCATCGCCACGTTCTTTGTCTTTCCCCCCATGAAAGCGTCTTCCTTTTTCCACAATGGAATCGGCCTGCCATGATACTTCGCCAGCGCCGGTTTTGGATCAAACAAATCCACATGTGAGGGCCCGCCATACATGAAGAGGAAGATCACCGATTTCGCCTTCGGCGCAAAATGCGGCGCGCGCGGAGCCATTGGATTCGTGCTGCTGAGAAGACCGTCCGCACCCAGCAGCGATTGCAGCGCCAGCGAGCCAAATCCGGCTCCGGCTTGCTGTAGAATTTGGCGGCGTGTGAGGGGCGGCATCATTCGATATAAACAAACTCGCTGCTGTTAAGCAAGACGTGAGACAGATCGCGCAGTGCGGAGTGGCGGTCGCTGAAATGCTCCCGTGACTTTAGAAACTCTACCGCTTGGCTCATGCGCACTTCCGTGGGCTTTCGCGACAAAGTGAGCATGAACATCTGCTCCACGATCTTCGCCAACTCATCTCCTGCCTCCACTTTGGCAAGGCGTGCCAGATGATCGGCCTGATCCTCCACAAAATCGTCGTTCATGAGCACCAGCGCCTGAGTCGGCACCGTGCTCTGCATTCGCAGCGCGCAACTGTCCGTGGTCGTCGGTGCATCAAAGAGTTCCATGCTCGGCATCAGCAGTTGCCGTTTCACATAGATGTAAACACTGCGCCGCCAATGCTCAGTGCCTTCGGCTTGGATCGCTGGCCACTTGTTGCGCTGGCTGGCATCCAGCAGATCAGGCCGGATGCGCGGCTTGAAGCCCGGACCACCAGCAGTGCGGTTGAGTTGTCCGCTTGCGGTGAGGATGCTGTCTCGCAAAACTTCAGCTTCCATTCGTTGTTTGTTCATGCGCCAGAGACGGTGATTCATCGGGTCCACCTGCTGGCCTTTTGCATGGCTGCTGGACTGCTGTCGATAGGCCGCAGACATGAGCATCATTTTGTGCAGCGGCTTCAAAAGCCCGCCATTTGCGACGAATTGCGTTGCGAGAAAATCGAGCAACTCAGGATTGGTCGGTGCTGCGCCGGAAACACCGAAATTGCTGGGAGTCGTCACTAATCCTTGGCCGAAATGATGCTGCCACACGCGGTTCACCATCACACGCCATGTCAGGGGATTCTCTGGCGAACTGATCCACTCTGCCAACGTCCTGCGCCTGAGAGATGTCTTGCCCGTTGGCTTGGGGAAATTCACGGGCCTAGCGGTGAGCACAGCAGGCATGGCGGCAGCGACTTCAACACCTTTATTCGCCGCGAGTCCGCGCAGCAGCACGTGTGTGGCTGCCACTTCCGGCTTCGTTTCGACCAGCGCCATCACCTTGGCCGCGTCGTTGACTTTTTTATCCTTCGCATCCGTGGCTCCGCTCGGCAGTCCGAGTCGCTCCGTGCCGTTGAAGACGGCCATCAGGCTGTAGTAGTCCTTCGCCAGAATCGGTTCCGTTTTGTGATCATGACAGCGTGCACAGCCAATCGTCAGCCCGATGAAAACCGACGACGTGGTGGAGATCACATCGTCCATCTGATCCGCTTTATACTGGGCTATGGCCTCGGGTGTCTTACCCATATTGTCATCATTACTTGATCCATTGCGGCAGAAACCGGTGGCGATAAGCGTCTGCTCATTCGCGCCGTCCACTTCATCTCCCGCGATCTGCTCCGCGATGAATCGCGCGTATGGTTTGTCCCCGTTGAAGCTGCGGATGACATAGTCGCGATACTTCCACGCGTAGGGTCGGTCGAGGTCATTGTGAAAGCCGCTCGTGTCCGCATAGCGTGCAAGATCCAGCCAATGCCTGCCCCAGCGCTCTCCGTAGTGTGGGCTCGCCAGCAGTCGGTCGATCAGCGCCTCATAAGCACGCGGCGATTCATCCTGAATAAAGTCCGCCACTTCTGCAGGACTCGGCGGTAGGCCAATGAGATCCAACGTCACTCGCCGGATCAAAGTCGTTCGATCTGCCTCAGCGGATGGTTGCAATCCAGCAGTCTCCAACTGTGCGAGGATGAAGTGGTCGATGTCATTCTTCGGCCAAGTTGTCTGTTTCACATCAGGCAGCGGCACTTTAAGCAAAGGCTGAAACGCCCAATGTTTCCTGCCCTCATCCATACTCGGCGCAGCCGCATGGCAGATCGTGGTGACGATCAGGCAGACGAATGACAGGTGAAGGAAAACTCGAGACATGTGTGGATTGTCATTAAACGTCGTATTCTAAAGCCCTTCATGCGCGCCATTTTTTTATCTCTCTTTTTTCTACCACTGCTCGCGACAGCCGAGGTCATCGAGACCGACCTCCTCATCGTCGGCGGCAATGAATCGGCGTGCGCGGCGGCGGTGCAAGCAGCGCGGCTCGGTGTGAAGAAAATCGTGCTCGTGAATGACATCGACTGGCTTGGTGGCCAGTTTAGCGCCGAGGGCGTGGGTTGCCTGGATGAATGGACCACCGTGAACGGTAAGCGTGGGGGGTTCCCGCGCAGCGGATTGTTTCTCGAAATGGTGCAGCGCATCCGCGCCCATAACTCCGCGAAGTATGGCAAGGCGAATCCAGGCAATGCTTACTGCGGCACCGAGACCATCGAGCCAAAAGCAGCTGCCAAGATCTTTGGCAACTGGTTGTTCGATGCTGGTTTTGAAGGGGCCTTAACCTATGAATTCAAGATCAAGCCGCATCTACTTGCAGTAGTTCATCACTTCGAACCCGTAAAGGTATCAACGAAGGATGGCCGTGTCAGCGCAGTAACCTTCCGTCCGACTGACCCATCGGAAAAAGAGGACCTCACTGTTCACGCTAAGCTTACCATCGACGCTTCCGATTGGGGCGATGTGATTCGTCTCAGCGGAGCCAAGTATGGCGCGGGTCCCGATTTGCGATCACGTTTCAATGAACCGAGTGCTCCGGAAACCTTCGACGATGCAGGCGCACAGGAGATGAATCCTATTTCGTGGTGTGTCGTGCTGCGTGAATCGGGTGGGAAGGATGCCACGATTGCTGCGCCAGCCAGCTATGATGCACGTTCGTTCTCGTCTCTCGACAAGACACCGCCTTGGGTGGACAGCGACATGAGCGAGGGCATCTACGCGAAGTCCGGCTGGAGCATCTACACGCATCGTCGGCTCGTGGATCGCTGGCATAATGGCTTTGCGCCGGGCACCGAGGCCACGTTTTTAAACTGGCCGGTGCAGGACTATCCCACCTGCCAGCTCCCACAGCGTGTGGTGGATGCGTTGGAGAAAAGCGAGCCCGGTGCTTCGAAAAAGAACATCGTCAATCTCACGCCCGCACAGCGCCGCATCATCTTTGCTGATGCCAAAGCCCACACGCTGGGCCTGCTGCACCATTTGCAAACCAAGGTTCATGATCGCGTGGGCGACTTCCCGCAGTCCTTCCGTTACATGCAACTCACGAATGAATTTGGCACCACTGACAAGCTCCCGCCGAAGCCTTACGTCCGCGAAGGCCTACGGCTCGAGGCGATGTCGATGCTCAGCGAAAACGACATCCGCGCCGCCACACGTGAGCCGAAATGGGCCAAAGTGATGCTCACAGACTCGATCCTCGGATTCCAGTTCAACATCGACTTCCATCCCACCCGTCGAAAATTCCTCGATGGCGATCCCCGTGGCCCCTGGCACTACGTCCAGACGCCCTCACGCGGCTGGCACACGGATACCGACCGCGCCACCTTCCCACTGCGCGGCCTTGTGCCCGTCGAGATGAATGGATTGCTCGGCGCAGGCAAAAACATCGGCGTTAGCAGCGTCGTGCAGTCCGCGCTGCGTCTGCACAATCAAATGATGCTCATCGGCCAGGCCAGCGCGACACTCGCGTGGATGTCCCTGCGCAATGCCGTGCCGCCGCGTGAGATCGCTAGTGCTATGCCGAAGGTGCGTGAGATCCAGCAGCACCTCGTGCGCGGTCACGGTGGCCCCGGCGTGCTCATCTGGCCCTGGCACGATGTATTCACCGACGATCTGCATTTTGAAGCCGCCAATCTCCTCGTCACTCGCCGCATTTGGCAACCGGATGCCGATAGCGTCTTCTTCCAGCCCGCCAAGATCGTCACCCGTGGCGAACTCGCCTGCCTGCTCGCCCGCTTGCACCGCGCCACGCCGAAGGCCAAAGAGTGGCCCCAAGAGAAGGCTCGACGCTTCACCGATGTGCCCGCCGACTCGCCTCAGCGCGACGGCATCGAGGCCATGATCGCCTGGGGAAACTTCGGCACCCAACAACCCACCTTCACACCTGAACGCCCGACCACTTGGGGCACATTGCATCGCTGGCTCACTACGCTTGATCTGCCCGCCAATGCCGGTCTTGCTGCCGCAGATCGCAAAGACCTTCCCCTCGCCCGCGCCGAATGCGCACAGCATCTCTGGCGTGTGCTTCAGCTCACCGGCGAAAGGGCCGAGACGTTGGAACCGAAGAACTAAGGAGTCGCATTTCGCACAGACAATGTCGTGGTGAAATCCGGGGTGACCTCGTTATCCTCTATCTCCTCATGCGTCTCGAAAACAAAGTCATCCTCATCACCGGTAGCGTCACCGGCATCGGTAAAGCCATCGCGAAGCGTTGTGTCGCCGAGGGCGCAAAAGTGCTCATCCATGGCCTGGAGGCCGATCTGGGCCAGGAAACGCTTGCGGATCTCGGCGCGGACAAGGCCGTGCTCGTGCTCAAAGACCTCGCCGAGGAAGATGCGCCGCAACTGCTCGTCGAGAAGGCCGTAGCCGCCTTTGGCAAACTCGACGCCGTGGTGAATAACGCTGCGCAGGTCGGCCTCGGCAACATCCACGATACCGACGCCAAATGGTTCCGCCGCATGCTCGAAATCAATTGCGTGGTGCCCTACCTGCTCATCCGTGCCGCTTTACCGCATCTCCGCGAATCACACGGCAGCATCATCAACATCGGCAGCGTCAACGCGTGGAGTGGCGAGCCGAATTTGATGCCTTACAGCGTCTCCAAAGGTGCGCTCATGACCCTCACACGCAACTTGGGCGACACGCTCATGCGCGAGGACGGCGTGCGCGTAAACCAAATCAATCCCGGCTGGGTCCTCACCGAAAACGAGGCCAAACGTAAACGCGAACACGGCCTCAAAGACGATTGGTATGCCGATCTGCCCAAGGTCTATGCTCCTGCCGGCCGCATCCTCTGGCCTGAAGAGATCGCCGCCTGCGCCGCCTGGCTCCTCGCCGACGAATGCGGTCCCATCAGCGGCCAGGTCTTCGATCTGGAGCAGCATCCCTTCATCGGTCGCAATCCGCCGAAGGATGCGAGCACGATTCCCACGAAGTGATTCCATTACTCCACTACTCCAATCTCATGCCTCGCCTCGCCGCCTTCCCGAAAGCCTTCATGCAGCAGCTCTGCAAAGAAGGGACGATGACCGTCTCCGAATGGATCACGCTCGCCGCACCGCTCGACATCCCAGGCCTCGAATGGTATGCCGGTTTTCTGGAGATGGCCGATGAGAAAAACTGGCCGCGCTTTCGCAAGGAGGTCGAGGACACCGGTAAGGTCATTCCGATGATGTGCTGCTCGCCGGACTTCACGCATCCTGATGCGGCCTTCCGCGAAAAGGAGATCGCCAAGCAGAAACGCTGGATCGACATGACGCATACGCTTGGTGGTTCGTATTGCCGCGTGCTCAGCGGTCAGCGTCGGCCTGAACTGACGCTGGATGAAGGCGTGAAGCTCGCTGCGGACTCGATCTATGCCTGTCTGCCTTGTGCGCAGGAGCGCGGCATTACGCTGATCATTGAAAACCATTACAAAGATGACTTCTGGGACTACCCCGAGTTCGCTCAGAAGATGGATGTCTTCTGCAAGCTCGTCGATGCCGTGAACCACCCGAACTTCGGCGTGAACTACGACCCATCGAACACTTACCTCGCCGGTGAGGACCCCATCGAGCTGCTGAAGCGCGTCTCGCACCGCGTCGTCACCATGCACGCCAGCGACCGCTACCTCGCCGAGGGAACCATCGAAGACCTGCGCAAAGAAGAAGGCGGTGCCCAAGGCTATGCCAAACGCCTCCGCCACGGCGAAATCGGCAAAGGCCTCAACGACTACGACGCCATCTTTACCGAGCTGAAAAGCAAAGGCTTCAACGGCTGGATCAGCATCGAGGACGGCGTCGATGGCATGGAGCAGCTCGCCCGCAGCGTGGAGTTCTTGAAGAAGAAGATCACGCAGCATTGGAGCGTCTAGTCCTTCGTCAACACATCCGCTCACCATGAAACACCTCCTGCTCTGCTCCTGCCTTGCTCTTTTTGCCAAACCACTGGCCGCTCAGGAGCCGGAGCGCATTCGTGATGTCATTTACACAAAGCACGATGGCGTGGCGCTGACGATGGATGTTTTCAAACCGGCGCAACCAAACGGTGCGGGCATCATCAAGATCGTGAGCGGCGGATGGAAGTCGAACCACAACGGCATCAGCGATGGCGACTGGCCGAAAGCGGGCTACACGACGTTCGTCGTCGTGCATGGCACGCAGCCGCGGTTTCAGGTCGAGGAGATCGTGGCCGATCTAAATCGTGCGGTGCGTTTTGTTCGCGCCAATGCCGCGTCGTATGGCGTGGACCCGCAGAAGCTCGGTGTCACGGGCAGTAGTGCGGGTGGTCACCTCAGCCTGATGCTCGCGACTCGTGGTGGGTCTGGCGATGCGAAGGCGGCTGATCCGATTGATCGCGAAAGCAGCGCGGTGAATGCCGTGGCGTGCTTTTACCCGCCCACCGATTACCTGAACTGGTTCGAGCCCGGTGACAACGCTGTCGGCATCGGCAAACTCGAAGCCTACGCGGCGGCTTTTGGACCCAAGTCCGCCACGCCGGAAGGCCGCGAGGCACTTGGGCGTGAGCTGTCGTCGATCTACTGGGTCCACAAAGGCCAGCCGCCCATCTTCATCGTGCATGGCGATGCCGATCCGCAGGTCTCCATCACACAATCCGAGCGCTTTTTGAAGCGCTGCCACGAAGTCGGCACGGTGTGCGAACTCGTCATCCGCCAGGGAGCCGGCCACGGCGGCTGGCAGGAGATGCCGCAGGACACCGAGCGCATGATGGAGTGGTTTGATCTCCAACTCCTCGGCAAACAGCCCGCGAAGCCCTTCACGCTCAATGTTTCCTCGCTGCCGAGCACGCCGGTGAAGAAGAAATAGGCCTGAGTGAGCCGTGCAGGCCGCAGCGTATGACTACGGATGCTTTTCCGCCTTTCTTTGCTCTCGATCACCACGCTGGCCAGCGTGGCTGAGCACCGCCCGACGAATAGACCGAACTCAGTGCAAACCCGTTGTGCAGCGATTGGGATCTACCAAGTGCCTAGAACAAGTTTGCGCATTTGTCGCATTTCACACAATCTTTGACGCCAACAAGAAGGGAGCGTGATCGTATGTTTCAACCTATTTCACCGCCATGACTGCCACCCCCGCCCAAACGCGCCGCACCTTTATGCAGACCGCCACCGTCGCCTCTGCGGCAGCGGTATCGGCCCCCTTGATCGCCACGGAACCCAAGTCCTCCGGCAAGGTGTCGCGCACTCTTGAAACGGATGTGCTTGTCTGTGGCGGCGGTTGCGCAGGCAGCGCCGCTGCGCTGGCGGCGGCACGTTCAGGAGCCAGAACGTTGCTGGTGGAGAAAGCGCCCTTTGCCGGCGGAATCATTACCAGTGTCGGGCTCCCCTACTTCGATGGCATCGCGCATATCGACACCAAACGCATCGTGGTGCGGGGCATCGCGCTGGAGATGCTATCGAAGTCGGGTGTTTGCGCGCCGGATGCACAGACTGTGTCGAGGCATAATCCCACGATCGCGAACACCTTCGAGTTCAAGCTCCTGCTCGACCGGTTGTTTCAGGAGCAGAAGGAGAAACTGAGTGTGCTCTTCAACAGCTTCGTATGCGATGTACAGACCATCGGGGCTCGCATCGAGGGTGTCACCGTGGCCAACAAGGACGGGCTGGTGAACATCCGCCCCAAAACTGTGATCGACTGCACGGGCGATGCAGACGTGTCCGCCTGGGCGGGGGGGCTGTTTGAGCAAAACGCGGAGGTCCAGCCTCTGACGCTGCATTTCCGCATCAATAATGTGGCTGCCGATGCGACGATGGGAGGCGCCTGCCGTGCTGCGCTGAAGGCGGCACAGGAGCGGGGCGAACTGCCTCACTACTATGGGCCGGGCGTGATGTTCCTCTTCGGCAAGAACGAGGTGTATGTCCACGGTGTCCGCGTGCCTGCCAATCCAACGGATGCCGCCGATCTCACCCGCGCCGAGATGCAGGGCCGCGCCGACGCGCATGCCATGTTCCGTGCCTGGAAGCAGGACGTGCCCGCATTTAAAGATGCCTATTTCATGGAGGCCTATCCGTGGATCGGGGTGCGCGAGTCGCGTCGTATCATCGGTCAGCATGTGCTGAGCGAGGACGATCTCATGAAGTCGCGGCGCTTCGATGATGCCATCGCCACCGGTTGCTGGTATCTCGACCTGCATCCCAACAAGACCGTCGCTGGCAGTGCGAATGACTTTGATCCACGGAAGGTCCAGCCGGAGCCCTACGACATTCCTTACCGCTCACTGGTTCCGCAAAAAATCGAGAACCTGCTCGTCGCTGGACGCTGCCATAGCGCGACTCGTGGTGCCCATGCGTCAACGCGTGTGACCGTCACCGCCATGGCTATGGGCGAGGCTGCCGGAGTCGCCGCCGCGATGGCATTGAAGGAAAAGACCAGTGTCGCTGAGATCGACGGTGTTCGTGTGCGCGAGAAGCTCGCCACCATCGGAGGAGGTCCCTTCACCGACGCCTGAACAATGAAAAAACAATGATCCTGAGACCCTTGTTGCCCTGTAGGTTTCTTCGTTCACCATCGTGGAATGAGGTGCTTGCGGACTGTGCGCCCTCACGCGCGAGGACATCCAGAGCCGCCTCTTCCCCAACAAATAGTATGCTGACCATTCGCCATTTCTCCGCTTTATTGCTTGTGCTGGTATCAGCATTGAAAAGTTCTGAGGCCGGCGCGGCCGAACTGTCGTTCAACCGCGACATCCGGCCGCTGCTGTCGGACAACTGCTACTACTGCCACGGCTTTGATGAGAAGCATCGCGAGGCGGGGCTGCGGCTGGATGTGCGGGAGTCGGCGCTGAAGGACAACGATGGCGTGCGGGCGATTGTGCCGGGTGATCTTGCCAGATCGGACTTGTGGCAGCGCATCATCAGTAAGGACGAAGATGACGTGATGCCGCCGCCGAAGGCACACAAGAAGCCCTTCACCAGCGAGCAGCGGGAGTTGATCAAACGCTGGATCGAGCAAGGCGCGAAGTATGAGGCGCATTGGGCGTTCGTGCCGCCGGTGCGTGCTGCGGTGCCTGAGGGTGATGTGGCGATTGATCACTTCATTGGGCAACGATTGAAGGCGGAGGGTCTCGCCTTTTCGTCCCAGGCAGAGGCAGGATTGCTGTTGCGTCGAGTGACGTTCGATCTGACCGGCATGCCGCCGACGATTGCGGAGTTGGATGCGTTTGAAGCAGCGACATCGAAGGATTTCGAAAAGGCTTACACGGACGCCATTGCTCGCCTGCTGAAGTCGCCTCGCTATGGCGAGCGCATGGCGGTGGATTGGCTCGATGCCGCACGCTATGCGGACACGAACGGCTACCAGATGGACTCCATTCGCATGAACTGGCCGTGGCGCGACTGGGTGGTGCGGGCGTTTAACGACAACATGCGCTTTGATCGCTTCACCATCGAGCAGCTCGCTGGTGACATGCTCGAGAAGCCCACGCAGGACCAGCTCGTGGCCACGGCCTTCAATCGCAATCACATGCTCAATGCGGAGGGCGGGACCATCGCGGAAGAGAATCGCACGAAGACCGTGTTTGATCGCGTGGAGACAACGAGCGCCGTTTGGCTGGGCCTGACGATGGGCTGCAGCCAGTGCCACGATCACAAGTTCGACCCGATCACGCAGAAGGACTACTATTCGATGTTCGCGCTGTTCAACCAGCTCGTGGAGACCGGCGGTGTGGACAAGCGCTTCGGCAAGAAGAGCTACAGCAATATGTATGACAGTCTCTACGCACTTGAGTCGCCGTATCTCATGCTCGCCACGCCGGAGCAGGACGCTCAGATGAAGTCCGCTCAATCGAATCGCGACAGCGCGGAGAAGGCTCTGATGGTTAGGAACAAGGAGTTCAAAGCGCCGTTTGAGACATGGGTGAAGGAAGTGCGCGCCGATGGTGACCTCTTGTTGAAACGCATCGAAGAAGACGGCCTGCGCCGGATCGCAGGCACGATCAAGTTGGAGGCGCTGAACTACGAGAAGCTCACGAACAAAACGGAGCGGGCGCTGGTGGAGCTGTTTCTGCGGGTTGATACGCGTTGGGCGTCGGCAATGAAGGCGATTGATGAACTGCGTGCCGAGGAGGACAAGATTCAGCAACAGATCCCACACGTCATGGTGATGCGGGATGAAAAGAAGCGCGAGACGCACATCCTGAAGCGCGGCAACTACGAGACTCCCGGCGACATCGTGCCGCCTGCCGTGCCTGCGTCCTTGCCACCTCTGCCTGTGGGCACCAAGGCTGACCGCATAGCCTTGGCGAAGTGGCTCGTTTCGCCTCAGCATCCGCTGATGTCGCGCGTGGTGATCAATCGCCTGTGGCAGCTGTTCATCGGTCGCGGCATCGTGAAGACGCCCGATGACTTCGGGCTGCAAGGCGCGCTGCCATCGCATCCCGAACTGCTCGACTGGCTCGCCGTGGAGTTTCGCGAAAGCGGCTGGGATGTGCAGCACATGATACGACTCATCGTGCAATCCAAGACCTACCGCCAGAGTGCGGTCGTGACGCCAGCCTTGCTCGCGAAGGACCCCGAGAACATTTTGCTCGCACGAGGCCCGCGTCATCGGCTCGACTCACGCTTTCTGCGCGATCAAGCGCTCGCCTTGTCCGGCCTGCTCGTGGATAAGCGCGGCGGACCCGCAGTCATGCCGTATCAACCGCCCGGCATCTGGGAGGAGATGAGCTTTGGCAAGAACCGTTACTTCCAGGGCACGGGCGAGGACTTGTATCGCCGCAGCCTCTACACCTTCTGGCGACGCAGCGTGGCTCCGGCGAGCTTCTTCGATGTGCCTGCGCGTCAAAGCTGTGCCGTGAAACCTCAGCGCACCAGCACGCCGCTCCATGCCCTCACCACGCTCAATGACGTCACGTATGTGGAAGCCGCCCGCGTGTGGGCCGAGAAGCTTGCAAGCCTCAGCGACGACGACGCCCGACTCGATCACGCCTTCCGCAATGCCACTGGCCGTCATCTCGATGCGCCAGGCATGACCACTCTCAAGCAAACACTGGCCAAAGCCCGCGCTCACTTCCAAGCCCAGCCCAAGGATGCCGAGCAACTCATCGCGACGGGCGAATCCAAACGCCCCAGCAAACTCACGCCCACCGAACACGCAGCTTGGACCACGGTTTGCCTCATGATCTTGAACCTCGACGAGACGCTGAATCCATGAACCCTCTCCACCAACACGCCCTGAATCTCACCCGTCGTCGCTTCCTTGGCACTACGGCACTCACGCTCGGCGCACCAGCTTTGCAGTCACTCATGGCAGCAGAGAAAGGCCTGCCATCGTTGCCGCACTTTGCGCCGAAGGCGAAGCGCGTGATCTACATGATGCAGACCGGCGGCCCCTCGCATGTGGATCTCTTTGATGACAAGCCAGAACTGCGGAAGCGGCGCAATCAGGACATCCCCGAGAGCGTGCTTGGCGGCCTGCGACTCACGACGATGACGGCGAACCAAAAGAGCAAACCCTGCCTGCCCGCAGCCTGGGGTGGCAAGGAGCGCGGTCAGTGTGGCATGTGGGTCAGTGATCTGCTGCCACACACGGCTAGCATCGTCGATGACTGCACTTTCATCCGCTCGATGCACGGCGAGCAGATCAATCACGCGCCAGCGGTCACGCATTTGCTCACGGGGCACAATCTACCAGGCCGTCCAAGCCTTGGTGCGTGGCTAAGCTACGGGCTGGGATCGAGTTCAGACAATCTGCCGTCGTTTGTTGTCATGACCTCGCGTGATCAAGAGGCATCATGCGGCCAGTTCTTCTTTGATTACTACTGGGGCGCAGGCTTTCTGCCGGGGCAGTATCAAGGCGTGCCGTTTCGAGGCGCAGGGGATCCGGTTCTCTTTCTTAGCAACCCCGATGGCATGAACCGCGACCTGCGTCGCACCATGCTCGATGGCCTTGCCGAGATGAATCAACAAGCGCACGCGCGACTCGGCGATCCCGAGATCAACACGCGGATCGCTCAATACGAGATGGCCTTCAAGATGCAGGCCAGCGTCCCCGAACTCACCGATCTGAGCGATGAGCCGCAGAGCGTGCTCGATCTCTACGGACCCGATGTGAAGCGCAAAGGCAGCTACGCCTACAACTGCCTTATGGCACGCCGTCTCGCCGAGCGCGGAGTGCGTTACGTGCAACTCATGCATGCCGGTTGGGACCAGCATGGCAACCTGCCCACACAACTCCCCATCCAGTGCAAGGACACCGATCAACCCAGCGCCGCACTCGTGAAGGATCTCAAAAATCGTGGCCTGCTCGATGACACCCTCGTCATCTGGGGTGGGGAGTTTGGCCGCACGCCCTTCGTGCAGGGCGACATCAATAATCCTAAAGCCCATGGCCGCGATCATCATCCCCGTGCCTTCACCATGTGGCTCGCGGGAGGCGGCGTGAAAAAGGGCTGCATCTACGGCAGCAGCGACGACTTCGCCTATCACGCCGCCGAGAACCCTGTGCATGTGCATGATCTCCAAGCCACGCTCCTCCACCTCTGTGGCATCCAGCACGACCGCTTCAGCTACCGCCACCAAGGCCTCGACTTCCGCCTCACCGGCGTGGAGCCCAGCAAGGTGGTGAAAGGAATCCTCGCGTAACTCCCAATCTCCTCGCAATCCCCCTCACAACACCTCCTCCATGCCACCCATTCGCCATTTCGCCGCTTCATTGCTTGTGCTGGGATCAGCATTGATAAGTGCTGAGGCCAGCGCGGCGGAGCTGTCGTTCAATCGCGACATCCGCCCGATCCTCAGCGACAACTGCTTTTACTGCCACGGACCGGACAAGAACCACCGCAAGGGCGATCTCCGGCTCGATGTGCGCGAGGAACTGATCAAGCTCGGCCCGAAGACACTCATCGAGCGCATCAACACGACCGATGCCGACGACCTCATGCCGCCGGCGGATTCGCACAAGAAGCTCTCGGTGAAGCAAAAGAACACGTTGAAGCAATGGATCGCCGAGGGCGCGAAGTATGAGCCGCATTGGGCCTTCGTGCCGCCGGTGAAGTCGAAGTCCGGCAACTCCATTGATGATTTTGTCCGGGCAGAGTTGAAGAAGCACGGTCTTCAGCCTACGCCGAAGGCTTCCCGGGAGACGCTGGTGCGGCGGCTTGCTTTAGATCTCACTGGGTTGCCTCCAAAAGAATCGGATTTTTCTGACTTGGCGGCTTACATCGACCGCCTGCTTCAATCCCCGCACTACGGCGAGCACATGGCGGTCGGTTGGCTGGACGCGGCACGTTTTGCAGACACAAACGGCTATCAGGTGGATCGTGACCGTGAGCTGTGGCCGTGGCGGGACTGGGTGATCAAGGCCTTCAATGCGAACATGCCCTTCGATCAGTTCACCATCGAGCAGCTCGCAGGTGATCTGCTGCCGGGTGCCACGCTCGATCAAAAGATCGCCACGGGTTTTCATCGCAATCACATGCTGAACGAAGAGGGCGGCATCATCGCGGAGGAGTTCCTCGCCGAATACACCGCCGACCGCGTGGAGACGACCGCCGCCGTATGGATGGGACAGACCTTCAACTGCTGCCGCTGCCACGATCACAAGTTCGATCCCTTCACGCAGCGCGACTTCTACGCGATGAAGGCCTTCTTTCACAACGTGCCGGAGAAAGGTGTCGGCATATACGGCAATCCCGTCCGCACCAACGCACCGCCTTTCGTGAAACTGCCCGCGCCAGAGCTGGAGACCAAAATCACCGCGCTGAATGCGAAGCTCAAACCGGTCGAGGACAAGCTCAAAGGCCTCGCGGCGGGTGATCTCGAACCTTGGGCGAATAAGCTCGCCACAGCGAAGATCGACTGGCAGCCACTGGAGCCGCAAAAAGCCACCGGCGGCGACAATCCGCCTCAAATCGCTGACAAGGCCGTTTTGACCGGTCCGCAGGAAACACGGGCCAACAACATCGTGATTAACGCGAAGTTGCCAGCAGGAAAAATCACCGCGCTGCGTCTCGAATGCTCCACCACGGCTCCTTCGGCCAGTTTTCAATGGAGTGAGCTCAAAATCGGCAAAACGAAGCTCCACGCCATCGACGCCACCCACGTCAACGTTCTCGATAACGACCGCAAAACTCGCTCCGTGCTCTCGGTGGCACCGAACAAGCCCGTGCAGGCACTTTTTGAACTCGAAAAGCCTCTCGAAGGTTCAGAGACCGAGATCACGATCAGTGTCGAGAATGCTGGTGGACCTTCGCAGTGGCGTCTCTTTGCCACCACGATTCCGACTGATGTCGTCGCGCCAGCGAGCATCGTCACCATTGCGCAAAAGGAGAATGCGAAACGAACAGCCGCCGAACGAAAACAACTCGCGGAATTCCGACTGTCGCAAATGCCTGAGCATCGTCGCCTCAGCGCTGAAGCCGCTTCTTTGAAGAAGCAGATCGCCACTGCAGAGGCGGAGATTCCCACCACGCTGGTCATGGAGGAGCAGAAAGAGATGCGTCCCACTTTCATCCTGATGCGCGGTGCCTATGACAAGCCCGGCGAGAAAGTCACCGCCGCCACGCCCGGCGTTTTGCCCTCACTCGCCGCCGACTTGCCGCACAACCGCCTCGGCCTCGCGAAGTGGCTCGTGAGCCGCGAAAACCCACTCACGTCTCGCGTGATCGTGAACCGCTTCTGGCAGCACTTCTTCGGCACCGGCCTCGTGCGCACCAGCGAGGACTTTGGCTCTCAAGGTGAGCAGCCAAGTCATCCTGAACTGCTCGACTGGCTCGCCGTCACGCTTCAAGAGAGCAGTTGGGATGTGAAGCAACTCGTGAAGATGATCGTCACGAGCGAGACGTATCAGCAGTCTTCACGTCATCCGTCTGATCAGACCGATCCGTCCAATCAATGGCTCTCACGTGGACCACGTCATCGCCTCAGCGCCGAAGTCATTCGCGATCAGGCTCTCGCCGCTTGCGGATTGCTGGTTGAGAAAATTGGCGGCCCGAGTGTGAAGCCTTATCATCCGCCCGGCATCTATGAAACGATCACGGCGGGCAACGGCTACAACACCTACATTCCCGGCAAAGGCGACGACCTTCATCGCCGCAGCCTTTACACCTACTGGAAGCGCAGTGTTCCGCATCCCGGCATGTTGCTTTTCGATGCGCCCTTCCGCGAAACCTGCGCCCTCCGCCGTCCACGCACGAACACACCCCTGCAAGCCCTCAACCTGCTGAATGATCCCACCTATGTCGAAGCTGCGCGTCACCTCGCTCAACGCATGATCAAAGAAGGCGGCACGACCATCGAGTCCCGCCTCACGCAAGGCTTTCGGATTCTTCTTGGCCGAAAACCAAGCATGCAAGAACTCCAGATCCTCACGGCTGCCATCGAGCGGTCCATCCAAGACTTCACCAAAGACCCCGAGGCCGCCAAACAGCTCCTCACCATCGGCGAAGCCAAAACCGACGAGAAACTGAATCCCGCTGAACTTGCTGCCTTCACCACCGTCGCCAGCACGCTGATCAATCTCGACGAAACCATCACCAAGGAGTGACCGCCATGCGTTCAGTTCACCTTCAGTCCTTCCAGCTCCGCCAGCTTTTTCGCCTTCGCGTCAAAGCTCCAAAAGGTGTCGCACTCCAGAATGAGTGCGGAGGCCACATGCATGATGTCGTATGCTCTAAAACCATGCCTCATCGTGTGGCGATGGACCAATTCGTCGAACACAGACACCAGCGTTTCGAGTTGAATTCGCGTGGTGAGAATCAAAACGCCCTCCCGCAGATCTTCCAAAAACAGAGACTCCTCCAGCATCGCTGCCTCAGGGTTGGCATGGATTCCAGGAACTCCATTTCTGGTGAAGAAAACCTGCTGCTGAAACGAGTTGATGACCTCCATGCGGGTCAAAAAGGTCACCGGTATAGGGCAGCCGCCTTGCATCGCTGCCTGTTGACTCAGCCGCTCGGCCTCAGCCGAGTGCATTCCGCCGCTGTAGAAAGCGGTCAAAAAATTCGTGTCAACGTAGGGCTTCATCGTTCACCCGCGATGGCCTGGCTGATGACTTCCCAACCTTCTGCGGTCGGCTCCTTGTATCCGATCTCTGCCAGACGCTCTCGATGCCGACGCATGCGTTCGAGTACCGAATTCGCCGCAGAAGGTCCTGTTGGGACCTCTTTGAGGGATCGCACTTCGAAAGCATCGCCTGCCCGGCTTCGAATCGTCACGCTGCCGAGCTTCCGCGCCGCCTCCAGCAGCTCCGCGCCGCTGCGGTTCATATCGCGCACGGTGAATTCACGTCGCAGGGGCTTCGCGGTGCGCACACGGGCTTTCTTGGCGGCTTTTTTGGATGCGGTCTTCATGTCCGACATCATGACCGACATCGCAGCGCCTTTCAATTCCTCATTTCTCCGCTCATGAGCGCCGAATCCTCTCTCGCACCCTTTTCACGTCGCAACTGGCTCAAGAGCCTCGCCCTGGCATCACTCGCGAATCCAAAGCTCTTCGCCTCGCCTGCGGCTCATTTTGCGCCGAGGGCAAAACGCATCATCTGGCTCACGCAGGCCGGTGCGCCGTCTCAGCTTGATCTGTTTGATTACAAGCCGGGGCTCGCGTCGCAGTTCGACAAGGATTTGCCCAACTCCGTGCGTGGCGAGCAGCGGCTCACGGGCATGACGGCTGGGCAGAAGCGCTTTCCCATCGCACCGTCGGTGTTCAAGTTTCAGCAACACGGCCAGAGCGGCATGTGGTTGAGCGAGTTACTGCCGCACACGTCGAAGTTCGCGGATGAGATCTGCCTCATTCGCTCGCTGCATACGGAGGCCATCAATCACGATCCGGCGATGACGCTGCTGCAAACCGGGCATCAAATCGGCGGGCGACCCGCCTTCGGCGCATGGGTGTCGTATGGCCTCGGCTCGGACAACGCAGACCTGCCCGCGTTCGTAGCGCTCATTTCACGCCCGAGTGGCCCGACGAACGCTCAACCGCTGCACGAGCGCATGTGGGGCAGCGGCTTTCTGCCCTCGAAGTATCAGGGCGTGCGCATGAGCTCTGGCAAAGACCCCGTGCTCTTCCTTTCCAATCCGCCCGGCATTACCACCGAGCGCCGCCGCGCGATGCTCGACGATGTCGCCGCACTGAACCGCCTCAAGCTCGCCGATTACCACGATCCGGAGACGCAGGCCCGCATCGACCAATACGAGATGGCCTTCCGCATGCAGTCTGCCGTGCCCGACCTCGCCGATCTCTCCAAAGAACCCGCCGAAATCTACGAGCGCTACGGCCCCGAGTCGAAAAAGCCCGGCACCTACGCCGCGAACTGCATCCTTGCCCGTCGGCTCGCCGAGCGTGGCGTGCGCTTCATCCAGCTCTACCACCGCGGCTGGGATCAGCACAACAACCTGCCCAGCGGCATCAAGAGCCAGTGCCACGACACCGACCAGCCCACCGCCGCGCTTTTGGCCGAACTCAAAGAACGCGGCATGCTCGATGACACGCTGGTAATCTGGGGCGGCGAGTTTGGGCGCACGGTCTATTCGCAAGGCGTGCTCACCCGCGACAATCACGGCCGCGATCACCACCCGCGCTGCTACAGCGTCTGGATGGCCGGAGCTGGTGTGAAAGGCGGCCACGTCCATGGGGAGACCGACGACTTCAGCTACAACATCGTCAAAGACCCCGTCCACATCCACGACCTCAACGCCACCGCCCTCCACCTCCTCGGCCTCGATCACACCCGCCTCACCTACCGCTTCCAAGGCCGCGACTACCGCCTCACGGACATTCATGGCGAGATCGTGAAGGGTGTGATGGCGTGACAAATCGCGCCTGACGCATTTCACTCACTCTTTGTCGTGGAGTTTGGTTGGTGGGGGCCGCTATCATTCTGCCTCCACAGATCGGTTTGTTGGTTAGTGAATACGAAAGAGGCATTTGGGCTGTCCGTAATCTCCCACTCATGTTTCACCGGTTAGCACTACTTCTTCTTGCAAGCGGCTCCGTCTTTGGAGCAGGGTTGAGTATTGAGGAAGGGAAAAAGCACTGGGCAATGATCCCGCCGCAGGTCGTTCCGGGTGCGAGCATCGATAGCTTGATCGACAAGCAGCTTGCAGAGAAGAAACTCACGCCGAATAAGCCTACGGGTCGTGCGGCGCTCATTCGGCGTCTATACCTCGATCTCACCGGGCTGCCGCCGTCGGACGTGTCCGACAAATCCGACCTGTCTGACGTGGTGGATGCTCTCTTAAAGAGTCCGCACTTCGGTGAGCGCTGGGGGCGGCATTGGCTGGACATTGCGCGTTATGCGGACAGCAACGGGCGCGACCGCAACGTCATGAACTTCCACGCGTGGCGCTATCGTGACTATGTGATCGCGTCGTTGAATGCGGACAAGCCTTACGATGTGTTCATCCAGGAGCAGATCGCGGGGGATTTGATGTCGGCGAAAGACACGGTGCAGCGAGATGAGCGATTGACGGCCACCGCGTTCCTTGCGCTTGGAGCAAAGGCCTTCGAGGAGCAGAAGCAGGATTTGTTTCACATGGATGTTGTCGATGAACAGATCGAGATGATCGGGCGCGGAATCCTTGGCCTCTCCGTGGCTTGCGCACGCTGTCACGATCACAAATTTGATCCCATCCCCACGGCCGACTACTACGCCATTGCGGGTATCTTGCGCAGTACGCAGCCGTTATATGGTCATGGGCCGCGTGGCATCAAGGCGACGATGTTTCATCACACAGAGTTTCATCCGCTCGGTGGTGAAGAGGCGCAAAAGCTGGCTCCTGCAGCGCTGGCTTACTTCACCAAGCTCGACGTTGACATACTGGCCATGCACACAGCCCGAAGTGACCGCTACCGCGTGCAGAAACGACTGCCAGACGCGAAGCGTGCGGTCGAATCGGCCACCGGTACTGCCAAAGCGAAGGCAGAAGCCGATTTGAAGGCGATGGAGGCCGAGGTCGCTGAGTGGAACGTCAAAATCAAAAAACTCGAAGACGATGTGGAGGCACTCAAAGACGCCGCACCCTCACAACCTGCGTGGACGATGGGTGCGCGTGATCGCAGCGAGATCATCGACTGCCGCATTCACCTTCGAGGGGAAACGACCAGCCTCGGCGACAAAGTCCCACGCGGCTTTTTGCAGGTGGTATCGCTTCCTGGTGTTAAACGTCCCGCCAAAACGCAAAGCGGTCGTCTGGAGCTAGCGCAGTGGCTCACGCATCGCGACAACCCACTCACCGCCCGCGTGATGGTGAACCGCGTGTGGCAGAAGCTCTTCGGCCGCGCGCTGGTGACCACGCCGGATGATTTCGGCGTGAATGGTGCCAAGCCGAGCCATCCTGAGCTGCTCGATTACCTCGCCGTGCGCTTCATGGAGCAGGGCTGGAGCGTGAAGAAGCTCATCAAAGAGATTGTGCTATCGAAGGCCTATCAGCGCAGCACGGATCGCTCAGTGAATGCAACGAGGAGCGATCCCGACAACATCTGGCTCTGGCGCATGTCGCCCCGGCCCGTGGAGGTCGAGGTGCTGCGCGACTCGATTCTCGCTCTCAGCGGCCAGCTTGATCCTTATCCGCCGCAGAAGCAGTTCCTTGAGCGCTTTCATCCGCAGAAGGACGCGGAGCTTTTCACCTTCAAGCCCTTCCTGACCGCCGATGCCATCGTGGATCACCATCGCAGTGTGTATGTGCCCGTCGTGCGCGGGACGCTGCCGGAGATGTTTCCGCTGTTCAACTTCGCCTCGCCAGAGCGGCCCGTGGCGCAGCGTGGAGAGAGCATCCTGCCCGCGCAATCGCTCTTCTTGATGAACAATTTCTGGGTGCTCGAACAAGCCCGCCACACCGCCACGCGACTGCTCAGCGACACAAGCTTAAGTGACGACACGCAACGCCTGCGCCGTCTCTACGAACGCGCTTTCTTCCGTGTTCCCACGCCTGCGGAGCAAAGCCGCGCTCTCGCCTACCTGAAAACCAACGGCCCCGAAACCGCCTGGATAAGCCTTTGCCAAACCATCATCGCCAGCGCGGAGTTCCGCGTGGTGAGATAAACAGCAATTCTGTCATGACCACCCGCCGCCAACTCCTCCAGCAAGCCTCCGCAGGCTTTGGTTATCTCGCGTTTGCCGACATGGCATCGGCGGAGAGCAAACTGAACACGCATTTCCCCGCCAAGGCCAAGCGCGTCATTTTTCTCTGCATGCGCGGCGGTCCATCGCACATGGAGACGTTTGATCCAAAGCCTGAGCTGACGCGGCGGCATGGCGAAGCGGGACGCAACAAGGGGACAAAGCTGCTCGGCTCGCGCTGGAAGTTCGCGAAGCATGGGCAGAGCGGAATCGACATCGTGGAGTTGTTCCCCGAGCTGGCGAAGCAGGCGGACAAACTCTGCGTGCTGCGCGGCATGCACACCGACAACGAAAACCATCCGCAGGCGCTAGAGCAGCTCCACACCGGCAGTTTTCAGTTTGTGCGGCCATCGATGGGCGCGTGGACGGTTTATGGTCTGGGTTCGGAAAACGAGAACCTACCCGGCTTCATCAGCATCAATCCGCTCACCGCACTTGGAGGCCTGCGCTATTACTCCAGCGCCTTCTTGCCCGCGTCCAACTCCGCCACGCTGCTCGGCAATGCGAACCAGCCCGGTGCCAAGCTCCAGCTAGGCAACATCACCAATCCGCGTCTCGACAATCCCGCGCAACGTGGACAACTCGACCTCTTGCAGGCGATGAATCGCGATCTGCTGGCCCAAACCGGTGATCCGCGTGTGGAGGGCATCATCTCATCCTACGAGCTGGCCTTCCGCATGCAGGGCGAGCTGCCACGCGTGATGGACCTCAGCGGCGAGAGCAAAGAAACGCTGCAACTCTACGGCGCCGACAAAGCCCCCACGGAGACCTTTGGCCGCCAGTGCCTGCTCGCGCGTCGCTTCGCCGAGGCAGGCGTGCGCTTCATCGAAATCAGTCATCAGGAGTGGGATCTGCATGGCGGCCTGCAAGGCGGCATGACGCGGAACTGTGGGCAGATCGACAAACCCATCGCCGGACTGCTGCACGACCTCGATCAGCGCGGCCTGCTCGATGACACGCTCGTCCTCTGGGGCGGCGAGTTCGGCCGCACGCCCGATGATGCCACGCAGGACGGCCGCGGGCACAACAACAAAGGCTACAGCATGTGGATGGCCGGCGGAGGCGTCAAAGCCGGCCACATCCACGGTGCGACCGACGACCTCGGCATCGAAGCCATCGACGGCAAAATCCACATCCACGACCTCCACGCCACCATGCTCCACCTGCTTGGCCTCGATCACGAGCAACTCACCTTCCGCTATGGTGGCCGCGATTTCCGCCTGACTGATGTGAAGGGCGAGGTGGTGAAGGCCATTCTAGCGTGACAAATCGCGCCTGACGCATTCCGCACACTCTTTGTCGTGGAGTTTGGCTGGTTGGGACCGTTATGAACGGCGCATGAAGCCTCTGCTCGCTCTCCTTCTTCTCGCCACCATCACGCTTGCCGATGACTCGGCAAAGCTCGTCGCCCTGCTCGCGAAAAGCGGCGTGGTGACGATTCCGGCGGCTGATTATCATCTCGATGGCACGAAGCCGATCCCGTTGCGATCAAACACGACTGTCATGGCTCACGGCGCACGCTTCATCCTGCCGGAGACGTTGCCGGACAAAGCGCGCGTGGTGCTTTTCGCGGGTGCGGATGTGGCGCACTTCGCCTGGCATGGCGGGGAGTTCATCGGGTATGTGTTTGATCCAGCACGGCAGGAGAACTCCTGGGAGCCGAATGCGAACACGAAGGGCATCGAGATCACCACAACAAAGCTTGGCGGCACGCACGACATCCTGTTCCGAGATGTGAAGGCGAACGGCATGGCCGCAGCGGTGATCGGCGTGCATGGTTTGTCCAAAGGCGAGAGCGAGGTCATCGCCTATGCGGAGCGTGTCGCCGTGGAAAGCTGCATGCTGCTGCGCAGTGGCAAGTTCATGTGGGACTACGGTTACCTCTGGCAGATCATGACCTTCCCGGAGGCCTACGAGTCGTGGGAGGTCGAGCGGGCGAAGATGTATTTTCGCACCGATCTCATGCGCGAGGTGATGTTCAGCGGCGAGACGGTGAAATTGGATAACTCAGTCAAACCGGCCGCCGTCAGCCAAAATGACGAGCCAACTCAGGCACTGACCTTCATGGGTGAAAGATTGCCGAAGAACCTCGTTCGCGGCCTCCAATACTTCGTCGTCGAATCCACGCCCACACACATCAAAATCGCCGAAAAGCCCAATGGAACGCCGATTCGCTTTGAGAACGATGGCAGCGGCTCGTTAGCCTTCAACGTCCACGCCAACTACCTCGCCGCGTATGCTCCCACAGGCTGTGGGCCTGGCAAGGGAGCCTTCGATATCACCGGCGCACGCGATGTGCGCGTCACCGGCTGTCAACTCAGTGCCATTGGCGATACGATGCACATTCAGAAGTGCCGGAACATCGTCTTTGCGAACAATCAGATTCTCGGCAGCCGCATGGGTGCGTTCTTTTTGGCCGAGTTCTGCCAGAACGCCACCATCATCGGCAATCTCGTCGATGGCACGAATGGCAGCCGCGTCGTCAGCGTCGAGAAGAGCTGCACGGACGTCACCATGACCGGCAACACCTTCCGCAACGGCGGACGCGGCGCGTGGATCAACCAGCCCGTGAACTTCATCATGACCGGCAACGTCTTCATCAACAACACCACGAAGAACGAGCCCGACATGCGACGCGGCCGCATCGCCTTCCAAACCGCCAAGCCCGGCCAATTCCCCGAGCTTTACTTCACCCTCTACGAACCCGGAGCCACCTACGGTCCCGTCATCGTAAAAGACAACATCTTCATCCTCGGCGATTCCGCTCCCACCGAAGCCGTCACCTTCGCCCCGAACGGCCACGACCTCGTCTTCACCGGCAACACTTTCCAAACCAAGCCCGTGACTATCGTCGTTGATCCCACCTGCACCCGCAGTACCATCGAAAACAACCTCGGCGCGAAGACCGTGAAGAAGCCCGTCGATTTCAATCACGGGCGGCGTTAGCTCAGCCTTGCCAGCGTCTTGCAATAGCCTAACTTGCCACCATAGATCCCCGTCCAATCATTAATGTGGAAGAGTTCATCGGCAAGACCGTCGGCAGGCGTGTGCCGCCATCAGGGGCTGGGTTGCAAAAGACTTTCAATCAGGTGCTGGTGAGCCAGAAGATGAGCATCGGCGTCCGAGGAGTTTTCAGATTTAAATCTCACGAGGAGGCGAACCTATGGACGATGAAGAATCTGAACCGCTAGAAGGTGAGCTAGTCTCAAGAGCACCCACCGAGGAAGATCTCGTAGCCCTTTGCTGTCAGCTCAATTCCTTGGGCGCTCGCTACATGATCATCGGTGGCTTTGCGATCATGTATGCTGGCTACGGGCGGACGACGGGAGGTGTTGATCTGCTTTTCGACACGGATCTGCCAAATGAAGCCAAGGTTTACCACTGCCTGGAGTCTCTACCCGACAAAGCTGTACTTCAGCTCAAGCCTGCAGAGGTGAGTCAATACACGGTGGTCCGGGTAGCAGATGAGATCGTCGTGGATCTCATGCAATCGGCCTCAGGCATCGACTATGCTGAAGCCGTGAAGGAAGTCGTGATCCGCATGGTTCAAGATGTACCCATTCCGTTTGCCTCTCCGAAGCTGCTGTGGCGGATGAAGAAAAACACGCACCGTGAGAAAGATCGGGCCGATCTGGTCTTTCTTCGCCAGCAGTATCCTGAGGTGGTCGATGACGAATCGTAATGCGCTCACCATGCTCCTCATACGCGACAACCTCACGCTTACCGACGAACAAGTTCGCTTCGACGTGCCTGCCATCTGCGCCTTGATCCAAACGGCCAATTGGGCCTCACATCGCAGTGTGGAGCAAATCGCTGAGTCGGTTTGAAATTCAACGAGCCTTGTTTTGATGCGTTATGGGCAGACGGTTGGCTTTGTGCGGGCCATCACTGATCATTCCGTGAACTCTTACATCTGCGACTTTGTCATTGCCGAAGAATGTCGTGGTGAAAAGCTCGGCACCTGGATGCTGGAGGTGCTGATGGCGCATCCAGACCTTGCGCGGACGAACCAACTGCTCATCACCGAGAACGCGCAGGCCTTCTATGAGCCGCATGGATTTCTTCAGCATCCTTTCACTTGCATGAAGCGTCCTTTCAGGGCGTGAGAGGCGTTATTTGTGTGGGTGATGGGATTGAAGAAGCTGGCGAAATGAGTGCGGCAGCATGCGTTCTTTCTGCGAATGAAACCTGTCATTATCTTCATCCTTGCTGCAAGCGCCGCGATCTCAGCGGAAACAGCCCAGCCAAAGCCGAAGCCGAAGCCTGCGTTTCAATACGAGTCCGGTGACATCAAGGTCAGCATTCCCACCGCAGACGAACCTCGTGTGAAGGCATTTGGCGCGGAGTCGATCAAAGCTGCGGCGAAGTATCTGGATGATGGTGCGACGTGCTGGGTGCGGGAGAAATCCTGCGTGAATTGCCACACGACAGGGCCTTACCTCAGCGAACGTCCGGCTTTAATTCCTCAGCTCGGCAAGGCTAACGCAGAGATCGTGGCGGACTTCATCGAGTTCGTACCGGCGAAGATTGCGCCGGTGAAAGAGACGGAGAAAAACGGCCACAAGAATTACCCGGGTGCATTTACAGCGGTGTGGCGTTCACTCGGCCTCGCGGAGTGGGATAAGCATGTGACGGGAAAAATCTCCGAGTCCACCGAGCGCTCGCTGCGTGACATGTTTGAGCGCCAGTCGGCGAGTGGTGCCTTCGTGAGTCATGGTGAGGTGGAGATCCCACACATCACCACGGACTTTGAATTGTCGCTGCAAGCCGCACGCGCCATCACCGCCGCTCCAGGCTGGATTGCTGGGCTTCAAGACGAGGCTTTGCGCAGCAAGATCGAGAAGCTCAAATCCTGGCTGCGCGCACCGGAAATCAAAAACGACTTTGATCGCGTGCTGCGTCTGCAACTGGCTCACTACATGCCGGACCTCGTCCCGCAGGCTGAGCGTGATGCGGCGCTGGGTTTGCTTTCTTCAAAGCAGCACGCCGACGGCGGCTGGAGCACGCGGGACATGTCGGCGCTATACGACTGGCACTTCGAAATGAGTGAATACGTCACCAACCTCATCACGAATCTTCCCGATGCTGCCAATCCCGAAAGCGATGCCTACATGACTGCTCTCGCCATCGTGTTGATGCGGCAAAACAACGTGCCTGTGGCTGATGAGCGCATCCAGCGCGGCCTTGCATGGCTAAAGAAGGAGCAGCGCGTGAGTGGTCGCTGGTGGATGCAGTCGCTGTATCGCGGGAACTACCATTACATCACTTACATCGCGACATGTCAGGCTTTGAAGGCGCTAGCGCTGTGCGATGAACTCTCCCTTTAAACGCATGTCGGATTCCACTACGGTCGCAAAAGGTAGCAGCCTGATGCGTATGATCACACCGCTCGTCATGCGCACTCTTTCGCTCATCCCCCTCGTCCTCCTGAATCTCCCTGCCAGCGCGGTGGATTTCTCCCGTGAGATCCGACCGATCTTGTCGGAGAACTGTTTTTTCTGCCACGGCCCGGATGAAAAAAAACGCGAGGCCGATCTGCGACTGGATGATGAGGCAGCGGCCAAAAAAGATAACGATGGCGTGATCGCCGTGGTGCCGGGTGATCCAGGCAAGAGCGCACTGATTCAGCGCCTCCTTTCCACCGATCCTGACGAAGTCATGCCGCCGCCAAAGCAGCATAAAACGATCACCGTGGCACAAGTGGCGCTGCTGAAAGAGTGGATCAAAAAAGGTGCGCCTTGGGGCAAGCACTGGAGCTACGAAAAGGTGGTGAAGCCTGCCGTGCCGGGATTCAATCCGAGTGTTAAGTCAGAGAAGCCGACAGCTATTGATGCTTTCCTTGCTCAGCGGTTAGCCAAAGAAGGACTGAAGTATTCGTCTGAAGCTGATGCCGCCACGCTTATCCGTCGCGTGGCGCTGGATGTCACCGGCCTGCCTCCGACACTCGAAGAACTCACTCGCTTCCAGTCCCAACTAAAGACTAAACACTTATCACCAAACACTTTCTCCGAGCTAGTGGACCACTACATCGCCAAGCCTGCGTATGGTGAGCACTGGGCCCGCGAGTGGCTGGATCTAGCGCGCTACGCTGACAGCGCGGGTTACCCCAGCGATCCAGGCCGTGAGATCTGGACCTATCGTGATTGGGTCATTCGTGCGCTGAATGCGAACATGCCATTTGATCAATTTACGATTGAGCAGCTTGCAGGCGATTTGCTTCCCAATCCGACGCAGGATCAACTGATCGCTACGGCGTTTCATCGAAACACGATGACGCAAAATGAGGGCGGCACGAGTGATGAGGAGTTCCGCAGCGCCGCCATCGTGGATCGTGTGAACACGACCTATGCCGTGTGGATGGGCACGACGATGGCGTGCGCGCAGTGTCACACGCACAAGTACGATCCGCTAACTCACAAGGAGTACTTTCAGTCCTATGCTTTCTTCAATCAGAGCGCTGATGCGGACCGCAAAGATGAGTCGCCGCTACATTCATTCGACACGCCGGAGCTGCTGAAAGAGAAGCAGCAGATCAAGACCGAACTGGCAGCGATTGAGACTAAGTTTGCCAAGCCTGAAGCGGCGTGGCTGAGCGGACTACCAGCATGGGAGAAGGTTTTTGGCCGCGAGCTTGCTTGGCAGAAACCAAAGCCCGCCAAGGTGACAACTCAGAGCGGACAAAAAGCGGTGATCTCTGACGATGGCAGCATTTCTATCTCAAAGCGTAGTGACACTGACAGCTACACGGTGGAACTGCCAGTGACAGCGGGGAAGCTGAGCGCACTGCGACTTGAGACGATGCCCGCGCCGGGGTTCGGCAACTTTGTGCTTACCGAGGTGAAGGCACAGCTTGTTCCGCCTGCCAATCAACCCGCCCCTGTGGCTCGCTTTGTGCGCGTAGAACTGCCGGGCAAAGACAAGATGCTGCAACTCGCCGAAGTGCAGGTCTTCAGTGGTGGAGACAACGTGGCCTTCCGTCGTCCAGCAAAGCAGAGCAGCATCTACACGGACGCCGAGGCTCGACGTGCAGTGGATGGCACCACGGATGGCGAGTATGCGAAAGGCAGTGTGGCGCACACGTCTGGCAAAGAGACTGATCCGTGGTGGGAAGTAGAGCTGAAAGGTGATCTGCCGATTGAGCGTGTCGTTGTTTGGAACCGCACAGATGGTGGTGTTGGCACTCGGCTCGATGGTTTCCGCGTGATGCTGCTGGATGCAAAGAGACAGACGATCTGGAAGAGCGAGCCAACCGTGGCACCTGCGAAGGACAAGACCTTTGCGGTGGGCGGCCCGTTATCCGTCGTCTTCACGACAGCGATGGCAGACTTTGAGCAAAGCGGATTCACCGCTGCATCGTTGCTGCTACCGAAAGACAAAACTCAGAAGGGCTGGGCCATCGCCGGAGCGACGGACAAGCCACATACCCTAACACTGCTTTGTGCATCGCCCGTGGTGGTGCCCGCAGGCTCAATATTGCGCGTGAGTTTGGTGCAGAAATCTGAGATCAAACAACACACCCTGGGAAAATTCAGGCTTGGTTTCACGGATGATGCCCAGGTGCAGCAAGTGACGGCGCTTCCGCAGGCGGTGCTCGCCGTAGTGACCATAGTTACAGCGAAACGCACGCCAGCGCAGCAGCATGAAGTGATCGACTACTACCTGCGAAACGTGGCCAAAGAGTCAGCCGCAGACCGCAAGCAACTGGCGACGCTGAACAAACAGCTCGCGGCACTCAAGCCGCTTACCGTGCCGATCATGAAGGACCTAGCAGGCGCGGAACGCCGGAAGACGATGATGCAGATGCGCGGCAACTGGCAGGTGCTCGGCGATGAAGTGAGCGAAGGCACGCCCGCTGTTTTTCCATCACTGCCAGCAGGTGCGCCTAAAGATCGCCTGACACTGGCGAAGTGGATCGCAAGCAGGGACAATCCACTCACCGCGCGAGTCACCGTGAATCGCATGTGGGAAAGTTTGTTCGGCACGGGCATCGTGCGCACGAGTGAGGAGTTCGGCAGCCAAGGGGATCTACCTTTACACCCAGAGTTGCTCGACTGGTTGGCGGCAGATTTCATGGAGAGCGGCTGGAATGTGAAGCACACACTTAAGCTCATGCTCATGACGCAGGCCTACCGTCAAGACTCACGCAGCACGGATGAACTGAATGAGCGCGACCCTGACAATCGCTTCCTCGCACGCGGCCCGCGCTTCCGTGCCACGGGTGAACTTTTGCGTGATCAGGCTTTGGCCGTGAGCGGTCTTTTAAACTCGAAGCTGTATGGCAAACCTGTGCGCCCACTGCGCCCAAGTCTCGGACTCACGACTGCCTTTGGCGGCACCAACGACTGGGTTACGAGCGAGGGCGCGGACAAGCACCGCCGCAGTCTCTACACCGAGATCAAACGCAACAGCCCGTATCCAAGCTTCACCACCTTTGACGCTGGCAACCGCGAGGTATGCAACATCCGTCGCGGTCGCACAAACACGCCACTGCAAGCCTTCGTCACGCTAAATGATCCAGTCTTTGTCGAAACGAACCAGGCCATGGCGCGCAAGGTCTTCATGGAAGCCAAGGACTCTCAAGGCAGGCTGGGACTCATGTTCAAACTCTGTGTGTCGCGCGAGCCCAGCGCCAGAGAACTGGCCGCACTGACAAAGCTGCATGATGAAAGTTTGGTGATGTATCAGGCCAGCAAAGACGAAGCCTTGAAGATGGCCACTGATCCAATCGGCCCTGCTCAAAAAGAGGCTGACATCGCCAAACTCGCCGCATGGACAGCGGTTGCCAATGTGGTGATGAACTTGGATGAGTTCTTGATGCGGCGGTGAGGGCGCAAGGCAGCACTTCTTGTGGAATGGGCGCATCACCGGAATGATGCAGAATGCTGGGTGTGTGCTGCGCTGAAGACATCCTTTCACCAACAAATCCAAGTCGCAGCATCGCCCGGCTGTCAGTCGCTCTTTGATCGCGGAGCACCGCACACAGCGCGCAGGTTAGCCTAACACTCTCAGTGCGGATGGTCTCTCGAATCTAGCACTGACCGCATTGCTAAACGCTGGCTGTATGGCAGGCTGAAAGCATTCATGGCTGAGATTCTCCTTCTTCCTTTTGGAAGCGCTGGCGATGTTTTTCCCTTCATTTGGCTAGGACGACATCTGATGGCGCGGGGACATCGTGTGACGATGATTACGGCGTGTTTGTTTGAAGAGCCGGCGCGCAAAGTGGGGCTGAACTTCATCTCGCTTGGCGAAAAGGATGAGTTCGAGGCCATGATCCGTGATCCGCGCATCTGGAAGCTCGGCTTGGGCACGAAGGTCGTGTTTGAGTTTGCTGCGAAGTCTGTGGAATCCTATCTCGCCGCCATCGAGAGCTGTGGAAAGGTGGATCTCATGCTGGCTCCGGTCACGGCGTTTGCCGCAAGACTAGCGCGTGAGAAACATGGCACGCCGCTCATCACGGTGCATTTGCAGCCAGCGGTGTTTCTGAGCGTGCATGAGACGCCGCTACTGCACCCGGCGATGTGCTTTCTCCGACTCATGCCTGTGTGGTTCAAGCGCGCGCTTTTTTCACTGCCAAATCCAGTCGATCTCTTCGCGCTGCCTCAATTGCGTCGCCTTTGCGTGGCGAATGGGGTGAAGCCTCCGCGCAGTCTCTGGCGTGAGTGGTGGGACTCGCCGGATGGCGTGCTGGCGCTTTTCCCTCAATGGTTTGCCAAGCCCCAGCCCGACTGGCCAGAGAATATTTTGCAATGGAGCTTCCCACTCGAAGACCTTGCCCCGGAGCAAGTGCTGAATCCGGAGCTACAGGTGTTTCTGGCCGCTGGTGAGCGTCCCATCGTCTTCACGCCAGGCAGCGCGAACGTTCAAGCGGCACGCTTTTTTGCCGTCGCGGTAGAAGCGGTGAAGCACCTCGGTTGCCGCGCTGTGTTTGTCACGAGGGAGCCCAAGCAAGTGCCGCCGAATTTACCTGCGAGCATTCTGACGGTCGAATACGCGCCGTTCAGTTCGCTGTTGAAGCAGGCGTCCGTGTTTGTTCATCATGGTGGCATCGGCACGATGTCCCAGGGTTTCGCGGCAGCCGTCCCGCAACTCATCATGGCCATGGCGCATGATCAGCCGGACAACGCAGATCGTCTGGAGCGGCTCGGCGCTGGCATCGGTCTCAGCGTGCGGCAGTTCACGCCGGAACGCGTGGCGCAGGAACTCAAGCGCCTGCTGAGTGAAAGCACCTACCGAGAATCGGCGGTGAAGTGCGCCGACAGGATTTCCAAAGCGATGGATGAGGATGTTTTGATGAGCTGGATCAATGCGGTCATCAAAAGATGAGCCATGAAAGATCTACAGGATTCTCAAGATTAGCGTGATTCACAGGTCTGGCGAAATCGTGTCCATCCTGCCGATCTTGTGATTCCTGTGGCACTGGGTGCAAACCTGAAGAGAGACGCCTGTTGGCAGGGCTTGGGGCGAGCGCTAGGCTGGGAGGTGCTGCACGCGGTTAACACAGTTTTCACCATCCTCGATGAGTCGAACGATTTCATCGTCGTGGATAAACCTGCGCCTTTGCAGATCCACCCTGGCGGCATGAATGGCGCACGCACGCTGTGGCATGGATTGAAGGACATCCTGGCTTATGAGGTGGCCAATGGCGGACAGGTTTCCATCATCAATCGACTGGATCGCGAGACGAGTGGCACAGTGCTGGTGGCGAAGCATGCGCAGGCGGCGCGCTTGTTTGGAATGGCGATGCAGGAGCGGCGGATTCACAAGACTTATCAAGCCATCGTTCATGGTTGGCCTGAGTGGGAGACGCTGGATCTGCACGCGCCCATTCTGCGCAAGGGTGACGTCACGGAGTCGGCCATCTGGGTGCGGCAGGCGGTGCACGAGGACGGTGCGCCCTGCCAGACGATCTTTCGCACGCTGAGGCGGGTGGAGCATGATCTTGCTGGCAAACTGGCGCTGGTGGAGGCGCGACCTGTCACGGGCCGGATGCATCAGATCCGCGTGCATCTTTCGCATCTCGGGTTGCCTGTGCTCGGTGATAAAATCTATGGCCTCGATGAACGCTGTTACCTGGAATTCATCGACACGGGCTGGACGCCTAACTTAGAGCGGCGACTGCATTTTTCTCGGCAGGCGCTGCATTCGCAGCGACTCGAAGTGGCCGCTGCGGAGTTCAGCGGTGCGTGGGAATGCGATTTACCGCAGGAGATGCAGACGTGGCTTTCATGAAGTGACCTGTGATCACAGGCCGCCTAGCTTGCAGATGCGGTCCCAGTGTTGCTTCTCAACTTCAGTGATGGAGAGGCGATTGCCGCGTCGAAGAATGAGCATGTCGGCAAGCTTGGGATCGGCACGCAGCATGTCGAGCGTGACGAAGGTCTTGAAATCGGCCTCCCACTTCACATCGACCATGAGCCAGCGTGGCTCCTCACGCTTGCTGCCTGCATCGAAGTACTCAGATGAGGGATCGAACTGGGTGTGATCGGGGTAGGCTTCTTTGATGATTTTCACAATGCCGGCGATGCCGGGCAAGGCGCAGCTCGAATGGTAAAAAAAGCCGAGATCACCGAGCGCCATCTGGTCGCGCATCATGTTGCGGACTTGGTAATTGCGGACGCCATTCCAGGGTTCGGTTTTCTTGGGTCGAGCCTTTAAGTGGTCGAAAGAAAAGACGTCGGGTTCAGATTTGAGCAGCCAGTGAGACATGTGTGCCCACGGAATACACGTAAGTCACGGAAAGGGAATGATGAAGTTACCGTGCTGTGCCATAAACGCCGATGCAGCCCGATCTCCAAGCCACTTTAAAGAAACATTTCGGCCACGCGGCGTTTCGTCCGGGGCAGGAGCAGGTGATGCAGACGCTGCTGTCGGGACGGAGCGCGCTGGCGTTGTTCCCGACGAGTGCGGGAAAGTCGCTATGCTATCAACTGCCGGCGCTACTGATGGATGGCGTGACGCTTGTTATATCACCCCTGATCGCGCTAATGAAGGATCAGGTGGAAGCGCTGCGCGGGCGGGGGATTGCGGCTGCGCGGTTGGATTCGTCTCTCTCGCTGGAGGAATCACAGCGGGTGTTTGATGACATGAGGTCGGGCGCTTTGAAGCTGCTCTATATCGCGCCCGAGCGGCTGATGAATGAGAACTTCATCGAACGACTGAAGCAGGTGAAAATCTCGATGATGGCGGTGGATGAGGCGCACTGCATATCGGAGTGGGGTCACAATTTCCGCCCGGAGTATCTGCGACTTGCACTGATGGCTAAAGAGCTGGGTATTCACCCTCTGCTGGCGCTGACTGCGACAGCTACGCCTGAGGTGGCCAAGGATATTCATAAGGCCTTTGGCATCGCTGAGGGCGATCATGTGCAGACGTCGTTTCATCGGGCGAATCTGCATTACCGAATCACGCCATGTCCGGCGCTGAAGCGGAAGGAATATCTGACGAAGGTGCTCTTGAAACGAAAGGGTGCTTCCATCGTTTATGTGACGCTGCAAAATACGGCTGAGGAAGTATCGACGTATCTGCAACGCAACGGCGTGAATGCGCTGGCCTACCATGCGGGGCTGCCGGATGAGCACCGCCATGCAGCTCAGGATTCCTTTATGGATGGCAGTCTGGATGTGATCGTGGCCACGATTGCTTTCGGCATGGGGATCGACAAGGCGAACATCCGCGCGGTGTATCATTACAATCTGCCGAAGACGCTGGAAAACTACATGCAGGAGACGGGCCGTGCTGGGCGTGATGGCAAGCCATCGGTCTGCGATTTGCTGGCCTGTCGGGATGATTGCATCGTGCTGGAGAATTTTACTTTTGGCGATACGCCGACACCACAGGCGCTGCGTCAATTGGTGGATCATTTGTTACGCCAGGGGCAGGAGTTCGACTTCTCTCTATACGAGCTTTCACAGTCCACCGACATCCGTGCGCTGGTCATTGAGACGGTGCTGACGAATTTGGAGCTTGGTGGTGTGGTGCGCCCACTAGGTTCGTTTTATTCCAGCTATCAGTTCCGATTTCTCCAGCCTGAAGCGCGCATCTTGTCGGGTCACAAACCTGAGCGACAGGCGTTTCTGCGGCGGGTTTTTTCCGCTGGGAAGCGCGGCACGAAGTGGATCACGCTGAATCCTGATGAGGCCGCTGAGCAATTGGAAGAGCCACGTGAGCGGATCATGAAAGCGCTGACCTGGATGCAGGAGTCTGGCGAAATCGAGCTGAAGCCAAGCCGCGCCAGGCAACGCTACCGCCTCTGTGATGATGCGGCGCAGCGTGATCCTGGGCCGATCAGCGTTCAGATGCAGCAGCTCTTCACCAAGCGTGAAGCTCGCGATGTGGAGCGGCTGCATCAGGTGCTGGAACTTGCTGGGCATCGTGGCTGCCTCACGCGTTGGCTGCTGCGCTACTTTGGTGAAGAGATGGCTGCGGACTGCGGCACCTGCACGAGCTGCCTGGAACGAGCGAAAGGTTTGACGAATGAAGAGCCGCGCCCGCTTCCGCAGTCCGCCGTGACTGAGATTACCATGGAGGATGTGGCGGCGATCCGTGCACTCATGGACGAGGGCCACGCCTCGCTTCGCACGCCGAGACAGCTCGCGCGTTTTCTTTGCGGCCTGTCTAGCCCAGCGACTCTACGAGAGCGTCTGACGCGAAATGAAGCGTATGGAATGCTGGAGAAAGTGCCTTTTGCAGATGTCCTATCGCAGACGGAAACGATGCGCAGCCGCTAGCTAATTTTGGCGAGCATTGACTCCATGAGCGGCAGAACGCTGGAGTAATGTGTGTTTCCACCCGTGCGGCTGAGTTGCTCACTGATGAGATCGGCATCGCTGACCATATCCGCCGGCAGGAGTTCCTCATGGCTGTGGCCCTCGCAAGTGGCCTGGGTGCGGACAAAGGCTGAGGTGCCATCGCGCAGGATCGTAACGTCTAGGCAGGGTGCGATGAGGCGCAGGGATTGCAGCGCGCAACCTGTGTCATTTTCAAGAAGTGTGACACTCAGTGGTTGCTCATCGGGTTTGGTAAAGACAAGGCCTGATGATTTGTCATGGAGAGTGGCGCCCAGTCTTTGAGCGATCCAGCCTGCCAGCAGCAGTGCTGCACAGCGCTGACTTTTGGCGTGAGTGATCTCAATCGTTTCGATCATTGGCAGATGCTCGCGTGCCTTCACGTCCTGAAAGGAATTGGCCAACGCGGTGCGCATAAAGTGACTGCGAGTCCAGCTCAAGTCACGCACATCAAAATCCGCCGTTTCTGCTGCCTTTGCCGCAGCGAGTCCAGCGATCTCGCGTTGGGGATTCTCCCAAGTGCTGCTGTCGATTATGAGGGTGTCGATTCGGCTATAAAAGCGCTCCTCGAAGTTATTGGTCAGCTCACCCTGCCACCAGACGATGAGTGGTAGATCCGAATCGAGATGCGCGAAGACGATATTTTGCACCTGCGCTGCGTCGCCACCTTCGAGCACAAAGGATATCTGCTCGCTACAGACAATTTGTTTGCCCTGATACGGGCGGCAAAGCGCATTGATCCAGGCTCGGGCGCGCTGGGGTCTGACCTCTGGCAGACAGGTGATGAGAAGGGCGCGGCAGGCGTGCTCTGCGGTGATTTTGCTGAGCAGGTCGTTGTTTCCGGCAAGCGCATTGACGTCCTCGCTGTAAATGGCGAAGTTGATTAGCGAGGCGCGAGTTTTCGCCACATCGCTGTCCCACAATTCCTTGAGCGCGCGGTCGATCTTTGGCAGCGGGACTTCGGCACCGAGGCATGAGAGTGTGTCTTCAAGGAGGGACATGGTTTGACCCTCATGATGGAGCACAGTGTGCATCATACAACTGGGGACTCGCCCGCCGATCTCTCAAAATGTGCATGAGTCGCATGAACATTTTTACGTGACGTGAGTTGCCCCAGTCGTGGTCGCAACGTTCAATGCTGCTCGGCCAAAAACCGGTGCTGCTGTCTTTCCAAAGGTGTGCGGAACATCATCGCCACGGTGAAGGTGGTGACTGTGCCAAACATGATGCGCCAGGGGAACTCGATGACGGGCATCCATTCAGGACGAGGGATGCCCTTGGCTCCGAGTAGGCCCATGACATCTTTGTCCAGTCCACTCATGTAGGCGACGACGATGAAGCCTGCAATCATGGCGATGACGTTGCCGAAGTCATTGCCGCGTGTCCGAGTGAAGAGGCCGGTCATGAACACGCCGAGTAGTGATCCATACGTATAACCAAAGATACCAAGAATGATCGGTAGGATGCGCAACTGCGGATTATGAGAGGTGACGTAGGCCGTGGCCAGCGCCACAGAGACGAGAAGCGCGGCAAATAAGACGGTGCCAAAACGCAGAACCTTGACCTTGCCGGCTTCCGTCTTCGGCTCACCAAACCAATGGAAATGGAAGTCGCGCACATAACTAACGGCGAGAGAATTCAAAGCGGTGCTGAGAGAACCCATGGTCGTGGCCAGAACTCCAGCGATCACGAGACCTCGTAGTCCAGCAGGCATCACGGTGAGCACAAAATAGGGAAAGACTTTGTTAGAAGAAACCACGCCGTTCACGCTTTTCGGCAGCAGTGTGTCCACATTCTGTTGATAGAAAACATAGAGCAGGATACCGATGCCAAGCACGACGAGAGTGATCGGGATGTCCGCTAAACCAGAGAGCATTGTGGCCACGGCGCTTTGACGTTTATTCTTCGCTGTGAGCATACGCTGCACCATGTCTTGGTCTGTGCCATGCGTGGCCAGGGTGACAAAGGTGGAGCCGAGGAATGCCGCCCAGAGCGTGTACTCCTGCTCCAGCACATGCTTCACATTTCCCCAGAAGCCGAGGCCTTCTTTCGTGCCAAAATCAATCACTTGAAGATCCGTTGGGCCTGTCAGCAGGGCTGTGGCGCCACTCCAGCCGCCAGGGATATGGCTGAGCAGATAGAAGAGCGAAAAACCTAGAGCAAAGACCAGCACGATGATTTGCAGCACGTCTGTCCAGATCACAGCACGGATGCCGCCGAGAGTAGTATAAATGGCCGTCAGCATCGCGACCGCAATCAAGGCCACAGCCGTGATCCAAAACTCAGTGCCGGGGGCGATGCTTTGACCAGGATTTTGCAGATGCCAGATGATGACCAGGATCATCGTCGGCACCCAGAGTCGCGTGCCACTGGCCAGTAACCGTGTGACTAGAAATACACCCGATGAAAGCCGATGCGTCACCGGTCCGAAGCGGGTGCCGAGAAACTCATAAATGCTGACGACCCCATGTCGGTAGTAGGCGGGGATGAACACCGCACTGACCACTATGCGTGCTAACAGATAGCCAAGCATCAGTTGAACATACGTGAAATTGCGCAGCGCATAGCCTTCTCCCGGCGCACCAAAAAAAGTGCCTGCACTGATCTCAGCGGCCAGGATCGAGGCCAGGACCGCCCACCAGGCGATCTGCCGGTCGCCAAGCGCGAAGCCTTCCATTGATCCGCTTTTGCTGCGCTGGGATAGGCCGATCCAAAGGATCAGGCCAAAGTAGGCGAGTAGGACGACAGCATCGATAAGCAGGGCGGGGAACATGCTTGATTATGGAGCGCCGAAACGGCAACCGCCAAGATTTATATATGGAACACATCCATGCAGGATGCGTATTCTTTGCCGCTATGAAACGCCTTCTACTTTTGCCATTTTTAATTCTTAGCGCCTGCAAGCCAGCCTCTGTCACGCCTTCATCCAGTTCTGCGGTGAAGAGTGGCAAACCACAGATCTATGTCTGCAACTACCCGCTGAAGTACTTCGCCGAACGCTTGGGCGGAGATGCTATCGACGTGAAGTTTCCGGCGCCTGGTGATGAAGATCCCGCCTTTTGGCAACCCGATGACGCTGCTGTGACTGGGTTTCAGAGTGCCGATCTGATTTTAATGAATGGCGCGACCTATTCCAAATGGGCGGAGAAAGTGACACTGCCGCAATCGAAGCTCGTCGACACTTCCGCAGGGTTTAAAGCCCAGTACATTGAAATCAAAGCGGACAGCACTCACAGTCACGGTCCGGGCGGCGAGCACAGTCACAGCGGCACCGCGTTTACCACTTGGATTGATCTCCAGCAGGGCATTCAGCAAGCTAAGGAAGTGGCAAGCGCACTTGAAGGTGTTTTGGAAACCAGCGCAAAGGCAAAACTACTAACTAATTTGGCATCCTTGAAGAAGGAGATGGAGTTTTTAGACCAACGTTTGTTAGCCATTGGCAAGCGCCTGGCCAATGCGCCGCTTGTCGCATCGCATCCCGTATATCACTATTGGGCACGACGTTACGCCATCAATCTCCAGTCCGTGCTCTGGGAGCCTGAGGTGGTGCCGAACGAAAAGGCGATGGAAGGACTCAAAGAATTGTTATCCAAACACCCAGCTAAGTGGATCATCTGGGAGGGCGCCCCTGCGAAGGAAAGTGTGACAAAACTGGAAGTGCTCGGCGTGAAAAGTCTGGTCTTCGATCCATGCGGAAACGTCCCCGAAGTCGGAGATTTTTTATCCGTGATGAAGGCCAATGTGGAGGCGCTGGAGGAGGCATTTCCATAACCATTTCTTAGAGCGTAAAGCCGAGAGTTTTGCGGTCCTGAGAAGGCCGCAGGGATGAGGTCGGAGGTCTGGGTGTCCTTCAGCTAGCTGTCGAAGGAGACGACGGTGTCGAGCTTCACAACAGGGTTGTATCCGCCAAACACATTCGGCCTACTTCAGCGCAGTTTTACGGCCACGAGGTGCTCGGAATCGCGGGCGTAAAGGATGCCGTCTGAGTAGGCGGCGTGGGAGCGGTGGCCGGCGCGGAGGATTTGGATGGCGGCAAGCTGGGTGAACTTTTCAGGCGTGGCTCGGACGATCCACAATTCTCCACGCTCGGTGACGACGAGCAGCTTATCTCCGACGGCGATGAGGGTGCCGCCGGGGACGCTGTCCGGATCTTCCCAGGCGACTTTGCCGGTGGCAATCTCGACGCAGCGCAGATTCATGCCTCTCTCCTGTCGGCCATGGAAGCCGTAGAGATGATCACCGACACGAATGGGCGTGGCGTAGTGGCAGTCGAGTGTGTCCTCCTTTTTCCAAAGCGTTTCTAATTTGCCATCGGCGATGTGAAGCAGATGCGCGCCGACGCCGTAGCCTGCGGAGATGAGATAGCGAGCGGCCCCGCAGTCCATGGGTGTGGCTGCGTTCACGGAAGCGTCCATGCTGGAACGCAGGGGCTGGGAGGCGAGGACTTTGCCTGTGGGATCAAGCAACCAAAGTTGGTTGCGCATCCAAGATAGTAAGCCGCCTTTGACCAAGATGGGGGAAGCACAGCCAGCCTCATCATCCGCAGAGTTCCAGGCCAGTTTGCCGGTCTCGCAATCGAGCGCGATCAGCCCAGCGGGCTTTCCTTCTAGAGTGCCGCCAGGGGCAAAGATGACGTTTTCTCCCATGACTAATGGCGAAGGCGCGCGGCCAAAGAAGCCCTGCTCGGAGCCGAGAGCTGCGGCGGCATCGTAGCTCCAGAGTTCTTTACCGGTCTTCAAATCCATGGCTGTGGCGCGCCCCTCGGGACCATAGGTGAAGACGCGAGCATCGGCCACGGCAGGAACGGCGCGTGGGCCGTTGTCGAACCCAAAACTGTCGATGTAATCGGTCGTGTAAACCGTGCGCCAAGTGGGTTGGCCGGTCTTGGCATCGAGCGACTCAGTGGTCATGTCGCTGCTTTCGCGGTGGAAGATGATGACCTGCCCGCCCACGACGACTGGCCCGGCGAAGCCTGAGCCGACGGACTTTTTCCACAGTGGTGTTAGATCGCTGGGAAAGGAGTCTGGCAGGCTTGATTCGTATTTGTCCGCCACACCATTGCGCTGCGGACCCAGGAACTGCGGCCAATCGGCAGCGGCGGCAGAACCATGGATGAGGAGTAAAAGGGCGAGGAATCTCATTCGCCATGCTACGCAATTCAAAGCCTGCGCGCAATGCATCAGAGCGACTTACCAAGATCAACTTGGGTTTTTCACCTTGGCGGTTTACACTGGCAACCGCATCGCGCCTCATGCCTTCTTACCCTCGTCACCGACTCCACCTCTGGCTTCGATGGACGACATTTGCCCTGGCTCTGGCAGGCGTGCTTTTTCTGCATTTTGAGATCGCTCAACGCGCTCTGCATTCGGCCTCTAAGGAGCCGCTGAGCGCGCTGGAGGAAAGGCATCTCAAGCTGACGGAGCAGACCGTTTTAGATTTGAATCCGCAGTTCACTCAGAGCATCTCAGAGCCGCTGAAGCGGATGGTGCCACACCGCACCGATGGCATGGCCCAACCCTTGTGGCCGTGGGTCGCGGCTTGGATGCATACGGCGGCAGATCTTCCTGGATCACTGCATCGTGCGGGTGTTTTTCGTCTTGGATTGGTGATTGGTTTTCTAATCCTGCTGAGCGTGACTTGCGCGCGCAGTTTTACCCTGCCAGCGGCACTGCTGGTGCTGATGATTAGCGGCTTTCACGGCTTTTTGCCGACGCTGGCGAGCTATTCGGGGGCGACGTTGTTTCAGCTCTTTTTCCTGATTGGTTGGATCGCCTGTGTGTATGGACTGCAAAGAAACTCGCTGTGGGTTTACGGTCTCATCGGTGCGTTCTCTGCGCTGGCTTATCTGGCGGAGGATCGTGCGCTACCGCTGGCTTTGGTGTTTCTTTTTGTCAGCACGGCGCGTGCGATCTGGGGCTGGCTGCACATGCACTGGGTGAAGAAAGAGAGCACCAGCCTCTGGGTTTGGCGGAATCATTTGTTCGGCCTGATCCTGTTTGGCTCTATGTTTGGCTTCATCGCCGGACCTCGGCTGGTGGAGGCGCAGGTGCAGTTTGGCCAGGGACTTTTCAGCTATGTGGATCAGGTGCGCTGGCTTGACGATGCTCCGGCGGCTCAAGCCTGGGTGGCCAAACACTCGGATGCCGCTAGCCTCAAAGCCATGCCGATCCAGGAGAGGCTGAATGCGCAGATCTATCTGAGTGGCCACACCAAGTTAGAAATTCAAGAGCGTCTTTTGCGTGGACTAAATACACTGTGGCTGCGCTATGCTCAAGACGGTGGTTGGCAGCTTGTGGTCCTGATTTTCTTGCTAGTGGCTCTCTCTTCAGCCGTGTGCTGGGGCACACCCAAGGCAAGCCATGCCGGACAGCGCTTGCACCCTGAGACGATCACCACGGTGCTATTCATTCTCGGCGCTAGCGCGACGATGATTGGTGTCGCGACGTGGGATTCAGCCGTGTGGGAGGCCGATCATTTGCGGGCATTGCTGGCACCCTTGGCGCTGAGTTTGATGTGGGCTTGTGAAAGTGTGCTGCGCCGTGCCAAACGCCGCAAAGCGTCGATGATCATCACGGTGGGCTATCAAGGGGTGCTCTGGGCCATGATTGGTGCGGATCTGGTGCTGCACTTGCAGGAGCGCTGAAGCCTTGACTCGTAGCCATGACAGGGTGAAAACGTGCGCCTCTCTCATGGCAGCGCGCAAGCCCACTTTCATCCTCTGCTTCGACTTTGATGGCACTCTGATTCATCCAGACAGCGATCCAGTCTTTCATCCCACTCTCGGGCAGATGATCCAGCAACTGCGTGGTCAAGGTGCGGCTTGGGTGATCAATACCGGGCGCAGTTTGGCGCAGACGCTGCAAGGCCTGGCCCAGCACGGCATCTACATGGAGCCGGATTTCATCATCGCGCAGGAGTGCGATATTTATAAGCCCGGCCTTTTCAGCAAATGGACCGACTACGGCGGCTGGAATCGGCAAGCACGCAAAGCGCACGATCGCTTTGTCAAAGACCACCAAGCCTCGCTCAACGCGATCCGTGAAATGGTGAAATCGCAGACCAATGCGAGCTTTCTGGAAGGCGATGCAGGTGAGCTGGGCATCGTCAGTTCGACTGAGGATGAGATGGACATGATCGCGACCTTTATTGACACCCACGCTTCCCAGTTTCCAGACATCGGCTATCAGCGAAACAGCATCTACCTGCGCTTTTCCCACAGTAGTTACAGCAAAGGCACTGCGCTCAGCGAGCTGGCGCGCCTGCTCGGTCTCGATGCCGCGCGCTGCTTCGCGGCGGGGGATAATCACAATGACTTGTCCATGCTCGATCCGCGTCATGCGCGCATGATCGCCACGCCAGGAAATGGCCTGCCGCCGATCAAAGCGCATGTGCTCAAGTACGGCGGCTTTGTCGCCACCAAGCCCGCGAGTGAAGGCATGATGGAAGCGCTCGGTCACTACTTTGGCGGTCAGGCATAAAGCCCGTGGCGGTCAGGCATAAAGCCTGCGCCGTGACTGCGCATCACACATCCTTTCTTGCGCCCAGTCTCAACTAGCGCTAGCAAGTCTCAACATGGATCAACGAGTCAAAGACCGCCTAGAAGCACACCTCGTCAGCTCAGGCCTGCGCCGCACCAAGCAGCGCGATGTCATTGTCGAGGCGGCATTCGCCACAGACGATCATTTTAATGCCGACGAGCTTCTTGAAAAAACTCGCAAGCTGGACCGCACGATCTCCCGCGCCACGATCTACCGTACGCTTCAGCTACTCGTGGACTGTGATCTCCTGAGAGAAGTGGATCTGGGCCGTGACCAAACATTCTACGATCCTAATTTCCTGGATAAGCCGCAGCATAACCACCTCATCTGCCAAGACTGCGACCGCGTGGTTGAGTTTGAAGATGACCACGCCGCGCTGCTACATGATTGCATCACGCGCCGCCTTGGTTTCCAGCCCCTGATGAAGTCCATGCGCATCCAGGCTAAGTGTGACGAATTTGCCCGCACCGGTCAGTGCAAGTTCAAGCAGCAGCGTGAAGCCGCACTAGCGAACTGAAATTAAAAGTGCGGCGCTGAGACGGTGCCCTCCTCGATCTCTAGCTTCTTCCGGCGGACGATGCCGTCGGCGATGTCGAGGACCATTTCCTCAAGCAGCAAACGCAGGTGACTGCCAGCGCGATAGTCCGCTGGTGCGATATGCTTCACTCGATCTGCGAGCGCACTGAGTTGGTAGCATTTGCGGAAACTGGAGCGGTTCGTTTCGTCCGAGTTATATACGGCGATGGCATGTCCGCCGTAGCGTTTCATGAGCGTGAAGCATGGGACATCGGTGGGGCCATCGCCGATATAGATCATGTTTTGAAACGGGATCGGACGCAGATCGGGGTCCATGTGATCGTTCACGTCCTCGTGCGGTTCGAGCATGCCTTTGTTGATGCGGAAGAGATACTGCGTCTTCGTCGTGTGACTGATGACGCGCTTGGGGAAGCTGATGCGCCCATCTTTGTCCTGACCGAACTCACAGCCAAAAATGCGCTTCACAAAAGGAGCCAGCGAGCTGCCATCCAGCAAAATTTTCAGGCCTGAAGAAACGATGTAATGCTCGATCTTGATACTGAGCAGTTTGTGCTGACTGCTGAGCACGCCGTGGAGTTCCTGGAACACGTCGGGCACGCCTTTGTAATAGCGGAGCTTGGCCCCGAGATCTCGCAGTTCATCATTGGTGGGGCGGTCCATGCTGAGGTAGTCGAGCATGCATTTGAGGTAGGCCAGCTCGCCATCATAGCCTTCTTGATCTACCAACTCGCGGCTGCGTTTCCAGAACTCCGTGGGGTTAATGCCGAAGTGCGGAAAGAGCGTCTCGTCCTGCATGTAGGTCGGACTCAGCGTCTGATCATAATCGTAAATGACGGCGATGGTGGTTTGGAGTGCGGCCATGAGTCGGGGAAGTTGACGGTTGTTTACAGTTGTTGAGGCTGCGCGTTGACAGTCGTTTGGATAAACAACCGTCAACCATCGTCAACAACTGTAAACCACTGTCAACGGTCTCCTCAGCCCAACGCTACAAAAGCATCGCTGAGGTTTGGATAGGCAAACTTGTAACCTAAATCGGTGGCGGCGCGAGGAAAGGCACGCTGGCTGCCAAGCAGCATCTCGTCAGCCATGCCCGGCATAAGTAGCCGCAGAGCAAAAGCTGGAACATGAATGAAGGCAGGCCGGTGCAGATGGGCGGCAAGCAAGCGCGTGAAATCTGCATTCGTCACAGGCTGCGGCGAGCACAGGTTCAGTGGCCCGACGACGGCTTCGTTTTCCAATGCCCAAAGCATGAGCGCCGCCTGATCTTGCTCATGAATCCAAGACATCCATTGCTTCCCCGAGCCGAAACGCCCACCAGCTGCAAGCTTGAAAGCCGTGCGCATCTTCGGAAACGCGCCGCCATTTTCTCCGAGCACGACACCGGTCCGCAGATGCACGATTCGGATGCCCAACGTCGCTGCCTCGCGCGCTGCAGCTTCCCAGTCACGGCAAAGATCGGCGAGGAAGCCGCTGCCTTGGCTGCTGTTCTCTTCCAAAATCGTATCACCTCGGCTGCCATAAAATCCAATGCCGGAAGCACATAGCAAAACTCGTGGACGATTCTTCGCTGTCCAAGTTTTGAGCTGTGTGACGATCTGTTTGGTGAGGTCCACACGACTATGCCAGATGCTTTCACGCTTCTTGGTGGTCCACAGGCCAAACAAATTTTCTCCAGCTAGATGCACGAGTGCGTCGAGCTTAGTTTCAGGCAGCACATCGGTGGCAGATGAAACAATAGACTTCGTGACCAAAGGCACTTGAGCCGATGACCGACGGGAATAACCAATGATTTCATGCCCAGTACTCATGGCCAAAGCACTCAGGCCTTGCCCAATCATCCCGCTGGCTCCGGTGATTCCGATTCGCATGACGAGTAAACGCTTGTCACGCACTAATCAGTTCAGCGATCTCAGGCCAGACGCGGCTTGATCAGTGTCTCTAAACGGTTCACGCCACGGCGGATACGAGCTTTCACCGTACCCAGGGGCTCGCGCAGACGCTCGGCCACTTCGGCTTGAGTGAGACCGCTGAAGTAAGCGAGTTGAATGGCCTCTCTTTGATCGGGATTGAGCTTCTCAACGGCACGCATGACGATCCCGTCCCGCTCTTTGCTTTCAAGAATGTCGTGGGCAGATTCATCGAACTCAGGCTGCACGTTTTTGTTCTCCACTTCAAAGTCGCCATTCAGACGTGACCGGCGTTGTTTGGATCGGATGCGGTCGATGGCGCGATTGCGGGCCATCGTGGTCAGCCAGGTGAGCGGCTTGCCTTTACGCGGCTCATAGAGGTGGGCTTTGTTCCAGAGTTGCACGAGCACCTCCTGCATCACGTCCTCCGTGTCGTGGTGGTCATTCAAGACATTGGAGATGGAGGCAAAGACCAGCCCCGAGTACTTCTTGTAAAAAGTCTGGTAAGCGGTCGAATCTCTCTCCGCGATGCGTTGCATCAGGCGGGTGTCTTCTTCCACTTGGCTATCAATCACGGTTTCAATCTGAGTCATGGCGATGGGGACGTTAAAGTTATACAAAACCAATTCCTAACTGAGACAAAACAACGGTGGTTTACCGCCTTTGTCAAAGTTTTGTCTCAGTTATTTGTCTAACTTCTTCGCCTTCTCGCTCTTCACCTCTTTGGGTGCAGGCGGAGTCACTACCGGCAGCCAAGCCTCTGGCGCACCAGCTTTTGACAGCACATCACGCAGTAGGATCAGCTTCCCCGACTGCTTTTTACTCTCCTGTGCTGCTTCCATGAAGGCGTAGATCTCCAGCGTCTGCTTGGCTGTGACCGGAGCCTGTTTGGTCTGGAAGAACTTCACGATTTCACGCAGCAGTGGGGTGTAGTCGCCTTGGTTCTTTTGCTCGGTGATCGCCTCCTGACCAAAGCGGATCAATTTATAATCGGTGGAACCCATCGGCAGCGTGTGCAGGGCATGGACGGTGCCAAGTCGTCCGCGTTCCCAAATGCCAGTCACCACCGAGGTGTCAGGAACGGATGTGCGCTCGACGCTTTGGCAGCCGGAACCCATGACGGTGAAGAGCGCTTCGACGGAATGAATGCCATAAAAGAAAAGGTCGGGATGAAAGGGTAGCTCGGGGGCAGGACCATAGACAAGGGTCGAGCGGGCAGGGAGTTTGTCTGAGGTCGCTACTTCGACAACTCCCGGCCACCAGCGTGTGGCAGAGGAGCTGAAAAAGGGCACTTTTGCCCCTTCCGCGAGTTTGAATATCTCGACCGCGTCCTTCAGGCTGGCCGCGACCGGTTTGTCGAGAAAGAAGGGCTTGCCAGAAGCGATGACGTCCTTCGCTTGATCCAAATGGGGGCGGCCATCCACGCTCAAGATCATGACTGCATCAACGGCAGTGCAGACCTCTGGGATGGAGGCCATGATCTTCACCCCATATTTATCCCGCAGAATCGCCGTGAAGCCTGCCACCCGAGTGGCGCTTTCCGGTAGGTCGGGACTGCCGCCAGCAAAAGCGGCTACCACGCGCGCTCCTGGGATATGATTTGGATTGGCCGGGTCATTCAGCCGCAGCGTGAACTGCTCGGAGTGTGAGGAATCCAGACCGATGATGCCGATGCGGAGATTGTCAGCCATAGCAAGTGATGGGAGCAGGCCAACGAGCGCGACGGATGCGATGCGCTGATGCCAAGGTTTTAAAATCCCATTCGACATGTGGGTTTAGTTCAGCGGCTTGAGTTCAGGCAGCAGAAATTTGCCATCCTTGCGGATCAGCACGCCATCGAACCAGATCTCACCACCGCCATAGTCAGGGCGCTGGATGTTGACGAGATCCCAGTGCACCTGGCTGCGATTGCCATTGTCGGCCACGCCTTCATAAGCCTGCCCCGGCGTGAAGTGGAAGCTGCCTCCGATCTTTTCATCAAAGAGGATGTCGCGCATCGGCTCCTTGATTTCACGATTAAAGCCGATGGCGAACTCGCCGATGAAGCGCGCACCCTCGTCACTGTCGAAAATTTTATTGATCGCTTCTGTGTTGTTGGCCGAGGCCTTCACGATCTTACCTTTGGAAAATTCCAGCTTCACCGAGTCAAAGGCGATGCCTTGGTAAATGGTCGGCGCATTGTAGCTAATGACACCTTCCACGCTGTCCTTCACTGGCGCGCTGAAGACCTCGCCATCGGGGATGTTGTGCCGCCCGCCGCAGACGACTGCTTTCAGGCCTTTGAGGCTGAAGCGCAGATCCGTACCAGGACCTTTGATGTGGACGTCTTTCGCCTTATCCATCAGCTTCTTGAGCACATTCATCGCAGGGATGAGCGCCGCGTAATCGAGCAGGCAGACCTTGAAATAGAAATCCTCAAACGCCTGCGTGCTCATGCCCGCCTGCTGCGCCATTGCAGATGTCGGCCAGCGCAGCACACACCAGCGCGTGTTGTTCACTCGCTCATTTTGCAGCGGGCGCAGTTTCGCCATGACCATCTTCATTTTCTCAGCGGGAACGTCACTGTTTTCGGTGATGTTGTTGCTGCCTCTAATGGCCAGGTAGCAGTCCATCTTCTTCATCAGCTCGAGCTGATATTCTCCCATGAGGCCGTACTGCTCTTCATCCCCATGCAGCATCAGTTCACGAGTCACCGTGGTGTCATGCAGCTGCACAAAAGGTCGCGCTTTGGCGGCCACCACCGCACGAATCAAAGCCTGGGCGACATAGCCGGGCACATCATAACAATCGATCCAAACAAAATCCCCCTTCTTCACTTGGGTGGAGTAACGGACAAGCTGCGTGGCGAGTTGGTCAATGCGAGGATCGTGCATGACCGCTTATAAACGAGCGCGGAGCCATGCCGCAAACATGTTTTTCGCTGAGATGTGCTTTCCTTTTAGCGTCCGCGCTTCAAGCCCGCCACCAGCTTCTCTCCTGCCGCGTGCAGCGTCTCTTCTTTTTTGGCAAAGTGAAAGCGGATGTAGCGGTGCTCGGGCTCGCGGAAAAAGCTACTGCCGGGCACGCCCGTAATGCCGACTTCACGGGTCATCCACTCTGCCGCTTCGGTGTCGGTTTTGAAGCCGAGAGATGAGATGTCCAGCAGCGTGTAATAGGCACCCTGCGGATCGGTGAAGGGCAGGCCGATCTGGCGCAGGTAGTCGAGAAACACATCCCTCTTCCGGTCATAGAGACGCTGGAGATCGGTGTAGTAACTGTCGGGAAACTCCAGCGCGGTGACAGCGGCTTCCTGCAAAGGCGCGGCGGCTCCGACGGTCAGGAAGTCATGCACCTTGCGCGCTCTTGAAATCAAATGCTCCGGCGCGATCACATGCCCGAGCCGCCAACCCGTGATCGAGTACGTTTTTGAAAGCGAGCCGCAACTCAGCGTGCGCTCCCACATGCCGGGCAGCGTGGCGAAGTAGGTGTGCTGATGCGGCGCATAGACAATGTGCTCATACACCTCATCCATCAGCACGAAGGCATCAAACTCCTCCGCCAGTCCGGCGATGAAAAGTAGCTCTTCGCGCGTGAAAACTTTACCACTCGGATTCGCCGGATTGCAAATCACGATCGCTTTGGCTCCAGCCGCAAAAGCGCGGCGCAGTTCATCGCGATCAAAGCTAAAGTCCGTTGCGTGCAACGGTACATGAACGGGAATAGCACCTGTCAAAATTGCATCCGCCGCGTAGTTCTCGTAGAAGGGTGAGAAGACGATCACTTTGTCCCCTGGATCACAGGCGGTCATCATCGAAACCATCATCGCCTCAGTGCTACCGCAGGTGACCACCAGGTGCCTGTCAGGATCAATCTCCAGCCCGCTGAAGTGCTGATGCTTCTTGGCCAGCGCCTGGCGAAAACGCGGCGCACCCCAGGTGACCGCGTATTGATGAAACGGTCCACGAATGGCGACAGCAAGTGCATCGATTAGCGCCAAGGGCGGATCAAAATCAGGAAACCCCTGCGCCAGATTGATCGAACCGTGACGGTTCGAAAGGCGCGTCATTTCGCGAATGACGGACTCAGTGAAAACTTCGAGGCGGCGGGCAGGCTGGGGCATGGCAGGAACGCAATGGACAGATTCTAGAGGCGGCTACCCGTGATTCTAATCTTGTTGAAATCAATGGCCTCAAAGCTGGTATAAGAGGCATTGAAGGTCAGCACCGCCTTGCCGCCTTTTCGTGTGAGTTCCACCACATGAATGTCTTTGATCTTAAAATTTGCTACAAAGTGCGGGTGCCGAAATGTGCCATCATCCATGAACACACATTCCCGGTCCGGCACTCCTGCGCTGACATTGCGCCAGGACCACTTGGTGGCTAAGAGCAACAGTCGAAAATGTTCCGTGGTGCCAATCCTACTGGGAACTTCCGGCGTGCGATCCGCACTCACCAGAAGTGGGGATAAGAGAGCGAGGGCGAGAAATGAGAGGCGTTTCATGCGAACTTCGATTCTTCACAAGACACCGATCTTGTCAGCCCAAATTACAGTGGAGGCGCAACATTCTAGGCGAGCACTTCTCCTTTGAGCATCAGGAAACCATCATCCGTCGTGGTGAGATTCCAGGCGGTGAGGTATTCATCAAGCTTGGCCTGACTTGCCGCTCCGGGGAGTAGGCGTCCGAGTGAGTCGGCGCGTCGGCCCAGTTGATTGCCTTCCTCTCCTACAGGCATCGGAGGATTGGGCACGCAGATGGAGATGAGATCGCCCGTCGTCACATCGAGCAGGCCGCGATACACGGCTGGTGATTCAGGCGTCAGCATGGCTGCTGCATCCCAGCACATAACAAGACGGCCCACGCGCTCCCAATCGGGAATGACGGCGACTTTACGTATGTCAGCCGCATTGCCGACAGCGATGACGCTGGCTTTGGCACAGGCTTGAACTGTGTCTATGAAGGTGAAGAGATGCACCTGGGGTTTGAGCTTGGCATAAGCGGTAAGCGTTTGATGGATCGCGCTGCCAGCGGGTGCAAGGCAGAGCAGTGTGTCGCCGGATCTGGCCCACTCGACTTCCATGAGACGCAGGGCATTCGCCAGGGCCTGCGGGCTGATGCCGGGCATGGGCGGAGTCGCGGCAGCACGGGCAGCTAGAGCCTGCATACTGAGGTCGAGCCACTGGCCACGAACTACGGCAGCAGTCGCTTCACGCGCTGGGATCGGCTTGCCATAATGAACGGTCACGGGATAGCGCAGGGACTTCGGCCATTTCTTGAAAAAGGTGCCGCCTTCAAAGGAAAAGATGGAGCCATAAATGCCTTCCAAATAAACCGGTAGAACCAGTGCGTCACCCTGACGGGCCATGAGTTCGTAACCCTTGCGCAACTCATTGAACATGCCGTGGCGGGTGATTTCACCCTCAGGGAAAAGACCGACGATTTGGCCTTCCTTCAGCGCTCCAGCGACACTGCGGATCGCGTCTTTGGCGCGCGTTTGAGAGATCGGCACAGTGCCGACAATGCGCAGGAACCAGGTCAACCACTTCACATTATAAAGCACGTCCCACATCACAAACCGCAGCTTGCGCACCGTGGCTGAGCCGAGCACGACGGCATCGACATAGCTCACATGATTTGGCAGCAAAAGAACACCGCCAGTCTCAGGCACATGCTGCGAATTCACGGTCTTCACATGGTAGGCCATGCGTACAATCGTCAGCAGCAGGAAGCGCAGGAAATCCTGACTCAGTAACCGAGTCATGTAGATCGCGGCGATGATGGCCAGCGGGGCTAGCACGATGAGCTGAGTGGAGGCGGACACATGCAAAAGCAGCATCGCTTTCACCACTACGATGTTCGCCACGATGGAGGCGATGCAGTCCATCAAATTCATCGCCGCGAGCACACGTGCGAGTTCGCCAGGCGGGCATCGGCTTTGCACAAAAGCATATAGCGGTGTCATGAAAGCCCCGCCCGCTAGACCGACGCCGACCATAGCGAAGAATACCTGAGGCCCTACACTCGGTGCAAGCCCTGCCATGAGCGTGGCCAAAGCTAGACCGATTCCTGCAATGGGCACGATGCCCAGCTCCACTTTGCGCCGTGAGACGAGGGATGAAATGCCGCTGCCCAGAATCACGCCCACGCCGAGCATCGCCGCCATCATTGAGAGATCTTTGGAAGCGGCTGCGGCATCGCCGACATGACGCTCATGACTCAGCGTCACCAAGATGGAACCCACGGCGTTCGACATGAACCAGAAGTAGCTTACACCGATCGCCGCTAGCTTGATGGGCCGGTTTCCAAACACGAGATTTAGATGCGTGAAATGCTCCCCAAGTACACCGCGATGAAACGCCACCGACTCATGCTCCGGTGTGCGTTGGATCATCAGCGCGCCCACGATTTGAAGGAGCGCAAGCACCGTGACGATAAGCATCGGCACCCACACCGCCGCCCACGGGTCATTCGATTCCGCCAGTCGCGCACCGAACCACGTCCCGCCCGCCCACATACCACTGAGAATGCCCAGAAACATGGTCATTTGCAGTGCCCCATTGGCTGAGCCGAGCCGCCGCCCGCCGACGAGTTCTTTGATGATCCCCATCTTGGCCGGACTGAAAAATGCCGCTTGTGTGGCTAACAAAAAAAACGCCAGCAGACTCAGCCATAGTGTCAAAGTCGTCTGATGCAGCCATAGCGCGGCGATGAAGCAGCCAAACACGGCCACCTGGGCATACTGCATCCACACGATCACGCGCTGCTTTGAATAGCGGTCGCTCAGCCAGCCAGCCAGCGGAGCGAAGAGGATGTAGGGCACCGAAAAAATCGCCCCGAGGTACACCTGCATTGAGTCCCCTAGATCTGTCCCATGCGCCACCGCACCGGCAAAGGCGATCAGCAGCATCTTCACGAAGTTGTCATTGAAGGCATTCAATGACTGCACCAGCAGCGTCAGCGTCAGCGACAGCCGATTTCGCGGCGGCAGCACAGGCAGATCGTTGAGTGAAACAGGTTCAGCGGGAGAAAGGGGCATGCGCGCCGAATCAGACAGAGATCAGGCGATGTTTCCAGCGTGGATGTCAGCACAAAAAAAGCGTGCGGCCTTCTCGAGTACTCGCCATCCCATCTCCATATGAAAGAAACCGATCTCCTGGAAAAGCTTCGAAAAATCGAGCGGCTGTACGCAGGTGCTGCCACCGCTGGGGAAAAGGAGGCCGCAGCTGAGGCCATGGGCCGCATCCGCCAGCGGCTGGGTGACGTGGCCAAGGTGGACAAGCCCATCGAGTTCCGTTTCACGCTTATGGACGGCTGGGCGAAAAAACTCTTTCTTGCCTTGCTTCGTCGCTATGAGTTAAAGCCCTATCGCTATGCACGCCAGCGGCGGAACACTGTCATGGTGCGCGTTCCGCGTAGCTTTGTGAATGAAACCCTGTGGCCCGAGTTTCTAGAGCTCAGTGAGGTATTGAAAACCTACCTCGAAGACGTCACCAATCGTGTCATCTCTGATGCCATTCACAAAGATGATGGTGAGGAAGAAGTGATCGCAGGCGAGTATCTCGGCGGGTGAATGTATCTGTAGCGTGACACTTAGTTAATTGAGCACCGCAGATCAGGCATTTATAATGAAGCAGGCGGCGGCCAAGCCACCATCAAAGTTTAAAGAGATACTTAGCTTTTGTAGCTTCGATTGTTAATCGAAGCTAAGATGTAAAGCCTCATCCTCGCTCAGTCATTCTTTGGTGGGGTTTTCTGCGATGTGTTTTGAAATGCCCTCAGCGCCATTTCATCTTGTGCGATGTGATCGTAACTGTGCTTCTACCTGAAATCACTGATGTGGCTAGATAACGAGTTCCGTTATCTTAAAAATGCCTTTCCAGGGTTTGCGGAATGACCTTCAGCGCATGACCAGAATGAGGCGTGAGCAGCGGCAGAAGTTCCAGCAATTAATCGACAAAGCAGGCGCTTACTGCTGCCCTTAAAGGCCAGGCGCTAAACACTATCCGAGACATAATCGACCGCATTTGCAACGATCTGGAACAAGACCTCACCGCCGAGCATTAAGAACAGTGGATCAAGAAAAACTGAAGCGGCCTGATGTAATAAATCAGGCCGCCGTGTTACCACGCCTGATTCCGCGCGTTAGTTCATCCGGCATCTGCACTCATAAGCGTGCGGTCTGAAGTCCACCCCAACCCTCGTCGTTCAACCCCTCATTATAACCTCCCATGCTCTTCTCGACTGTTCTCATCTGGCTGCTTGTGGCAGTCGCTTTTGTGGTGGCGCTTCCGGCGCTTTGGTTGCTCGCTCGTGGACTCTGGCCTGAGACGGTGGCTAAGCAGCGGGTGGTGGCGAGCCGGGGGCTGTTTAAATGTTTCCTGATGGGTTTGGTGCCGCTGATCGGCGGTGTCGTACTCATCGCGATCCTTTCCAAGGTTCCCAAGTTTGGTGCAGTCGCTGTGCTGGTGGGCGGGGTGCTCATCGCGTGTGGGTTTCTGGGAGCTGGCGGGATTGCGGCGCTGATCGGTGAGAGGCTGTGGCCGCAGATTGAGCCCTGGCGCCAGACGAAGCATGGTGGGCTGGTGCTGGTGTGCGGAGCGCTCCTGCCTGTCGTTGGTTGGGCGGTGCTGCTGCCGCTGATCGCGATTCTTGGCTGGGGGATCGGGCTGGGGGCTTGGTTCTTGAAGGATCAGAATGATCGGTCGGATCAGACAGATTTGCAGCCATCCTCCTGAATCACCATGCAAACCACACGCCGGTCTTTGTTAAAAGCCACCACGTTGAGTTTCAGCGCGGCCGCACTGGCGGGCTGTGATCGTGTGATCACTCAGGTCAATCGTGAGTTCTTCGGTGAAGGGTTGCCGTCCAAGCTGATCTTGCCGACGAGCGTGGAGATCGACCCTGAGTTTCATCTGCTGTCACGCGCCGCTTTCGGCTCCTGGCCGGGTGATGTGCAGCGTGTAAAGAAGATGGGTCGTGAAAAATGGATCGAGGAGCAGCTCAATCCCGGCTCCATCTCTGACACGGCCTGTGATCTGCGGGCGGAGCAGTTTGAGTCGCTCTACTTCAGCGCTGGTGATGCCTATGAATTCCGCAAGCCGGTGCTACGGGAGGAAATCACCCGCCACGCTATGCTACGCGCCATTTATAGCCGCCGTCAGTTGTTTGAGGTGATGGTCGAGTTCTGGACCGACCACCTGAACATCGACCTGGAGAAAGGTGACTGCATTTACCTCAAGCCTAGTGATGACCGAGACGTGATCCGCAAACATGCGCTGGGGAATTTTCATGATCTTATCCGTGCCTCCGCCACCTCGCCGGCGATGCTGGTTTATCTGGACGGCAAGGCGAACAAGGTGCGCCGCAAGACGGACGACAAGCCTAACGAAAACTATGCGCGCGAGCTAATGGAGCTCCACACGATGGGTGCCAGCGGCGGCTACACGCAGGACGATGTGCGCGAGGCTGCGCGCTGCCTGAGTGGCTGGACCTTTGATCGAAACCGCTTCTTTGCGATGAATCAAAGCGAGTCCTTTTTCAAACCTGACTGGCATGACGATGGCGAGAAGCGCGTGCTCGGGCAGGTGATCCCGGCCAAAGGTGGCGAAAGCGATCTCGACCGGCTGGTGGACATCGTGTGCAGTCACACGAGCACGGCGAATTTTCTGGCGTTGAAGCTGTGCCGTCGCTTTGTGAGCGAGATACCGCCGGAGAATCTGGTGAAGCGTGTGGCCGCTGAGTTCACGCGCACGCATGGTGACATCAAGTGCGTGCTGCGCCTGCTGCTGAATTCGGAGGAGTTCATTGCGAGTCGTGGTCAGCTCTTGAAGAGGCCGCTTAAGTTCATGGTCTCTGCGATGCGCGCACTAGCGGCGGATACACAGGCGGAGAAGTCGGTGCTGGAGCCGTTGCAACGCATGGGGCACGGCTTTTTCCAATACCCGACGCCCGATGGTTACACAGATGACGAACTGCCCTGGATGGGCACGCTGATGTGGCGCTGGAATTTTGGCATGGCGCTGGCGGCCGGAAAACAGCCGGGAGTCAGAGTGAATGTCTATGAACTGGGCAAGGCTCTGGGAAATGGGAAGGCTGCGAATCACGTGGCTTATTTTTCCCATCTCGTGGGGCGTTGTCCAACGGAGGCGGAGATCACGGCCTTGGGTGATGGAGACGAGAAACAAACCGTCGGCCTCATCCTTGCGGGTCCAGCTTTTCAGAGGTGCTAATCTTATGTCCACTTTCACCCGCCGCGCGCTTCTTTCCAAACTCGCCCTGGCTGCTGCGCCAACATTTGCGGCTGTGCCTCGCGAGGAAACTCACACGCTGATCCACGTCTTTCTACGCGGTGGCTGTGACACGTTGAATCTTTGGGTGCCGTATGCGGATGATCAGTATTACCGGCTGCGGCCATCGCTCGCGATCAAGGCGAGCGAAGCCATCAGGCTCACGGACCGTTATGCGCTGCATCCGATGATGAAGCCGATGGAGTCGATGTTTAAAGAAGGTCGTCTGGGCGCGGTGCAGTCGGTGGGCGTGGATAACACGACGGGCTCGCATTTCGAATGTCAGGACATGATGGAGCATGGCGACACGATGGATGGCACACCGGCTGGCGGCGGCTGGCTGGGGCGTTATCTGAGGCTGCGTGCGGTGGATAAACAATCGCCGCTCTCCGCTGTGGCAATCGGCACGACGCTGCCAGAATCTCTGCGCGGCGCACCAGCCGTGAGCGTGATTGAGCGGTTGGATGACATCGCCATCAAGACACCGTCAGGTGATTCTGAAGCGGTGGTGAAAGCATTGAAGGCGATGTATGGCGCGGACGTCACACTGCTGGGTGGGCGCGGTGTAGAGACGCTTGATCTCTTCAAGCGTGTGTCGGCGCTCCAGGGTAAAGATTACCAGTCGGAGAATGGCGCGGTGTATCCCAAAGATTCTTTTGGCAGCGGCATGCGTGAGATCGCGCGGTTACTGAAAGCACGGCTCGGATTGCAAGTGGCCTGCATCGATCTCGGTGGCTGGGACACGCACTTCTTCCAGGGAAATGCGATTGGCCAGCAGGCGGAGTGCATCAAGACACTGGCCGAAGGGATTGCGGCATTGGACGCTGACCTGAAAGGGCATCGCGGACGTTACACGGTGATGATCACCACGGAGTTCGGGCGGCGTGTGTATGAGAATGCTTCACTCGGCACGGATCACGGTCGTGGCTTTACTTTCATGGCCCTCGGAGATCGAGTCAAAGGCGGGCAGGTTCTGGGTTCATGGCCGATCAAGGCGGATGACGACGTGAACGTGAACACACCGGGTCCTGGAGGTCTGCACTTGGAAACTGACTACCGTCACGTCTTCGCCGAGGTACTGCGTGGCAGTCTTGGGCTGAGTAAGGCAGAGTCCGTGAAGCTCTTTCCTGGTGTGGTACCGAAAGCAGTGGGGCTACTTTGAAATAGCCCACGGCGACGACGGCGTCGGTGCCTTTATAGATTCCTGCGTATCACGTCGGCGGCGGGCGCGTCCGGCTTTGTGTTCCTGTCGTGCGTTGTCGATGGATTGCTTCTCCTGCTGCGCCTTGAGCTGTGCTGAGACATCGGCCAGCAGCTCGGGCGAGATCAACTTTGTCTTGTGTGATATGATGTATCGACCCAGGCCCTTGGTGAGCACATGCTTGGGTAGATTTCTGCTTACAGTGACTGGCTTCTCAAAGAAGATAACGGAAAAGAATAGGCCGATTGGCAGTTCTAAAAATTGAGCCAACGACTTCACATGGAAGTCATTACGAATGATTGGATTGGAGAGACTTTGCGCCGCTGCACCCTTGCCACAATGCCAGTGGGGACCATTGGCATTGCCAGTGATGATCCCACTCTCTTGCTGTACCTGAATGACGAAGATGCCGTGTCTGGACAGAACGACGTGGTCAAGTCGTGTAAGTCCAGTGTCTTCGTGGCGCGGGATATAGACTTCATCGAGCACGCTAAAATGGTTTGAGCCGAGACGCTTGAGCGAGTGGCTTGCCGTGTGTTTTAGAGAGGCTGCGGCCGCTTCATCGGCATCAGGGTTATATCGTCCACGTCGGTAGACGCGCCAGAGGCACACCAAAAAGGGTAAGCCGACCATAGCGATCACAACCAGATGAGGCCAAAACCTCTCCAATAAATCAAACGTAAGACCCAGAAGCCGCTGCATGAATAATTATCTATAGCTTAGGGATTGGATTTTAATGCTTCACTGAGTGGAATGGCCTCACCCTTGGGTAGCTCGGGTTCGAACTCGCCGCGCGCTGCGCGTTTGGCGGCATCCGCATCGGTTTTGAGTTTTTCCTTGGCGGCTTTATCGACACGGCGGCGTGAGTCTTTCTTCTCCTTAGTGGTGCTCGGAGTCATGTCGATCATGTCTGAGGAAGAGGTCACTTCATGGATGTGCGGGTACTCCTTTTCCATGACAGCGATGAGTTCGTCTGGCAGACCCCGCCAGATGGTGAAGATTCCGTCTGCTACGACGCTGTCGATGGCGACATAGTCCACCACGGTGCCATTGACCATGCTCATGAGTATCTCACCCTGGCGCATCCGGGTGACGAGTTCGATGGCGTTGGTGCCTTTAAAATCGAGCTTCAGCGCAACGCCATGAGTGCCGTCCTGGGCGTCGAAAGGGTGAAAGGCTACGACGCTCTTTTCAGTGAACTCAGGGATGACTTTGAACACGACCTGCTTGCCTGCAATCGGGCGCCTGAAGATGGTCTTGGGATTATCCATGTCACTTCCTTGTGAAAAGACCGTGATGATGACCTTGGGGTCTTTTTTGAAAGTGGAGCAGGCCGGAAGCAGGCTCAGTAAACTAATGAGAAGAAGAAAGACGGGACGCATGGAATTGTGGTGACCAAATCAGAGATATGACATTAACGCAAACCGCCAGACCATTTCACGGTAACATCAAGAGGATTGCAGTCAGGGGCGTGGCATGCTTTTTGAGTAGAACCCTTATCGTGACACATCCCGTTCCATCTTTTGAAGCGCCCGAAACGAACGGATTCGACGTGACGGCTGCGATTGATGAGTTGCAGGATGCTCAGTCATTTTATCTGATCGAGAAGCAGCGCGAGCGCCCGCTTTGCCGCCGAGCGTGAATCCCTAGCGGTCATCGAGCACCCGATCATCGCTCGCGTGCTGGATGCAGGGGAGACGGAGCGTGGTAAGCCTTTGGTCTCGGCCATGGTTATGGCCCAGAGGCCGATGCATCAAATCCTGTGCGATCAGGTGAAACTCGATCCGCCACAGCCTTCTTCACGTGAGCCCCTGCTCAAGGGTGACTTGGATTGGATCATACTGAAGACCCTGGAAAAAGATCCCGCACGCCGTTACGGCAATGCGGGTGATTTGGCGGATGATCTGAGATGCTACCTGCATGATCAGCCCGTTCGGGCCTGTCCACGCAGCAAAGGCTACTTGATTAGAAAGTTTGTACGGCGTCACCGAGTCGGTGCGGCAGCAGGGCTATCGGTGGCTTTGGCCGTGCTCGCGCGGTGCATCACCAGCACGGTGCTATATTTTGAAGCGGAAGAAAGCCGGGTGGCTGCTCAAAAGGCCTCCTCTGTCTCTGACGAACGCATGGCTGGGAAGCTCATAGAACTGACCGGCTGCGTTAGTTCGTTGGCACTGCACACGGATCCTGACAATGGAATTGTGGCTATCAGTTTACTCATCCTGATCGAGCACGAGCATTGCATCCAGCCCTCCCTCGCCGAAACTGCCGCTACTGCAGGGTGGCGCTGAGTCCGCAGAAGTGCCGAGTCGTAGCCATCGGCAGCCCACGAACTGCTGCCACCGCCGCTGCAAGTGAATCCAGCACCCAGTGCTGCCGCAGAGTTAGCGGGCTTCCCCCAGGTTTTCTCAATGACCGGCGGCGGATCAAACCACTGTCGGTAGGGATATCTGCGTCAGCAGCACATGACGGCCACCAGGCATCACGGTCACGGCGGCATCACCGGCATTGGCTGCCTCCACGCAGAGAAACCCGTGATAGGCCTCATCAGGTAAATCAGCAAGCCGCTTGGACTTCTCGATCCAGGGATTCCACACCACCGTAGTGCCACTACCGAGCTTATTCACCACGAGATTGCGGCCTAACGAACGATCTTCCACGATCACTCCAGCCGAGCTTGTGTATTGACGATCCACTTCACCATCAAATGTGATGTCGCCTTCCTGCTCCCGCATCGTGCGATCACCCACCGTGTCCAGATAACTCGCTTCAGTAAGACCGCGCACGGTCACTTGTTTGATGTCGCCCACAGTGAGGTAGGTGTGCAAAGCCTCCGTCAGTTGGAAGGATGTCTCACCCGTATTTTCAGACATCAGAGACACCTCCAGCGCGGCGCCGAAACTGATACCGAGGTGACAGCGGAAATCATGCGGCCACAGCGCATGCGTTTCCTCATTGCTCTCCAGTTTAAAGAGCATGGCCACATGCCCCTCCTGCGCATCTGCACGCACCAGTTCCCATGAGCGGATGCGGGCAAATCCATGCATCGGCTTCGTCGCATCCGTCGGGTGTCCGCCGAACCACGGCCAGCAGATCGGGATGCCGCCACGGATCGCTTTGTCATGCTCCAGCAGCGCCTCTGGACTCATGTAAAGCACTGGTTGCGCCTGGCCGGCCGGTTGCCACTCCATCACATGCGCTCCATGCAGAGCCACGCGCGCTGTAGCCGCGGGATGGTTAATAACCAAGACAGGATAGCCCGGCGTGGGTTCTTGAATCGTGATGCAATCAGGGAGTGTCATGGCCGATCTAATACCCAGAAAACCGCACCAGCGAAAGAGGGTTTTGAATGCGCTGACGCCCTTGTTCACTGGGCAGAACCTCAGAGTCGAAGGCGGGTCACGAGTGCCCCTCGCCCTTTACGACAAAATTGCCAAAAGCATTAAAACCGATGCAGTGAAACCAGTTCATTCCGTTTATCCATAACAGGTATTTCGTGGAGTCAGACTTCTCCGCAGCTTCAAAGAAGCGTTCAAAGCCGTGCTTTTGAGGTAAACAAAAAAATGGGACTTTCAGTGTGTGGCGGACCGAGCTTTTTCAAGACGTCATTTTTGCGCCATCCAAAAGGAATCTGCTCATAGCGAGTTTGCATACGCCGATCAAACCCTGCGAAAAGAGATTTGGATCCACGACCGAACTCCAAAATGCAGAGGCTGATTGCAGCGCCTAGCACTGCAAGTGTGATGAGCGCTTTTGATTTCATGAATCCATTGGTATCCCGAAACGCATCGAGTTTCATTCAATCCTTTACTACGACGTCCCGGTCGGCCTTGGAAAGCTCATCCATCGTGGCTCGCAAAATGGCGATTTTCTCCGGCATCTTTGCGGCAAGATCGGTGGTCTCGTTTGGGTCGGTGGCGAGGTCGTAAAGCTCGGAAGCTTCGCTCTTGTCCCCTTTGACGGAAACGATGATTTTCCAGTCGCCGTCGCGCACGGCGCGGGCTTTGAATCCGGGGCCGACGGTGTAAATCGCGCGCGGCTTCAGCGGCTCTGCGCCGCTGAGTTGTGGCCAGAGATTGATGCCATCCCATTTCAAATCCTTATCCTGGACCGCTCCGGCGAGGGCGCAGAGCGTGGGCATCCAGTCGGTGATTTGTGCGACACTATTGAAGGTGCCGGGCTTCAGTTTCGCGGGCCATGAGAGCAGCGTGGGCACGCGGGTGCCGCCTTCATACACGCTGGCCTTCTGCCCGCGCAGGGGAAGGTTGTTGCCGGTGAGCTTGCCGTTAGGACAGTGGTCGTCTGGATAGTCAAGGTCGTTGTTCTCCGTGGTGCTGCCGCCGTTGTCGCTGGTGAAAATGATAAGAGTGTTTTCGCGGCGACCTTTCTTCTCCAGCGCGGTGATGATGCGGCCTATAGCATGGTCGAGGTGCATCACTGAGGCGGCATAGTGACGCGCCACGTCGCCTGTGATTCCGGCAGGCACGCGCGCGATCCACTCGGCGGGTTCTTTGAGTGGCAGATGCACGGCGGTGAATGGCGCGTAGAGGAAAAACGGTGTTTCACCGCGCGACTCGATCCACTTCGTCGCCTCCTCCGCGATGAGGTCGGTGACGTGACCTTCTTCTTCGATAAGCTTTTCATCCCGATGCCAAGTGACGGAAAACGGTCCTTCTTTGTAGCGATGATTCCACGGACTCACTCCGCCCGCGAGTGAGCCATAAGAGTGATCGAAGCCGAAGTGATTCGGCCCATCCTCTGGTCGCGAGCCGAGATGCCATTTGCCCGTGAGACAGGTGTCGTAGCTCGCAGCTTTTAGCGCACGCGGCAGTGTGATCGTATCCCGCGGCAGTGCGCGATTATTCTGCGGCGTCGTCACGCCAAAGCGGCTCCAGCAGCGGCCCGTCATCAAACCAGTGCGTGTCGGGCTGCACACCGGCGCGACGTAATGCTGCATGAGTTCGACGCCTTCACGCCTGAGTCGATCAAGATGCGGCGTCGGCGCATTGCCACCATGAAAGGCCACGTCCGCCCAGCCAAGGTCATCGGCGATGATAAAGACGATGTCCGGCTTCGTTCCGGTTGCGTGAAGCGCGGCTAGCAGTACCGCAAAAAGAATGAGTGTGTGTTTCATGAGTTTGGGGTTCAAACGTAATCTTCATCGCCATTCTGCTGGCAATTAAGCGCATCGTGACGGAAGGCAGTTCATGCAGCATCCCTTCAAAGATCTGGGAATCCCAGAGAACATGATCCGTGGCTTGGACGAGCTAGGCATCGTCACGCCGACTCAAATTCAAAAAAGAGTTATCCCGTTCCTGCTGAAAGATGGCAGTGACCTCATCGCCCAAGCGCAAACCGGCACGGGCAAGACGGCGGCGTTTGGCCTGCCTCTCTTGACAAAGATGGACCCGACGCGGCGGGACATTCAGGGGCTGGTCATCGCCCCGACACGTGAGCTTGCGAAGCAGATCGGCAAGCAGCTCTTTCGCTTCACGAAGTTCACCGAAAAGATCTTCATCGAAGTGCTGTGCGGTGGTGATAACATCGACCGCCAAGTGGACTCGCTACGCCGTCCGACTCACATCGTCGTCGCCACACCGGGACGGCTGATCGACTTGATTCAACGTCAGGCTCTATCGCTCGAAACCGTGCAGTATCTTGTGATGGATGAGGCGGATGAGATGCTGAGCTTAGGCTTCAAGAAGCAACTGACAGAGATCCTCAAGCTGACGCCCAACAAGCGCAGCACATGGCTGTTTTCGGCGACTTTCCCCGAGGCTATCCAGACGCTGATCAAAGGCAGCATGGCCGATAACGCACACTCGATCAAAATTGACCAAGGCAGCGTTGTGAACCGCGACATTGATCATCGTTTCGTCATCTGCAAAAGAGAGGACAAGACCGAGTTCATCACTGATTTCCTCAAGCGTCAGAAGGAGGCCCGCGGCTTGATTTTCTGTCGCACACGCGAGGGAGTCGTCACGCTCGGCAGAGAGTTATCCGCGCTTGGTTTATCCGTGGATGTGTTGCAGGGAGATCTCATGCAGAAGGAGCGTGACAAGGTGATGCGCGCCTTCAAAAAGGAGCGTGTTCAATTCATGATCGCCACCGATGTCGTGGCGCGCGGGATCGATGTCGCAGGCCTGACTTTTGTCATTCATCACCAGCTCCCTGACCAACTGGAATACTACACGCACCGAAGCGGCAGAACGGCGCGCGCTGGCAAAAAGGGCGTGTCCATCGCTCTCGTCGATCCGAAAGAGAAGTGGAGAATACCGCAGCTCGAAAAGGAACTGCGTGTCTCCTTCAGTGAGTATCGGTCATAGGCGTGTGCTTGATGTAGTAAACGCTGGGCTTCCAGGGAGTCTCTGGGGTTAAACTGGGCGGATGAAAACTCTCGCCCTTATCTTTTTACTCGCTGCAACGTCTGCCATTTGCGCGGAGCGCGTGAAGTGTGCGAAGGATGCACCCGCAGAGGTTCACATGCTGGCGCCAGGCTTTCAGGTGAAGGAACTGCCGGTGCAACTAACGAGCCTCGTAACTGGCAGCATGGTTGCGAGTTTTTTACAGTGGCAAAGCGCGCTGCTCCAAGAACTACGCGGTGCGTGGAAGTGGCGGCAAGATCGGGCCGGACCTGAGCAATCTCACCAGCCGCGACTACACCAGCGTGAAGCGCGACAGTGATCATACGAATGCCACGCTGAAGGATGGGCGGCAGTTCTCCGCCGAGATGCGTGATGATGCTGGCGAGGTCGTGCTCGGACTCGGTGCTGGTGTGGAGATGCGAATAAAGCACGAGGTCGTCGGTCGATCGCTTCAACTCATTCGTGGAGGCTGGGCTGGAGTAGTTTGGCCTTGCGCGGCTGCGGGGATGCAGAGATACCTCACCCCCAGTATGCCCATCTCATTTTTTGCCCTTTTTCCACTCCTCGCGGCTGCTGCGCCTGCTGCCACTGGCCTTGCGCGGCTGTGGGAGTTCTTGGCTATCGGCGGCGGCGTGATGCTTTTCATCGTGCTGTGCTCCTTCCTTGCCGTCACGGTGATGATCTCAGCGTGGATGAGGCTCCGCGAAAATTTGGTGCTGCCGGCCAGCGTCGCCAGTCAGTTGCGCTCTCTGCCAAACTACGCCGCAAAGGGTGACATCAAGCCGCTGCAGGAGTTTCTGGATCGAGATGGCTCCTTGTTATCAAAGCTCGGCGCGCTGGCGATCAGCGGCACCTTTTCCTCACGTCAGGAGTGTGTGGATACACTCACGGCTCGGGCCAAAGAAGAGCTGCATCACTTAGAGCGAGGCATCCCGCTGCTAGAGGTCATGGTGACGGTGGCACCACTGCTCGGACTGCTCGGCACGACGGTGGGACTCGTGGGCATGTTCTCTGCCTTTGGCAGCGCCGAGGGACCGGACACAGCCGCCGTGGCGCATGAGATCGGCGTGGCACTGCGCTGCACCATTGCCGGCCTCTTTGTCGCGGTTCCATCCGTGCTGGCGCACACCTATTTTGTTCGGCGTCTCGACAGTGTTGCCGTTCGTCTGGAGTCCATCTTGCATGAGACGATCCAGACATTCTTTGCCCACTTCGAGGTGCAGCGTCCCTCATCGCCTGATCGCGCCTGATGCATCTGAACCTTCGTCCTAAACGCCGCCCAGTGCCCGCGATTCCCATCGTGTCGCTGATCGACATCATGCTCATCCTGCTGATCTTCTTTGTCGCGACGACGACGTTTCGTGAAAAGAAAGTGCAGATGAAGATCAACCTGCCTGAGTCGAAAAGCATGGGCAGTGCGGAGTCGAGTCCCGAGGTGCGCAAGGCCATCACGCTGACCAAAACCAAGGAGCTTTTTCTGGATGGAAATCCGGTAGAGATCGAGAAGCTCGCGGAGTCACTCATGAAGATGAAGGTAGCCAATCCCAGCCTGAAACTTGAACTCGAAGCTGACACTGAGACGGCACTCGGCGTGCTCATGAAAGTATGGGACGGCCTGCGCGCTGCCGGCTTCTCCATCAATGACGTTCCCGCGCGCATCCAACGCAGTGAAGGTAAATAAACAATTCATCCCATGGTCCTCAAAATCGTCCGTCATCCAGATCCCGTCCTACGCGCAAAATGCCGTGCTATCACTGAAGTCACGCCTGCGATCCGCCAGCTCGCCGCTGATATGATCGAGACCATGCGTTCCGCCAATGGCGTGGGACTTGCGGCCCCTCAAGTAGCCGTCGATCAGCAGCTCGCAGTCATTGATGTGTCGCACAATCCGCAGTGCCTCACCTTCCTCCGCATCAATGGTGAGCGTGCGGACATGGTAGCCAACATGCCCGTCATATTTTTGAATCCGACGCTCGAACTGGGCAAAGATAAAGACGTGGATGAAGAAGGCTGTCTGAGCTTCCCTCGACTGCGCGGCGACATTCGCCGTAGCGAGCAGGTAAAGGTCACTTTCCAGACGCTCGAAGGCGAGACGCAGACCTGGGAAATGGACGGCCTGCTGGCGCGGGCCTTTCAACATGAGATCGATCACCTCAATGGCATCCTGTTCATCGACCGCCTTTCCGCTGTCGCCAAAGTCAGCCTCAAGCGCAAGCTTGCTCGGCTCATGGAGGAATGGGAAGAAGACGATTGAGCCGTGAAAGCCATCAACACACCGCATCCGCTGCTGCCCGAGATCGTTCGACACTATGAGGCGTCAGAACTTGGCGTGTTTGGTCAAGAGCGTGGTCCTGCGTTTTATGAGATGTGTCATTTGTATGCGCAGTCGCTGTGGTGCTCTGGCTACCCGGCCAAATGTATCTTGCTGCTGAATCGAGCGCTGTCCTGCACGCTGCCAGCCACGGAGCTCATCATGCGGCGCTGGCCCCTGCCCTATCAGGCGTTGGCGTGGCTCATGATTCACCGACCCGCCGTACAGTTTATCGGTAATCCGCGGCGCCACTGGCAGCACCTGGCTACTCGCATGGTCGAGCCGAACAAAGAGTTACGAACTTGGCGTGCCTGGGCCTGTTGGTATCTCGCTAAAGAGATTCTGCCAGAAGCTTCATTCCCTGCGGATCTGCAGCAGATTCGTGAAGAAGGCGTGTGCGAGCCAACTTATGCCGACATCCTTGAGGGTCTCGCCGCGCTTTCGCCGGCGGATGATGTGACGCGCTGGCAGGAGGCCTTGGATTGGAGCCGCGAGCAGCTCGGTAAATCGGTTCGTCATAGCGTCATCACCCGCATTCGGCGCATTGCGGCGGATGAGTTGCCGCTGGTGCAGAAGCTCGCCCACCGCATCTGGCCGCAGTGTTATCCCGGCATCATCACAGACAAGCAGATCGACTACATGCTCTCGATTTGGTATCAGCCCGATGCTATGGCGCGTGAGATGGAGCAGCGCGGTGTGTGGTATGCGCTCATTGAAGCGGTCGCGTATGGGGCCGTCGGTTATGTATCCTTCGAGCGCTATCCGAGCACCGACATCTGCTTCATCAACAAGCTCTATTTGCTCACCGAAATGCATGGTCTTGGTCTAGGTGCTGCGGCCTTGCAGTGGACGGCTGCGCGAGCCAAAGAGGTGGGTTGCGACCGCCTCCAACTGCGCGTCAACCGCGCCAACATTACCGCCATCCGCGCGTATCAGCGTGCTGGTTTTACCTTCGTCGAAGACATCTGCACGGACATTGGCAGTGGCTTCGTCATGGACGACTACCGGATGGAAAAAGTGCTCAAGCCCGTAGTCAGCTAGACCTTCTTTTTTCCGAGTCCGACGAAGAACAAGATCGTCGCGGCGACGAGCATTGAGCAGCAGAGGTAATACAGTCCGCCGACAAAGGAGCCGGTGAGATATTCGACCTTACCCAGCACGGTTGGGCCGAGAAAGCCGCCGAGATTGCCGATAGAGTTGATGAGGCCAATGCTGCCTGCCGCCGCCGACTCGGTGAGGAACATGCTGGGCAGCGCCCAGAAAGCGGGCATGTAGCTCTTGAAGCCGGCAAAGGCGAGCATCAGGCACACCATGGTAAGCGGCAGATTACCCTGCGTGTGCGGCATCACACCTAGAGCGGCAGAGCCCATGACGATGGGCAGCACGGCGTGCCAGCGGCGCTCTTTAAAATGATCCGAACTCCAACCTGCAATGAGTTGACCGCACATGGCCACAAAAGGTGGCATCATGATCAGCCATGTGAGCTTGTTCATGTCCATGGCATACCAGGATTTCAAAATGCTCGGCATGAAGAACTCGATGCCGTAGCTGCCCGTGACCGTGCAAAAATAAGCCAAAGCGAGCAGTAACACCTTGGGGTGACGCAGCGCTTCGATCACCGTCATGCGCTTGCCTTTGCGCATCTCCGCACGTTCGCGTTCCAGTTCCGACTCCAGCGCCTCGGCTTCCTCTGCTGTCAGCCATTTCGCATGTTTGGGTCGATCCACCAGCCAGAAGTAAACCAGCACACCTAGCACCACCGCAGGCACGGCCCAAAACACATAGACCCATTGCCAGCCTACCATGCCAAGCACGGGTGGGTTCTCTGGGCCATGACCGATGGCGAGCAGCCAGTTTGAAATCTTCGGGCTGATGATTTGAGCAAAGGGCGTCGCAATCAAAAATGTCGCGAGCGCGCGGCCACGATCCCGGCTCGGAAACCAATGGGTCAAATACACCACCACACCAGGAAAGAAGCCCGCTTCGGCAAGTCCCAAGAAAAACCGTACCACATAAAACTGCATGGGCGTTTTCACCAGCGCCGTGAGTCCAGCCATGATGCCCCAGGTGATCATGATGCGGCAGATCCATTTGCGTGCGCTCCAGCGTTCCACCATCAGCGTGCCTGGAATCTCCAGTAAGAAGTAACCGAGAAAGAAAATGCCCGCGCCGAAGCCGATGACAGCATTGTCAAAATTGGGCAAATCGCGCGTCATCGTCAACTTCGCCACGGCGACATTCTGGCGGTCCACATAGGCGATCATGTAGCTCACAAAGAGCAACGGTAGTAGACGCCAGTACGCTTTGGAGCGGGCGCGGTCGAGTGGGGAGGGAGTGTCGGCAGCCATAGTTATGAAGGCGCGATGCTAGCGACCCGTTTAGCGAACACCAGATAAATACTTCAGACTTCACTTTGGCAGATGAAACCTCATGCAAAGCTTTCTGCATGAGGCATGATCGGCGCACCAAGCACGCTTTATGTCCGCTCCCTCAGACACACCGCTCTACACCGGCAGCCTGTTACTCGCTGCTCCATCCATGCGTGATCCGAATTTTACGCGCACGGTCATTTTCATGGCAGCACACACGTTGCAGGAGGGTGCCTTTGGCTATGTGCTAAATCGCCCGCTAGAACAGCGCGTGGCGGATCTGCTGCCAGATCAGGATTTGGGTGGGCTGGGTGATGTGCCTGTTTTCATCGGCGGGCCAGTGGCCACAGACAAGCTGGCCTTTGCCTCCCTGCACTGGAACCGACAGAAGAGCACCTTGCGCTGTCAGACGCATCTCTCGGTATCCGATGCGCTTCATGAGATCAGTCTCGGGCATGATGTGCGCGGTTTTGTCGGTTATACCGGCTGGTCAGAAGGGCAGCTTGAAAAGGAAGTGCAGCATCGCTCATGGATCATCACCGCTGCTCGAAAAACCATTCTCACCTCCGAACCGCCAACGGCGATGTGGACAAGTGTCATGGAGGAGATGGGCCCGCTGCACCAACTCATGGCGCACATCCCAAATAAGGTGCAGCTCAACTAAGGCGGCACCTCAGACTAACGTAGCAGCTTCAATACCGCCGCAGTGATGTATCCGCAGGCTGGCGCGTGCCGTCTTTCTCTGGAAAATCCATGGTGTAATGCAAGCCACGACTCTCGTGACGACGGATTGCGCACTCGACGATGAGTGAAGCGATCTCTACGAGATTGCGCAGCTCTAACAGCTCGCTGGTGATGCGGAAGTTCCAGTAAAACTCCTGCACCTCGCGCTTCAAATTCCTCAGACGTGCGGCGGCGCGTTGCAGGCGCTTCGTGGTGCGAACGATGGAAACGTAGTCCCACATTAGGCGGCGGATCTCATCCCAATTATGGTAGATGACTACGAGTTCGTCATTGTCCACAGCCACGCCACTTTGCCATGGCGGCACGATGTAAACTTGTTCAGATTCTTTGCCGATGGGCATCTTCCGCAGCATGTGCTCCACAGCACGGTGAGAAACGACGAGGCACTCGAGCAATGAATTACTGGCGAGACGATTCGCTCCATGCAGGCCCGTGCAGCCGACCTCCCCCACAGCGCAGAGACCGCGGATTCGCGTGGCTCCATTGACGTCCGTGACGACTCCACCGCACTGATAATGCGCGGCGGGCACGACTGGAATGGGCTGCTTTGTGATGTCGATGTCGACCTCCAGGCAGGCTTTGTGAATGTTCGGGAAGTGGCTGAGAATGAAGTCCGCAGACCGGTGTGAGATGTCGAGATAGACGCACGGACCGCCCGTGCGCTTAATCTCGTGATCGATGGCACGCGCCACGATGTCACGCGGCGCGAGTGAGCCGCGCTTGTCGTAGTTCTGCATGAACTCCTTTCCATCCGCGCCGATGAGCCGCGCCCCTTCGCCACGCATCGCCTCGGTAATGAGGAAGGAGCGCTTCTCGGGATGATAGAGGCATGTCGGGTGAAATTGGATGAACTCCATGTTTGCCACGCTGGCTCCGGCACGCCAAGCCAGCGCCACCCCATCACCCGTGGCCACTCGGGGATTCGTCGTGTAAAGATAGACGCGCCCGCAGCCACCCGTGGCGAGTACGACGCGGTCAGAACGGAAGGTCAGCACTTCCTGCGTATTTTCATTCAGCGCATAAAGGCCAAGCACGCGGTCCTCAGAAACAAAGCCTAGCTTACCCGTCGTGATGAGATCGACGGCGAAGTGATTTTCATAAAGCGTGATGTTTGGCCGCTCACGCGCAGCAACCAGCAGCTTCTCCGTCAACTCCCGGCCAGTAGCGTCGGCGGCATGAAGCACACGCCGCCGCGAATGACCGCCTTCCCTGGTCAGATCGAACTCCAGATGCCCATCCTCAGCCGCACGCTGATCAAAGTGGACGCCCCACTTCACTAGCTCGGCGATGCGGTCTGGCCCCTCGCTGACAATGGTACGCACGGCCGCTTCGTTGCACAAACCCGCCCCGGCGATGAGCGTGTCACTCACATGCTGCTCAATGCTGTCCTGCTCGCTAGTCACGCAGGCGATTCCACCCTGCGCCCAGTTTGAGTTGGAGTCCAGCGCCCCGCGCTTCGTGATGATGGCCACGCGACCGTGTTCACTGGCATGGAGTGCGGCGCTGAGGCCTGCGGCACCGCTGCCGACGATGATGAAGTCGTAGTCAATCATGAGATAAGAATACGAAATTAGAACAGAATAAGCCGGAACATAACTAAAATGTGTGATCGCTCGTAGGCTCTTGACGCCACAAGCCGTCGCGTGCGACATTCTAGCAATTCCCATGGCTCGTTCATCCACCGTCACCCTCTGTTCATTCTGCGGCAAAAGCCATGCGGAGGTGCGAAAACTCATCGCCGGCCCTGGTGTGTATATTTGCGATAACTGCATTGGCGTCTGCAAAGGCATCCTCGATAAGGAGTCAGCTCTGGAGACCAACCAGACACAGACCATGATCGTGCCGCGCCCAGCCGACATTACGGCCATTCTCGATGAGCATGTCATCGGTCAGGCACAGGCAAAGAAGGTGCTCAGTGTCGCTGTCCACAATCACTACAAGCGCATCCTGCACAGCCAGCAGCAGGCTTTGAAAAAAGACAGTCCGCGCAAGATGAATGACCCGCATGATGTCGAGATCGAGAAGAGTAATGTGCTGCTTCTCGGGCCGACGGGTTGTGGCAAAACATTGCTTGCCCGCACGTTGGCAAAAATTATCAACGTTCCCTTCAGTATCGCTGATGCCACCACCCTCACGGAGGCTGGCTATGTCGGGGAGGATGTCGAAAACATCATTCTACGACTGCTTCAGGCCGCCGATTTCGATGTCGCGCGAGCCGAGATCGGCATCATCTACATCGACGAGATCGATAAGATAGGTCGCACGACAGGGAATGTCAGCATCACCCGGGATGTTTCGGGTGAAGGTGTTCAGCAGGCGCTTCTAAAAATCATCGAAGGCACCGTGTGCAATGTGCCGCCACAGGGCGGGCGCAAGCATCCGCAGCAGGAGTATATCCAGGTTAATACCGAGAACATTCTCTTCATTTGTGGCGGCGCTTTTGTAGGGCTGGATCAAATCATCAAACGCCGCAAAGGTGGACAGACACTTGGCTTTAACAATCCAACAAGGGAGGCCGTCACGACCAAAGAAGATGTCGCACTGGATGTGGAGCCAAAGGATCTGCTCAGCTACGGATTGATCCCCGAATTCATCGGGCGTCTGCCAGTTATTTGTGCACTCCGCGAACTCACCGAATTGGAGCTCGTACGGATTCTCACCGAGCCGAAAAACGCCCTGCTTAAACAATACGCGAAACTGCTGGGCATGGAAGGTGTGGACCTCTCCGTAAACAAAGAAGGCCTTCTCGCTATGGCTCGCGAAGCTGCCCAACGCGGCACAGGAGCACGCGGACTACGCAGCATCTTTGAGCGCATCATGCTCGACGTGATGTATGACGTGCCTAGCCGAATGGATGTGCGCTCAGTCTCCATCAACGAAGCCGTCGTCAAAGGTGAGCGTGCGCCGATCCTCAAGAAACGGATCGAGCGCAATGCAGCCTAGGTTCCTCAGTTCAAATAGCGGAACTCCGCACTCGCAATGAGAGACTGACAGAAGGCGGATAGAGCAGCCAACTGCGCTTTGTCTTTCGTCTCCTTGGTGCTCTTTCCTTCCGCTGCTTGCTGCGGGAAACGGGACCAGAAGCTACGGATTGCCGCCATTTCCTGCTCTGTTGGGGCACGGGCAAAGGCAAGCTGGTAAGCATAGGTCAGGCGCGCGCTTGGTGTGCCTTCATACTTGGCGATCCGCTGTGCAAAGGCATCTGCCGAGCCGATCGCTTGCTGATTGTTCATCAAGAATAGGCTCTGACTCGGCACGTTCGTCGAATCACGCTCACCATTCACGAGGCTGGCATCTGGGAAGTCGAAGACGCTTAGCACCTCAGGGATTTGATCGCGCACGATGGGTAAATAGACGCTGCGATAGGTCACGGGCTTTGAGATCACTTCACGCAACAGGCTGATCATTCCCTCACGCCCCTCACCTGCACGCGCGACGGGTGATCCATCAATCGGATACAGATTCAGCGCGCCAGCGACGGCGAGCATGGAGTCTCGAATGGCCTCCGCATCCAGGCGTCGCTGGCTCATGCGCCAATGCATTTTGTTATCAGGATCGGCGGCATAGTTTTGCGCATCATAGTTGGAGCCCATTTGATAAACGCGGCTCAGCATGATCGTTCGGATCAGTTGCTTCACGGACCAGTCCTTCTCCATGAAAGTCAGCGCCAAATGATCCAGTAACTCGGCGTGTGACGGCTTCATGCCCATGATGCCAAAATTATCCGGCGTGGCAACGAGGCCACTGCCCATGAGCTTGAGCCAAATACGATTCACCATCACTCGGGCCGTCAACGGGTTGTCCTTGGAGGCGATGAAGTAAGCCAAATCAAGACGGCCACTGCCTTCGCTAATGTTCCGTGGTTCATCTTTAGCGCAGAGCACCTCGACAAGGCCGCGTGGCACAATGTCACCTGCCTGCTTGATATCACCGCGCACAAGTAGCGGACTGTTGATCGGGCGATCACGATCCAGCAAGCCCATGGCAAGCGTGCGTGGTGTGCCATCGCTATGAAACAAATCGAGGTCGGCTTTGACCGACTCCGCACGATCAGAAGAGCTGCGAATGCGCAGGAAATTCGATGCATTCTGCGAATCACGCTGCATGGCACTCATGCCACGAACTTGATCTCGGATATTTGCTGCCGTGAACGCCGCTTCGTCGTGTCTTTTCTTCAGTTCCGCATACTCAGAACCCGAGATCGCCGCGAGTGCAGAGGTCGCAGAGGCCTCGCGATCCAGCTCGATCAGACTACTCGTATTCGCGTTCTGTAACTGACTGTAGGTCCCAAAAAGCGCCTCACTGCTCAGAAAGATGCCCGCGAGTGCATAGTAGTCGCGTTGAGTCACGGGATCGAATTTGTGATCGTGGCAGCGCGCACAGGCCAATGTCAGGCCGAGCATGGATTGCGACATCGCATCAATCTGCTCATCCACCAGATCCATGGCGAACTGGCGCTTGTCGCGATTGTTGTGGCCTTTCGAGCCGATGGCCAAAAAGCCCGTGGCCACAATTTTCTGAGCCTGATCGCGCTTGCTGTCGAATTTCATCAGATCACCCGCGATCTGCTCTTTGAGAAACTGATCGTAAGGCTTGTCGCGATTGAAGGCGTCGATCACGTAATCTCGATAACGCCAAGCGTGAGGATAAATCACGTTTACATCCTTGCCGCTGCTTTCGCCATAGCGCGCCACATCCAACCAATGACGTCCCCAGCGCTCACCGAAACGCTGAGAGTCGAGATACACATCAATGATACGTTTCACCGCATCCGGCGAAGTGTCAGCGATGAAGGCCTTCACTTCGTCAGGCGTAGGCGGTAGGCCCGTAAGATCAAAAGCGATCCTCCGAATCAGAGTAGCTCGGTCAGCGTCTTTCACGGGCTTCAGTCCCTGCTTCTCCATTCCAGCCAGGATGAAAGTATCGATGTCGGACTTTGCCCAGCCTTTGGTTTTCACCGCAGGCAGCGCTTGATGCACGGGCTTCTGGAATGACCAGTGCTTGCGGCCTTCATCCATGTTGATATCGCGCCGACCACCCGTCGCATTCGCCACTTTTTGTTCGCGTGGATCGGGAGCGCCCATCTCGATCCATTTCTTGAAATTGGCCAGCACTTCAGCTGAAAGCTTTTTCTTGGGCGGCATCTGCATGTCATCGTTCTTCCACGAAATCGCCTCGTAGATGGAGCTATCCACGAGATTTCCAGGCGTCACGCCTGCATGGCCGGACTCACCGCCGATGACCACGCCATGCTTGGTATCCAGTGTCAGGCCACCTTTGATCTTCTCCGAGTTGGACGAGTGGCATTTGTAGCAATGCTCCACGAGCACTGGGCGGATGTTCTTCTCAAAGAAGTTCAACTGATCCGCCGAGATGCCAGCGTGGGCATTCGAAGTCGTGTCTTCAGCCGCCAAGGTGGCAAGAGGCAGAAGCAGCAGGTTAAGGAGAGACTTCATTTTCATCAGGTGTTGGGGAACGCCTGCTGAAACTCTGCCGCATTGAAAAGGTTTCGTTCTGACTGTCGAACGAGCGCCTTACTTCAGCTTCCAAAGCTTCTTGTCACTACGCACAAAGACTGCGCCATCACTGATGGCTGGCGTGCAGAGAAGGGTGTCTTTCAACTCCACGGTGTGGACGACTGCGCCCTCCTTCGCCGTGGTGTCGATGACTTGAAAATCACCGCGCTCGCTGACGATGTAGATGTATTGGCCAGCTGCGACGGGGGAGCCGCTGAGCGGCCCCTTGAGGCGTAGCTTCCAGGCTTCGTCACCATTTGTGATGCTGGCCCTGATCAGCACGCCCGTGCCATTGAGAACATAAATCGCATCGCCAAGCACGAGTGGGCTGCCGGTGCCGGGCTTCAATCCCCCCGCGCGCCAGATTTGCGAGGCAGAACCCTTTTCAGGAGACAGTGCCGTGATGCCGTTGGAGGGAACATAGATCGCATTCTTTGTCACGGCGGAGCTTGGAGTCGTGCTCGCGCCATCGGTGTAGTCCCACTCGATCTCGCCCGTCCTTGGGTTCACGCCGGTCAATCCTTTGCTGGATTGCAGAGCCACGACGTTTTGGTAAACCACGGCGCTGGTCCAGTTCGCGGCTTTCGGGCGTTCCTTCTTCCAGCGGTTCTTGCCCGTCGTCACATCAATACCGACCGCAAGGGATTCGCTGTCGTTCTCACTCTGCACGACCAGCGTATCACCGACCACGACGGGTGATGATGACATACCGAGGCTGTTGCTGGCATTCGAGTAATCATAAGTTAGCCCACGCAGCCAGAGCAAATTACCCGCGAGGTCGAAGGCAAAGAGGTCATTGGACGAGTACAGCGCGAACACACGCTCGCCATCGCTGCAAGGCGTCGGTGCAGCGACGCAGGTTTTGTTGTGCGACATCGTACGCCCCGTGGCCTTCATCACACGTTCCCAGATTTTCTTGCCATCCGCAGCGCTAAAGCAAAACACATGCAGGTTTGATTGATCCGGCCCGCTGGAGCAGGTGATGAAGACCTTGTCTCCCACCACAATCGGACTGCTCAGCCCACGACCAGGGAGATCGACACTCCAGTCGATGTTCACCTTCGGTCCGGGTGCCGTGGCTTCGGTGGAAACCGCACTGGCATTCGGGCCGCGGAACTGAGGCCAGTCAGCGGAGAATGACGAATGCAGTAGTGCAAATGTGGAAAGGAGGGTGAGTGAACGCTTCATGAAAAAGAGAAATTGAAAGATTACTTGGCAGAAAGGATCGCCGTGCCAGTGGCATCGCAGATACGGAGTTGGAATTGCCACTCCACGGTCCATGACTCGGTCTGCTCGTTTTGGCAGCATTTGACGAGGATCGCGTTTTTGCCTTTCTTGAGTTTCACGGGGAGTTTGTATTGGTCGAGCTTGGCTCCGCGATGATATTCATCTCGGGCGAAGAGGAGTTCGCCGTTGAGCCAGACTTTCCAGCCATCTTTGCAGCCGAGCCGGATCTGGGCGTCGCGCGCTTCGGCGGATTCAAACTCGGTGTAGGCGTAGCCGGTGACTTCCTTGAGCATGGTGAAGGGCTTGTTGAAGTCGATCTGGCCATAGTCGTCGGCGCTGTTGAAGTCGATCCATTTGGCGTCAGCGTTTTTGCCGGGATAGACCGCGTCTGGTCTGATCTCTTGCTCCGGCGGGAAAGCGGTGTCGAAGCCTTTACGCTCCACATTGGTGAAGGGGGCAATCAGCTTCCAATTCATGAGGAAACCGAAGTGCTTTGGCAGATCGACGGGCTTGTCGAGATCCTTGAGCTTCTTTGCGAGGTCTTTGATCTGGTCCTCGTCACGGGCGCTATTCATGGCCTTGAGATAGGCGTTGGTGGCCTCTTCTTTGCGACCCTGGGCGAGATCTTCATCACCGGATTGCAGCAGCTTGGCCACGGGATGGCGGCGCAGTTCGCTGCTGGGGTCTTCGAGCAAGGAAGGCGTGATTTTTTCTGCCAGCTCAGGCTGTGCGCGCTGGATGATGTCATAGGCGACGACGCGCGGAGCTGGGCTGTTTTTCGTGTCGGATAAAAACGCCTGCACGGCTTCGATAGGCAGCTTCTTCGCAGCGCTGGCTTGATCGGCGATGACGCCGACAGCGGCTCTCAACCAGTTCTCAGCAAGCGGGTTTGCGCCATTCATTCCGGCGAGTACTTCAGGCAGCGTTGCGGGATCGGCCTGCGTAAGCTTTTGCCAGGCACTGGTGGCTTTTTCATTGCCCGTGCCTTCACGATCCACCGCTCGGATTTCGGCGAGCGGCCCGCTGAGACTGGCGGCAGCTAGATGGGAGGAATAGGGGGCGACGAGTCCGATGGGAGCGAGCAGGCTGAGAAGATGGGCTTTCATGCGTGGCGAATGCTTTCACAAAGAACGCTCGACGCCAAGCCACAGTTTCGGCGTGAATGAAGAGATACTGAAGCTTGCGCGTGCGCCTCCGCATTCGTAACCCCTGCGCCCCGCATGCTTCCATCCATCAACAGCCTCAAACTTCCCGACATCTGGCAGCACCAGGCGGTGAACTATTTGCGCGCGGGCGCAGACGTGGTGGTGAGTGCGCCGACCGGGGCGGGTAAAACGTACATTTTTGAGCTGCTGCATCAGTCACGCTCGCTCCACGGGCAGGCGGTTTACACAGTGCCGACGCGGGCGCTGGCAAATGACAAGTATGCGGAGTGGAAGGAGGCAAAGTGGGATGTGGGCATTGCCACGGGCGATGTTTCGGAGAATGTCAGCGCGCCTGTGTTGGTGGCCACGCTGGAGACTCAGCTCGAACGAATGGTGCGCGGTGATGGGCCGACGCTGCTGGTCATTGATGAGTATCAAATGATCGCTGACTCGGCACGCGGTAGTCACTATGAAGCGGCCATCGCACTGGCACCCAAAGGCACACGATTACTGCTGCTCAGCGGCTCGGTAGCGAACCCTGAAGACATCGTGACTTGGCTGCGCAGGCTCGGGCGCACGGCGGAAGTCGTGATGACGAAAGAACGGCCCGTGCCACTGGAGGAAGCACCGTGGGAAGCCCTTCCGCAGCGCATGGCGCGCAGCTTTGAGCACTTCTGGCCGAAGTTCGCCGCAGCGGTGATGCTGGCGGACATGGCCCCCATGCTGATCTTTTCACCGAGGCGCAAAGAGGCCGAATCCATCGCACGTCGTCTCGCTGCTGATCTGCCGCATGGAGAGTCGATGGAACTGACGCAGGAACAGCGCGCGGTGTGCGGCAAGGATCTCGCTACGCTGTTAGAAAAGCGCATCGCCTTTCATCACAGTGGCCTGTCGTATGCGGCACGCGCAGGCGTGATCGAGCCGCTGGCGAAAGCCGGGCAATTGCGTGTCATCGTGGCGACGATGGGACTCGCAGCAGGGATCAACTTCTCTGTACGCAGCGTGCATGTGGCGGCGACGACGTATCACGATGGCAAGTCGGAGCAAAAACTCGCGCCCGATGATCTGCTGCAAATGTATGGCCGCGCTGGGCGTCGTGGTTTGGATGAGCGGGGTTACGTCATCACCTCACGTCAGAGTCCGACGCTCATGGATGCGCGTGCGGCACGTCTCCACCGCAGTAGTTTGCTAGCTTGGCCGATCTTTCTGCGCGTGATGAAGCACGCCGCGCAAACCGAGCAGAATGCCTTTCGTGCAGCAGAAGATTTTGCCCAGCGGCTGTTTGCCAAAGAGCCGCCGCTGCTCGGATTGGAAGCCAATGCGCCCGAGGGAAATCTGCCCCAGGAAGCGAAGGCGCTGTTTGGCTTGGAAGCGACTGAGAAACAGATCTTCAATTCCAAAGGTGAGTGGGAGCGCCGCATGAATGCACCCGTGCAGCATCAGCCTTTGGGTAAAGCTTGGATCGCCGGACCGATCAAGATTGCGCAGGCGCTGAGTATCCCAGGCTTTGTGGCGAAGTTCGCCCACGGCATCGGTCGTGTTGGGAAGATCGAAAAGGATCGCTATGGCGTGGAGATCCCACTCGGTAGCACGCTGGAGGAGCATCCGGACATCATTCGCCCAACTAAAAGTCTGCGTAAGTTGCTGAAGCTGAATCGACAGCAGGAGACGATTCCAGTGGAAGAGGTGGAGGTGCTGTATGGCAGCGCGCTGGCCGAGGCTTTGCATGGGAGTTATGAGAGTCATGTGACTCATGGGAGTCATGGCCTTCCAGCGCTAACGCACACTCTTGCCAAAGAAGGACTTGTCTTCGCGGTCTTCGATCTCAGTGGCATCGAGATACAGGTGTATCGCGACACGCATGGCGTGCCGCTTTATGAGCCACTGGAGCGCACGCGGTTGGTGAAAAATGAAACAAGCGTGCATGATCAAGGCGTCACGATTACGACCACTGATCGTCAACCGCGCGTGGGTTCACCGATCCATGCCTGGCGCTCGCTTGGACTTATCGATGAAGACGGAGCGCCGACACGACGTGGTGAAATCTTCTCATTCTTCCAAGACGGCGAGGGCCTGGCCATTGCGGCAGCGCTTGAGGATGATGGCTACCATGTCGATGAACTGATCCCGCATCTCGCTAATCTGCGCGCCGGGGTGAAATTTGATCTGCCTCTGGCCTGCGGCTCGGAGAAGCTAGGCTCCATCTGCCGGAACACGTATGGCTTCATCAATCACCACGGCTATCTCGAAAATGGCCTACCCATCGACTACGGCGAAGGCGCGGCGGAACTGCTCGACACTCTCCTGCATCCTCAGAAAACCGAGTCCCGCGAAATGCAACATGACATCGCGGAGGGCGACATTTCCCGCGCTTATGTCGAATGGCTCAGCCTGCTGCGTCACATCACGCACGCGCCTGCACATCCGTGGCGGCGATGGATTGCTCTACAGGAGGAAACAAAGCGTGTGCTCAAGCGGCATGACAAAACCATGCGGCACCTGTTTTACCTCGATCTGCCACCCCTGACGAACAAGCAGCGCCATGGCAAGCCACGGCATTACATCATGGTGAAGAGTTGACGTTTTCGTCACAAAGCACAGTCGCGCATTGACATACGGTCTGTTCTCTCGCTAACAAAGGGCTGACACCCTCATGAATCTGCCCAACAAGCTCACCGTCTCCCGCCTGATTCTCACAGGGGCGTTCGTGGCTTGCTTTTACATCCCCTGGTTACAGGCAATGACGGCAGCGCTGCTGATTTTTTCAGTGGCCTCCATCACCGACTATTTGGATGGCAAAATTGCGCGTGATCGGAACCTCGTCACAAACTTTGGCAAGCTCTTCGATCCCCTCGCTGACAAAGTGCTCATTGCTGCTGCTTTCATCCTTCTTGTTGAGCGCACCGAGATGAAAGCCTGGATCGCCATCGCGATTTTAGCACGCGAGTTTTTCGTCACCGGCATCCGACTCATCGCCGCCAATCAGGGCGCTGTGCTGGCGGCAGAAAAGTTAGGCAAGCACAAGATGGTCTGGCAGATCGTCACCGTGCTCTACTTCCTGCTCAGCGCGGCTTCAGCGGAGATGCTCTTCGGTTTCCTTCGTCCGTGGCTGGAGCCTTCGCCTGCCCATTGGTGGGTTGGCGCATCTATCGTCGGCATCACCACGGCTCTCACACTCGTCTCTGGGTTCAGCTATTTTTGGAAGAACAAGCATCTGTTTAATGATGCGTGAGTTTTAGGATTGAGTCGGAGACGGATGCTTGGCAGCATGGCAGCGAAATCATCACCACTATGTCCGCAGAATCCCAACTCACCGCTCTCGGTCTCACGCTTCCTCCGGCTCCACCCAAGGGTGGGGTTTACAAGCCCGTCGTCATCGTCGGCAATATCGCCTACATCTCAGGGCATGGACCCTACCTCGCCGATGGTGGAATGATCCGAGGCCGTGTGGGAGAGGACTTGGATCTTGCTGAAGGCCACGCCGCTGCGCGACAGACTGGCTTGGCGCTACTTGCCACACTCAGAAAGGAACTCGGCAGCCTGGGTCGCATCAAGCGTGTGGTGAAACTTCTCGGCATGGTGAACAGCACGCCCGAGTTTGCCGATCACCCCAAAGTGATCAATGGTTGCAGCGAACTCTTTGCGCAAATCTGGGGTGAGGAGAACGGCGTCGGTGCCCGCAGTGCCGTGGGTATGGGATCACTGCCTGGAAACATCGCCGTGGAGATCGAGGGGATCTTTGAGCTGGTGGAGTGAAGGACAAAAACTTTCATGAGCGCCTGTGGTCTCCAACCTGATTCAACAGAGAAATGTCTCTGCTATTGCAGTGGGTTCATCTTTGGTGGCATCATCAGTTTCCTGGTGGCCATCCGTGAAATTCAGGAGATCACAGGTATGTTCTGGGCGATTGTGATTGGCGCGGCACTCCAATTTGGGTTTAGCGCTATGCGCTATGGAGATAGCTTTTAGGAAGACTTTTCCAAATGCTTCCACTGGAGATAATCCGGCAGCTAAGCCACTTTGAATAGTCGTCGGTAATTCTTCCCGATCTGCACCTTCATTTCCTCCATGGGCAGGCCTCGCACTTGAGCCAGCAGTTCATAACTCACGCGCAGATTAGCCGGGTGATTGATCGACTTGCCTTCATGCATCAAGGGATGCGGATTCAACTCGTCAGGCGGCCACATGTCGGGAGCGTCAGTTTCGGCGAGGAGGCGGTCGAGGGGAACGGATTTGAAGACGGCGAGCTTCTGCACTTTGCGGGCGTGACCGAAGTAGGGTGAGAGCGAGAAGTAAGCGCCCAGCTTCACAAAGCCAGGAATCATCTCGACCGGACCACCATAGGAGTGCAGTAGGAATCCCCGCTCAGGGAGGCGTAAGGTACGGAGCTGCTCATCAAGTAGGCCCCAAGCTCGCAGGCAGTGAATGGAGGCAGGGCGGTGGAGATCAGTCGCGAGTTCGAGCTGCCAGCGAAAGCACTCGATCTGCGCGTCGATGTCTGGATTCTCGATCCAACGATCGAGTCCGATCTCACCGACAGGTGCATTCGGGAAAGCCATCAAGTATCTGTAGAGATGCTCCTGCCAGGCGGACGTGCGCTCTTTGACATACCAGGGATGCAGGCCAAACGATGGGCGAACCCAAGGATAAGCGCGAGCAAGCCGAGCCACATCTTCCCAGTCATCTTCGGCGGAACCATTCACGACAGATTCGCTCAGGCCGGTCTCCGGCAGTATCTGCATGATGGCCTCGCGCTCAGCATCGAGTCGAGCGTCTTGCAGGTGATTGTGTGCGTCGTAGAGCATGATCAGGGCGGTCTTTTTTGGACTATTCTTATATGATGGCAAATCTCTGACCAGGGATCGAAGTACTCACCATGGACGCCAATTTCCAAGCTTTCATTGGTGGGCGCTACACCCATGATCCCGATGCCGCAAACCGAGCCGTCGCCAGCATCAATGCAAACGACAACCCTTGAAAACAAAACTCATCACACTCTTCATTACCGCCTTGCTCGGCCTTAGCCTCAATGCTGCGGACGTGTAACCTTACCCTCTCAAAAACTGCCAGGTCAGCGACAATAAGTACGGAAAAATTGGCAGAGCGATCACCGAGGTTGACGAAAACTAGGACATCAATTTCTGCTGCAAGTCCCTTCATCAAGATGTTTGAGGCGAACCCGGCCAAGTATCTCAGCAAGCTGCCGAAGTAACTCGATCATGACGCATGGTGAAGCCGCAACGGCACATGATTTGAAAATAATCAAAGGGGTTGGGCTCGGGGTGGAGTTGCAATGCATGAACGCCTGTGATGGCGCTCATCAAAAAACCAAAAAAATAGACCCCATCATGAAAACGAAACTCACCCTCCTCAGCGCTATCATCCTCGCAGGCATCGGCTCCACCTTGGCCATCGCGGGTCAGGAAGATCAGGCTGCTGCGGCTGCCAAGCCTGCTGCCAAGAGCTGCTGCGCCATGAAAGAAACAGGGCCTGCGACTCCCGCCGACAAAGACGCAGCCAGCGGCATGTCCTGTCACTCCAACGCACCTGTGGCGAAGGAAGTCACGGCGGCGAAACCCAAGGGCTGCTGCAAGTAATGGGGCACCCGCCCTTCGCGACCCGTCAGGCATCGGATGACCTGGCGGGTTGTGTTCGGTCAATCATCCGGCACTTTCACCTGTCATGAATAACGACGACCTCCACCTTTTGATCCGCCAGACGCAGCCGAAGCCTGAGTTCTCAGCCTCGTTCCAGCGTGAAGTCTGGGCGCGCATCGCCGTCGCTGAACAGCGCTCATGGTCCGCCCAGTGGCGGACATGGAGCGAGTCCCTGTTCCGCTGGATCGCCCAGCCCGCGCCTGCTGTGGCGGTCGTCACAGCGATGCTGGTTCTCGGTGCCGGCCTCGGAAGCATGACGTCCGTTAACAATGAGCCCGCCAATTTGCGCACAGCCTACATGGCCTCCATCAACCCTCTGACCGCGGCCCATGTCGCGATGCCGAAATGAAACGCGGCCTCTGGATTTTAGCGGCGGCAGTGCTGGCCGGTCTTGCGGGCTTCATAGTCACCCGCAGTCAATGCGACTGCACCATCCCTGAAAAAATAGCGGCCCATGACCGCCAGTCGCAACTACCAGAACTCGAATGGCTGCGCCAGGAGTTCAAGCTGACGGATGAGCAATTCGCCAAAGTCTCCGAGCTGCATCTGGCCTATCGCCCCACCTGTGAAGATCTTTGTGCCAAGGTGATGGCTTCACAGACGAAGATGAAAAAGCTGGTCGGTGTCGGAACCCAAGTGTCACCGGAACTCAAAGCCGCCCTGCAAGAGCACGCCGCCCTGCATGTGGAATGCCAGACCGCGATGCTTAACCATCTTTATCAAACGGCGACCTGCCTGTCGCTCGATCAAGCGCGGCACTACCTGGATGCCATGCTGCCGCAGGTCATTGAGATGGTCATGGAACCTGAAACCTCGCACCCCGGTCACTGAGCCCGATCTGCACGCATGGACTTCACCCAAGATGCCGATGTCGTGCTCATGCAGCGACTCGCTGACGGCGAGGATCTGGCCCTGAACGAACTCATGTCCCGCTGGCGCGAGCGCGTGGCCGCCTTTCTCCTGCGCATGGTCGGCGATCATGCCACGGCCATGGATCTCGTGCAGGAGACGTTTGTGCGCCTCTACACCAGCCGACACAGCTACCGGCCCACCGCCGCCTTTTCGACCTACCTGTTTCACATCGCCACGAATCTGGCCCGCAGTCATGCGCGCTGGAAAGGCAGGCACCCGACCGTGCCGATGGAGGATGAGCAGGGCACACTCATTCATGAGCCGGTCGATCCGCAGTTGCAGCCTGATGAAGCGGCTACCCTGCATGAGAAGACAGCCCTGGTGAACCGTGCCATCGCCGCCCTGTCCGCCGAGCTGCGTGAGGCGCTGCTGCTCTTCACCGTGGAGGACATGGGCCATGCCGAGATCGCCGCCACACTTGGCTGCTCGCCAAAGGCCATCGAAGTCCGCATCTACCGCGCCCGGCAACTGCTCAAAGAAGCTGTCGCCAAACTCTCGATGTAGAAGAGAGGCACAGTCGGGTTACTCCCCATAGCAGTGCCGACGCATGACATGAAGCGTGTGCTTCGTCTTCAGCTCAACCCGCTGAAGCCACCCCACGACTATGAAAACACAAACACCGACAAACCTGCTCATTCGCTCCAGTCTCGCCCTGACCCTGGCCTTCGCCGTTCTGACACCTCTCCTATCTCCATCTGCCGAGCCTGCCGACGAGAAGAAGATGGACAGTCAAATGATGGAACACTGCGAGAAGATGAAGGAACAGAAGAAGGAGATGAAGGCCGACATGAAGGCTCAGGATGACGATCTCACCGCGCACGCGGCCAAGATGAACAGTGCTGCGGCTGACAAGAAGGTGGACGAGGTGGCCGCTCTGGTCACTCACATGCTGGAGCAACGAATCTCCATGGATGCGCGTAAAGCCAAGATGGAAGAGGAGATGATGGAACACATGATGAAACACATGAAAATGGGCAAAAAGTCCATGGCGAAGTGCCCCATGATGAAAGACATGAAGGACATGGATCACAAACCAACCGATGCGGACAAAGAGCCAGCAGAGGCGAAGAAATAACCGCCGAGAAATTTAGAGGGGTTACTGCTTCGCTGGAGTTGTATTGGATGACCGCCTATTTTCAGGCGGTCATTAATACCAAAACAAACAACTCATGAAACTCACCCTCGCTCTCCTCTCCAGCCTGCTCTTCGGAGTCGGCATTGCCCCCGCCGCTGATGCCAAAGACACCGGCGTGCCTGCCAGCTATCCGCTCAAGAAATGCATCATCTCAGACGAAGAACTTGGCGGGATGGGCAAGGCCTTCAAAGTGACCTATGAGGGCACAGATGTGTATCTGTGCTGCAAGTCCTGCCTGAAAGACTTTAATAAAGAACCTACCAAGTATGTGGCTCTGGTGAAGGCTGCAGTGAAAAAGTAATCTTCAAAGCTCGTCTGAGCTTAGCGACGGCTTGCTCCAAGCGATCCATGATCATGCACCTTCCCCTTGCCTTCATCTTCTCGGCTCTACTGCTGCCTGCGGCAGTCTCAGCATGTGATGCCTGCAAAAAGAAATCGATCACCGGTCCGGTGGTTGAGTACGATCTCTACATCGCCGAGCAAACGGTCAGTCCGGCGGGAAAGAAGGTGCATGGATTCACCATCAATGGTGGCATCCCAGGGCCGACGCTGCGCTTCCGCGAGGGAGACTTCGCGCGCATCCGCGTGCACAATCAACTCAAGAGCGAGACGACCTCGACGCACTGGCACGGCCTGCTTTTGCCCAACGAACAGGATGGCGTGCCGCATGTGACCACGCCGCCGATCCTGCCGGGAACGACGCACACCTTTGAGTTCGAGCTGCGGCACAGCGGCACTTATTGGTATCACTCGCACACCCATTTACAGGAGCAGAATGGCATTTTTGGCAGCATCGTCATCACGCCTAAAGGCGGCGAGCCAGTGAAGGCGGATCGCGAGCAGATGCTGGTCTTCTCTGACTGGACGAACACCGATCCCATGGAGGTCATGCGCATGTTGATGCGCGGCAGTGATTACTTCGGCCTCATGCGCAGAAACTCGCAGTCCATCCTCGGTGCCTGGCAGCGTGGCAATTTGAAGGACTACTTTTCGCGCGAGTGGGATCGCATGATGCCGATGGACATCTCGGACGTGGGCTATCACGCCTTTCTCGTCAATGGACAGCGCCAGACGCGCATTGAGGGCGAACCCGGCGATCGCGTGCGACTGCGGATCGTGAATGCCTCGGCAGCGACTTATTTTTATTTGAACTCGTCTGCCGGACCGATGACCATCGTGGCGGCTGATGGTCCTGCTGTGCAACCGGTGAAGGTAGATCGCTTCCTGATGGCCATCGCGGAGACCTATGATGTGATCGTCACCATTCCCGCCAGCGGTCAGTATGAGCTGCGTGCCACGGCCCAGGATGGCAGTGGTCATGTTTCTGCCGCCTTTGGTTCGGGCGAGCTGCATACCGCCACAGATCCGCCGAAGCCCAATCTTTATCAGATGGACGAGATGCTAAACCTCGCGCTGGAAGAGCAGGAAGACGATGTGCGTGCCTCATTGAAGCTGCCACGGCCAGGATCGCCGTATCGCGTGCTGCGGTCGGTGAAGGACACCACTTTGCCTGCAAAGCTGCCACGTCGGAAAATCACGATGCATCTCACGGGCGACATGAATCGCTATGTCTGGTCCTTTGATGGCAAGACCATCGCGCAGGAGCCCTATGTGATGATCAAGCAAGGCGAAATCATCGAGTTGGAACTCAGCAACGACACGATGATGCATCACCCGATTCATCTGCACGGGCACTTCTTCCGCCTGCTCATGGGTAATGGCGCGCGCTCACCGCTGAAGCACACCGTCGATGTCCCGCCGATGAGCAAGCGTACGGTCGAGTTCGAGGCGAATGAAGCGAAGGACTGGATGTTCCACTGCCACATTCTTTATCACATGATGAGCGGCATGGCCCGCGTGTTCCGCTATGAAGATGAGGTCGCCGCCGCGCCACCAGCTGTCTCAAAGCCGGTGGATCACAGCCTTCATCACGCCACCGGTCTCGGAGAGCACAACCACGACATGGCCTATGTCTGGGGCGCGGCCTCGATCCAGTCACACATGAGCGAAGGGCTGCTCACCTGGATGAATCCGAAGAACGATCTCCTGCTCTCCTGGGAAGTCGGCTGGCAGGGCGTGGACAATCCTGAATACGAGATCGACGCGCTCTACCAGCGCTACTTCAACGCCAATTTCCAGGCCTTCATCGGCGGTCGCTTCACCAATGATGCCGATGCCGAGAACCGTGCTGTCGCTGGCATCAACTACCGCCTGCCGCTCATGGTCTGGGCCAATGTCAGTCTCGACAGTGAAGGCGATGCGCGCTTCACGCTCGCCAAGCGTTTCCAGCTCACGCCACGTCTCGGCGTCTGGGGTCGCGTGGAGTATGACACGAACACCCGCTGGGAGTGGACCACTGGCGCGGACTTTACTCTCACACGCAGCATCTCGATCATCGCCCAGTATCACTCGCAGTTTGGCCTCGGTGCCGGAGTCCTCATCCGCTTTTGATGGAATCATTCATAACCAAAACCCCAAACGACACACACCATGAAAACTAAACTCACCACCCTTCTCATCACTGCCCTCCTCGGTCTCAGCCTCAGTGCTGCGGACGTGAAGCCTTATCCGCTCAAGAACTGCCTCGTCAGTGGCAATGAACTCGGCACGATGGGCAAACCCATCACCAAGGTTTACGACAACCAGGAGATCAAATTTTGCTGCAAGCCCTGCATCAAGAAGTTTGAAGCGAATCCGGCGAAGTATCTCGGCAAGCTGCCGAAGTAAGACCATACCCAATGGCAACGTCACTTCGGTATTATGAAATTCGTCCTTCTCCTGTGTATCTTCTTGGCTGCCACCATGCACGCGCAGGTACAGGTCGAGTCTCTCCCAGAGCTGGGAATGCAGCCGCAGGTTGTGGCGACTGCCGCAGGCGTGGTGCATCTGGTTTATCTCAAGGGCGATCCCAAGGCCTGTGACATCCGCTACACGATACGCCGAGCGGATGGCGTTGATTGGGCAGCGCCGATCATGGTGAATAGTGAACCGCATTCAGCCATTGCCGCTGGCACGATTCGCGGCGCGCAAATCGCGCTGGGGAAAGACGGCAGCGTGCAAGTCATCTGGAATGGCAACACCGGCGGCAAGAAAGAGATGATGATGCGCGCGCCGCTGCTCCATGCACGACTCCAGTCCGGAGCGAAGGCCTTCAGTCCGCAGCAAAACCTGATGGGCGGGACCACCGCACTCGATGGCGGGGCCTCCATCGCCGCCAATGAACAAGGCCACATCAGCGTCGTCTGGCACGCCGCACCTGCCGGTGCGACAGGAGAAGCCGCGCGCATCGTCTATGCGCGCTATTCCACCGATGACGGCGGCACATTCTCCCCGCCGACGCCGCTTAATGCCAAGCAGCCCGGCGTCTGTGCCTGCTGCTCACTTCGCGCTCATTTGTCCGCCGATAACACGCTGGCCGTGATCTATCGCGCTGCCACGACGCCGACATCACGCGGCATGACACTGCTCACCAGCAAAGCCGGACGCAGCACTTTAACGAAGCTCGACGATTGGCAAATAGCCATGTGTCCCATGAGCAGCGCCAGTCTGATGCCTGCCGCGCAAACGCTGCGTGCTGCATGGGAAAATGACGGGCAAATCATCACCGGCCTCATGGGCGCTTCCACCAGCACTGCACAGCAAATCGGGCCAAAGAATGCTAAGCATCCCGTTCTGGCACAGAACGCGAAAGGTCAGACGGTCATCGCCAGCATCATCGGCTCCGGCTGGTCAAAGGCTGGCACACTGCATTGGGATCTGCTCGATCCACAGGGCAGCGTTATTGATTCCGGCGATGGTGAAAAGCTGCCTGTCTGGAGCTACGCCGCAGTGTATGTGCGGCCTGCTGGCAGCTTTGTTATTCTGCGGTGATCCAAGGTAGGGTTGTGCCCCATGGTGAGACTGCGCAAGGCTGAGCACCATGAGCGCATGAAAAACCAACCGCGCACAAACCTGATCCCTTGTTCATGCCTCGCCCTGATCTTGGCGCTGGCGATCATGTCACCAGTCCAATCGCCATCAGCCGAGCCTGCAGAGGAGCAAAAGATGTGCGTGCTGGCCTCAGCCCTCACTCAGATGGCGGCACAGCCGACGGACGTGAAAACGCCAAAAACAAAAGAGAATGCGGCAATGATGAAGCGGATGGCCAAGCCAACGGCTGATCTCGAGAAAGGGCCTTATGAAACGAGGAAGCTGATATCGATGCGCCAAAGTGACCGTGCCCTTTTTGGCCCTGGTGAAGGTGGCGTAGAAGTCACAAGCAGCCTATTCTTTGATGCCGAGCGAATGGGAGATCCCAACACAAATCCAGCTGTGGCTCTCCAACTTTATGTCATCTCCTAAACATTCCTGCTGCCAGCACCACGGACACTCGGCTGATGAAGAGGTGAAGCCGTCTTCTGGTGCGAAGTATTTCTGCCCGATGTGTTCTGGCGTGGAGTCGGACAAGGCGGGTGCGTGCCCAAAATGCGGCATGGCTTTGGAGCGCAATCCGGCCTGGAAGCCGTCGGCGAAGACGATCTACACCTGCCCGATGCATCCCGAGGTGCAGCAGGATCATCCGGGCACATGCCCGAAGTGCGGCATGGCCCTGGAGCTGATGCCTGCGACGGAGACCGATGATGCCGAAGATGACGCCGAACTCCGCGACATGACGCGGCGATTCAAAGTAAGCGCGCTGCTGACGCTGCCGGTGTTTGTCACGGCGATGGCGCATATTGTGCCCGCGTGGAGTCATGCGGAGTGGGCGAATGGCATGGCTACACGCTGGATGCAGTTTGTGCTCGCGACGCCGGTGGTGCTGTGGGCTGGCTGGCCGTTCTTTGTGCGGGCGTGGCAGTCGTTACTGCATCGCAGCATGAACATGTTCACGCTGATCGCTCTGGGTGTAGGCTCGGCGTATGCGTTCAGTGTCGCGGCCATTTTGGCACCGGGATGGTTCCCTAAATCCCTCGGGGACATGCATGGTCAGATGCCTTTGTACTTTGAAGCGGCGGCGGTGATCATCGTGCTGGTGCTGCTCGGTCAGGTGCTGGAGTTGCGGGCACGAGCACGCACGGGCAGTGCGATCCAGGAACTGCTCGGCCTTCAGCCAAAGACAGCGCGACTCGTCACAACCGAGGGCGATGTGGATGTTGCGCTCGATGCCGTGCAGGTGGGCCAGCGTCTGCGCGTGCGTCCGGGTGAAAAGATTCCTGTCGATGGCGTGGTGATCGATGGCAGCAGCCATGTGGATGAATCTATGCTCACCGGCGAACCCGATCCCGTGGAGAAATCTGCCGAAGCCCAAGTGACGGGCGGCACGCTGAATCAACACGGCAGTCTCGTGGTGCGGGCCGAGCGCGTGGGCGCGGACACCATGCTGGCGCAGATCGTCCAGCTTGTCGGGCAGGCGCAGCGTAGTCGTGCGCCGATCCAGGCGCTTGCGGACAAAGTGGCGGCGTGGTTTGTGCCTGCCGTGCTGGTCGCGGCGGCAGTGACTTTTGGGCTGTGGTTGTGGTTCTGGCCGGAACCTGCGTTGGCGTATGCCATTGCCAATGCGGTCGCTGTTTTGATCATCGCCTGTCCCTGTGCGCTTGGCCTTGCCACACCGATGAGCGTGATGGTCGGCATCGGTCGCGGAGCGAAGATGGGCGTGCTGATCCGTCAGGCGGAAGCCATCGAGAAGCTGGCCGCGCTGAACACGCTGGCTGTGGACAAGACCGGCACGCTCACGCTCGGCAAACCCGAAGTGACCGAGATTCTCCTCTCACCGCAGAGCCAGCTCAGCATCGACGAGGCGCTTCGTTTTGCCGCAGCGCTGGAGCGTCACAGCGAGCATCCACTGGCCTATGCAGTCATCCATGCGGCAGAGAAAAAGAAGCTCGCTTTGCCTGACGTGCCCGACTTCCAAGCCAAGCCCGCAGCGGGTGTCAGCGGTAAGGTGGATGGCAAAGCGGTGATGGTGGGTAAAGCGGACTTCCTGCGCGAGCAAGGCATCGAAAACCTCGCGACACTCGAAGCGCTCGCTGAGCCACATCAAAGCGACGGCAAGTCGGCCATCTTCCTCGCCGTGGATCGTCGGGCGGTGGCCGTCATCGTCGTCAGCGATCCCATCAAGGCGACGACACCCGAAGCGCTGGCTCAACTTCGCGCGCTCGGCATCTCCGTGGTCATGCTCACGGGTGACAATGAACGCACCGCGAAGCGCATCGCGAGCGCGCTGGGCATCGAGCGCTTCCACGCCGGTGTCACACCGCAGGAGAAGCACACCTTCATCACCCAGATGAAGAAGCCCGGTGCCGTCGTCGGTATGGCGGGTGATGGCATCAATGATGCGCCCGCTTTGGCCGAAGCCGATGTCGGCATCGCCATGGGCACCGGCACGGACATCGCGATGGAGACCGCACCTGTCACGCTCGTGCGTGGCGACCTGCGCGGCATCGTCCATGCGATTCAGCTTGGCCGCGCGATGATGCGCAACATCCGGCAGAACCTGCTCTTCGCCTTCCTCTACAACGCGCTCGGCATCCCCATCGCGGCGGGCATTTTGTATCCCTGGCTCGGCATGCTACTCAGCCCCATGATCGCCGGTGCGGCGATGAGTTTGAGCTCCGTCTCCGTCATCGCCAATGCGCTACGGCTGCGCCACATGCGGCTTTGATCAGGCTCAGCGATTTTGAAACTGGCCGCTGCCGTTCTGCTTGAAGTAATCGTCACGCATTTTGCGCAACTCTTGGAGACGAGCAGCGCTGGAGGTGGCGTCCTGCACCTTTTGCTGCTGCTGGGCACGGACAAAGTTGTTGTTGGCTCCGAGTGAGCGCCATGGACCCGGCGACACTTCATTGACATCGACAAAACGCCAACTGCATTTGCCACTGCTGGACATGCCGAGGTAGTCGCGGACGGCGGGGGAAATATCCAGACCCGATCCTTTGTTGCTCGTGTTCTTCGGGCGGGCATTGCCGAAGACGTATTCGTGATCGTCAGTCACAAAGGGGCCGCAGTCCTCCCACTGTGCGTAGCAAACGCGATTGCCATAACGGATGGCCAGCCAAGTCCCACGCAGCACAGTCTTGCCGGAGCGGGTGAACTTTTCTTTGAACCACGGGATCACGCGCTCCGCCTCAGGCTTGTGCGAGTTGTAGTCGATGCAGTCATTGTACGGCAGCGCGATGTAGAAAGGATTCAGCCCTGGTGTGAAAGTAAGCGGGCAATAGTTCGACCCGCGTTTGTTCGCATCAGGATCATCGTAGCCGCCGAAGTTTTTTTCCCATTCGGTGTCCCATGAACTCATGTTGTTCGGCGTGGGATTATTTTCCGTTGGCTGCTCACCCACCCAAAAGACTGTGGCCACAATGTCTGTCCTCCAGGGATACTTGGCATAACCCAAGCGTGGCATGGTCGGGCTATTGACTCGCGGAACCACGATCGTCGGCGAGCTGGCCTTTCCCCGCGTAGCGGCGGCAGCGCCAGTGGCGGTCACCTTTGGCAGTGACTGCGCCATGCCCATGCCAACGAGCGCAAGGACGAATCCGGGCAGCAGAAGATGGAAGCATTGAGGGCGGGGGGCAAACATGCTGGCGGGGAGGGCAGGGCCAGAAAAGTATCAGAGCCCTGGGGCGCTAGGCAATTTTTAAAATTCGATGACCCATAGCCGTGTTCAACTGACGACTACACTGCGCGCTCCAGCTTCTCATCAATGCGGGCCACGAGGGTGTCGAGCAGCTCGCTGTTGCCAAAGCGCTCGACGACGCCAGCGAGGAAGCCTTCGATAATGAGCTTGCGGGAGTCGATGTCGCTGATGCCGCGGGCTTTGAGGTAGAAGAGTTCTTCATCACTGATCGGACCACAGGTCGCACCGTGGCTGCACTTCACCTGATCGGCATTGATTTCGAGCCCGGGGAGCGATGTGGCCTCGGCTTCATTGCTATTCAGTAGGTTCCGGCAAGTCTGATAGGCATCTGTATAATGCGCGCCTTCATCGACGATGATGAGGCCGCTGAAAATGCTGCGCGAGGTGCCGTAGAGTGCGTTTTTGTAAAGCAGATCGCTGGTGGCGTGTGGCGCCTTATGACGCTGAAGCGTGCGCTGATCGACGATTTGATCGCCAATAGGCAACGAGACGCTAAGCATGTCACTGCGGGCACCCTGGCCCACGAGATCGCTCACGCTTTCGCTACGGCTAAAGGAAGCGCCGAGCTGCACCTGGAAGCTTTTCACGCTGGCATCACGACCCGCAGTGATGCTGGAAAGATGCAGCGCCTGGGCGTCATCGGCCAGTTCCTGGCAGGCCGCATAAGTGATCTTGCTGCCCGTGCCACCGACGAGATCGGCGATGGCAATGCTGAGTCCGCCTTCACCCGCGAGACTGCAGTAATGATCGACGACGCTGACCTCAGAATTGTCGCCTGTGACAATGAGCGTGTGCGGGAAGATCGCCGCGTGATCACCGACGACCCAATGGAAGACTTCGACAGGTTTTTTGATCACGACATTCTTTGGCACGATGATGACCGTGCCCGCCTTCACATGAGCGAGATGCAGCGCCGCAAATTTGCTGGAACCAAGTGCCTGCTCGCCCTTCATGAAATGCTGCTGGAGTCCATCGCCATGCGTTTGCAGTGCCTCAGCAAAACTGACACAAACAACGCCCGCAGAAAGGCCCGTCGTGTCGGACTCGACCAGCGTGTCATTCACGAAGACAAAGCGTGCCGCACGTTCCTCGAGACCTTTCGTAGCAGCAAGAGCGGCCTGGATGTTTGCAGGAGTCGGCGCGGCAGCAGGCGAGTGATCAGAAAGCTCGATCTTCTTTGCGTTGGAGTAACGCCAGTGCTCGTCCTTCAGGCCTGGCAGCGGCAGAGATTGAAATTCAGTCCATGCGGCTTCAGAACGGGTATGAAACCAGCCGGACGCCGAGGATTCGTCGCGGGTTGGGGCGATGAGGAGGAGACCAGAAGGGGAGGGAGATTCGAGAGTTTGAGACACAGTAAAGGATGTGTTTATGGAGACAGGAGCAGGGACGGCGGACATGGAGGACGATGAATGATGGCGTTCTTGCTCAGCCGACGCTGTCTTCCATCTCCAGATCAATGAGGCGCTTCAATTCGACGCTGTATTCCATCGGGAATTCCTTCACGAGGTCGTTGATGAAGCCATTCACGCTCAGGCTCATGGCTTCGGCTTCGGTGAGGCCGCGCTGCATGAGGTAGAAGATTTGGTCGGCGCTGACTTGGCTGACGCTGGCTTCGTGCTGAGTCGCGTGCTGATTGCCGCGCACGGAGATGGCGGGATAGGTGTCGGTGCGGCTGCTGGAATTGATGAGCAGGGCGTCACACTCGGTGTTGTTTTTGCAGCCTTTGAGGTGCTTGGGAATGTGCACGAGTCCGCGATAGGTGGCGCGGCCTTCGCCGATGGAGATGGATTTGCTGATGACGTTGCTGGTGGTGTCATCGGCGGCGTGGACCATCTTGGCGCCAGTGTCCTGATGCTGGCCGCTGTTGGCCAAAGCGATGCTGATGACTTCACCACGGGCGCGCTTGCCTTTCATGATGACGCCAGGGTATTTCATGGTGAGCCGGCTGCCGATGTTGCAGTCGATCCAGCGCACTTCGGCGTCTTCCATGGCGATGCCGCGTTTGGTGACGAGGTTGAAGACGTTGCTGCTCCAGTTCTGCACGGTGACGTACTGGATCTTGGCGCCTTTGAGGGCGACGAGTTCGACGACGGCGCTGTGAAGCGTGGCGGTTTCAAACTTCGGCGCGGTGCAGCCTTCCATGTACATGACCTCACTGCCCTCATCGCAGATGATGAGCGTGCGCTCGAACTGGCCGAACTGCTCGCTGTTGATGCGGAAGTAGGCCTGGAGCGGATGTTTCACCTTCACGCCAGGTGGCACGTAGATGAATGAGCCGCCGCTGAATACGGCGCTGTTGAGCGCGGAGAATTTGTTGTCGCCGGTCGGGATGACTTTGCCGAACCACTTCTTGAAGATCTCGGGATGCTCTTTGAGACCTTCACTGCTGTTCACAAAGATGACGCCCTGCTCGGCAACGGCGGCTTTGATGTTCGAGTAAGCGGCTTCGGAGTCGTATTGTGCCTCGACGCCGGAAAGAAATTTACGTTCCTGTTCAGGGATGCCGAGACGATCAAACGTCTTTTTGATGTCCTCCGGCACGTCGTCCCAGGAGCGCTTCGGCTTCTGGCCGTCGCTGAGGTAGTAGCGGAACTCGTCGAAGTGGATGTTCTCCAGATCCTTCGTGGCCCAATGCGTTGGCATCGGCTTGTCCTGGAAGATTTTGAGCGCCTTGTGACGGAACTCACGAACCCAATCCGGGTCATCCTTCACGTCGCTGATGTAATCGACGGTCTTCGACGTGATGCCGAAACCGGAGTCGAACTTGTTGCGCTCGGGGAAGGTGAAATCGCCGATGTTATCGACCTTGATGTCGGAGATATCGTTGTCTGGGGCGGTGACCATAAAATTAGAGTTTTAAGTGTTTAGTTTTTAGTGATTAGTGATTAGTGATTAGTGAGCAGTCGTAGGCGCGGGCGGATCTTCGCGGACAGAAAAGGACTCGATGGGAACTGACTGATAAGTTACCGCTCGGCGAACGATCGGGCGGTCGGCAAAGACCCAGCCTTCACGTTTGAGCTGCGCGCTTACTTCGCGCATGTGGGCGTTGAATTTAGTGTGATCGTAATCACAACTGGCAAAGATGGCTTCACGATTAGCGCGCACTTCGGCGACGATGGGATCTTCAATGGCATTCATGGTGGTGATCAGATGAGTTCGTCAGGCGTACCGATGACCGGCGGAGTAAAACCTGCTTCCCGACAGGTTTCTTCGATGCGCCGAAGCATGTGCAGATTGTTTATGTGTGTGCAGTTCCAGGTAAGCAGAAAGTCCATCGTGTGAACTGCGGCAATGGCGATGTGATAAGCATCTGCTTCAGCTTTCTGCGGAAGACCAAGGCGGGCAATCAATCGCAAGGCGAGTGCATCGGATTCTGGAGTGTCTGCGAGAATGGAGATGCCTTTGAGGCTTTCCAGGCGCTTCGCCGCCATTTCCGCTTCGCCTCCGCGCGACTCCTCAATAACATACGAAGAGATGAAGAGATCGAACTCCATCCGGCGGTGAGTCCAAAAATCACGAGTCGCTTCCTGATGCCCGGCGAGCACGACATCACGACTCGGCCGAGCTACGAGGTAGCTCGGGATGGTCGTTTCAATGTATACGGAAGGCTTCATAAGTCAGAGTTGGCAGCCGAGTTTCAAATGCTTGGTCTTGGCGGCGAGGAGGTCGAGGAAGCGGGTGTAGTCGGCTATGTGAGGAATGATTGATTGGTGAATCGGATTTCAAGATGCAGGATGACCAACGATTTTTCTCACGGCTTCTGGATCACAGGAGAGTTCAAGAAAACCGCATTTCATACAGGCGCGAACTTCGATCTAAGTCGTAGATTTAGACGCAAGAAATCTGTGATTGTGCGGACGGAAGCTGCTGCTTTGCGGTCCAAGTCCGAGCATCAAATTTCCTGGCTCGAAAACCAAGTTACCACAGCGCAAACATGGAGTTTCACTTTGCATGAGTTTTACGCCGCTTTCGCCAAAGGCTCCTCGACCACCCAGTCGTAGCCGCGTTCTTCGAGTTCGAGCGACAGCTCTTTACCGCCAGTTTTGACGATGCGGCCGTCTTTGAGGACGTGGACGATGTCGGGCTGGATGTAATTTAAGAGGCGCTGGTAGTGGGTGATGACGAGGAAGCCGCGGTTCTCGCTGCGCATGGCGTTCACGCCGCGGGAGACGATCTTGAGAGCGTCGATGTCGAGGCCGGAGTCGGTTTCATCGAGGATGGCGTATTTGGGTTCCAGCATCATGAGCTGGAGGATTTCGTTGCGCTTCTTTTCACCGCCGGAGAAGCCTTCGTTGACGCTGCGGCTTGTGAAGCTGCGGTCCATTTCCAGCTGATCCATGCGGGCATACATCTGTTTGTAAAACTTCACTGCGTCAATGTCTTCACCCTTTGGCAGGCGGGCTTTGAGGGCTGCGCGGAGGAAGTTGGCGTTGCTGACGCCGGGGATTTCGTTTGGATACTGGAAGGCGAGAAAGAGGCCAGCGCGGCTGCGTGCATCGACGGCCATGTCATGAATGTTGACGCCATCGAGCAGGATCTCGCCGCTGGTGACTTCGTAGTCGCTGTGGCCACAGAGGACTTTACTCAACGTGCTTTTGCCAGAGCCGTTTGGCCCCATGATGGCGTGGATTTCACCTGGGTTGATGGTGAGATTGAGGCCTTTGAGGATTTCGCGGCCGGGGATCTGAGCGTGGAGGTCTTTGATGACGAGTGACATGTGGGGGAGGTGAAAATTTGAGATTTGAAATCAGCGTGCGGCGCAGCCCGAACAGGTGCCGTGTATGGCGACGTCGAGTCGGGAGACTTTGGTGCCAGCGGGGAGATTCCAGAATTTGGAGGGGTCGAAGTCGGCGGCTGGGTGCGCATCGCTAACTTTGCCACAGGTCTCGCAGTGGAAATGGACGTGCTCGTGAAGATTAGCGCAGTAGCGGGACTGTCCACGCTCAAGCTGAACCTGCTTAATGAGGCCAGCCGTGGTGAGGTGCTCCAGGCAGTTGTAAACCGTGGCTAGGGAGATGTGCGGCGAGCGGCTTTTTACCCGGTCCAAGATGTCGTAGGCCGTCGGGTGATCGGTGGAGGAGGCCAACACATCGAAGACTTCACGGCGGTGGGGCGTGAGCCGGACGTCGGAACCTAACACGGCGAGGCGGCAGTCCAAGCCCGAGGCTTTGGTCGGAGTGCGTGTGGTGGAGGGACTCATGAGTTTTTAGAATTAGAATGATTCTAACTGCATTGAAAACACGGCCTTGGCAAGTGTGGATGCCGCTTCCATGAAAAAAGATCGTATTGGCAGGCGACGACCAAGCTTTCCTGATGCTAATCCTGCTGCCATGACTCGAACCCAAACCGATGACCTCCCTTGGACTGAGCAAAGCTCTCCGAAGGACAAATATGGCATCCTGCGCCGCAGTGTTTCCCAGGCGGCGGGTGGACAAAAGGACATCGGTACTTGGGCTGGCGGGCATCCCTTTGATTTCGAAATCCACCGAGTCCTGCCAGGTAAGATCAATTTCCCTCACCATGAGCACTCGGCGCAATGGGAGGCCTATTACATTCTGTCCGGCACCGGCAGGGTGCGCACGCCAAAGGGTAAGGAAGCGATCAGCGCAGGAGATTACCTTGTCTTCCCGCCTGGGGAAGCGCATCAGCTCATCAACACAGGCTCAGAAGACCTTACCTATATCGTCATCGCCGACCATCCGCAGGCTGACGTGATCCACTATCCGGACTCAGGCAAATGGTTCATCAAGCCGCACAAAAAGATCTTTGAGATGGCCGAGGTGCACTACTTCAAGGGGGAAGAATAATCATCATGCCAACCCTTATCGCCATCGTCGCCATGTCTAACAATCGTGTTATCGGACGCGATGGAACTCTGCCCTGGCACTTCCCGGAGGATCTGAAGTTCTTCAAACGCACCACGCTCGGACATTCAATCCTCATGGGGCGCACGACCTTTGAATCCATCGGTCGGCCTTTGCCAGGACGGCAAAACATCGTCCTGAGTCGCACGATGTTGCCTCGTGAAGGTATCACGGTCATTCGAGATGTCTCAGAGCTGGCGCAGCATTGCCCGGCAGACAGCACCGTTTTCGTCATCGGCGGAGCACAGGTCTATGGCGACCTACTGCCGCAATGCGCTGGGCTTTACCTCACCTGGATCGAGCAGCCGTATGAGGGCGATACCTTTCTGCCTGCCTTTGAGCATTTGTTCACGATGAAAGAAGTCATCGAAAAGACGGATGGTCTGGAGTTTCGCTACTACGAGCGGAAGTAAGCGCGGTCCCAGTGACAAAAACAAAAAAGCCCAGTGGTGAGCCACTGAGCTGTTTTGGAAAATTTGAAAGGCGCTGAATTAAGCAGCCACCACGCGAGCCACGTCCTTGACGGTGATGGCTTGCTTGCCCTTACGGCCACGAAGGTAGTGCAGGCGAGCGCGACGCACACGGCCAGACTTCGTGACTTCGATCTGAGCGACCTTTGGGCTGTGCACAGGGAAGACACGCTCCACACCTTCTCCATAAGAGATCTTGCGGACCGTGAAAGCTTCGTTCAGGCCGCAGCCCTTGTGGGAAATGATAATGCCTGCAAAGATCTGGATACGTTCCTTGTCACCTTCGATGACTCGGGTATGCACTTTCACAGTGTCGCCGATCCTGAAAGGCGATACGTCCTTCTTGATTTGCTCGGCGTCAATTTTGTCGATGATGTTGCTCATAAGATACAGTTTGTGTCCTGACCGCGAAGTTCCCGTGAGAGGCGAACCGGATGAGGGGCGCGCATATTGGATGGGCTGGAGAGTTCCGCAACCACTTTTTCCAGCCTTGCTGACTGTGACGACCCCGGCGATAAGCAGCGCGATGATCGCCGACTATCTCCTCATCGACGTGGGCAACGGACGCACCAAGCTGGGCCTAGCCACCCGAGACACCATTTTGGACCGTCGGGACTGCCCAACTCGTGGTGTCACGCCTGCCCAAGTAAAGGAAGCCATCGCCGGATGGAATTTCCGCGCTGCCGTGCTTTGCAGCGTGGTGCCAGATGCCGTCGCGGCATTTCGGGAGGCGCTGACCGTGGAATTAATCGAGCTACGCCACGACACGCCGCTGGGCATCGGCATTCGCTACCCGAGTCCGGCCAGCATCGGCCCTGATCGACTCGCCAACGCCGTGGCGCTGGCTCATCTGCACGGAGCGCCAGGCATCGTGATCGACTTCGGCACCGCCGTCACTTTCGACATCCTTTCGGCTGATAAACACTACATCGGCGGCGTCATCGCACCTGGGCTGCGCTTGATGACGGATTACCTTCATGAGCGCACCGCTCTGCTGCCACAAGTCGAATTGCAAGAGCCCGCCACCGCCATCGGCCAGTCCACCGTTGGCGCGATCCAAGCCGGGGCCGCCATCGGCTACCGAGGCATGATTCGCGGCATCTTAGAGGCTGTGCGAAAAGAACTGCCACAGGGTGAAATCGCACACGTCGTGGCCACCGGTGGCGATGCCCAATGGATCATCTCCGGCATGGAGGAGCACATCCCAGTGGACCCAGATTTGACCTTGCACGGGCTGCGTTTGGTGGGCAATCTCCGCGCCCCTTCTCATGCCTGAAAAATCCAGCACCTCTGTCGGAATCGATTTCGGCGGCACCTCGGTCAAGCTCGGCGTCTGCCGTGACGGCGAACTGCTCGCACTCGATACGCCCATCATCACCGCCGACTTCAACGGCCCAGCGGCGCTGATCACCGAGATGGCGGCGCGTGTGGCGAAACTCCGTGTGCAGCATCCCGAGATTGCCTCCATCGGCGTCGGGGTCCCTGGACTCGTCGATTTCGAGCATGGCTTTGTCCACATCCTCACAAACGTTCCTGGCTGGAAACATGTGCCTTTGAAGGCCATCCTCAGTGAGAAGACCGGCCTGCCTGTGGTGGTCGAAAATGACGCCAACGCCATGGCTTATGCCGAATTCCGCTATGGAGCAGCGCGTGGGCTGAATAACATCGTTGCCCTGACCATGGGCACTGGCATTGGCGGCGGTTTGATTTTGAACGGCCAGATGTATCGCGGCAGCGGCTGCGCTGCCGGAGAGATCGGCCAGATGAGCATTCATTGCGATGGCAAAGCCGGTCATTACGGCAATCTCGGCGCGCTGGAAAAATACACCGGTAACCGAGAGATCGCCGAGCACGCCGTGCAGCGCTACGCCGAGGCTAACGTCATCAAGACCATCGAAGAATGCACGCCCAAGATGATCGCTGATGCTGCGAAAGCGGGTGACGATATAGCCCGCCAAATTTGGCAAGAGATCGCTGAATGGCTCGGCACAGCACTCGCCAGTATCGCTTGGCTGCTCAATCCTGATGCCTTCGTCATCGGTGGTGGTGTGGCCCAGGCGGGTGATCTCATCTTCGATCCTCTAAAGCGCAAAGTGCAGTCCATGCTCAGCACCGTCGTCTGGGAGCGCCTGCAAATCGTGCCCGCCAAATTCAGCAATGAAGCTGGCATCATCGGCAATGCCTCTTTGGCAGCCGATGCGATTAAGGCGTAAGCCTCACTCTTGGCCATCCACAGCCTTTGCTGCCTGGTCAAAGCGCAGCACATAACCCAGCAGCGCTTTCATGCGCCCGGTCTGCGTGAAGCGGACTGTGATGCACCATTTTTTCGACAGATCATACATCGCCTGCACGCTATCGTTGCTGCGGTCAGCGCCTGATGGATTCACGCTCATGTGCAACTTCGGCGGCTCTTCACGCACGATTTTCTTTTTGTTAAACGTCTTTCGATACAGCTCGCTGACAAACAACAGCGCCGCCCTGCTTGCTGCTTCAGAAGCCAGATCACTCGCACTGCCATTTAGAGTCGTGCCCGTCGCTAGCAGCGTCACGATGTCTGGCTCACTCATCGGCGGAGAACTGACAAAGCGCGACCTTTAGTTATTATCACCAGACTGAAGGGCAGCTTCAAAAGCAGCCGATCAATGTCCGCGCTACCCGTGAGCTGAGGGTCAGCGCCCGCGCCACCGAGCAGTATGTCCGCAGAGATCGCGCCATTGGCCAAATTGCCAGCGATGAGCAGCGGATCACGAGCCTTCGCATGTATATCAAAGGTCCGGTCTTTAACCGCTGGTGGCAGCGTTAGCTTTCCTCACTGCGCTGCGTATTCTCCGACACGGGCGTCACGCCTGCAGGTTCGGGCATGATCGATGCATGAATATCGTCGCCGTGAGATTTGTTTTGCCTTCACATTTCCATGGCTGCAGTTCGCCGTGCGCATCCAGCACCGTGAAGAGGCTTCCAGTCCTGATCTCTGGTGCACCGACGCTTTTGAGCAGCGCGTTGAGCTTCTCCATCGCGGGCATGGTGATGCCGCCTTTCGTTTCAAAAACATACGGAGCCTTTACCGACTTGCAGCGTGAGACCATGCAACATCATTTTTTGCCATCAGCCATGATGACATTCGCATTCAGATTTCTGAGATCAATGAAACGCGGCCACACAGGAGGAATCCAGCAAGTATCAACCTTTTCAGCCACCGCCAAAAACGACTCGGGCGCTTCGGTGTTTTCGATTCAATAGACACAGCCTCTCCACGCTCTTAAGCCTACGCCGTGGCAAGTCAACGCGGCGGCGGATTAAGCGATTCATTGGCAGCGCCGCGATGTTCTAAAAGGAAGCGCTCTGGCGGCAGCCGATTCAGTGGAGCATCGGCATAGCCCACGCTCGGATTCACATACGGTCCCTCACGCACCTCGAAATGCAGATGCGCGAGATACTGCCCATCTGCCGTGCCGACAGTGCCGATCTTTTCCCCACGGGAGACGAGTTGGCCATGCTTGACCAAGATCTGATCGAGGTGCGCATACACCGTCTGAATGATTTGGATCTTTTGCGGATCAGCGGGCTCCGGAACGCGATGCGCGAGGATGACCATCCTACCCCAACCTGATCCCGGCACGCCAGCATAAATGACGCGCCCAACACCCGCCGCATACACAGAATCACCGAGATCAGAATTCTGACCACCGATGCCATTGAGGTCATCTCCAAGGTGGCGATTGAGGCGAAAAGGCTGCGCATTGTAAGTCAGTGCTCCATGCTCAGAACCCATGGGCTGATCAAAACGCACGGCCAGTGGCAACCGAGCGATCTCCAAAGGACTCAGGCGCAGGAAGGCAGGATCAAAGGGTTCCTCCGCTCGCTGTGCAAACTGCCAAACCAGTGCAGCAAGCACGAGCGTTAGCCCGATGACGATGGCACTTCGTTTCATGCCTGACAGGTGCTAGCCGAGCACTTTCTTTCGCACGATTTCGGTGACGATCTTGGGATTGGCTTTGCCTTGGCTGGCTTTCATCGCTTGGCCAGTGAACCAGTTCATGGCCTTCTCGTTGCCACCTTTGACTTCGGCGACTTTCTCGGGATTGGCAGCCAGGATTTGATCGACGATGGCTTCAAGCGCACCCGTATCACTGACCTGCTCGAAGCCTTTTGCCTTGATGATTTCAGCGGCGGGTTTGCCGGACTCAAACATCTCGGCGAAGACTTCCTTGGCCTGGTTGTTGGAGATATTGCCACTCTCGATGGAGGCGACGAGTTCAGACAAACCAGCGGGCTGCACGGAGCATTCGGTGATGCTCAGGCTGCGCTCATTGAGCACGCCGAGCAGGTCGTTGATGACCCAGTTGGCGATCTTTTTCGCAGGCACCTTTGTATCTGCGCCTACAGCCGCTTCATACCACGCGGCGAGTTCCTTTTCACTAGCGAGCACACCTGCATCATAGGCGCTGCAGCCATAGTCTTTCTCAAAGCGGGCGCGCTTCTCATGCGGCAGTTCCGGCACCTGAGGCCTCATGCGGGCGACGATGCCCTCGGTGCGCAGCGGGATGAGATCTGGATCAGGGAGGTAGCGATAATCATGCGCGTCTTCTTTGGTGCGCATGAGTGTAGTTTCAGCGCGATCATCGTCCCAACGACGTGTGCTCTGGATGAGTTTTTCACCACGATCAAGAGCCTCTGTCTGGCGCTCAGTCTCATATTTGATGGCTCGGCGCACAGCGGACATGGAGTTTAAATTTTTCAGCTCGATTTTAGCGCCGAGTTCTTGCTGCCCTTCGGGACGCAGGCTGATGTTCACATCGCAGCGCAGGTTGCCTTTCTCCATGTCGGCATCACTGACACCACCATAAATCAAAATCTGGCGCAGGCTGGTCAGGTAGGCAAAAGCCTCTTCCGCGCTGTCGATGTCTGGGTCACTGACGATCTCCATCAGCGGCGTGCCGGCGCGATTGAAGTCGATGGTGGTGAACTTGTCGTGGTGCGTGCTCTTGGCCACGTCCTCTTCCAAATGGATGCGCGTGAGCTTCACCACCTTGCCGGGATTGACGATGCTCTTCTGCGCATCTTTTGGATAGGCCAGATCATAGAGCGGCACGCCACCACCGATGCAGAGTGGCAGGTCGAACTGCGTGATTTGGTAGTTCTTCGGCATGTCCGGGTAGAAGTAGTTTTTGCGATCCCACTTCACGATCGGCGGCGTCTCGCAACCCAGCATCATGCCAGTGAGGATGGTCTTTTCGATAGCGGCTTCATTGAGCACCGGCAGAGCACCCGGTAGGCCCAGGCAAGTGGGGCAGGTGTGCGTGTTCGGTTCCGCGCCGAACTCCCGTGGGCAGGCGCAGAACATCTTGCTCTGCGTGGTGAGCTGCGCGTGGACTTCGAGGCCGATGGTGACGATGTACTTGGACATGAGTGGTAGCCGCAAGCCAAAGCCGAAATCACGAACAGTTGCAAGGCCAAGCTGCGTCCATGGACGTGAGATCGTAACAAGCGGTGAATCATGGGCGTATTTGGCTGCCTCAGATGAAGCTCCGCCGATCTCAATTGCTCCTCCATGCCGCAGGCTTGGCAGTGAGTCTCTGTGTCAATGCGACGGAGATGACACCGGAGCAGCGGACCTTTTTTGAGAGCAAAATCAGGCCGGTGCTCGTGAAGCAGTGCTACGAATGCCACTCGCAAGACGCCAAAAAGCTCGGCGGCAAGCTGCTGCTGGATGCGCCCTCGGAAATGATCGAAGGCGGAGAGTCAGGCCCGGCGATGATTCCCGGCAAACCGGATGACAGTCTCATCATTCAAGCCCTGCGCTATGACGGTCTCGAAATGCCGCCCAAGACGCGACTGCCTGAGCAGGTGGTGAACGACTTCATCACCTGGGTAAAGATGGGCGCGCCTGATCCGCGTGTGGGTATGCCGAAGTCGGCGAAGAAGCCCGTGACCACGGACAAAACGGCGCTGTGGTCTTATCAACCCGTCTCGAATCCAAAGCCGCCAGCGGTGAAAAATAAAGTCTGGCCGCGTGAAAATCTCGATGTGTTCATTTTGGCCAAGATCGAGGCAAATGGCTACCAACCAGCCCCCGATGCCGATCCAGCCACTCTGCGGCGCAGGCTTAGCTTTGACCTTATCGGACTGCCACCGCCATCGGAGATATCAGATACATCTGAGATCTCCGCCTATGTGGACGCTTTGATCAGCAGTCCGCACTTCGGCGAAAAGTGGGGCCGCCACTGGCTCGACGTCGCGCGGTATGCTGAATCAAACGGCAATGATGGCCTGAGCCGTAATCCGAGCTTCCCGCACGCCTGGCGCTACCGCGACTATGTCATCTGCGTGTTCAATGAAGACATGCCGTATGATCGCTTCATCGCAGAACAGATCGCCGGTGATCTGCTCCCTGCGGATTCAGAGGCGCAGCGTGACCGGCAGCTCATCGCTACGGGTTTCCTTGCTCTTGGTGCCAAGCCAGCGAAGGCGATGAATGACAACTTCGAGATGGATGTTGTGGCCGATCAAATCAACGCCATCAGCAGCGGCATCATGGGACTGAGCGTCGGCTGCGCGCGCTGCCACGATCATAAGACCGATCCCATCCCGACGCGCGACTATTACGCGCTCGCCGGAATCTTCAAAAGCACCGAGACCATGTGGGGCGCGGCGGCGCACCAGGGTCTCACGGCACCACAGACGCCGCTGCATGAGCTCAAAACGCCCGCGAAAGTCAGCGTGCGACCCGAGGCGGAAGCCATCATCTCCAAGCACGAACCACGCCGCCCTCCGGCGAAGCCCGCCTTCAAATATGCCGCCAATGCGCCTCTTGCCATGGGTGCGCGTGAGGCAAAGGCGGTGCTGGATTGCAAACTCAACATCGACGGCGAATCCAAGAAACTCGGCGCTGCCATCCCACGTGGATTCCTGACCGCATGTGGTGCCATCGACCCCGCGATGAAGATAGATACAAAGCAAAGCGGACGTCTCCAGCTCGCGCAATGGCTCGCCAGCAAGCAACATCCGCAGACCGCCCGCGTGATGGTGAACCGCGTGTGGCAGCACCTCTTTGGTGAAGGACTCGTGCACACGCCGGATGACTTCGGCATCACGGGCCAGCGTCCGACACATACTGAATTGCTCGATCACCTAGCCACGCGCTTCATGAGCGAAGGCTGGTCCATCAAGCGTCTCGTCCGCAGCATCGTTCTCAGCCGCACCTATCAGCTCAGTAGTCAGTGCGCTGAAAAACTCCGCGAGGCAGATCCTGAGAATCTCATCCTGGCACGTCATAATCGTCGCCGACTCGATGCTGAAGCAGTGCGTGATGCCATGCTCGCCGCCACGGGTGATCTGAATTCGCAACCGGGTCAGGGGTCGCTCATCCAGCATCAGAATGTGCTGATCAACGAGCTTCCGCCGCTGCATCAGCCGAGCACGCATCGCAGTGTTTATCTCCTCATGCTGCGCAATTCGATGCCGCCTGAACTGACGCCATTCAATCTGCCGGATGCTGTCACCGTGGCAGGCAAACGCGACTCCAGCACGCTCGCCACGCAGTCGCTTTATTTGTTGAACAATGCCTTCCTCATCGAGCAGTCACACCGCTTTGCCGTAAGGATTCAGAAGGTCGCCCAGGAGGATAATCAACGAATTCAATTCGCCTATCGCAGTGCTCTCGGCCGCTCCGCCACCGATACCGAGGTGCAGCGCGCACGCGACTTCGTCCGCGAGACGGACTCGATGCTTATCTCCACACAAAACGACGAAAACATTCGACTCAGTGATTCCTGGGCCGCTTTTTGCCAGGCGCTGCTCGCAAGTAATGAGCTGCGATATTTGGACTGAGCACGCGATCCCCTGTCACCCGTGATGAAAACTCTATTCTTCTTAACCCTGCTTTCGGTTCAAGCCTTTGCGGTCCAAATCGCGCCGTTTCGTGCGGATGTCACACCGCCCATTGGTGCGCCGCTTTGTGGTGGGCTCGTCAAACCAGCGGTCGGAGTCAGCGAGCCGCTGCTGGCACTCGGAGTCGTCCTCATCGGTGATGAAAAGCCCGTCGTGCTCTGCGCCATCGACTTCTGCGAGATTCGTGGGGCGGATCACATCCACTGGCGCGAGCTTTTGGCAAAGGCCGCTGGCACCTCGGCGGAGCGGGTGGCCTTGCAATCGCTGCATCAGCATAATGCGCCGCTGGTGGATAACGCGGCGCAAAAGCTGCTGCCTGAGATCGGCATCCTCGATGCTGCGGCGACGGAGAAAGCACTCGCAGGCATCGCGGCAAGCATCGAAGCCGCTTTGAAGACTCCGCAGACCGTCACGCACATTTCGACAGGCGAGGCCAAAGTGCTCGAAGTCGCCGGAAACCGGCGCGTGCAGGTCATCGACGGCAAAGTTGGCAAAATGCGTGGCAGCGGCAGCAAAGATCCGGTGCTGCGTGCGTTGCCCGAAGGCCTCATCGACCCATTCTTGAAGACGGCGAGCTTTTGGAACGGCGAGAAGAAGCTCGCTGCGCTGCACTACTACGCCACGCACCCCATGAGCTACTACAACGACGGCATCGTGAGCCATGACTTCGCAGGCATCGCCCGTGAAAAGCGCACGCAGGAGGATGGCGTGCCGCACATCTACTTCACCGGCTGCGGCGGAAACATCGGCGCAGGCAAATACAACGACGGCAGTCCCGCGATGCGTCCGTTGCTCGCCGGTCGCATTCACGCGGCGATGGTCGAGTCCGAGAATAATGCAAAGCGTGTGCCACTCACCAATCTCGCGTGGAAGCATGTGCCCGTCGTCTTGCAGCCCGATCCCGAGTTCCCCGAGGAGCGCATGCTCAAGGTGATGCAAAACACCGCAACCGCGCCCACCACGCGCATCGCAGCAGCCCTGCGAATTGGCTTCATCCGCCATCGCGAGCCGATTCCCTTCACCAGCCTGCATCTCAATGGGGATGTGTGCCTGGTGCATCTGCCCGGCGAGAGTTTTGTCGAGTATCAGCTATTCGCCCAGCAGCAGCGTGCAGGTGGTTTTGTATGCACCGCGAGCTATGGCGATGGCGTGACAGGTTACATCCCGTTGGAGCATTCCTTCGTCGAAGGCGGCTACGAGCCCACGCAGGCCTACGCAGCTCCTGATTCAGAAAAAATGATGAAACAGACGATCTCAGACCTTTTGAAGAAATGACCATGAAACGCATCCTCCTCTCTCTCCTCGTCGCCAGCACCGCTTTCGCTCAAAACGACCTCAAACCGCTCCGTGCTGGCATCATCGGCCTCGATACCTCACATGTGCCAGCCTTCACTAAGCTCTTCAACAAGGGCGAGACGACGGGCGAGCTCGCGGGCATTAAAGTGACCACCGGCTACACCGGCGGAACAGACATGCCGGCGAGCAAGGACCGCAAAGAGAAGTTCACTCAGCAGCTTCGCGAGATGGGCGTGGAGATCGTGCCAACGATTCCTGAACTGCTCGCCAAGGTCGATGTGGTGCTGCTGGAGAGCGTGGATGGCCGCATCCATCTGCAAGAGGCGCGGGAGATTTTCAAAGCGGGCAAGCCGGTCTTCATCGACAAACCCGTCGCAGGCACGCTAGCCGAAGCCATCGCGATCTTTGAACTCGCGAAAAAGAGCAATGTGAAGGTCTGGTCCAGTTCGTCGTCGCGCTTCGGAGCCGATTTGATCGCCATGAAGACGAATCCCGAGATCGGCGACATCCTCAGCGTGACGACGTGGGGACCGTGCTCCTATCAAAGCGGCACGCCCGACCTTTTCTTCTATGCCATTCACGGCATCGAGTCGCTCTTCGCGCTCATGGGCACCGGCTGCGAGACCGTTTCTCGCACCAAAGGCCCCATCACCGACCAAGTCACCGGCGTGTGGAAAGATGGCCGCGTCGGCACCTATCGCGGCATCGTGAAAGGCAAGTCGGAGTTCGGCGCGCTCGTCTTCGGCAGCGCAGGCGTGCGTCAAGGCGCCAAGACCATCAGTTACGAAGCCCTCTGCCGCCAGATCGGCACCTTCTTCCGCACCGGCACCCCACCCGTGAGCGAAGCCGAGACGATCGAGATCTTCACCTTCATGGAAGCCGCCGACGAAAGCCTTCGCCAAGGTGGCAAGCCGGTCGCTCTGGCCGATGTGCTCGCGAAGGCGAAGGCAGAGGCGGCGAAGCTGACAAAGTAGTCGTGAGCTTTAGCTCCCGAAGCCATTGATCATTCAGCCAACGCCTTCTCCAGCAAATCAGACACGCCAAGTTCGGCAGCGCTGCTGCGAAGTAGTTCATTGTCGAGCTTGCCCTCATTGAGTCTCAACACGCCGAGAATGTCGCCCCACTGACGCTCCGAGTCCTCTCCGCCGAGACGATACCATTCCAGCTTGGCAACTACGATGTCCTCGGCGCAGCAGATGCGAACATCAAAGTCAGATCCTTCCATCTTGATGGACTGTGAACGAGCGAACTCACCACCATCAAAACGCCGAAGCTTCGGGACAAAGACATCCACCTTCATTGCAGTGTCGCGGTGGATGAGATTGAAGGAAGAACGATCACGGATGGCATCCTGCATTGCGCCCTCGTCAGCATACCAAGCTTCACCCAGAGCTTTCAAAAACGGCTTCACATGTTGAGGACGAATGTCCGCCATGATGTCGGCATCGAAAGTCGCTCGTGGAGTGCCGTGAATAGAACTCGCCAGTGAGCCACCGAGAAACCAGCGCACGCCCAGCTTTCCTAGTTCGGCGGCAGCAGCTAAGGCAGCTCGCAGGGTGTCATCCATGGCTGACAAGCGGACCGTAAGCTTTTTGAGCCAGTTCTTTGCCCAGCAACCGCTCCGCGAGCAGGCGATGAAGCTCCTGTGGAGGCAACTCAGGATGTTGTTGATACAGTGAACTCCGAGTCAGCTCACGCACTGAACGGCTCCAGCCGAGCGCGAGGCTCAATCGCCTAGCAGGCGTCATCGCCTGAAGAGCACGGAGGCGCATGGTTTCGGCAATTGGAGTGGTGTCGTTCATGTCGCCAGACTGACATGACGAGCCGGATTGGCAACTCTCGCGATGCGTAAACTCCATTCTGAACAGCAAAACGATTCATCTTACCCCGTATCCCTCTCACCATGCACACACCCACACGCCGACGCTTTTTTGAAGACTCACTCATGGCGGCTGCGGCCGTCGCTTTGCCGAAAACTATGCTGGGGGCCGATCCGGCATCCGTTTCTGCGAATGACAAGATCACGGCAGCGATCATCGGCTGCGGGATTCGAGGGAAAGCGCATGCGCGGGAGCTGGCGCGACTGGCGGACTGCGATGTGGCGTATGTTTGCGATCCAGATCTCGACCGGGCGGATGAAGTAGGCGCGTTGCTCGTCGAGCTGAAGCGGCCGATGCCGAAGAAGGTGCAGGACTTGCGGAAGGTGCTTGAAGACAAATCCGTCGATGTCGTTTTCATCGCCACGCCGAACCACTGGCATGCGCTGGCGGCCATCTGGGCGATGCAGGCGGGCAAGGACGTGTATGTGGAGAAACCCGTGAGCCACAACGTCGTTGAAGGCCGTCGCATCGTGCAGGTGGCGCGCAAATTGGGCCGCATCGCGCAGACAGGCACGCAGAATCGCTCGCGTGGTGCTTTGGCCGAGGCGGTGAAGTTCATGCGCGAGGGCAAACTGGGCGAGGTGAAGCTGGCGAAGAGCATCATTTACAGCGGACGTGGTAGCATCGGCGGCACGGCGGAGTGCTTAATGCCGCCGAAGTGCGATTACGACCTGTGGGCCGGCCCCGCGCCGATGACGAAGCTCACGCGGCCAAAGTTCCATTATGACTGGCATTGGTTCTGGGACACCGGCAGCGGCGAGATCGGCAACAACAACGTCCACTCGCTCGACATCTGCCGCTGGGGCCTTGGCGTGACCGGTTTGGGTCGCAGCGTGATGAGTTACGGTGGTCGTCTCGGCTACACCGATGTGGCCGAGACACCCAACTCGCAGGTCGGCATCTTCGACTTCGGCGACAAGACCATCGTCTCCGAAACACGCGGCCTCAAAACCTCGCCGTTTCATCCCACGATCAAATCCATGTGGTTCTTCTACGGCAGCGAAGGCATCATCGCCGACACCAGCCTCTTTGATCCGAAAGGCAACCTCGTCCGCGCCTTCGAGGGCAAATCGGAGAACCACTTCGCCAACTTCCTCCGCGCCGTGCGCAGTCGCAAACACACCGACCTCGCCGCCGACATCGAAGAAGGCCACCAAAGCACCGCGCTTTGTCACATCGCGAACATTTCGTATCGGCTCGGCCAGATGGCTTCCGTGAACGACATCTCGAAGCGCCTCAGCGACATCAAGGCCCAAGAAGACGTGCAGGATACACTGGAGCGCACGAAGCACTACCTCGCCGAAGCCGGAGTCAATCTCGACAAGACCAAACTCACCCTCGGTCAGCATCTCCGCGTCGATGGCGACAAAGAAAGCTTCCTCGACAACCCCGCCGCAAATGCGCTGCTCACCCGCGAGTATCGTGCGCCTTTTGTGGTGCCGAAGGAGAGCGAGATTTGAGCGTGGCAGGCCGTATGAATGCGCCTATGAACTCCCTATCCAGACGCCAGATGCTGCACACCGCTTCGTGCGGGTTTGGCTATTTAGCGATGTCTGGCATGGTAGGCGCCGCGACTTTAGACGCACGACCACCACGGCTGCGAGCCAGGGCACAGCGGGTCATCTTTCTCAACATGGCTGGTGGGCCAGCACAGATGGACACCTTTGATTATAAGCCGCAGGTCGGAAAAAATCCGCACGGTGGTTCCGTGGCTGAGTTCAAGCGGCGTGGGAAAAGTGGACTCTGGGTGAGCGAGCTACTGCCAAACATCGCCCGTCATGCCGACAAGCTTTGCGTGCTGAATGCGATGACGGCTGACACAAGCATTCACGCTCAGTCGATGCTGCAACTGCACACCGGCGACCGTCTCCGCCCCTGTCCGAGCATGGGCGCGTGGGTGGCCTATGGCCTGGGCACGGAGAATCAAAATCTGCCCGGTTTCATTAGCTTCAACACAGCCAAGCCTGCCGAATACAGTGCTGCTCAACTGCCGCCCGTGTTTGGTGGCACGCCCATCGGCGTGAATGGCGAGGACATGTCGAGAGCAACCATCAGCAATATTCAGGGCGACCATCTGCCGCTGAGTGTGAAACGCCGCCAGCTCGATCTCATCCAAGCGATGAACCATGATCATCTCAAGCTACGAGGTGATGACGCGCAGCTCGAAGGCGTGATTCAAACCATGGAACTTGGCTTCCGCATGCAGGCATCGGCTCCTGATTTGCTCGATCTCAGCAAGGAGTCCAAAGCCACGCTGGAGCGCTATCGCGTAGGAAAAAACTACGCAGCAGGCACCTGCAAAGGCAGCGACTTCGGTCGCCAATGTCTTCTCGCGCGGCGCTTCTGTGAAGCAGGCGTGCGCTTCATTGAGATCACGCATGGCAGTTGGGATCAGCACACCGATCATCGCCGTGATCTGACGGCCAACTGTGCCACCACCGACGCTCCCATCGCCGCATTGCTCGATGATCTCGATGAACGCGGTCTGCTGGAGGACACACTCGTCGTCTGGGGCGGGGAATTCGGCAGGCCCGGTCTCACTCCGGGTAAGGACAAGGATCAAACAGGCCATCAGCATCGTGCCTTCACCTTCTGGCTTGCTGGCGGCGGCGTAAAGTCAGGTCATGTGCATGGCAGCACGAGCGAAAACGGTGAGATCCCTGTCGATGGTAATGTTCACTTCCGCGATCTGCACGCCACGATTCTCCATCTGCTCGGCCTCGATCACGAAAACCTCGCGCTCGTCAGTGGCGGTCGCCGCATCCGTCTGACCGGCCTGCAAGGCGGCAGCATCGTGAAGAGCATTTTAGCCTGAAAGCGCACCCGGCAGGGATCGAACCTGCGACCAGAGGATTAGAAATCCACTGCTCTATCCACTGAGCTACGGGTGCTTCGATCGAAGAGCGCTGAGGTTGGCCGAAGATGGCCCGTGGCGCAAGGCCGAGTGCGCCCCTAGCTGGATGACGGGGAAGGCATGACTTCGTTAGCTCATCAGCTGCACACCGGTCCGCTGGGCTTCATTGAGACAGCAGCCGGGATCAGAGCCCCATAGACCGCCATGCTCGCCATAAGCGGCGCGGGTGCGGAAGCCACCGCCACTGATGGAGAACCAGCGGCAGCTCGCGCAGGGGCCGACCATGCGGGCCTGGCGTTCGGTCTGACTCAGGGTGCCGATGGATCGGATGTCGTGCAGGGTTTCGGCGCTGGTTTTATTCTGGCCTTCCCAGATCTCGGAGAAAGGCTGGCGCTTCACATTGCCTAGCAGGATGTCCTGCCAGAATTGATCAGGGTGTACATTGCCCTGTGTGTCGATCAATGTTCGCGATTCCGCGTCCTGGGCTGTTGGCACCACGCCGTTCCAGGACAGGTGACGGTGCGCTTCTTCCAAGTTCGGATGATTTTCCTGCTCCATGCGCAGCAGCAAATAAGCTCCATCCGTAGGCTGGGCACCGTGAGAAGCTCGCGGTTCACGCCTTGCCGATGCCACGCTTCGACACGCGCAAGCAGCGTATCCAGCGCATACCGAGACTCTTCTGGCGTCAGCACTTGCAGACTGCTGCCGCGTCCTGCTGGCACGAGATGATAAAAGCACACGCGCTGGATTTCATTCTCCTCGATGAAGGCAGATCAGCGGCCGCCGTGCGCCCGTTCGGCACCAGAATAAAGGTGCTACACATCGCTGGTTTCAGTTCATACATCAGGCGCTTTAAGTCCTTATACTCATGTAGATTTCCACGCGTGAGTTTGGTGTTGATCTGGATGCTCATATCCGCCGCATGAGCGCGATGCACCGCCGCGATGGTCCGGCCAAACGTGTCCGCGATGCCACGAAACGCATCGCGCGTCTCGCGCACCAGATTCAGCGCAACCGTGCGCATCATGTCCGCAAGTTTTTAGATGCCCCATCTTCGCCGGAATTCCCTCTTTCCTTCATGCCTGCTCTTGGCATGATCTGCTCATATTCTCCCTCTCATGGTTCAGGACATCGCCGCACTCGCGCACTCTCTTAGCATATCGAACGATCATCTCTCCCTCTATGGACGGGATAAGGCTAAGATCTCTCTCAAAGCGCTCAAGGACCGGCCACAAAAAGGCAAACTGATCCTCGTCTCGGCCATCACGCCGACTCCAGCGGGTGAAGGCAAAACGACCATCTCCATCGGTCTCGCACAGGGTTTAAAAAAGATCGGCCAAAGCGTGGCACTCGCCCTGCGGCAGCCTTCCATGGGTCCCGTCTTTGGCCGCAAGGGCGGGGCGACTGGCGGCGGCAAAAGTACCGTGCAGCCAGCGGAGTCCATCAACCTCCACTTCACGGGTGATTTTCATGCCATCACCAGCGCGCACAATCTGCTTTCCGCCGTTCTGGATAACCAGCTTTTCAATCAGCAAACTCGACTGCGCCCCGACGGCCTGCTTTGGAAGCGCGTACTCGATGTGAATGACCGCGCTCTGCGCAGCATTCGCACCAGTGTCGGTAAATCGACCGAGCGAGCCTCCGGCTTCGATATCACGGCGGCTTCCGAAGTCATGGCCATCCTTTGCCTCTCCGAGTCACTCGCCGATCTGCGGGCGCGGCTGGACCGAATTGTCACCGGTTTCACACCGGAAGGCGAGCCCGTGCTGGCCAAGGAAGGCCTTGCAACTGGTGCCCTCATGGCCCTGCTGCGTGACGCCTTGCAGCCCAATCTCGTCCAATCCATCGAAGGTGTGCCAGCCTTCCTCCATGGTGGTCCCTTTGCCAACATTGCCCATGGCTGCAACTCCGTCCTCGCCACGCGCATGGCTCTAGCCCATGCCGACTATGCCGTGACAGAAGCTGGCTTTGCCTTTGATCTCGGCGGCGAAAAATTCATGCACATCAAGTGCCGCCAGTCTGGCCTACAACCGGAGGCCATCGTCATCGTCGCCACCGTGCGCGCGCTGAAAATGCACGGCGGTGTCGCTCTGGATGCCCTAACTCATCCCGATCCCGCCGCACTTTCTCGCGGCTTAGAAAACCTCGCTGCGCATCTCGACAGCGCCGCACAGTTCGAGCGTCCGGTCATCGTGGCGATCAATCAGTTCTTCAACGACAGTGCCGAGGAGATGGCGCTCGTTCATGAGTTCTGTAAAGCTCGCGGCGTGCCCTGCGCCACCGCAAATGTCTTTGGTGATGGCGGCGCGGGAGCCACCACACTCGCCGAAACGGTGATAGCGGCTTTGCCCAAGGAATCCAAGCCCCTGCCCTTCCTCTATCAGCCAGATGACAGCGTCGAGCAGAAGCTCGCCGCCATCGCCACGCGCATTTACGGAGCCGATGGCGTGACGCTTACCGAGACTGCGCGCGCCAAGTTTGCTCTCTTCGACAAGAGCGGCTTCGGCCACCTGCCGCTGTGCATGGCAAAGACGCAGAACTCCCTCACCGACGATGCCACCAAGCTTGGTCGTCCGCGTGGATTCAATATCACCGTGCGTGATTTCGAGATCGCCAATGGTGCGGGCTTCCTCGTCGCCCTAACCGGCACCATGATGCGCATGCCCGCGCTGCCGAAAGTCCCCGCCGCAGAGCGCATCCAGGTCAGTGAGGATGGCGTGATCAGCGGGATTTAAATTTGCACCCGCACCGCTCCCGCTTAGTAGCCGCGCGTGCAAAAAGCCTTCGTCCTCGGCGCGGGTCTCGGTGAGCGGCTACGACCACTCACGGACCAGCTCCCCAAGCCCCTCATCCCGGTTTTCCATCAACCGCTCATCACCTATGCCTTCGATCATCTCATGGCTGCCGGGGTGAAGGAGTTCGTGGTGAACACACATCATCTGCCAGAGGCCTATGCACGAGCCTTCCCAGAGAACAGCTATCGCGGATCACCCATCACCTTTCGTCATGAAGCGCCCGTGCGACTCGAAACAGCCGGCGGCATCGCCAATGTGCGTGACCTGCTCGGTGACGCGCCTTTCATGGTTTATAACGGCGACATCCTCACCAATCTCCCGCTTGAGCCGTTGATCCGAACGCATGAGGAAGAAGGCAATCTCGTCACGCTCGCGCTCCGCAGCAGCGGCCCGGCTCTGCACATCGGCTATGACGATACCACCGGCCGCATCACCGACATTCGCAACAAGCTCGGCACTGGTAACGAAGGCACGCACCTCTTTACCGGCATCTATATTTGCAGCCCAGAGTTTCTAGATTGGCTCACGCCGGGAATAGTCGAGTCCGTCATCCCCATCTTCCTCAAAATGATCGAGCTGGGCGCAGGCCTCGGAGGCGTCGTGCTCGATGCAGGCCACTGGTGGGATCTCGGTAGCCGTGCAGCCTATCTTGAGGCGCATCACTCTCTTCATCAGCAGGGTGAGACATCGCACGCCATCTCCGCCAAGGCACGCATCGGCAGCACTGCCGTTCTGCGCGGACTCAATGTCATCGGCGATGATACAGTGGTGGAAAGCGGCGCCGAGATCGAAGACTGTATCCTCTGGCCCGGAGCACGCGTCACGACTGGCGCACGCTTGAAAAGTTGCATCGTCCGCGCTGGAATCATCGCCGCCGGCAGCCACGAATCTGCCGACCTTTGAGGAAAGTCTTTCGACCTCCTGCTTTCACCTTTAGAGTGCCGACTCCATGCCTCCCGAACTCGAAGCTCTGCTCATCCTCACACGCCAGCAATTCCCTGCGCTCAAAGAGGCTGCCTGTGAGGTCGAACCCATTCTCAAGGGTGGCTCCGACCGTCATTTCTACCGCTTCACTTGGGCTGCCGATGCTCACCCGCCGATGGTTCTCATGGTCTATACCATGGCGCGGCGGGACAATCCCAAGTTCGTCCCCTGCACCCATCGCCTTGCCGCGCTCGGTGTAAATGTGCCCACCATCTATGCCTTCTGCGAGCAGCGCCTCTGCGTCTGGCTCCAGGATCTCGGTCGCGACGATCTTCATGCATCTCGCGCTGAAGACTGGGCCATCCGTCGTCCGCTCTATGAAGCAACACTCCGCGAGGCAGCCAAGATCCACTCCGTGAACGTGGGAAGCCTAACAAGCGATGAAATCGCCGCCATGGAGCCCGAGTTTAACGAAGGCATGTACGAGTGGGAGCAAAACTACTTCATCGAGTATTTCGTTCGTGGCCACCTGCGTCGAAACATCGATGACCAAACGGCAGCCCGCTCCGCACTTGCTCAGCTTCGCCAGCGGCTAGCCAAGCTACCGCGCTGCCTCGTCCACCGTGACTTTCAGAGCCAAAATGTGATCATGCGTGATGGCGCCGCTTGGCTGGTGGACTACCAAGGTCTGCGCCCCGGCCTTGCCGAATATGATCTCGCCTCGCTGCTCTTTGATCCGTATGTCACCCTCAGTCGCAGCGAGCGCCACGACCTTCTTAGCTACTACGCCAACTTGCGTGGTCTGAATTTGCCGGAGCTGCGTGAGGTCTTCTACCTCTGCGCAGCGCAGCGCCTCATGCAGGCGCTCGGCGCCTATGCCAATCTCAGTCACAATTTGGGCAAAACCTATTTCGAGCAGCACATCCCCGCTGGCGTCCTCAATCTCTCCATCGTCTGTGAAGAAGCGCCTGAGCTAGCACCGCTTCTCACGCTCTTCATCTGAGACATGCACGCCTTCCTCCCGACAGACGGCTGTGCAGCATTCCTCATCGATGAGTTGAGTCGTCAGGCCATCGAGTCACGCTCGGCGGAGCCTTTCATCCTGGCGGAACAACTGCCCTCGCCGGCCATCCTCGCCTTTGCCCGCCAGACACTGCCTGATGCGCGTGAAGTCCTCAATGCTTCCATCAATGGTTGGGCCGATCACATCATCGAGTCCATGCTCGCCACGCTGACCGATGATGCCCCATGGCAGCTTCATCTCGGTCCCGCCTATGGCGAAGGCACTGCGGGCCAGCACCGCTGCGAACTCATCCACGCCGCTCTAACCGAGCGCCTGAAAAAGCGCCGTCGCAGCCTATTTCGAGCATGGGTTCAGAATGATGCCCCTGCGGACATCGCCCTCGTCCAGGCCGTCCTCACTGCTCCCGACAAAGGCTACGTCTCCGCTGCAACGGCCGCGACAGCCCACGACCTGCGCGCCATCCTCTCGCCCTTCATCGGTGGGGACATTCCCCATGCTGAGGACAAAGCCGCGCCCTCGCGTGCCTTTGCCAAAGTCATCGAAGCCGAGCTGCGCCTCGGGCAGCAAATCGAACGCGGCCAGACCTGTGTCGATCTCGGTGCCTCGCCCGGAAGTTGGAGCTACGTCGCCATCCAGCGCGGCGCACACGTCATCGCCATCGACCGCTCTCCGCTGCGCGACGACCTCATGCGCAATTTGCGCCTCCAGTTCGTGCAGGCAGATGCCTTCAAGTTCAAGCCTGACACACCCGTGGATTGGCTCATCTGTGATATCATCGCCGCCCCTCAGCGCAGCATCGATCTGCTTTTAGAATGGCTGCGCGAAAAGCAAATGCGCCGCTTCATCGTCACGCTCAAATTCAAAGGAGCTGACGAGTATCACCTCTTTGACCAGCTCAAGTCCGAAGCCCTTCAGATGTGCTCCGACTTCCGCCTCACCCGCCTTTGCGCCAACAAAAACGAAGTCACCGCCTTCGGAGTTGTCGCGTAATCTTTGATCATGTCTCACACAGCACCGCGTATCGAAGTCAGCATCGGCACTCAGCGAGTCCGTCTCTGGGATGGCACACGCCTTATGCATGAGTGGCCCTGCTCGACATCGAAGTTCGGACTCGGCACTCAGCCCGGCAGCAACAAAACACCACTCGGTAGTTTCATCGTCCAAGAAAAGCATGGCGATGCAGCGCCCACTGGCACCATCTTCAAATCACGGCAGCCCGTCGGCCAATGCCTGCCCGGCATGGAAACCCAGAGTGATCTCGTGCTCACCCGCATCCTCTGGCTGGCGGGCACACAGCCGCACAATGCCAACACCTTTAACCGCTACATCTACATTCACGGCACCAACGACGAAGCCCGTATCGGCCGCCCCATGAGCCACGGCTGCATTCGTTTGAAAAACGCCGCCGTCATTCAGCTCTTCGATTTGACCCCCATCGGCACGTCGGTGTGGATCAGCGAATGACATTCTGCTCAGCCCCGGCATCATGCGCGACTCATGATCAGCATTCTCGATCCCTCTGAAGGCAGCACTGGTGGCCCCACTCTTGTTGATAGGATGCACCTTGCCTTCTCCACGAGCGGTAAGCTCGCTGACTCAGCTCAGTTTGAATACCGCCCGCAGCAGCAGCATATGGCGCAGCTCGTCGCCGGAGCTTTGGAGAAAAACCGCGCACTTATCGTCGAGGCCGCCACCGGAGTCGGCAAGTCGCTCGCCTATCTGCTACCCGCCGCCACTTTCGCTCTGGAGCAAAAACGCAAGGCCATCATCTGCACGCACACGATCAACTTGCAGGAGCAGCTCATTCACAAAGACATCCCGATTGTGAAACAGCTCGTCGGCAACTTTCACGCCGAGCTGCTCAAAGGCCGCAATAACTACCTCTGCCCCACACGCCTGAAGAGCGCCTTTTCACAAACCGGTGATCTCTTCAGCAGCAGCGAGGCCGCCGAGCTTCAGCTCGTCGAGGAATGGCATCGAGAAAACCCAACCGCGACGCTGAGCGAGATGGACTTCACGCCCGGTGCGCGTCTCTGGTCCATGGTCCGCAGTGAGCCTCATGCCTGCACGCCGCGCCGTTGCCCGCCCGGCAGTGGCTGCGTGTATCAGGACGTGCGCCGCCGCATGGCCGCAGCGGATGTGCTGGTGCTCAATCACACGCTCTTCTTCACCCTGCTTGCCTCTGCCGATGAAACTCTGGCCGAGGACGCCAACTTCATCTTCCCGCGCGACTTCGTCATTCTTGATGAAGCCCACACCATCGAGAACATCGCTGCGCAGGCCTTTGGTATCCACGTCAGCGAGTCTAGCATCCGCTTCGAACTCGGCCGACTCTACAATCCGAAGACGCGCAAAGGCTTCTTCTCCAGTGTCGGCGACAGTGATGCCATCCGCGATGTCGTGCAGGCCATCGCTGTGACGGAGACCTTTTTCCGCGATGCCGAGTCCAGGTGCAAGTTCACCGGCGCGTATGCCAAAGAGTTCCGCATTCGCGAGCCAGGTCTTGTGGAAAACGATCTCGCGCTGCCTCTGCAACGCATCGCCACCTGTGCCATCAAAGCGGGCGATGCCGCGAAAAGCGAAGGCCAGAAACTCGAGCTGCACGACATTGCCAAACGCCTCACCGCCGTGCGCGTCAATCTCAGCGCCTTCCTCGATCAGAGCGAAGACGGCCACGTTTATTGGGCCGAACGCGGCACAGGCGACAGCCGCAACCTCGCCCTGCATAGCGCGCCCATCGACGTCTCACCCAAGCTCGAAGAAATCTTCTTTGGCGGGGGCAAAGCCTGCGTTTTTACCAGCGCCACCCTCGGCGTAGGCGATGACGAAAAGCTTCACTACTTCCGCAAACGCGTCGGCGGTCAAAAGGCCCAGGCTGCCTGCATTCACAGTCCGTTTGATTTCAAAAAGCAGATGCGTCTCTACCTCGTGAAGCAGATGCCACAACCTGGCACGCCCGGTTTTGAAGATGCACTTCAGGACAAGATCGCTCACTTCCTCGGTCTCTCGAAAGGTCGCGCTTTCGTGCTGTTCACCAGCTACAGCCAGATGACCGCCATGGCAGATCGCCTGGAAGACTTCTGCCTCGATCACGGTTGGCGATTGCTTGTTCAAGGCCGCGGTATGCCACGCCATCAAATGCTCGCCGAGTTCAAGAAAGACGTACACAGCATTTTGTTCGGCACTGACAGCTTCTGGACCGGCGTTGATGTCCCTGGTGAAGCCCTCAGCAACGTCATCATCACCCGACTTCCCTTTGCCGTGCCGGATCATCCGCTGACCGCCAGCCGACTGGAGCATCTTGAAGAACAAGGCCTCAACAGCTTCAGCGAATACAGCGTTCCCGAAGCCATCCTCAAACTACGTCAAGGGGTCGGTCGCCTCATCCGCACTCAAAAGGACAAAGGAATGGTCGCGATCCTCGATAACCGCATCCTCACCAAGCCCTACGGCCGCGCCTTCCTCGCCAGCCTGCCGGACTGCCCGACAGAAATCATTGAGTGATTGGGTGCCGATTGATCGGCAATCACATCAGCAATTCACAAGGTCCTCGGCTGAGGATCAGGGATTGGGTGGTATGCATGGCAAATAATCAAAGGTTGGGATGAAGCGTTTTTTTGCACCCAATGCCTAGCATCTTTTATGCTTAGCATCAGCAGCAGCCGACGGCTGATGACTCGCGTTCTCTGCGGCAAGCAAATGTGACATTTTCGTGTCATTTCAGTGCTGACTTGAAACCTGAGAGCATCGACTCCCTAATCAGTTCGCCCAAACTAGGGCTTAACCTGCTTTGCTCCTGATTTGACCGCCCCGTGTCCGCTCCTCTGAACCGATCTAAACCCATGCGAGTACGGTCCTTTGTGATCGGCGGCATCCTTTTTCTGGTCATCTTTCAGCTCATCGAAAACTGGCCCACCATTGTCCAGAGTCTTGGCTTCAAAGAGGAAGCGAGAGCTTCTAAGCATGTGTTGATTGCCTTGGAGGTTTCCTTCTGGCTCATCGGTGCTTATCTGGTGAACAGGCTTATCAACCGGTTCTTTTGGGATGGGGCTATGGCCCGCGCCATGCAGCGCACAGTTCCTGGCGTGCTCAAGGACATCGGTAGCGTCTTGGTTTACATCATCACTGGTGCGTGCATCGCCGGGTTTGTCTTCAATCAATCCATCACCGCGTTTCTCGCCACCCTCGGCGCTGGTGGTGTGGTCCTGGGCTTTGCTTTGCGCAATCTGCTGGCCGACCTCTTCACTGGCCTTGCGGTGAATTTTGACAACAACTTCGCCATTGGTGACTGGCTGGTCGTGCCATCCAGTTCAGGCGGTGATGGCACCGTCGGTCAGGTCGATGAAATCGGCTGGCGCTGCGCCCGTCTGACCTGCGAGGACGGCACCACCATCGTCCTGCCGAACTCGATCCTCGGCCTCGAAAAAATCGTCAACATCTCGCGCCCCTCCGTCATGACTCGTTTCGAGGCGAGCGTCACGATCGACTACACCGTCCCTGTCGAGCGTGTCCGCCGCATCCTGTTGGCAGCACTGGTGTCTGTCTCCTCACAAGAAGGTTTCTGCAAAGAAACGAAACCCAAGGTGCTTGTCAGCAACACAGGCAAACGCGGCGTCAAATACAACCTCCGCTATTGGATTCATCCCTGGCACCCGCTCTCACCAAATACGAGCCGTGACCTCGTTCTCACCGCCGCCCTTCAGCACCTGCAAACGGCCGGCATCACTCCCGCTTATACTAAGGCAGAGGTCTTTCATGAGCCTCTGCCCGCCAAGCACTTCCAGGGGCACAGCATTGCGGATAAAGTGTCGCTCCTGTCCCACATCAGCATCTTTGAGAAGCTGGAGGAATCCGAACTTCAGCGTGTCGCCGCCGAAATGCGCCGTGTCCAACTCAGTGCGGACGAAGTCTTATTCCGGCGCAACGACGAGGGGGAATCGCTCTTCATTCTCATTGAAGGCTTGCTGAATGTGCAGGTCGATCTCAGCGGCAGCGGGCAGGAGCAGACCGTCAGCCAGTTGTCACCTGGCGAGTTCTTTGGCGAGATGGCCCTACTCACCGGAGAACCCCGTTCCGCCACCATACAGGCGCGTACCGCCGCCGTCGTCTATGAGATCAGCCGCCTCACAGTCGTCCACCTCATCGAAGAGCGACCTGAGATCTCCGAGTGCATGTCACGCGCCGTAGCCCAGCGCCAGATGAAGCTCGATCAAGCACGTAACCGCCTCGCCAATGGTGAGGCCAAGGCAAAAGTCCAAAGCCTCACCAAGCAGATCATGTTCAAGATGAAGGACTTCTTCAAAAGCTAGCAGCTCGTGATTCAGATTGCCAACCTAGGCTCTAACGAAAAGCAAAGGGCAACGCCTTCTGAATCGATCTGCGTCAACATCAGGTTAAGCGCCTCGCCAGCACTGAGGCCGAGCTTTTGCAGCACGGCATTGGCTTTCTTGAGTCGGGCGTTCGGAACCTTTGTTTTGTAGGTGGTGGTTTGCGACAGGCGAAGACAAGGTTGTCTCCATGGCATCTGGTGAATGCTCCAATGATTTGGAGAATCCGGCAGCCGATGCCTGACCGGCCGCGCTATTTCCCGGCGGGCTCAAACAAAGTCTGAATGGCACGCACCGTTTGATCGGCGAGGATCTGGCCGGCTTCGGGGCCGACTTTATTGACGTGAGGCAGGCCGCTGTAGCTGCCGCCTTCGATGGCGAGTGCGGTTGGCAGATACATGCCGCAGCCGTTGGTGAGCTGGAGCACAAAGGTCTGCTGCGCAGGGCTGCGGGCCTTCATCTGGATGCCCCAGTCGAGATACAGCTCGAAGGTGTTCGTGGTGATGGCGATGTCGCCGAGGCGTAGGACGTGCAGCTCCATGTCATAAGGCGGGAGTTTGTCGGCTTCTTCAAAGCGCTCCACGATGCCTCGTTCGAGTTTTAGCATCGTGATGACACGGTTGTCCGGCTTCTCGATGACGCTGTATTGCGTGATGTTCTTCTTCGCGTCCTCATACTCGCGTTCGAGGATCTTGCGTGGGGGCAGGGACAGGTCTTCGACGATATGACCAAAGGGTGCGTCGGTGCGGATGTCGGCCTTCGCGGCATCAAGCGTGTCGAATACGGCGTTGCTGATGCGGCGGCCGAGTTCCTGCTGCCGCGTGAGGCCGCGCAGCTTAATCATGCGGGCCTCGGCGTCTTTGCGATATTGCGGATGCGGCGATTGATCGCCCGCAGCGCCGCACCAACCGAGCACGGTGAGATCAGGCAGGTTCAATTTGGCCTTCAACTGTTCTCTCGCGTCGTGCCAGAAGTCGGCGTTGAGCGCGCTGCGGCTCTCCACTTCCTGTGAGGGGCATGCGACGTTGATTGAGACGGCCTGGAGCTGCTTTTCGGCATTCCAGAAGAACAGCGTCTCGATTCCCGAGTCGGAACCGGCCTCCATGTGGCGAAAGCGCGCATCGTTCGTCTTCGCATACATTTGCGCGTGGCCATCGGCGAAGACGGAGCGTCGATTCTCGCCGATCTGCGCAAAACCGAGCGTCCAGCTCACGCCACCGGGCTTGCGGCACTTCCAGGCCTGCACGGCGGCCTGCGAAAGTCGCTCGACGAGAAACGCGGTGTATTCAGCCGGCTGCATCACGCCGTCCTTCGGGATCGGATAGGTGATGAGCGTCTCCTCTGGAATCTCCGAGGTCACCGGCGCGGTGTGCGTGTGCGTGGCGGAGACGATGACCTTCCGCACATCGAAGTCCGGCAGAAGCGGCTTCAAATGCTGACGAAACTGCGCGAGCACCGAGTGATGAATGCCCACGAGATCGCAGGAGATGAGAATGCTCTGATCGATCACCTTGCCGCCCTCCACTGACTCAATCGCCACCGCTGCAGCGATGATCGGTGCTTCCACACTTTGCGAAATGCGCGTCCCAAACTGCCCCGCGAGTGCCACCGGCTTGTCCGGCGTGATGCTGACCGTGGCTGACCCGATGCGGAGTTCGGCGGCGTGGATCGTGATGGTTAGGCTGAGGAGGAGAAGGATGCGTTTCATGGTCATCGTCGGTTCTGATTGGGCAGGGGATCAGATCAGCTCCGCAATCGGCTGACCGAGATCGACGAGATACTGCGGTCTGCCGGTCGTATCGGTCAGCGTGGTGCCGCGTGCGTCGATGCCAAGGTGCTGGTAGAGCGTGGCGATGACGTCCTGATAATGCACAGGACGCTCCGTGGCCTCAGCGGCGTGTTTGTCGGTGGCACCGATGACTTGGCCGGTTTTGAGATGACCACCCGCCATGATGCCCATGGCTACTTTGGGCCAGTGATCGCGGCCTGCTTTGTCATTGATCTTCGGTGTGCGGCCAAACTCACCCCACACGATGATCATGACGTCCTGCAACATGCCGCGTTCGTCGAGATCGGTGACCAGCGTGTTCAGCGCGTGATCAATGAGCGGTCCAAGATAGCGCATGGCAGAGAAATTCTGCGAGTGCGTGTCGAAATCGCTAATGGAGATGCTCACGCAGCGCACACCGGCCTCGATCAAGCGCCGTGCGAGCAGGAACTTTTGTGCACACTTCGGGCTCTCCATCGAGCCAAAGGCGTCCGCAGGGCGAATGATGCGCGGCGTGTAGCGTTCGAGCACTTGGGGATCTTCTTTGCTCAGATCCATCGCCGCTGCGAATCGGCCTGAGGTGAGGATGCCGAGCGAGAGTTGATTGAACTCATCCAGTGCGTGCATCGAGCCGCTGGTGTCGATATCGCGGCGGATCGTATCGAGATCACGTAGCAGCGCCACTCGATCTTCGAGTCGGCCGACCGTCAGGCCTTTTGTTAGCGCCAGACTTTGATTGTGACCCGAGCCGCGACGCGCCAATTCGGCCTTCATGCCGTTTTCCAGCTGCCGCTCAAACAGATGCGAGATGTCCGGACGGAACGCTGAAGATGCGGTGCCGAGAAAGCCAGGCCTCGCGCTGTTGCGCACGAGCGGGCGGCCTTGCATGAGATCGACAAAGGCGGGCGCGGAGTCCTTCAAGGTGCTTAGCAGCTTGCTCACCACACAACCCATCGCCGGACGTCCGCCGATGAAGGCCAGTTCTTTGTCACCAAAGCCTGACTGGCACTGAAACGCATCGTGATTGCCCATCGCGCCGCTCAGCGAGCGCAGGAAGACATACTTGTCCGCATTCGCCGCCAGTCGCGGCAGCAACTCGGTCAAATGCAGCCCAGGAATCTTCGTGGGCAGCGATTTGAACTCGCCGCGAATCTCGCTCGGCGCATTTGGCTTTGGATCGATGAGATCCATCTGCGGCGGACCACCATCGAGATGAATGTTGATCACCGCCTTCGTCGAGGACCGCACGCCAGCCGCCGATTCTGCGCGCAGCAAGTCCGCCAGCGTCAGCGATCCAACACCAAGAGTCCCCGCCTTCAGAAAACTGCGACGGTGGTGGCTGGAGATGCTGCTCGGGAAAGTGAACATACGCCCACGAATTACGGCATGGGGCGTGTGATGCTTTCCGTTCTTCCCGACATCGCGATGGGCGGGCAAGTCTCTTGGCTGGCAGCGCGTAGTGATGACAGCCCATGAAATTTATCCTTCTCTCACTGTTTCTCTCACCGTTTGCCATTCTCGCAGCGGACACACGGCAAGTTGGAGCGGCTTCGTTTGACATTACGCCGGATTATCCGGTGCGGCTCAGCGGCTACGGGAATCGGCGTTTGCCGAACACCGGCGTCTCACAGCACATCTTTGCCAAAGCACTGGCGATTGGCAGTGATGAGGAAGGTCCGGCTGTGCTGGTGACGGTGGATAATTGCGGCGTGCCAGCGTCGATGCGTGATGAGGTGCTGCGGCGGCTCGCAATGAAAACCAAGGTGAGTGGTGAACGCTTCGCCATCTGCTCCAGCCATACGCATTGCGCACCCATGTTGATTGGCGTGCTCCCGAATCTTTTCGGCATGGACGTTCTGGCGGAGCATCTGCCGGCCATCGAGCGCTACACGCGCGAACTCACGGACAACATCGAGAAGGTAGTGCTCGCGGCTTTGGTAGATCGTAAGCCATCGACACTCGCGTGGGGTGTCGGCAAAGTGGGCTTTGCCGCGAATCGCCGTGCGTTTCCATTGAAGCCTATCGACCACGATTTGCCGGTCCTGCGTGTCACGGGCGCAGATGGAAAAGTGCGCGCCATCTTCACGAGCTATGCGTGCCATTGCACGACCATCGGCATTGATGAGATTCATGGCGACTGGGCCGGAGTCGCGCAGGAGGCACTGCAACGCGAGTTCCCAGGAGCCATCGCGCTCACGGCACTTGGTTGTGGGGCAGATCAGAATCCGAATCCGCGCCGAACAATGGAGTTAGTTAAGCAATACGGCGAAGACCTCGGTGCTGAGGCAAAACGCCTCGCGCAGGGTGTACTCAAACCAGTGAGTGGCGCGCTCGAGTGCCGCACGAAGCAGATTCAACTGGCTTATGACAAACTGCCGACGCGCGAGGAATGGGAAGGACTCGCTGCATCGAAGACACCGGCCATCGCGCATCATGCGAAGAAGAATCTCGCACGCCTCGACCGTGGCGAGAAGCTTCCGACCGAGTTGCCTTACCTCGTGCAGCGCTGGAGCTTTGGCGATGACATGGCGATGGTCTTCCTGCCCGGTGAGATCACTGTGGATTACTCGCTGCGCATCAAGCGTGAGTTCGATCGCTCGCGCATGTGGGTGAATGGCTACTCGAATGATGTGTGCTGTTATGTGCCGTCGCGCCGCGTCTTGGATGAAGGCGGCTATGAGGCTGCTGGGGCGATGGTGTATTATGATCGCCCGACAAAGTTCGCGCCCGATGTCGAGGAGCGCATCATGGGCGCGGTGCATGAGGTGATGCCGAAGCCCTTCCTTTCCACGGCAGCACAAGCGCTGGATTTGCCAGCAGCGATCTCGTATCCCGATCATTCAAATCTGCTCGTAGTGCGAGACGCGAAGGGTGCCGAGCGGGCCGTCAAAACGGCTACGGATTGGGCCGAACGTGTCGCGCACATCAAAGCCAACATGCAGCAAGTCATGGGGCCGCTGCATGACACGTCACGCTGGGCTCCGCTGGATGTCGAAGTCGTCTCGGAAGAGAAAACGGCAAAGTATCTGCGCCGTAAAGTGCGCTTCACCTCTGAAGTCGGTGATCGTGTGCCTGCTTGGTTACTTATTCCGAATGTCAGTGGCAAAGCACCGGCGATGCTCTGCCTGCACCAGACGACGGGCATTGGTAAAGACGAACCTGTGGGCCTCGGTGGACTGCCTTCGCTGCATTACGCACATGAATTGGCCGCGCGTGGTTATGTGTGCCTCGTGCCGGATTATCCTTCTTTCGGCGAATACGCGTATGACTTCAAAATGCAGGGTGCTCATCGCCTTAGCGGCTCCATGAAGGCGATCTGGAACAACCTGCGTGCCGTCGATCTACTCGAAACGCTGCCGCAGGTGAACAAGGATCGCATCGGTGTCATCGGGCACTCGCTCGGCGGGCACAACTCCGTCTTCACCGCCGTCTTTGACGAACGCATCAAAGCCGTCGTCTCAAGCTGCGGTTTCACGCCCTTCCACGACTACTACGGCGGCAAAGTCACCGGCTGGACCAGCGACCGCTACATGCCGCGCATCCGTGCTGTGTATGATAACAACGCGGACAAAATCCCCTTCGACTTCTACGAACTCATCGCCGCCATTGCCCCACGCGGCTTCTTCTCCAACTCACCGCTGAAGGACAGCAACTTCGACATCGGTGGCGTCCGCAAAGCCTTCATCAAAGCAGGAGAAGTGTATGCTCTCCTCAAAGCGGAGAAGAACCTCATACTCGTTACTCCTGATGCGCCTCACGACTTTCCTGAGTCTGAGCGCAAGGCGGCCTATGCGTGGCTGGATCGTCTGCTAAAGTGAGTCCATGCGGCGTCCATCACATTCATGACGGCAGCCACGAATCTCACTTTCTTCAGTCTTGCTTGCGTGTTCACAGCGTCGGTCATAGCGCAGCCACAGAATCCATCACCCATGGTGGAGCACACGCGCGAGTATCTGCGTTTGGCGGCATCCGAGAAATCCTGCGCGCAGCGGAGTCTTTGGCTGTGGTGGACGAGGTTCTGCTGATCGATGGTGTCCACACCAGCTACATGCACGATAAACCAGGTCCGCTGGAGTCAGAGATCGATGCTGGCAAAATCTATCCCTTCCTTGCTTTTGCTCAGCTTGCCGCCGCCAGTAAGCAGCGATTGCTGATCACTCACAGTGAGATTTTTCGGGTGCCTTTGCCATTACTACCGAGGCTGTCGACTGGCTGCGGCACTCGAAGCGCCAGTGAGGCGTGATTCAGAGAGTCCTCAGTTGCGTCTCGGTCTAGTCAGGAAAAACAGGAGCACGCCGAGCAAGGTTACCAAGCAGGTCGCTGCGGTGAGTGTGGTAAGCACCAAGTCCCGAAGATCCTTATTCGGAATGAAGCCAAGCTTGTGGAAGTTGGTGAAGACATTGGCTTCCCACTGACGCTGGTCATCGGTGTGACGAGTGACACTGCCGGTGGTGGTGGAGACATAAACGCGAGTATGCAGGGCATCACCCAAGTCAAAACGATACACAGGCAGGAGTCGAAAGATGTTGATGTACTCATTGTTAAACGCCGTGAGGTAGCTCGACTTCTTGACCTGCGCACCGCCGAGAAAGGCGGCGGCTATCTCTGCTGCATAAGTCTCATCTTGAGCAGGATCAACTCGGCCATCCACTGCACTCACATACTGCGCCGCGCGATTCGTTTTCGTGTAGATCTGATACCAGGGCTGATGGCCAATGCTGCGGACGTTTACTGCCACAGTGCCTTCAGCAGACTCAGGCAGTTTGGCTGTGGCTTCAGCGACTCCGAGTTTGATTTGCGAGACCTCGAGTCCGTTGCCTGATGGCCTTGCTGATGGTGGCGGCGCCTGGGTGCGGGTCATCACGTTATGAATCACGCCGCTGCCAGCGGACATGAGGATGCTGAGGCTAAAGAAGAGGCCCAACCAACGATGGGCTTTGCGGATGAATTGTTTATTCATGAGTGGTGAGAAGGTGAGTGTCTGTGATTTTACCATTTCCATTCGATGCCCGCGTAGAAGGCGCGACCATCACCGGGAAAATAAACGGCGCTCGCGGGTGTGGCGGTTTTCAAGACGCCCGTGGTGGCGACGTGGTCCTGATCGAGCAGGTTGCGCGCCTCAATGAAAAAGGATGGGCCTTTGGCGCGTCGGAAACCCAGTTTAAAGCCGAGTAGGGCATAGCTACCGGAGCGCTGTGTGTTGCTGAGGTCCACAAAGTAGGCTTGGGGTGTCAATTCGACATTGGGCCCGGCATAGAAGCCGCAGGGATGCTCATACAGCAGCTCGGCACGGTAATAATGACGCGGGATGCCCGGCAGTTCATTATTGGTAAAGTTGCGATCTCCATCGAAATGAAAATCATTGAAGAGGTATGTCTGACGCAGCAGGAGGCGGTCGCCCTTGGCCTCTTCACTCCACGCCGTCATGAGCCCGCGCGCCACATCGATGTCCAGCGCGGCCTCAATGCCGTGATGGATAGTGCGCCCGGCATTCACGGTTTGCGTGGGACTCACCCCAGGGATGCCGAGAGATAGCAGCTCGTCGTCAATCCAAGAATAATACCAAGCCAGATCCCAGCGCAGACGATCTGTGCGGCCACGTGTACCCAGTTCAACTGTGGTGCCCCACTGAGCACTAAGGTCCACGAGTCCAGGCGCAGCGCCAGCAGCCGTCAGCTCACCGAAAGAGGGTGGCTCGAAGCTGCGGCTCACATTAAAAAAGACCTGCGTCTCCGGCTTTGGCTCCCAGATCAGGCCCAGCTTGGGACTGAAGCCTAGGTAGTCACGCGTGGCGCTATTGTCCGCGCCAAAGATTCTCTCCTCCGCAAAGTCACGGCTCGCATAAGTGCCCTGTGTACCGAGCACGAGTGCGAGAGAACTGGTGAGGTGGAAGGTGTTCTGCAAATAAAGGTCCACGTTGGAGGACGTCTGCTCATTGTCCGCCGTGCGCGCACCGCGAGCGCCAACAACGTTGAAGAAACGGTTGTCCTGCACAATCCCGTACTGCGCGCCGAGGCCGAGCGTGAACTGATTTTCATGGCCGAAGAGCGGCGCCGTATTGTCATAGCGGACGTCGATGCCGAGATCGTTGCTGAGCTGGTCAATGACCTGAAAAATGGGGTGATCGAGATCCTTCCACGCCCAGAAGCTGCTGACGGTGAGCCGCTGTGTGTCGCCATCGGTGATCGTCGTTTTGTTGGCGATGCGAAGGAGCTGGAAGTCGCGCTTCTGTCTGCCTGCCACACTGCCAGGATTGGCCATCTGCGGGTTGTTTTGAAACTGGCTTTTCGTCAGCGCACCGGGTAGCTCAGAGTTTGTATTCACATAGGTGAAGTAGAAGCGCGTCTCGATGGCATCGCTGATTCGGTGGCCAATGTTTGCAAACACGCGCTGGCTAGATTGCTGGCTGTAGTCACGGAATCCATCGCTGAAACTCGAGGTGGCACTGAAGTAATAGTCCGTGTCCCCGCTGACGCCGCCAGAGCTGATCTGAGTGCGCAGGGTATCGAAGCTGCCCACCTCGACACGCGCCAGAGCGGTGGGTGCATCATAGCCGGTCATGGAGACGAAGTTGATGGCTCCACCGAGAGTCGTTGAACCGTATTGAAGACCATTAGCTCCGCGATAAACCTCAATGTAACGCGCGGAGAGTGGTTCGATGGCTTGCATGTCGAATCCGCCGTCCGCGAGGTTCAAAGGGGACCCGTCCTGTAAGAGCTTGATGCCGCGCCCGTGGAAGGTGCGCTGCACGCCGGACCCGCGGATGGAGAGGCGCGATTCCTCGGCTCCAAAACGTGGCTGAATGAAAACACCGGGTGCGAAGTCGAGCGCATCCTTCAGTGTGGAGGCACGCCCGCGTTTGTAGTCTTCCGCATCGATGACGGAAACTCCACCAGGTGTGACCGCCTCGATCTGTTCGCGTTTCGTTTCGAGACTGGGGACCGTGAGTGGTTCTTTTTTCGCTGTCACCACGATGGTCGGCAGAGTGGAGACAGGCGGCGACTGCTGGGCCGTCAGGGTAAGAGGTGCGCTAATGGAGGCGACGAGAATGAGAGATAAAAAAATGGGATTCGTGGACATGGGGTGACAGGGAAAAGGTTTGCCCGTGCAGCAATGGCATCAGGCGAGGAGCTAGCGTTGTGGGGGCACGCGGGGTGGCGTCGATTTCCAGAAGACTCAATGCCCCCTCAGAGCGCTGCGCCGTGCGGGTGAACGATCAACAGTCCTGCGCGGGCGGCTGAACTTCTGAGTTCTTAGAGGCGTGAGACGCCAATTAAATGTGCTCAAGACGCTCTGGCGGCGGTGTCACCGGCTCTTCCCGTCGCGTTCTAAGTTCACTGGATGTCATGATCCAGTTCTTTGGCGTGGACGGAGAAAAAACAAATTTGGGAACGGAGACAAAGGCGAGTGTCAGCTTCATCTCCTTGATTTTGGAAGGTGTCGCCTGGCCGTCCTGGGGCTTTGTTTCGGCGTCCTGCCCCTGTTTCACTACTTTACAAAGCGGGCAGGGATGATCGCCGTCAAACGTGTCACTGAGTCCCTCGACCACACCTTTTTCTACAGAATAAGCGACTGCCATGCCGACCCAGGCGGCTGACTGCAAAGCAGCCCAGTGAAGCCCGATGGAGAGGCATAAAGCCAGCACCACGAACCCGCGCATCAAGCGTGGCAGTGGTGAGCAGACATGGGTTAGGGTCATCCCGCGCTTTTAATCGGAGGCTGGCGCTTTGTCTAGTGTGAGCATTGTTTGAAAGCTGGATATGACATTGAGCAACATGCTTGCTGTGATGACTGGTCACATCGTCGAGATGTTTGAAGCGGTGATGCAGCGCTGCCAGAAACTGGGCAAGATTTGATGCGGGTTTCGAAAGTCTGTTCTTGCCACGCCAAGGCCTTTCGGTCCTAGGATGCTGTCATGCTAGAAGCGCTCAACGTTTGTCTCGAAGTCGATGCTCAACCCGGAACAGAGGAGGAGTGCCTGTATCTTCTGCGCGAGGTCAATTTTCAAGTGCCGCAAGGACACCTCATGGCGATCGTGGGACCATCGGGCTGTGGTAAGACGACTCTGCTGAAAGTCATCGCTGGCATCATCGAACAAACGGATGGGGCGCTGAAGTGGGAGAATCGTGATCTCAAAGAAGAAGAGGATCTGCATCCCGGCGAGCTGGGCTACGTGCCGCAGTTCAGCGTGGCACATGATTTATTGACTGTGGAGGAAAGCATCGCCAACAGCATGGCGCTACGCACGCAGTTACCGGGCACGGATGAGTTTGAGCCAAAGCTCGACAAGATCCTGGCGATCACCGGCCTCACCGATCTGGCGGATCGCCGGATCAAAGTGCTGTCAGGTGGGCAGAAGCGCCGACTCGGCCTAGCGCTGGAGTTGGTGACCAATCCATGTTTGCTGTTATGTGATGAAGTCACCAGTGGACTCGATCCAAAATCCGAACGTGAAATCACGGAACTGCTACGGGTGCTATCGCAAGAGAACCCGCGACGTGTCGTCATCAATGTCACACACAGCCTGGCTAGTCTGGAGGCCTTTGACAGCGTGCTCGTGATGTATCAGGGACGGCTCGTCTATCACGGCCTCCCCAAGTTTCTCACGCATTACTTCACGGTGGAGCATCCTGAGGAAGTTTATCTGCGGCTCACTCAGCGGGACGCGCAGAGCTGGCATGAATCTTGGCAAAAGAAGCGCGACTACTATGAGAGGATGCTTTTGGGAAAGTCGGCTACTGCAGAAAAGAAAGCCGATGCCAACGAAGAAGATCACGAGGAGTACGAGGCCATCGCGCCTGAAGAACTACCGAGCGTGATGAGTCAGGTGTTCACGTTGCTACAGCGACGCTGGACCATTTTTCGTCGTGATAAGGGTCAAGTGTGGCTGCATCTAGCCATGCTGCTGGGCTTTCCGTTGCTTGTCGTCATCTTCGCGCTCGATGGCATCAAACCACTGAAGCAACTCAGCCAGAGGCAGGACTCGGACATCATGTACGAGATGCAGCAGAAGGCGCAACATCAGATCGATCAGTTGAATGCTGGCGGCCTCGTCAGTGGACTCATCATGCTGCAAGTCGTGCTTGTAACTTTGATGGCCTCCAACAACGCCGCGCGTGAGATTGCCGGTGAACGACTCATCTTGGAACGTGAAAAACTTGGAGGGCTGAGCACGCTGGCGTATGTCATCAGCAAGGTTCTCTTTCTCGGCGTCTTCGTTTTGGCGCAGAGCATCTGGATGGGGATTTTCGTGGACATGATCACTGGAGGACTGCCCGGAGATCTGCTCGTGAAGCTTGGTCTGCTAACGCTCGTCTCTGCGGCGATGACTAGCATCTGCCTTGGCATCAGCGGCATGTGCCGCACTCCTGAAAAAGCGACGATTCTGAGCATCTACCTCGTCGGTTTTCAGCTTCCGCTTTCAGGAGCGGTGCTGAGCCTACCTGACTGGATCGAGGGAGTGGTGAATCCGTTTATCGCCGCATTTTGGGCATGGTCCGGCAGTCTGCGTAGCATGAGTGACACCGCCTTCTACGATGCGGTGAAGAAAGTGACCGAGACAAGCCTCGTCACGCCTGAACTCGCCGCTTTTGTGCTGCTCGCGCATGTTATCATTGGCCTAAGTATGGCCTATGTCGGCAGCAAGGGTAGTCAGTGGGAGTAATTGAATAGTGTGTCTGCAACACATGCTTTTCATGCCTTGGCCAGCCTTGCCACATCGTATTCTCGGCCTAGTTTCGAACTTCATGCGTTTACTCAGCCCAAGTCAGCTTCGTCTTTCAGCTCTGTCCCTGGCGTTGACGTGCTCTGTAATGGGCGCGGATTTAGACATGCGGCCTGAGTACATCGCGGCCAGCCAGGCCTTGCAGGATGGGCTTCCATCAGTGGCCGCACTGAAGGCCACCCGATTGATGGAGACGGCTCAGCTAAGCTTCATCGAGCGGAAATCATTGGCTGGATTGGCCGTCGAGTCCTGGGTGCGTGCGCGTGATGGCGCTGCCGCCTTAAAAATCCTTGAGCATGAATCCGTGCCCAATGCCGTTTTTTGGCAGGCTCAGGCTCGGTTACTCACGGGTGATCTCGATGCCGCAGAGAAACTGCTCAACAGTCGCGTGCGAGATAATCAGGCCACCAGCCAAGAGCGGCTCCTGCTTGCCCAAGTAAACCTGAAGGCTGGAAACCTGACACAGGCTGAGTCCATTCTCGAATCACTGCGAGCGTTACCTGATATCACCGTCTCACGCCAAGCTCGGCTGATGTGGGACGAGCTACAACTCCGTAGCGGCAACATAGCCCCCGCCGTGGCCGATCTGGCCGCGCCGGAAAATACGCTGGATACTGCCGCGCGAATGCTGCAAGCCCAGGGACTCGTGGAGCTCGATCGACAGCCAGAGGCGCAGGTTCTATTGCGATCCATCCTCGGCAGCGCGGGTGGTGGTGAGCGAGTGCACCATGCGGCCTCTGTATTGTTAGCCGACTCGTTGCTGCGTCAGGGCAGCCGAGTGCCGGCTGTGGAGGTGCTAGTCCAGTTTCTCGATAACACGACCGACAGCGAGTTTTGGGGCAGCGCCTTCGATCTTTTAGCGCGCTGCTTAGAGTGGGTGGATAAAGCCGTCCTGCCGCCTGATGCAGCGCTGCGCTGGATTGCCGAAGGCAACACCGTGCAGCGTGCAGCAATGGTCGCCCTACCTTCGACAAGCATTTTCCAAGGCCACGCCATGCTCCTTCTCTCTCGCTGGTTAGTAGCTCAAAAACGCACTCAAGAGGCTCTCGGATTGTTAGAGGCGATGATCCAAGTCCATGCGGGTCATCCGCAGAGTGATGAAGCCATGCAGCTCGCTCTCGAAACATACGGCACGATCAAAGCTAACTCGCGCATCACGGCACTGGCCGACATGTGGCGTCGTCGTTTCGGTAGCAATGGATCGTCCATGGTTGAGTTTGTCACTGGTGGCACCGCTTTCACTCGGGGTGATTACCGTGAGGCGGCGGATCTTTTTCAACTCGCCGCCAACTTAGCGACCACACTGGCAGAGCGCCGCTCAGCATTGTACAACGCTGGCATCTCCGCCCTGAGCGCTGGCGAGCTGGCATTGTATCAATCTTTGTTGGGGCAATTGCAGGTCGTACGTGCCGATGTGCCCGTGCCATCAAATGACGGCTCCGCTGATCTGGAGCTAGATCGCGCCCTGGATCTCGCGGCCAAAGGCCAGCCAGAGGCTGAAGCGGAATTGCGCACCTTCACTCAGAAGCATCCACAGCACCCGCGCCTCGTTGAGGCCTTCATGACATTGGCTGAAGTTTCGCTCCTGCGCGGGCCAAAAGACTTCGCCACTGTGGATCGTGCCCTTCAGGCCGCTGAGGCTGTGCCGAGCCTCACAGACAAGCAACGGCAGCGCATCTCCATAACGCGTTTGTGGAGTTTGGATCGGCAGGGCCAGTTAAAAATCCTCATCGAGAATGGAGCCGAATTTTTGAAAAAATGGCCCACCTCAGATCAAGCACCCATGGTCCGTATGAAAGTAGCAGATGCTTTTTTTAGGCTCGAAAACTTCGCCTCTGCACGCACTGAATTTGAGCTAGTTGCGAAGAACCATCCAGGCTCGGCCTATGCCGATACCGCACTCTATTTCGCCGGTATGTCGGCACTTTCCATGATGAGTGATGAGGGCCGCGAGGCCGCCATCAATATCTGGCAGGAACTCGCCGAACGTGGTGGACCGCTGAGCATTTCCGCACGCCAGCAGCAGGCCCTAGCCAAACGCCGCGCAGGGCAGGAGACTGAGTCCCTCAAGCTTCTTGACTCCCTACTCGCAGAGAAAAAAATCCCGGAAGAGCAGCAACGCTCACTCCTCAGTGAAAAAGCAGAGATCCTCATGCTGCTGGGTAAAGCCGATGCGACCCAGCTCAGCGCCGCCATCGAAGTGCTGCACACATTGCTGCGTGAAGATGACCTGCCCTATCAATGGCGCGCGCGCGGAGGCTACACCCTCGCTGTAGCGCTGAACACCGCCGGAAAAAGCACCGAAGCTCTGGAAGCTTGCTACGATGTCGTCCAAGCCACCAAGTTCAGTGGCCCCTCCGACCCATCCGAGTTTCGCTGGTATTACCGCGCTGGCTTTTTTGGCATCGACCTGCTGGAAACGACGAAGCAGTGGGAGGCCGCCGCCCGTCTTTCCGAAAAGCTCGCCGACTCCCGTGGCGACCGCGCTAGCGAAGCCAAAGAGCGCGCTACCAAGATCCGCCTTGAGCACTTTCTCTGGGATGGAAAGTAACACCCACGAACTTCAAATCTCACGCCCTTCCTCATCATGCCTACCAACGTCCTCGGCCAAGAACTCCGCTGCTGCTGCCGCCAGCCCATGACCGGCTTTTACCGCGATGGTTACTGCCGCACGGGGGCCGATGACAAAGGGCTGCACACCGTCTGCGTCGAAGTCACAGGGGAGTTCCTCAAATTCTCCCGGCGCATGGGCAATGATCTCATCACCCCGCGCCCCGAGTACGACTTCCCAGGTCTGATACCCGGCGACCGCTGGTGCCTCTGCGTCCAGCGCTGGCAAGAGGCCCTCGAAGCAGGCGTGGCACCCAAGGTCTGCCTCGACGCCACCCACTCCTCCGCCACCGAATGGGTGGACATGGCAGACCTCCATGCTCATGCCCTGAGTGATGAGACCGGGTACAATCTTTAACGCCAAGCTGCTTACTAAAATAAATTTTGGAAAAATTGTAGAGCTGACGTATGTTTAAATTCTATAACAAGTGTTTATGTATTATTAATATTAGTTAAGCATAGAAACTTGTAACATCCCATGACTCGTTAATTATATGAATCCACGCGCATTAGCTCTCATCACATCACTCGCCCTTAGCGGTTCAGCATTTTCACAAAGCAACTGGGGGTCAGTCGGCAGCTTGACCGTCGCCCTGACTCTGTCCTATCAATTTCCGGCCTTAATGCTCAAAGATTCAGCCGGTAAAGTGCTTCCGGCAACCGAGGCGGGTGGCGGCGGCCCCACCTTCACTAACTCTTTTTCTGTCGATACTCTCGACAGAGACGGCAATACAACCAAGACGGTAGCGACAGAAGAATACGGCTCCAAGCTCAGCAGCACCTGGAGATGGGGAAATGCTGAGATTATCCGTGCACTTGTGGAGAATGAAATACTGCCACAAATAGGTAAGGCACCATTCATTGCCGGCTGGTCCCTTGTCGTGGTCTATGATGGTGCCGAGGCAGCCCCAACCGTTTATGCCTGACACACGGACAAGACAACAATCCTCTTGGACAGCGTCATTCTGGGTGGTCCAGAGGATTTTTATGTGGCGGCAATTACTGACAGGACTGTTACAACAACCCTGAATAACGTGCTAACTGGTGCTTCGACAGAAACCGCCTTGAGAACCTACTCGAACACCTTCAAGGGAACTGGCAGTGCCTCCGTGCCTTTTTACTTCGGCGATTTGCGATGCAAGGGGCTGCTGACAGGCTCCTACAGATACGTCGCTCAATCCGAAGGCACGGGCGTCAACAGAGTCATCACCCAGGTTCTAGTTCCCGGTGCCACTAAAATTGACAAAATTCTCGGGGAATCCGACCTAGGGGAACTCATCGAAGGTTCAATCAGTGCCGCCGCCGCTGTGGTCACGAATTTGGAAGCTTATTTTCCTGCCCCTTAATCCAACGAATTCTCTCTGATTCACCGGCACCTCCGCCCAATAAGCGGAGGTGTTTTCTTTGCTGCACGAAAGAAACTAAATGAAGAAAAAAACCAACATTCTGCTCGGATTGGCTGTGATTGGCGGCCTGCTGTTCTATGCCTTCAAGGCCGCTGGGCCAGAAGCCAGACCAAGCGCCAAAGCGCCTGAATTCTCTGCTCCCAGCTCAAAGGTACTTGAGCAGCCGCATTCCGCTGAAGCACCGCGCGCATCGAGCAGAACTCCGGCACTCACAGCGCCACTCACACTCGAAAGCGCGGAACGTCAGACCATTCTCGAGACGATCCATCTGGCTTCGATCTCTTATGACGCTGTGGAATTGCCACGCATCCAACCGTTTCTCTCTCACCTAGATCCTGAAGTCCGGGCTGCTGCTTTGAATGGCATCGTCGTGCTCGGTCACTCAGCCGGCGCCCCTCTCTTGCGCGAGGCAGCCAAGCGCGCGGGCACACCGCAAGAAGCCGTCGAACTTCTGAGTAAGGCGGACTATCTGGAGTTACCCAGTGCGCCCATCCGCAGGCGCTTAAAAAAAGCGGGCACCGGAACAGTGCCAGCGCCAAAGTAGGTCGTGAATATCGGTCGCGCGAAATGCCGCAAACACACAGCAACACGGACGTCTTCATAAACTTGGAGCCAACTTGATCTCTTTCTGCAGCACCTCAGCATCTCCGAGTGGCGTGATGTTGCTCGCTGGATAGCGGGCGCGGAAGGCGCGGATGATCATCTGGGCGACATGGGATCGCCGCCATCCTCGGCCTCAGCGTCGTCACCGTGAAGAAGCATACGATCCACATCTTCGAGAAACTCGGCGTCGAAAGCCGCTGTGGGGCGATATTGCGAGCGATCGAAGTTTTGGCATGAGATGGCGATTGAGAACGAAAGTAGGGACGTGTGAGGACGTTTGTCACCACGATGATTTCTCGCCTCACCTTCCTCCTCCCGATTCTCATTTTAGCAGTGTCGCCCATGCACGCGCAGACGGCTGATCCGAAACCGCTGATAGACAAAGTATTCACGGCAGTCGGAGGGAGGGATAAATTACTGACGCTGTTTCGCATGAAGGAGATATTTCATTTCGGCGACAAGCCGGAGCCTGCTGAAGGCAAGAAAAGATCGACGCGGGAGTCAGTAGTCGAGCCACCGAAGTCTTGGTGGATCGGCACCAAGGAACGCGCTGAAGAGCCTGCTAAATATGATGTTTGGGCTTGGACTCTCGGCGTGCTGACTGATCCTGCCACGAAGCTCGAGGTGATCCCCGACATGACGGATGAGAGCAAAGCTTGCTTTAGTCTGCGTGCGAGCGGCACGGTCACTCCAGCGATGGATCTCTACTTTGATAAGACTACAAACTTACTCCTCCGCATCGACTGGCGCGCTGACTTCTACCGCTTCAGTGAGTGGAAGGAAACCGATGGCGTGAAGTATGCGAGCAAGACCGTGATCCTCAAAAAGGCAGGCGAGAAGCCGTGGTTCTTCCATGAGGTCACAGGAGTTGAGCGCCTGAAGGAACTGCCAGCAAATCTGAAGCGCTGAGCTGCGTCAATTCTTTGATCCGCTGCTGCGGTTCACTTTCAGATCCTCAGCGAGGTGAACAAAGTCGCCCACCTCACACCATTTCACGAAGCGCTCGGTGATGCGCTTCAGTTCATCCCACTCGTGGCGGATGTGCTTGGACTCCTCGTTGCTGATGCTGTTGTCAGAAGCGGCGTGACTGATGGCTGAAAGTAAATCGGCGAACTGCTGGACGATCTCCTGAGTGGCTGGCATGACCTCACGCCCTGGTCGTTTATTCGTTGGTGGGTTTTTGACAAAGTAGCCGTCAGCCTTGTTGCAGAGCCATTGGATGAGTTGGTCGTCTTGCGTGTGCTCGAAGAGTTCGTGGACTCGGTCCAGCGGATTGGTCGTGCCGCTGGCGCTCTTGATGTCAGCACCCTCACCCCATTTGTAAACGAGGGAGAGGGAAAGGCCCATCTTATCAGCCACTTCTTTGACGTGAGCTTTGGCCAGAGCGGTGCGGATGACTTCGTGTGATTCCATGGGCGCATGGTGTGATGTTCAAGCCGGGGTCCGCAAGTGTGAATGTATCATGACTTTTTCGTTTGCCGGGTCACGCAATGATCGGACAGTCGCGCTCTCATGATCAGCCAGTTCATCGATTACGTTCTCCATGTGGATAAACACCTCCAGGGCTTTGCTGAGGAGCACCGCACCATGATCTATGGGCTGTTATTCCTGATCGTTTTCTGTGAGACGGGCCTCGTCGTCACACCCTTTTTGCCGGGGGACTCACTGCTCTTCGCTGTCGGTGCTTTAGCGGCTCAGGGCCTGCTGCGTATCGAGATCATCATCCCGCTGCTCATGGCTGCGGCGATCATCGGGGATAATTTGAACTACTGGATCGGGCGCAAATCAGGCGCGTGGATCGTGGCGCAGCGCTGGTTCAAACGTGATTACCTGACGAAGACGGAGCACTTCTTTGTGAAACACGGCGGGCGGGCCATCGTCATCGCCCGCTTCGTGCCCATCGTGCGCACCTTTGCGCCCTTCACGGCGGGCTTTGGGCAAATGCACTACACACGGTTTTTGTTATTCAGCTTTGGTGGTGGCCTACTCTGGGTGGCTGGTATTTCCCTGCTCGGTTACGCGCTGGGAAATCTGCCGATCATCAAGAGTAACTTTAAACTCGTATCTCTGCTCATCATCTTCGTCTCTGTCCTGCCGATCCTGATCGAGGTGATCAAGCACAAGCTAGAGGCGAAGAAGAATAAGCCGTGATTTACACCGCCGCTGCCATCGGAAGGCCTAGCTTCGTCATGCTCGACTCTGCCGTCTGAAAGAAGCTGACCTCACCCGTCGCGACATCGTAGAGTGCACCGACGATGGCGATGGTGCCTTCTTCGGCCAGCTTATTCAGGGTGGCGCTACGCTGGCGGATCGTCTTGATCGTGCGCACTACATTGAGGCGTGAGATTTCATTTGTGTAGGCTGCTTTCTCTCCAGCAGCCCACTGGTCAGGCTTCTTCAGCGTGGCTGGATTGATCGCTTGTTGGATCTCGATAACGAGTCCGTCAAGGTTGCCGCACGGTGTCGCCTCACTGGCTTTTTTCGCGGCAGCGAGCAGATCGACGGCTGCATTCACCGCGCCGCAGCTCGTGTGACCAAGTACGACGACGAGCTTTGCGCCCACCACGGCGCAGGCATACTCGATACTGCCGAGCAGCTCTGTCGTGGCGATGTTTCCCGCCACGCGCGCGCTGAAAATGTCACCGAGGCCAAGGTCAAAAACGACCTCAGCAGGAGCACGTGAGTCGATGCAGCCTAGAACGGCGGCTAGTGGGAACTGACCGCCCGCAGTAGCGCCGACCTGACGACTGTAGTCGCGCTCGATACGCTCGCCGCTAAGGAAGCGCTGGTTCCCAGCGCGCAGGATTTCTAGCGCAGAGGCAGGCGTGAGCGAGCTTTGAACTTCACGGCTGGTGAAGTCGACGTACTGGATTTGATCTGCGAGCTGGTACTTATCTTTAAATCCAGCGAGGCTGAGCTGCACGCCGTGGGCTGTGGCAGTCTTCATCTTGAAGTCTTCGATCAGGTCAATGATGTCGGGATCAATGTAATCGGTTTGGCGCGCATCGAGCAGCACATGGCCGCCGCGAGGGACTTCGTACAGAGTTTTTTCAAGACTGGCACGGTTGAGGAAGCTGACCTGATTTGCCAGCTCGATGCGCAGCACATCACCACCGATGTGCTTCTCCATCACCTTGTGCATCGGGCGGCGCAGATTGCTATGCAGGATGAAAGCGACGGCAACGGCGAGGCCGATCAGAATGCCGATGAGCAGATCGGTGAAGATGATGGCGACGACGGTGATGATGAAAGGCAGGAACTGCGTCTTCCCCTCACGACACATCTGGCGCAGGAGCTGCGGGCTGGCGAGTTTCAGGCCGGTCATGATCAAAATGGCGGCGAGAGCTGACAGTGGGATCTCATTAAGCCACGCAGGCACCAGCAGCACGCAAAGCAGTAGCAAAAAGCCGTGCAGAATGGCGCTGAGCTTGGTTTTACCACCCGCGTTAATATTCACGGATGAGCGCACGATGACACTCGTCATCGGCAGGCCACCGATGAGGCCCGCGGTGACATTACCGATGCCCTGCGCAATGAGTTCGCGGTTCGGCGATGCGTGCCGCTGATCGGGATCAAGTTTATCGATGGCTTCCAGATTCAGCAATGTCTCTAGCGTGGCGACGATGGCGATGGTGAACGCTGCGACATACACGGCAGGATTGGCGAGCTGTGTGAAATCCGGAAACTGCAAGAAGCCGAGGAAGGCACTCAGATCCTTCGCCACTGGCACCTGCACCAAATGCGAAGCGGCGATGGCCCACCCGCTGCCGCTTTGACGGAGGATTAGACTGATGACGACACCCATGATAACAACGACGAGCGCCGCAGGCACGGGGCTCTTTTTGAGCATCTTCACACGATCCCATAAAACGAGCAGCAGAATGCCGAGCAGGCCCACGAGTGCCGCACCCGGCTGGATGTCGAGCACTGCGTCCAGCAACTCCGTGAAGGTGTTGCGCTGGTCAGGCTGGAAGAAGCTCATTTCACCTTCCGCATCGACATCGTGGCCGAAGACATGAGGAATTTGCTTCAAGATCAAAATCACGCCGATCGCTGCGAGCAGGCCCTTGATCACGCTGCTGGGAAAGAATTCGGCGATAAAGCCCATGCGTAACGTGCCCATGATAATCTGAATCACGCCAGCGATCGAAACCGCGAGCAGGAACGTTTCGAAAGCCCCCAATTGTCCGATCTGCGCCGCGACAATGGCCGTCAGACCTGCCGCCGGCCCGCTCACGCTTTTGTGTGAGCCACTCAGCCAACCCACGAGAATACCGCCGACAATCCCTGCAAGCACGCCCGAAAATAGCGGCGCATTTGAAGCCAGCGCGATACCGAGACATAGCGGTAGGGCGACAAGAAAGACCACGATGCTCGCGGTGATGTCTTTCGGTAGCGTAATAGAAAGAGGAGCTTTGTTATGAGGCATAAATTAAGTCTCATAATTGCTCGAAAATCAGACTGTGACGATTCCTATATTTCAAATTCTTACTTCGCTTTAAACTAAGTATAGCAGGCCCAACTTCGATGATCTCGATGGCTGTCTCACGAGATAGAAGAAGCGTTCTAATTCAGAATTGCCAGCGCACATTCACCGCGCCAAAGGGGGCGGATTCCAGGGTTTCATTGGCAATGACGCGATTGCTATCGTCACGCAGTTCGAGTTCGCCGCCGATGTTGAGGCCGGTGCGCACTGAGATGGAGCAGCGGTCGGTGAATTGAAAGATGACGGAGGCGGCGGTCTGCCAGCCATTGAGGTCCACGCGGTTCACATTCGGGTCTTCGATGTCCCATGACCCGCCGCCTGGGTAGGCGCTGAGGCTCAGTGTAATGCGGTCCGTCGCACGCCAGCCCAGCACGACAAAGGGTGGTGTGACTTGCACGATGAAGGGCTCCGGCTGCCAGATGAAACCAAGCGCTGGCATGACCGTTCCCTCCTGTGCTCCATATTGCGCAAACAAGCCGCCAGCGAGGCTGAAACTATTCGTAAAGCGGTAGCCGAGCAGGCCCAGACCAGAGATCTCAAAGTCGTCCCAGGAAAGCCCCTGGAAATCTGTGCCGATGCCAGGCGTGATGAAGCCCAAGCCCCACCAACGCGACTGCTCAGGCCGCCAAAATAGGCCCACCTGCGCCTCCAGCGTGTGCAAGCTTTCACTCTGCAATCCGGCGAATTCATTGAAGTCGAGCTCGCTGAGATTGTAACTGAGCGAGACGCCGATGCGCAGATCACCCACTTTTTTAGTCCAGACGGGCAGGATGGTACGCACCTCACTGAAGTCTAGGCCACCTGGCCGATTCGCGAAGTCTTGGGTGTCGATGAACGTGGCGTCCACCATGTAACCTGGCCTGCCAAAACCGAACGCCGCAGGGTCGATCAAGTCCACGGATCGCACCGCTTTTTCAGCCGTGGCATCCGGCGTCTGCGCAGACAGACTCAGCGTGGCCGCGAGGATGAAGGTAGTGAGGGTGGCGGAGAGCAGTCGAGCTGTTGTGGGCGTCATAGCGTCAGTTTTTTGTAAATCGTTGCTGAATTTACGGCTGGATCAAACTCGCGGGTGCATCGGCAGCGGTGGCGGCTCGATAATTGGCGCGGGAGCGGAAGTATTCGGCTTGGGCTTCGACATCGAGAACTTTGGCGTCGAAGGTGGCTTGCTCGCGGATTTGGAGGGCTAGTAAATCAGTCGCGCCTTGCTTGAGGCGCTCGATTTCAGCAGCTTCGAGCTGCTGGGAAAGATCGACATTCAGGCGGGTTTGCTTGAGCTGATCATACGCGGCAATGATGGCGCTGTAGGAGTCTCGCACGTCTGCTGCGATGCGGTTGCGGGCAAATTTCTTGTCGTTGCCGAGGCGCTCGATTTGCGCGTCGATGGTTTCGAGTCGGCCTTTGGCCTCGCGGCGTTGCAGGGGCATCTTGAACTCGATCTTGGCTTCGATCTCCGTGGGTTCGATGTCTTTGCTGCCGCTGCCTTGATTGGCCTGCACGCCGATGTCGATATTCGGCAGCAAATTGTTCTTGGCTAGGCTACGGTCAATCTGCGCCTTTTTGATGGTGAGTTCGATGCGGCGCAGCTCGGGACGAAAGATGGCCGCTTTGGCGATGTCACCGACGAGTTGGTTCGCATCAGGCTCGGGATGTGCGGGGAAGGCTTTCGGTAAGCGTGCGCGTAATGAGACGATGGGCTGGTCATCGGCGCGTGAACGATGGAAGAGAGATAGCTCGATGGCGGTGGCCTGAAAGCGGCGCAGCGCCTGCACGACGGCGATCTGACGACTGACGACGAGCCGTTGGTTGTCCACTTGCACGATGGGCGCAGAGGCTCCGCGCTTCACCTGCTCGGCGATGGCGCTGTCGCGATCTTTAGCGATGCGGAGGAGTTCTTCTGCAAGGCCGAGTCGATGCCCGGCAGCAAGCCAACTGTAGTAGCCGATGGTGGCCGCGCGAATGAAGTCGAGATGCTGACGCAGGATGAGCGGATCAGCGAGCTGCTGATCGAGCTGCGCCTGAAAAAGTGTGGCGCGGCGGCGGTCGATGGTGCCGTCACGCAGCAGTGGAATGCGGAAGCCGAGGATGGCCTCACCATCGGTGCCGGTGCGGTCTTTGTTGTAGTTTGGCAGGAAGCCGCTGCTCATGCGGTAACCGCCATAGACACTGCCACCCCACATGGAGAGCGGCTGCTCAAGTGTAGCGTAGCCGCTTTGTCCATCGTAGTAGCCAGCGGGGTTGAAGGCTCCGCTGACGTTGAGGTTTAAATCAAACGCGCCGAGTGCAGAACGAGCGCGACCATTGGCGATGTCCTGCTCGATGAGAGCGGCGAGATAGGGCGGGTATTGAGTCTGCACTGAAACTAGGACTTCAGGGAGGAGAAGCGGATTCGCCGCAAATGACGAATGTGGAATGACGAATGACGAAACCAGCAACGCCCAAGCCGCAAATCGACTGAACACTGAACACTGAGCACTAAACACTTGGTTTCTCATTTCTTCGTGGGGTCGAGTTTGCCGTCGTCGTTGGAGACGACCGGTGGGAAGCCGTTGATCTGACGCCAGAGTTCAAACCAGAGTGGGACTTCGTTGAGTATGACCCAGGCATTGGCACGGGCACCTTGGCGGAGCCAGCGGTCTTTGTCGGGCCAGGGGACGGTGACTGGGCCTTTGCCATCGCCCCGATCGACGATGTCATCAGTGGGCCCGACGACGACGCGGAATTTGCCTTTGCCGTCGTCGGTGGCGTCCACAAAGACGACTTCGCCGCCGAAGGTGCCGATGGCGAGCTGCGGCCAGCCGATCATCTGCACGGCGGGCCAGCCTTCAAAGGCGAGCCGCACAGGACTGCCGGACTGGCCGTTTTTGCGCGAGTGAATGAGCGGCATGTCGTTGCCATCGACCATGATCTCGACAAAACGGCTATCGGTCTCGGGAATGATGACACAGATGAGTGATCCGGGCCGCAAATAAGTGCCATCCGTCGCGGCGACATTGAGGACGATGCCGTCACGCGGTGACTCGATGATCTGCCGTTCGGTTTGATTGATCTGCACGTCGATGACGGAGAGATCACGTTCAGCGGTGGCCACTTCGCTCAAGGCGGTGCCTTTCGATGCGTGGGTGGAGGCGATGCTGGCGTCCATGTCGTTACTAGTGCGTTTTAAAGCGGCGGCGGCGGACTTTAACTCGGCGCTGGTGGAGTCGCGGGAGAGCGTGGCGAGTTCGAGATTGCGCTGCGATTCGAGCTGCTTGGCGTGCAGGTCTTGAGTGCGAGTAAAATTCAGCAGCGCAGTCTCTGCTGCGATTTTAGCACCAGCGACACGCTGCTCCGCGCCGTCGATGGCCTGCGCTTTGGCCAGCTCCTGCTGCGTGATTTGAGCGATGAGTGACTCGACGCGGCCCTGGGCGAAGTCGCGGCGGCTTTCGATCGCCTCACGCTGCGCTTTGAGGTTGTTGAGGAGGTTGGGGTCGTTGTCTTGGATCTCGATGATGAGCTCGCCCTTCTTCACGCGCTGGCCTTCGGTGACGTGCAGGTGCTTCACGCGGCCAGAGACTTGGGCTTCGATATTGATGCGGCGGTCGAGTGGATTGAAAGCGATGACGCGGCCTGATCCAGAGATGAATTGACGCCACGGCAGGAAACACAACGCGATGACGAGCAGCACGAAACCAACGAGCAGCAGGCGACTTAAAAGGCGCGTGAACTTGGCCGATCCAGCGAGCGACAAAGCAGGTAGTGGGGGTGCGGTAGAATGAGCGGTCATTTCAGTGTGGGGTCAGAGCCATCGCTCAAATGGCAAGGGGCGAGTTCGATGAGCTGGTCGCACTTTTTCGTGACATCGTGATCACGTGTGGTGAGCACGACGGTCCAGGACTGAGACTTGTCGAGGATGGCGGCGGAAAGCGTCGCGAAGGAGTCGGTGTCGAGGCCGTCGAGAAGTTCGTCAATGAGCAGAAGTCGCGGACGCTGAACGAGAGCACGGGCGAGGATGAAGCGCGTGCGCTGATTGCCACTGAGTGGTGCGCCGCCGATCTTGAGGCGGAGATTCAGGCCCTCGGGCCGATGCAGCAGATCATCGAGCAAGCCGACGCTGGAGAGCGCGGTGCGGATTTCATCCATGCCGATGTCGTTGCGGCCCAAGCGGAGATTTTCGACGATGGTGGCATCGACGATTTCATCGCGGCGGAGAAGCATGACACTCTCGCGCAGCGCCTCCAGATACCAGCTTCGCAAATCGAGTCCGTCGACAGACATAAAGCCACCCGTGGGCTGGCGCAGGCCAAACATGATGTCGAGCAGCGAACTCGCTCCCGAGCCATGCGGACCGACGATGGCCGCGCGTGTGCCGGGCAGGATGGTGAAGTGCCGATCTGCAAAAAGAGGTGCGCCGCCATAACTGAAGGTGAGGGCGCTGGCATTGATCAAAGCGCCGCCTTTTTGCTTCGCAGGCTGCTCGCCATCTTCACGCTCGATTTCGAGATCGAAGATGTGGCCGAGCTTGTCCATGGCAGCCATTGCGTCATACCAGGCTTCGAGTTTTTTACCCATCTTTGCCAGCGCGGCGACGATGCTGCCCATGATCAGCTCACTGGCCACGAGTTGGCCAAGCGTGATCTGCTGGCTGATGACGAGATAGCCGCCCACAGCGAGCAAAGCGGCTGCGGCGAAGACTTGCAGCGTCAGTAGGCCCGCGATCTGCCGCATGAGCACCCGGAAGTGTTTGGCACGCGCCGTGACGTAGTCGGTGGCGAGCTGGTTCGCACGCTCATAGGCCATGCCGTAGCCGCCGGGGCCTTTGAACAGAAAGGGAAAGTGCGCGATCTCTTCATACCAGTTCACAAGGTCGTATTTCATCATCGACTCCTCGATGCTCGTCCTCACCGCCCCTCGCCCGAGCAGCCAGAGGATCAAAACGATCAGTGCGAGCAGCACCGCCACAAACAGCAACAGCAGCGGATGATAAAGCGCGAGCAGCAGCATGCCGATAAGCGTGCTGAAGACGAGGTTCACACCGTCAAGCAGTAGCAGCGAGGTGCTCTTTTGCGCGGTGACAACATCCAGGAAGCGGTTCACTAGCTCAGGTGCGTGAACGCCATCCAAAGACTCCGCTTTGACCCGTGGCAGCCGATACGCGAGGTCCGAGGCCGTGCGCACAAAGATGCGGCGCTGGATGATATCGGTAATGTAATACTGAAAAGCGGTGACGACGGCCTGGAGCGCCAGACAGGCGAAGAGTGCCAGCGAGACCACGACCAGCGCCTGCACAAACGGCTGCGACTGTCCACCGAAGGCCAGATTACTTACCACCGCATCCACCGCGAGTGGTGCGGCGAGATAGAGGATGCCCGCGAACACGGAAAAAATCAGCAGCGTGCGGATGTCCTGCTTCTCCGCTTTTAGCAGGCCAAAGAAACGCCGCGCCGGACTCATGTGCTCGTGGTGCTCAGCGTGCGCACTCATGCCATGCGCAGGCCGCTCTGGATGCACGATGCCGACCTCGACAACTTCATGCACACTCTTCAAACCGAGGCTCTGTGCCAAAGCTGTGCGCGTGATGCTGAGACGATGCGTGGGATGATCCCCATCAGCGATGCGCAAGCTGAACCAACCGGCAAACGTGATCACCACCCAGCGCGCTTCATTCTTATTCCAGACGACCACTGGTGTATCATGATGAGCCTGCCAGATCGCCTCCGACAAAGGCACTCGCACCGGCGAAACATGCATATAGACCTCAGCCGCGGCACTGACGAGCTGTCCCAGTGGATCAGCATCCGCCTTCGCCACATTTTGCACGGCGATGCGGGCGCGCTCGTGATCAAACTCACTGCCCGTGATGGCGGCGAGCTGCGCGAGCAGGCTGGTAGATGGCGTTGAAGTCGGCGTGACTGGCATGTTGTTTTTAATAGCGCGGTTCGGCAGAAAAATCATGGCCTAGGACCATAGATCGGCAAATTTGTTTTGGCCTCGTAGGCACCGAGATCAGGAGCCTTGCCATGGAAAATGTCGTTTACGTTTGGTAAGAGTATCGCGACATCGATGATCGCAGATTCAGGCTTCAATCGTAGATCAGGCGGCTCATAAATTTTGGCTGGATCATCTGGAAAAATGGGCTGTGCGAGCACATCAAGCGTCACCTTTATGCCGTGTGGCTCGAACTCGGTGCCGGGAAATGTGGTGAAGGTCCAGGAGCGAATTTTTCCCTCAAAGGTCATGCCGTGCGTGGCATAGGCATTGAAGTCGATCACGCAGTGGTCACCGAAATTCTGCACATCCACCGCTCGTCCGCGACCTGGACTGTAGCCGCGGTATTTCACATCAGTTGCCTTGCCGCCGATGAAGAGATTGTTTTGAATCAAGGCGTGATCAAACGGCTCGCTGGTGTAGTTGCCGAAGCCGTCGCCAGCTTTGACGACGGTGTTGTGCAGGATGACATCGCCGATGCTGTAGCGGTGTAGTTTGAAGGCGCTGTAAGTGAGGTTAAACATCACATTGCGGATGAAGTAGTTCGGCCCGCCGAGACCCGGCTGGGAGCTGATGCCGACGAAGCAATTAGTGAGCCGGTTGCGCAGGATGCGGCAGTTGCTCAGTGCAAAGTCGGCTTCGATGCCGTCGTCGAGTCCGGCGCTGATGTCGTTGTTGAGGATGTCGTTGCATTGCTGCGACACCGCGCCGCCGTCCTCCATGTGGCTGATGCAGTCGCGAAAACCCGTGACACGATTGTGGCGGATCACATTGCCACTGCCAGTGAACTGGATTCCTTCGCCTTCATTGTCACCGCCAGCGCCCATGATGGCGGGGTCCCATTTGCGGACGCCGGTGATGACGTTGTCCTCGATGCAGGCGTTCATCATGCCGGGCTTGTAGGCCTTGATGCCGAACTGCGAGTTGATGATGCAGCGCCGCACCACGCAGTGCTCGGTGTTGTTGAGTCGCACGGGGCCGTTCACGGTGAGGCCTTCCAAATAGACCCATTTGCGGTCAGTTAGGCCGATCTCGCTGAAAACAGCCTTCCCACTCGTGCTACGATACACGATGGGCTTTCCTGGCTCACCATCGCGATTGAACGTGACCGCGCCGTAGTCACCATCGGCCAGTAAAAGCACCTCGCCGGGCTTCGCCGACTTGAGATCGGCCTTCGAGCCATTTTTGATTACTGCATCCTTCGCCGCCACGGGTTCAGGTCGAGTGCTCGCTTTGACGATGCGTGTCGCCGCGCCGCCATCGGGATCACGCAGTTTCAGTTCGATCTCGTATTCCGTTCCGGGTTCCAAATCGAAGACGCTGCCGCTCAAACGATTCGTCCAGGTGATGATCGGATCAGTCTTCTGACTCGATCCGGCGGGCACGCGCCGCAACGTCATGCCGCTCCGCCATTCAGTTGCACCGGCTTTGCGAAACTTCATTTCGCAAGACGCATCGAGATCGTCATCGCCTTCGATTCGCCATTCGACCGCAAGATTCGTGATCGTTGGAAACGGTGTAGTGACCTCTCTCGGCGTGGTGGAGTCGAGCGCCTGGAGAGAGCTGGCAAGGAGGAGATAGAGATAAGACTTCATCGGATAGTCACAGGTCCCATCTTCACGACTTCGAAGTCTTTGCCTTTGATTTTGCGGATGGGGAGAATCTCTTCATGCACCCAGCGATCATCAGGTGCGCCGCTGATGAACCAGTCGCCGCCGTTATCGGCGAGGATCATGCCGTGCGTTTTTAAGCCTTCGAGAATGACAAGAGCGGGTCCGCTGAACTTGGATGTGTCGAAGTCCGCCCTCAAACGCACACGCATGCCCATCGGCGGCAGGTTTTCGTTTTTGTGCGGACTGGCGAAGTGGGATGCGGGCGGCACATAGGCTTTGCGGCTTTTTTTCACGGTGAAGCGCAGCGCATGAGCGAGCTTTTTCGTCCCGCAGATTTCATCGTAACGGGCAAGGCCGGGAAGGATCGGCAAGCCAGCGGCATCGGCACTGGTCCAACCTGCTGGGCGTGGTTTTGGATTCTTGAGATCAAAGATGGCGCCGCTGGCGGCTTTCCAGCTTTTGCCGCCATCGATGGGGAAGGCGCGGTAGAGTTCGTAGAGCTTCCAGTTGTCTTTATCGAGCAACAGTACATGGCGGTCGCCATCACTCTGCGGACCGCCTTCGATCCATGCATCCGGCGGCATGGGATAGGGGCCTGCATCACTCTCATCGGCATATTCAAAAGAAACGGGCACCTTTGGCTGCTCGCCACTCACGACGTAATATGGAATGCCGCCGGGCTGGCCCTTCCACACGAGCCCGAAGTCCTCATGTAGTCCCGTGTCTGCGCCGATGCTCGCGATGATGGCATCGCTGAGCGAATCGACCTCGTCTTTGGAGACATCACGATTCCACTCATCATTTGCTGGTAGAAGCAAAGCGCCGCCGAGGTCAGCATTCGGGCCTGTTTTGAGGTCGGGATTCTGCGCGAACGCACAGACAGTGAGTGAGCAGAGAAGTAGCGTGGTTGTATTCATAGCTGGTTAAGGTGAGATGGCACCGCTGACATTTTTGGTGCGTGGCTTGCCGTGAAAATCCGTGGGCAGGAGGTATTTCGCTTCAGCGTGGTCTAGCTGGGCATCGGCGGCGGGTGTGGCGTCATGCTTGCTGCCATCCAGACTAACATTCGGTAAGTCTTCGAGGCCGCGACCTTTGACGCAGCCGTCTTTGGGGCCACCGCCAAAGACGACGTTGCCGCTAGTGATGACACCGACGTTGCCGTTGGCGTAGTGCAGGGCATTGGCATCGCGTGAGTAAAGGATGTTGTTGGCGAGGATCATGCCTTCGCGGCCGTTCCAGGAGCCGCCGCGAAAGGCGTGGGCGCTGTTGAGGATGGTGTTGTGGATGACCTGGAGATTCAGCGTCTTGCCTTGGTGGTCGGTGCTGGAGAAGCCCGCGCCCGCGCCGTTGATGAGCACATTGTTGCGCACGATGGCTTCTCCCTGCACCTGCATGACGTTGTCGGCGCTGTTGTAGCAAAGGTTGCGCTCGATGACGTTCACAGGCTTCCCGGTGGTGCCATAAACGGTGATGCAGGGGTAGTTGGTGTCATGCACATGATTCTCGGCGATGAGGTTTCCCCACGAGCCTTGCTTCACCTCGATGCCATCGCCTTGATCGCCGCGACAATCATGGATATGATTCAGGGCGATGACGCTCTCACTCATGATGTGGTCGCCATTATTCGCGCCGAGATACATGCCTTCCGCGTGACCTGCTCCATGATGGATGTGATTGCGGGTCAAGTAGAGGCGCTGGGTGTCGGCGCTGTTCGCACTGAGACAAACTTGTCCAGTGTGATGGATGTGGCATTGATCCAGCCACACATCCGAACAATGCCCGAGGCGCACGCCATGACTGCCGCCGGTGAACTCGATGCTTCTGAGGCAGAGAAATGTCACCGGTCCGCTTTGGCCCACATTGAGCACGTTTTGCTGATTGTCAGGTCGAGTGATGACGACCTTTGCCTCCTTCGCCGCCACAATCCAAATCGGTGCGTCCGCCGTGCCGCTCACGAGGATGTCCCACATGCGCTCTACGCTGTAAGTGCCAGCGGCAATTTCCAGTTTGTCGCCCGGCTTCAAGGCTTCCACCGCTTTCACGAGCGAAGTCCCAGTTTGATCCGTGTGCTGAATCACACGCTTTGGAGTGATGCTGGCCCAGGTGGGTTCGTAGCTGGTGGCCAGGGTGGTCGATGCAAGGCAGAGGAAGATGAGAAATTTCATGAGCTGATGATGTAGGGAAAGAGAAATCGAAGGCCAGTCTTTACGGCAGTGGACCGATGCTGAGCCAGCCAAGAGCGTGGCGATCTTGCTCGGCATTGGTAAAGCTCAGGGACTTCTTCGGCAGATTCCTCGAGGCTTTCCATTCACGCGCTTCATCACCGGGGAGGAGGTCTGTGATCTTCCAGTTCACTGGCCAGCGCTGCTGTATCTTTCCGACTGCGCTGATTGCTGCCGGCGATGGAGTCGGCTCTAGTTCCACCACCTCCGCCATGAGAGGCAGTGATAATAGGGCCGACAACAAAGTGAGGCTCACCTTGTGCCCGCAGCAGCGCGCAGCAGATATAATTTGTGTGCTGGTATCCTTCATGGTGTGCTGACGATGGGAGCGAAGTATTCTGCGGATGGTTTCATGGCGATGAAGTCAGTTTAAAACGACGCAGAGTGACTTGTTATTTTTTTAACAATCCGAGCGGTTGAGAGTTTGACAATTTCGATGTTTCAAAGCAACGCTTCGGTTATTTCTTATGAACGCCAAGCTCAACGATCCGCACCTCAATTATCACCATTTGCGCCTTTTCTGGGAAGTTGCCCGCGCTGGCAGCCTGCGAGCTGCGGCCACTCGTCTGCACCTGTCTCAGCCCACGATCAGCGCTCAGATCAAAGCGCTGGAGAACAGCCTCGACGAGCAGCTATTTGATCGCACCGGGCGCGGGCTGAAGCTCACGCCGCAGGGTAGGCTGGTGATGGAGTGTGCCGCGGAGATTTTCTCCCTCGGTACAGAGATGGTGCGCACGCTCCACGGGCAGGGCAGTGCCCGTAGCTTGCGTCTCAATATCGGCATCACGGATTCGCTGCCGAAGCTCGTGGCGTGGCGATTGATCAGACCTGCGGTGAAGGCGTTTCCGAATTTGCAACTTTCCTGCGCGGAGGGTCATGCGCAGGAGCTTCTCGGCTCACTCGCGGCGGGTCGGCTCGATGTCGTTTTGTCGGATGAGGCCGCGCCGTCGTCTATGCCAGTGAAGGCTTTCAATCACCTGCTTGGCGAGTCGCCCGTGGTCTTCTGCGCAGTGCCTGCGCTGGCCAAGAAGCTGAGTGCGAACTTTCCCACCTCACTCAAAGATGCGCCCATGCTGCTGCCTGCCAGCCGCACGGCCTGGCGACATGAGATTGATCGTTGGTTTGACTCGCACCACATCCGCCCGCGCATCGTCGCCGAGTTTGATGATGCTGCGCTGATGAAAACGGCTGCTGCTGACGGCATGGGGGTCACGCCCATCGCCGCCGCCGTTTTAGATGAAGCCGTGAATCGCTACGGGCTGAAACCCGTCGGTCGCCCCGTGCGCTGCGGCTTCTCCTGCTACCTCATCACCCTGGAGCGAGCGATGCGGCACCCGGCGGTGGCGGTGATCGCAGGGGAGTCAAAAAGTGTTTTTAGCTCGACCAAACCCAAGCGCTGACATCCTTCGGATTTTTTCAAACAGTCCGATAGAGATGTTGGAGTGGCCAAAGCCAGCGGTCCCGGCTATCAGATGCATAAGCCTGTGCGTAATAGCTGAAGAATAGCCCGTGTAGGGGATGGCGGAATCCATTTTCTAAGACTTCAGTCTTTGGGCTACAGCTACACGTCCCTTTTTTCATACCATGAACCTCCGCCGTGACCTTCCTGCCTCGCTTGTCGTCTTTCTCGTGGCTGTGCCGCTATCGCTGGGCATCGCCTTTGCATCGGGAGCGCCGATCATCGCGGGGCTGATCGGCGCGGTGGTGGGTGGGATTGTCACCGGTTTGCTCGCGGGATCGCCGCTTCAGGTTTCAGGGCCGGCGGCGGGGCTGACGGTCGTGGTGGCTGGGCTGGTGCATCAGTTTGGCTGGGAAACGATGTGCTTGATTACGGCCTGTGCGGGAGTGGTGCAGCTTTTGCTCGGCTGGTTCAAAGTGGCACGTGGGGCGCTGATCATCGCGCCAGCGGTCGTTCACGGGATGCTGGCGGGCATCGGCATTTCCATCGCGCTGGCGCAGATCCATGTCGTGCTCGGTGGTTCGCCGCAGAGTTCGCCTGTGGTGAATCTGCTCGGTATTCCGAAGCAACTCGGCCTGGTGAATACACAGGCGGCGATTCTTGGTTTGCTGACCATTGCGATCCTCATCGTGTGGAAAAGACTGCCGTTCAAAGCCATCCCAGGCCCGCTAGTGGCCGTGGTGTCGGGCACTGTGGTCTCCATCATCGCGAAGATGGATGTGAAGCGTGTGGATCTGCCGGAGACCTTTGTGCTGACCAAACTCGCCCCGCCGGAGCATTGGGGGCCGTTTGTGATCGCGGTGCTGACGGTGGCGATTATCGCCAGTATCGAGTCACTGCTGTGTGCGGTGGCCACGGACAAATTGCACAGCGGTGTGCGCTCGAATCTGGACAAAGAGCTGCGTGCGCAAGGCGTGGGCAATCTCGTCTCCGGTCTGCTCGGCGGTCTGCCGATCACGGGTGTTATCGTGCGCTCATCGGCCAACATCATCGCTGGTGGCGCAAGCCGCTGGTCGGCGATTTTTCATGGCTTGTGGGTGCTGATCTTTGCACTGTTTCTCGGCAGCTTGATTGAAAGCATTCCGCTGGCCGTGCTCGCCGGTTTGCTGGTACATGTCGGTGTGAATCTGGTGAACCTGCATCACATCAAAGAGCTGACGAAGCATAACGAGATCCTCATCTACTGGGCCACGGTGCTCGGGGTGACGTGTGTCAATCTTTTGGCCGGTGTCGGCATCGGTTTAGGGCTCAGCGTTTTCTTCCTGCTGCGCCGACTTTCAAACACGGATGTCAAAGTCGAGCAGCGTGAAGGTAAATGGCATGTGCGCATCGGCGGCACGCTGACCTTTGCCTCTGTGCCGAGGCTGAATGCAGCGCTTTCGACCATCCCTGCCGGTCACCCTGTGGACATTGACCTAGCTGTCGATTTCATCGACCACGCGGCCTTTGAATCGCTGCATGGTTGGCGTCTGAATCACGAGAAGACTGGCGGCCATGTCGATCTCGATGAAACGCACGAGGAATGGTACAAGCCTGCTCGTGAAGGCACGCCAAGACGCGGGAAATCGCTGCCGGGTGTGAAGGCGGGCGAAACAAAGGATTGATGGCGCACATTATTCCGTGCTAGTCTGTCGGCATGACTATGATCCTGTCCCAAGACATCGTGAGTATGACCGACTTCGCCCGTGGGACGAAGGAACACCTGGCTGAAATCACCAAGCACAACCGGCCCCGCGTGCTGACGCAGAATGGGAAAGCGGCGGCAGTGGTGCTGTCAGTGGCGTGCTACGAAGAGATCGCTCACCAAGCGGAGGAGTATCGACTGGACTTGGAGCTGAAGGCAGCGCTGGAGGCTTATGATCGTGGTGATCGGGGGCGTCCGCTGGACGTGGCCTTCGCAGATCTTCGTCAGAAACACTTCAAGCCCAAGAAAGCGAAGTGAGCTACACGGTCAAACAAGCAGCCTCAGCTGACGCGAGCATCGCGGATCAAGTCGCGTGGTATCAGGCCGACGAGCGGCGCGGCGGCACAGTCCTAGCAGAACGTTGGTTTTCTGCACCGTACCTTGCGCTGGCCACTTTGGCTGGATCGCCCACACGGTATGGTTTCGCACCCCGAGAATGGCCAATGGCTACCTCACTTGGCGATTCGCCAGATGCTCTTTCGTCCGTGGAAGTCCGGCGTCGGCTGGCGGGTGCTTTACACGGTGGATGAAGCGGCAAAGCAAGTCACGGTGCTGCAAATCCGGCATGAGCATCGGCGCTGGATGTTCGAGGCTGAAGAGGCCGATTGGTGAATCAAGGCCACCCCCTTGCAGGGTCATATTATACCCCGCCAAGGCTATGGGAGAGTGACGGTGAATGAGGCTATGCATGAGGCATAACTCCTCACATGTCTCACGCTGCCGAACCCGCCCTCGTACATCCGACTACAGCCTCGGTGGTTGATTACCATCCGCACCCGCCGAAGCGTAAGAAGCCGCTGGCGAGTGATCTGCTCATCGCGGAAAAGGCCAAGAAGCCAGCGATCTTCACGCTCGACAATCTGCGGCGCGACGCACTCGCAGGTTCGATCACGGGCCTCATCGCGGTGCCGCTGACGGTGGGCATCTGCCTGATGTCGGAGTATCCGATCGAAACCGGTCTGATGACCGTGCTGTTCGCCTGTGTGGTCAGTTTCATCACGTTTTTATTCCGTCCAGGAAACTACGTCGGTGTTCCCGGCGTGGCAGCAGGACTTGCGCCTGTGCTGGCGATGAGCGTGCATAAATTTGGCATGGAGAACATGCCTTTCCTGATCTTCCTCACTTCACTTTCACAGGCCGTCGCGTGGAAGTTTAACCTCCAGCGCTTCATTCTGAAAGCCATCCCCGCTTACCTCATCGAAGGTTTGCTCGCGGGCATCGGCCTGAAGATCGCGCTGAAATTTCTGCCCTACACCTATGGCATCCTACATGAGGCCCACGGTGGCGAATGGCTGAGCATGGAGCGCATCGAAATGATCGGTCTGTCTCTCGGCGCACTCGCGCTTTTCCTGCACCTCTTTGGCAAGTACAAGGCCAAATACCCGGCCGTCCCGTATGTCACGGTCATCGTCGTGGGCATCGTGGCGGGCATCTATTTGAAGCTGCCGATGCTGCACATCGAACACACGCCGATCAAGCTGGCGCTGCCCTTACCTGACTTTGCAAAAATCCCGCCCGCCATGCTGATGGAGATCATCGGCTACGCGCTCATGCTCTCTCTCATCGACGTGATCGAGCAGGTCACCAGCAACTCAGCCATCGAGAAACTCGATCCGCTGGGACGCCCCGCGAACACGAACAACAGTCTGCTTGCCATCTGGATTGCGAACATGGGCTCCAGCTTCTTCGGTGGCATGACCAACCTTGACGGCCTAGCCAAAAGCGCCACGAACGCTCTTGCTGGTGCCGTCACGAAGATGTCGAACATCTTCACCGGAGTCGTTCTTCTCGTCTTCATTCTCGAACCGCATCTGTTGGAGCATCTGCCTTATTTCTCACTCGCGGTGCTCATGATTTTCACTGGTTGGAAGATGATTGCCGGACTCGTGCATGTGGCTTCTCACGGCAGCTACGCCCTCTTGTTGGCGCTCTTTTGTGGCATCCTCACCTACACAGAAGGCATCTTTGAGGGGCTGATCGTCGTGCTCATGCTGCATCTGTTCATCAACTTCGTGATCTTCAGGCATGAGCACATCCCACTGATCGAGATTCTGAAAAAGTTTGCCCATAAGTTCGGTGACGAAATCGATCCGCGTAGCACAGACACCATGCGCGTTCACAAGGACAAGCAGATCGGCGGCCTGCGCTACAGCACCATCAGCCACAATGCCGCTGAGAAGAAAAACCTCACCGACTTTATCAACGACTGGGCCTTTGGCATCAATAATCACAGTATGTCCGCCGTCGTCGGCTGCTATGACATCAACGGCCTGCTCTGGGGCACCTTCGCCAAGGAACTGCGTGAAGGACACCACAAGATCAAAGGCTACTTCGAGCATCTCTTTGAGCTAGAAGACGTGCATGTGAAGTTCGAAACCGGCGAGGTGCGCCAATACAAGGACATCTACATCCAGTCCGGCAAATACGTCTTCACCTTCAAGCGCAAGAAAGAGATCATCAGCGTGCCGGCCCGTTACTCCTTCGTCTGCAAAAAGGAAAAGACCGGCTGGTTCATCCTCGAGCATCACTCCTCCGAATTCCCCGCCTGATTTCATCACCCCGTTCACATTTCACAAACAAACCAAACCCAACTCTATGATCCCCGTCGCCGTCATCCTAATCGTTCTCATCATCCTCAGCTCCTCTGTCATCAAGCAGGGCCATGTGGGAGTCGTCACCCGCTTCGGCAAATACCAGCGCCTCATGCTTCCAGGCCTGAACTTCAAGCTGCCGTTGCTTGAAGGCGTCTTCAAGAGCATCTCCACGCAGAATCAGTCCATCGAACTCGAGTTCGAGGCCATCTCGCTCGACCAAGCCTACGTGAACTTCAAATCACTCATCGTGTACTCCGCACAGGACGCTGGTGAAGAAACGATCAAGAAGATCGCCTTCCGCTTCATTGACGAAAAGAGCTTCATGCAGACCCTCGTTCGCAGTGTCGAAGGCAGTATCCGCTCCTATGTGGCGAACAAGAAGCAGGCCGAAATTCTCGTCCTGCGCTCCGAGATCATCGGTGCGGTGAAGGATCATCTCGAAGAAGCCCTCAACAGTTGGGGCTTCCACCTACTCGACCTTCAGATCAACGACATCTCCTTTGACGAAGCCATTATGCGTTCCATGTCGCAGGTCGTTTCTAGCAACAACATGAAGATGGCCGCCGAGAACGAAGCCCAAGCGCAATACCTCATCAAGACACGCAGCGCCGAGGCTGAAGCACGCGCCATTCGCGTCAAAGCCGAAGCCGAAAAAGAAGCCTCCGAACTCAAAGGTGCCGGCAACGCCCGCTTCCGCGAGCAAGTCGCCGAAGGTCTCGCCAATGCTGGCAAAACCATGCAGGCAGGCGATGTGCCTCCCGGCTTCATGCTCTTCACCATGTGGCTTGATGGCATGAAATACATTTCCGAGCACGGCAAAGGCAACGTCATGTTTTTCGACGGTTCCAATGAAGGCATGGAGCGCACCATCAAGCAGATGCAGGCACTCAAGACCCTCGACAAACGCTCGCTGGAAGGCGCTGGGCATTGATTTGAATGATTGCCTTGAGCCCGAAATGATCGGGTTCATAATGGGGTCAGATGCAAGCCCGCGCGGATATTTTAACGCGCGCCGAAAGGCGTGGAGAGATGAGGTTTTTCCTCATCGGCGGTCGCTCCTTGGAAGCGCATGGGCTTGTGCGCTTCACCAAGGATGTCGATTTCCTGGTGGCGACGAATGACATCCCCGTGATCAGCAAGATCCTCGCCGATACAGGCTATGAAAAGTCTGCTGAAACGGCGATCTTCTCACGCTGGAAGCACCCGTCCATGATGATGTAATGTATGTGAAGCCGGAGACTTTTGAGAAGCTGCTGGAGGGTAGTAAGCAGTTCGAGATCGGTCATGTGAGCTTGCGAGTGCCGAGTGTGCCAAGTCTCATCGCACTCAAATTGCACGCCATGCGCAGCAACGAAGAACGTCTCGAAAAAGATGGGCGTGATGTGGCCGAACTCTTAAAACTCAACGCCGGCGCGATTGACAAAGCGGGCCTGGAGGCGCTTTTTACCAAGTTCGGCTGTTCACACCTGTTTCCTCAATACTGCCATCTCGTCAGCCCATGACTCCTGCATACCTCGAACTCGATCTGCCGGTGGTCACCGAATGGCTGCCGGAAAATGACCGCCTTTCAGCAGGTGAGAATGATGCCTGGATTAAGCGTGAGCAGGCCTTGCGATGGATGCCTGGCGAGGATCGTGGATCACCGCTCCCTGTGGGTGAGATGTTCTCACTCGATTGAGACTCTAGCATCCCCTCCGCACGAGCGTGTCAAAAGAGCCTGCACAGGCGATGGTGTAATCAGCGTCATGCTGGTATGATGCGTATCCATTCGCCCCAACCGATGAACAAGTTTTTCACGATCCTCCTCGCTGCCGTTTCCATGCTGTCATGTGCCACGGCTGCCGATCAACATGCCGACAACTACAACCTCTGGCTGAACTATGTCGGGGATCATCCGCTCTTCAATTCTCCCTGGGGACTTCATCTCGAGATCCAAAACCGTCGTGAAGACTGGGGAGATGAATGGCAGCAGCTCCTCATCCGGCCTGGCATCAACTACACCATCAGCCCCACCGTCACCGTGAGCGCGGGCTATGGCTATGTGAAGACCTATCCGTATGGGGAGCTGCCTGTCGTCCATGAGTTCGATGAGCACCGCGCGTGGGAACAAGTGATCTATAAAATGAATCTCCTGGGCCTAGAGTGGCAGCACCGTCTGCGTCTGGAACAGCGCTGGATCGAGGAGCAGGACAAAGCTGGGAACACCACCAACTGGCGTGGTGAAAACCGCCTGCGCTACATGCTGCGCACGAACATCCCACTCACACAGGACAAGAAGTTCTATCTCGCCATTTGGGATGAAGTGTTCCTGAACTTCGGCGGCAATATCCTGAAGAATAACTTCGATCAAAACCGCGCTTTTATCGGCATCGGACGCAAGCTGACGCCGACGACAAGATTGGAAGTCGGATTCATGGAGCAGACGATCCAGCGCCGTGGTGGAGACAAGTGGGAGGCGAATCACACGGCCAGCGTTTGGCTGATATCGAACTGGCCGTTTGGGAAGTGATCAGGCCTCTGGCTCGACCAAGCGCAGAGGTGCTTCGACGACGATGCGCAGACCGTTCGACTGCACGGATTGAAGATCGAGAGTACCGCCACATTCGCGGGCGCGCGCGCTCATGCCGATGAGGCCCAGGCTGGCTGGCGACTCTTGACGATCTGGAGAAAGCCCACAGCCATTGTCGTGAATGGTGAGGCGGACGATGGCGACTTCGGCTTCGAGCTTGACTCGTACTTTCGTGGCTTGCGAATGACGGGCGATGTTAGTCAGTGCCTCCTGCGCGATGCGGAAGAGGTGCGTCTCCATCTCGCTTTGCAGACGCCCTGCGAGGTAGGATTCATAGTCGATCTTGATGCGAGTTCGCTGCTCGAATTTCTCTGTGATCCAACGCAGGCCGGCATCGAGACCGAAGTCATCGAGGATCACGGGACGCAGCAATTGAGAAAGCTCGCGCACGTTGGCGATGGCTTCATCGACGAGCTGCACGCAGTCGGCGCGGCGTTCGAGCAGATCGTCCTGGCTTTTGGAGGTCAGATTCGCACGCACGGCGGCGAGCGACTGGCCGAGTTCGTCGTGCAGCTCATGCGAGAAGCGGCGCGCGGTTTCCTCCTGCGTTTGCAGCATGTGCCAGGACACGCGATTCAGCTCGTCTCTCTGCCACTCGATGCGGCGGATGCTGTGGCGCACGAAGAAAATCGTCGCGGCAGCACAGAGAGCGGCGAGAACAAGGCATGAGCCAAGCAGCAGGGCGGATTCATCGGCGAGATCACGTGACTGCTGCTCGATTTTTTGATCTGACTCCGCCAGATGCCGCGCGCTATCCGCTAGCAGTTCATCGGTCAGTTTTACAACATTATCATGAGTGTCGAAGAGGCTGCTGATGATCTGCTCTGAGATCGGATCGTCTTGATCAAGGGCCTGGCGTGCCTGATTCGAAAAACTTCTGGCCGTGGTTTCCAGCTCCTTCCACATTTTTGCCCTGGCCGTTTGCCGCGCATCCAAGGCCAGCCGGGCCAGCGTTTGGTCCGCCTCGCCCAGTTCACGCATCAGCGCCGAGCGATCAAGGGTTTGATGCGTGCGGACGAGGCGATGCAGCACCTCGGTGAGCGTGTTCTCCTCCACCTGCACTTCATGCATGAGGCGTGCGATGAGGAGTTGCTCCTTCACCAGCACCGCAGCGCTGCTGCGGATGGCGCGCGTGTCACGCACGGCGACCAGGCCTGCGAGCCCCAGCAGGATCACCACCAGGCCAAAGCCGAGCACGAGCCCCCACAAGACGGTGCGCTGGGTGATGCGTCGTGTGAAGGGGTGGTTGCCGGAGAACATGACACATGCTCAATCAATGAGGCCGTTACGAACGGCAAAACGCACCAGTTCGCCGACGCTGTGCAGATTCAGCTTTTCCATAATGCGTCCGCGATGAGCTTCGACGGTGTAAACACTGAGATTGAGTCCGTTGGCGATGTCCTTGTTGGTCTTGCTCTCGGCGATGAGTTGCAGCACTTCACGCTCGCGTGTGGAAAGCAGGTCGATGGGATTGGTGACGTGTTTGCGGTAGTCGTCGAGCACCGCGTCGCTTACTTCAGGACTCAGGTAGCCTTTACCAATGGCTACAGCGCGCACGGCGTTGAGGAAGTCTGTCTCACTGCTGTCTTTGAGCAGATAGCCTTTGGCTCCGGCGCGCAAGATCTCACGGACATAGACGGAGTCCTTGTGCATGGAGAGCGCGAGCACGCGCGTCTTGGGTGAAACTTTGGCGAGCCTGCGTGTGGCCTCGATGCCGTTGAGTTCTGGCATGGTGACATCCATCACGCACACATCGGGTTGGAGTTGCTCGGCTTTTTCTACAGCTTCGCGTCCATTGGCTACCTCGGCCACGACTTCCATGTCCCATTGGGCGGCGAGTATCATTCGGAATCCCCGGCGCACGACCGCATGATCGTCGGCGAGCATGATGGTGGTCAGCTTGGTTGCCATCTGTTATTTACCTCTGCTTGGCGCGGTGTCGCTGACGGTACGGAATCCGCGCGCAAGGGTGATTTCATTCGCCGACTCGGCAAAGAAGCGTGTGGTGAGCAGGTCGTTGCTGCTCTTTAGAGCGAAGTGTCCACCGCGGACGACGGGAACGCGCAGGTCGGGAAAATCTGGGTGGGCCGGCCAGGGCTCGCCTTTGAATTCGCTCGCCGTCCACTCGGAGACATTGCCTGCCATATCGTGAACGCCGTAGGGGCTGATGTCCGCGCCTTTGCGGTCGGTAGGCGCCCAGAGGTTGTAGCCATCTTTGGCACCGCCCTTGGCTCCATTGGCATCATAATCATCACCGAGATTGGCTTTGTCTTTGGCAGGCTGATCACCCCAGGGGAAGAGTAGACCTTTATCACCACGCGCGGCTTTCTCCCACTCTTCTTCGGTGGGTAGGCGCTGGCCTTTCCACCTCGCATAAGCATACGCATCCCACCAGTCGGTCTGGGTGATGGGCGTGTTGAGACTCATGGTTTGGCCATTGAAGGTGGCCCCTGCTTTGGCCGCAGCGTAGGTGTCACTCCACTTCAGCGGGATGTGGCTGGTTTTGGTCTTTGGCTGCTCTGCGTGGTCGCAGCTATTCGTTAGGCCTTTCTTCAGAGAGCTGATAAAATCGGCATATTGACCGATGGTAACTTCATCTCGGCTGATCCAGAAGGCGGGCAGGTTACGGCGCTCTTTCTTCTGATAAAGGAAGGGGCCAGCAGGAATGGCGATCATCTCCTGCCCTGTCACGGTGGGCACTGGGGTAGGCGTGACGGTGCCGACGAAGTTACCGAGACCGAACACGACAAAGAGTAAGGTGATCGCTGCTGCCCAGAGCCACCAGGGCGTACCAGTCGCGCTCTGAGGAGTGGTTTCGTCTTCTTCGATGCGGCGCATGATGGAGCGCCCACGCATGGCATCACGCACTCCATCGAGTTCACTGAGGAGTCCTGACCAATCGTGCGACTCCTCGCTGAGCGATGAAAGTAGGCCGCGAGCCTTGCCCTCGGCGGTGAGTGGTGTGGCGAGTCTAATGAGCGCTGCCACCTCCTCCTTTGGGTCGCGCGTGCGGCTATCACCGGGGCGGAAGATATTGACGATGCTGGCCTGATTTTCAGCATCGATAAAGATGTCGCGCGGATCTAGCCGGCGATGATGACAGCCGCGCTCGATGGCATATTGCATGGCCTCACCGACGCCATAAAGGAGATCGGCAATCTTGCGCTCAGACAGTGTTTCGCCAGCGACCTGGATCTCTTCGAGATGGCGGCCGCGCGGCAACTCACGAGTATAAAAAATCAGCCCATTCACCTCTCCCGCCTCATAGAGAGGTGCGATGCGGGGATGAGACACGGAGGCTTTGAGGCGCTCGCGTGCTTTGAAATTTTCGACACGCTCGGGTTGGCGGAGAAACTCTGGCCGCATCAGCACAAGGGCCACGGGCCGCTGCACAGTTACCTGGATGGCGCGGTAGGTTTCTGACTCTGGCTCAAGGGTGAGACGCTCCAGCACCTGATAGTTTCCCAGCATCGTGCCGGGCGCCAGAAATGGCGGCAGTTCAGGCTCAGGTGCCGCTTCGGCAGGTGCTGCCCGCTCCAGGGTTGCCTGCGCTTTGGCGATGAGTTTTTCGAGCGTGTAAGGAGCATCTTGCAGCACCAGCCAACCGCCGACTTTGGGCTCATAGCCAGCCAGATCATAGCGAGTGGTGAAGAGCACGCGCGCCTTGGGAAAACGCTCCAGAGCGGCATCACGCAAATTGAAACCCGTGGCAGAGCCCGCGTCGATGATCGCTTCACTGATGAGCAGGTCTAGGCTAGTCGCTTTAGCCAGCCAAGCGCGGGCTTCGGCCATGGTAGCGACGGCGGTGACATCCCATCCGGGCTGTTGCTGGAGGGCGAGAGTTCGCTCGCCGCGCAGGGCGGCATTGGCATCGAAAAAAAGTAAAGTCATCTAGGGGGGGGCGGGCAGGCCGTCAGTTCGACACGGGAGGTAGCAGCGGGTTCACTCCGCCCGGCACGAACAGGGGCGCGCGCGAACCAAAGTCCAGAAGATCACGCGGCTCGGCGGCGACATCCTGAAGTTTGTGCTGGTAGTAAAGCCGGACAACATAACCGTGGTAAGAACGACGGCCATGCGCGGCAATTTCTCCCGGCGTCAGTGCCGGCAGGAAATAGGTTACTTCGAGCGGTTCCTCACCGACACCGCTCCAGTCCACAGGCGCTGCGCCCCATTGGGAAAGGGGTTCATCAGCGATGGTTTGGGCGACTTTCTCGCCATTCACTCGATCAAAGAAATACACATCAATATCCACCTGCGCCGGGTCCACGACCGCATTGCCTTGGCGCAAAATAGGCACGCGCAAAATGACTTTTTCACCGTTTGCCACTGAGGGATCTTTGCTGGCGATGCAGGCACCCAGAGACAGAGATTTCGGCGCGAAATCCGCGCCCAAAGCAGTGCTCGCAGCCACGTCTGCGGATGCGGCATTCAGCTTACGTTTCGCCAAATCAGCGAAGCCTGCCGACTTCTCCGGGTCCATGCTCGAGATCTGCTTCCAGATCGTGGTCGCCTTGTCCGTGAGACCCATTTGCTCATACGAGAGGGCGGTCTCAGCAGCCACCTCGGGTGTGGCGGGAAATTGCAGATCGGCACGCTTCAGCACCTCCAGCGCGCCTTGCATGTCACCGAGGCCACGCACCTGCTTAGCTAGATCGATTAATTCAGATAAAGACATGCCCGCCGCTGGATCTGTCGTTTTAGCCGGAGGATTGGTGCTAGGCACAGGTGGCTTGGGCGCCGGCGAAGTCGCTACCATCACTGGAGGCTGAGCGACGAGGGGTGGCGGAGGCATTGCGTTTGGAGCCTGAAAACTGCCAATCGGTGGCGGTCCAAAACTCGGTGTCACCGCAGTCTGCACAGGTGGCACACTCGGATCCGGGGCAAGCTGACCCACTGGCGGCGGGCTGATGTTCAGTGTCGGCGCAGTGACTGGAATGGCGCTGACCGCTGGCGCTACGGGCACTGCCACCGTGGGTGGTTGTTCAGTGATCGCCTTCACGAGCAATCCGATTTGCACCATCACTAGCATGCACAAGATGCTGAGGGCCGTCGCTGTCGCACGGCCCTGGTTTGCGTTGAGAATGGAAGATGAAGAAGAAGCCATGGCGTTTACCGCAGGAAATTCGTATGGTATGGTCCTCGTTCCGTAGCTGTCAATGCTCCAGCCCTTTTTCACCGAATCACACATCCAGAATTCTGCTGGCGGCGGTGTCATGCAAGTCAGTGATTCCACCATCACCCCAGCAGAAATGGCCGAACGTCTGGCAGAAAGTGACGGTTTCGTTTGGTTGGACAGCGCAGTGACCTCCCCAGGGGCTGTTTCCATCCTCACAGCGCAGCCTAGAGAGATTCTCAAAGGCTCGATTCATACCGATTGGCCACGGGTCGAGGCCATGCTGAGTGAATGTGCCGCCGCCGGGCAAGCGGGCGGGCTTTTTGGTTGGGTCGGCTTCGATGGGCAGTTTGTCTTGGGCGTCTATCCACATGCGCTATTCTATGACCACGATCAGCAGCTTTGGTTCGAAAGTGGCGGGCTGAGTGTGCCGCCGGCCGCTACCTCGCCCACGGCCACTTGCTCGTTGCCTTTCACTCCGCTCGTTTCCAGAACCGACTACCTCTCCCAGGTCAGTCGTGCCAAAGACTACATCGTCGCGGGGGACATTTATCAGGTGAATCTGGCTCATCCCTGGCGTGCTGATTGGCCAAAGGGCACATCAATTCTACCGCTGTATCAGCGACTCCGGCAGATCTCACCCGCGCCCCACGCCGCCTGTCTCAATCTCGCAGGCACCACCGTCCTCTCTGCCTCGCCGGAGTTGTTTCTCAAAATGTCTGGCCGTGCCATTACCACCCGCCCCATTAAGGGCACACGCCCACGTTTTCCCAATGATCCCGTGCTCGATGCTGAGTCTGCCCGCGAGCTACTGGCCTGTGAAAAAGAGCGCGCTGAGCTGCTCATGATCACCGATCTCGAGCGCAATGATCTCGGCCAAGTCTGCGAGTTCGGCAGTGTTCAAGTGCCTGATCTCTGGCAGGTGGAAAGCTTTGCTCAGGTGTACCATCTCGTGTCCACCGTCACAGGCACGTTGAAACCCGGCATCAGCCACGCCACCGCCTTTCGCGTCTGCTTTCCCGGTGGCAGTATCAGCGGTGCGCCGAAAAAGCGTGCGCTAGAAATCATCTCCGAGTTAGAGCCGCACCCACGCGGGCTCTACACTGGAGCCGTCGGTTACTTCGGCTTCGGCGGGCAGAGCCAGTGGAGCATCGCCATCCGCACCGCCGTGCAGCGTGATGACGAGATCACTTTCCACGTCGGCTCCGGCATCGTCGCCGACAGCATTCCAGAAAGGGAATGGGAGGAAACTCTGCACAAAGCCTCCGGCATACTTTCGGCTTGGGCTTGACCCTCTCGACCCGAAACAAACCCGTAAAGCCGCGCCAAGAGTTCCGGCGCCTCTGCCTGCCCAGGTGCAGGGCGGCCAAACTCGCTGGCGGTGACTCGTGCGAGTGCGGTCAGATGACGCCAGCGGAAGGCTGGCCTCGTGCGGTTAAACTCGTCCCGGCAGGTTTGATAATACTTCTCGGCATGAAGGGCTCCGTCCTCACTCACCGCGTAGCTTAACAGCAGATCAAACACCGCCTCCGCAGGCAAACCGAGTGCGCCATAACGATGCACCACCGCACGGGCATGGCACTGCATGTTCTGGCGAATCATTGCATCGAGTTCGGCCAGCAGCTCGGTCTGAACCGTCGTGGTGATCAGACTCACCTGCCGCTTGCTCGGCACGGGTTCCCATGTGAGAAAATCACGATTGGATTGTTGGCCCCGTGACATCTATCGTCCAACCTGTCCAGAGAAGACCATTACCTTCGCCAATGACTCCTCCTGGCGTTACTGCTCCAAGCTACGGACTGTCAGCGTGGTTGAACGTATAAACAGTCGTTATATTTTCCGTCCATTCAGACCATCACCGTCTGAGTCAGCACTACGGACATTGGTGCCTGTATTGAGTTCGTCCTGATTGTTGAGTCTATCATTGTCAGGATCAGCGGTGGGCAGGCTCTGGCCGCTCCAGTCTTCAAGATCCGACCTGCCATTGTTATTGCTGTCGAGGTGCATCTGGTTGGTCAAAGTCGTGACCAGTTCATCCCTATCCGTTATGCCGTTGCCGTCGGTGTCTGGATTACAGGGGTCCGAACTGATGTAGGCCTCATACCAGTTTGGCAGGAGATCAAAATCACTGTGCCGCATGTCCGGGCCAGTCTCCGGCGCAGGCTCATTATTTTCATCAAACCAAACCGGAGCCGTTTCCCAAGGCGTGGATGGATTGACCGTGTCCAGGATATAGCGCGCCTGAAGCAGAGGAAGCGCTGTGCTCCAGTGCATGACAGCAATAATTTGAAGCCAGGCTACCCACCGATGACGTTTAAAGCGCCGCAGGCTGAGCGGCTGAGCGGCAGTCGGATCGAGGGTTCGATGAGCTCATGGCGGGTGCTGGTGAATGGTTCCTCGCTGCCTTTTCCTGAATTACGTGTGCGATTTTTATCCATTTGCCCGACCGAGAACAAGAATATTCTCAGGTGTCATAAAAAGGTCAGTGAGTATGTGGCTGAGCTAGCCCCAACAAGCCCTGCCAAGCCATAAAGAATGAGAGTAGGATCAGAATGGCGCAGGAGATGTAGGGAGCACGGTGCATCCACTCACCAAAACCGCTGAAGGGCCCGCGTGCCTTCTGCATGCTCCAGGCCGCGAAGAGGTCGAAGCCTAGAACGGCTTTTTTGATCTGAAGATACATGATGACACTGGCTACTTGCGCGTTTCCCGCAGGCCTGCCACCATGGAGATCTTTACGCTATGTCCAAGAAAGCAGCCTCCAAGAAACCCGAGTCCCTCCATCGCAAACACAGCGCCATCGTCGTCGATGGTGTCGAGCGCGCTCCGAGCCGTGCCATGCTGCACGCCGTTGGTTTCAAGCGTGAAGACTTCAAGAAATCGCAGGTCGGGGTTGCCAGTACTTGGAGCATGGTCACGCCGTGTAACATGCACATCGACCGCCTAGCCAAAGAGACGGCCAAGGGTGTGGATGCAGCGGGTGGAAAGAGCATCATCTTCAATACCATCACGATCTCTGACGGCATTTCGATGGGGACGGAGGGCATGAAGTATTCACTCGTGTCGCGTGAAGTCATTGCTGACTCGATTGAAACGGTTGTGGGCTGTGAAGGTCTGGACGGTTACGTGGCCATCGGTGGTTGCGATAAAAACATGCCTGGCTGCTTGATTGCTATGGCACGCATGAACCGCCCGAGCGTCTTTGTTTATGGCGGCACGATCCTGCCAGGATGCGTCGGCCATGAGAAGAAAGATGCGGACATCATCACGGTCTTTGAAGCTGTGGGTAAACACGCAAACTGCCTGATCAATGACAAGGAGCTCATCGACATCGAAGAAAACTCCATCCCCGGTGAAGGCAGCTGCGGCGGTATGTACACGGCTAACACGATGGCCAGCGCCATCGAGGCTCTCGGCATGTCTTTGCCAAACTCTGGTGCGCAATCGGCTGTGGGTGACGACAAACTGATCGACTGCTTCGATGCAGGCGTGGCTGTGATGAACATGATCAAGCTGGGCATCACGCCGCGTGACATCATGACAAAAGAGGCTTTTGAAAACGCCATCACACTGATCATCACACTCGGCGGCAGCACCAATGCCGTGCTTCATCTCATCGCCATGGCGCATGCGGCGAATGTGAAGCTGAGCATCGACGACTTCACACGCATCGGCAAAAAAACACCCGTGCTGGGTGACCTGAAGCCGAGCGGTAAATACTTCATGAACGATCTGGTGAAGATCGGCGGCACGGTGCCTCTCATGCGCATGCTTGTCGAAGAAGGTCTCATGCATGGCGACTGCATGACAGTCACGGGTCGGACGATGAAAGAGAACCTGCGTAAATCGAAGATCGTCTATCCAAAAGGCCAGACCATTATCCGCCCGCTCAGTGATCCGATCAAAAAAGACAGCCATCTCGTCATCTTCCGTGGCAATCTTTGCCCCGAAGGAGCTGTCGGTAAAATCAGTGGCAAAGAAGGTCTTAAATTTGTGGGTAAAGCCATCGTCTTTGAGTCTGAAGAAACCGCACTTCAAGCTATCCTTCATGATAAGGTCAAGAAGGGTCACGTCATCATCATTCGCATGGAAGGACCGAAGGGCGGCCCAGGGATGCGTGAGATGCTTTCCCCGACTTCTGCCATCATGGGCAAAGGCCTCGGCAAAGATGTGGCGCTTATCACCGACGGACGTTTCAGCGGTGGTAGCCATGGTTTTGTCGTCGGTCACGTCACGCCGGAAGCTTTCGTCGGCGGCCCGATTGCCGTCATCAAAAATGGCGACGCCATCACCATCGACGCCGAGAAGCGCGCCATCACGCTGGGAGTCCCTGCCGCAGAACTCAAAGCCCGACTTGCGAAGTGGAAGCAGCCCAAGCCCCGCTACACTCGTGGCGTGCTGGCCAAGTATGCCAAGCTCACGACTAGCGCCAGCTTGGGTGCCGTAACCGATATGGGACTCTGATGGGCTGGCTGAGAGGCTTGTGAAATTTTTCACAAATACATCTTGCTGGCATTTCGGCAGCGTAGAATACTCAAACCTCCCCCACTATCGATGCCTACAGTTACGCGAGATTACGAATCCCCAGACACCGCCGCTAAAACGGCGCGGCATCTTGAGAACTTGGAGGAGACAACAACTGACCTCGTCGGCGAGAAGCTCGTCCTTAACATGGGGCCATCACACCCGGCCACACATGGCGTGCTGCGGATGATTCTGGAACTGGATGGTGAGATCATCACCAAGGCAGAACCCGACGTGGGATACCTGCATCGAGGTGATGAAAAGATCGCTGAGAACATGCATTACAACCAGTTCGTGCCCTACACGGACCGACTGGACTACTTGGCACCGCTGGCAAACAACGTGGCCTATGCTCTAGCCGTGGAGAAGCTCATGGGCTGGGAAGTGCCTGAGCGCGGACGGGCGATTCGTGTCATCTGCTGTGAGATCGCTCGCATCTCGGCGCATCTTCTCGGAGTAGGTGTGTTCGCCATGGATGTAGGGGCGATGACGGTGTTCCTCTACACATTCACGGAGCGTGAGAAAATCTATAATCTCTGTGAGCTGCTCACGGGCGCGCGTTTCACCACGAGCTACACACGTGTCGGAGGTCAAATCCGTGATTTACCAGACGGTTTTGAAGCGGCGGTGATGAAGTTTCTCGATGAAGTCGAGCCTGTGATCGATGAAGTGGATAAGCTGCTTTCACGAAACGCCATTTTCATCGCCCGCACTCAAGGGCTCGGGATCATTTCGAAAGAAGATGCTATCGGCTACGGCGTAACGGGTCCGAATCTCCGTGGATCAGGAATCGAGCACGATCTGCGCAAAGCACAGCCTTACCTCGACTATCAAAAGTACGATTTCGACATCCCAATCGGCACCACCGGTGACTGCTATGATCGGTATCTGGTTCGCATGGAAGAGATCCGGCAGAGCGTGAGAATTCTGCGCCAAGTTTTCAAAACACTGCCCGGCGGCCCGATCAATGTGGCAGATGCCAAGGGATTGCTGCCAAAGAAGGAAGGTGTGCTGATGAAGATGGAGGAACTCATTCACCACTTCATCATTGCCACTCAAGGTATTGATGCACCTGCGGGTGAGGTTTACTTTGCTGCCGAGAATCCAAAGGGTGAACTGGGTTTCTTCATCCATAGTAAAGGCGGCGGTGTACCCTACCGGTTGAAGATTCGCAGCCCCTCATTCTTGAACCTCAGCGTGCTTTCTAAAATCATGCCGGGGCACATGCTCAGTGATGTTCCCTCTATTTTGGGTAGTCTCGACTTTGTGATGGGAGAGTGTGACCGCTAGTAGCGGCACACTAAATAGGAGTAACCTTTTATCTGAACAACGATGGCATTGCTAATCACCGCTGAACTGGAAAGCCAAATGGACGAGGTGATCACGCATTACCCCGTCTCCAAACGCAGTGCCGTGCTGCCGCTCCTGCATTTGATCCAGGAGCACATGCGCTTTATCGGTGATGAAGCCGTGAACTGGGTAGCGACGAAGCTCAGCCTCGAACCGATTCAAGTGCTTGAGGTCGTCACCTTTTATCCAGGATTTCGTCAGACTGCCCCAGGTAAGTTTCATATACGCGTCTGTCGCACATTATCGTGCGCCATGGCAGGCAGCTACGAACTCATGGATGCGCTTTGTGCAGCCGCAAAGATCGACCGAAGCCATTGCGATCACCATCACCCGATCGCCGTCAGTGAAGACGGGAAATATAGCATCGAGTTCGCTGAATGTTTGGCGAGTTGCGGCTTCGGTCCCGTCTGCATGGTGGAAGATGACTTCCATGAGAAGGTTCTTCCGACTCAAGCGGCAGATTTACTCGCCAAGTATGCGTAATAAAAAACGCGACCCTCGAAAGGATCGCGTTTGATGGTTCAGCTTGCTTGAGGCGCGTAGCTTAGAATTAACGCCAAGAAACGATGTCGTCTTTGGTGTTGATCGTTTTGTCAGGTCCTGTGCACTGCACTCCTGTGCTCGAAGAAAGATACTGTGGAGCACGAGCTGAAATTCGCTGATCAATGTTGGTAGCATCAGGATTGGTGATTCGATTGTCATAGTTTGTGTCGAGAAGGATCTGGTAGGCTTGCCCCCAGATATCAACGAGCTTCAAAGGCGCGCCACCAGCTCCATTACTCGGATCGATAATGCCAAACGACTGGCCATTTTTAGCAAAGGGCAGATCGATGTATTTAATGTTACGCTTATTCATCGTCGAGCTTGAGCCTTCACCCTCTGCTGCCATTAGTACGGTGATGATACTGTTGGTGCCATCTGTTCTAATTGGATCAATATCTTCGCCGCCACTTGCACCGGAAAGATCGACAGGAAAGCGATTGTACTCCGTGCGGTAGTGTCCGATCGCCACCTGCACATCCTTCATCGTGGCCTTGATACGGAGTGTGTTAGCCATCTCCATAACCTTATTGGTCACGGGCACTGCAAGCGATGCGAGAATCGCTATGATGGTGATAACGACGAGCAGCTCGACGAGAGTGAAGCCTGATTGTATAAGGCGACGATGATGGAGTTGTGTTTTCATATGGGTCTAGTTGGGGGCTGTCATTGGCCATTGAACAAATAAAGTTCATCAGCAGTTCATGCCAATCTTTTAAATCAAAAACCAGCGCGAACGTCAAGTCTTGTAAATCAGATCGTGACGATAATGACATCAGAATGTGTTGAGGAGTTGAAGAGATAACGAGTGATTAGCATACAGCTTTTGGTGCTTCCAAGTTTTGATTGTCAAGTTGCGCTTGCATCTTATAATCAAACTGTAATTATCGGACTCGATTCAATCGAAAACAAAAAACGCATCTCCGATCAGAACAGAAAAATCTATGGCAAAAACAGTGAGCAACAGCAGTAGCAAAATTAAATACGTGTACTCTTTTGGCGCGAGCAAAGCCGATGGAGATGGCTCCATGAAACCGCTGCTCGGTGGCAAAGGCGCCAACCTCGCTGAGATGAGTCGCATTGGATTACCAGTGCCTCCCGGCTTCACCATCACCACAGAACTTTGCACTTACTATTATGAAAATAAGCGCACCTATCCTGCCGTCCTTCAACAGCAGATGGAAGCTGGTGTTGTTGCAATGGAAAAGATCATGGGCTGCAAATTTGGCGATGCCAAAGGCATGCCTCTTCTTGTTGCAGTTCGTTCCGGCGCTCGTGACTCCATGCCTGGCATGATGGACACCATTTTGAATTTGGGCCTCAATGACCAGACCGTGCTGTCCCTTTCGGCGGCCACTAATAATGAACGTTTCGCTTGGGACTGCTATCGCCGTTTCGTTCAAATGTATGGTGACGTTGTGCTTGGTGTGCAGAAGCGCGAAGGCGAAGACCATGAACCCTTCGAGACCATCATCGAAGAATTCAAACACGCCGTTTACCAGAAGGACATAGTGGACAGCGACCTCACGGCGGCTGACCAGCAGGAACTCGTCAAGCGCTTCAAATCGCTCGTCAAAGAACGTACAGGCAAAATTTTCCCCAATGATGTGTGGGATCAGCTTCGTGGTGCTGCTGGTGCGGTCTTTGGATCATGGATGAATGACCGCGCGATTGTTTATCGCCGCAAATATAACATCCCAGCCGAATGGGGCACAGCCGTGAACGTTCAAGCCATGGTTTATGGCAACACAGGCAATGATTCTGGTTCTGGTGTGGCCTTCACTCGTAATCCTGCCAATGGGGTTAATGAATTTTACGGTGAGTTTCTCATCAATGCTCAAGGTGAAGATGTCGTCGCGGGTGTCCGCACGCCAGAACCTGTGGCGCAGCTTGAGAAAGAAATGCCAAAGCCTTATGCCGAACTGCTGAAAGTTCGAGCCACGCTTGAGAAGCACTTCAAAGACGTTCAAGACGTTGAGTTCACCATTCAAGCCGGTAAGCTTTTCATGCTTCAGACTCGCAATGGGAAGCGCACCGCTGCCGCCGCTCTGAAGTTTTCCATTGATATGGTGAAGGAAAAACTCATCGACTGGGAGACTGCGGTCATGCGCAATCCAGCCGATCAGCTCGACCAGCTCCTAGCTCCAATCTTTGATGTCGCTGATGTCAAGAAGGCTAAAGCAATCGCTTCGGGCTTGCCTGCAGGTCCGGGTGCGGCTTCGGGCAAGATTTACCTGAACGCTGACCGCGCTGTTCTTGCTGAAGCAAAAGGTGAGAAGGTTTTGCTCGTTCGTAATGAAACCAGCCCGGAAGACCTTCGTGGCATGATCGCAGCGGAAGGGATTTTAACCGCACGCGGCGGTGTCTCATCTCACGCAGCTCTCGTCGCACGCCAGATGGGTAAGGTTTGCATTTGCGGTGCTGCGGCACTTCAGATCGATTATGACAAGAAGACCGTTTCGGTTTCAGGCCAGACCTTCAAGGAAGGTGATTTCCTTTCCATTGATGGCACCAGCGGCATTGTTTATGGCGGCCAGCTCAAGACCGCTCCTTCTGAGATCATCACAGGGATGATCCACGATGATAAAGTGGCTCAAGCCACCGAGAAGTTTAAGAGTTTCAATCAGCTCATGGCATGGTGCAGCAAAGCTACCCGCATGCAGGTTCGCACCAATGCAGATAATCCAGAGCAAACGCAGAATGCGATTGCATTTGGCGCTCAGGGTATCGGTCTTACCCGCACTGAACACATGTTCTTCGAGGGCGACCGCATCGATGCCATGCGTGAGATGATCCTTGCCGACAACGAAGCTGATCGCCGAGCAGCCCTAGCCAAATTGCTTCCTTATCAACGCGAAGATTTTGCTGGCATCTTTGAGGCTCTCAAAGGACTGCCTGCAACGATCCGCCTACTTGATCCGCCTCTGCACGAATTCCTTCCTCACACTGCCAAGCAACAGAAGGAGTTAGCTGCAAAGCTCGGCATCACGGCTGATAAAATTGCTCACCGTGTGGAAGCTCTTCATGAGTTTAATCCTATGCTGGGCCATCGCGGTTGCCGTCTTGGCATCGCCTACCCAGAAATCACCGAGATGCAGGCGCGCGCCATCTTTGAAGCTGCGGCCCAGGTTGCTGCCAAGAAGATCAAAGTAAAGCCAGAGGTGATGATCCCACTGGTTGGGTTTAAGAAGGAACTCGACCTCCAGGTGGAGATCGTTCATCGCGTCGCCAAAGAAGTGATGGCTGAGAAGAAGATTAAAATCAGCTACATGGTCGGAACCATGATCGAAGTCCCCCGTGGGGCTCTCACCGCTGACGAGATCGCACAAACCGCAGAGTTCTTCTCTTTTGGCACCAACGATCTAACGCAGACCGCTCTCGGCATCAGTCGTGACGACATGGGCACGTTCCTCATGCCATATACGGAGGCTGAAATCTTCAAGAAGAACCCCTTTGCCACTCTCGACACGATGGGTGTTGGCCAGTTGATAAAAATCGCCATCGAAAAAGGCCGCAAGACCAACCCTAATATTAAGCTGGGTATCTGCGGTGAGCACGGTGGTGATCCCGACAGTGTGAAGTTTTGCCATGAGGTGGGACTCACTTACGTCAGTTGTAGCCCTTTCCGAGTTCCCGTCGCCCGCCTTGCTGCAGCGCAGGCAGCGATTGAGGAAAAGCGCGCAGCAGCCAAGGCTGCCGCTGAAACCAATGTCCGTGGAGGTGCCACAAGCACCACTGCGGCTAAACAAACAAACAAAGCAACCAACAACAACAAAAGGAATAATAATATGGCCAAGAAAGCTGCAAAAAAAGCCGTCAAGAAAGCCGCCGCACCTAAAGCCGCCGCACCGAAAGCCGCCGCACCTAAAAAGGCTGTGAAGAAAGCTGCTGCCCCAAAGAAGGCTGCTGCCCCAAAGAAAGCTGCTGCCCCAAAGAAGGCTGCTAAGAAGGCTGCTAAGAAGAAATAAGCTGGCCGGTCTCTTCTGAGATCACCAAACTACGGCGAAGCGATTCGCCTCCGAAAGCCCTGTGAGGACACTACCTCACAGGGCTTTTCGCGGAATGTGTGCAGCGCTACCTCTGACGACTTCTCTTTCGAGGAATGTCAAGAAATCATCCTGCGGTAGGATTCTCCAACATCAGCAACACTGCCTTAGCTACTTGATCGGGGGTGATTTTGGTCATGCATTCGTAGTGACCAAGCGGGCACGCGCGCTTGAAGCAGGGACTGCATGGGACGTGATGACGGATGACGGTGTGCTGATCACCTAGCGGGCCGGTGAGGATGGGTTCAGTCGAGCCAAAGATACTGACAGTGGGCACGCCCTCGGCGCAGGCGAGGTGCATGGTTCCGGTATCGTTAGTTAGCAGGAGGCGGCAGGTTTTGAGCAGTATGATCAACTCGGCTAGCTTGGTTTTTCCGACGAGGTTGGTGTGATGAACTGCGCCGACCATGGTTGAGAGGTGCTCCCCCATAGCGGCTTCACCTAGAGCACCAAAGAAGATCCATTCGATGTCGGGATGTGCGGAGGCGACTTGTTTGATGACGGCAGCGAAACTCTCTAAGGGCCAGCGTTTGGCCTGGCCGTACTCAGCGCCAGCACAAATGCCGATGCGGTGGGAACGATTCTTGGTTCTCGGTTCTTGGCTCTCGGTTTCAGAATTGGAAACACCCGCCCCAATGCTGCGCGCGATGTGGAGGTAGCGCTGCGTGTGATGTAGAGGCGGGCCGCTAGTCTTGGGTTCTTTGATGATCTGATGCAGCAATTTGGACCTGAGTGAGCCCTGGTAGCCGACGAGTCTAGGAATGCCAGCAAGCCACAATTCGACGGTACTACGAGTGGAGTTGGTGAGTAGGACGGCAGCATCAAAATGGATGCCGGTGGCCTTGATCTTACGGGCGACGGCGAAGAGGCTTTCTTTGTTATCCTTGCCAATGTAGAGATCGACTTCAGGCTGCGCTTGCCAGAGATCGCGGAGCTTTTCGGGGCCGAAGATGGTGAGCTTTAAATCGGGGCGACCAGCCTTCATGGCGCGCACGGAGGGGAGGGCCATGCAGGCATCGCCCAACCAATTGGGTGATCGGACGAGCATCTCAAAGGGCTGGAGAAGTGTCTGGTCGTAGTCGGCGGGGTAACCGACGCCTCGCTTGTAGCCTTGGAGGAGAAATTTTGGCTTGGGGGTTTTCCAGCGGTTGTGCACCCAGAACCAGTTTTCCGGTTGTCGGCGGATCATGGCTTCGACAGAGCGGTTCATCCAAGTGGTCAAGCCCTCAGCACTTTGTTTGACCTCCTCGGTATCGATCGGGGCACTGCATACCATGCGCCAGAGGCCTGGACCATCGTCATAAATGGCCAATGGCATGAGCACACCATGACTGCGCTGCGCCATCATCGCCGCGATGGGTGTGGTGGATGAGAGGCGGTCAAAGAACGGGCACCAGAGACCACTATCACCGGCATGTTGATCGACGAGCACGCCTAGGCAACCACCCTCCTTCATGTGTTTCATAGGGCCGGTAAAGCCGTCCTGCCGATCAAAGAGTTTGTAGCCGAGCTTTCTGCGTCGGCGTAAGATGAGAGCGTTGAGAAATGGGTTTCGTAATGGCTGGTAAACAGTCGCTGGTTTACGATCGTAAACAAAGAGAGAGGGAACTTGGGTGAGGATCTCCCAGCAGCTTAGATGGCAGACAAGGTAAAGAATCGGGCGCTGCTTATTCATGGCCGCATGGGTGTGCTCCATGCCTTCGACAGTGACGCGCTTTTCGACTGCGGCTTGGGTCATCATGGGCAGTTTAAAGCCGCAGAGGACGTTGGCAAAGAGTGATGCGAAATGTCTGCGGGCGGTTTGTCTGCGCCATGCCTCGTCATGCTCGCGGCCAAATGCGATGCGCAGGTTATTCAGTGCGAGTCGGCGGTATTTGCCAGAGAGGTAGTAACCTACGGTGCCAATAGCGCGACCGAGATACCAGACGGCCTCTAACGGTAGCAACCAGAGGATAGCCTCCACACAACGGAATGCGGCATACACGAGCCAGGGGCCGACGAGTTTGATGGGGGATGTCCTGGGAATATTGGCTGCGGCCATGATATATGTCTCTGTTGCCACGATGTTCCATCATTTACAAGATGGTGTTCCTTTGGCAGTCTTAGGTTCTATGAAAGCGCTTTTCCCTCTTATCATGACTGGCTTCTGTTTTTTCGGTGTTGCGGCTCGAGCTCAGACGACAGGTCCGACACAAACGAAACCGACCACAGAGGAGATGCTGCAGGACGGTGTGTGGACCGGGTCACTGAAAGGCGGTCGCTATATGGTGAAGGCTGCTCAAATCATAGCCGTATCAAAACATGAGTATATATCTGACGGCGTCGCTCGTGTGGTGGAGGTGAATTTGACGTTGAATACGAACTCGCATGTGCGCTTCTATTTCCTTGAGCCTGCACGTATGGAAGGCACTGGAATGATCGCGGTGGGTCAGCAGGCAATCGATAAAGCTCGTGCGGCCATGCAGGATGCGGCTGCAAAAATATCTCCCACTCTGACGGAGCCAAAAGTGGTGAAGAACTACCCTATCTCCACGCATTCTCACACCATTGAGTTTGTGATCAAAGAAGAGGAGCGGCTTAACTCGCTGTTCGGCAGTTTAGAGAATGCTTTCCGTGATCCAGGCAGGAAGCATTTCTGGCGGGAGTAGCCGCTGATGCTCAGCCGTTTCTAACAGCGCGTTGAGTGATGACGCTTTTAACGAGTCGTAGCATGTCGGCTGGCTCATAGGGCTTTGGTAGGACGGCAGCGAAGCCATAGGCGGCAGGTTTGGCCATGACGGGGTCATCACTGTAGCCACTGGAGACGATGGCGGTGACCTCGGGGTCGAGGTGACGCAGCTTCTCCATGGCACGCACGCCGCCGATGCCATTCGGGATCGACAGATCGAGAATCACTAGATCAAACCGGCGGCCCGACATCAGGGACTCTTGATAGACACGCACTGTATCGCTTCCTTCAGCCGTCTCGGTGATCTCGTAGCCTTGGCTGCTGAGATTGCGGACGATCAGGCTCCGCACAAGCGGATCGTCTTCAAGCACAAGGATGCGGCTGGTGGTTGTCTGTGGCGCGGTATCAAAGGCCGAACTGATGCCTAGTGCATCCACTTCGTCACCCTCTGCATCGACGGGTAGATAAAAGCGGATGCTGGTGCCTTTACCCGCTTCACTACGCACCGAGAGCGTGCCGCCGTGGGCTTTGGCGATGGATTCGCACACGGTGAGCCCCAGGCCGGTGGCATTCTCAGCTTTACGCGTGCTGAAGTAGGGTTCGAAAACGTGAGGCAGATTTTCAGGCAGGATGCCATCCCCACGATCATGAACCTCAATCACGACGCCGGTGGGCTGATTAGGATGATCGGTGGTGACATCATGCGGGAACATTTCACCTGCATCTGGCGCATGGCAGCGGACGGTGATGACGCCGCCATCTTGCTGTGCCTGCTCGGCGTTGCGGATGAGATTGCCTAACAAGCGACGAGTCTGTGCAGGATCGAGCGCCACGGTGGGAAGGATGGGTGCTACTTCGAGTCGGTATTCAATTCGGGACGCACGACTATGATGTTGGAGGAATTGCTCCACGAGTTCACCGATCTGGGTGGGTCGTTTGATAGGAGCGCCACCGCGGGCAAAGGTGAGCAATTGTTGTACGAGTCCCTGGGCTTGTAGGGTGGCCTGCTTCGCAGCGTGTAGCTCTGGTAACTGGATGGCTGTGCGCAATCGCATTTCGGCTAGTGATAGATTGCCGAGCAGGACGGTCAGTAGATTGTTAAATTCGTGGGCGAAACCACGGGCCAGGAGTCCGAGTGATTCGAGCCGGTCGAGTTGATGTTTGCGTTCCTCTTCTTCACGCTTGAAAGTGATATCCTGGCAGAGAATGAGCAGTCCCTCGGCGAAAGGATAGCCACGCACTTCTAACCAGACGTGCTTTTCCTCCAGGAAGATTTCACGATTCACCGGCTCACGATGAAGCATGGCATGAGATAGCACTTCATAGTGTGTTTCTCGCGTGGCTGCTGGCAGCAAATCCCAGAGGTCGGCGCCGAGTATCTTGTCAGAACTGCGGTCAAAAAGCTTCTGCGCGCTGGCATTGGCATAAATCAGTCGCCAGCGGCCATCTAGCGCAAAGAGGGGGTCAGAGATGCTCTCTACTACATCGACGAGTGGTGCTTGTGCTGCGGCCTCGTAAGGGCGTGCCGCGATTGTATCCAGAGGGATCTTGGCTGGCAGGTTACGGAAAAGAATCACAACGCCCGTCAAGTGACCACCCTGGTCACGCAGCGGTGTGGAGCGATCCTGAATAGCAACGCGTTCACCTTCTTTCGTGGTCAGCCAGACTGTGCGCTCGTTCACCGGATGAGTTGGAGTTGCGAGTTCCACCATCGCTGGCTCACCGTTGGCATGGTAAATACGAAAAATTTCGTGCAGTGAGCGCCCGACAACATGCGCCTGCGCCCAGCCAGTGATGCGTTTTGCCGCTGGGTTCATGAAGACGATGACGCCCGCTAAATCCGCAGCGATCACGCCATCGGCTAGGCTTTCGAAAGTTTCAAAATAGCTCTGCTCACTGCGGCGGCGGCTGATGTCCTGCTGCACGCGCGTCGCAGCTACTTCGACGGTCAGACGTAATTCGTCGCTGTTAAATGGCTTGAGGAGGTAGCCCTGCGGATGGGTTTCGCGGGCGCGATTGACGGTTTCTAGATCGGCACAAGCGGTGACATAAACGATGGCAACGGGTCCGCGCTGTTGCAGATGTTTCGCTGTCTCGATGCCATCCATGGAACCATCAAGATGAACATCCATGAGCACGAGATCAGGGCGTAGCTCATTATAAAGACGAGCGGCCTCTTCACCGCTGGTGCACGTACCCACGACTCTGTAGCCGAGATCGTTAAGGCTGGCGGCCATATCGCAGCCCACCAAGCCCTCGTTTTCGACGATCAAAATGCGGAAGCGATCAAAATCGTTCATTTAGAGTTAGCAAAACCAAGCTAGCTCTAATTATCAGTAGATGCTATAGGAAAACGCAATCTAATTTCTGTGCCACCAGAATCAGACCGACCAAGGCTGAGTTGCCCGCGCATCTGCTCGGCGAAAACGGCGAGAATTTTTAAACCTAGGCCCGTGCCAGTGCCCGGACGCAGGCTTTCTGAAAGTCCGATGCCATTGTCTGCCATCACTAACTCACCAAAACTATCGCCAAAGGTCAGCGATGCCCGAACCTCTCCCTTACGACCCTCTGGAAAGGCATGCTCGAAGCTATTAGAAAGGGTTTCATTGAGCGTGAGAGCTAGAGGCATGAGCCACTCCGGCTCAATAGCCCGGACTTGGAGATCGAAATGAACCGCGACTCGGTCTTCGTTAACCTGATAGCACTCACGGAGGTGCCCCAGAAGTCCTTGGGAAAAGTTGGTGAAACTCTCTGCCATCCCCAGGGTGAGTTGATACAGATGCTGATGTAGATCGGCGATGGAACGCACTCGATTCTGACTGGAGCGGAGAGCATTTCGCGCCGCGGTATCAGTAATCGTGTTTGACTCCAAATTCAGCAGGCTAGAAATAATCTGGAGGTGGTTCTTGATGCGGTGATGCGTCTCTGAGAGAAGCAATTTTTCGCGATCCAAATTTGCTACAGGCCAAGGCAACGCTCCCAGCAGACTCAGCGTGTTTGCCGTAGTGCTATCAGGTAAAGTCTCTCGCGAGATAATGGGTGTTTGGGAGCAGGGTTCTAACTCGATGCTTTCGGCCATTTCATTCAATTCAAAGTCGGCCCCATTCCCACCACGTGGAGTTACTGTCACAAGGCAGCTTTGCCGCTTTCCATTCTGTGAATAGCAGGTTAGCTCGGCGGCCTCATCTGGCGTCTGTGAAAGTATCCCAAGATGAGTATAAAAACCACTCGAGTCTGAAGGGCTGAAATACTGGTGCAAGGGTCGGCCAAGAGCCTCTTCTTCCGTGATTCCGAGCAGCGCAAAGCCACGAGCACTGCATTCTTTAATACGCCCATTCACATTGGTTTTTAGCAGCAGCGTCGAGATGAACTGTGGCTGTGTGACAATCTCGGCCGAGTATGGGATTGGAGCTGAATCCCGCGAGTGAACCTTGGTTGGTTCAACTGCCGCTGGTTGCTTCTGAAAATAATGAATCGTGCAATGCGGCTCGCCATTGCTGTCGGCTACCTGAGCAAAATGCAGTAGAGCCGTTACGGGTGCGCCGTCAGTTTGTTTGACTTGGACTTCCAGATTTCCTGTGCGGCTAGCTTCCAGCTGCATTTTATGCAAAGCTTCACGCCGCGCAGTGCCACTTTCAGGCTCAAGCCAAGCGTCGAGCGGATAGCGGCGCAGTTCATTTTTCGGATGTCCCAACAAACTCTCAGCAAGGTGATTCACATCAAAAACGGAACCCGTCTTGTCCATCAGGACCACCGGGATGGGAGCCTCTTGAAGTAAGGTGCGAAACTTTGCTTCCGTAGCTCGGAGTTGCTCTTCGTGTCGGCATTTTTCAGTGGCGTCCTGGATGCTGACGAGCAATCCACCACCAGGCAGACTCACGGGTTGAAATTCGAGTTCTTTGAGCAGCCCATCAGCCGTGGCGAGCGAAAAAGTGCGGGTGAGTTGGCGGCGCCACACATCCTCACGCCACAATGCCGTGACTTCTTCGCGGTGTTGCTCATTAGGGCAGGCAGCGGCCAGCCATTGTTCGACAGTTTCATACTCCTCGATAGGCCGCCCGAGCAGTTTGGTCAGTGGCTCGTTTTGATAGATGGGTGTTCCGAGTTCATCGAGCGCGAGCACGCCACATGGCAGGACTTCGAGGTATTGTTTCGATCGCGTATCACGATGGGCAAAGGTGCGCCCAGCTTCATGCAGGGTTCGGAGTTCTTGTCTAGCACGGGCGAGGTCATCTTGAAGCCGCCGCATTTCCAGACTGTTGTTCAGGCCGTCAGGTGAAGGTGGCTGCGCGATCATTGCCACTGCATTGGCAATCGCAGGAAGGCTGGTTGGTGCCAGCGGCATTCTAGGCGTCGGATCATGCGGCAAGGCCACCACCGTGAACCGCTGATTTATACCAACTGATTGGGCCCGCGAAAAAAGCCATTTTCCTGGCTGTGAAATTCTGCCTTTCTGGGATTCACTCGTGGCCCAAGCAGACTGCCGGGACGAAGAGGACAGCGCGACGATCTTTGATTCAGGCTCGTCAGGGTCGGAAAGGGTCTCCAGGATTGTTAGGATATCCTGCTTCAGTAATTCAGTGGGCTGACCCTCGGCCAGAAAATCCCAAAAGGTCAAAATTCCCTCCTGCAGTCCATGCGTAAGACAAAGTCTGGCAGCGGCGCTATTTGCCTGCTGGACCACGCCATGGGTATCGATCAAAACTATGGGTGAGGCGCAGTCGCCAAAGAGTGTCTTTTGCCCCACCTGCGCGCAGGAATCTACTTGCCTCTGAGTGATACCATTCTGTCCAAACCGCTCGCAAGTAACCATTAGCCCCCCTACTGAAGTATCCTCCTGTTGGCGCCAAGGGCGCACTTCCCAGCGGTATATGACACGACTGCCATCGGGTCCAGCCATCGCGTCATGTTCACTGCGGATCACATGGCCCAGGAGAGCTCTTTCATAAACCTGTCTCCACCCTGGGTGCAATCCGGGAAAAACTTCATACTGACTTTGCCCAGTAAGCGGTTGCATTCCATTGAGTCCGAACTCATCGACCCATGCCCGATTTGCCAAAATGTAACGCATTCGCTGGTCGAACATCGCCATAGCGACAGGCGCATTTTCCACGAGCACGCCCAGAACGCGTTCCATATCGATGGCCGGTCGATTCGAGTCGTCGATACCATCTGCGCCCCCTCGGTGGCTGGTGGAGGGAATATTTCGTGGATTTATCACGTTTCGGTGGGCGGATGAAGACATGAGAAGCCGAACTGATTAAATGTTGGAATTTTTTTAAAATATAAATGAAGGTCAACCTATCAACAAGGTGAAACACTGTCAGAGTTGTGTCTCATGACGACGGTGGCCATTCCGAGTCAGTAATTCCCTATTCTCGGTGGTAAGGCTCCTTTCGCAGAATGCTATAAGCACGATAAATTTGCTCCGCTAAAACGATAAGAGCGATCTCGTGCTGGAGGGTAAATGAAGATAAAGTCCAACACTCATAGGCCACCTTTCGCATCTTTTCAGAGTGCCCATCTGCACCACCAATGATGAGGCTCATACGCTTTGTGCCACGAATGTCGTGATCCTCAATCCAGCGAGCTAATTCCATGCTGCGGCGGGCTTTGCCGCGTTCATCCAGAATGATTCTCAAGCTGTCCTCACTGGCATTTAGAAGCTGCGCCTCGACTTGATCCCTCGGGCCTTCTTTGACCACGATGTGTTCAATTCTAGCGACGCGCTTTAGTCGTCCAAGGTAGTCTTCGAGAGCTGAGCGTGCCCATGGAAGTGAGGGCTTACCAACGGTGATGAGTTTCCACTGCATGAAAGCCTCTATCATGCAAAATCGAAGGCGCGCCAAGTTATGATAAATCTAATTAAAATGGATAATAAAGTTGTTATTCCCAACTGCTGTTGCCATTGTTGTTGCAAAAACAAAAAAAGTTCACTAAAACGGGAGTGCGATAATAAAAAAACCCCTTCAAGCCATGACAACAAAACAAGATCTCATTCGTCTGTTACTGATTGGACTCAACGCCATCGCTTTAGTCTCCTGCTCGTTGCCCCCGCGCCAAGCATGGAATGATATTCAGACCCGCGGACTCATTACACATTACATGCACCCACTGGGAGCACCGCTCACGAGTTCTTCATCTCATCAGATGGTAGCTAGCAATCGCACTACGCCTGCCATTCAGTCCCTAGCGCAGAGCCTAATTGATACTCCGCTTCCATCTCAGCTTTCCGCTGATCTGCCAGTCGCCCGCGCTGTGGCTGATCTCTCAGGCTATGTACGCTCTCCATACACCACACCGGGTCGTCTCATTGATGTGCGCGGCATGAGTGCTGGGTCAAAAGTTGTCTGCCCATATTCGCAGAAACCTTTCATCGTTCCAAGTGGCATGACAAGTAGCGCCTCTCAGATCGCTGCAACACCACCTGCACCTCGAATCCAAAATACACCGCACGTCGTCAATCCACGTCCGTCACAATCTGCCGCCTCGTCAACTCCTGCTCCAAACTTCAACGTGGCGGCGATGACCAATCCAGCACCTGAGCCGAAACTCGAGCCTACACCCGCTCCAGCCCCCCAGGCTGCGCCGATAGAACTTCCGTATGGCAGTTCGATTTCTGCTCGTCCAGGTTTTGTGAACAGCCCATACGCTGCCAAGCATCAACTGGTCGATGTCACCGGATTGCCCACCGGCATAGAAGTGAAGTGTCCCTATACAGGTAAACTCTTCCGCGTTCCTCCACAGTAGGCTCTGACGATTGATTTCTCAGCCCCGCCATGATTCGTTCGTTGCGGGGCTTTTTTGTGGTTTCAAATCCGTGAGACCGATTCAGTGAGGTGGACCCCGAAAATCGGGCCGGTAGTGAAGTTATGAGTTTATGGTGGTTACGGGTTGGGAGCGACAACCCAGACACCCAAAAACCAAGTGAAAGCCAAACGTAAAAGACACGACCCGCAGTTCAAAGCCCGAGTGGCTTTGG